>DASZQI010000011.1:0-533598 GCA_035549735.1 Polyangiaceae bacterium | reverse complement strand
GCTACCGTCAGCGTCGTGATGGCCGAAACGACGCCCTCCGTTCCGCCAGCCGGAACTACGAACCGTGGCACCTGCACGGGTACGACCGAAACCTGCAAGTCGCCGAAGTTCTCCTTCCCGGTCACCGACACGTGGACTCAGGTTCACGCGCTGTGGTCCGGCTTCATTGGCGGCGACGCCAATGGGACGCCGGTTACCGCGAACGGGGACGACATCTTTCAATTCCAATGGGATATCGGGCTGGCCTTCACACCGGACGCGAGCGGCAACTACGTTGCAGAACCGGCGGCATACGAGCTCCAGATCGACGACGTTGCTTTCGAGTGAAGTTGAGAGGATCTAGATCGATGAAACACCCGTTGCGCCTATGCGTCCTCTTGCTAGCGGGCTGCATTGCGCCACCGCCCGAGTCACCCGCGTCGCAGTCCGTGGCGGGGCGATCCGCCGACTCTGGCGTGTCTCGGCCGACGCGGTACTACGAGGCAAGTTGGGCCGATTGCTCGGGCGCCGACGGCCAGGGCGGCGTCAAGCTCGAGCTCGGGCCCAAGCGGATCCCACAGCGCCGGGAGGCTTTTCCCCGCGAGCTGGCTGGCGATGCCTCCACCGCACGGCACCCTGAATGGCTGATCTTCCGTAGCAGCGACGGTCACGCGCTGTCGCTCGAATGGATCTGGGTGACGACCGAGCAAGACAAGTTCTGGGGGAAGATGTGGGCGGGCAGCGGTCTGGCCATGAACAAGAGCTGGTCCGCGATCGACGCTTCTTCGGCGAAGTACCTCGTCTTCTACGCCAGAGCGAGCGAGCCGTCCGACGGTGGAGATCTGTCGCTCAAGCTCCACGTCGAGTCGGGGTCCAAGGGCAAGAAGGAGACGGGCGCCGTCTTGCTATCTAGCTTCGCGGAAGGAAAACGGCTGAAAACGGAGTGGACACGCGTCATCATCCCACTCGCGAGTTTTCCCGAGGTGGATCAGGTCGACCTGAAGACACTCACCAGCATCGGCCTGGACGTCGTCGGCAAGTATCCGGAAAACAAGCCCGTCTTCATCCGAGTCGAGAACGTCTATTTGAGCGACGTCGAGATGGTCACCCAAGTCGACGGTCTCGGCGTGCTCGCCGAAGGAAATCAGGCGACCCTGGTCTGGGACAAACAGGCCGGCGAGAGAGTCTCAGCTTTTTCGGTTCAGGTCGACGGCAAGGAGGTGCGCCGCGTGCCGCCCACGACCCGCACTCTGGAGCTGACTCTGGCAACTGGCAAGCACGAGATCAGCGTGATCACCGTTGGCGAACGCGAGAGCTCCGCGCCGGCCAAGGTTCAGGCGAACATCGCCCCGCAAACGCCGTTCGATGCCGTCATCGAGGTGGCCGCTGAATCCAGGCACCCGGTGCCGCCGTACTTCAACAGTACGAACTTCATGACCACGGCTGAGCTTCGCGACGCCGGGTTCCAGTCCACACGCTGGGGAGGGAATGCCACCAGCAAGTACAACTACAAGCGCGATTTGAGCAGCTCTGGCTCGGACTGGTTCTTCCTGAACCAAGTTGCCAAGCCCGAAGGCACCCCTGAGCGGGAAAAGAGCTACTACCAATTCATCCAAACCGCGCTTGCGGCCGGGACGGACGTCAACTTCACCATCCCCATCATCCCGTGGATCGCCAAACCGGCACCCACGGCGGACGGTCGACTCTGCAGCTTTCCGGCGTCGCTCTATCCCCAGCAGCACAAGATCGGCAGCGAAAAGTGCGGCGACGGGCTGAAGCCGGACGGCAAGGAAAAAATTGCTGGCAACGACGCAGCTCTGGCGATGATCCCGAACTCGCCGGAGTTTCAACAGGGATTGGTGAGCCAGATCACGACTCAGTTCCCAGGTCGCGTGAAATTCTTCACGTTGGACAATGAACCCGGCCTCTGGAAAGAGACGCACCGCGACGTATTCCCCAAGGGTTATCGCACCGACGAGCTCTTGGATTTGAGTACTCGCTACGCCTCGATGATCAAGTCCGTGAACCCGGCGGCTCAGATCATCGGCCTGGCTGCGTGGGGCATGATGGAGCTCGCAGGTTCGAACCTCGACTACTCATCGGATTGGACTGATCGAAAAGCCCATGCCGACGAACCGAACCTGGTGTCGTTCGTTCGAGGGATGCGCAAGGCAAGCGAGTCCCAAGGCAAGCGCTTGCTCGACGTGGTGGACGTGCATTGGTACCCGGAGGTTTACTACGTCAAAGGCGGAAAGAAGCTCCGACTGAGTGACGACATCGACTTCGATCCAGTCGTCGCCGAAAAGCAGTTCGAGGCGCTCCGCGAGTTCTGGGATCCGACCTTCAAGCTCGCCGACGTCGGCCTCGAGAGCTGGGCGTTCAGTGGAGGCAACGACGTCCGGCTCTGGACTCCATTTCACCCGACCATTCGCGCGCTGAAGGGCATCGTCGACCGCGCGTGGCCCGGAACCAAGCTGGCCTTCAACGAGTACTCCTCGGGCAGTGGCAACCGTTACCACGGCGCGCTGTTGCGCGCAGCGTTGCTCGGAATCTTCATGCAAGAAGATTTGTACATGGCCCAGGTGTGGGCGCAACCGGGCAAAACCAGCTTCAGCTTCTATGCGCACAAGCTATATGGCAACTACGACGGTCACGGGGGGCGTGTCCGCGGAGCCTTCGTGCCCACCACCTCGTCCAACAAGGATCTGCTCGTATACGCAGCGCGCGACGGCGCAAGAACCTACGTCGTCATCGTAAACAAGAACCAACGAGGGCCGGCGAGCGCGACCATCCGGCTCCCCACCGAATCACATAGCGTCCAAGCGTTCACTCTCGCCGAGTCGCTCGGGTTGCGCGTCTTTGCCGGCCCGCGCAAGCCGGCCAGCGGTCGGCAAGTGACGGTTCACGTGCCGGCGTTCGCCGCCGAGCTAGTCGTGCTCGAATAAAAGCACATCGACCGCTCTAGCTACCGATTGAACGGAGTCAGGATGACTAAAGGCTCGGCTTGCAGTGTCGCTCTGGCCGTGGTCTTGGCAGCCGCGTCGCAACAGAGCTGCACGCCGCCGCGACTTGTACCCGCGCGACCACGCTCCGCAGAGCCCCACCCCACCGCAGCCATGACCAAAACCACGAGCTCGCAAGTTCGCGAACGAATCTCACTCGACGCCGGTTGGCGCTTTGCTTTCGGCCACCCTCATGACACGGGCAAGGATTTCGGGCATGCGACCAGCTATTTTTCGTACCTGGCCAAGGCGGGCTATGCGGACGGTCCCGCCGCCAAGGATTTCGACGACCGCGACTTTCGCGAGCTCGACTTACCGCACGACTGGGCGGTCGAGCTACCGTTCGACAAGCGCGCTGGCCACAGCCACGGTTATCGGGCGCTGGGTCGCAATTTCCCGGACACCAGTGTGGGCTGGTACCGTCGAAAGTTCTTCGTTCCCGAGACGGATCTGGGCCGGCGAATCAGCGTGGAATTCGAGGGTGTCTTCCGCGACTCTCAAGTCTTCGTCAACGGCTTCTTCCTTGGCCGCGAGCCCAGCGGGTATAGCGGTTTTCACTATGACATCAGCGACGTACTCAACTACGGGGGCGATAACCTGCTCGCCGTTCGCGTGGATGCCACCTTCGAGGAAGGTTGGTTTTACGAAGGAGCGGGCATTTATCGCCACGTCTTTTTGAGCAAGACCGCCCCGCTACACGTCGTGCCCGACGGTATCTTCGTCAGCTCGACCCTCCTCAACGGGTCCGCGGATATCCAGGCGCGGGCCACGATCGAGAATCAGTCCGCGAGCACGGCAGCGTTCGAGGTCGATTTCACGATCCTCGATCCCGAGCGGCGCCCACTCGACACCCAAACGCTCAACGGGCGTCGCCTGGCCCCGGGCGAGTCGGCAGAGTTTGCCTCGACGCTCGCTCTAAAAAAACCACGACTGTGGTCGCTGGAAACTCCCATCCTACACCGACTCTTGACCACCCTGCGCATCGGAGGCGACATCGTGGATCGCATCGAGACTCCTTTCGGGATTCGTTCGCTGCGCTTCGACCCCGACCACGGCTTTTTTCTCAATGGTGAACACGTCCTGCTCAAAGGCACCAACAACCACCAAGACCACGCTGGCGTCGGCACGGCGTTACCAGACGCGCTCCAGGATTTTCGCATTCGCACGCTCAAAGCCATGGGGAGCAACGCCTACCGCTGCTCGCATCACCCGCCGACCCCGGCTCTGCTCGATGCGTGCGACCGACTCGGCATGTTGGTGATCGACGAGACTAGGCTGATGGGCCCGGGACCATCTCAACTCGACGAACTCGAGCGTATGATACGGCGCGATCGCAATCATCCGAGCGTGGTGCTGTGGTCTCTGGGCAACGAGGAGTGGGCGATGGAGGGAACCATCACGGGCGCGCGCATCGCCGCTACCATGCAGGCTGCCGCGCAGCGCTTGGATCCGACGCGACGCACGACGGTCGCGATCAGCGGCGGCTGGGGCAAAGGGATTTCCACAGTGGTGGACGTGATGGGCTACAACTACATTCAGCACGGCAGCACCGACGCTCAGCACGCACAGTTTCCGAACCAACCCGGCGTTGGCACGGAGGAAACCACGACGCAGAGCACGCGCGGGGTGTACGTGACGGACGCGGCGCGCGGGCATTCTGCGCCGGTGGCCAACGGCACTTCCGGGGGGAACGCGGAGACCGGCTGGAAGTACTACGCGGAGCGTCCTTACTTGGCCGGTTTGTTCTACTGGACCGGCTTCGACTACCGCGGCGAATCGAACCCATTCGGGTTTCCGGCGGTCAGCTCACAATTTGGCATTCTCGACAGCTGCGGCTTTCCAAAGGATGGCTACTACTACCTCAAGGCTTGGTGGGGCGCTGAGCCCGTTCTGCACGTGTTTCCGCACTGGAGCTGGCCCGGTCGCGAGGGCCAGCCGCTCGAAGTGCAGGCCTTCAGCAACGCCGATGAGGTCGAACTGTGGCTGAACGGCGCGAGTCTCGGGCGCAAGGCGGTCGAAAAGAACGGCCACCTCACGTGGCAGCTCGATTATCAACCCGGGGAGTTATTGGCGCGCAGCTACGTGCGCGGGCGAGAGGTGCAAAGCACGCGTCAGCAAACCACGACGCAGGCGCAGGCGCTACGCCTCTCCGTTGACCGGAACGAGCTCTTCGCGGACGGCTCCGACATCGCGGCCGTGCGCGTCTCCGTGGTCGACTCCGAGGGCCGAGAAGTGCCGACCGCGAACTCGACCATAACGTTCCAGCTGTCCGGGCCCGGGCGTATCCTGGGCGTCGGCAATGGGGACCCCTCCTCGCACGAGCCCGACCGCTATTTCTCCACGCCGCGCGTGGTCGAAATCGAGCGTTTCCGTGAGCAGACCATGACGGGCGGCGGCGAGCCTCCGGGCATCGCTCTCCATTTCGACGATTCGCGCTGGCCCGCCGCCTTTACCGCCGCGAAGGCGGAAGAGCCGACCGGCGGCAACCGCATCTTCCGCGCGCATTTCCAGAGTCCGGAATGGCCCACTGACGCCAGGGTGCGCCTGTTGCTACGCCATTTTGGCTCCGAGCAGACCGTGTACCTGAACGGCAAAGCGCTCGCGTCGTTCACGCAGCAGGAATCGGGGCCCCTGCCCGAGGTCGAGCTATCGAGAACGCTGCTGCTACCAGGCCAGAACGTGCTGGCCGTGGTGGCAGCTGGCTATCGCGACCAGCGCGCCCGCGAACGCGCCGAACGAGTTCGCCCGGCCCGCCTCCGCATCGATCCACCCGCACCGCTCTATCGGCGCGCGCTCTTCAATGGTCTGGCCCAGGTCATCGTGCAGGGAAGCGTGGAACCGGGGGAGCTTGCTCTGACTGCGTCTTCGCCCGGCTTGGCCGCTGCGACCCTCCACGTCAGCGTGAAGGCTGGTCGCAACCCTTCGCTTTGAGACAGCGTTCCCCGGGTCACACGGCAGCTTCCGCTCTGACGTCTGTCTCGATTCGCCGTGTCGGCAGGGAAAGCGCCCCGCGCACACCGAGGCGGTACGCCCCCCACGCGGCCGCTCGCCATGCCTTCTGCGATCCCGGCCTGTCTCTTGCGACGCGCAGGGCGATGAGGGGCATGGCTCTTGCACCCCACGCGCATTGATGCGCGTGCCAACCGAACCCAGCAACCACGAGAACTTGGTCGTGTCCAACTGGGGCATTCAGGCGCGCTGGTGACCGCGGCGCTTGGCGAGTGTTCCGCCCTCCAGGCGGCGAACGGCGTCTTTCATTCGAGCTATGCGGACTCGCGCGAGGCCGCCGAGTCTCAGGCGCCGCTCTTGATCGTGCTCGCTGACGAGCTTGCGCTGCACGTCCGAGGTCGCCGGCGTTCCTTTCGTTTTTCGTATGCTTTGTTTCATCCTACCAAGGTCGTAGCCCATGTGGCGGTCGCCCTGTACGCGTTGACCGCACCATCAGAAGACGAAGCGGTGCGGAGCCGAGCGCAGCTCCGTATCGGGGCGATTCGGGAGCAAGCGCAGACCATGCTGGACTGGTTTCGTGCGGAGCCGGCCGAATCGCACGTCGAGCTAGAGACGTTGCTCGAGTCTGCCATATCCTTCGCGGAGCGGGCCGCGAGCGGGCGGGGTTGCTCACCGGAAGACCGAGCTGCTTTCGCGCGCGCGACTGGCCCGCAAATCCTCAAAATCACCGAAAAGGCAACCGGTGGCCAGCTTGCCGCTTTGCATGAGGCCGTCGAGGCCGCGCTGTCGGAACTCGACTCGGACGATCAGTCATCCCTGGAAGTAGTCGTGCTGGGTGACCATCAAGCGCGCGCGCGCAGCTTCGCCATGCAGTACTTTCAGCGACGACTCCGCGAAGGCGAAGGTGCTGATGAACGAGTGACCTACGGAGAAAACGTCACGGATGAAAAGGCGGCGCTCGCGTTGGTGGCGACGAAGCGCGTCGATCGCGACATCGCGCAGGCGTTCTTCGACGATCCCAAACGACTGCAGCGCGACGTATTGGGCGACGCGGCAACGGCCTGCCTCGACCGCATGAACCTAGAAGAGATCCGATAGTGATGCGTGCAACTGCGCCCGACCCCGGACCGGATGCGGACATCGCAGCGAGGGCTTTAGGATGACGTTTCTCGGGAGTATGGCCTGCGTCGGCGGCTTGCTGCTGCTGATGGGGCTTTCGTCCGCCTACCTGAAACGACTGCCTATTTCGACCTCGGCTATCTATCTCTCGCTGGGGTTAGCGATAGGCCCGGTGGGTTTGAATTGGTTGGTCTTCACGGTGCGGGACTCTGCGTACTGGTTGGAACGGCTGTGCGAGGTCGCGGTGGCGGTTTCGTTGTTCATCGGTGGCCTCAAGATGCGCTTGCCGCTGCGGCATCCCGCGTGGTCCGCGGCCTACGCACTGGCGGGGCCGGTGATGTTGGTCACCATCGCCGGCATCGCTTTGTTCGCGAGAGCCGTGCTCGGCTTCGCGCCCGCGGATTGCCTGTTGCTCGGCGCGATTCTCGCTCCAACCGATCCCGTGCTGGCCAGCGCGGTCTCGGTGAACGACGCGCGGGACAAAGATCGCATGCGTTATGGCCTCTCGGGGGAGGCGGGATTCAACGACGGAATGGCGCTGCCGTTCGTGCTGTTCGCCTTATTGTGGCGAGAACACGGGGCCATCGGAGGGTGGGTGCTACCCTGGGTGCTCGAGCACTTCGTGTGGGCCATTCCCGCCGGCTGCGCGATTGGATTCATCATGGGAAGCGGCATCGGGCAGCTCGCAGTGCGCCTGCGCAGCCGCATCCAGGAACCGCACGCGCCGAGCGATTTTCTGGCGCTTTCACTGATCCTCCTATCGTACGTGGCGGCTGAGTCGGTGTCCGCTCTGGGATTTCTGGCCGTATTCGCTGCCGGCGTCGGCTTGCGCCACGCCGAGCGAAAGATCGTCGCTGCGAGTCCGCATCCGAACGTGCGCGGTCTCGATGCGCGAATGACTCATCCACCAGCCGAAGACCTAGCTACTGCGCGGGTCGCGGAGGGCGAAGCGGGGGAGCCTGCCGTGGCGGCGGGAGTGCTCGTGGCCGAAACGACTTTGTTCGGCGATACCCTCGAGCGATTGCTGGAAGTGATGCTGGTGCTCCTAGTCGGAGTGTCCCTGGCTCAGGCCTTCTCGGCGCGTGGCGTGCTCGTGGGACTGTTTCTATTCTTCGTAGTCCGTCCGCTCGCCACTCACGTCTTGCTCGCTCGTACGCAGACGACGCGTCGCCAGCGCTGGCTAATGGGTTGGTTCGGAATTCGAGGCATCGGTAGCCTCTACTACATTTGTTTCGTATTGAATCGTGGCATGTCGCAGCCCCAATCCGCTCAGCTAACGTCGGTGACGCTGACCGTGATCGCGACCAGCATTCTGCTCCACGGCGTGAGTGCACAGCCTTTGCTCGCCTACTACGAACGAGCGCTGACGAGGCGGCGTGAACGGTCGGCAGTACGACGAACGAACACGCCGGCCGCAACGCCTCGCAACACCGACTCTCGCGATACAGTCGCGCGGGGATGAACTTGCGCAGTCCGGTTTCCCGGGCGAGGGCGCTGAGTTGTTACCCTGCGCCCTCGGTTTGCTCGGTACGGCCACAAGCGCATTCCGCCGGCGGTTCGTCGTGCACGGGACAATCTGGCTCATGCTGTCCATCTCGAACGCAGCTCTCGCACGCGCAAACTTTGCCGGCTCGAATCTCATCGGGTGTCACCGTCAGGCGCGCCCGTTTCGTGCTCATGAGTGTCGCCGCCTACCGCAGGGTTTCCGCGCTCTGCTCCGCCTTGGCGGCCCCGATCGCGGTCTTCACGTGTTGGCGCTCTTCGGGAGGGGGCAAGATGGCGTTGATGCCGAGCGACTTGAGCCAAAGCTCCCGACACCAACCTTTGGTGTGATAGAGGTGCTCGTCTTCCTGGTCTTCGATCTCGTCGTACGCGGCTTGCAATGCGTCTGCCATTGGACCTTCGAGGTGCTCGGCACACTTGCCGATGAGCTCCCAGTCCATGTGATCCTTGGTTTCGGCCAAAACGACGCATTCGCACGCGACCAGCTCTGCGGCCGCCGGCTCCCCCGCGGAGAGAGCGAGTTGCATCGCGTTCACGAGCGCCGCGCCAACGCTGCGCACCACCATTCGACCGGGAGTTTCTCGCTCTGCGTCCAAGTCGATGGCGGCGCAAATCGAAGCGAGTGCGTTCACGTGATTCTTCGTCTCCTTCAGGTACTGTTGCCACTCCTTCTTCAAGTCCGCGTTCTGAGCGCAAGTGATGGCAGTTTCGTAGATTCGTACGCCGCCGAGCTCATGCTCGAGCGACTGCAGAATGAGTTCTTCGACCTGTTCGGTATTCATCGACATCTCCATTGTTCTCTGCCCGGGTCCTGTCGTAACTACGGCTCACACCGGTGGTGGATCCATCTCGCGGTCGAAGTGGCGGTGGCCTGCAATGGCCTCAATGAACGGCGGCAAGACGTCTTCTGCCGAAGCTTCTCGAGCGATTAGAACTCCAGGATCCGGCTCGCCGGATGGCAAGGCCGCCGGTACTCCAGCGCCTTCGAGGAGATCGGCGCCCGCGCCGAGCGCCAGCATGGGCTTGGCGTGGCGGTACTGAGTTTGCAAAAATTCGGCGCACTGACCGACCGTGCTCAACGCCTTGACGGCGGCTTTGCCGCCCGGCACGGCTACCGCATCGAACAGCACCGACGGCATGGTTTCGAAGGTGACTTCGACCTCGAGTGCCTCCCCGGTTTCGCTTTGTACGCTGCCGAGACGTACCCCGACGTAGCGTGGCACGGCGCCTTCTTCGGCCAACCCTTCATGCAGCGTCTTCGCAGCCTCACCATCCACGCCGTCCGCGACCAAGATCGCGATTCGGCGGGTGCGAATTTCGCCGTCGCCTGGCCGGAAAAGCAGTGAAAGCGCTGGAGAGATTTGTACCTCGGGTGTGACCGCTTTCTTCAACGCTTTGGGCAGCGGTTCCGGCATCTGCATGCCGAGCTCAGCGGCGAGCGCTCGCGCCAGCCCCGCGTCGACATTGGCCAGCAACGCGACCACACGCTGTCGCACCGCAGGAACTTGAACCTTGGTGAGTTCGAAGCGAAATCCGCGCAGGATGTGAGCCTTTTCCACCGGACTTTGGCTGTTGAAGAACAAGGTCGCCTGGCTGTAGTGATCGGCAAAGCGCTCCGGGTTGCCTCGAACCTTGTCTGCCTCGATCGGCTCTCGAAATGACGTGAAGCCCGCCTTGCCCGCCTGGAACGGGCAACCTCCGGCGAGCGAGTTCGGTTCGTACGAGACCCTTCCCCGATTGATGGCTTGGCGGTGCATGCCGTCGCGTTGATTGTTGTGCACGGGGGCGATGGGCGAGTTGATCGGTATTTCGTGAAAATTGGGCCCGCCCAGGCGCGAGATCTGAGTGTCCACGTAGGAGTGAATGCGCCCGGCCAGCAGCGGATCGTTCGAAAAATCGATGCCGGGCACGACGTGCGCGGCACAGAACGCGACTTGCTCGGTCTCCGCGAAGAAGTTGTCCGGATTGCGATTCAAAACCATTTTGCCGACTGGCACGACGGGAACCAACTCCTCTGGCACCAACTTGGTGGGATCGAGCACGTCGAAGCTGAAGCTCTCGGCTTGCTCCTCGGAGAACACCTGGAAGCCGAGCTCCCACTCCGGAAATGCGCCTGATTCGATGGCCTCCCACAGGTCGCGCCGGTGAAAATCGGGATCCGCCCCGCTTATTTTGACTGCTTCGTCCCAGTCGAGCGAGTGCGTGCCCGCCACCGGGGTCCAATGGAATTTGACGAACTTGGATTCGCCGCGCGCGTTGACCAGGCGGAAGGTGTGAACCCCGAAACCTTGCATCATGCGATAACTGCGCGGCACGGCGCGATCCGACATGACCCACATCAGCATGTGCGCCGATTCGGGCATTAATGACACGAAGTCCCAAAACGTATCGTGCGCGGTCGCAGCCTGCGGCATCGCAAAATGCGGCTCGGGCTTGGCCGCGTGCACCAAGTCCGGAAACTTCATCGCGTCTTGAATGAAGAATACGGGGATGTTGTTGCCCACCAGGTCCCAGTTTCCCTCGTCCGTGTAGAACTTGACGGCGAAGCCGCGCACGTCGCGCGCCGTATCGGTGGAGCCGCGCTCACCGACCACCGTTGAAAAGCGGACGAACACGGGAGTGCGCTTGCCTTTCTCGGCAAATAGGGACGCTCGCGTGAGCTTCGTTTGCGGCTCGTAACACTCGAAGTAGCCGTGCGCTGCGGAGCCGCGCGCGTGCACGATGCGCTCTGGAATGCGTTCGTGATCGAAGTGCGTAATCTTTTCGCGCAGAATGAAGTCTTCGAGCAGAGCTGGTCCGCGCAGGCCGGCTTTTAGGGAATGCTGGTTGTCGGCGACGGGCACGCCCAGGTTGGTCGTCAATTGCTGATCGGACGAATCGGCTCTAACCCGGTCTAGCGGAAGGCTGCCCGGGTTTGTGCCCAAGAACACTTCGCCGGAACCGACCTTTGGCGAAGCGTTGCTCTCGGTCAGGGTGCTGCCGGTCACTGCGGGGTCGGCAACCTCGACCGTGGCGCCCTGCTGCGGATCCGCTGCCGCATCGCCGTACTCTCCAGACTTATTTGGATTGAACGGCATGTCCGCGACCACTTCCTGAGTAGCGGCCATTTTCTCGGCGAGCGCATCGTAAGTGGGCTCGTCACTGTCACGAGCCGGACCGCTCACCGTCGAGTGAGCGCTGGTAGTCGATGACGATGATTTCTTGGTAGGCGACTTGGGTGACGATTTCTCGGGAGCAGACTTCTTGCTGGCCATGAAGCGATCTTTCCTTTAGCGGTATTGAAACGTCGGTGCCGGGTGCAACTTGTGCGCCCAGGCAGCGCGCCCGCAGGTTCACCGCGAATCTGCCACCTGATGCGGCGGCCGAGACTGAGCGGGTACTGGGCGCACAAGCGCGAACTCGTGACCGTGCTGCCACTAGTCCAATGTCTTCGCGGCACGCAAGACCATGGCGACAGGTTGCCCCGCGGCGCTATTGCATGCATTGAGTTTCGGTCAGTAGCGCCACTCAGCCAGCTGCCGTTCGCGCTTACTAGTGTTTGCTGCTGATGGTTAGAACCGACCGACGGCGCCCAATCCAAGCAGTGAGCTGCCGACCTGCGGCGCTACCACTACGTCGCGGTTGCCGATCAGGTACCAATGCCGAGTCGTTTTTTCGGGCAGCACCAAGCTGAGCAAAACACCGAGTGCTCCCGCACCTTGAACGACGCCGTCCGCGACCAAAAGGCCACGATTTAGATCGTTGTTGTCGCACGGATTCGCGGCGCAGCCGCGATGATTCAGGTCGAGCCAGGGCCCGGCGACGGGATAGTAAAGCTTTTCGTCCGCCTCACGGTCCGAAGTAGCCGCGATGACTGCTGCCGGCGCATAAGAGACACCCAGGAGCAGCACTCCGGTGACCAGCAGGGGTCGATTGGGGAAGGTGTGCCTGGTAGTTTCTGCGTCGATCACGGGTTCCTGAGCCAGAGTGGGGCCGGTAACGGCTGGGGCGCCGACGTAGCTGGTATCCGCAGCGAGCCCGCTGGACATGGTGAGTGAAGGCGGAGTCTGGCTGGGTGGCGGAGTCGCAACGTTCGTTCCTGGCGCCTGCTGCGCGTTAGCCAGGCCCGGAATCGAGAGGGCGAGCGCAACGGCGCCCACCTGAAGCTTGTTGACAGTCATGCTGAGTTCTCCAACGACCCGAAACGACGAGTCGTCTCGCACCTAGCAACTACTGGACCACCACATTCGGAAGTGAAAAGGCTGATTCGCTGACTAGTCGCTCTTCGTTCGGGAGGGACTTCGAGCCGCGGCGGCGCAACTTGCCTTTAGAGGGAGGACTGCTGCTTGGGCGAGCGGCACGGAACTCGCATCGGGGTCGCATTCTGGCTCGCATCGAGCTCGTGATCTGGAAGGAAGCCCATGAACATTCTCTCTTCAATAGCCGTAGCAGCGGTCTTGCTGGCGGCCGGTTGCGCCAGTTACCCGGCCCCTAGTGATCACCTCGCCAGCGCGATCGCCGCCGCCCGTGGCGCACAAGAAGCGGGCGCGCCGCAGGTGCCGCGGGCTGCGCTTCACCTGAAATTGTCCGAAGAACAGATTGCCCAGGCTCGGCAGATGATGGAGGACGGGGACAATCAACGCGCGGATTACATGACGCTGCGGGCCTACAACGACGCGGAGCTCGCGCTGGCGATCGCTCGCGCCGACGCCGCACAAAAGCGCGCCGATCAGGCGCAGGCCACGGCGGTCTCAGCCGCCACGCCGAACGCAAACGCCGGCCAGAACCAATAACCGCGTCTAAAGCTGCACGTTTACTAGGGAATCCAATGATAAAACACATAGCCCCCATTTCGTTTCTCTTGCTCGGTGCTTGCGCCGGAGCAGCCCCCCAGAGCCTGGTCGACGCACGGGCCGCGTATCAGCGTGCGTCTCAGGGGCCCGCAGCTCAGTTGACTCCCGCCCAGCTACATGTGGCAGGCACGTCGCTCGCTGTGGCTGAAAAGACTTACGACGATGAAGGGGATTCGCCGAACGCGCGCGATCGTGCCTACGTCGCGCAGCGCAAGGCGGAGCTCGCGGAGGTGCAGGCCACAATTGCGGCCAATGAGCAGCGTATCGCCCTCGCCGCACGACAGCTTGCGGCTGCCAAGGCGCAAAATCAGCTCGCTACTCAGCAGGAGCTGAATTCAACGCGCGCGCAGCTGGCCGGTGAGCGCAATGCAGTCGCAAGTACTCAGGCCGAATTGCAGAGCGAACGCCAGCGCCGCCAAGACGCCGAGCGGCGGGCGGCCGATGCGATAAGTCAGCTGGCCGGTATTGCTTCGATTCGACAGGATCCGCGAGGAACGGTTATTACGCTGTCGGGCGCGGTGATCTTCGCCAGTGGGAAGGCTGATTTGCTGCCGGCAGCGCGCGCCAAGCTAGACCAAGTGGCAACGGCGCTGAAGCAGGGCGAGCCCGACACGCAGTTCGTGGTCGAAGGTTATACCGATTCGCGGGGTGGACAGGCATTGAACGAAGAGCTCTCGACACGCCGAGCCGCCACGGTGCGAGACTATCTGGTGTCACAGGGCTTGCCCGCGGACCGAATTACTTCCAAGGGTCTCGGCCCTAGTAACCCGGTGGCGGACAACGCAACCGCGGAAGGACGCGCGAACAACCGACGCGTGGAGATCATCGTGCAAAACCCGCAGGCCCGCGCCTCGCAACCCGCCCCTGGCGCAACTCCCAGCACGACTGCCCCTGGCGCAACTCCGAGCACGACGCCGCGCCCTTAAACACCTCGACCCACGCCACTCGGCGAGCGTCGAACCCCGCTCCGCTCACTCCGGCGAGTCTTCCAGCGCGCGTCGATAGCGATCGCGCCGCACTTGATCGCGCAAGATGTCGTACGCCTCGTCCAGCATTTCGAGCACGAGCGCGACGTCCTCGCCGAGGTCCGCGGTGAGTACGGTCAGGATGCTGCCGGGGTCGAACTCCTGGCGGAGCGTGGTGTAAGCGCGGCGAATGTCGTAGCTGGTGGCGTTGCGACTGACGCCGAGCAGAGCAAAGTAGTCACCTTCGTCGACCAGGGCCCGGCGCGCGCGAATGCGGGCGCGCACCGCTTCGTGGTCGATCACGTCGGTGGGGGGGGCCCGACGCGGAGCGCGTCCGCCGGTCGCGACCGCGCCGCCGCTGCGAACCGTGAGAATGCCCAGCTCGACCAGCGTGAACAGCACGTTCGAGAGCTCGGGCACCTGCACTTGCGCGCGCTCGCACAGCTCGCCGAGCGACGTGCCCGGTGCACCGCGCACCAGCGAGAGCTCGAAATCGGAGAGCGCGCACTCGGCGAGCAGTGTTTCGGCCTCGCCGGAGGCGACCTGAACGCGCGGCCCGCCGAGCCAGGCCAACGCGTCGCTCGGCGCGACCGCCCGGCGCACGACCTCGATCAACACTTCCGCGCCCGTCGCGCCGCCGAACACGGAAGGCTCGGCCGCGAGCCGTGGCGGCACGGTGTGCTCGAGGCTGGCGCCGCCGCGCGCGAGCGTCGCAATGCGGGTGATAATCCACTCCGCATGAGAGCGCAGCGCGGGCCACAGATCTTCTTGGCGCAGGTTGCCCTGCGCGATCAGCGCGGCGCCCGCGTGGCGGCCGAACTGCGGCAGCTTACGGCCGACCCGTGCGGCGACTTCGGCGCTCAGATCCCCGCGCTGCGCCAAGAACGCCACCAAGGATTCTCCCTCGATGCCGGAGGCGGCCATGACGAAGTCTCCGTCGCGCAAGACCACGCGGCGAATGCCCGAGTCGTCTTCGAACGCGATCGCGCCGGAGTAGCGAGCGCGCACTGCGCGTGCGAGCACGCGAATGGAGTCGCCGATCCGCAACGTATTCGGAATGTCGATGTCGATGACCGGCGGCGGGTCTTGGCGCATCGACGGCGGTGGGTCGACGTCATCGCGGCCGCGCGGTGGCTTCGTCGAGATTTGGCGCGAAGATGCGGGTTCTTCTTCTATGGGCGCCTGAGCGGGCGGATCGCGATCTCGCTCGCGTGCGGGCGCCTCGCCGTACGAAGGCGCGGGGGGCAGCGTGCCAAAGCCGGTGGTGTCCGCACCCCCGTGCGTGCGGCTGGGCGGTACGCTGCGCGGGTTAGCAGGCGGAGTCGGCGGCGGTGCGTCGTTTCCTGCGCCTTCGTTCGAGTCGCTCTTGTCCCCACCCGAGGTGGTGTTCGGGTCCCGCGCTGCGTGCGGGTTGATGGTGCCGCCCGGTGAGGTACCTGCCGTCGAGTCTTGACCGGGCCGGCTGCCGCTGCGCGTGCCGAGGTTCGAGTCAGAGCCGTGCGTGCCGGGGGTGCCGAGATCTTCGTCGCCTTCGTCGTCGAGCTCGTCGAGCGGCTCGTCCAGCGCGGCGAGCAGATCTTCGGGCAGCACCGCCTCGAGCTCGGCTTCGGGCGACAAGCGCTCCGCGGCCCCCGCGGCGAGCCGCGCGCCGAGCACACGCTGTTCGGCTCTCCCCAAGAGCGCAGCCAAGTCCGAGCTGAGCGACCCCGTTGCTTGCGTGGGCACCAGATCGCCCGCTTCGACCGGCGCCGCCGAAGGCGCGGGAGCCTCGCGCGCGCTGAGCGTGAGGGTGGCCGGTGGCGGGGCGCTCTGGCCGAGATTGGGGAAGTTGCGGGCGCGCGCGCGGGTGTCGTAGCGGTAGGGACGGCGCGTGGCCGCGACCAACACCGGGACGCGGCTCGCTTGCGGCATGGTCGAGGGGCGCCCGATGCGGCTGCTCGATGGCCCGATCAGGCTCTCGACCTTGCGCAGTAGCGCGTAGACATCCACGGGCCGTACGAAGATGCCGCTGCTCTGGCGCACCACGCGCTCGGCTTGCTCATCGAGCGTGCGCCCGGGCTCGCCCAGAAACAGCACGTCCACCGTGCCGCCGCCCTGAACCTCCCGCATGCGTTCGACCGCGTCCAACGCGCCGGGCGCGTCGGCGTCGCACAGCACCAGCGAAGGGCGCTGAACGGCCACTCGACCCACGAGCAGTCCGAGCGGAACGTCGACAGTGATATAACCGCGCGTGCGTAAGCTCGCGGTCAGTCGCTCGGCCTCCGCCGACGCGTCGCTGACGAAAATCAGTGCTTCGGAGGTTGCTCCGCTTCCTGGCTCACCGCCGGGAGTGGGGTCGGGCACCACTCCATCATCTTACGTTAGCCGCTCCCCCCGGTGCCACGTCTACCTGTCCTTCGGCGGCAAAGGCGCTTCCGCGTCGCCCCCGGCCAGCATCAGAACCAGGCGTTGGCCAAGGGTAGGGAAATAGCGCGCAGTGACGATGGCCAGCACGATCGAGGCTACGAGGCCGAACTCTCCAGCGGTCAGTCCCAGCACGAGGGGATAGTATCCGATGGCAGATGGCTTGGCCGCCCCGATTCGAGGCACCCGTTCCCGCCGACCAGGGCGCGCCACTCGACTTGGTGCTGGGGCTCGGCTCGAACCTCGGGGATCGCGTGGCGCGGCTCGATTTCGCCGTCGCTCGCCTCAGCGAAATAGCGACGATTGTCGCAGTGTCGTCCCTGTACGAGACCGCGCCGGTCGGCCCACCGCAGCCCCATTTCTTGAACGCCGCGGTTCGCCTGGCCTGGCCACGCGCGGCCCACGAGCTGCTCTCGGCCACGCTCGAAATCGAGCGCCTTGCCGGCCGCGAACGCCGTGAACGCTGGGGCCCGCGCACGCTCGATCTGGACCTACTTTGGATTCGCGGCCGGTGTGTGGATGCCGAGAAGCTCACGGTTCCGCACCCACGCCTGCATGAACGTCCCTTCGCGTTGCTACCGCTGCTGGAGGTCGCACCGGACGCTGCTGACCCGCGGACCGGAGCGCTGTACGCGACGATCGCCGCGGCGCTCGACCGCTCCGGCGTGCGGCAGCTGGCGACGAACGAATTTCGCTGGTTGGCGCGGCCTCCCGCGCCCTGACCGTTCGACCGAAGTCGCGCGAGAAACCGCCGCGAAAACCGCCGATGGGGCGACCCGCCGCGCCACTGTGGACAGGGCGCCAGCATGATGGTACGAGCCGCGCGCCTATTCGGCGATACGGAGCTATCGGCGTTACGCCGGTGGCCGAATTCGGCCGAACGGTCCTCAGTAATGACTGCGATCGACCTTGCCGTGGGCGGTACCAACGTCACGGGCCTTGTCGCGATGAGCGGCGGGGTAACCCTTGATTTTGACAACACCGTCATCTTGCAAGCAGCGCTGTTCACCGCGCTGCTCCTCATCCTGAAGCCTCTGCTGTTCGATCCCATGCTGCGCATCTTCGCGCTGCGTGAGGAGCGGACTGACGGCGCGCGCGCCACCGCGCGTGAGCTACAAGAGCGCGCAGGCGACCTGCTCGGCCAGTACGAGCGGGAGCTCGCCCGCGTCTCACAGGTTGCGGCCGAAGAGCGCGACAAGCTCCGCGCCGAGACCGCCCGGCTGGAAGCCGAGATCATGCGCGAGGGGCGCGAAGCCACCGCCAAGATCGTCGAACAGGGCAGAAAGCGCATCGAGGCCGAGGTCAACGCCATCCGCTTTCAGCTCGGTCGGGAAGCCGAACAAGTTTCGGAGATGATCGTGTCCCGCGTGCTCGGTCGAGGGCAAAACTGATGCGACGTACATGCTCGATCTTGGTCTGCGCCGCCGCGCTCGCTTTCCCGGCGCTGGCTTTCGGCGATGAGCACGGTCACGCGGACCCGGCGACGGACGCGCCCGCAGCGGATCCCGGCGCCGCTCACGCGGTCGCCGTCGGCGCCGAGCACGCTGAGGGCCATGCCGCCCACGGTGACGATCACGTCCCGACCTTCGACGATTTCAACTGGTACTACGGCCTGCTCGCTGAAAAAGAAGGCGTCGAGCCGAGCCTCTTGTTCCGCCCGAAGGGCATGCCGGTGCCGTTCGCGGCGCTGCTGCTCGATTTCGCGCTGCTTTACTTCATCCTGTTCCGCGCGCTCGGCACGCCCATCCGCGACGGCCTGAAGAAGCGGAAGGAAGGCATTTTGCGCGGCATGGAAGAGGCCGCCAAGATGAAGCGCGAGGCCGAGGCGCAGCTCGCGTTCTACGAAGAGAAGCTGGCCAAGGTCGACCAGGACGTGCAGCAGCTACGGCAGCAAATGCGCCACGCGGCCGAAACCGAGAGCGCGCGCATTTTGAGCGAGGCCAAGGAACGGCGCGTGCGCATGGAACGCGACGCGCACCAGCTGGTCGAGCAAGAGCTGAAGGCCATGCGTGAGCAGCTTTCGGCCGAGACCATCGCCGCTGCGCTGCGTTCTGCCGAAGCGTCCTTGCGAGCGAAGATCAGCTCCGCAGACCAGGAGCGCTTCGGTGAAGAGTACCTGAACGGCCTCGGCAAGTCCGCCGGCGCGCTGCGAGGTCGGCTATGAGCCGCGCGGCCATCGCGGTGCGCTACGCGCGCGCCATCTTCGAGATCGGCGTCGATACCTCCACGCTGCCCGACTTGGTCGAGCGCATCAGCCGCTTCGCCAAGGTCTACCAAGACAGCGACGAGCTGCGCAGCGTGCTCGATAACCCGCTCGTTGCTCCCGAAAAGCGAGAAGCCATCCTGCGCGACGTCGCGCAAGCGGTGGGCCTCTCGGGCGACGGCCTGAACGCGATCCGGCTGCTCGCGCTCCGCCACAAGCTGCGCGCGCTGCCCGAAGTCGCCAAGAAGCTCGGCGCGCTGTCCGACGAAAAAGCGGGCGTCGTGCGCGCCACCGTCACCACCGCGGCCCGCATGCCCGAAGCGTTCTTCGAGCGCTTGCAGCGTGAGCTCGAGAGTGTGACTCAGCGCCGCATCGTGATCGATCGTCGCGAAGACCCGAGCCTGATCGGCGGCGTTTTGACCCGCATCGGGGACAACACCATCGACGGCTCGGTGCGTGGACGCCTCGAAGAGATTCAGCGCAGCCTCAGCAGCCGCGCCGGAGGCAGCGCGAGCTAAAGGGCCGCGCTTCTTCCACGAAAACCCCAGTCCTCCAAGTTTCGCCGCGGGGTATCCCGCAGTTTCCGTCCTCAACAAAAAGTCCTGAACGAGCCAGCCATGCAGCTAAGCGCCGACGAGATCTCCTCGATCATCAAGAAGCAAATCCAGAACTTCGACCGCGCCGCGCTGGTCAGCGAGACCGGCACCGTGCTGAGCTGCGGCGACGGTATCGCGCGCGTGTACGGCCTGGAGTCGGCGCTCGCCGGTGAGTTGGTCGAGTTCCCGGGTGGCATCTACGGCCTGGTGCTGAACCTCGAGCAAGACAACGTCGGTGTCGCGGTGCTCGGTGACGCGGTCACCGTCCGCGAGGGCGACGTCGTCAAGCGCACCGGCCGCATCGCCGAGGTGCCGGTGGGCGAGGCCTGCGTCGGTCGCGTGGTGAACGCGCTCGGTCAGCCGATCGACGGCAAAGGCCCGATCGAGAGCAAACAGCGCCGCCGCATCGAGCTGAAGGCGCCCGGCATCATCGGCCGTCAGCCGGTGAAGGAGCCGCTGCAGACCGGCCTCAAGGCGATCGACTCGATGATTCCGATCGGCCGCGGGCAGCGCGAGCTCATCATCGGCGACCGCCAGACCGGCAAGACCGCGATCGCGCTCGACGCCATCATCAACCAGAAGGGCAAAGGCGTCATCTGCGTGTACGTCGCGATCGGCCAGAAAGCGTCGACCGTGGCGCAGGTGGTGGATCGCCTCGCGCAGTTCGGCGCGATGGAATACACGATCGTGGTCGCCGCGACCGCGACCGAGCCCGCGCCGCTGCAGTTCCTCGCGCCGTACACGGGCGTGACCATGGGCGAGTTCTTCCGCGACACCGGCCGCCACGCCTTGTGCGTGTACGACGACCTGTCGAAGCAAGCCGTCGCCTACCGCCAAATGTCGCTCTTGCTCCGCCGCCCGCCGGGTCGCGAGGCGTACCCCGGCGACGTGTTCTACATTCACTCCCGCCTGCTCGAGCGCGCCGCGAAAATGGGCGAGCGCTGGTTCGTGGTCAAGAAGGGCACCCCCATCCCGGAGGGTGACCAGGCTTACCGCGGCGTCGACAACCTCGTGCACATCGGTGAAGAGGGCAAGCACGCCGCCGAAAAGTCGCTCGACGGCCGCAGCGACAAGGCCGACCTCGAGGTGAAGCGCGACCCGCACTCGGGCGGCTCGCTCACCGCGCTGCCCATCATCGAGACCCAGGCCGGCGACGTCTCCGCGTACATTCCGACCAACGTGATCTCGATCACCGACGGCCAGATCTTCCTCGAGAGCGATCTGTTCTACTCCGGCGTTCGTCCCGCCATCAACGTCGGCATCAGCGTGAGCCGCGTCGGTGGTAACGCCCAGATCAAGGCCATGAAGAAGGTGGCCGGCACGCTGCGCCTGGACCTCGCGCAATACCGCGAAATGGCCGCGTTCTCGCAGTTCGCGAGCGATCTCGACGCCGCCACCCGCGCCCAGCTCGAACGCGGCAAGCGCCTGACCGAGCTCTTGAAGCAGGGCCAGTACGTGCCCCAGGCGGTCGAGAAGCAGGTGGTGATCGTGTACGCCGGCACCCAGGGCTACACCGACAAGCTGCCCGTGGAATCGCTGCAACAGTACGAAGCGGAGCTGTTCCGTTTCATCGACGAAAAGCACCCCGACGTGTGGAGCGACATCCGGGACAAGCGCGAGCTCAACGACGAGGTCCGCGGCAAGCTCGACAAGGCGCTCAAGGCGTTCGCGAAGAAGTTCGTGGCTGGCGGCGAGTCGGCCAAATCGGCTGCGGCCGAGGGATAACAGAAGTTGGCGAACCTCAAGAGCATCCGCAAGCGCATCTCCAGCGTCAAAGGCACGCAGAAGATCACGCGCGCGATGAAGATGGTCGCTGCTGCGCGCCTGAACCGCGCCCAGCAGCGCATCCTCGCCATCCGCCCCTACGCGGTGAAGACCGCGCAGGTGCTGGCCGAGGTCGCGGCGCCCTCCGCGGACGGCGAAGGCACCGGCATCGAGAGCGCGCACCCGCTGCTCGCGCGGCGCCCCGAAAACAAAGCGCTGTTCATCGTCATCACCAGCGACCGCGGCCAGTGTGGCGCGTTCAACCAGAACCTGCTGCGCGCCGCCGAGCGCTCCTGGCGTGAGCGCGAGGCCGCCGGGCAATCCGTGAAATTCGCGGTGATCGGCCGCAAGGGCCGCGAATACTTGAAGCGCCGCAACGCGCCCACGTTCCACGTGTTCACCGACGTGTGGGACAAGCTCGATCTGGAGCAGGCCCGCGCCATCGCGCGCACCGCGCTCACTCCGTTCGTGCGCGGCGAGGTCGACTCGATTTACCTCGTGTACAACGAGTTCAAGAGCGCGATGACGCAGCGGGTGACCACCGAGCTGCTCTTCCCGCTACCGCCTTCCGAGGCAGTCGCCGCCCGCGCGGACGCCAAAGAAGAGTGGGATCGTCACCGCGAGTTCTTGTTCGAGCCCGACCAGAATGCCCTGCTCGAGCGGCTGGTGCCGATGTACGTCGAAATCTCGATCCTTCGCGCTCTCTACGAGTCGATGGCGTCGGAGCTCGGCGCGCGGATGACCGCCATGGACTCGGCGACCAAGAACGCCGACGAAATGATCTCCAAGCTCACGCTCGACTACAACCGAGCCCGCCAAGCCGCGATCACCACCGAGCTGATGGAAATCATCGGCGGCGCGGAAGCGCTGCGCGAGGCGTGAAATCGCTCGACGCCTAGCGCCGGCGTCGCGTGCGGCGCAGTGCGCCGCAGGCCACCGCGCTTGCCACTAGCCACGTCGCGCCCTGTCCGGGATGCGCAGCGATGGCCATGCTGCAGCCCGCAGAGCTTTCGCCGGGGCTCAGGGTGTCGTTGCACGGCGGCGCTTCCGGCGGGGGATAGCGCTCGTAGCAAGTGCCGATATTGCTGAGTTCTGCCGCTTCCTTCAGTGATACCTCGCGGTTCGGTGCCAATTTCAGAGGGTCGGCCCAGGGGAGTACCAGTGGGCTAGTGCGAATCTGCTCGCTGCTTCGGTCGGGTTCGCAGTTCACCGCGCAGGCGTCCTTGCACAGTTCGTAGGCGACGAAATCCGCGCCGCCACAGCGGCTTTGGCAGCCGTAGTAGCCATCGCAGTACCAGAGCCTGTACGTTGCCGAGTCGAACGCGACGAAGACGCTGTCACCGACCGCAGGCGTGTACAGCTGCTGCGGTTGCTTACACGGCTCCAGCACACTCAAGTAGGGCCCGACGAGCTTGCGGCCCACGTCGTCTTGGTTGAACTCGGGGCTCGGGTCCAAGACTTCATCTACGACCAGGGTGATTGAACTGTCGCTGCCCGGTAGTCCGATATTGCTGAGCACTTGCTGGATGTCGACGACCGTCGCGCGGGCCTGGTGATTTGCTGAGAAGACTTGGCACTCGCAAGCTTCGGGCTGGGCGCACGAAGCGGACCCGGTCTGTCCGCTGCTGCTGCAGCCGAGCGCGCACCACCCGCACATCCCTAACCACCAAGCCCGCAGGGTCATGGGCCTCATTGTTCCAGAGCAAATGCCACCGGACTAGTGCACTTTGGTACATTCTATCTGCCATGATGGACCAGTGGTGCTCTATATTGCATTAGTGAATCACGATCGCCTGGCCGCAGAGCTCATTCGCGCGCTGCGCGGGCGCCGTTCGCAGGGCGCCTTGAACCGCCGGCTCGGCCATTCCAGCAACGTCGCCCACACTTGGGAGCGTGGAACGAGAAGTCCGCGCGCGTCCGACTTCTTTCGTCTGGCGCGGCTCGCTCGCGTCGATCTGGCGCGCGTCCTGAGTGGCTTCAGCGAAGGGTGCAGCGCGTTCGCGCAAGGCTTCACCTGCGATGCGAAGGGTACGGCTCGCCTGCTCGCGGCGCTCGCTCAGGGCCGCTCGCAGGTGGAGATCGCTCGCGCATTGAACAGAAGTCGCAACACCGTCGCGCGTTGGCTCGACGCATCGACCGAGCCGCGCTTGCCCGACCTGTTGCGCTGGGTCGAGGCGACGACGCAGCGCCTATTCGACTTCGTAGCAGCCTTCGCCGACCCGAAGTCGCTGCCGTCGCTCGCCGCGGCTTACGGTGACCTCGAGCGCCAGCGCCGGCTCGCCTACGAGCTGCCCTGGGCGCACGCAGTGCTCCGCGCGCTCGAGCTCGATGCGTACACCCGCCTGCCCACCCACGTGAGCGGTTTCATCGCGGCGCGCGTAGGCATCGAGCCTGAGCTCGAAGACGAATGCCTGCGCGCGCTGGCCGCCGCAGGCCAAATTCGAAGCAAGCGCGGCAAATGGCAGGTGTCGCGCGTGCTGGCGGTCGACACGCGCGAAGACCCCGAAGGCAACATGAGGCTGAAGCGGCACTGGGCGCGGGTCGCGCTTTCGCGAATCGAGCAGCGAGCGCTGCCCGTCGGTTGTCAGTACTCGTATAATCTCTTCGCGATTTCCGACGAAGGCCTGGAACAGATCCGGCAGGCGCACCTCCAATACTTCGAAAAGCTTCGGTCCATCGTCGCCGAGTGCCGCAATCCGACCCGAGTCGCATTGGCAAACCTGCAGCTCTTACCTCTCGACGTGTAGGTCCATCGGCCCAAACTCACAGTGTCGCGCGAGCCGCCTGTGTTGAGTGAGGTCGGGAAGGGGCTCAGTGCTTCGCACTAGGGCCAGAGGCGGGAGTCACGGGCGGGTTGCAGATGGGCTGCCAACCTGCAGTTCGCGTGCACCAGTTCTTCCGCGGCCAAAGGCAGTGCAGTGCGGCTGCTCGTCCCTTTCGCCGCTCATTCACCCTGCCTAGAGCCCGGCCCGCTTCCCATCTCCCGGTCCCGCTTCCCGCCGCTCCAGCTCCCGTCTCCCGTTCCCACCTCCCGGCGCTCCCCGCTCCCGGGCTCCCCGCTTCCATTCCCATCCCCTTCCCACCTCCGCTCCGCTCCCTCTAGGCTCAGCCCTTCCCACCGCCCACCCCTCCCGCCCCGCGGCCGATTTCACTCCCCGCGCCGCCCTTCGCCTGTCCACAGCGCTTCGGGTGTTCACCTCCGGGGCGTTGTCAGGCAAGATTTCCGCCGATGGCTAAACGTCCCCACGTGCTCGGCATGGTTCTCGCGGGTGGAGAGGGCAATCGGCTCTGGCCGCTCACCCGCGATCGCGCAAAGCCGGCAGTGCCGTTCGGTGGGTGTTATCGGCTGGTCGACTTCGCCATCAGCAACTTGGTGAACGGGCGCTACCTCCGGGTCGCGGTGCTCACGCAGTACAAGAGCCACAGCCTGGATCGACACATCGCGCAGACCTGGCGCATGTCCCCGCTGCTCAACAACTACGTGATGAGCGTGCCGGCGCAGATGCGGCTCGGCCGGCGTTGGTTCGAAGGCTCAGCCGACGCGATCTACCAGAACATGAATCTGATCGCGGACGAGCACCCGGAGTACATCTGTGTGTTCGGCGCGGACCACATCTACCGCATGGACGCGGAGCAAATGGTCGACGCGCACATCGCGTCGGGCGCCGGCGTCACCGTGGCGGCCATCAAGGTGCCGCGCGCGGAGGCCTCGCGTTTCGGCGTGCTGGTACCAGGACAAAACGACCGCATCGCGAAGTTCCGCGAAAAGCCCGCGCCGCACGAGGTCGACGGCTTGCCCGACGACCCGGACAAGGTGTTCGCCTCGATGGGCAACTACGTGTTCACCACCAAGACGCTGGTGGAGGCCGTGCGCGCGGACGCCGAAAACAAAGACAGCGCCCACGACATGGGCGGCAACATCATCACGGGCCTGGTCGAAGCCGGCCTGGCGTCGGTCTACGATTTCGCGAAGAACCGCGTGCCCGGCGCGACCGAGCGCGACGCCGGCTACTGGCGCGACGTGGGCACGCTCGACAGCTACTACGAAGCGCAGATGGATCTCATCAGCGTGCACCCGGTGTTCAACCTGTACAATCAGGAGTGGCCCATCCACACCATGCAGATCTCGTTGCCGCCCGCCAAGTTCGTGTTCGACGAGGAAGGGCGTCGCGGCATGGCGGTCGACTCGATCGTGAGCGCGGGCGCGATTCTCTCGGGCGGCTCGGCCCGGCGCTGCATCTTGTCGCCGGACGTGATGCTGCACTCGCACTCGGTGGTGGAAGACAGCGTGCTCATGCACGGCGTCGAGATTGGCCGGCGCGCGATCGTGCGCCGTGCGATCCTCGACAAAGGCGTGAAGGTGCCGCCGGGCGCGCGCATCGGCGTCGACCCGGAGGAGGATCGCCGGCGCGGGTTCACCGTGTCGCCGAACGGCATCGTGGTGATTGGTAAGGGGGATCCTGTTCCAGCGTAGAAAGGTGATTCCCCTTTGAACGACATGAAGGTCGCGCTGCTCACGCGCGAGTACCCTCCGGAAACCTACGGCGGCGCGGGTGTGCACGTGGAGCAGCTGGCCAAGCAGCTCAAAACGCGTGTCGACCTGGGCGTGTATTGCTTCGGCGCGCCGCGAGATGCCGAAGAGGTCAAGGGGACCTTCCAGCCCTGGGACGCGCTGGACGGGAAGGAGCCGGAGTTTGCCGCGCTGCGCGCGCTGTCGGTGGATTTGGCGCTGGCCAAGGCGCTGCGCGGCCGTGACATCGCGCACTCGCACACCTGGTACGCGAACCTTGGCGGCCATTTGGCGAAGCTCATGTACGGCATTCCGCACGTGATGACCTCGCACAGCCTGGAGCCGTTGCGGCCGTGGAAGGCGGAGCAGCTCGGCGGCGGCTACGCGCTGTCGAGCTTCTGTGAGCGCACCGCGATCGAAGCGGCGGACGCGGTGATCGCCGTATCACAGGGCATGAAAGCCGACATCCTGCGGGCCTACCCGAGCGTGGCCGCTGAGCGCGTGCACGTGATCTATAACGGCGTCGACCCCGACGAATTTCAGCCGCGCCCCGAGCCTTCGATTCTGTCGCGCTATGGCATCGATCCGCTGCGACCCTACGTGGTGTTCGTGGGCCGAATCACGCGGCAAAAGGGCATCGTGCACTTGCTGCGCGCGGCGCGCGCCCTGTCTCCCTCGGCGCAGTTGGTGCTGTGCGCGGGCGATGCCGATACGCCGGAGCTCGGCGCGGAAGTGCGCGCGCTGGTGCAAGAGCTCGAGCGCGATCGCGGCGGCATCGTCTGGATCGAAAAGATGCTGCCGCGGCTCGAGCTCCGGCAGATCCTGTGTCAGGCGCGCGTGTTTTGCTGTCCCTCGGTGTACGAGCCCTTCGGCATCGTCAATTTGGAAGCGATGGCGTGCGGAGTGCCGGTCGTGGCCTCGGCCGTGGGCGGCATTCCCGAAATAGTGGTGCCGGGTCGAACCGGGGAGCTCGTGCCGTTCGAGTCGGACGGTACGCCGCGCAACGAGCCGAAAGACCCGGAGCGCTTCGCGCGCGACCTGGCCGAAAAGCTGAATGCGCTGGTCGACAGTCCGAAGAAGGCCAGCGATTTCGGTGCCGCCGGCCGGCAGCGCGTGCTCGAGCTATTCAGCTGGTCGAAAATCGCCGACCAAACCGCCGCTTTGTATCGTCAATTGCGGGGCCTTTAGGCTTTGGGCCCAAACGCTGAAATTGTCCTAGTGTAAGGACCAGGAAGGCCATCCGGAAACGCCATGAGCACAGCGACCCAGCAGGATCAGGCGAAGTCGCCGGCGAGGCGAGTCCTCGATCACATCGCCGAGCAACGCTTTACCGGCGTTTTGCGTGTGCGATCGCGCGAGGCCAGCGGCGAGTTCTGGTTTCTGGTCGGCATTCTCGAAAGCGCCCAGTTTGGCGTGAGCAAGGCAGACGAGGCAATCGAGCGGTTGCTGCGCGCCACGGAGGTGGTGTTCGAAGCGGAACTGCGGCTGCCCCACTTGAGTGGCGGCTTCAAGAAACGCATGCCCGCCGCCGGCAGCTTCGCGGAGACCAGACCGGTCGCCCTGATGCGCTACTGCGAAAATTACGCGCTGACCTGCGTGCTGGTCCTGAAAGGGAAGGATCGCACCGTCCGCATCAGCTATCGACTCGGGGAGCTGCTGTCGGCCGACGCGGGCGGGGGCGGCAATGAAACCTTGCCCGCGCTGCTCGAGTCGGAGGAAGGCGACTACGAGTTCGTGTTGCCCGCGTTCGAGCTGCCGGCCGGAGTGAACACGATAGTGGAGTCGGCCAGGCCGAGCTTGGCTGAGCGGATCGATCGCTCGCTGGCTGAGCAGGACGAAGTTGCCACCGCGGAGGCCAAACGCAAGGCGGACGAAGCTGCTGCCGCCGAGGCGAAGCGCAAGGCGGACGAAGCTGCGGCCGAGGCGAAGCGCAAACTCGACGAGGCCGCCGCGGCCGAGGCGAAGCGCAAGGCCGAAGCAGCGGCCGCGGAAGCCAAGCGCAAAGCGGATGAAGCTGCCCGCGCGGAGGCGAAGCGCAAGGCCGACGAAGCGGAAGCGAAGCGTAAGGCCGAGGAAGCAGAAGCGAAGCGCAAGGCCGAGGAAGCGGAAGCGAAGCGCAAGGCCGAGGAAGCGGAAGCGAAGCGCAGGGCCGACGAGGCGGAAGCGGAAGCGAAACGCAAGGCGGGCGAGGCGGAAGCGAAACCCAAAGCCGACGAAGCCGACGCCGCGCGAGCGAAACGCAAGGCCGGCGAAGCTGCTGCCGGTGCGAAGCGCGACACGAAAGCCGAAGATCGAGAGCCGAGCGGCCCATCTTCCGAAAAGCAATTGCCGGCGCGGGCGGCGGCGAAAGGTAGCGAAAACAAACAGGCGCCGAGCGAAGCTGCAAGCGACGAAGCAGACGCTGCGGCAATCGTCGACCGAAAGCGTGGCTTTCCCTGGGTCTGGCTCGTGCTCCTGCTGATCGCGGCTGGCGTCGCCTACTTCCTGCTTCAGCAACGGGGTCTGCGATAGACCGAAGCGTTGCGGGCGGCTGGACCCGACGATTGTCAGTCGCTCGGATTGCACCCAAGCCCGCAGCGAATAGTCACAGTGCCGCGCTCACGGCGCCCGCTCGTCGGCAAACTCCCCGTCGAGAACCGTGCACGGTCGCCAAGGTGATATGGCGAATTTGTGCGAGATTTTTGGTTCGACTTTCGCAATGGCTGGGTTTGAGTATTGCGTTATCCGCAATACGGCGTTGTCGAACTAGGGTCGGTCGGCGCCCTGCTCGGTGCTAGCTTTGCAAAGACTCACTCGCTGAGGTGACCCATGCCCGAATATCGCTCTCGCACGACGACTCACGGACGCAACATGGCTGGCGCGCGCGCGCTGTGGCGGGCCACCGGCGTACGCGACGAAGACTTCGGCAAGCCGATCATCGCGGTGGTCAACTCGTTCACCGAGTTCGTGCCGGGCCACGTGCACTTGCGCGACCTGGGGAAGATGGTGGCCGAAGAGATCAGCCGCGCGGGCGCGATCGCGCGCGAGTTTCACACCATCGCGGTCGACGACGGCATCGCCATGGGGCACGGCGGCATGCTCTACAGCTTGCCCTCGCGCGAGCTCATCGCCGACTCGGTGGAGAGCATGGTCGCCGCGCATTGCGCGGACGGCATGGTCTGTATCTCGAACTGCGACAAGATCACGCCCGGCATGCTGAACGCGGCCATGCGTCTGAACGTGCCAGCGGTGTTCGTCTCGGGCGGGCCGATGGAAGCCGGCAAGATCAAGGCCAAGGGCAAGTCGCGGCGTCTGGATCTGATCGACGCCATGGTCGCCGCGGCGGATCCCACGGTCAGCGACGAGGATTCAGAGCGCATCGAGCGCTCGGCCTGCCCGACCTGCGGCTCGTGCTCCGGCATGTTTACCGCCAACTCGATGAATTGCCTCACTGAGGCGCTCGGGCTCTCGTTGCCCGGCAACGGTACGGTCCTGGCGACCCACGCCGCGCGCAAGGAGCTGTTCCTGCGAGCCGGCCGCACGATCGTGGATTTGGTGCGGCGTTACTACGAGCAGGGGGACGACAGCATTTTGCCGCGTTCGATCGCCAGCATGGATGCTTTCGAGAACGCCATGGCGCTCGACATCGCCATGGGCGGCTCGACCAACACCATCTTGCACCTGCTCGCGGCAGCCAAAGAGGCGGGTCGACCCTACGACATGGCTTGCATCGATAAGCTCTCCCGCAAGGTGCCGAACCTGTGCAAGGTCGCGCCCAGCACCGAGAAGTATCACATCGAAGACGTTCATCGCGCGGGCGGGGTGATGGCGATTCTGGGCGAGCTCGATCGGGGTGGCTTGATTCACCGCGGCTGCACCACCGTGCACGAAAAAACGCTGGGCGCCGCGCTCGATCGCTGGGACGTGCGCAAGAACCCCGACGTGGCCATGCTTTACCGCGCGGCGCCGGGCGGGGTGCCCACCCAGGTGCCGTTCAGCCAAAATCAGCTGTGGGACAGCCTCGATCTGGATCGTGAAGAGGGCTGTATTCGCGACGTGGAGCACGCCTATTCGAAGGACGGCGGCCTCGCCGTGCTGTTCGGAAATCTCGCGGTCGATGGCTGCGTGGTGAAGACTGCGGGCGTGGACCCAGCGTCGCTGCGTTTCTCTGGACCGGCGCGTGTGTTCGAGAGCCAGGAGTCGGCGGTCGAGGCGATCCTCGGCGACAAGATCAAGGCCGGCGACGTGGTGGTGATCCGCTACGAGGGGCCGCGCGGCGGGCCGGGTATGCAAGAGATGCTGTATCCGACCAGCTACTTGAAGAGCAAAGGGCTCGGCAAGCAGTGCGCGCTGATCACCGACGGTCGCTTTTCGGGTGGCACCTCGGGGCTGTCGATCGGGCACGTGTCGCCGGAAGCGGCGGAGGGCGGCACCATCGCGCTGGTTCGCGAAGGGGATCGCATCGACATCGACATTCCGGAGCGCTTGCTGCGCCTTTCGGTCGACGCGGCGGAGCTCGAGCGCCGTCGCGCCGAGATCGTCGCCAAAGGCGAGCGCGCTTACACGCCGGAGTCGCGCGAGCGCTCGGTGAGCACGTACCTGCGCGCTTACGCGGCGCTCGCAACCAGCGCGTCCCAGGGTGCGGTGCGCGACGTGTCGCGCCTCGGCAAGCGATGAGACTTCGCGCGGTGCGCTGCGCCACCCCGGTGCAGCCGCGGTTCAGCCCAACAGCCGCTGAATGCCCCAGTACAGGCCGGCTAGCGCGATCGCGATCGAACCGGGTACGATCGCGAAACGTCGCATCTTTTCCGGCTTGAGGCTCAGTCGGAGCAGACAAACCAGCGCGAGCACCACCGTGAGCTGGCCGAGCTCCACCCCGACGTTGAACGACAGCAGCGCGACCAGGAACGAATCGCGGGGCAGGCCGGTTTGGACCAGGGCAGAAGCGAAGCCCTGGCCGTGCAAGAGCCCGAACCCGAGCACGATGAGCAAGCGGTAGCGCAAAGCGCCGCTCGGTCGCAGGTTTTCGAGCGCGACATAGGCAATCGAAAAGGCGATCAGCGGCTCGACCAGGCGCGCGGGCAGCACGATCCAGCCGAGCGCACCGAGCGCGAGCGTCAGCGTGTGTGCCAGCGTGAACGCGCTCAGTTGCAGCACCAGGGCGCGTAAGCGCAGCCCCGAGCCCAGCACCAGCCCTGCGACGAACAGCACGTGATCCCAGCCGAGCGGGAGTATGTGGTGAAATCCGAGCACGAGGTAGCGCTTGGCTTCTGCGAGCGGCGCGGCCTCCACGAAATCGCCAGCGTTAGCCGGTGCTGGGGTCGGCGCGAGCGCTGCCGAACTTGGAGCCGGAGTCGCCGGTTCGAGGGCGCCCGCGGATGCGGTCGGTTCGCTGCTGGCGAGACCGCCGTCGGGCAAGAACTGATTCGCGCCGCCGCTGCGCCAGTCCGAAGCGGCGTGAAAGCGGTACGGCGGAGAAAAGCTGCCGCCTGGGACCATCACGCTGCGCGAGGTGACCGCGCCGCTCGCGTCGCTGCTTTCGACCGTAACCACCAGCGACGGAATGGACCCGTCCGCGAAGACGCGGAGCTCGCGCGCGTTACGCGGCAGCTCGCAGCGCACCATGACGATGTCGCCTACGGTGGCCGCGGGCGCGACCCACAGCTCACGCACCTGATAGCGGGCTCGGCATGGCTTGCCGTCGAGCTCGATCTTGATGTTTGCGGACAGCGTCGCGAGCACCCGGCGCTCGATCTCCGCCGGGCTTTCGTCTTCGTTCTCACGGGTACGGTGCGGATTGAAGGTGACCTGTCCGCGCAGCACGCCGTGCTCCCGATCCGGCATCAAGAGCAGCTGATCCATCGCCAGCTCGTGAGCGAAGGCAGTTTTGACGAAAGTCGTGAATACCGCGAACGCGATCAGCGTCAGAGCTCGCGCCAGTCTTTGCCCGCGGGCCCGCGCCGTTCGTGGTGCGGATGGATTCCAGAGAGGTCGTTTCAAAAGGGTGGTCGAAGCTTTCGCGCGCTGAACAGCTGAGGAGCTCATCAAACAGGGTCTTCATCCGCGGAAGCTTTGCGATTTTCGGCTTATCACAAGTAGCGCGCACTCTTCGGGCTTGTAGCGACCGCGGTTTTGCGAGAAATTCGGGTAGTCTGCCCGCGTATGGGGCTTTCGCTTTGGACCTTGGAGGGTCGTATGGTGGGTACCGGTAAGTGGTCGTTTGGGTTGTTGGCGTTGAGCCTGGTTTGGGGCGGCGCCTGCGGTAACACCGATAGCGCCGCGCCGTCGGGGCACACGGGCGGCAAATCGGGCGTGGCTACGGGCGGCGCGGTGACCACTGGCGGAAGCGTGGCGACTGGGGGCAGCGCGACGGGCGGCAATGGCGGCGACACCCAGAGCGGCGGCAACACGACGGGCGGTGCGAGCGCGTCCGGGGGTTCTGGCGGCCAAAGCACCGGCGGAGCGAATGGCGAAGCCGGCAGCGGCGGAGCGAACGACGGCGGCGACGCCGGCGCGGGTGGCGCGGGCGGCGCGCCAGACATCGATTTGCAGCCGGTGGGCACGATACCCGCCGACAAGATCGACCTCTTGTTCGTGGTCGATAACTCCATTTCGATGGCAGACAAGCAAGAGATCCTGAAGAGCGCCCTGCCCATCTTGGTTCGGCGCTTGGCGACACCAGTCTGTGTAGACGCCGCCGGTACCGCGAATGGTCAGCACGCGAACGCCAACGGTGTCTGCTCGAGCGGCCAGCCCGAGTTTCCGCCTATCCGCGACTTTCACATCGGTGTCATCACTTCCAGTCTGGGCGCGCACGGCAGCCAAACCTGCACCGAAGCCGACGATGACGACAAAGGGCACTTGCTGCCGAGCGTGCGCACCGGGCTCGCCTCCTGGAACGACGCCGGCTTCTTGGCTTGGGATCCGGAAGGAACACGCAATCAACCGCCTGGGGAAAGCGACGCCAATCGTTTGGTCAGCGACTTCGCGAACATGGTCGTGGCCGCAGGGGAGGTGGGCTGCGGTTTCGAGTCCACGCTCGAAGCGTGGTACCGCTTCTTGGTCGACTCGGCTCCACCATCTTCAGTGACGATGCACACCGACTACTCTGGTGTCGACTTGGGCCCTGCCGACGCGGTCGTGCTCGAGCAACGCGCCAAGTTTCTACGGCCGGATTCGCTGCTCGGTATCGTGCTGTTCACCGATGAGAACGACTGCTCGATCATGGACGCCGGGCAAGGGTTCTTGGTCGGGATGCAGACTCTGGGGGGCAGCCCGTTCCGCTTCTTTCGTTCGACCAGCGCGTGCGAGACTGACCCGAACGATCCGTGTTGTTTCTCGTGCGCCTCGCCGGCACCCAGTGGCTGTTCGGACCTGGCCACCGATGCCGCCTGCGTAGCCGGCGGCAAGAACCTGACTACGGCCGAGGACAGCCTGAACTTGCGCTGCTGGGATCAGAAGCGCCGCTTTGGCGTCGATTTCTTGTATCCCATTTCTCGTTACGTGGATGGCCTGACCAAGAGCGAAGTGGTCGACCATGCGGGCATGCCTGCCGTAAATCCGATATTTCAGGCGCCGGCAGGCAAAACGCGCCGCGACCCGTCGCGCGTGTTCTTGCTCGGTATCGTTGGTGTCCCTTGGCAAGACTTGGCCGATAGTCAGAGCCTTCAGGATCCGCGCCGGCTCCGCTATCTGAGCTACGACCAGCTCGAGGCCGAGGACCGGTTCTCTCTCGTACTGGGTGAGAACGGGGCACCTCCACGCGACGGGCTGATGCTCGAAACCCCGAAGGACCGCTCGGCATTGGGCCTGCCCGCGCATCCGCTCACCGGCAACCAACTAGCTCCGCCGACCGCTGCCAACCCCCAGCAGAATCCGATCAACGGCCATGAAGCGACGACCGAGGGATACGATCTGCAGTATGCCTGCATCTTCCCGCTCAAGGCCCCGCGGGATTGTTCGGTCAACACCACCACGACCGCCTGTGACTGTCAGAGTGAGGACGCGATTTATGCGCGGCCCCTGTGTCAGCCTCCTGCTGGGGGCGCAGTGGGAACCACGCAGTACTACGCCAAGGCCTACCCCTCGGTGAGACACCTGGAGCTCATCCGGGCATTCGGTAAAGTCACCGGCAACTCGGTCGCGGCTTCCATCTGCCCGAAGGTGGCAGATGCCAGCATGCCGTCTACCGACGCGAACTACGGCTACAACCCGGCGGTGACCGCGCTCGTCGACCGTATGAAGTCGGCGCTAGCTCCGGCCTGTTTGTCGACTCCGCTCAAGGTCGACGCAAACGGCGCGGTTTCGTGCGAAGTTCTCGAGGTGAGCGCGGGCGCAGGTGCGTGTAGCTGCGCGCTGCCTGGTCACAGCGAGCCGTCCCGCTCTTCGGCGACGGCCTTACGCGCTCGCCTGCAAGCGTCGCTCTACTGCGGTGGGCCCGGGCAACCGAGCTGCGAGAGCTTGTGCGTGTGTGAGCTCGAACAGCTCGCGCCTTCGGCTCTGCCCTCGTGTCAGAACGACGCGGCGGTTGCTGCTGGCCTTGCCGGGTTCTGTTACGTCGACGCGGATCAGAAGGTCGGCGACGCAAGCCTGGTTGAAAGCTGCCCGGTCGATCGCAAGCGCCGCCTCCGCTTCGTCGGTAGCGACGTGCCGCGGGGGGCGTCTAGCACCTACGTGCTATGCCCACCTTGAGCGAGTAATCGCCCGCCGTTGCTGCGCGAAACGATCGGTGGCTCGAGACCCCGAGCTGGCGAAATTCGGCGTAGAGTTGCAGTTGCGGCCTTTGTTCGACCATGTGTGCGGGCGGGAGCGGCGCGGGCTCCCGCAACCACACGCGCGCCGGAACGCGGCTTTCGCTAAGCAATCCCGCGTTCGGCGTAGCGCGTTTGCGTCTGGCGAATCTCGCTGGAACATGCTTGTTTTAAGGTTGAGGAAGGATGAACTCAAGTCGCCGCTCGACTCCTGTGGCCCCGGCCCCCGTGCATGCTGCCCCGCCCGTTGAGAAAGCACGTTCGTTCGTGCTCAAGGCTCCCATCGTCGTGGTCACCTCGAACGGTGAGTGGGAACTCGAGAAAGGGTCGCTGGTGGTTGGGCGCGCGGGCGACGCCAACATGGTCGTCGACGATCCGCTGGTCTCTCGGGTTCATGCGCGGCTCTCGGTGCTGCCGGACGATCGCGTCATCGTCGAGGATCTGCACAGCACGAACGGTCTGTTCATCAACGGTATGCGCATGGCGCGACCGACCGCGGGTCTTTCCGAAGGCGATCGCCTGCTGATCGGCACGACCGAGATCAGCGTGTTCAGCACGCGGGCGTCGGCCACGATGCCGATCGGTAAGCGCATTGGTGGGGTCAAGCTCACCCCGCAGCCGCGGCCCGCAGTGAACCCGAAGCCGCCCGCGGCCACGCAAACCGCTCAACCGGTTTCCAAGGGTGTGCCCACCACCGAGCGCTCGGACGCGGTCGAGCTCGTCGGTCTACTTGCCGGTCGCCTGATGGCTTCGGGGCATCCGCTGGAAGCGACCCGCGTGCTGTCCGAGCACCTCAACAACGTGCTGCTCGGCGCTTCCGCCGGGCTCTCGGTTCCAGAGAACGTTCTGGAGCACGCGACGCGTTACGCGATCGACCTCTACGGCTGGACTCGGCGCCCTTCGTGGATCGACTACCCCATCGAGCTTCACGTCGCCTGTCAGCAAATGCCGAGCGACGCGAGTCTGGATTTGCTCGAGGCCGTCTATAAGACCGCTTCTGGCGTCGACCAGGGTCTGGTCGAGTACCTGGTGCAAGCGCTGAAGGGTCGAGTACAGGGCGTTCGTCGAGAAGAGCAGACTCGGCTAGCGCGGCTGATGCGTCTGTCGTCCCAACTTTAGCGCCTTCGCGTCGCTAAAACGCCAGGTTCAGGCGCGCGTGTGCCGGGCCGAGCGTGATGCTTGCCGCGCCGCGGCCCGGCGCGGGTTTCCAATCGACGAGCACCAAACCGAGCACCGCCGTGCCCGCAGCCGAAAGCACCGTGGCGCCAAGCAGTAGGTTGGTCCGAAGCTCACGCGAGTGTCCGTCATCGACGCGCGCGTCGGCTTGGGCCTGGGTCAGGCGCGGTAGGTCGGAACGATAGTCATCGTACGCCCTGTTGACGTCGAGTCCGCTCCAAATAGTTGCAGCAGACAGCAGTACCGTGGCGGACGTCGAGGCGTAAAACCAAGCGGGGGAAAGGCCTGGTCGAGGTTCGGGCGCGCTCGCAGCAGCGGGCGCGGGTCTGGAAGCCTGAGGGACTACTACCACGTCGATGGCGCGCGCTTGATTGGTGACCCGAAGCCGCAATTGCTCACCGGGGGCGAGCTGCAGATCCTGATCGAACACTAGCGTTTCACCGCTCGAAACGCGGACATGGTGGGCGCCAGGATCGACCGCGAGCTCACCCTCGGTCGCGTCCACCTGCTGACCGTCCAACTCCACGCGGTTCGCGCGTGCGGCCGCGGCATCGATATAGATGTGCGCGAGCGAGGCTTCGGCCGCCGCGAGCTCGCGCCCGGCTCGCTCGCGCAGAGCGCTGTCGAGTGAGACATCATTGACGAGCGGCGAAAGCTCGCTGCGGGCGCGGCTCGGCTGTCCGAGGCGCGCCGAACACAGCCCGAGATTGAAGGCGATCACCGGATGCGCGGACGCGGCCTGGGCCGCCAAGAAGAACGCGCGCGCGCCGACGTAGTCCTTCTGATCGAAGCGGGCCGTGCCTTGCGCGAAAGCCTCGCGCCCGCATTCACGATCGCCCGCGGCGCAACTGGGTTCTTCCGCACGAGCGTGCGCCGGAACCAGGCTTGCGCAAGCAAAGACGAGGCAGGCGCCGAACAGGCGCCGCGAACCGAACGGACTTGGTAGCGTGATCCTCGGCATCAGGGACCGGTAGCGAAGGGATTGGCCCGGATCACCCCGGTCGACTCGCCCGGCGGGCTGCCCGTAGCGGGGGGACGTTTTGCGCTCGTTCCGCTCGTGGCCAGCGCGGGCGCCGGACCGCCCTCGGCGAGTTTCCCCCGGCGACCCGCATTTCCGCTGCGAGCTGCCGGCGCAGCCGGCGCTGGGGCGAGCTGGGACGAGACGCTCGCCGAAGGCGCGGCCGCTGCGATCTCCTTCGGTGGGGCGTTCGGCTCCGTTCGCGAGCCCGCTGTTTCGGTCACGGTGCTCGCGGCGGCTGCCGCCGCCGCCGGGGCGGGAGCGGGCTCGCCTGCGCGTGATGGCGCAGGCGTCCGCGAAAGTAGGAGTGACGCTGCGATCGCCGCGCCGCCTCCGAGCCCGAGCACCGGCCAGAGCCAGCGCGAGCGGGCCGCGGGCTCGGCCGTGCGCGCAGAGAGCTCGTGGTGTACGGGCGGAGTGTCTTCGTTCAGGGTCGCCGGGCGAAGCCTGCGCACTTCGGTCACGACCGCGGATTCATTCGCTATTTCCGGACCGAAAAGCGCGTGCATGCGCTGCGCGAGGCGCGCGCGCGCTTCGGTTAGCGTGAGCTTGGCCTCGCCATCCAGATCGCGCGCGAGCTCGCTGCCGCTTTCGTAGCGCAGCGTGCGGGCCGTGCTCATTGCGCGGGTCAGGATGCGCGCGAGCTCAGGCGGGAAGTCTGGGCGAAGCGTGACTGGATCGATGACGTCGCCCAGCACGAGTCGCTCGACCGTTCTCAGCGAGTCAGCGCCCGCGAACGCGGCTTGACCGAGCGCGACCTCGTACAGCGACGCGCCCAAGGCGAACAAATCGAGCGTGTGATCGAAGATGCGGCCCAGCGCATATTCGGGCGACATGTAGCGAAATTTGCCTTTCACGCTGCCCAGATCGGTGCGCGCCAGTCGGCCTTCTGCGCGCGCGATGCCGAAGTCGATGACCTTTATCTCACCCTCGTAGGTGATGAACAAGTTGTCCGGGCTGATGTCGCGATGCACGATCTTGAGGGATTGCCCTTGCTCGTCTTTGAGCGCATGCGCGTAGTGCAGGGCGTCGGCGCAGCGTGCCCCGAGCCAAGCGACCAGGTCGTACTCCAGCGGTGCGCCCTGCTCGAACGCGCGCTGATACACGAGTGAAAGCGGCTTTCCGCGCAGGTACTCCATGGCCAGGAACAGCACGTCGCCCTGGCGCCCGAGCTCGTAGGTATGAACGATGTTCGGATGCGAGAGACGCACCGTGAGGTTTGCCTCGTCCAGGAACATCGCGATGAAGTCCTTATCCTCGAGCAAATGCTCGTGCACGATCTTGATCGCCAGCAGGCGCTCGAAGCCGTGCGGGCCATCGAGCCGAGCCAGATAGACGCTGGCGGCGCCGCCCGCGCCGATCGACGGGCCGAGCACGTACCGCCCGAGGCGCTCGCCGACGCGACGGCTCTTCCAGCTAGAAGTGGTGGCGGCGGTCATACGAACTCTCTCGCCTCCATCCCTAAGGGCACAGCTCCAGCACCAGTTGGGGCCGGTTTCCCGGGAACAGGCCTTCGCTGGACGAGAGCTCCGCGACGCCTTGCCCGTCCGCTACTTTAAGAAGAAACCCGTTGCTTTCGCCCGAGGCGCTGAACGCCTGCAGATCCGCGTCAACGTCGAATTCCAAGGCTGTTCCGGCCGGAGCGTCGACAACGGTTCGCACCGCGGACTGCACAGGCGCGATATCGCCCCCTTCCACGGTCCAATTCACAGTGGGTCCGGTCGAAGCCCGCACCCAGCTCACCTTGTCCTCCACCCAGGGGCGGCCCACGCGGTAGAGCGTGAAAGTGCGTTCGCCCATCAGCGGTGTGGCCAGGACCACGCGCAGTTTGGCGCGCACGATTTTCTGGCCCGTCAAAGGCATTAAATTGAAGTCTATCAGCGCGTGCGCTTCGGCCATCGCGACCCCGCTCACCAACAGGAGCTCGCCATCACCGAAGTTCGTGCGATCGTCGTTGCCTGCATTGGTAATGTAGGCGTCGACGTTGGCCGGCAGCGTTTGCACGACGGGCGTCGAGCAGCCGGGCATGCCACCTTGACCCGTTTGTCCGGCTTGGGGCGTTCCGGCTTCGCCACCGCTCCCTCCTTCCGGTGCTCCTCCTGCGCCTCCGCGCGTCGGTTCGCCGCCGTTACCACCCGCACCGCCGATTTCGGGGGACCCTCCCGCGCCAGCGATTTCTGGTTCCCCAGCCGCAGAGCCTCCGGCGCCGCTGCCCGCGCCACCCGCACCGCCGCTAATTTTGCCGCCAGTGGTGGTGCCGCCATTCCCGCTGCCGCCGGTCGCGCCCGCGCCCGCGCCAGACATCGGCGCCCCACCGCGGGTGCCTTCGGTGCTGCTGGTTCCGCCACTACCGTCGGGCAGCGTGGCCTCGTCAGGGAACACCGAGCACGCGGCGCAGAACAGCGCAGCCCAGGCTAGTGTTTCCCGGGTCGAGCCCCGCCGCTGCACCGTGCAAAAGGGTCGATAAGCCATCCGTCGACGTACTATGGAAGTCTAGCCCAAGCCCACTCGGCGTGCGGGGCTTACATTTCGCGTGAACTGGCCGACGCCGCTATTTCAGCGAAGATTTCGACTCGCCGAGCTCGTCCAAGGCGACGTCTCGCTAGCGGTCGTGTGCGGGCGCCGACTCGACCGCGGCGGGGGTTCGCAGGTTCGCCGTGGTGGGGAGCCGCGCGCTTTCTTGTTCCGCCGCGAGCGGCAAGTGAATGCAAAAAGTGCTGCCGCGCCCGAGCTCCGAGCGGACCGTAATGAATCCGCGATGCTCGCTGACGATGCCGTAGCTCACGCTCAGGCCGAGGCCCGTACCTTCGCCCACGCCCTTGGTCGTAAAAAACGGCTCGAAGGCGTGGTCCGTGACCTCGCGGCTCATGCCGTGGCCGTGGTCGGTGACCGTGAGCGTAACCATCGGTCCGCCTGCTTCCGCGTCGCTGCGCCCGACCTCGACGTCGACCACGCTGCCCTCCGGAGAGGCTTGGATGGCGTTGACGATCAGATTCATCACGGCCTGCAGCATGTGACTGCGAGAGATCGCCGCGGTCAGCGCTTGGCTGCCGGCCGCGATTCGCACCGCGACCCTGCGCTTCTTGCCGAGCGGAGCGAGTAGGTCGACTGCCTCGCGCACTAGATGGAGAAGATCGACGTTGCCCATCTGCGGACCGCGTTGGCGCGCAAAATCGAGCAGCTGGCGGATGATGGCCGTCATTCGTTGGGCTTGCTCGGCGATCACGCGGGCCGAGCCGCGAGCTTGTTCGGCCGCGACCTCACCGTGTTCGATCATGCGCGCGCGGCCGGAGACCACATTGAGCGGCGTGCCCAGTTCGTGCGCTATGCCGGCCGCGAGTTTACCGACCGTAGCCAGGCGATCCGCGTGGCGCAGCTGCTCGAGCGCGCTGATGCGCGCCGCGGTTTCGGCCTCTGCTTTGGCCATGGCCGCGGCCAGGTTTTCACACATAGAATTCATTTCGCGAGCGAGCAGGCCGAGCTCGTCGTCGGCTTTCAGCACCAGCGGCTCGCTCAGATCTCCGCGGCCGACGCGCCGCGCTTTGTCGACCAGCCTTCGGATGGGTGCACCCACGATGGTCGCGCCGAGCAAGTACGCGATGAGAATGCAGACCATTCCGACCGCGAGCGTCGTGGCGGCGACGTTGAGCTTTGTCACGCGCGTGTAGGCACGCTCTTCGGCCAAGCTCTCCGATACCTCTATCAACGCGGGCGAGCCGCCCGACACCGGGTGGTACGTAACCAGCACACCGTGCCCGCTCGGGTCGACTTGCTGCACCTCTTCGCCGCGCTGTATCGCCTGCCGCGCAGATGCGGGCAGCAGCGGTGGTTCGCCCGGGGCGCCCGGCTCGAATTGCACCCAGCGCAAGCGCAACGCGGCGCCCGGTGTGCTGGCGTGCGCGATCACGTCGGCGGCCATGCGGTCGCCTTCCAGGCGCCGTACCTCGGCGACCGCGGCTGCGAGCTTGGTCGCGAGCACTTGGTGGTCGCGCGTACTGTCGCGCTCGAACTGAGCGACTTCGCGGCGTGTTTGCAGCGCCCCGCTCAGCGCGAGCACGAGCGCGACGCCCGAAGCGATCGCAAAGGTCAACTTGCGTGTGAGCTGCATGACGAACCCCCGGCTCGATCCTGTGGCCTGTGGCTTATTCCTTCGGCCTTGGGGCCTACCGGTTCCAACGGTTCGTAGCCGGAGATTTCTGCTCCAGGACACGTGCTGCTAGAGTCGTGAGTTCGTTGAGCTCGAACGGTTTGTCCAGCACCGCCACGGCACCGAGACGCTTTGCGGCTGCGTGCACCTCTTGGTCGCCGAAGGCGGTGATCAACACCACCGGGGTCGGGCAGCCGGCGCTGTTCAGGCCGGCCAGAACTTCGAGGCCGGTCCAGCCAGGCATGCGCACGTCCGACACGATCAAGTCGATCTCGGCCAGCTCTAGCGAGTCGAGCAGCGAGTTTCCGACTCGATCGAGCAGCGCCAGGCCGTCGTCGACTTCGACCACATCGAAGCCACTGTTGCGCAGCGAATGCGCGATGAGCCAGCGCAGTTCCTGGTCGTCTTCGGCCAGGAGCACCCGGCGAGCCGGCGCCCGCGCCGGAGCCAGGGGTTCATCGGAAATTACATCACCTTCGTGTCGCATTGTAATTTTCTTTCGCTGGGGTGGCGTTTGGGACGTGTTTCTTCTTTCCCAAGCACGCAACGTACCAACGCAATCGAGTGCCCCGAGCGCGTGAATTTGCCAGTAAAGTTGCCACGCTCCGGCGGTATCGGACGGGCGCGACGGGGCGCGGCGCTCTGCCGCGAGGCGTGCTTTCCCACACTGTCGGAGCGGCGGGTAACTCCCACGAAACCTGGCCGAATCCATGGCTAGGCTCCAGTAGAGGCCACATGCGGTTAGGCGATTACGAGGTCGATACACGCACTTACGACGAGACCTTCGAGCCCGGAGGCAAAGTGCGAGGCCTTTATCGTGAGCTCGCGAGCCGCCTCGCCGAGTTGAGCCCGCAGGAAGTCGAGCAGCGCCGCAAACTGGTCGAGCTCTTGCTCCGCAATCAGGGCGTCACGTTCACGGTCTACTCGGACGACGCCGGCATCGAGAAGGTGTTCCCGTTCGACCCGATCCCACGCCTCATCTCGGCCGAAGAGTGGGAGCTGGTCGAGAGCGGGTTGGTGCAGCGGGTGCGTGCGCTGAACTTGTTCCTGGCGGACATCTACGGTTCGCAGCGCATTCTCGACGATGGGATCATCCCGCCTGAGCTGATTTACCGCGCTGGTTCATTTCGCCGCGAAATGGTCGGCATGGTTCCCCCGCAGGGCATCTACACCCACGTGGTGGGAACCGACCTGATCCGTGACGAAAAGGGCGTGCTGCACGTGCTCGAGGACAACGTGCGCAGCCCGAGCGGTGTCAGCTACGTGCTCGAATGCCGCGACGTGATGAAGCGCGTGTTCGGCGTGCTGTTCGAGCACTACGGCGTGCGCGCCATCGACGACTACACCGACTGGCTGCGCGATTCGCTGTTGCACGTCGCCCCACGCGCGGCACCCGAGCCGACCGTGGTGCTGCTCAGCCCCGGTATGTACAATTCTGCCTATTTCGAGCACAGTTTCTTGGCTCGTTGCATGGGCGTCACCCTGGTGGAGGGGCGTGATCTGGTGGTGCGTGACGGCGTGGTGTGCATGCGCACCACCCAGGGCTTGCGCCGCGTCGACGTCATCTACCGCCGCATCGACGATGACTACTTGGATCCCGTGGCGTTTCGCCCCGACTCCGCCTTGGGTTGCCCTGGGTTGTTCGCGGCGTATCGCAGCGGTGCGGTGGCTCTCGCCAATGCACCGGGCACCGGTGTGGCCGACGACAAGGCCATCTACCCGTTCGTGCCGGACATGATCCGCTACTACTTGTCGGAAGAGCCGATCCTGCCCAACGTCGACACGTACATCGCGTCACGTCCGGACGATCGCAAGTACATCCTCGATCACTTGGATGAGCTAGTAGTGAAGCAGACCGATGCCTCAGGCGGTTACGGCATGCTGATCGGGCCGCACTCGACGAAGGAGCAGCGCGCCGAATTCGCGCACCGCATCCAGGAGAGCCCGCGCTCGTACATTGCTCAGCGCACGATTCAGCTGGGCAAACACCCGACCCTGATCGATGGGCAGCTCGAAGGGCGCTGCGTCGACCTCCGCCCGTACATTCTGTACGGCGAAAAGCCGCGCGTGATTCCCGGCGGGCTCACCCGCGTGGCGCTGCGTCGCGGCAGCCTGGTCGTAAACTCCAGCCAGGGCGGCGGTTACAAGGACACCTGGGTTTTGGCGCCGGATAACGAGCGCCCGGCAACATCGGCATCGGCGGCTTGAGGCGCGCGGAAAGGGAACGAAGACGCCGATGCTGAGCCGAGTTGCCGAGTCGTTGTACTGGATGGGTCGCTACCTGGAGCGCGCCGAGCACTCTGCGCGCGTGCTGGAGTCGATGCGTGACCTACGTTTGGACTTGTTCGAGGTCGACCGGGAGGTGACCGACGAGCAATGGCGGGGGGCGCTCCAGGCGCTGCAGCTGCCAGACGGCCCGGTGGAAAGCCTGGTCCTGGATCCCGCCGAGCCGAACTCGTTGCTCTGCTCGATGTCGCGCGCTCGAGAGAACGCGCGGCAGGTGCGCGAGACGATCAGCCCGGAAATGTGGCAAGAGCTCAATCGTCAGTATTGGGCGCTGCGCGACGCCGTGGGCGTCGGGGTGAACGAAGGCACGGTGTCGCAGACACTCACCGGTATCGTGTCGTTCGGGTTTTTGTGGGACGGCGTCACCGACGCGACCATGATTCGCGGTGAGGGCTGGCTGTTCCTCAAGCTCGGCAAGTTCGTGGAGCGCATCGACGGCGTGGCGCGCTTGATCGCGACTCGACTGGAGTCGACCACCCAACCGGACTCGGCCGAGTCGGGAGAAAACGTGAAATGGCTCTCGCTCTTGAAGAGCCTCGACGCGCTCGACGCCTACCGAAAGGCGCACCCAAAGCGCGTCGATCGCCGCGCGGTCGTCGAATTCTTGCTGTTCGAAGCCGATTTCCCGCGTGCGCTGCGCCATGCCAGCAATTCGGCGAGCGATGTCGGCAGGCGCATTCTGCGCCTGCACCCGGACCTCGGGCGCAAGGTCGAGCGTGATTTCGGCCGCCTGGCAGCGCGCGTCGAGTACGCCGACTTCGAATCAATCGAAACTCACGGCAGCAGCGCGTTCTTGCGCGAGGTGGCCGCGGACGTCAACGACGCCTCGAGCCAGCTGCAGAAGACCTTTTTTCTCTGTTGAATAGGAGACTTACATGTTGCTTTCGATTCAACACAAGACCGAGCTCAGCTATGCAGAGCCCATCAGCGAGTCCGTCATGGAGCTGCGCATGATGCCGCGCAGCGACGCCCAGCAAACGCTGCGCACGTTCGGGCTCGCTGTCGGCCCCGAGGCACCAGTGTTCGAGCACCTCGACTGGCAAGGCAATCGCGCCCACCACTTCTCGATCGTGGACGTGCACGACAAGGTCGTGATCGTGGCCTCGTCTGTGGTCGACACGCACCCGCGTTTGCCGCAGCTCGAGCAGCTGGCGGACATGCTCCCGCTCGCGGGCATCGGGCATCGCTATCAGGACTTCTTGATGTCGCACGGCCCGGTGCAGAAGGACGTTCGGCTCACTCAATTTGCCGAGCAATTGGGCCTTTTTACGGAGAAAAAGGCGGCAGTCGTGCTTTCGGGCGTGACCTCGCGGCTGCGCGAGCTCGTGCACTACACCAAGGGCGTCACCAACAGCTCGACCTCGGTGTCCGACGTGCTCGACCTCGGGCAAGGCGTCTGCCAGGACTTCGCGCACGTCGCGCTTTCGCTGTTGCGGATGCTCGGTGTGCCTTCGCGCTACGTGTCCGGCTATCTGTTTCGCCCGAGCTCGGCGGAGCTCGAGACGCACGCCTGGGTGGAAGCGTTCATGCCTTCGGTCGGTTGGATCGGTCTCGACCCGACTCATGGCGAGGTCGCTTCCGAGTCACACATCGCGGTCGCGATGGGGCGGAGCTACGCCGACGTGCCGCCCAACCGCGGCGTGTACCGCGGCGGGGCGGAGGAGCGCATCGACGTGAGCGTGCGCATTCAGCGCTTGGAGCCAGTAGCTGAGCTGCAGCCGCTGGCAATGCAGCGACCCGAAGCGCGCCTCTTGACGAATCACGTGGCGCGCGAACGGCGCCTCGATCTCCACGCGCTGGAACAACAGCGCCAAGAGCAGCAGCAACAACAGCAGCAATAGATCGTTCGATCGTTTCCGGTGCTGCGCTGCTTCAGTTTCGAAGCAACGTAGGTCACCGCCAGAGAGGCCATCGTGACCATCCGTGTCGCCCTGCGCCACAAGACCAGTTACAGCTACGACCGTCGTATTACGCTCGGACCGCAAGTCGTGCGGCTGCGGCCCGCTCCGCATTCGCGCACCGAGGTGGTGAGCTACGCGTTGCACGTCTCACCGCAGAGCCACTTCCTGAATTGGCAGCAAGACCCCCAGGGCAATTTCCTGGCGCGTTTGGTGTTTCAGGAACCCACCGATCACTTCACGCTCGACGTGGAGCTGCTCGCCGACCTGCGCACCATCAACCCGTTCGATTTCTTTTTGGAGCCGCACGCCGAGACCGTGCCGTTCAAGTACGACGAGGCGAGCTTGACCGAGCTCGGCCCTTACCTGGCGCTGGGCGAGGGCGGGCCGCTGCTCGACGCTTTGGTGGCGGGCATCCGGCTGCACGGGCAGCGCACCGTCGATTTCCTGGTTGCGCTCAATCAATCGCTACACGCGCGAACGAAGTACGTCATTCGCATGGAGCCCGGCGTGCAAACTCCGGAGCAGACGCTCGAGCTCGCTAGCGGCTCGTGCCGCGATTCGGCGTGGCTGCTCGTCCAGACTTTACGACGCCTCGGCTACGCGGCGCGCTTCGCCTCCGGCTACTTGATTCAGCTGAAGGCCGATCAGAAACCACTCGAAGGTCCTGCGGGGCCCGAAGCCGACTTCACCGATCTGCACGCCTGGGCCGAGGTGTATCTTCCGGGCGCAGGTTGGGTCGGCCTGGACGTCACCAGCGGGCTGTTCACGGGGGAAGGCCATATTCCCTTGGCCTGCACGCCGGATCCGAGCAGCGCGTCGCCGATCTCGGGCTCGCTCGACGAATGCGAGGTGACCTTTCACCACGAAATGTCGGTGGAGCGCGTGCGCGAAACCCCGCGCGTGACTGCGCCGTACACCGACGCGGTTTGGCAGCGCATCGAAGCGCTCGGCCACGCGATCGACGGCGATCTCGACGCGCTCGACGTGCGGCTGACCATGGGCGGCGAACCGACCTTCGTGTCGGTCGACGACCCCGACGGTCTGGAGTGGAACTTCACTGCGCTCGGAGCGAACAAGCGGCGTCTGGCCGGACAACTCTTTCGCCGCCTGGCGCATCGCTTCGCGAAGGATCCGCTGCTGCACTACGGGCAGGGCAAATGGTACCCCGGGGAGCCCTTGCCGCGCTGGGCGCTGGGCTGCTTCTTTCGCAAGGACGGCGACTCGATCTGGCGGCGTGAAGAGCTGTTCGCGAACGACGACGTCAATTACGGCGCGAGTGAGCAGACCGCCTCGCGCTTCATCGAGCGCCTGGCCGCTCGGCTCGAAGTGGACGCTTCGCACGCCATGGCGGCGTACGAAGATCCGTTCCACTACATGCTCACCGAGCGGCGCTTGCCGAGCAACGTCACGCCGCTCGACAACCGCCTCGACAATCCACTCGAGCGCGAGCGCGTCGCTCGCTTGTTCGAGCGTGGCCTCGGTCGCGTCGTTGGCTATGCCTTGCCGATTCGCCCGGTCGGGGCCGGAGCTTGGCAGTCCGGTAGCTGGTTTTTGCGGCGCGAACTGCTGTACCTCACGCCGGGCGATTCACCGATGGGCTACCGACTGCCGATCGACTCGCTGCCCTGGGTCGCCGAAGCGGACTACCCGTACGTGAACGAGCGGGACCCGTTCGCCGAGCGCAAACCGCTCGCGCCCTACGATTCGCACGTAGAAATTCGACGCCAGCAACCCGGACCAACCCGTGAGGGTGACGAATCGGTGCGCCGCGCCAAGCCGAGCGAGTCCGCGCACTGGATCGTGCGTACGGCGCTGTGTGTCGAGCCGCGCGACGGTACGCTGCACGTGTTCCTGCCGCCCGCGGAGGAGCTCGAAGACTACCTCGACCTCGTGCGTCGCATCGAAAGCGTCGCGGCCGAGCTCGACCAGCCGGTGCGGATCGAAGGCTACGCGCCCCCGCAGGATCCGCGGCTACAAAAGTTCACGGTTACGCCCGACCCTGGCGTGATCGAGGTCAACATTCATCCCACGGCCAGTTGGGACGGCCTGGTCAAAAACACCACTGCGCTGTACGAAGAGGCGCGCGAGTGCCGGCTCGGTACCGAAAAGTTCATGCTGGACGGGCGCCACAGCGGTACGGGCGGCGGCAACCACGTCACCCTGGGCGGCAGCACACCGTCTGACAGTCCGCTCCTGCGCCGGCCGGATTTGCTGGCCAGCCTCGTCGGCTATTGGCACGACCACCCGGCGCTTTCTTACCTTTTTTCAGGCTTGTTCATCGGTCCCACGAGCCAGGCGCCGCGCGTCGACGAGGCGCGCCACGAAGCCACTTACGAGCTCGAGACCGCGCTCAGCGAGGCGCGGCGCGTGCAGAGCCACGGCGGCAGAGTGGCGCCCTGGCTCGTCGATCGCATCTTTCGCAACCTGCTGTGCGACGTGACCGGCAATACGCACCGGACCGAGTTCTGCATCGACAAGCTCTATTCGCCGGACTCGGCGACTGGTCGCCTCGGTTTGCTCGAGATGCGCGCGTTCGAAATGCCGCCGCACGCTCGCATGAGTCTGGCTCAGACGCTGCTCGTGCGCGGCCTGGTCAGCCGCTTTTGGAAGCGGCCGTACGAGTCCAAGGCGTCACGTTGGGGAACATCGCTGCACGATCGCTTCATGTTGCCGCATTTCGTGTGGCAGGACTTTCGCGACGTCGTGCGCGAACTCGGAGAAGCGGGCTATCCGTTCGAGGACAACTGGTTCCACCCGCATTTCGAGTTCCGGTTTCCGGCCATCGGCAGCGTGAGCTACGACTCGGCCCAAGTCGAGCTGCGCCGCGCGCTCGAGCCGTGGCACGTGCTGGCGGAGGAGTCGAGCAGCGCGGGCACCGCGCGTAGCGTCGACTCATCGCTCGAGCGCATTCAGGTGCTGCTGCGCGGTGGGGTTCCAGGGCGGCACCAGCTGATCTGCAACGGAGCGCGCGTCCCATTGCATCCGACCGGCACGCGCGGTGAGGCCGTGGCTGGCGTGCGCTTTCGCGCCTGGCAGATCCCGAGTCAGCTGCACCCGACCCAAGGCGTGCACGCGCCGCTCGAACTATCGCTGATCGATACATGGTCCGAGCGCGCGCTCGGCGGTTGCCGGCTCTACGTTTCGCACCCGGGGGGGCGCTCCTACGATCGTTTTCCGGTGAATGCGCTGGAAGCCGAGTCTCGCCGGGCAACGTTGTTCGTCGCGCACGGGCACAACGCCGGTCGATTCGATGCAAGCCGCGTGGTCGACGCCAGAAGTCCGGACTACCCGCTGACACTCGACCTGCGCCGCCTGGCGGTTCCGCCGCCTGGGGCGGGCCAGATGTGGTAACGCTGGACGCGAGCATGTCCTCCGCGAACGCGGCCGACTCTACGGCGAGCTGGCTGCCTGAGCGTTGGGGTTATTCCCCGGCCCCGGGTGTGTTCGACGAGGCGTTCGGCGCGGTCAGCGAGGTCCGGCCGCATTGGCAGGATTTCTTCGACGCAGTCCGCCCGCTCGCCAATGAGGAGCTGTTCCGGCGTTGGGCGCAAGCCCAGAGGGTAATTCGCGAGAACGGCGTCACCTACAACGTGTACGGTGATCCGCGCGGCATGGATCGGCCGTGGCAGCTCGATCCGTTGCCGGTGATCGTGAGCGCGGAAGAGTGGGCCGGCATCGAGGCGGGGCTCGCCCAGCGCGCGCGCCTGCTCGACGCCATTCTGGCGGACCTGTACGGACCCCAGCGGCTGCTCCACGGTCGCTTGTTGCCGGCCGAGCTGGTCCTGGGTAGCCCCGGATTTTTGCGACCGCTGCATGGCGTACCGGTCGCGGACGACGTGTGGCTGCACTCGCACGCGGCGGACTTGTCGCGCGGCAGCGATGGACGCTTCTGGGTGCTTGCCGACCGAACGCAGGCGCCTTCGGGCGCCGGCTACGCGCTCGAGAACCGAATCGTGATTTCGCGATTGCTGCCGCAGGCGTTCCGCGACTGTCGGGTGGAGCGGCTCGCGCCGTTCTTCCGCGCGCTGCGCGACGGCTTGGGCAAGCTGGCGTGTCGCCGCACCGACAGCCCGCGGATCGTGCTGCTCACGCCGGGCCCGTACAACGAGACTTATTTCGAGCACGCTTACCTCGCGCGCTATTTAGGCTACACGCTCGTCGAGGGCGGGGACCTGACCGTGCGCGATCGCGTCCTTTACCTGAAAACGCTGGGCGGTCTCGAGCGCGTCGACGTGGTCGTGCGCCGGCTCGACGATAGCTATAGTGACCCGCTGAGCTTGCGCGGCGACTCGTCGCTGGGCGTAGCCGGTCTGGTGCACGCGGTGCGCGCCGGCAACGTCACGGTTGCCAATTCGCTGGGCAGCGGCGTGCTGGAGATGCCGGCGTTGCTCGCGTTTTTGCCTGCGCTCGCCCCCGCGCTGTTGGGAGAGGAGCTCACTCTTCCCACCGTTCCCACGTTTTGGTGCGGCACGGACGATGCTCGAAATTACGTGATTGAGCACCTGGATGAGCTCGTGATCAAGAGCGCGCTGCTCGGGCCCGGCGCCAGCGCGCCGGTGTTCGGTGGTGACCTCGACTCGAATCAACTGTCGGAGCTGAAGCAAAAGATCCTGACCCGACCTTTCGCTTACGTGGCGCAAGAGCGGTTGCCCCTCTCGACCGCGCCCGCTTTTACGGCGGAAGGTGTTCAGCCGCGCCACCTGTCATTGCGGGCGTTTTTGGCGCGACGTGACGATGACTACGTGGTCATGCCCGGCGGGTTGACGCGCGTCGCGAGCTCCAAGGACTCAGTGGTCGTTTCGATGCAGCAGGGCGGCGGTAGCAAGGACACCTGGGTGCGGGTACGCGGAGAGCCCAGCAACCTGAGCCTACTTCCTCCGGCCGATCTGCGGGTCGAGGTGTTGCGCGGCGGCGGGGATTTGCCGAGCCGCGTGGCAGACAACCTGTTCTGGATCGGTCGACACGTCGAGCGCGCCGAGGGCACGACCCGCTTGATGCGCAGCTTGTTGGTTCGTCGCGCCGACGACTCTGCCGGCCGCGCGCCGGAGGTGGCGGCGCTGCTGCTCGCGCTCGAGGACGACTTGGAGCTGATTCGTGGCGCGCTCGGCCGGGCCACGCCAGGGATCGAGGGCGAGCTCACGCGGCTGCTCTTGAGCGCGGAGCCGGCGCGCACGCCCGCCGCGCGCATCGCCGCCGGCTGTCGCTCGGCGAGCGTGGTTCGCGATCGCATTTCCATCGACACCTGGCGCGTGCTCAGCCAGCTCTCTGCAACCATCGAGCAAGCCCGGTCCCGTGCGAGCCTCGAGCTGTCGGATGCGCTCGAGATCGTGGGCGCGCTGCTGTTGGGGTTTTCGGCCTTCTCCGGGCACGTGATGGAAAACATGACTCACGGCCCGGGCTGGCGATTCGCCGACATCGGGCGACGCATCGAACGCGGTAGTTTCGTGGTGCGCCTCCTGAGAAGCTGCTTGGTGAGCGCGGATGACACCGCGGTCTTGGACGCGGTGCTCGAGGTGGGCGATTGCGCGATGACTTATCGGTCGCGCTACTTGGGCACTCTGGCGTTCGAGCCCGTTCTGGATTTGTTGCTGACCGACGAGACGAACCCGCGTTCGGTGGCGTATCAATTGGCGATGCTGGAAGAGCACGTGACTCGCTTGCCCCGGGCCAGCGAAAAGGCCCTGCTCGCTCCGGAAGCGAAGACCGCGCTGCGAGCGCTTTCGGCCGTGCGCTTCGCGGATTTGGATGAACTCTCGCGCGCGGACTCGTTCGGGCGCCGGCAGAACTTGGACGAGCTCTTGTCCGAGCTCGACAGCGCGCTGCCTCTGCTCGCCGATCAGCTCACGCTCAGCTATCTGGCCCATGCCCAATCGTCGGTCTCGGTGGGCGGGCCCGCGGAGCGTTCCTGATGCGCTATCGCATTGCGCACACGACCACTTACGACTACGGCGAACCGGTTTCGATCTGTCACAACGAAGCACGTTTGACTCCGCGCGTGACCGCTCGTCAGAGTCCGGGCGTCACGCGGCTCGCGATCGAGCCGTCTGCCGCCGCGCTCAGTGAAGATCGCGACTACTTCGGCAACGTCGTGCACTTTTTTACGCTGGAAGGGGCGCACCTGCATTTTTCGGTGACCGCGCTGTCCGAGGTCGACGTGACGCCGTATGAGCAGCCCGTGCTCGGGCTGTCCCCGAACTGGGAATCGGTGCGCGACTCGGTCCGCCAGGACGTCAGCCCGGACGGCTTGCGCGCGCTCGAGTACACGCTGGAGTCGCCTTATGTGCGCTTCAGCGACGGGTTGTTCGAATACGCGGCGCCATCCTTTTCTGCTCGGCGTCCGTTGCTCGAAGCCGTGTTCGATCTCACTCGCCGCCTGTTCGCAGACTTCAAGTACGAGCCGGGCTCGACCACTGTCGCCACGCCGCTCGACGAGGTGCTCGAGACTCGGCGCGGCGTGTGCCAGGATTTCGCGCATTTAGAGCTCGGTATGCTGCGCATGCTGGGCTTGCCGGCGCGCTATGTGAGCGGCTACGTGCACAACACGCCCAGCACGGGCTCGCGGCTACAGGGCGCAGACGCAACGCACGCCTGGCTTTCGGTGTACTGTCCCGGGTTCGGCTACGTCGATTTCGATCCGACCAACGGGAGCATCCCCACGAATGAGCACATCACTCTCGCATGGGGCCGTGATTTCAGCGACACCAGCCCCTTGCGCGGCGTGATCCTCGGCGGAGGTCAACACCGCGTGCGCGTCGGCGTGGACGTCTCACGAACCTGATGCGGTTTGACCGAAGCTCAGGCGCGGTGGTCTTGAAAACGAATATCCCCGGCTAGCTCTGGGTGAATGCCGCGCTTGTCCGCGTAAAATTCGCGAATCCGCGCCAAATCGCGCTCTTCATCCCCGGTTAGCTCGAGTAGCGGCCCGACTCCGCACTCCTTGCGGCCGGCATCGATGTAAGACAGCAACACCGGCACCCCGGCGGCCAGGGCGATGCGGTAAAAGCCGCTCTTCCAGTGATCGGTCTTGGTGCGCGTTCCCTCCGGCGCCATCGCCAGCCACAACCGATCGCGCACCTTGAACTCGTTCGCGATTTGTTCCACCAAGTGGTGAGCGTCGCTGCGGTTGACCGGGATGCCGCCGAGCGCGCGGAACAGCCAACCATAGGGCGGCCGAAACAACGTGTGCTTGCCGAGATAGGAGGAACGCAGCTCGAGCGCGCTGCGGGCCAGGAGCAGCAACGGAAAGTCCCAATTGGAGGTATGCGGCGCGAACACGACCACGCAGCGCGGGACCTTCGGAGCGGTTCCGGCGACTCGCCAACCGGCGCACCCAAGTAGCCAGCGGGCCCAGGCAGCCATGCGTGTGCCAGAAGCCTAGCAAGCTTCGTGGACCACGGCTTCCGTCGGCGATTCCGGGGCGAACGGAGCGAGCGTCAGCTCGAGCGCAGGTTACGAACGGCGGGCGGGGCGAGCATGGCGATGCTGCCCTCGCCCAGGACGCTTGCCCGCGCTGGCGGGCTCGGAAGCGTCGCTGGCGGCTCGGCCACGGCGTTGTCTGCCGCTCCGAGCCGCCTCGCGACCAGGGCCAACGCCATGCGCAGCGCCGAAGCATTCGCTTCGAGCTTTGCGATGACGCAAAGTAGGCCCCCCCTCGACCGGCGGACGTGAAGTTTATGGTCCGCGAAACGAAGTACGAGGCTATCGAGCGCTTCGCCACCGTGTTCGATGGCCTCGCACAAACGTACGACACGCGGACCAGTCTCCACGAACACGTCATCGTGAAAAACCGCCGGAAGATCTTTGCCCAGCAGCTCGCCCGTCTCCGCGAGCACGAAGCTGCCGAAAACTCCTTCTACGTCACGCAGGCCGCTCAGGATTTGGCGCATGACTCATCAAACTCCATAGCGCTCTCGCACCGCGGACAGGTCGGTGTCGACCGGCGCTCGCACGGCCATGATCGTGCCCGCCTTTTCGACTATGACCAGCGTGCGCTGCGTCGATGAAACCGCTTCGATGGCTGCGAGGCGGTCGAGGCCGAGCGACTCCCCGGCCAAACGCGCCAGGCGCATCGCCAACGCGACCGCGTCGCCGAGCTCCTCCGCACCGGAGCCCTTGCAGGTAACGGGTACGCCATTTGCGTCGAGTCGCACGGCGGCGCTGACCTTCGTCACTCCGGAGAGAGGAGCTGGGCTCTGCGAAGGTGGGCGCGCGGGCTCTGGCGAAATTGAATCGCGCTCCGTGGCTTCGCGTCGTTCCGGGCGGGGGGGTGGCGGCGCGGAGTCGAAGCGCGCGCGGGGGAAGCGCGAAAGGCTGTGCCGCCCCGACTCGTCGCGCGTTTGCGCGGCGCGCAGCAACAGGCCCTGAATGGTGCTGTCGATCGACTCGCTCTCGGGCCAGCCCGCGCTGCAAAGCTCGAAGGAACCACCATTCCAGGCCAAAATCTCCAAGGCCGCAGGTTCGCCGACGTTCGAGGGCGACATGGCATGCACCACCCGCCCTTCTCGGAAGTACAGATAGCCGACATCCTCGCCGGAGCTCACGCGCGCCACTGCGCGCGCGCCCGACAGGCATTGCATTTGCACGAGATCCGAAAGGCTTGCGGCGTTGAGGTTGGCCGAGAACCCCGTGGGCATATCGGCTTCGGTAAGCTCTGCTGTCATGGTCGATCCCCGCATCACTCGCCTCCAGTTGGAGAGGCGCTGCGGAGCTTGGATAGCATGTCGTGGAGCGCTTGTTCTGCGCTCGGCGACGGCATGTGTCCGGCCACACCGCGAAGCCAGATCGTATCGTCGACGAACTGTCCGCTGGTTGTCACACGCAATCGCTCGGGAAACAAACCGAGGAACTCCATCCGTTCCAGCAGGCCCGACAGTAGGCCGATGCGATCGAGGCCGAACAGCCTGAGGCTGATGGTGCCGGTCTCGGTTCGCTCGATGCGGAAACGGTCCAGTGCAGGGGACAGCTCAGCCCGCTGGCTTACGTCTTCGGCGCTGAGCGCCACGTAGTCGAGCGAGAGTGGGTCGGTCGAAGAAGTCGTGGTGTCGAGCTCCAGCGTGCCGCGCCAGGAATCATCCGGGCGGCGCACCGCTTGCGCGGTTTGAATGCTGATCCCGCGCCGCGCGAGCGCGCTGCACAGCCGACCCAGCCAACCGAGCCCCAGGTCACCCCACAGCGTGACGTTCAGATTCGCCGTCAGCCCGGGCTTGATCTCGAAGCCGCGCGTGGGTGGTGACGCGCTGAGCTTGAGCTCTGTGGCGGCGTTCCTCATCCTGGAGACCAGCAGAACGCGCGCCGGAATTCCTCGAGGTTTCGCGGGGATTGCTGCTGCTCGGCGGCGAAAAATTCTGCCACATCGGACTACGCGCCATGCGAGCAGCCCAGAAACGAGCTGCGTTCCGCTGGCACCCGTTTTCGGCTAGAACCCCGCGACATGTACGCGAAACACCTTGCACTCATGGCGTTTTGGGCGGCGCTTTCCGCCGCATGCGGCGGCTCCAAGCCGCCAGCCGAGAGCCCGGCCGACTCCGAGGCCGCCGAGGAAAAGCCGGCCGAATCGGACGCGCCCGCCGCCGAGGGCAAAGCGAGTGCGGAGAGCGGCGCGGACGCGAGCGCCATTCCCACCGACTGTTACAAGCCTTCCGGCCTGTGCGTGCCGAGCCCGAAGTTCGTGAGGAAACTGTGCAACAACCGCTTTCCGTCGATCGCGCTTTACCTCTTTGGCAACAGCAAGTGGACGCACGGCTACCTCACGCGCAAGACAGAGGCCTGGAACGCCTCCGGTGGCGCGTCGGCGGGCGGATACTTGGAGTTCGATGAAGAGGTGTTGTTGCTGGCCGAGCGCAAGGCCGACACCGGCGGAATGCAGGTGAGCGGCGCCGGCGCGGGCTACGACGCGATCCGTTGGGACGGCTCCTGCGTCACGCTCTCGGGTGAAGAGCTCACGCGCGACAAGCCGCCTCAGCCGAAGACGCCGCGCATCGAGTGGCGTTTCCTCGATGACAACGTGCAGGAGGCGTTGCGCAAGGACGACAAGGTCAACGCCGGTTATCTCGAGCGGCGCAAGGAATGCAAAGGTGCTTCCACCGGGGATGTCAGCGCAAAGTGCGTGAAGGCCGACGCTCAGCTGAGTGACGCCATCATCAACTTCGTTCGTCACGGCGGTTCGCTGCCCGTGCCGAGCACCCTGCCGTGACGGTCATGGGCCCGGTCGGCGAATGACCGCGGTCTGATAGATGTTCAAGAGTCCGTCGCGGTTGGAGACGAAGTAAAACGTCGAGCCGTCCGCCGTGAGAAAGGGATCGCGCTCATCCGCGGGTGTGTTGAGCTCGCGTAACGGCGCTGAGTGCGAGAAGGGCTCACTGACCGAGGCGCGTACGGCCAAAAATAGATCGGCGGGCCCGCCGCCAACCGCGGAAGAAAAAAACAAGGTGAGCCCGTCGTCGGTGAGGAAGCCGTCGACGGTGCTGCCATCGGCCGAGGTAAGCTCCGGGATCGGGCGCGGCGAGCTGAACGGGTCACTCGGCGAAGCACGGTCTGCCAAATAGGTTTGATACCTATCGGGCGTGTTCCGCTCGGAACCGAGCGGCATGGTGCGGCCGTGATCACCTAGAGGGCGCGGCACGTCGCGAGCGGGCGAACTCAGCTCCGGCAGGTTCGTCGGCAGCGACCAAGTGGCGGCGCGGCTCGCGCGCGTCGAACGCCAAATGTCCAAGAGACCAGCGCCTCCCGGGCGATCCGAGCCAATCCATAAAGTGAGCCCGTCGGCAGAGATGGCCGCGCTAGTCTCGAAGTCTGGGGTGTTCACTTCGGCCACGTCGATCGGCGGATTGAAGGTCGCTTGGGGGCCCGTTCGCCGCGCGAGCCAAACGTTGCCGCCGGTGTCGCCCATTCGGTCGGGGCGGGCGGACGTAAAATAGAGCTCGAGCGAGTCCGAGGTGAGCGACGGATTCTCGCTGCCACCCGCAAGCTCGCTCACCAGAGTTGGCACCCCGAAGCGATACGGGTTTTCCTCGCCCAATACGACGTGGCCCCCGCAGGCGCTGGCAAGCGACGCGACAAACGCGCACCAAAGGCCGTTCCGGCCGTGTCTGCGCGCGCAGAATCGCAGGATCACATACCTCCGAACGATGCCAGCACCCCTCAGACTACAGTTACCGTCGGTCTCGTCAACCCGTACCGCGGCGTGGTGCGGCGCGTTCGGGGATCGCGAGCGGGCAAGGCTAGTGCTAGAGTCCGCCTCGGTCGAATGCCTGCGCAGGCCGGGAAACGACGACCGCGGATTCGTCGGTTCTTTCAGGGTTGCGTGCTGTGCTCCGCCTTGCACGCGACCGACGCCGGGGCGCAGGAAACGGCGTCCACGGCGCGCCTTGCACTCGAGGCCAGCCCGGGCTGCGCGAGTTTTCAAGAGCTGGTGGCCGGCGTAGCGCGGAGGTCGAGTCGGATTCGACTGGTAACCGACAGCACCCTGAATCCGTCGCTGCTCGCATCTTTGAAGCGTGGCGCGGACGGCGCGATCGCGGCTGAGCTCGTGGTGACGCACTCGAGCGGAAAGCGCTCGGTGCGGCGCTTGACTGCGCCGAGCTGCTCGGAGGCGGTCGACGCGCTCGCCTTGGTGATCGCAATCACGCTCGATCCCGCGTCGGTGACTCAGGGTGCCGGCGGGAGCGCCGATTCCGGTTCGGCGAGCGGAGAGGGGCCCGAAGGCTCGCCGGGCAGTGACGGTTCCCCGGGAAGCGCCGGGGAAACTGGTAGCAGGGCCACTGAACCGAAGACCAAGACGAGCGAGCCGGCCAAGCCGGCCTCGTCGACCCCGGCCGAGGAACAACCGCCGGACGCGGGCGCCGCGCAATCACGCGAGCCGGGTGGCGAAACGGTGTTCCACTGGCGAGCTGGGGCCGCGCTGCGCGCGCTGCTCGGTCCGGCTCCCGAGCTCATGCCTGGTCTCGCTCTCGCTATCGGCGCGAGCTGGGACCGCGCTGGACTTTGGTCACCCGCGCTTCGCCTCGCGGCGGCGCACTACTGGGTCCACGGCGTGGCTGAAACGGACGGTGACGCCGATTTCGAAATCGATTCAGGGATCCTCGATGCCTGTCCCGTTCGCGTCGGCAGTGATTCGCTGGCTCTAAGGCCCTGCGCCAATCTCGAGCTTGGACGCCTGTTCGCAGCAGGCAAGCACACGTTCGCGCCGCAGTCGCATTCGCGACCCTTTGCCGTGCTCGGCGGTTCGCTGTGGTTCGAAACGCTGCTGCTCACGCGCTTGGAAGCGAGCCTCGCGCTGAGCGCGGGCAAGACGCTGGTGATGGACGACTTCGCCTTCTCGCCGACGACATTTCATCGAGTTTCGCCGTTCACGTTCGGCGTGACCCTGGGCGTTGCGCTGCGGTTCCCCTGAGGGGCGTGCTCAGCGGCGGCGACCGCCCGGATGCAGCGAGTTACCCAAGCGGCTGATTTCCGCGTGCGACAAATCGGCCGCGGTTTTCCGGCGCGGCCCGCTAGCTATGTCGCTGTGGAAATCGAGAGCTGGCGGGACCTCGCTGTCGAACTCCTCGTGCGTCGTGCCGAGGCCGACCAAGAACTCGCCGCCGATGCCGCGTACCTCGTTGGCGACCGCGCTGAGCAGCGCTTGACCGGTGCCGCGGCCGCGGGCTTCGGGCTGCACGAACATGCCGAGCAGAGCGCCACCACGTCGGCCCGAAGTGACGTCGTAGGTCTTTTCCCAGGCGGCAAAGCCGAGGAGCGAACCAGAGCTCGACTCGGCCACGAAGAACTCGAGCACCGAGCCGAAGCCGTCGTTCAAGAGCGCCTCGGTACTGACGGTGGCCTCACGCTCGAAGACTTCGGCGGCATAGGCCTGGATCAGCTCGACCACGTCGTGAGCGTCGGAGGTGAGCGCGCGGCGCACGCTGGGCTTCATTCCAAAATTCTACGGCCAATAGCGGCCAAATCCTAGGGTGACGGCGCGGCTTCGGGCAGGCGCGCGACGTCGCTCAGCTGCCAGCCGGAAAGGCTTTGGAACGCGGGCGACTGCGCGCCGGTCGCCCACAGTTCACCGATCACGCCCAAGCTCAGGCCGCGCGCGATCGAGCGAGCCTCGAAGTCTTCGATGCGCGGGGGTTTTTTGGCAAGCTCGGGGTTTACCGCGCACAGCAGCGCCAGCTGGGTCAGCGGCCCTTTTGGGCCGAGGCTGCGTACGAAATCGACCCACAGCGCGAAGTCGCGGTCGACTCGGCGGCGCGTGAGTTCGGCGCGGCTGGTTTTCGCGACCGTGAGCTCGTGACCCGGTCGGCTGAGCGCAGTTGCAAGCGTATCTGCCACGAGGCTGAGCTGTGGCGCGTCGTCTGCGACCAGCAATTGAGCTGGGCCGCCTCCCCAGCCAGAACTCGGTGCGGCTGCTGCGGGCAGACCGTCGAGACCCAGATGACGCAAGCGATCTGGATCCACGCCATCCACGAGTTGCTGCAGCACGCCGGGTGCACCCCAGCCTCCGCGCGCTTTGCCAACTCGCAACACGCAGTAGCCGTAGTTTGCGCCGACGAAGGGTAGCGCGCCGCCTCGCGCGCGATGCAGGCCGCTGCCCAGCCAGCCGACGTCTACGTTTCCAGCCTCGAACGCACGCAGGGCGTCGCTCAAATCAGAGAACGCGCGCACTTCGACGCGGTCCAAGAACGCCGCTCCGCGCGCAGCGTTCGGGTTGCGCGCGAGCAGTAGCCGGCCTTGCTCCAGGCGCGCCTGGAACGCGCCCGTGCCGTCGGGGTCGAGCGGGGAGTAACTACGCGGTAACAACGCCGTCAGCGGGCTCGTCAGGCGAGCCGCTAGCGCGCTCGGGCTCACACCGGCGAAATCCAGCGCGAGCGGGTCGCCCCGTACCGCGCGAGGGGTGGGCAAATCGCCGAGCAGGGCGGCGCCAGCGCGCTTGCCTGCCCGCTCGAGCGTGGCGCGCACGTCGAGTGCGGTCAGCGCCAGCCCTTTCGCCGAGCGCAGGCCGCTACGCAGACGCAAGCGCGCGCCTTGCGCGATCGTTTCCGGCATGGCCTCGGCAAGCGCCGGGTAGACGCGTCCGCCAGAGTCCACCGCGTACAAGGGATCGCAAATGGCGGCGCCGAAAAGCGCGGCGAGCGGATCGTCGAGGTCGTGCGGATCGAGCCGCTGGACGCCCCACGGAACCGCCAGACGCAGGGTACCCCCATACGGCTTTCTGCCGAGCGCGAGCGCTGGCAATCCGGAGAGCAGCGTGGCCGCGAACGTTCGTCGTGCCAGACGGGCGGGGCCGGATCCACTCATCGCACGACCCACAGGCCATCGCCCGTGCCGAGCACGACGGGCGCGAGCGCGCTGCCTTCGTGAGGACAAACCGCGAGGCTGCGCACGCCGCTCGGCACGCCGACGCGAAATGCTTCACGCAGCGAGCCGTCCTCCGACAGCGTGCGCACGAGCAGAGCGTCGCGACTCGGATCGGGCGTATCGAGCGTGGTCAAGAGTTCGGGTTTGCCATCTCCATCGAGATCGCCGAGCGCGAGCTGTGCGCCAACCGTCGCGGGCGGCACCGCCACGCGACGCCCGGCGAATTCGAGCTCGAGCTGGCCGTTGCTGCGCCGTGAAGCAAACACGGACAGGGCACTTCCGTCCCGTCGAACGATGCGCGCGCCAGCTACGGTGTCGATGCTGGATTCGGGTTCGCCGCCGGCGGCCGCGGAAACGCACGGCGCACGCTCGGCGGAAAGTCCGGTTGCAGTCAAATTGGCGCAGCCTCCGGCCGGCCACGGGATTCGCCCAGGAAAACGCTGGATCACGCGCAGCGAGCGATCGAGACGGAGCGCTTCGGCGCGATCGCTGAGCCCGACCTCGAGGCCCGCACCCGGGTATACCGCGGCGCTCGCGATCGGTTCGCGGAGCGGGCGCGGAGAAACTCGAGACAAGTCTGCCCACGGCGCGCTGGCCGTGATTTGGAACTTTCCGCGGTTTAGGCGGCCGAGCATGATCTTGCGCCGGCCCACCTGAACGATCTCGAGCGCGCCGTCGCCATCGACATCGCCGCATGCCATGGCCACGCTCGGTTCTTCGAGCGCCGAGGCTTTGTCGACTCGGGTGAGTACGAGCGGAATGGGTGGCAAGTAAGCCATCAGCTCGGCGTCGGGTGCACGGGTCGCGTGGGCGTGCGCGCTCGCGCCGGCGAGGCCGGGACGGAATCGTTCCCAAAAGCGGCGCGCGCCCGGAATCAATTCCGCGCTCACCGCGAAGCGATCGCGTCCGAGCCGCGCGCTCAGCACGACCAAATCCACGCCGCGTGGTGCGCTGCGGTGCGCGCTCGCCAAGTCGAGCATCCGATCGTTGGCCCGGGCTAGGGGGCCGAGCTCTCCCGCCACCAGCGTCGCCAGTCGTCGCGCGAGCTCTTCGGTTCGCTCCGCGTGTTGGTCCGAAGCGACCTCCGCCACGACCACCAAAAGCGGCCCGGTCGCTTTTGGTAGTCCCAGCCCCAACTCACAGCTGACTCGACCGAGCGCGCTCGCCTGGCGATCTTCGCAGCCCCGCGCGGCGTCGTTCCGGCCCTCGGCCCGGCTTTGGTTAGGCGCCGCAGCCAACAGCAACGCTGCGATCAGCAGCGACCACTTCATCCCCCCTAGAATAGGCGGTGGCGGGCGTGTCGGGGAGGTCATGCCCACTTCGACCAAACGCGCGCGGGGCCATCACCCGACCCGCGGTTCGGCGTCGGTGGGTCCGTGAGCCGGTCGGCATTTTTGAGCGACCCCAGAGAATTCCGCCAGATCCCGCCTACTTATGATAATCCGGTTGGTCGAGTTGGTCGCCCGTACCGCTTGTCAGCTCGCCGCAGCCCTGGTGGGTGGTCTGCTCGTTCTCAGCCGGCCGGCACCAGCTCAGGCGCAGTGTGTGGACGAGGCGCTCAAGCAGCAGCTGATCGGACAGCGGGCGTACCGCGGCGTCGTGCCACGGTTGTTTCAGAAAGCCCTGCGCCACGAAATCTCACCGATGGGTGGCTGGTACGCGGGCGACATTTCGGACGGCGCGCCCATTTACGGTGGCGCTTACACCTTCCATTTCACCGAGGACCTTGGGCTGGAAGCGGGCTACTTCCGCACGCGCCAAAGTTTCGCATTGCTTCGGGCGATCAGCGCGCGCCAGCAAGGCCTGGTCGACATCGTCCGCGCGGAAGAGAACCCGATTCAGTTTTTCCTCGGGCATTTGGTGTGGTCCATGGCCTACGGCAAGGTGCGCTGGATGGGAGGCGCCATCAGCCGCTTCGATTTCTATCTTTCGCTCGGCGGCGGCGCGACGGTCGAGCCGGGCGATCTCGGTCTGACCGGCTCCGGAGGTTTCGGCACCAAGTTCTATCTGACGGAGTGGCTCGCGCTGCGGCTTGACGTCCGCGACTATGTGCGGGAGCAAAAGCGGGTGCAGCTCGGCGTCGAGAAAATCGTGAACGACATTTCCGCGATGGGCGGCGCCAGCGTGTTCCTTCCGTTCACTAACTGAGAGTCTCCCCCCAAATGTACAAGCTCGTTCTGCTCCGTCACGGTCAGAGTCAGTGGAATCAAGACAACCGCTTCACCGGTTGGGTCGACGTGCCGCTCAGCCCGCTCGGCGTCGAAGAGGCTACCAACGGCGCCAAGCTGCTGCGCGAAGCGGGGCTCAGCTTCGATATCGCGTTCACCTCGGTCTTGAAGCGCGCCATCAAGACCCTTTGGATCGTGCTCGAGCAGCTCGACTTGATGTGGATCCCCGTGGTTCGCTCGTGGCGCATCAACGAGCGCATGTACGGCGCGTTGCAGGGGCTGAACAAAGCCGAGACCACGGCGCGTCACGGCGAGGCGCAGGTCAAGATCTGGCGCCGTAGCTACGACGTGCCGCCGCCGCCTCTCGAGGAGTCGAGTGAGTACTGGCCCGGTCGTGATCCGCGCTACGCCAGCCTGTCCGCGAAGGAGCTGCCGCGCACCGAGTGCTTGAAGGACACGGTCGAGCGCTTTCTGCCGTTCTGGGAGAGCGACATTGCCCCCGCCATTCGCAGCGGAAAGCGCGTGCTGATCGCCGCGCACGGTAACAGCTTGCGCGCGCTGGTGAAGCACCTCGACAACGTCAGCGATGACGAGATCGTGGAGCTCAACATCCCGACCGGCATACCGCTGGTGTACGAGCTCGACGCCAATCTGAAGCCGCTGAAACCCCGCTATTACCTGGGGGACCCCGAGGCCGCCGAGCGCGCGGCCAAGGCCGTAGCCGCCCAAACCAAGGGCTGACGGCCGCGGCGGGGCCGTGTTAGCCTCACGAGCTAGGCGTCATGCGAGCTCGTCGCGTTCTCTCGGCTTCACTATTGGTGGTGCTCGCTGCATCGGGCGCCTGGGCTCAGCCCAAAAAGTGGAAACCCGCGCCTGCGCCGGTGTCGAAACCGGCGCCGGCGGCGGGCAAGCCAGGGTCTTCGCCGGCCAAGCCAGCAGCTGAAGAAAAGGCCGCTGCTCCGCCGGCGACCGAGCCTGCGGCGACAACGGAAGTACCCCCGGCAGGGGCGGATCCCGAACTGGGGGCGCCGCCGAAGCCGGTCGAAAACGGCGCGGCGAGCAAGCTCTCCCCGCTCACTCCTGCGCCGGAGGAGTTCGCCAAAGGCCCGCCGCCCGCGTCGCCTGCGGATCTCGATCGCCTGCTCGGCGACATCGCCGCGCTGCGCAGTCGTGTATCGGCGCTGACCACCACGCTGTTCAAGAGCAAGCTCCGGGTGGTGCTCGAAGCGCGCGGTGATGACGCACGCATCGAGGCCCTGGGCGTTACCTTGGACGACGGTGTGGTGTTCGCCGCGCCGGAGCGCTTCAGCGCGGAAGACGAGCGCGTCGTGTACGAACACGCGGTGGCGCCGGGTCAGCACGTCATCGGCGTCGACATCGAACGCTACGACGCGCGTGCCCGTCAGTTTCGCACTTGGCAAAGCTCACGCTTTTCAGTGGTGGTGCCCGAAAGTCAGCTGGTAGAGGCCAAATTCACGATCGACGACCGCTCGGACATGGCTAGCGATTTTCCCGAGGACAAGGACGGCGAATACGATCTGCGCGTGCGGCTGCGCGCGCGCGTCACCGAGTGATGAGCGTGAGCGACCGCGATTCGATCTTCAGCTCCAGGCCGTTGCTTTGGCCAGCGCTGTGCGTGCTGGCCTTCGCGAGCGTCGCTTCGGCACAGACGACCCCTCCGGCGCCCAGCGCCCAGCCCGCCGTGCCCGCGGGGGAAGCAGCGCCACCTGCCGCTCCCGCGGCAAGCGAACCCACTCCCGCGCCCAGCGCCGGTAGCGACACGCGCGGGGAAGCGCTGCGCGCTTATCAAGCGGCCCTGGAAGCTCGCAAGCTCGCAGCTACGGTGCCGCTCAGCACGCCCCGGCTACAGAGCGAGCTGTCGGCAGTCGAAGACAAGATCCTCGCGGGCCGTCGCGACGAGGCCATCGCCGATTTGGTGTATCTGGTCGAGTCACCGCGCTTCGATCCATTTGCCAAGTCCGGCGAGGGCCGCGCCGCCTTGTTCTTGCTGGGCGATTCGCTCGGCCGCGCCGGGGCCTACGAGCCTGCGCGCGCGTACTTGGTGCGGCTGCTCAGCGGCTCGCCCAACGACACCTGGTTTCGCCGCGCGACCGATAGCCTGGTCGACCTGGCCCTCGAGTGCGACCGGCCCGGGCCGATCCTGCAGGATCTGACCAAAATCGAGAGCTCGGCTCCGCCCGAGGTTCAGGGCGATATCTCCTACTTGCGTGGGCGCGTCGCGGAGCTCGGAGGCAAACCGGACGAAGCGCTGGCGGCGTATGCGCGGGTCGGCGAGCGCTCGCGCTTCTGGGCTCAGGCGACCTACCTGTCCGGCGTGATCGAGGTCGAGCGTAAGAATTTGAAGCGCGGAGAAGAGCTGTTCTGTCGCGTGGCCGATCCGAAGCGCACGCCGAACAAGGCGGCACTGTTCGGCGGCAGCGACTTCTTCCGCGTTCGCGACCTGTCTCGGCTCGGGCTCGGACGCGTCGCTCACGAGCAGTTCCGCTTCGATGACGCGCGCTACTACTACTATCTGGTGCCGAGTGACTCCGAGCGGCTGCCGGAGGCGCTGTACGAGACCGCGACCACGCGTTACGAGGCCAAGGACTATCAGGGCGCGCGCGAATCGATCGACGACCTGCGGCGGCTGAAGCTCGAGCACCCGTATCAAGACGAAGCCTGGATTTTGGACGCGTACATCGACCTTGCGATGTGCCGCTTCCCGCAGGCAGACCAAAAGCTCACCGAGTTTTTGAAACGCTATGAGCCCGCTCGCGACGCGGCTCGCAAGGTTGCCGCCGATCCGGGCGCGATGAAGCGGCTCGTCGACGCGGTCCGGCGCGGCACCGACCCCGCTGGCGCCGGCCTCGGTGTGCCGGAGGAGACCGCGCGAGCGCTCGGCGCTCAGCTGCGCCTGGACGCGGGCTACGGTCGAACGGGCCGGCGCATCGCTCAGGTCGAGCACCAGCTCGCGGGGCTCCGCGGCACGCTCGGCGAGCTCGACGAGGCCAAGCGCAAGCTTTCCGCGGGCACCAGCGAGACCAAGCCGCAGAGCGATAGCCCGCTCGGCCAGCGCCCGCTCGACAAGGTTGCACGCATCGAAGCCCAGATGGCGGAGCTCAAGCGCGTGCTGCGCGAGGCCGAGCGCGCGGGTGCCGCGCAGAAAACCGAGCTCGAAGCGTTACGCAAAGAGCTCGAAGGGCTCGAGCTGCGCGCCGGTAGCCTGCGCGCGAGCCTCGCCGCGAGCGGGGAGCTGAACGCGGCGCCGGGGGCGGATCTCGACGCGCTCATCACTCAGGATCGCAAGCGCGCCACGGAAATGCACCAGGCAGCAGAAAAGCTCAGGGAAGAGCTGGAAGCGCAGCAAATCGCCCGCGCCAAGGACGCCTTTCAGCGCCTCGATTTGCGGCTCTCGCGCCTCGTGAACCGTGCGCGGCTCGGTCGGATCGAGACGGTGCTCGGCAAAAAGCGCGCGCTCGAGATCGAGGTGCAGGCGCTGTCGCAAGGCCTGCTGCCGCAGACCATCGTCGATTCGCTCCGTGCGGAGCGCTACCTCGGCAGCAACGAGGAGTACTGGCCGTTCGAAGGCGAAGATTGGGCAGACGAGTACGTGGGCGGCGAAGGCTTGCGCTGAGCTCGTTCAGAGCTCGGCGGACCGCACACGGATGAGCTCGCGCAGCGCCCGAATGTCGAACGGCTTCTCGAGCCACGAGTCGGGGTGCTTGGTAAGAAATTCGTGGCTTTCGCTGGTGAACGCGCCGCCCGTCATGAACACGACACGCTGGGCGAGTTCCGCCGAGATCGAATTGACGGCGTCGTAAAACACCATGCCGCTCATCCCCGGCATCGTGAGATCGCACAGGATCAGCGAGAAGGACTGCGTCTTGATGCGCTCGAGAGCGTCCGAGCCGGAGTGTGTGACGACGACGTTGTGACCCGCCAAAACCCGACTCAGCATGCGAGTAACGACAGGGTCGTCGTCGATCACCAGGATGTCCTGCGTCATGACCTCCTCCTCCGGACGCCGCGAGCGAACTCGACCAGCGTTGAACTTCTACGATAGGCCAACCGCCGGCTAGTCGGAAGCTCTCTTGGTAGAGTCTTTGGTCGTTCTCTATTCGAGACGGCGCGAGATTCGGTAACGAGTTCAGGGGTGCGAGACGCGCCGACATTGCGGGCGGTGTAGGTCGAGTGCGCGCGCGGCCTAGATTGCCCGCGTGCGCCGCGCTCAAGTATCCTGACGACGGCATGCGTCATCGGCCTTTGGTCCTGCTCGCTGTGGCAGCGCTTTCAACGGCCGGCGTTCGCCCGGTGTCCGCGGCGACCGAAGCGACGCCGAGCATGGCCGCCGAATCTTCGAAGATTCGCCCCGCCGGCGAGCGCCAGCTCGGCGCGCGCGAGCGTCCCACCATCAAGAAGAAAGCCGCAGACAAAGCCAAGACGCACCGCGACTTGCAGGTGAGCTTGCAGATCCCCGAACGGCTGCGTGAGGCGCTGGCCAAGAAGATCGATCGCCGAATCACGCGCAACACCGAAGAGACTCGCAAACTGCGAGCGGAAGCTTTGGGGCTGCTCACCAAGTTCATCGCCGAGTCCAAGGAAGACTCCGCCGACATGCCCGAAGCGCTTTTGCGCGTGGGTGAGCTCGAGTGGGAAGAGGCGCGCGATCGCTTCGTCGCGGCCTTTCAGAAGTGGGAAAAGACGCCGACCGATCAGCGCGGTGAACCGCCGGCGCCGAATTACGAGAAGCCGCGCGCGCGCTTCTTTCGCGTGCTCACTCGCTACAAGAATTTTTCGCAGTACGATCTGGCCCTGTACGTCGACGGATTCTTGGCCAACGAGGAGGGCAAATTCGAGCAGGCGCTGCGCCGCTTCGACAAAATCATCGAGTGGTTTCCGAACAGCCGCTTCGTGCCGGACGCCCATATGGCGCGGGCCGAGTTCGAATTCACCAAGGAAGCGCCCAACTACGAGACCGCCTATCGCGAATACGAAGAGGTGCTGAAGCACAAGGACAGCCCGCTCTACGATCTGGCGTTGTTCAAGAGCGCGTGGACGCTATGGCGGCTCGGGAAGTCGGCTGAAGCCGCGCGCCGATTTTTGACCGTGTTCAAGTCTACCGCCGAGGGCGAGGGTGTACGCGGGCGCAGTCAGAGTGAGCTCGATGAGCTGCAAAACGAAGCGCTGAAGAACCTGGTCGCCGTGTTCGTCGAAGACGAAAAGAACCGCGCCGACGACATGTATCGCTTCCTGGTGCAGGCGGGCGGCGACAAGTTCGCCGGGCGCATCGTGCGGGCGCTGGCCGAAGCATTCTACGACCAGTCGCACTACGAACGCGGGATCGAGGCCTACCGCTTGCTGCTTCGCCTCGAGCCTACGAGCCCGGATGCCTACCTCTACGCGCTGCACGTCGCGCAGGCTCATTCCACGATGGAGTCGTGGCAGGCTCTGGAAGAAGACTACAAGTGGATCATCCGCGACTACGTGCGACCGCCCGCAGACGCCAAGAACGCGAAGACCTCGGCTTGGGTTCAGGTGCAGAAGCCCGAAGTGCTCGCCGCTGCAGAGCAAGCCGTGGAGAAGCAAATTCGCGAGGACGCGGTCGGCCTTCACGGCAAGGCACAGGCCGACAAGACCAGCCGCGCCGAGTTCGAGGGCGCGGCCCGCCTGTACAGCGTCTATCTCGCGCGCTTCGGCAGTCGGCCAGAAGCGTACGAGATGTATTACAACTTGGCCGAGATCCACTTTTATCGGCTGGAAAACGCGGGGCCGGCCGCCGACGCCTACCTCGCGGCGGTTCGCTTGAACCCGAAGGGGCCGCTGTCACGCACCGCGCTTTACAATGCTCTCGCTGCGCTCGAGGTCGCGCGAGCGAGCGAATTCGAAGCTTCCAAGAAGGCCTCCAAGAAGCCGGAGGAAACGCCGACCGACAAGAAGCTCACCGAGGCGATGGAGCTTTACGTCAAGAATTACCCGACCGATCCGCAGATCCCGGAGCTCCTGTTTCGTCAGGGTAAGCTCTACTACGACTACCAAGTCTTTGACCCGGCGGTGCGTCAGTGGGGGCTCTTGCTGGAGAAGTATCCGAGCAGCAAATACTCGGCGGGTGCTGGCGAGCTCATTCTCGACTCCTTCAACAAGAGCCGGGACTACACCAACATCGAGATCTGGGCGCGCCGCCTGAAGACCGCGCCCGCGTTTCAATCGGCCGAGCAGCAGGCGCGTCTCGATACGCTGATCATCGGCGCGGTGTTCAAGCAGGGTGAGCAACTCAGCGCTGCGGGCGATCACGAGAAGGCCGCGGCCGCGTATCTACGAGCCGCCAAGGAATTCCCCAAGGAGCAGCGCGCCGCTCAAGCCGCAGTCAACGCCGAGGTCGAGGCGAAGCGAGCGGGCAACCTGAGCGCGCTCGCGGAAGCCGCGAATTTGCTGGTCAAGGACCATCGCAATCAGCCCGAGGCTGCCGAGGGCGTGTGGATCGCGGCGACCACCCACCAAGAGGTGGGGCTATTCGCCGAGGCCGGGAACTACCACGCGCTGATCGCCGACATGTTCCCGAAGTTCGAACACCATCGGGATGCCGCCTTCAACGCAGTGCTGCTGCGCACCACCGTGGGCGATCATGACAAGGCCATCGAGAGCGGCGAGAAGTTCAAGAAATATTACCCGCGCGACGACGCCGCCGACGAGGTCACCTTTTTGATGGGCAAGGCGCACGAGAAGGCAGGCAAGAAAGCCGAGGCAGCGCAGCTCTACGATCGCTACGCCAAGAGCGCGCGCAGCGCGAACAGCCAAATCGAGGCGCTCGTTCGGCTGGCCATCGTCAGCTCCGACGAGCGCACGCGCTCGAGCTCGCTCGAGCGCGCCGTGCACGTCTACAGCGGCCGCAAGAACACCCTGGACGACCGCGGAAAATACTACGCCGCGCGCGCTCGCTATCTGCAAGGTGCCGCTTACCTCGAGAAGTTCGACGCCGTGAAGATCGAGGGAGACGTGCGGCAGCTCAAGGATCGATTGAAGAAGAAGAGCGAGCTACTCAAGAAAGCGGCCGAGGCGTTCCTGGCTACGGCAGAAATGGGCGTGGCCGAGTGGACCACGGCGGCGCTCTATCAGATTGGTTTTACGTACGAGTCGTTCTCCAAGGCGCTGCTGAACTCGCCGCCGCCCGACAACCTGAGCGACCCAGAGAAGGAACTTTACAAGCAGTCACTCGAAGAGTTCGTGATTCCGATCGAAGAGCGGAGCTTGGAAGCCTATGAGAGCGGCTGGCAAAAAGCGCTCGAGCTCGGCATCTTCAACGCCTGGACGGCGAAGATGCGTGAGGCGCTCGGTCGCCTGAACGCCGAACTCTATCCGCCGCTCAAGGAGATCGGTTTCGAGCTCAGGTCGCGGGGGCCGACCCCGCTTCCGGCTCTGATCGACGCGCCGCGCCGCAGCAAGACCGGGCAGAGTGAGATTTTCTTGATTCCCAAAGCGAGCGAAAACGAAAAGAAAGGTTCCGGCGGCAAAGCGCGGGACAAGGGCGGGAAGGAGGCGAACCCATGAGCCGCCTCAAGGCAGCGATGCTTTCGAGTGCGCTCGCGCTTTCTGCATGCGGCGGTGGCCACAAAGCTGCGGTGACGCCTACGCTGCCGCCTGCCAATCCCGCCGCAGTGAGCAAGATGGCTCAAGGGGTGGAAGCGGCGCGCCAGGCCGACGGCAAGCAGCGAGCGATCGGTCTGTTCGAGGAAGCGGTGAAGGCCGACTCGCGGCTGTGGGAGGCGCACTACGACCTCGGCGTACTCTACGCCGACGCAGGCAACCTGGCTGCGGCGGAGCACGCCCTCGATCAGGCGCAGAAGCTCGCGCCGAACGCCGAGGACGTGGCGGTTGCGCTGGCCGAAGTGCGGCGTCGGCAGCGCGATCCGGCTTCGGCCATCGACGCGCTGTCCGCGTTCGTGAAGGAGCATCCCGACGCGACGCTGGCACCGGTCGCGCTGATGAGTGCGCTGCGCGAGGGCGGCAAAATCGACCAGGCCATCGAGCTCGCGCACCAGGCGCTGGTGAAGCGTTCGCACGATCCGTTCGTGCTCTCGGAGCTCGCGCTCGCTCACCTCGAGCGCGACGAAATCGACACCGCCGAGATCTTGGTGCAAGAAGCGCTCAAGGCGGACGCGAAGAGCGCGGTCGCCGAGCGAACCGCGGGCTTGGTCGCGCTGAAGAAGGGCGATGACGCGCTGGCGTTTCAGCATTTCGCGAAAGCGACCGATCTCGACCCCAACGACAACACCGCGCGACTCAACATCGGCACCGTGCTTTTGCAAGCCGGGGTCTACGATCGCGCGGTGCAGCAGTTTCGCGCCGTGCACGAGGCGGAGCCCGACGACGTGGCGGCCACGCTCGGTTTAGCGGCGGCGCGCCGCGGTCAGCACAAGAAGGACGACTCGGCGTCGCTCGCTGAGGTCGAAAAACTGTTGAAAGAAGTGCTCGACAAGCAGCCGAGCAATCTCGCTGCCACGTTCAACCTGGCCGTGCTGTACGCCGACTACATGAAGCGCCCGAGCGAGGCAGCCAGCTTGTTTCGGCGTTTTCTCGACGACGCGCCGAAGAGTCATCCGGCGCGCGCCGAAGCGGAAAAATGGCTGTCTGCGCAGTCAACGCCGACGCCTGCCGCGCCCGCGCCGGCTACCGCCACGCCGAGTCCTGCCGCGCCCAAGGCGTCTACACCCGCGCAAAAGAAATAACGAACTCGGCGGGCTTCGTCGCTCGTACGGGCGTGCGCTCCAGCGCAGTCAGAAATTTCCTGTCGACGAGCGTTGAGCGATGCGTCAGCGAGCGTCCCAGACTTTGCCAGGCAAGGCTCGTATGCTTAGTTTGCGTGTCATGGGCGATCCCCAAGCTCCCGGCACGGATCGGGACGCGGCGAAAGGCTCGAGCTCGACGCCGCCCACCTCCGCGAATTCCACGTCCTCACGGCCGAGCGCTGCGCCTTCGGTGGGCTCTGCGCTTGCGGCCAAGCCGGTCGCGTCGGTGAGCAGCGTGCCGGCAGCGAAGGCGACGTCGACATCGCCTCCGATGACCGAAGACATCGACTCGGAGTGGCCGTCGGAGCCCGAAGCGTCGGCTGAGCCGTTCGGCTCGCTCGCGCCTGCTACCGACGACGTGGATTCGGGCTGGCTGAACGACGGTGAGCCCGAGCACAAGCCTGCTTCAAAGCTGACGCAGCCAAATTTCCCTTCGGATCCAGCGCTCCCCAACGAGCTCTGGGGCGCGGTCGGCGCCGAGTCGCGACGAGGCGGCAAGGAATCTTCACCGCCGCTTGCGACGCCCCATGCGTCCGAGCAACCTCGCAGCGAACCGGGACCGGCTGAGTCGGCAGCGTCCGCGCCGATTGCGACGGCGCCCGCGGTTACGACCGATGTGTTCGCGCCCCGCTCGGAGCCCGTGCCCCGAGCGGCGGCTCCGCGCGAGTCGAAGCCCGCCGTGTCGCCGGCGGCTCCTGCGTCGCGCGGCAAGGTGATGGTGGGCCTGCTGGTTGCTGCCGCGCTCGCCGGTTTGTGGTTCGTGCGTGGCGGGAGTCGCCCCTCGGAGCAGCCGGGAGTGCAGGCGCTGCGCCCGGAGGCGACACACGTGGAGTCGGCCAAGGTCGAGCCTGCGCAGGCGGAACCGGCAAAGCTGGAACCCGCGCAAGGGGAGGCCGCCCAGGTCGGTGCCGCTACGGGGCCCGCCGCGATCGAGCCCGCACCGAGTGCCGCATCACGCGGCGGAGTAGAGCCCGCGGCGGCGACGCAGCCCGGCGCTCCGGCTCCCTCCGCGAGCGCGGAATCGAGCCCCGGGAAAATCGTGGTGATCGTCAATGTGCGACCACCTCAGGCGCGCATCTTCTACCGCGGCAAAGAGGCGGGCAAATCGCCCCTGCGCGTCGAACTCGAACCGGGTCAGCGCCGCTCGTTCGAGGTCGGCTACCCCGGCTTCATGACGCGGAAGATCGTGGTCGATGGCTCGAAGCCGGAGCTGCTGGTCGGTTTGCGCGCTGCTTCGCCCTACGCGACCGGCTCTTCTGCGCCAGAAAACTAGGCGCGCATCGGCGCAGTCTCAGCGAAATTCGCGGGTTGACAGAGCTCGGTCGCGGGTCTCGCTGGCGGTTCGTGCTTGACCTGTGCGGCCTGCGTTGCAACGCTCGGCCCGATGTTCGAGAGTTCACGCACTTATGCGATCGTCGGCTTGGGCGCTTCGCTGCTCGGGCTGGTGTTCGCCTCGAACTCGACGCTCGACTACGCCTCGCACCTCGACCGGCGCTTGCACGACGTGCACTGCAGCTTCATTCCTGGCGCGCCGCCCACCTCCGAGGCCGAAGCCTGTCGCGCCGCCATGTACAGCCCCTATTCGGCGCTGTTCAAGGAGGCCTACTGGGGCGGTATCCCGATTTCGCTGTTCGCGCTGGGGGCTTTCACGTTTTTTGCCGGCTTCAGCCTGTATCTCTTGCTCGCTGGCTCACGTGCCCCGAAGGGCGCGGTCAGCTTTTTCGGCGCGGTCAGCGTGACGCCGTTCTTGGTCTCGATGATGATGCTCGTGATCAGCCTGACCAAGCTCGGGCAGGTCTGTAAGACTTGTACGGGCATTTACATCGCCTCGACTCTGCTTCTGGTGTCGGGCCTGATGGGCTTGTTCGCATTGCGCGCCGATAGCGCTGCCGGCGCTGAGCGGCCGAGCGCGGGTGTGGCATTGCCCTTGGCCTGGCTGCTCGCGCTCGGCATCACCACACTGGTTCCCGCCGTGGTGTACGCCGCGTCGGTGCCTGACCACCGGCCGTTCCTCACCCAGTGCGGCGAAATCAAAGTGCCGGAGCCGAAGACGGGTGATCTGGTCACCATGCGTGGCTCGCGCCCGGTTCAGCCGGCGCTGCTGTTCGAAGATCCACTGTGCCCGACGTGCAAGGCGTTCCACGAGCGTTTGGTGGCCGAGGGCGCGGTCGAGCGCTTGGACGCTCGTCTGTCGTTGTTTCCGCTGGACAGCGAGTGCAACTGGATGCTGAACGAGCCGCTTCACCCCGGTGCCTGTATCGTGTCCAAAGCGGTGCTGTGTGGGGGAGAGCAGGCGCGGCAGGTGCTCGAATGGGCCTATGAAAAGCAGCCCGAGCTGAGCAAAGCGGGCAAGTCCGGTCCGAACGCGCTGCGCTCGCTGATCCGTCAGCGCTGGGGCGAGTCACTGTTGAAATGCATGGACGAACGCAAGACCGAGGTGCGGCTCAACAATCACCTGCATTTCGCGTCCGAAAACAGCGTGCCCGTTTCCACGCCGCAAGTTTACTTCGGCAAGAAGCGGATCTGTGACGAGGATACCGACATTGGCTTGCGCTACACGCTCTCGCAGCTTGCGCCCGAGGTGCTGAAATGAAGCGGCGCCGAGCAGGGAGCCGGTCATGAGCGAGTCGTCTTCTGCATCTATCTCGGGCCTGGCCGGCTTGGTTGGCACTGGGGCTACCGTGATCGCGCTGGCGGGGGTGACGCTCGCAGTGCGCTCCTGGGTAGGCGCGGCCAGCGAGCGGCTCACCACCCCAGAAGCCGAGAAGCCCAAGGTTGCCATCGCCGATCAGGCCGAGGTCGCCTATTGCACGCCGCGCTTCAAAGAAGTGCTCGAGCGCGTGCTGCATTCCTGTGGCCTCGCCGCCGACGAAACTCGTAGAGGCTGCAAGCCTTCGGACGTGAAAACCTTCGCCAGCATCAGCGATGAAGACTTCAACGAGCTGTTTACGCCGTTGAAGGAACGCGGCGCGGTGATTCAGTTCGACGAAGGCATGGACGACCTGGACGACAGCGCCAAGAAGCTGCTCGACGACAAATGGTTCGCGCGCAAAGGCGCTCGCTACTTTTTCGTGGTTGCTCGCGCCTCGAAGAGCGGCACGCAAACCAAGAACCGAGCGCTTTCACACCGCCGTGCGAACTCGGTGATGTACCATCTGAAGGAAGTGGCGAACGATCCCGAGCTCGAGAAGAAGGTAGGCCTGCTCTGGCTCGGTAACGAGTTCGCGCAGCTCTCGAAGGAATACTGCTCGTGGCAGACTTCCCGATCCGACAAGAAATGCGACGACGAAGCCATCAACCGCAGTGCGTTCGTGTCCTGGGTGGATTGTCGGCTGTGAGCGCGCTCTCGAAGTCCGCGCAGCGGCCGCTCTTGCTTGGCGCTCTGCTTTCGATCTGCGCTTGCCAGGAAGACCAGCAAAAGCCCATTTCTGCCCCGCGCGAGCGCAGTCAGGCCGTGCAGGCCAGTGTGGGCACGGTCGCTGCGGCGACGGCCAGCGCCAATACGGCGGCTGCTCCCTCGCACGCGCCCGCGGCGTTAAAACCGCGTCGCAGCTTGTGCGCAGGACAGATGCGCGAGGGCAAGGCGCTGCCGAAGAAACCGATTAGTCAGGCTGCGGTCGCTGACGCGCGCCCGCTTCCCGAGAACCTGAGCGGCGAGTCTGGCTCGTTCACGTGGGTGAATTTCTGGGCGGCGTGGTGCGCCCCTTGCAAGGAAGAAATCCCTCGACTCGTCAACTGGGAGCGCGAGCTCGGTAAAATGGGTCGGCGTTTTCGTGTCGCCTTCATTTCGCTCGACGATGACGAGCGTCAGCTCAGGCAGTTTCTGGAAAGCCAGAGCAGCCTGCACTCCACTTATTGGCTGAAGGAAGGGAAGGAGCGCGACGAGTGGATGAAAGGCGCGCTGCTCGACAGCGATCCCGAGCTGCCGATTCACCTCTTGCTCGACCCTCACGGCAAAGTTCGCTGCAAGATTCAGGGTGCAGTCGAGGACGCCGACTTCCAAGATCTGTCCCGGCTGCTCAGCGAGAAGGCTGGCGAGTGAGCCTCGAGCCCCCGCGTGCGAGCCGGAAAAACCCCCGTGACAGCCGGGTCGAGTCCGATAAACCCCGACAAAACCACGCCTTTTGTGGCGTAGCCGGCATGATATAGTGCGCCGATCCATGGCCCGGCGGACCGATATTGCGGAAGTGGCGCGCCACGCGCGCGTCTCGAAGAGCACCGTTTCACGCGTGATCAACGGCGGTTACGCCAGCGCTGAGGTGCGCGCGCGTGTCGCGAAAGTAATCGAGAAGCTCGGTTACACGCCGTGGACCACGGCGCGCAATTTCTCGCTCGGGCGAGCAGGTTGCTACGGGCTCGTCACCGAAGACACCCAAAGCGAGTGGGTCACTCAGATCCTCGGCGGCATCGAAGAAGAGCTGACCTCGAAGCACATCTCGCTCTTGGTAGGCAGCTTGGTGCTGCGTGACGCCTACGACTCCAGCACCGTGGCCTCGTGGGTCCGCGACCGGCGAGTCGACGCGCTCATCTTCGCCTGCCCGGGGCGCCGTGAGCGCCCCTTGGTCGAGGCTGCGCGCAAGGCGCATTTGGCAGTCGCCATCATCGCACCTGATGAGTCTTTTCGCGGTGTGCTCACGCTTCGCAGTGACAACATCGGCGTTGGCCGCGACATCGCGCAGCACTTGTTCGAGCTCGGTCACCGCCGCGTCGCGTACGTGGGCGGGCCGGAAGAGTCGCTCGACAGCCGGGAGCGCGCGGAAGGGCTGGACCGCGGCTTCGCACCCTATAAGGTCAAGATTGCGCCTGCAAATAAGGTATTCATGGGCCGTTATCACCTGGAAGAGGGTGTGGCCTACGCCCAGCGCTGGCTGAAAATGCCGCGCTCGCGCGCGCCCACGGCGATCGTGCTTTCGAACGACGCCATGGCGCTCGCCTTCATGCGCACGCTGCAGTCACAGGGCGTTTCCATCCCCGCAGACGTGAGCGTGATCGGCTTCGACGACATTCCGGCTGCATCACTGTACTGGCCTGGCCTCACGACCGTGCGGCAGGAGCTACGCATCATGGGCTCGCAGGCGTGTCGCTCGCTGATGGCGACGCTCGATCACGACAAGGTCGAGCGCGGTATGGTCGAGTTTCCGATGAAGCTCATGGTGCGTCAGAGCACGGGGCCGGTCCCCGAACGGCGTTGAGCGCCATGGGGCGGGGGTCGAAGGCCGGACCGAATCGGTCTCGCGCCGGGCCCCGGGCGGTGTCCGAGCCCAAGCGAACTCACGCTCCACAGGGCCGAGCAGTCGCCCGCGTGACGCAGTCGCGTGCTGGGCTCGTCAGTCTGTTGTTGCCCGAAAACCTGGGCGAGCAGTTGTCGCTCGGGCACCCGTGGATTTACCGCAATCACCTGCCTTCCGACCTTTCGCTGCCGAACGGCAGCTGGGTGCATCTGCGCTCGGGTAAGGCCGAGGGTTATGCGCTTTGGGATCAGAGCTCGCCCATCGCGCTGCGGCTGTTTTCTCGGCGGCAGGTGCCCGACTCCGGTTGGTTTCGCGCGCGCATCGCCGACGCGGTCGCGCTCAGAGCTCCACTCCGCGCAGCGTCCACGACGGCTTATCGCCTCCTGTACGGTGAGGGAGACGGCATTCCGGGCCTCACGCTGGACATCTACGATCGTTACGCGGTGGTCGTCACTTACGCCGACTCGGTCGACACTTTGGTGCCAGCGGTGCTGCGGGCGGTGCGTGAGCAGGTCGCGCTCGACGGTATCCTTCAACGCCGCCGCGCGCCCAGCGACGGTAACGAGCGCGCTGTGTTGCTCGAGGGGCGCGAGCCCCCGCGGCCGCTGTTGGTGACCGAATACGGCGTGCGCTTCGTCGCTGACCTGTACGCGGGCCAAAAGACCGGGTTGTTTCTCGACCACCGCGAGAATCGTGTCTACGTGCGCGGGCAGGCGCAGGGCCGTTCGGTGCTCAATCTGTTCGCATATACGGGGGGCTTCTCGCTATTGGCGGCCTTGGGTGGGGCCCGCAGCGTGACCAGCGTCGATATCGCTCCTGCTGCAATCGCGGCGGCCGTCGAAAATTTTCGCCAAAACGACTTGCCAGCGGCGCTGCACGAGGGCGTCGTAAGCGATGTTTTTGACTATCTCGAAGCAGCGAGAGAACAGGGTAGACGTTTCGATCTGATCGTGTGCGATCCCCCGAGTTTCGCGAGCTCACAGAGCAAGCAGTTCGCCGCGTTGCGCGCCTACGCTCGGCTGAACGCGCTGGGCTTGTCGTTGGTGGAGCCGGGTGGCCTTTATGCCGCTGCTAGTTGCACCGCGCAGGTATCTCCCGAAGCATTTCGCCTCACGCTCGCGCAGGCAGCGGCCCGTGCCGGCGTTCGCTTACAGATCGTCCACGACGTGGGACAGCCCGCTGATCACCCGGTTTTTGTCGGTCACCCGGAGGGCAGGTATCTGAAGTTCGTGGTTGCTCGCGTCCTTGGTCCCGTCTGAGCTAAGCTCCCGCCCGACCTTTTTCCATGCAGTCCTCGCCCCCTCCGTCTCGCCCCCCTCCTGCCATGGCCGACGCGCGTCGTGCCGCGCAGCGCGGGCGGCCGTTTCTGGTGGCGGGCTGCGTGGCGGGTCTGGTCTTCACCGTTTTCGTCGCCTACGCCTTCCTGACGCGCGCCACTTATAGAACTACCGCGCTGGTCGAGGTGGAGCCGATAGGCGCAGCCCCCGCTGCTCCGCCCGCGCCGTTGGAAGCGGGGCGTCGCCTGCGCGAAGCCGTGCTCGTTCGCGACGTGCTCGCGCGGCTAGCGAAGGAGCTGGCTCCGAGTGGTGACGCGCAGGACGCCGCGGCCAGCCGCATCCGCGACGCGCTGCAGATCGACACCATCGACAGCCGAGTCTTCAGTGTTTCGTACAAGGATTCGGATCCGGCGCAGGCGCAGCGATTGTGCAACCTGCTCGCGCGCCAGGCGGCCGAGCGGGCGCCGCGTGCTCTACTGCCCGCGCGTAGCGCGGACGAGCGCCAGCAAGAAAGCGAGCGCGATCAGCGCGCCGCGGACGTCGTAGCGTTCCTCGCCGCGCATCCGGAGGTCGCGCTGCAGGCGGCGCCTTCGGCTTCTGGCTCGCCAGCGGCGCCGCCGAAAGAGGACGCTGCGCTCTCCGCATTGCGAACCGAACGGGCGCGGCTGGCCCAACGCCTCGAAGCGTTGAGCGCCACCTCCGACAATCCCTACGCCGAGCCCGAGGACTCGACGCTGCCACCGGAGCAGATCAAGCGGCGCATCGCCGAAATCGACGGAGTGGTGGCGTCGCGTCGTCGGGCGATGGAACAGCCGGGTGCCCGCGCGGCGGCGCCCTCGGCGTTCGACGAGCAGTGGCGCAAAATGCTGCAGGGTCTGGCGGAGTTGCCTGCCGCGACGCCGATCGCGACAGCGATCGACTCCTTCAAAGGGCGGGTTGCTTCGGAAGCCCCGCTTCCCGACTCGCCGATCGAGCCGAACCGGCCCTTGGTGCTGTTCTTGGGTTTTCTGGCGGCTCTGGGTTCAGCGGGCTTGATCATCATCGCGCGCGCGGTCGGTCAGCGCCGAGGTCCCTCGCGACACTCGTCGCGGTCGGGCAACGTTACCGAGCGGTTGCCCGCGGTTCGACAGGCGAGCGTGGCTCCTTCCATGACGCCCCCGCCGCTGCCGGTCACTGAAATGCGAGCGCTTCCCCCGTCGAGCCCGCCGCCCGCGTTCGACGCTGGCTCCGGCAATGGGGCCAGCGGGTCGTCGGCACCGGAACCCGCGCCCTCACCCTTTGCGGCGACCATAGAGGCGGCGGTTGCGCCAGCGCCCGAACCCGCTCCACGGCCCACGAACTCGATTCTTCCGCACGCGGTGATCGAGATCAACGCGCCCGATCGTGGGTCACGCGGCGAGCAAGCGCCCACTGCGCAAGCCGCTGCACCGGCCGCCCCAGCTCCCGCGGCCGACAATGGGCGCCGGCCGGCCAAGCGCGCGGCCACGCGGGTTACGCAAGTGCTCGGCTCGCCGATCGCGCCCGGCAATAGCGACGAACTGGGTTCGGATCCGCCGCCCGCTCACGGCAACGTGCCTCCCGCGCCAGCAACCGAACGCGGTCTGCCTAGGATCGATTCGGACGGGCGCGGCTACGATGCTCAGCCGGCTTACGCAGCCGAGGTGGTCGGCGCGTCGCCGGCCGGGCAGCGGCGTGCTCAGTCTGCCGAGCGCAGCACCGCGCTCGCGCGCGTCGAACCGGCCCCACAAGTTCTGACCTACGACGTTTCTACGGGCTGGCACCCGGACCCCTCGCTCGACGTGAGCTTGCGCTACTCGCTGCGCGACGAGATCGTGGCTCACTACCAGGGTCGCTGCTTCGTGGTGGGCGTCTCGGCCGGTCCGGATTTGAGCGAACAGAAGTCGCGGCTCTCGGTCGAGCTCGCGCTCGCGCTCGCTGAGCGCGAGCGCACGCGCGTGCTGATTCTGGAGGCTGATTTCCAGCGACCCAGCGTACATCGCCTGGCCCGCGCCAAGCTCCCACTCGGGTCCGGCTTCTCGCAACAGCTTCACTTGCGCAGCAACGCTGGGCCCGCGATGGCCTCCGTGCCCTCGCAGTGGATGGTGGCCCGTTGCCATGCGCGCCTCGACGTCCTCGGTGAGAGCGCCATGCGTGCCCCTGGCCTCATGGCCACGCCTAAGTTCGAAACCTGCATCTCGGAGCTCCGCCGCTTCTACGACTTCATCGTGGTCGACGGGCCTCCCTTGTCCATGGCCGACGAGAGCCGCGTGCTCGACCGCTTGGTCGACGGCATGTTGTTCTTCAGCACCGGCTCGAACGATCCGGCGATGGCGCGGCTCAGCACGCTCTTCTCTGGCAAGGTGTTCTCGAAGGTCGTCAAGCGCGGCTAGCGGAAACGCTGGCCTACTCTTCTGCGATTCTTGCCGGCGCGATGCAGGGAGGCGAGTTCCACGTAGTCGAGCTGCGCGGGACGGCTGCGCGGCTCTGCAGTGGGGCCGCGCATTTCACGCACGGTTTCGCGCAGCTCTTGCGACAGCCCAGCGGGTAGCGCGAGCTCCGCGGTCGCGCTTTGCAGCGCGGTCTCGAGCAGGCGCGGCGCAGCGCCGTTTCCGTGGCCACGGCGCACGAGGTCGAGGTAGCTGCGCGCCATCGTGTCCGGAGAGAACCCGTGAATTTCGTGGAACTCCAGCGCAATACGCAGCGTGCTCAGCGCGTCCAAGAAGCCGCGTTCGAGCAGCACCAAGCTCGCTTGCAGGTAGTTGTAGAACGGAATCACGCGCGAGCCGTAGTTCTGAAATAAACTCGGCGGCGTCTGTTGGTCGAGGTGGATCAGGACGCAGTCGATTAGCGCGGTGCCACCGCCGAGCTCGGCCAGCGCCGCCTGGCAGCGCGCGCTGATGGCAGCGCGCGTTTCGCCCGCGTCGAGCACACGTTCGAGCTCGCGTGCGCCCAGGTTCCCCGAACACAGATCGGCGTACAGGGAGTAGACGAAGGCATCCGACTCCGAGTCGTCCCCGACCAACACTTCGCGCACCAGATTGCCGCGGCCGAACCGGGTTTGGTCGCGGGCCCGCGCTTCGAGCAGCTCGGGCAGCTTGTAGCCGAGCTGGTCGCGTAGGGCGTCGAAGCGTAGGTGCAACAGGTTCGATAGGTTCGGTTTGAGCGTCAGCTCGTCCCAAGTCACCCCGTCGCGGCGCAGCTTTTCGCCCAATTTTGCGCCCATCTGCCGCGGGCTGCCGGAGAGCACGTGCACGCGGCCGCCCGCGGCCGAGAGCTCGCGCAGCACGGCGGTGGCGCCTGGCACCGTGCGCTTCTCTTCCACCCCTTCTAGCGCCGACGCGACCAGATCGGACAGTGTGTCGAAGCGGCTCCGCAGGTAGGTCTTGTCGAGATCCCAGCGCGTGATGAAGCGAGGTGAGTCGCTCGGCACGCCGTCCTCACGAGGCCCAGGCGCGCCGCGTGTCCGAGAACGCCGAGACCAGGTCGTGCGCCCCCGACTGGCGAGCGACCTCGATCGCTTGCTCCAGGTAACCGAGGGCCTCTCCTTTGCGCTGGCGGCCGTGCGCTACGTGGGCCAGCGCCGAGAGCACGCGTGCGCGGTCGGTGCCGCTCGGACCTGCGATGTCGAGCGCTTCACGCAGCACGCCTTCGGCGTCGGCGAAGTTCCCCGAGCGAGTCAGCGAACCACCCAATTTACGGCTGAAAATCAAGACCGCGCGTAGCGGGTCATCGAGCTCGCCGCGCGCGATTTCCTTGCGCGCAATCTCGAGGCCGCGCCGCAGCGCGAGCACCTCGCTGTGTACGTCACCGCGCGCGGTCGCCCGATCGGCCACCTGCTCGAGCAACAGCAGCGCCTGAAAAGAGTCACCGCTTTCGTAAGCATGCAGCGCGCGCGCTTCGATCGGCGCGGCCTGCTTTTCGCACACTTGCAGCGCCTTTTTGTGCAGCTCACGCCGCACCGCGACCGGAATGCTGGCGAGCACCACTTCGCGCAGCAGGGGGTGGGAGGTGCTGATGTGACCGTCGCTCCGCGCAACGAGGCCCGCGCGCACCAGCTCGTCCACCGTGGAATCGAGCTGCTCGGTCTTCGGTACGAGCTCATTCACCGACTCGGTGGGGGCCTGATCGCCGAGCACGGTCAGCGCCTGCAACGTGCGCCGCGCGTTCGGATCCAGCATGTCGATGCGCAGCGCGATCAAATCGGCGAGTCGCGACGGCGGATCGCTGCCGCCCTCGAGCGAGTAGCGAAGCAGCTGCTCGATGTACATCGGCAGCACGCCCTTGGCGCTGTCGCTGATCTGCAGCCGTTCCCCGCTGCGCTTTACGCTCATCAAGCGCGAAACGGCCGGGGGCGGCAGACCGCCGAGCACGCGAGCCGGCGCGAGGGCGCCCCAGCCGGTGTCGAACCCAGGACGATGCGCGGTCACCACCAGAATCGGCACGGGCGGTGGGTCGCTGAGCACGTCCGCGAACGCATTGCGGCTCGGTCCGTCGATGTCGTCGATGTCGTCTATCGCCAGAACCACGCGCGGCGCGCGCGACGCGGCCACACCGATGGCCCAGCGTAACGCCTCGGCCAGCGCGGCCCGGCGCTCGAACGGCGCGCGCGCTTCGCCCCGCTCCTGCCGCCCGAAGGCGTCGTCCAAACCGGTGCGCGCTTCGGGGCGCGCGCGCTCGAAGCGCCCCGCGTCGATGTCGGACTGAGTCAAGCGCGCGAGCTGCCTCAGCGCTTCGCGCACACCGTGATACGCGACCTCGGCGCGGTACGGGTCCGGCCCGGTGAGTACCACCGCGTCACCATCGCCGCGCGCCGCGTTCAAGAGCTCCTGAATCAGGCGGGTTTTTCCGGCGCCGGGCTCGGCCACCAGCCGTACGCCGACCAGCTCGCGGTTGACCTGACGCCGGCGCTCATCGAGCCAATTGAAGTCTTCTTCACGCGCCACAAAAGGCAACGGAAGCGCAGGTTGGGTGTGTGCTTCGGGCACGCCGCTGCGCACCGGTAGGCGTGCCCCACAGTCCCCGCAGAACTTGGTCAGCGGCACGATCAAGCCGCACGCCGGGCAAGTGATGGTCTGCGCCGTCATCGACAGCGGAGGCAACGAATGCCGCTCGGGCGGCAGGCTCTCGGCCAGGGCCAGCGCCTGCTTCAGGCCGTCCGCGAACTCGAGCGCGTCCTGATAGCGCTTACGGACGTCTTTCGAGAGCGCCTTCATCACCACGTCGACCAGCGGATCCGGGATGTGACGCTCGGGCGCAACCTGGCGCGGGTCGGGCACCGGCACCGTCAGGTGCATCATCACGACTTGAGTCGGGCTCTCGGCCTCGAACGGCAGCCGCCCCGTGATCAGCTGAAATAGAATCACCCCGACCGCATACAAGTCACTGCGACCATCGATCGGATCGCCTCGTCCCTGTTCGGGCGCCATGTAGTCGGGGGTACCGCACACGATACCGGGGCTCGTGACACCTGGCCCCTGCTGCGCGTCAGCGCGCAGCTTGGCCAGGCCGAAGTCCACCACCTTGACGAAATCCCCACCGCGCCGGAGCGGCTCGAGAATCACGTTCTCTGGCTTCAGATCGCGGTGAACGATCCCGAGATCGTGCGCTTCGCCGAGCGCGGCGAGCACCTGGCGCAGCACATCCACGATGCGCGCGAAGGGCAGCGGGCCTTCTTCATAGGCGACTCGAGCGAGATCTTTACCTCGCAAGAATTCCATCACCAGGTACGGCTGCCCGTCGTCCGTTCTGCCAAAATCGAACACGGCGACGGAGTTCGGGTGATTCAGCTGACTGGCGGCGCGCGCCTCGGTCATGAAGCGCAGCGCGGAGTTCTCGTCGGAGAGCAGGTGCGGATGGATGATCTTGACCGCCACCGTGCGGCCGAGCGCGCTCTGTTGCGCCCGGTACACGCGGCCCATGCCGCCGACGCTAATCAGGTCCAGAATGTGATAGCCGCCCGGCAGCGACTTGCCGACGAATTTGTCCTCGTTGGTAGTGGACAGGGTGCCGACCGGAAAACCGCATGCGGGGCAATATTGGTGCTCCACCGCGCAGGACGACCCGCAATGAGGGCAGATACGAAGTGCGGACTGAGTGGAGGTCGACACGGGGGCTCCCCGCGCGCCGGCTCTCTGCACCGGGCGCTCGGGCTTTGACGCCGCAGTTTATTCCGAGGCCCGGGCTTGGAACCAGCCCTTGACGCCGCATCTCGGCGTTCTGTCGCATTTCCCTCGACCTTTGCCGGTCCGGCCGGCTCTCCGCAGCCGGGAAGGTCCCACCTTCTCTGACTCGACCCGACGTCACGCCCTGCTGTGACGCCGCTCGCCGCACCTGGGTCGCGCTTCGGCCCGGTCCCTCGGCCCAGCGGAGAGCCCGCGCAACTGCTAGTCTATTTGGCCATGCAGGCAACGCGTGTGCGACTCGGAGAGTTGCTCGTGGAGGCGCAGGTCATCACCCGCACCCAACTCGATGAGGTGCTCGAGTTGCAGAAGCGGGACACACGGAGACTGGGCACGCTGCTCGTAGAAGCGGGGCTCGTGACCGAAACCCAGGTGACACAGATCCTGAGTCAGCAGCTCAGCGTGCCTTGGGTGTCGCTCTATCACATCGATTTCTCCAGGCAGCTCTTGAACCTGGTGCCCCACGAGACGGCAGAGAAATTCTGCTTGGTCCCGATTTTCGTGCGTCGCGTGCGCGGCTTGGGCGAAACGCTGTACGTCGCGATGGACGATCCGAGCGATGAGTCTGCCCAACGTGAGGTTCAGCAGTATTCCGGCCTCGCGGTGCGCGCGATGATCGCGCCACCGTCCGACATTCGCTCTGCGATCCGCGTCTACTACGGCGCTGGCACCGACCACGCTTCACTCTCCGAAGCGGTGGCAGAGGTCGAAGGGCGTCTGACGCCGGTCATGTCCGAGGCCGAGCTCAGCCGGATGGCCAAGGGCTCGCAAACTACGAAAGCGTCGGAGCCGCCGCTCAGCGTGAGCACGCCGCCGGTCAGCATCAGCACGCCGCCCTACTCGCCGCCCTCCGACGAGCCTCCGGACAGCAGCCCGCAAATCGAGGCGCGCGAAGTGTCGATGCCGGCTCCGAAGCGCGGGCGTCCGCGCAAGATGGTCACCCTGACTTTGCTCGACGGAACGCAGGTAAATTTGCCCGCGCGCCGCAAGCGTGAGCCATCGAACCCGGCGCCGAAAGACGCGACCGAGCTCACGGCGCGCGATCTGGTAGCGGCCTTGCGCGCGGTCGCGCACGGCGCCGACGCCACCGAGATCCTCGGCGAGAACGCGCGCTGGGAGGCGATGTTCTCCGCGCTGCTCTCGCTGCTCCTGAAGAAGCACCTGATCGCAGATTGGGAATTCGTGGAAGAGTTTCGGAAAATCTGAGGGCGCCCGCTCAGCCGTGACTGGACTTGGGTAGCGGCCGCGCGCTGCGGCGGGTCTCCGACCCACTTTGAGGAATCAAGCTCCAGCGCCGCTCGAGCTTCTCGGCGAGCGCGCCGAGCTTGACCACGGGCCGCGGGAACGAGAACGACAGCGTCGTGCCCTTGCCGGCCTCGGTCACGACCTGAATCTTACCCTGATACTTCTGGCAGGCTTCGCGCAGCGCGCCCATGCCCACGCCGCGGCCCGAGAACTCGTTGGCTTCGTGCTTGATCGAAAGGCCGTCCTCGAACAGCAGCGCCTCGGCAGAAGGCAGGTCGCTCGTGATGCCCCGTTCGGCCGCCGCGCGTCGCAGCGACTCCCAGTCGATGCCCCCACCGTCGTCGCTGATTTCGATGCGCAGCGACGTGTCATCGCTGACCGTGCGCAGCGTGATCAGGCCTGCCGGCGATTTACCCCGTTCTTCGCGCAGCTCAGGCGCTTCGATGCCGTGGTCGACCGCGTTGCGCACCGCGTGGACCAGCGTGCTCCAGACGCGATCCAGGTAGCCCGGCGGGATGCGCAGGTCATTGTGTTCGATTCGGACCGCGACTTGCTTGTTCAGGCGCTGTGCCACGTACTCCACCTGCGCACGTAGGTGCGAGAGGCGTTCGGACGCGCGCGTCCAGCTCCAGGCCTCCACGTTGTTCAGAATTTCGTCGTAGTCGCGGCGTGAGAGCAGGCTCTGGATCAAGCCATCATGCTCTTCACGATCGAGCTCGAGCGTTTCGTCACCTACGTTGCTCAAGAACGCGCGAATGCTCTGCATTCGCGCGCGCCACAACGCCGCGAGCTCGGAGACCGAAAGCGCGCTCGGTAAGCTGTTGTCTTCTTGAACCTGGTCTTCGATCTGGTGGCAACGCTCCGCGAAGCTATCCAGGCCAAAGATGGCCGTGTTGCCTTTGAGGGTATGAAGCACGCGCTTGGCTACCGTGAGGTCGCGCTCATTGGCCAATGCAGACAACAATTCTTCGCAATCGCTGACGAACTGTTCGAATCCACGACGGTCGGCTAGCAGCTTCGAAATCAACACTTGCTGCTCGCGCGAGTTCTTTTCGAGCTTTTCACGTTCGACGCTGGCGGTGATGTCGCGAGCGATCAAGAGATAGCTTTGGGTAACGCCGTTCTGTTGAATCGGCTTGTACTCGAGGCCCAGGCTGAGTTCGCCGCGCACCAGTCGCTTCGGCATTTGATCGACCGAGACCTCCCAAGGCAGGAAATCCTCCGAGAGCTGGGCGAGCGCGACGTGAAAGCCGAGGGCGGCGTGCTCATCGCCGGCGAACAGGTATTCGCCGGCTCGCTCGCCCGCTTTGGGCGCGCCGAACCAGCGCTCGGCGGCAGCCGAGCTTTCGCCGGTCAGGTTGCCCTCCCGGTCGACACCGACCAGCGCATCGCCGGTGCTGTCGAGCACGAGCCGCAGCGAACGCTCGCGGTCGGCCAAGGCTGCGGTTCGCGTTTCGACGAGCTTTTCGAGATTGGTGTTGAGCTCGACCACCTCGTTCACCGTGCGGCGGATGCCGAGGAAGATCAACGTGCCGAGCCCCAAGGCCAACGCCGCTGCGCAGGCCGAGACCAAGAGCAGCGTGGTGCGCGCCTTCAGGTACATGGTGTGCGTTGCCGCTACCTGATCCGCCAGGCGTTTTTCGCTCAGTTTGACCAAGCCGCCGATGGCGGTTTCCCAAGACACCGGGTCTTTCGCATGCTGTTTGGAGAGCGTCAGTGCTTCGTCGGAGCTGCGCGCAGCGGCTTCGGCGACCTTTTCGTGCAGCGCGAGCCAGCGCGCGCGGGTCTCGCGGATGCTGCGGACGGTCGAGCGATCCGCGTCCGGCATGGTGCGCTCGTATTTGGCCAAGTGCTGGAGTAGCTCCTGCCCGATGTTCTGCATCTTGGCGGCCATTTCGCGCCGCTCGCCGTCCTTCTTGGACAAGATGTAGTCGCGCTCGAGCACGCCCATTGAGCGGAACACGCGGCGTGCGTGCGTGATCGACAGCAAGCGCTCCATGTCCTCGTGCACCACTCGCTGTAGCGCTTGGTCGAGCTGCGAAAGGGCCCGTGATCCGGACACCACGCAAGCCCCCACCGCCGCGACGAGAGACAGCACCAGAATCAGAAAGCGCAGCGTCAGTTTCATGGGTATGAGTCTTTCCTACCCAGCGCATACGACCGCTGCCCCAGGCGCTTAACGCGGCCGGGCGACGAACGCTCTTCAAGTGTCCAGAGTCGTTGTGATTTCTAGCGTAGACGCGCGCGTTCCGCGGCGACCCACGGCGACAAACCGTTTGCGGCGTTCCCCTGGTTTCGCGCAGCGCCTCGCGTGCCTTCACCGAGCTCGAGCGCCGCGAGCGCCGCGAGCAGATCGTCGCGTTCGCCGTCGTGCAGCGGCGGGGCGGCATATAAATCGCTGCGGCGCTCGACGAATTCGGTGTCGTAGTCACCGCGCACGAACTCGGGGTCGTCGAGCAGGCGAGTGAGGAACCCGAGGTTGGTGTCGATGCCGAGCACGCTGGTCTCCGCAAGCGCGCGCCCGAGCCTCGCGCGCGCTCGTTCGCGACTCTCCGCCCAAACCGAGACCTTTGCCAGTAATGGATCGTATTGCGGGCCGATTTCCGAGCCGGCCTCGATGCCGCTATCGACTCGCACGAACGGACCGCTCGGCTCGCGCAGGTCGCGCACGCGGCCCGGGCAGGGCAAGAACCCCTGCGCCGGATCCTCTGCGTACACGCGCGCCTCGATCGCTGCGCCCCGTCGTTCGGGCGGCGTGCTCGGGATGCGTTCGCCGGCGGCAACGTTCAGCATTTCGCGTACCAGGTCGAGGCCGGTGATGGCCTCCGTGATCGGGTGCTCGACCTGGAGCCGCGTGTTCATTTCCAGAAAGTAGAAGTTTTGGTTTTGGTCGAGCAGAAACTCGAACGTTCCCGCCGAGTAATAGCCGAGCGAGCGCGCGCCTTCGACCGCGACGTTCGCCATCTCGGCCAGCGTCGCGGCCGACAGAGCGGGGCAAGGGGTCTCTTCCACGATCTTTTGGTGCCTGCGCTGCAGCGAACAGTCGCGCTCGTAGAGATGCACCAAATTGCCAGCGCGATCACCCAGAACCTGAATTTCCACGTGGCGTGGGCGAATCAGCGCCTTCTCGATGTAGACCTCGGCGCTGCCGAACGCAGACAGCGCTTCGCTGCTCGTGCGCGCGAGCGCGGCTTCGAGCTCCGCCTCGCTCTCGACGCGGCGCATGCCCTTGCCGCCGCCGCCGTCGGTGGCCTTGACCAGAATCGGATAGCCAACCCGGGCGGCGGTCGCGCGCGCTTCGGCGAGCGTGCTGGCGCTGCCGCCCGGCACCACCGGTACGCCTGCCGCGCTCATCGCTGCGCGCGCGCGTTGCTTGCTGCCCATGGTCTCGATCGCGCTCGCGGGTGGTCCTACGAAAGCAATCCCGGCTCGCTCACAGGCCCGCGCGAATTCCGGATTCTCGGAGAGGAAGCCGTAACCGGGGTGCAAGGCGTCCGCGCCCACCCGTCGCGCCGCATCGACCACCCGCTCGATGTCGAGGTAGGCGCGCGGATCCGGACCCAGCGCCACGGCTTCGTGTGCGTAGGCTACGTGGCTGCTTTCGCGATCCGCCTCGCTGAACACGCTGACCGCGCCGAGCCCCATCTCCTTCACCGTGCGCGCAATGCGAATGGCGATCTCTCCCCGATTCGCGATCAGCACCTTCCGAAACATCGGCATCGGTTGGTTTTAGAGAGCGCCCCTCGGCGCTGCAAGTTTTCGCTACCAGCCCGTCACGCGCCGCACTTCATCCGTCAGATCGCGGGCCATGGCTTGGTGCTGTTGGCCGGTGGGGTGTGCATCGCAGGGGTCTCCGGGGTAGTACCGGGACTCGACCAAGTGCACCTTGGCGTCTGCCAGGCGCCGCGCGGTCTCCGCCAAGTACTCCCGCAGTGTGCGCTTTTGCGGGCGCTTCGGATCCGCCTCGTCGTTCACCATTGCGCCTTCGGTGAGCAGCACGTGCGCCTCCGGGTAACACGCCCGAATGCGTCTCACGAACGCGACGTAGGCCTCGACGTACTCTCGTCGTTCGGGTAGCGCACCGATAGCCAGGTTGAAGTCGTTGGTGCCGAGCGACACCAGCACCACGTCGGGCACGTAGTCGTCGTGGTTCCAGCGTGCCGGCGCGGAGGGGTCAGGCACCGCGAGCTCGAAGAATGCGGGGGCGTTCAACGTGTCACGTCGGCCCTGCCAATCCCGAATCAGGCCCCGCCCGCCATAGCAGACCAGGTGACATTGCGCGCCGAGAACGCGTGCGAGCAGCATCCCGTACGATTGCGCGGGGTTCCACCAGTCCGAGTTCTTCTGACAGTCGGGGCTACGCTCGACCGCCTCACCGCAGGTCACCGAGTCGCCGATCACGAGCAGGCGCCGAGCGGGAAAGGGCTCGGGGGGCAGCAGGCGCGCGCCGGGCTCGAGTCGAAACCCGGAGATGCTGACGATGCCCTGCCAGGTCTCGGTGCGATGCACGAGCTCGAGTGAGTGCGCCCCCTTTGCCAGGTTTTCTGCGAGAGTGATGTCAGTCTGTCCGGCGTCGACGCGCACCACCCGCGGAGGCTGTGTGTCCACGCGCACCTCGAATCGGCTGTCCGCGCTGCTACTTTCCACGCGCAGCCCGAGGGAGCTGCCCTCGAAGCGCATGCGCAGCGTTACGCCGGGATACCCGATGCGAAGCTTGCCGTTTGCACGCTCGCTCCGGCCCATCACCAGGACATTCGGATCCGAAACGGGGATCAGGCTCATGGCGGAAGCTCCTCGCGAGCGCTGACAGGACTGGGCAGCGAGCGCGCCCAAAAGGCAGAGCAGCGCGCGGCGTTCAAAGACCACACGCACCATAGCGCTGAATGGCTTCCCGATCCTCACCGCGAATGGGCTGGGCGAGCAGCGCGAACAGGGCGGGGTCGAAGCGATAACCGCGCGTCTGGTCGAGGCGCACCCAGTGGCAAGTGATCGGGATGGCCAGTAGCCAGCTGCTGACACCGGTCGTCACTCGGGCCAACAAGCGAATGTCCCCCAGGCCACTCGGCGCGGATGCGAGCGGGGTCGCCTTCTTCATCCAATCTCGGACCGAGTAGGCATAGTTGCAGTCGTTGTTGCGATAGCGGTGCGCCAGCGGGCTCTGCAATATCGTGTCTTCGCTGAACTCGGGCATGCCGGTCAGGTTCCACGATAGGCTCCACAGCTCCACGCTGCAGGTCTCCCCGGGTCTGGCCGAGGAGCCCGGGCTCGCGCCACCGCCGGCGCAGGTCGGTAGCAGCGACAGCAGAAAGGCCATTGATGCGTGACGAGCGAAGGACCCACTGGGCAGAGGCATGACCGGGCCGCCTAGCTACGAAGGAGCGCGAAGAACGTCAAGCTGGGACGCCTGCGCGCTCGGAGGATCCGGTACTGACTCTCTAGGACGCCCGAGCGGCGTGAGTGGCGCGAAACCCAGATAGCGGCTAGTGTCTTGTCCGAAGGCGAGGCGCAAAAGGGTGTTGGCAGCGGGGTGCTACCCCGCTTGGAGCATAAAACATGGACTTTGCATCCGTTCAGCAAGTCCCGGGGCTCGGGCGCAACGGCAATGATTCCGGCAACTGGCCGGTCCCACTCGTCAAGCGGAAGGCGAGATTGGTGGTCTCGCCGGAGCTCGATGCGGCTTGGTTCGGCGGTGGGCAGGCTGCGCTCGTCGACTCTGGCGAGCACGCCCCGTTTCAGATCGTTTCACGGCGTCGACTTCGTTGGGCTCACGCGCTGTTTCTACTGGCGTTCAGCGCGGTGGTGGCCCTGCTCGCGTGGGAGGCGCACGTGCACTTCGCTGCCGGCGGATAGCCAAGGGGAATAAGCCCGCGCGCGTTGGCGTAACCTTGCCGACGATGCGGCGTTTCGTGTCACTAGGGAGCGCGATGAGCGGCGCGTTTGGGCCCTGTCGGGTGGCGTCGCGCTGCGAGTATTCGAGCGTCGTCGCCGCCGAGCGTGAAGTGCTGCTGGCGGACTGGCGGGGCCAACGCGAATGTGCCTACCTGGCTCGCAGGCGTCGCGGCCAGCCGGCGGCTGAACTCCTGGCGTTGGCGAGGGAACGGCCTTGCCGAGTTTCAACGGGCGAGCGGCGTCACTTCGACGCGCGGGCGAAAGCTGGTGCCGAACATCACCCAACCGATAGGAGTGAGCACCACTCCGCCAATCATCAGGCCCATGCCAGCCAGGACGCCTTCGGCCCGACTCGAGGAACTGGAACTGGAACCGTCCGTTTCGTAGGTGGTGGCCAGATTGCTGAGAAACACCGCGGCGCCGAGCACCATCAGCGCCGGACCGGCAATGCCGAGAACCAGACCGGTGCTGTGCTGCGCTTCGCTGCGCGGCGTAACCAAAATCTTGGAGGCGTCCACGATCTCCATGTCGCGGCCTCCGGAGCGTGTCTCGGCCGTGGCGTTCGCGAAGAAGCGATAGCGGCCCGGAACGATCGTGGCCTGGCAGGCGCCGGTGCAGTAAGCGAGTGGACGACGTGTCCTCGGGTCCTGGATTTCCAGACGCAGCCCCGGTACCGAGCCGCGAAGTTCGATGGGCACCGCGTTGCTCGGAGGCGCGATCGGCTGCACCGGCGCGCTCGCCGGATCTGCGCGAGCCACCTGCGTGACCAGCAACGGAACCAGCGCGACACCTGACCAAACCCTCGATATGCCCATCCTCGTCTCCTCAATCGTTCTATCCGTTCGCCGAATCAGCCGCAACCACCGGGCCCTTGCGCCGCCGAAACCCATCGGCTAGCCGTGGCAGCCCCATGCCCAAGCCCCTGCTTTCTGGCGCGAACTTGCCCAATATCCCCTGGGAGCCGAGGCCCTCCGGCACGAGCGACGTGGTCTGGCGTTACGCCAAGAACCCGGTGATTCCGCGGCACGCGACACCCACCATCGACAGCATCTACAACAGCGCGGTCGTGCCATTCCGGGGCGAATTCGCGGGCGTCTTTCGCTGCGACGATCGCGCACGCAACATGACACTGCGGGTCGGCCGGAGTCGCGACGGGATAAACTTCGAGATCGCGGAGCAACGTCTTGCGTTCGAGTGCGACATCCCGCAGATCGCGGAGTTTCTGGAGGGGTACGACCCTCGCGTGGTGCCGCTCGACGGCCGCTATTACGTGATCTGGTGCAACAACTACCACGGCTACACCATCGGGCTCGCCTACACCGAGGACTTCGAGCGCTTCCACCAGATGGAGAACTCGTTCTTACCCTTCAATCGCAACGGCGTGCTCTTCCCGCGCCGAATCGGCGGGGAGTACGTGATGCTGAGCCGCCCGAGCGACGCCAGCCACACGCCGTTCGGCGACATTTTCCTGAGCCACAGCAAGGATCTCACGTACTGGGGCAAGCACCGCCACGTGATGGGGCCGAAGCGTGACCGCGGGCTAGTCAATTGGCAGATGACCAAGATCGGTGCCGGGCCGTATCCAATTGAGACGCGCGAGGGTTGGCTGCTCTTTTATCACGGCGTACTTACCACCTGTAACGGCTTCACTTACAGCATGGGCGCCGCGCTGCTCGACCTCGAAAAACCGTGGCAGGTGCGCTACCGCACGAAGCCCTACTTACTCTCCCCGGACGCCCTCTACGAAAACGTCGGAAACACCCAAAATGTGCTGTTTCCTTGTGCAGCTTTGACTGACGCTGCGACCGGGCGCATTGCGATCTACTACGGCGCGGCGGACACCTGCACGGGGCTCGCGTTCTGTCAGGTCGACGAACTGTTCGACTTCTTGAAAGAGAACTCGGACGTGTAGCCGCGCGGCGCGGGGCGGCCGCACCCAGCGAGTCGCGGCTGACGAAAACCGTCGCAAAAGCGCCACAGGCGCGTGCACGCGGGAGCTGATACAGTTATCGCTCGTTCGTTCTCGGAGGTCACCGGATGTCCGAAGCTGCCGACGTGCTCATAATCGACGACGAGGAGGCGGTTCGCCGTGCGACACGGCGAGTCCTCGAGCACGCCGGGCTCCACGCTCTGGAGGCGGAAGACGGCAATGCCGGTCTCGAGCTGTGTGGCAGTCACGCGCCAGGTGTGGTGTTTCTAGACTTGCGCATGCCGCACATGGACGGCCTGGACGTGCTCAGCGCATTGAAAGAGCGGCACCCAGAGACCCCCGTCGTGGTGATGTCCGGTTACGGCACCATGACTGACGCAGTCGAGGCACTACGCCGCGGTGCCTGGGACTTCGTCGCCAAGCCGATTGACAACGAGCTCCTGGTGCGGGCGGCGCGACGCGGCCTCGAGCGTTCCTCGCTCTTGCGGCAAAATCGTGAGTACGCCGAGAGCCTCCGGCGCATGAACGAGCGCCTGACAGTCGCGCTCGACGAACTGCAGCGCGATGAGCAGGGTGCGCGTGCCTTGCAATTTCAGCTCTTGCCGGAGGATGGCCTGGGCATCGGTCCGTTGTGCTGTTTTCGTCTGCTCTACCCGTCTCAAATGCTCAGCGGGGATTTCGTCGATTATTTCCCGCTCGGCTCGCACTACGCGGGCATGTACTTGGCCGACGTGGCCGGGCACGGCGCCGCTTCCGCGTTCGTGACGGCCATACTCACCACGCTCGTCGCCAAATATCGCGCCGGCCTCCGCTCGCGCGGCGACGAAACCATTTTGCATCCACAGCAGTTTCTGACCAGCCTCGACGCGGATTTGCTGTCGCTGTCGGTGCCCAAGCACGTGACAATGTTCTACGCCGTGCTCGACCTCGAGTCGCGGCGCTTGGTCTACGCGAACGCGGGGGCGTTTCCCTTCCCGTTTCTGGCCAGCGGCGGCAAGGTCGTCGAGCTGGAATGCGCCGGCCGCCCGTTGAATTTGCCTGGCCGCGGTCGTTTTGGCACCGGGGAGGCTCGGCTGGCGCCTGGGGCACGGCTCTTGCTGGTATCCGACGGCGTGCTCGAGCTCGAACCCAAGACGACCCACCGCGTCCAGCGGGACCGCGTGGCCACGCTGCTCGGCCACTCGACCACCGTGGCCGAGATCTCGGCGCAGCTGGGCTTGGCCGCGAACCGCTCTCTGCGCGACGACGTCGCGCTGTTGTTTGCTCGTTTGGAGGATGGCCAATGATCGAAGGTCACGTCACTCACGCCGAACAACGAGGGATTCACGTGCTCCGCTACTTCGGCACCGTGAACTTCATGTTGGCGCCTGGCATTCAGCGCTTCGTCGATGATCTGATCGAGCACGGTTCGATTTCCGGGCTGGTGTTCGATCTCAGTCAGGCAAACTCGCTCGACAGCACCAACCTCGGCTTGATGGCGCGCGTCAACGAGCGCTTACTAGGCGTCGGCGCAGCGAACAGCGTGATCATCTCCGGCGACGGCGACATCGACGTGGTCCTGCGCAGCATGGGCTTCGATCAAACCTTCGACGTCCTCACCACCACGCCGACCACCGAGCTCGCACCCGCCGAGCCCATTCGCACCGAATCCCCCAGCGCCACCGAGCTACGCGAAACCATGCTCGCCGCGCACCAAGCCCTGGTGCGAATGAGCGACGCCGGCCGCCTAGAATTCGAACCCGTCGTAGCGTGTTTGGAGAGGTCCTCTTAGCCAGAACCAACGCGAGGTCGCGACAGGATCCGAGCCGCAGGATCGGAAAGGGCTGGGAGCGCGCAGCGCAGCGCCAGGAGTCAGGTGCTTGATGCGGCGCCTCGAACTCCGCGCGCAGTTCACCGACCTGCCCTGCGCGATTGGAGCGCAAAGGAGCGCAAAGGAGCGCAAATAGAAGCACGCGGGGCCGCTATTGGTTTGGGGCCCTCGTTGTTTACGGGCGCGACGCGCGTCGAAAGCCCGCGCTGGGCAACCCAGTACCCCCAGCCCGTGGCAGCAGCCGCGCCAGGCCGTCGGGGTAGGGTTTTAACCGAAGTGGTTCAGTGTCGGCGTCGGCGCCGGTGGTCGGTGGTTGCCGTCGCGGTCGGTGGTCGCTGGTCGGTGGTCGCTGGTCGGGTCGGTGGTCGCTGGTCGCTGGTCGCTGGTCGGGTCGGTGGTCGCTGGTCTGCGTGGTGGTCTGTGTCTGCGGTGGTCTGTGTCTGCGGTGGGTCGGTGGTCGCTGGTGTCGGGTCGGTGGTCGCTGGTCGGGTCGGTGGTCGCTGGTTGGGTCGGTGGTCGCTGGTCGGTAGTTGACCGTCGGTGGTTGACCGTCGGGTCGGTGGTTGACCGTCGGTGATCGGACTGGGGCGGGGCGGTTCGGTCGTAGTCGAAGTTGGCGACGATTAGCGCCCGCATGGAGCGGCATCGGAGTCAAAGCAAGTCGGAGTCGAAGCGACGGCGCGTGGCGGCCATACGCTGGCAAAAAAGTCGAAGTTGGAAGCGAAGTCGGAGTCGGGTGTCGGCACTGGTTGGCGAGGACGGCTGCAGGGGCAGGCATTGCTTCGCAGTCGCGCGTTCTGGCTATCGCCCAGTTCCGGCTATCGACGATGACGCCGCTTGCAGCCCTAACCGGTGCGCATGCGCGAAGCACGGCTGCCACCACCGCAGCTTCATCGCCGCGCGGAGGGTCACCACCGCTAGCTAAAGGCGTGATTGCTGCGGCACAGCGGCACGCAACATCACGGTCGAAGGTCCGCTATTTCCGATGTTTGGCCGCCCTCAGCGCTACGTTTCGCATGCCGCTCGGGTTCGTGCCGACAGCGGTCACGTTGGCATTTCATGTGCGCGCGGCCGAAGTCTTGTTCGGCGGCGAGTACGTTGTGAGCTTGGCAGCGGAGGCTCAGATTCTGAAGGTGGTGTTCGCCACCGAGAGCGAAAGCTTGTAGGTGGTGAACTTCCAGTCGGTGCGTTTCGCTGCAGCGCGTGCCACGTTCGTCGACGTACGCACAGCGCTTCCCGTCGCGCTCGTACACGGCGCGCCGTAGCCTCGCCGCAACGTACCGGCCGCGTCGGCGAGGCTGTCTGGACGTTTCCGCGGGCGCCGCCCCACGTGGAGTTCGACAGCTTCCTGCGCACCGAAGCGCTTCCTCTCGAGCGACCTGACCAACAGCCGCACCGCGCGCAGGTGCAATTCCCCCAGACTCGCTTTAGGCAGACTATGCGATAGCAGAGCCCGCGCACGCTCGACCAGCTCCGCGTGCTCTTCCGTAGTCGTAAATTGAATCAGGTAGAGTCGCGCGTCTTCGCACCACGACGGTCCCTCGCTTTCGGGTGGCGTCGGCGCGACGCTCTCGCGCCCGCACTGATCCGGCAAGCTGCTCTTGCCCACGATCCTGCTGTTGACCGCGTCGTCCCGGTGCGTCGATTGGTATTCCTCCCGCATCTCCTCGCATTGCGCTGCCTTCGCGCTATTGCCCCCGTGCGGATCTGAACGGTCAATTCTTTCTCCACCCGAGACGCCGGTCGCGTCGCCTCTATCTATCGAGTCGTCCACCCAGCGCACCTCGCTTTCGCACCGCGCCAGCGCGGCGCTGTCGCTCCTGCGTTGGTCTGAAGGGTCAATTCGCTCTCCGACCGCGACGCCGGTCGAGTCGCTTCTATCTATCGAGTCGTCCACCCAGCGCACCTCGCTTTCGCACCGCGCCAGCGCGGTGCTGCCGCTCCTGCGTTGGACTGAAGGGTCAATTCGCTCTCCGACCGCGACGCCGGTAGCGGCGCTTCTGTCTATCGAGTCGTCCACGCTGCGCACCTCGCTTTCGCGCCGCGCCAGCGCGGTGCCGTCGCTCCTGCGTTGGACTGAAGGGTCAATTCTTTCTCCGACCGCGACGCCGGTAGCGGCGCTTCTGTCTATCGAGTCGTCCACCCAGCGCACCTCGCTTTCGCACCGCGCCAGCGCGGTGCTGTCGCCCCCAGGTCGATCCGAATCGTCGATCTTTTCTGCATCCAGGGACCGGTCCGAGTCGCCAAGGCTCATCGAGTCGTCCGCGTGGTTGACGGAAGGCGTCCGAGCCGGAAGCTCCCGGACGGGTGGGGAGAGTGATTCGATGAACTTGGCCCAGGTTGGAGCGGGCCGCGAGGGAGGCAATACGCCGATGAGCTCCATCCGATCGGGTACCGAGGGAAGCGGCGCCAAGCGGCGAATCAATTTGGAAAGCTCCTTCTTGGTGCGAAACTTCGCGAGAGCGAGGAGTGCGAGATGGTTTGCCTCAGTCAAGTGCGGGCCCAGCATCAGCAGACCGGTGAGGTGGAGTTCGCCGGTCGCCACCGCCCGCAAAATGGCCGGAAAGCGTCGCGCGAGCCTGGCGGCGCTCGACCGTCGCGCGGCGGCGTCCTCCGAAAATCGCAACTCGTAGATACAATAGGTGTACAAACTGGAGCACGCTCGTTGCCGGTGAAGCCCGCGTGCTTCCACCTCTGCCAGGTGATCGAGTAGAGCAGCGAGGACTTGGTTCGATTTTCCAACCAGATCTTGGGTGCGCGAGAGCAACTCGCCGTCCGACAGGTGAGCGAGGCGCGTACTCGCACCCGGGGTGAGCCGCGTGACGCGGCCGGAGCCCACGTCTGGGTGAAAGCTGTCGCACGGGTCCGAATGAAAGCTGTCGCACGGGTCCGAATGAAGGCTCTCGGGGCGGTCCGAATGGTAGCTCTCGAAGTTCGAGGCATTGCTTTCTCGCTGCGGAGAGGGTGTGTGCGTGCTCATAGATCGGCACAGTACACCCGCGATTTTCGAGCTCGTGAAATAAGCTCTAGCGCGTCTTCGAGCGGCGAAATGACTTTTCGCCCGAGGCGGTGCGTATCCGCGTAATGCGCGGTCATCTGCGCGCACAGTGTGCCATTTCATCCTAGAACTAGGCCGCGGCGCGACGCAGTGCCTGAGGATGCGTCAAGCGAATTCGACGCTACGAGTTGGTTGCATAGCTGGTAAAGCAGACGACGAACGCTGCGCCCGGAGCACGAGCGAAGCAGCAATCGAAACCCGGGCGTCACGCGGCAATTACGTTGTCGACAAATCAAACGCTCATGGAGCCCACCACGACCGGAATAATCATCGGGCGCGCCAGGACACGACCGGTAGTAGCAAGATGAACCCGCTCCTGGAAAAGCCTGGCCCCGCCCTCCGCCGCAGCCATTTGCCTCCGCTCCTGTTCCACGCCGCAGCCCTGTTCCACGCTCGAGCCGTGCTCCACGCCGCAGCCCTGTTCCCACGCTCGAGCCGTGCTCCACGCCGCAGCCCTGTTCCACGCTCGAGCCGTGCTCCACGCCGCAGCCCTGTTCCCACGCTCGAGCCGTGCTCCACGCCGCAGCCCTGTTCCCACGCCGCAGCCCTGTTCCCACGCTCAAGCCCTGTTCCCACGCTCAAGCCCTGTTCCGACGCTCAAGCCCTGTTCCCCGCCAGAGCCGTGTTCCCCGCCAGACCCCAGTTCCCAAGTCTGAGCCGTGAGCCGTGTTCCGCGCCCGAGCCGTGTTTCCCGCTCCACCAACGCCCCTACGAGCACGCTAAGTTCGCCGCAACGTTCTGGCCGCGCATGACTTGCCTTAAATTCGAACGTCGTCACCGATGATGAAGGGAGCACGAGCCCGCGCCTTCGCCTGCGTGGCTCGTCGCGGCACTTCCGACCGTCGAAATCGGGGGCGGGGCGTTCTTGAATCAGCTGCGGTACTGCTGTTTTCTAGCGCCGTTTCTGGGCTTCCACGCGCTCCATGAAGCTTGGGAGCGCGGGGCTGAGTCGAGTTAGGAGTGTGGGGTCGGCTTCTTTTAGCATCGCACAGCAGCCGTAGAGGGCGGCGTCTGCCAGGGTGGGCTGTCTGCCGAACAAGAACGGTTGTTCGGCGAGCGTGGCCAGGGTCGGCGCGAGCAAGCGCTGTCCGCGGGCAATCAAAGTGTCGCGCTCGCGGAGCCAGGTCTCCAGGCAGCCTGGGCCGAACTTGCGCTCCTTGATCAGCGTGTAGAGGGCGCGATCGCTGGGGCTCTTCCAGTGGTCGCGGACGGTCGGTGAGGCGATGCGGAAGAGGACGTCTTCGAGCGGGCCGTCCACGAAATCGGCGTACGCCCAGATCGGACCTTGAAGCGGCGAAGGGACCAGGCGCGCGGCGTCGCCGCCGTTGAGCAAGCGTTCGCAAATGTCGCGTGACTCCACGATCACTTTGCCAGCGTCGTCGACCAGGACCGGCACCAGGACGTACCCACCGGTGAGTGTGGCGAGCTCGCTGCGGTCGCTGTACTGCATCTCGATGCGCTCGTAGGGTCGACCCAAGAGGTCGAGCAGCATTTCGACCTTCCGTGCGTAGGGGCTGTAACGAAGGCTGTAGAGCTTCATGCCTCGAGAGCTAGCCGCAAAGCCGATGGGCGACTAACGAATCCTTTCCATGATACATGAATAAAACTAATCTATAGGTTGAGCATGGCACCGCTTCGACCGAATTTACCGTCTCTTCATGGGCTTCGGGTGTTCGAGGCCGTCGCGCGACAGATGAGTTTTACCAATGCCGCGCGCGAGCTGAGCGTGACCCAAACCGCGGTCAGTCATCAGATCAAGTCGCTCGAAGCGGAGCTCGGCGTGGCGCTCTTTCGTCGCTCGCCGCGGCGTATCGCGCTGACCGAGCACGGCAAGTCGTGGGCGCTCGAGCTCGGCGAGGTGTTCGCGCGGCTTCACGCCATCAACCGCAAGTTGCGCGGGGAAGTCAGCGCGAAAGGACGGGTGCTCGCGATCAGCATCATCCCTTCGTTCGCGTCGCGCTGGCTCGTGCCGCGGCTCGGGAGGTTCATGGCGCAGCATCCGGACTTCGAGGTCCGTATCTCCGCGAGTGCGGAACTGGTCGACTTCACGAGCGAGGCCATCGACCTCGGTATTCGGTACGGTTTCGGCCGTTACCCGGGCCTTGCTACGGAAAAGCTCGCGGACGACAGCTGGGTCGTAGTGTGCGCGCCGGAGCTCGCGGCGCGCCTGCGTTCGCCGCAAGACCTGAAAAAGCACCTGCTCTTGAACGACGACGAGCCAGGCGCGTGGGCCAGCTGGCTCGCAGCGGTGGGGCACGCGCTGCCAGGCGTGCGCCACAACGTGCTCAATGACTCGAGCCTGGTGGTCGAAGCAGCCGTGCGCGGGCAGGGGGTCGCGCTCGCTCGCGGCTCGCTGGCTGCCGACGAGCTGTCGCTCGGGCGTTTGGTGCTGCCGTTCCCCGAGATCGCTCCGCTGCCGACTGGGCTCGCGTACTACCTGGCCGCGCCACGGGAGAATTTCCGGCGGCCGGAGGTGGCCGCTTTCCGTGACTGGATCCGCGTGGAAGCGCGCACGTTACGTTTCGGCCGGCCGCACGAGCCGAGCCCGAAAAAGCCGCACCGCGGCACGCTGCCACGCCCAAAAACACGCGCAAAACCCAAGTAAATTCGGAATCTTGCCGGTTCCGGTGCAACGCGCGCGCGCGAGGCGCGAAGAGCCTGCTATATGGGGCGCCGCGTGAGCGGAGGGAGCGAAGACATCGTCGTTGGTGTCGCCGAGTTCAATCGGCGTCTCCGGCGCGCCGTGGAAGGCGCGAGCGGCAGCTATTGGGTCGAAGGCGAGGTCGGCTCGTTGAAGCGCGCGGTGAGCGGTCACTCCTATTTCACGCTCAAGGACGAGGACGAAGACGCCTGCGTCGAGTGCGTCATGTATCGCTTCGACGCGCTGCGCGCTCAGCGCTACCTGATCGAGGGCGCGAAGATTCAATTGTTTGGCCGAGCCACGGTATGGGCGCCGCGCGGGCGGCTGCAATTCGTGGCGCAGCGGGTTCGGCCAGCCGGGCGCGGAGGGCTTTTGATCGCGCTCGAGGCCCTGAAGAAAAAGCTCGGCGCCGAAGGCTTGTTCGATGCGGCGCGTAAGCGGCCGCTGCCCGCCGATCCGCGAGTGGTCGGTGTAGTGACGAGTGCGGCAGGGGCGGCTTTTCATGACATCCGAACCGTCGCCTTTCGTCGCGGCGGGGTTCGACTGGTGCTTTCGCCGGCCTTGGTGCAGGGTGAAGGCGCGCCGGAAAGCTTGCTCGCTGCGCTCGCCCGCATCGAGCGCTACCCCGGCCTGGACGTCGTCATCATCGGTAGAGGTGGCGGCTCGGGTGAAGACTTGATGGCCTTCAACGACGAAAGCGTGGTCCGTCGCATCGCCAGTCTGCGGGTGCCGGTGGTCAGCGCGGTTGGCCACGAGGTGGACATTTCGCTCTCGGATCTAGTGGCGGACGCGCGTGCGGCGACGCCTTCGCAGGCGGCCGAGCTAGTGGTCCCCGACGCCGAAGCACGGCGCATGGCGTTGCGGCGCTACTCCGCCGCGCTCGAGCGCGGCATGCGCGCGCGCCTGTTCGGGTTGCGGGCGGAGGTCGACCGCGGGCGCGCGCGCCTCGGCGATCCGCGCCTGGTCGTCGCCGAGCGGCAGCGCGAGCTCGACGAGTTCGCCGCGCGGCTCTTTCGCCGTACCGAGCGCGCTCTCAAGCGTCGCGCTCAGCTCACCGCGGCGCTGCATTCCCGGCTGTTCGCCAATCATCCGCGCTCGGTGATCGAGAAGCAGCGAGCGCGGCTGTCGCCCCTGGGGGCGCGTCTGTTCGGCGCGATGCGCTTGGGCTTTGGTCGGGGGCGGGAGCAGCTGTCGGCGCAGGCGGCTCGGCTGCATGCGCTCTCTCCACTGGCGGTCCTGGGTCGCGGTTATGCCATCGCGCTCGCGCGTGACGGCAAGGTCGTTCGGCGCGCGAGCGAGGCGGCGGTCGGAGATGCAATTTCGCTTCGGCTCGGCGAGGGCGCGCTGGACGTGGAGGTCAGGGGCGTGCTCGACTCGGAAAAGGAAAAGGATTCGTGAGCTCTCGCTTCGTGCTGTTCGGCCACCCAGTGGGCCATTCGATGTCACCGACCATTCACCAGGCGGCCTACCGTGAGCTCGGCCTTTCGCACCGCTACGAGCTGTTCGATGTGGCCGGTGAGGCCGAGCTCGCGCGCGCCATGGACTTGCTTCGGGTCGGGGAGATCGCGGGAGCGAACGTGACGGTGCCCTGGAAGCGCGAGGCTTTCCAGCTCGCGGACGAGCGGCATGAAAGCGCGCTCGGCGTCGGCGCGGCCAACGTGCTGGTGCGCGAACAAGGCGGGCGTTTGATCGCGCACAACACCGATGTCCCTGCCTTGGCCGAGGAAATTCAACGTTATTCAGCGACGCCGCGGCGGCTGGTGGTGATCGGCAGCGGCGGCGCCGCGCTGGGCGCGGCGCGCGCGGCCTCGTTGCTGAGCGCGGAGTCCGTGACGGTGACCGCGCGCCGCTGGCTCGACAGCGAGCCCGAGGCGAGCTGGCCGCACGCGCAAGGGTTTCGCGCGCTGGGTGCCGAGCTCGTGCCTTGGCCCAACGCCTCGGGCGATGACGGTGAGGGCGCGTTTGCCGTCGCCTGCCGGCGCGCAGACGTCATCGTGCAAGCCACCAGCGCAGGCATGAGCGGCGCAGAGCCCGGCGCGGGCGTCGCGGCGATCGTGCCCTGGTCGCGCTTGCCGGCGAGCGTCCTCGCCTACGACCTGGTCTATAGCCCGCCAGACACCGACTTCTTGCGCGCAGCGCGCGCTTACGGACTCGTCCGTTCGCACGGCCTCGGTATGCTGGTCGGCCAGGCGGCGCTCGCGATCGAGCTCTGGCTCGGCGTGAAGCCCCCGCGCGAGCCGCTGTACGCGGCTGCCGAGGCAGCGCTGCTCGCGCGGAGGGGTGGATGAAGGTACGGCCCGGCAGCGACTTTCGCCCGTCGCGAGACGGCCCGTGGCCGGCGATCGAGACCAACGGTGAGCTCGCGCCTGCGGAGCGCGAATGGCTGCATACCAACGGCGCCGGCGCCTACTCGATGAGTACGATCGCGCTCATGCACACGCGCCGTCACCACGGCGCCTTCGTGGCCGCGCTGCCCCCACCGCTCGGTCGGCACGTGATCATCAGCCACGCCGAGACCAGCATCACACCCGAGCTCGAGCGCCGCACCTTTCGCCTCGCGACCCATCAGTTTCCAAGCCTCGCGCCCACGCCCGGCTACCGACACCTCTCGAGCTTCGCGATTGATCCGATTCCGCGCTGGGTGTTCCGCATCGGGCATCACCAGCTCGAACGCACGCTCTGCCTCGCGCGCGGCAAGAACGTGCTGGTTACCGGCTACACCTGGAAAGGGCGGGGTAGCGCGCTGTTGCAGGTGCGACCGCTGATGCCGCTGCGCCCGGTCGACCGTTTGGTGAGCGAACACGGCGGTATGATGCAGGTGATCTCCATGAAGCCCGGCGCGGTGGAGATGAAGCCGGTGCCCAGCTTGCCATCGGTGGTGTTCGGCCACGAAGGCATGTTCATGGGCTCGCCCGACTGGTGGCGGCGCTTCGAATACCTGGCCGATCAGGGCGACGGCATCGCATTTCAGGAGGACATCTGGACCCCGGGGGTGTTCGAAATGCAGCTCGACCCGGGCCGCACGGTGTACCTCACCGCAGCGATTGGCGCGCTGCCGGACAGCTCGCCCGAGAAGTTGATGGAGGAGGCTCGCGCGCTGATTTCGGCGCAGGACCCGGGCGAAGAGCGCTCCGAGAGCGTTCGCGCGCTGTGCGTCGCGGCCGAGCAATTTTGTCTGGATTCCGCGCAGCGGCCCGCGGTGATCGCCGGCTACCCATGGCACGCGACGTTGGTGCGCGACTGGGTAATGGCCATGCCAGGCCTGCATTTGGCTCGCGGTCGCCTGGACCTGGTCGAACGCGCGCTCTGCACGCTGCTGCCGTTTCAACGCGGCGGTTTGTTGCCGGAGCGGCTGCCGGAAGCGGGCGCGCTGCGCAGCAAGCCGCTGCCCGACGGAACTTTGTGGCTGTTCGAGCTGGCGCGAGAGCTCGAGTCTCGCATTGGCCTCGACCATCCGTTGCTCAAAGAGCAGCTGTATCCGGCGCTGGTGCGCGCGTTCGTTCGCTTGCGCTCGCGCAGGCGTCGCTTCGTCTGGCTTTCCGCCGACGGGCTGCTGGTGAACGGTGCGACCGGCGCGGCCATGACCTGGATGGACGCGCACGTCGGACCGGCCCTGGTCACGCCGCGCGCGGGCGTTGCGATCGAGCAGCAAGCGCTGTTCGTGCAAGGTGCGAACACGCTCGCGCGCTTCTCCAGGCACTACCAGCAGCTCCGCCTGGCCGAGCTCTGCGAGCAGCACGCCGAGACCGCGGATGCCTCCTTTCGCGCTCGCTTCTGGTGCGATGAGACCGACTATCCCTACGACTGCTTGAGCGAAGCTCGCGACAGCGCCGACGCCTGGGCGGACAAGAGCATCCGTCCGAATGCGCTGATCGCGCTCGCGGTGGCGCCGCAGCTGTTTCAACACTGGCAAGCTGCGGCCATCATCGAGCGAGTGCGCTCGGAGCTGCTCACGCCGCGAGGCATTCGCAGCCTTTCGCCGAGCGACGGCAAATACATCGGCCAATTCGCGGGTAGTCCCGAAGAGCGCGAGGTGAGCTATCACCGCGGCACCGCGTGGACGCACTTGCTCGGCTTCTACGCGCGAGCGGCGATTCGTCTCGCTCCCGACGACGTCGACGTGCACTACGATCTGCGTGGTTTGCTCGAGCAGGCGATCGACGACGGCGTCCTGCTCGGCCAGGTTGCCCAGCTCGCCGACGGCGATCCCCCGCACCGCCCGCGCGGCTGCCCGGCGCAAGCCACGAGCGTGGCCGAGCTGCTGCGCGCGCTGGTCGTGGATCTCGACGTTTAACAGGGCCAGTCAGGCTTCTGGTGCGTCGTGGTTGGCACGCTGCCTGCTATTGCCTGCTTGGCATGTTCTCGAAGGTCCTGGTGGTGCTGTGTGTGGCTTCGATTTGCCGCCTCGCCGCGGCCGAGCCCGCGCAAAAGGCGTCGCCAAGCGAACACACTGTGGTCCGCGCTTCACGCGCCTCCCGCCACTCGTGGAGCGGCGATCGCCTCGCGCTGCTCGCCCACATCGGCATCGGCGCTCCGGCGGGCGCTTTAGGCATTGATTTGGACGTAGCACCGATTCCGGTCTTGGCGCTCGGGTTCGGGGCGGGAGTCAGCCTCAGCGGTCTTCAATTCGCAGTGATACCCCGGCTGCGCCTCGCTTCGGGTAGCCATACCTTCCTCACTCTCGGAAGTGGCGTGTCCGTTGGGCGTTACGTGAACCAGACCAGCTCTGCGGGGCTATTGTGTTTATTCTTGTGCGCGCTGGAGCAGAACGGAGAAGCGCCGGCCAAGCAAACCTGGCAGCGCGCGGTGTGGTACAACTTCGAACTCGGCGCCGACGTCTACAGCGGTGGTCGTGGCCTGCTGCGCACGACGCTCGGCTTTGGCCTGATCCTCAACGAGAAGGCGTACGAATGTCAGGAGAAGAGCCCGAGCGGCTACGCTCCCGGTGAGGGTTGCAGTCGCTCGAGCGGCCACAGCTTGCTGCTCGGCTCACTTGCGTATGGCTTCGACATTTGACGTTCGCGCCGCCGGATGCGCAGAACCGCGCGAGGACGCTCGCTTTTAGCGAATGATTGACGCTTGGCATACGCCGTGGTGATTGGAGCGCAGGCGTAGCCGGACACATGACTGGCAAATCTCCCACGCAAGCCATGACGCGCGCTATCGAGCGCGCGCGAGCATCGTTGTTTCCGGTGCGCTTGGAGAAATGGCTGGCGCTCGGCTTCATCGCGTTCCTCGCCGGGCTCGGTGAGGGCGGGGGTTCGTACGGCGCTCGTTGGCCATTCGGCGGGAAATCGGGCGGCCCGTTTGGCTCGAGCGGCGGCGGTAAAAGCGCGACGCCCGAGCCCGAGTTTGCCGAGACCTGGCGCGAGATCATGGCCTGGATTCAGGATCACGTCGCGCTCGTGATCGCCCTCGGCGGTGCCGCCCTGATATTCGGTTTCGGGCTCGGCCTGCTGCTCACTTGGTTGAGTAGCCGCGGCAAATTGATGTTCGTGGAGTCGGTGATCCATGACCGCTATCAGGTGAAAGAACCATGGGCGCGCCTGCGGGCGCCGGCGTGGGACATCTTCAAGTTTCGGGTGCTGCTCGCTCTTTCGTCGCTGGTGGTTCTGTTCGCCGCGCTCGGCGTCGGCTTCTGGATGGCGTTCGAGGAGCTCCGAACGGGCAACTTTGGCGGCAAGAGCGTGGGCGCGGCGCTGGTCTGCGCCGGCATTGCGCTCGTGACACTTGCCCCGCTCGCGGTGATCTCGATGCTGCTCGATGATTTCGTAATCCCGGTATTTTACTTGCGAGGCGGCAAGCTGGCTGAAGCTTGGGCCAGCGTGCGCCGCGAGGTGCTCGCCGATAACCTGGGCCCCTTGCTGCTTTTCTATCTGCTGAAGGTCGTGTTGGGTGTGGGCTTTCTGATTCTGGGCATGCTGACCGCGTGTCTCACCTGTTGCCTGGCAGCGCTACCCTATCTGAGCAGCGTGGCGCTGCTGCCCGCGCACGTGTTCTTTCGCAGCTACTCGCTCTATTTCTTGGAAGAGCTGGGCGTGCGGGTGTTTCCAGCGCCGCCTCCGCCGTTCGAAGCCTTCAGCTATCCACGTTGATTCCGCGGCGCCTGAGTTCGCGCGCTTGTCGCGAGCGTCGATCGAGCTAAGCTAGCATTCATGGTTCGCACGGGTGTTTGGGCGATTGGGGCGGTGAGCCTCGTCTTGGTTTGTGCCGGTTGCGCTGGGCCGTGTCCGGACCTTGCGGAGCTAGTACGTGAGTGTTGCGTCCGAGGTCCGGCCGATCTGCGCTCGCAATGCGAGGCGGAGGCCAAGCGTCTGGAAGACGACGGCAATTCGAAAGCGTGCCAAAGCGCTCTCGACCGCGGCACCTTTGCTGGGTGTGCGCAATGAGGGCTGCCTCGCTGCGGCGCCTGCTGGAAGGGGTGCTGCTCGCTGGCGCGCCCTTGGTGTTCACGGACTGCTTGGGTCAATCCTCCTGTCCCGACAACGGGGTCGAGCCGCCGAGAGTCGAGTCGGTCGCGGTCGAGCCGACCTTGGGTGTACTCGACTCGGCCCAATGTTCGGCGCTTTGTGACGAGTTTCACACCGGAGTGATCACGTGTGTTCGCGAGTCACCCGAAAGCGTGCTGTGTCTAACCCATCCATTTCCATGCGAAGGGCGTCGTCCAGTTGGTCTGCGCTCAGCGACGCGCAACGTGCGTAGCCGCTTCGAGTGTCACCTCGGTGACGCCGCCTGGCTGGAGGCGGCGAGCGTCGACGCCTTCCGAGTCTTGCGTCGCGAGTTGCGCGCGCACGGCGCGCCGCGCAGGCTGCTGCGCGAAGCGTCCCGCAGCATGCGGGACGAGCGCCGGCACGCGCGGGCCACTCGCGCGCTGGCACGAAGGTTCGGCGTACCGGTCGCGCGGGTCGAACGCGACGACGCGCCGCCCCGTTCGCTCGAAGCGATCGCGCTCGACAACGCGGTGGAAGGCTGTGTACGCGAGACTTGGGGCGCGCTGATCGCCCTGCACCAGGCAGCGCGCGCTACCGACGCGTCCGTGCGCGCCGTGCTCGGTCGCATTGCTCGCGATGAGGTGCGCCATGCGGCGCTTTCAATGCGGATCGACCGCTGGCTCTATCCGCGCCTTACGGCCGAGCAGCGTGCGCGGATCCGCGCGGCGCGTGTCGCCGCGCTGGCCGAGCTCGCGGCGGAGGTACGAATCGCGCTACCGAAAGCCGAGCGGGAGCGTTTGGGGCTGCCGAGCAGCGGCGAAGCGGGCTCGCTCTTGCTCGAGCTGAATCGGTCTCTGGGGTTGACCGTAGGCGCTTAAACCATCGAATTTAAAGGGCTTCACCGCTCTGTAGACAAATGTAGGATACGAACTTGGCCCGCGCGTGTCGGTTCAGGCACTGCCTGGGACATGCACCGCCGCATGGCTCTCGCCGCCCTCGCGACGCTCCCGACCCTTTCGGTAGCCGGGTTCGCACGCGACGCCTCAGCCGAAACGAAACCGCGCCTGCGTTCGATGACCGAGGACGCGCTCGGCACCACGCTGGTCCTCGGCCTGCCGGACGCGCCCTTCGCCGGGCTGAGCTACGGCAACGATACCGTCATCGTCTTCGTCCCTCGGCGTTACCGCTTCCACGCTGCGGAGGGCGTTCCTGCGCTCGTGCATTTTCACGGGCACAACAGCAGCGCGGAGCGAGCCATCGTCGCCCACGCATTGCGCGAGCAGCTAGTCGACAGCCGGCAGAACGCGGTGTTGGTCGTGCCGCAGCTGGCGCTGTTTGCCGCTGACTCGTCGTGCGGGCGCCTGACGCAACCGCGCGGCCTTTCACGCCTGCTCCAGAGCGCGCTGTCTGCAGCGGCACGCGCAGGGCGCTCGACGCTGGGAGATTCGCGCTTTCCGGAACGGGCAGAGGTCGGGCGGGTTTGCCTCTCCGCGCACTCGGGCGGCTATCACGCCGCGGCGTGCAGCCTGCGCGTGGGCGGCGTGGACGTCTCCGAAACCTATCTATTCGACGCGCTATATGCGGAGCGGGAAGTTTTCCGCGACTGGGTCCTCGAGCGCCGCGACGAACCGGCGACCAGCCGGCACAAGCTGGTGAGCTACTTCACCCCTGGTGCCACGACCGAGACCATGAATCACGGCTTGCGCGCCGATCTCCAGCGCGGGGGAGTGCTGGTCGCCGAGGAGCTGAGCGAAGGCGAGCTTTCCCGGCGCGACCTGTCGCACGCGGGCGCCGTCTTCGTACGCACCGGGATCGGACACTCGCAGATAACCTGGGAAACCAACGCCTTGCGCGACGTGTTGTACGCCTCGATGCTCCCGAGGCACCTCGGCTCGACCTGGTTCGACAAGCGCGAAGGCGCGCGGCCAATCGAGCGACGTCGTTAGGCGATTCGAATCAGAGCGTGCACACGCGCGGCGTCACCGCCGTGTTGCAAGCCGAACCAGTGGGGCAATCGTCGTCACTCAGGCACGTCATGGTGCACCGGTAGCCGGCGCCGAAGGAAACGCACTTTGCGTCGTTCGGTGCGGCCGCGCCGCACAGCGTGTCGTTCGGGGTGCCCGTCGGCGCGCAGTTCTTGTTACGAAACTCGCTGTTCGCCGTGCAGGAGCTGACCGCCAGCGTGCACACGTCCGCGGTTTCGCCGTCGATGCTGAGCGAGTCCGAGGCCACTTTGATGTACGGCCGCCCCTGGGTCGGGCAGTCCGACGGAGCGCCGTTGGCCGTGTCGCCCTGCTTAAAATGGCAGAAGTAGCCGACTTGTTTGCTGGTTTGGCCGGCGCTCACCGTATCGAGCACGCACAGCTGGCCGAGCGGGCACTCCTTATCGGAAGCGCACGCGCCGCACAGGCCCGAGCTGTGCTGTTTTCGGGTCGTGCAAGTGTGCAGCTTGCTGTCGCACACGTAGGGCGTGCCACCAGAGCTGCCGCAGGCGCTCGAGTCCTTGCCCGAGCATTGCACGCACACGCCGGCCTCGCACACGTTCTTGCCGGCGATGTTCGCGCAATCCGAACCCGCGCTGCACGGCTTGCAGCTGTGCGTCTCGGTGTCGCATTGGGAGGCAGTCGGATCGGTGCAGTCCGACTGCTCGAGGCAGGCCACACAGGCATGGCTCTCCGCATCGCAGCGCGGCGTCGCGCCCTTACAATCGGTGTGCGCGGAGCAGGGCACACAGGTGTTGGTCGCGAGGTCGCACGCCGGGGTCGGGGTCCTACAGTCGGTGCGCGCCAGGCAGCCCACGCAAGTGTTGGTCGCGAGGTCGCACGCGGGAGTCTCCCCGCCGCAATCGGCCCGTGCCGTGCACTGCACGCAGGTGTGAGTGGCGCTGTCGCAAAGCGGCCGGTCAGCGGCGCAGTCGTCCGCCTGCAAGCATTGCACGCAACTGTTCGATGAAACGTCGCAAACCGGGGTGTTTCCATGGCAAGCGCCGGCGCACCCCGAGGCGCCGCCCGCGCCACCGGCACCGCCGGAGTTTTCTCCAGCATTGCTGCCCGCGTCGCCACCGGCTTCCCCGCCGCTCGTACTGCCGCCGAGCCCTGAGCCGCCAGAGCTTGCCGTGCCCCCGCTGACGCTGCCCGCGGTTCCGCCGCTCGGCGTGTTGCCGCCACTCCCGCCGGAGCCCGTGCCACCGGTTTGCGGAACCGGGCAGCTTCGGTGCGCTTCACAACTATCGAACTCGTCCCCGCCGCAGCTCGCGAAAGCCTGCAGGCAAGCCAGCAAGACCGGAAACGCGGCGATACGCCGCGCGAAACGGCCAGATACGCGAACCCCCTTTGCAGGGCTATGTGAACGACTGACTCGGGCGAACTGGCTCATCGTATTGCCGAAGACTTTTGCTCGATCAGAGCGTGCACACCTGAGGAGTCACGAGCGTGTTGCAAGAGGATCCGGTCAGACAGTCGTCGTCGCCCAAGCAGGTCATAGTGCAACGGAAGCCCGCGCCAATGGAAACGCATTTCGCATCGGTTGGAGCGGCCACGCCGCACAGTGTGTCGTCTGGTGTACCAGTGGGAGCGCAATTCTTGTTCCGAAATTCGTTCTTTGCGGGGCAGGAGCTCACGGCCAGCGTGCAGATATCCGCCACCTCACCGTCGATGCTACTGGCTCCGGACACGAGCCTGAAATAGGGCCGACCCTGCGTCGGACAATCCGCCGGCGCCCCATTGGCGGTGTCCCCCTGCTTCCAATGGCAGAAGTAGCCGACCTGCTTGGCCGCCGCGCCTGACCCCAAGGTATCGAGCACGCACATCTGACCGAGCGGGCACTCCTTGTCCGAAACGCACGCGCCGCACAGGCCCGAGCTGCGTTGCTTGTGCGTGGTGCAAACACGCAGCTTACTGTCACAAATAAAGGGAGTGCCGCTGGCGGTGTCCACGCCGCAAGCGCTCGATTCCTTCCCCGTGCACTGCACGCACGTGCCACCGTCGCACACGCTCTTGTCGGCGATGTCGGCGCAGTGCAGGTTGGTGCTGCACGGCTTGCAAGTGTGAGTCTTGCCGTCACACTGCGACGCGCCCGGATCGACGCAATCCGACTGTTCGAGGCAGGCGACACACGTGTGACTCGCGGTGTCGCACAGCGGTGTCGAGCCCTTGCAATCGCCGTTGGCGGTGCAGGCAACGCAGCTATGCGTTTCGGTGTCACACGCGGGAGTCGGCGGCTTGCAATCGCTGCGCGCGAGGCAACCGACGCAGACGTGCGACTCGGTGTCACACAGCGGCGTCGCGCCGGCGCAATCCGATTTCGCCTCGCACTCGACGCAGGTGTGAGTGGTCGCGTCACACACAGGAGTATCGTTGCCGCAGTCTTCGGCCTGCAGGCAGCCTACGCAGGTACTGGTCGCGACGTCGCAGACCGGCGTGTCCCCGCCGCACGCAGGCTCGCAGCCCGGACCCGCACCGCCGCCGCCGCCCGCTCCGCCGCCCCCGGCTTCACCTGCGCCGGCGCCGCCGCCGCCACCGCCTTCGCCCTGACCGCCACCGCCGACAACGCTAATGCCGCCGGTGCCCGCACCCGCGGCGCCGCCCGTTGCGCCGCCCGTACCGCCTCGCGCGGAGCTCGCTCCGCCGCCCCCGGTCGCTGCGCCGCCGCTGCCCGAGGCCCCCCCGGTCGCGCCGCACGTCTTCACGAACTCGCAGTCGTCCGTGGCGTCGACGCAACTGATGAGCAGAAAAACGGCAAGCGAAGCGCCGCCGAGGGGCGCCAAGAACCATCGACGCGCCATCAAAACTCTCCCGTCGCCCAGAGCGCCGCTGAATGATTGTCCACGCTGCCGTTCACGCGCAGCGCGCTCTGGCGCTCCGTCGATGCACGCGGCGAGCTCAACAGCCAAAACGCCCCCGTCGCGACCGCGGCGACGCCCGCGCCCACGAAGCCTGCGGTGGAGACGTTGCGATCCCGGCTGTAGCGCGAAGCAACGTCGCGTAGCTCCATGCACTCGGAGGGAGACGCTGGCGCGACCCCGCCGCAGCTGCGGTTGCCCAAGCTCTCACGCAACGAGCGCGCTTCGTCAGAGCGATTGCCCGCGTCGACCGCAAACCAAATGCCAACGCCCAGCCCCGCGACCACGAGCGCGCCGCCCACCAAAAGCGGCACCGGAGGCACCGAGTCCTTCGCTTCAGCGTGAACCTCCGGCGCGACTGGCCGCGGCGCGGCGAGCTCGAGGCCAATGCTCTGCGTGGTACCGGCTTCGACCTCCAAAGTCCGCGTCACGTGACCGGTGCCGTCCTCCCCGTCGATGACGTGCGAACCAGGGTCCAGAAACAAGGGACCGGCAAGCGGCGTCACCCCGACCGGCTTCGCGTCGACCAGAATGCGCGTGCCCGGCCGGTCTGCGCGCACGATCAGCGTGCCGACCTTCTTCTCAGCTTGAAAGAACAGACCGCGCACTCGCTGCAACGTCTCCGCGCTGAGCTGCGGCGGAAAGGTGCGAAGCGCGAAATCCAAATGTTCGGCAGCATCGCGTGGCAAGCTCAAGTCGAGCTCCACCTGCCCGAGCGCGGTCGCGACGTCGTAGGTCTGCCGAATCGCCCAGGCTTGCAGCAAGAAGCTGCGCGCCTCTTGCGGCTTACCGGCATCGAACGCCTCCGCCCCTTTGCGATAGAGCCGGCGCGCTTCCGCGTTGTCGTCCGCGGAGGGTGCCGCGGCGGCGCCGCTTGCGGAGGCGTCGGGGGCTTGAGCTCGCGCCGAGCGCGGCTGAGTCAAAGCAAGGAAAGCGCTGAACGCGCACACGGCAGACAGCTTGAATGAAGATCTCATTGGGGCTGAAACACGAACTTGGAGGAGGGGGCCGGGGCAGGCGAAAGCGAGCTGGCTGCGGCCGCGTTTTCTCGTGTGCGTGATGGAGCAACTTCTTCCGGCACATTCGGCTTGTCGAGCCGCGGACGCGGCATCGCGGGAACCCGAGGCGTGCTCGAGCTGGTGTTCGATACCGCGCCGCGCGCGCTGGGAGCCACCTCGCTCGTGGGCTCGATCGCAGACGGCGAACTCGCGATCGACGGCGCCGCGGGCACCTCCGCTTCGACCCGCGCGGGCTCGAGCGCGCGCTCGGGCATTTGCTCGGGCGCCGTGGCCGTCTGCACCGCTGGCACGGCCAGAGGCAACGCACCCGCGGTGCGCGAGCTCTCGATCGACACGCGCGGCTCAGGCCCCGAGCCCGCGCTTCCGCTCGGAAACAGGCTCATCCACAGCAAGGCGATGCACGAGAAACCGGCAAACAAAGCCGCTAGTAGCCACGCTTGCCGGGAGCGCGCGCGCGAGCGGGCAATCCGCCGCAGGCTCGGGCTCGTCGCCTGCGTGGGGGAGTGCATCGCCGCTTCGAGCTCGGCGTCCGTCGCAGGCGGCAGATGCAGCGCAATCTCCCGATCCAACTCGCCAGCGGCGCCATCGATGATGGTGGACTGGCTCGTCGACTCCACTTCGGGGGGCTTCTTCGAAACGCTTTCGTCGCTCATTGGCTCACCGAAGGTCACCTGAGCCGCGCGGGGCCGCCGCTGCGCACGCGCCGCCGGTCGGGCTGGCCTCGAAGCCGGCCCGCGCTGCTCCCTTCGTCTGCATCGTCCGCCGCATCCTACATCGCTCACCGCGAGATCTACATCGGTCCCTGCGCGATGCGAGTTTCCAAATTTCTTCGGGCTTGTCGCAGTTTTGCAGGGCGGACCCCGGCGCGACCGAACCCTCGCCGGTCGCGCACGCCTGGCCCCCTGGCCGAGGCACTGCGTCGCACTACGCTGATTTGGCGGGCGAATTGATGGCCCAGGTGACGCCGAACGGATCCACCAGCTGCCCGTACTTGTCGCCCCAGGGCGCCACCGCGAACGGCAACTTCTCCTTACACCCCGCCTTGATCGCGCGGTTCCACCAAGCGTCCCCGTCTTCGATCACGAGCTGCATGGTGTAACTCGCCGAGCGCTGCACCGGCGGCAGCCCCATCTCCGGAAAGTTGTCCGAGAGCATGAATGCCCCGCCGTTGATCTCCAAGTGACAGTGCATCAGCCGCTTGCCGTCGGGCCCCGGCATGCGCGTGATCTCGCGCGCGCCGAAGGCCTTCTGATAAAACGCCGCCGCTTCGCTCGCCCCGTCGAAAGACAGGTACGGCACCACGCCTGCGGGCAACCTAGTCCACGCGGCGGGTTTCGGCGGCTGATTGGCTGGCGGATGCATCTCCGTTACCTGAATCAGCTCGACCACTCCGTCGCCCATCACGTCGAACTTCGCCTTGGCCTCCGCGATGGCTTGCTCCTTCGAAGCATATTCCACCAACGAATAGCCGCCTGCTGCCATCCAGCCGTCGCCGCTCGGCGGATCCTCGACCGTGATCTTGCCGTCCTTCTGAATCACGCGCGCTGCTGCGGTCGCACGTTTTCCGATTCCGCCCGTTGCGAGCAAGCTACCGTTCGCGATCGCGTCGCCAGTAATTTTTCTGAGCTTGGCCATGTGCGAAGGATCCGGCGGGCCGCTCATGTTCGCCGTGCTGACGATCTGTAAAAAGCGCATGCTGTCCTCGTTCGGCTGGGGTCGGTCGACACTGGCTCCGTGTCACCGGCGGAGCGGCTTCTAGCACGCCGCCTCGCGCGTGGGGTCGCTCTTGCTCTTCGTGGGGGCTGCCACCCAGCAGCGCTTCATGCACCAGTTCTGTGCCGCCCCAGGTTTCCGAGCGCGGCTGCTCGTCCCTATCGCCCCCTGCCTACATTGACACCCGTCCGCTACGCGAACGGACGCACGTCCGCATGCACGCCGCTGCCGCCTGATTTCGCTCGATTTCCCGGTTGGCCCGGCCTTTGCTGAATGCGCTGAAAGGCGCGCGTCTTCGCGTGGCCCTCTCTCTGGAGAACCTTTCATGAAGCCCACTCTTTGCGTCGGTCAGACTCACGAATTCAGCCACGTGATCACGAGCGACAAGACCGTCCCTCACGTGTACCCAGAATCAGACCTCTTCCGCGCGATGCCCCGAGTGTTCGCCACCGCCTACCTCGTGGGCTTGATGGAGTGGGCATGCATGGAGGCCATGCGTGCGCACCTCGACCCCGGCGAACAATCGGTCGGTGTCGACATCCGCATTTCGCACTCGGCCGCAACGCCCCCTGGCTTTACCGTCAAAGTCAGCGTGCGCGTCGCGCGTGTGGAGGGCCGTCGCATCTCGTTCGTGGTCGAAGCGCACGATGGCGTCGAAGTGATCGGTCAAGGCACTCACGACCGCGTCGTGATTCAGCCCGAACGCTTCCTCAGCAAGCTCGAACAAAAGCGCGCTGCTCACGGCGCCGCGACCTGAGCCACGCTCGTGCCACTGGCGCATGGAGGCCCGCGTAGCGCTACGCAGCCCGCGGGTCGTGGCTTCTCGAGCTTGCGCGAGCGAACGGCTCACGCAGCGTCTTCCGAGGCCTGACCGCGCGCCGACTGAGCTGCCGATCGAGCGCCGCGACCAACCTCGGCAGCGCCACGCGAAACGCGCGCGCCTCGTCTTCGGCCCGCCCTTCCACGACCAGCGGCGGCTGGCCACTGATGAGCAGCTGAATGCGGCAAGCGGTGTCGACGCCGCCCTTCGGCCCGTTCAAATCCTCGAAGCGCACCGTGACCCGGTCCACGCGTGAGGAAAGGCCGCGGAACGCGGAGCTGAGCCGCTGATCCATCAGATGCAAAAAGCCGGCCCCGACCGTGCGCCTAGAAACCACCTGAAGCGGCGTAGACGGCCGCGCGGGGGGCGTTGACTGAAGCTCCGTGGACGCTGTCGAAACCGGTTCGGACCATCTCGTCATACTGGGTCAACGTTCGAGCTTGGCTTCGATTCCCAAAATCCGGAAAGTTCGTCACGGATCAACGTGCGCACTTACGCCGACTGGTCCTGACAAAAGATTTGCCGCCCCATCACGCCTTGACACACTTGGGATTGACAAATCTCGGGAGGCAGGCAGGCGCACGCGGTGGGGGAGCCACAGCCGGGCGGCACCGGAGCGCAAAACGGTTCGGGCGTGAGCAGGAGCTCCTGACAACCCGGGCCGTCGTTGTTGCAGCTCAACTCGTATTTCGTGTCGGGCGGGCAAGCGCCGTCGGCGGGCACCGGTGTACAGCGCGGAGCGGGCCCCCCGCGCGCGGAGCGGTGCACGCAAAGCTCGCCAGAGTCGCACGTACCCGTGCCGCACGGGATGCGGTCGCTGGTGTTACCCGTGAGGGTGGTGCGGCAAAGCGTGGTGCCCGGTTCGACGAACTGGCACCGCACCTCGAGTTCACGCAAGCTCGCAGCCAGCTGACCGTCGTCGGTCACGAAGCCTGCGACCTTGTCGCAGTCGACGGCTCCGCAAGGCACGGGCGGAAGCGTGCACATGAGTGTTGCGGCGATGCCCACCGCGCGGTCGCGATTGCAACAACTACCGAGGACGAGCACCCCGCAGTCGCTGTCGACGCGACAGCCGCGGTACTCGAGCGGTACCAAGCCTTGCGAATCGGTGCACGAGCCAGCCGTGCTACCGGCAAACCCTGCACCGGCCAAGCTGCCGGCAAATCCTCCGCCGGCAAAGCGGCCCGCAAATCCGCCACCCGAAGCGCTGCCAGCGGTCCCGCCGCCCGCGAAGCGACCGGCAAAACCTCCGCTCGAAAGACCACCGCCGACGCCGAGTGAACCGGCGGCGCTTTCGCCCGTGCCGCCGTTCGCGCGGCCTCCGCTACCGGCTCTTGCGCCGCTCGGTGCTCCGCTGGCGGCGCTGCCACCGGTCGCACGTCCACCCGCCGCTTGCTGCCCGCCGCTCGGGCGCGCGCCGCTGGGGGGCGCGCCGCCGGTCGTGTTGTTTGCGCCGCCCTGGGTCGCTCCGCCTTCTGAAACAGTGCCGGGCAGGGGATCTGGCTGCTCGTTGGTCCTGCCTCCGCACGCGGCCAGCAGCGCCGGGCCGAGCGCGATGGCGACGCCACGTTGGACGCGCGCTCTCAGTCGGACGGGCATCGGGCGCAGTCTGTGAGCGCGCATTGCGGGCGTCAAACGTGACTGCGTTTCAGTGACGGGCAGGCGCGGCTGCCGCGTGCGGCTCGGCGTGGCTTGGTTGCCTTGCGGCGCGCTTCGGCGCGCAGCGCGCCCGTTCCCGCGTTTGCCCTCAAGAAAACAAAACTGCGACCTTCTCGCCTTTTTTGAGCTGCGAGCCCTGGTAAAAGAATCTGTCGGGTATAATGGGAAGTCGCAATGGCGTCTCGCGATTTGGCGGCTCTTGGCTACCGCCGCATCGTTATTTTGCTGGTCGCGCTGGTGGTCGTGCCGACCTTCTTGCTCTTGGCGCTCGGCGTCATTTTGCTGTTCATGGGGGAAGCCAAGCTGAACCTGATCATGGGCATCTTGGTGATGGCGCTGAGCGGCGCGGCGGCCACCGGGGTCATTTTGGTTTGGGTGTTCGTGCGCAGAGAGGCCAACCTGTCGCGCTTGCAGAGCGACTTCGTGTCCAAGGTTTCGCACGAGCTGCGCACGCCGCTCACGTCGATTCGGCTGTTTACCGAGACCCTGGCCATGCGTCGCGGCGACACGGAAGCGGAGGATAAATGTATCGCCGCGCTGGGACGCGAGAGCACGCGGCTGCAGGAGCTGATCGATCGCTTGCTCGATTGGGGGCGCATGGAGAGCGGGCGGCGCGAGTTCGTGATGAAAGACACGGATTTGCGCTCGATCGTGCAGAACGCGGTGGCCGCGTTCGAGCCGGTGCGCGAACGCCGCGCCGTGAAGCTCGCGGTGGAGCTGCCGGCGGAGTCGATCACGGTGCACGCCGATCGCGGTGCGGTTTCGGACGCACTGTTCAACCTGCTCACGAACGCCTACAAGTACGGCGGAGATCCGGTGCAGATTGAGGTGTTCGTCGAGCAGCGCGGCAGAGAAGTGCGGGTCACCGTTCGAGACAACGGCGTTGGTATCGCGCCGGTCGAACACAAGCGCATCTTCCAGAAGTTTTACCGCCCGGATGACCGGCTCTCTCGCGAGCGGGAAGGGTCCGGGCTCGGGCTCGCCATCGTGAAGCACGTGATGCGCGCGCACAAAGGGCGGGTGGAGCTGGTCAGCGCGCCAGGCAAGGGCAGCGCGTTCACATTGGTGCTCCCGGCGGTGGAACACTGAGGATCCGAGTCATGAGCGGAGCGAACGGCAACAAGCGTATCCTGATCGTCGAAGACGACGAGAGCATCACCCTTGGTCTGGAGATGAACCTGCGCGCCGAGGGCTATGAGGTCGCGGTCGCAGTGGACGGCGAATCCGGGCTGCAACGCGCGGCGGAAGACGGCTTCGACTTGGTCGTGCTCGACGTGATGCTGCCCAAGATGAACGGGTTCGAGGTGCTGCGCGTGCTGCGCGAGCGGAACAAGACGGTCCCGGTGGTCATGCTCAGCGCGCGCGGCGCCGAGCTCGACAAGGTGATGGGGCTCGAGCTCGGCGCGGAGGACTACATCACCAAGCCCTTCGGTTTGGCGGAGCTGCTCGCGCGCGTGCGCGCGGTGCTGCGCCGGGACGGTATGGTGCGGCGCCCGGTCTCGCGTGTGGTGCGTGCGGGGGAGCTCGAAATCAACGGGGACCTGCGCGAGGTGCGGCGCGCGGGTGAGCTCGTGAACCTGACCGCCACCGAGTTCGACATTCTGTGGTGCCTGGTGGAGGCGCCGAATCGACCGCTCTCACGCGAGGAGATTCTCTCGTTGGTTTGGGGCCCGGGTCACCACGGCACGCTGCGTACGATCGACAATTTCGTGTTGCAGCTGCGCGCCAAGCTGGAGCCCGATCCGGCCGAGCCCTCGCACCTGCTCACGGTGCGGGGTGTAGGGTATCGCTTTCGCGTGTGACGAGCGCGGAGGCGCGGTCGGGCGGAGCGACCGCGCCTCGGCTCGTCGAGGCGACTACCGCGGCTTCTCCGCGAAGAAGTTCGCGCCCTGAACGCGCAAGTCGGACGCGACGCGGTCACCCGCACTGGTGCCGCCGAAGGCATCGAAGCGCTCGCTGACCCGCCCTCCGAGTAGGCCCTCCTCGGCCGCAATTTCGATCAGCTCTCGCTCTTGCAGCGCGCCGTCGATGCAGGCGACCCAGAGGTCCGGGTTTTCGCGAGCCTCGAGCTTGAGCTCGCGCGCTACCACGACGTCGGCGAGGTACAAGCGCCCCCCTGGCCGCAAGACGCGCGCGATCTCCCGCATGGCAGGCGTCATGTCCAAGGCGCGCGCCAAATTGTCGACCAGCGCTTTGAAGAAGCGCTCTCCAATCTCGCGCGCGGTCCCTTCCAGGATGAGTCTCAGCGGGTCCTGCTCGCCCGGGCCCAACCGAAAATTGCTCGTCGAGGCTGACCATACCGGCCGGCATTCTGCCATTCGGCCAAGGTTTCCACCACCGGCGTTCCGAATATGGTCGGTGAGTGGACCCAACCTTTTTGCGCAAGCTTGCTCGATGGTCGCCTCGGCTGTTGGGACATCGGGGATGTGTGGTTGCCTGGACGTGAGGCTCGGGTAGTGCGCGGCAAAGCGAGCCGCCTGGGCAAGGCTCCACGGCTGACTACCCAGTCGAGTCGGGCAGCCGCGTGGCGCGAGGAGCCGCGGCAGACAGTGCTAGGGTTTCTTCGCTTGGCTAACTGGACCGCGCTCGTAGCCCTAGCCGCGTTGCTCGTCTTTTCAGGGAGCTGCCGTAGCAAGGGGAACCAGGCGACACCCGCGAAAGCGCGGCTCGCGGCCTCGTCGACCCGCGGAGTCGCGGATGCGTCCGCCTCGCCGCCCTCGTCCAGTGCGACGCCAGCGCTGGCAGGGTCGTCGCAGGCTGACGTCGTTTCGAAAGCGAGCGTCGTGTATGACGCGGGCGCGCCGGTCGTCGTCGAGGGCAAAGTCGACGGCGCCGCCCTGCGCAAGCGTCACCTCGCGCGCCTGCGTAGCGATGTGTCGCCGGTCACGGTGTTACGCGGGGACAGCGCGCTGGAGCTCGGCCGTCGGATTTGCGAGGCCGTGCTGCCCGCGCGCGCGCCGTCGACACCAGTGCTGGTCAAGCCCAACATTTGCGGATTCGACGGCATCAAGGACCCGAGCAAGTCCGGTGACGATGGCGTGCGCGGGCGCGTGACCGACGCCGAATTCGTGCGCGGCGTGGTGCGCTGTCTCAAGGCGCGAGGCTTCAGCCAGATCACGATCGCCGAGGGCTGCGGTAACTCGCACCAACATTGGCTGGCCACGATTCGCGTCTCTGGTTACGAGGCGATGGCGAAGGAAGAAGGAGTGCCGCTGGTCGCGCTGGACGACGACGGCGTCTTCGACGTGGAAGGCGAGCAGCCGGGCAAGCCGCTCGCGATAAGCGGGCTCGATAAAACGTCTGTCCCGACTTTGCTGATGCCGAAGCTCTTGGCAGAGATCCTGGATCACGGCTTGTTCATCAGCGTGCCGAAGCTGAAGACTCACCGCTATGCGGTGTTTTCGCTGTCGATCAAGGGCATGCAGGGCACGGTCATGCGATCGGAGCGCGCGCCCGCCTACAATCAGAAATGGCGCATGCACGCCGAGCTTAAGGACTACCTCAAAGCCAGGCGTAACCACGAGCCCGAAGACCGCGAAAGCTACGTTCATTCACTCGAGCTGTTTTCGAAGCGTATGGTCGATGTGTTCGAGCTCGAGACCCCGGATGTCGTGCTCGTCGATGGCGCGCCCGCGATGAGCGGCGACGGTTTTCAAACTGTGCGCGCGCTGCCCGACAAGGTCGCGCTCGGTGGCACGAACCCGGTGTTGGTCGATCGCATCGGCGCGGAGTTTCTGGGCCTTTGGAACAATGCTCAGCTGGCGGCGCAGCTCGGCGGTCACCGCACCTCACCGCTGCTCGAGCTTGCCGCGCGTCGCTTCGGCACCGCGCTGAAAGCGCCAGCGGTCACCGGGGACGGGGCCTCCTTGCTCAGCAAGCCCCGCCCTGTTTTCTTCAAGGCCATCGCGCCGTTCACGCTGGACGGCGGCAAAGTCGTGGTTCCGCCGGTCGCCTCAGCGCGACGACCGGCAAACGAGGAAGCGCCGGACTCGAGGGAGTAGCCGCTCCAAACGCCCGTGGCTCGGCTACCGGGTGCAGTTGGCGTCAGACCTCGAAGTCCCCGCCGTCATCGCCGAAGCCGCCCCCATCCTCGAAGCCGCCTTCGTCGCCGCTGGCGTCATGCTCCGCGCTGGCTTCGTGCTCGGCGCTGGCTTCGTGTTCGCCGGCGTCGCCCGAGGATTCACCCCCGTCGAAACCGCCGATCGCGGAGAAGAAACTCTGAGCCACCATGCTGCCCACGAAGCCGGCAGCAAAACTGCTGAGCAGGCTGCCCGCCATGCTTCCTCCGCTGCCGCCGAGCGTTCGTTCCATCAAACCTGGCTGCCGAACTTCTGCGCGTGTGGCAATCCGAGCCATGGCACGCGGATTGTCGCTCGACGTCGCTTCCACCGAAGCTCGCTCGCTGGCCGGCGCAGACCGCGCGAGCTCTTGCAGGATTTGTTGGCGCTGCTGTGGGTTGAGCCGGGCGAACGCTTCTTGATGCGCCTGCTCAATCGTCTCGGGCGGAGCGGTTTTCATCATGTAGCGGTATCGCTCCAGAGCTCGTTCGTCTTCCGTGCCCGCATAGGGGGCGGGGGCGGGCGGCCGAGGCTGGGGCGCGGTGCGTTCGTTACCGAAGAGACGATCTATGAAACCCATGGAACACCTATTTGTCAGGAGGCAGCGCACTGCCTCTTGGAAACCACTCGCTTCGTAAGTCGAACCGCCGCCTCGGCTGGCTATTCCTGAAATTTCTTTCATTCCCGCCAATAGGTGGCGTTAGGCGGGTGGAGCGCCTCAACCGTGCCAGCGCAGGCGCGATCGTCGCGAATTGCCGCATTGACGACTGGTCACGAGCGCGCTGCCGAGCACGCCGCGACTCGGTTCAGCGCGCGGCACCGCCTGTCCTCGGAGACGGAGCCACCGCCGCCCAGGCGCGGCACCTCCGCGTTCGAGTTCGGAGCTGCGAGCGCCCGGAGTCGTCCGCGACTTTTAGCGCGCCCTTTTCCGCGCGGGGTCCCCAATCCAAGAGCGCACGCAACGCGCGCCCGCATGCTCAGGGAACCGTGAGTGCCCAATACGACGACACGACCGAAACGAAAACAATGTTAGAAGTGCGTGCGACGGACACTAAGACTGCCCGCGCTCGCGGGATGTTTCAAAGCAAGGCAGCTAGCTATGGCGACAAAAGACATCGTGACGAAATGGGCGGGGTACGAGCCGTACCTGCGCAGCGTGCTTCGAATCGTGGCCGCGTTCCTGTTCATGTTGGCCGGCACGACGAAGCTCTTTGCGTTTCCGGTTGGGATGCCGCCGAACGGCGGCACGGCGAGCTTGCTATCTCAGATTGGCGTGGGCGGCCTGCTCGAGGTCGTCGGCGGCCTGCTTTTGCTCGTCGGTCTCTACACGCGTCCCGTCGCATTCGTGCTCTCGGGTGAGATGGCGGTGGCCTACTTTCAATTCCACCAACCGAAGGCCTTCTGGCCCGTCGTGAACGGTGGCGTTGCTGCGGTGCTCTACTGCTTCGTTTGGTTGTACTTCTCGGCGGCAGGTGCCGGCCCGTGGAGCATCGACGCCAAGCGGCGGTCGTCCTGAGCTGCGTTGGCCCCGTGCTTTCGGCTCGTGCGCTCGGACGCGGGGCGGGGGAGGGCTTCGTGCTCCGTAAAAGCGCGGCGTTTGTCCGCTCTTACGCCCCGCGCTCGCACTTTTGGGCTTCGTGCTATAAGGCGCGCCGCAGTGGATCCGAACCTGCTTCGCTCCTATTTCGCGACCGTGTACGAGGTGCCCTCGGAGAACGGGGTGCTGCGCGTGTCGCTCGACGGTGAGGTGGTGCGCGATATCGGCACCTTGCCCGAGCTCTTGCGTAAGGATTTTGCGATCCTCACCGCGTATAACCCGCGCAGCATGCTGCTGCCGCGGCGCGTGAACGACGCGCGGCATCAAGTAATGCGTGATCTGCTGATTTACGGCTGTTACCGCGTGGAACACTGCGTGGGCTACGACGACGAGCCCGATGGCGTGTGGCGCGAGCCGGCCTGGTTGGTGCACGGCATCGGCCGCGACGAGGCAATTCACTTCGGCCGCACTTTTCGACAAAACACGCTGGTCTACTGCCACATGGCTCGGCCGGAGCTGGTGGTGACCGATCCGACCTGCGATGACATCGGCAAGACGTTTCAGGGCAATTGGCGGCTGCGCCAGTGAGCGGCTGCGCACCCGGTTGCCTGTGATAGGCTAGCCGGCGTGCTGCCGAGGCTACCGCTCGTAGTCGCCTTCGTCGCGCTGCCCGCATTTGGTGTGGCGCGTATCGGGCAGTCGCTCGCCGATTCTTGGGGTACCGTCATCGGGCGCGAGGTGGCGGCGGTGGCGGCGCACTTGCGACCCGCCGCGGCCCCTTCTCCGAGCCCGGAAGCGAGCGCGCCCGACAGCGATTTCGCGGAGCAGCCACCCGTCACCACGTCCAATAGCGACGCGCTCTCGGCGCCGGGGCCGCGCAAGGCGGGCCCAAAGCGCAAGCCCGGCGCGCCTGCCAAGCTCGGAGTGTTCGTTTCGGCGGCCACGGTCCTGCGCCTGGCTCAAGCTTCGGCCATGCCGCACGCGGTGGCGGTCGGGCCGCAAGGCGCGCGCCCCGCGGGGCTCCGCTTGCTCGGCGTGAGCGGGCTGGGCATCGGCATGCGCGACGGTGACGTGCTCACCAGCGTGCTCGGCGCGCGCGTTAGCGCGACCGGCGAGGTGGTCTCGCGGGTGATCGCCGCACGTGCGCGGCGAGCTCGCGAAATCTCAGGGGAATTCTGGCGCAACGGCGTGCCCGGCTCGATCGTAGTCGAACAGCCTTACCTCGACGAGGCTCCGGCGCATTCCGCCCCGCCTTGACGCGCGCCAGGAAGGGAGCAGATCTTGCGAGCCATGACTCGACTCACCGCTCTCCTCTCCGCAGGTCTTTTCACCCTGGCTCTGGCTGCGCCGGCCGCTGCGCGTGGTCCGGTCGCCTCCGATACCCCCAGCTGTGGCGGGGGTAAGGACGAAAAGAAGGACGAGAAAAAGAACCCCTCCGCCGATCCCCAATGCGGTGGCGGTAAGGACGAAAAGAAGGACGAGAAGAAGAACCCGTCCGCGCTCTGAGCCGTGCTCGGCTCAGAGCCGCGCTCACCCGGGGTTGACGGCTCCTAGGTGGAACGTCACATTGCGGCCGACATGGCCCACCTGGTTCAGTGCATCAAGCTCGGTCGCGAAGCGGAAGGGCTCGAGCGCCAGCCCTTCAAGGGTGACTTCGGCAAACGCTTGTTCGATTCGGTGTCGAAGGAAGCGTGGCAGCGCTGGCTCGAGCATTCGAAGATGCTCATCAACGAGTATCGTCTCGATCTGACGAGCGAGCAGGGCCAGCGGCTGTGGATGACCGAGTGTGAGAAGTACTTCTTCGGCGAGGGCTCTTCGGCCCCGGCCGAGTTCGTGCCCGAGAAGTAGCTCAGCTCTGCGCCGGGCGCAGCGACGCGAACGAGTGCGAGGGGAACGCGGCGACGTGGACCGTATTGCGTCCAGAAGCCTTGGCTTCGTAGAGCGCGGCGTCGGCGCGAGCCAACCAGCTCTTGCCGGTGTCGCCTTCGGCCAGGCTGGAGATGCCGACCGAGATGGTGACGTTCAGCGGGCCGCCGCTCGGAGTCGCGATTTGCAGCTCGCCCACCGCTTCGCGCACTCGGTCTGCGCGCTTCTTGGCGTTCTGCAAGGTGGAGTCGGGGATGACCACCACGAACTCTTCCCCGCCGTAACGCGCGACGAAGTCTTCACGGCGTAGGAATTGTCGCACGAGCGCGTCGGCGATGCGGCGCAGCACGTCGTCGCCCGTCTGATGGCCGTGCTGGTCGTTGATCTTCTTGAAGTGATCGACGTCGATCATCAGCATGCACGGGCTCGAATTGAGCAAAAACGCCAGGTCCGAGACGCGATCCAGGTGCGAGTCGAGCGAGGCTCGGTTGTGCAGCTGCGTGAGTGGATCCAGCGCTGCCTGCTCGCGCGCGACCTGCAGCTCATCGCGCAGCTTCTGAATCTTCTCGCCGAGTATCGCGAGCTGCTCGGCTTCGCGCTGCTTTCTGCGGCCCATGACTTCGCTCACCAAGCTGGCCACGCTCTCGGCTTCCTTACGGATCACGTTCGGGTCGTTGCTCTGGAAGGCCTCGCCCAGCCGCGTCAACTGGCGGCTGACCTGCTCGTCGGCGAGCTTTTCTTCACTGACCGCGGTGGTGAGGCAGCGAGCGAAGGTCTGCACTGCCTCGCGCAAGTTCGTGAAGCTGCGACCGACGTAGTCGCGCTCCTTGCCGCGATGTGCGGAAAAGTAGCGACGAAGCCCACCCCAGTCCCGTTTGAACGGGCCGCTGTCTTCGCCTTCCTTGCGACCTTCGCCCACGGTCAGGCGCTGCGCCCAGCCTTCGCACTCGCTGCGCGTGTCCGCAGCTGGGACGTCATCGGTATCGAAGGCGTCATTGCCGAAGCTGCGGAGGAGGCTTGCCACCGTGTCCAGGGCCTGGTCGCTGTCGTCCGCGGCGCTCGCAGTCGGACCTGATGAACGTTCTGGCGCGGGCCGCTCGACCTTGTGTTCTCCCGAGAGTTTCTTCCAGAACATGCCCTATCCCCCTCCGAACGGCAGGAATGGACGCTTCTTCACGTCTTTTTTGGCGCGCGGGTGGGAAAACCTCTGACCTTCTGCGTGACCCTCGTGACCCTAAGGAGTGCTTTAGAGTGTCCGTTTAGCCATTCAGGCCTAACCTGTTCATTGGGGGCGGCGCGCGCCGCCCTCCCTCTTCCGAAGTGGATTCGGGAGAGACTTCCCCCACGCGGCAACCTTGTTCGTGCGAATCTTCCTCGAATCATCGGCACAGCAAGCCATTTGTCGCTCTAATCCGTGAGTCGCATGACCGTGCGGGTTCCTGGTCGCCCAATCATGTCAACGGCGCCGCCGATCATCGAGCGGGCCGGCCGTGTACTAGTCGTCGAGCCGTCTTCGATTCGGCGCGAGCTCTTGCGCGGCCTGTTGTCGCAAGACGGCTACGAGTCGGTGATGCTCGAAGACGCGGACGATTTTCTGCGACTCTACTCCGAGTTTCAGCCCGATCTCTTGCTGCTCGCGGTCGAGCTACCGTCCGGCAGTGGGCTCGAGCTGTGCGGCGACGTGCGCGCGATCGATCCCTCCCGGCACATTCCCACCATCCTGCTCAGCGACGGCGCGGACGAGCGCAAGGCCGCCGCCGGCTTGCTCGCGGGCGCGGACGATTTCATCTCGGATTTGAGTCGCTTGCAGGAGCTCCGCGCGCGCGTGCACGTTCAGCTGCGAAACAAGCGCCTGTCCGATACGCTACAACGGGTTCGAAACGAGCGCGATCTCTTGAAGCACGACGTGCAAATCGACGCGCTCACCAGCCTCTTGAACCGCCGGGCGCTCGAGACCGCCGTGTCCGAACGCTGCGCGGCGCGTGAGCGCTTCGGCGTGTTGTTCATGGACTTGGACCACTTCAAGCAGATCAACGATCGCTTCGGCCACGATACCGGGGATCGTGTGCTGATCGCCGTCGCGCACGTGCTGCGCACCGCGCTGCGCCCCGGAGATCTGGTCGCCCGCTACGGCGGGGAAGAGTTCGTCGCCCTGATCGCCGGCGCCGGGCCGGAATCGGCGCGGCTGGTGGCTGAGCGCTTGCGCGCCAACGTCGAGGAAATGGAAGCGATTTCGCGGGGGCCGAGCCGCGTGACGCTGAGCGTCGGTGCGACGGTTTTCGACCCGATGCGCTTGATCGAGGCGCCAGTCGATCTCTTGCGTCGCGCCGACGTGGCGCTCTACGCTGCCAAGCGTGGTGGCCGCAATCGCGTGGTGCTGTCGACGCCCGACGGAACTCCAGCCGAGCTCGAGGCTCCGCCATCACTGGACCCCAACGCCAAGCACGCGGAGCCGCACCCGAGCGGGGCTCCGGGAGTGACTTCGGGATGAGCACGGTATCCGAGCATCCAGGCGACGAGGCCGCAAAGGGCGCAAGCGACGCGGCTCCCGCGCAGCCGAGCACCGCTCCGGCCGCGAAGACCCCCGTGCCCTCGCTGGCTGCTCGCCCGATGGCCGCGGTGTCGATCAATCCCATCATCCAAGAGGTGCTGCCTTCGCTGCCGCCGCTGGTGCCGACCGTGCACTCCGAACGCCCCTCGATCGATCCAGTGGAGGCGCTTCCGGTCGATTCGCAGCTGCCGAGCGCGGAGGACGCGCTCGAGCGAGAGCTGGTTCGCCAGCTGCGGACAGGTCGCGCTGCGTTGCCGCTGCTGCCGCAAGTGGCCGAGGCGGCGCTTCGCTTGGCCAATGATCCGGACGCGCGTATCGACCAACTCGCGCGCCTGGTCGATACCGATCCGCCGATCGCCGCGCGGTTCATGTCGGTGGCCAACAGCGTGGCCTATTGGCGTGGTCTGGTGGCGGCGTCGACGCAGTCGGCGATCGTGCGGCTAGGCCTGGCCAACACCCGCGATTTGCTGTTTCAGGTGGTCTACGCGGCCTCGACCACGGGCCTCAAGAAGTATCAGACGGCGGTGCTGCGCTCGTTCAAGCGCAGCGTGGTCGCGGCCATCGCCGCGCGCACGACGGCGCAGGAGCTCAAGCTCAGCGGTGAGTACGACTACATGAGCGGCCTCCTGCACGACATTGGCGAGGCGCGCGTTTACCGCATCCTCGACGGCATTACCTTGCCGGTCGAAGACAAGGCTTCGCTCAAGCGCTTGGTGCAGAAGTACCACTGCGTGGCGGGTGCCGAGGTCGCCATGGCTTGGAAGCTGCCGACCGAGATCGTGGACGCCTGCGCGGCCCACCACGACGAAGGCGCCGCCGAAAACCCGCACGTGCGCCTGGTGATGGTGGCGGACCTGATCGTGGAGTCGCTGGAGACCGCGACGCTAGCCAAGCCGCCGAACTTCGCCGCCTTCGAACGGCTCGGCGTCACTCCCGAGGTTGCCCGCGTCTTGATCGATAAAACCGAGAAGGGCGTGGGCGAGAACCGGAACTCGCTCCGTCCCTGACGTTCGCAGGTAGGCGAATCAGAACGCGCGTACCGGTCGGCTCGACTGCTTCGACCTGAACCGTGCCGCCGTGGCTTTCGACCACGCTCTTGACGATCGCCAGGCCGAGCCCGGTGCCTTCACCGTCGGCGTCGGTGGTGAAGAAGCGATCGAAGATGCGCGGCAAGTGTTCGGGCGCGATGCCAGGGCCGAAGTCGGTAACGCTGAGTATGAGCTCCGTGTCGCCTGCGCGGCCCGCCACCTGCACTTCCACCGGCTTTTCCGGGGGCGAATAGCGCAGGGCATTGTCGAGCAGATTCAAGAGCGCGGTCTCGAGGTCGGCCTCGCGCCCACGAACGACCGGGATGCTCGACTGGTATCGAAGCACGAGCTTACTGTCGACGCCCTCCGCGCGCGCGATCACGCGTCGCACCAGCGGTTCAACCGGCACCAGCGTGGGAGCGGCCACGGCCGCGTCGATCCGGCTGAGCTCGAGCAAGCGCGAGACCAAGCGATCGAGCCGGCGCGCGTCGAGCGCGATGTTGGCGAGAAAGCGCGCTCGGGCTTCGCGATCGTCCGCCGCGCCTTCGGCGAGAAGCTCTGCTGCGCCGCGGATCGAAGTGAGCGGCGATTTGAACTCGTGCGCCACGTCGGCCGCGAAGTCCGAGATATAGGCTTGGCGAGCTTCGAGCTTGCGCGTCATCTCCGCGAAGGCCTCGGCCAGTTCGCTGATCTCGCCTCCGCCGCCCGCGGGCACCTCCACTTGCCGATCGCCCTGCGCGATGCGGCGAGCCGCGCTCGAGAGCCGTTCGAGCGGTCGAGAAATGGTCCAGGCCAGGGCGAGCGTGAGCAGCGCCGAAACCGCGAGCGCCAATGCGAGCACCACGATCAGGCCGCGACGAATGCGGTGCAGTTCGATCAATACCGGCGTGGTCGAGCGGGTCACGTAGACCGCGCCGTACACCGCGCCGGCGCGTCGAATCGGCTCGGCCAAGAACAGGAACACCGCGGGCGGGCGCGCGGCAACGCGCGTGTAAGTGGCGCGCGAGCCCTTGAACGCCGTCAAGACTTCCGCGCGTGCGGCGATGGCGGTTTCCTTCGGCTCTTCTTCGCGCATTTGCGCGCGCAGGCGGCCCGCTCCGCTGCTCAGCGTACCCCGCCCAAACAGCGGCGGGCGCGGCTCAGGGCCCTCGGGCGGGCCGTTCTTGTGCGAATCGATCGTCACCCCATCCTGCGGAGTGACGACGCGAATGCGCGTGCGCGTTTGCTGCGCCGCGCGTCTGAGTACGGGCTCCCAGTCAGCCGCTAGCAACGGCTGTTCGCGCTGCAGCGCGCTCTCGAACAGCGTGCGTAAGAGCACGGCCTGGTTCGTCATGTCGCGCTCGAGGCCGTCCAGCAATTGACGTTCGTAGATACGCGCGAACTCGAGCCCGGCCGCCGGGATCAACACCACCACGACGTTGACGAGCAAAAGGCGGATGCGAATGCGGCCGAGAAACGCGCGCAGGCGAGCGAGCGCGGCGCTCAAGGCTCTCCCGCTTTGTAGCCGACGCCGTGCACGGTGGCGATCGGATCAGCCGAAAAAATCCGAAACTTGGCGCGGATTCGGCGCACGTGCGTATCGAGCGTGCGCTCGGTGACCGTCTCACCGGAATACGCGCGCTGCATCAGCTGTGCACGGCTGAGCACCGAGCCGGGTCGCTCCAACAGCGCCGAGAGCAAGGCAAACTCGGTGCTGGTCAGCGCGACCGGGGTGCCCGCAAAACGCGCCTCGAAACGCTCGGGGTCGAGCTCGAGCCGGCCATGTCGGAGCACGCGCGAAGGCGGCTCGTTGCGCTCCTCCGCAGCCTGGAAACGGCGCAACACCGCGCGCACGCGCGCCAGGAGCTCGCGCGGAGAGAACGGCTTTACCAGATAGTCGTCGCCACCGACCTCGAGCCCGACGATGCGGTCGACTTCGTCGCTGCGTGCGGACAAAAACAAGATCGGCGTCGAAGCGCTGCGTCGCATGCGCCGGCACAGCTCGAGCCCGTCGATGCCCGGCAGCATCACGTCGAGCACGACCAGATCGGGCGGGTCGCGCTCGAACGCGGCCAACGCCTCTGCGCCTTCGGCGGTCGAGGTGACTCGGTAACCCTCCTTGGCCAGGGCGTACTCCACGACTTCGCGGATGCGCCGCTCGTCGTCAACGACCAGAATATGCTTCACGGCGCTCATGGGGTTCGAAGGCAAGCTCGGATTCGTCGTCGGCGCGGGTGGGCTCGAGCGCGCTGCCCAGTACTTCGACGCGCGCCCAGACCTCCGACACGATATCACCGGCGTCGTTCGCGGACGAACCGCTGAACTTGGCCAGCGCCAGCTGCGTGCCGAGCGCTCGGGAAAGCTCCAGGAGCTCGTCGAGCGCGCGCTGGTCCCGGGCGCGCAGGGCGGAGAGCCGGCGCACGTTGGCGAGGTGTAGCCGCGCCGACGACAGCGTGCGTGGCGATGCGCGCTCGCGTTCCAGCTGCTGCACGCGGTTCTCCGCGGCTTCCAGGTCGAAGTCCGGGCGGGCGAGCAAGGCGTCGAGCTCGCCGTGGCGCTCGGAGGCCCGCCGCAGTTCGCCCACGATGCGGGTCAGCGCGTCGCGCGGCAAGAGACCCTCGAGCGGCCCATCGCGCACGCTCTCGTGCGCGGCCAAGAGCGCCCGTTCGGTATCGGTTCCTGCGCCCGCTCCCGCGCTGGTTCCCGAAACCGGTCGGGAATCCGCGGAGGCGAGCGCGACCGGGAGCCACAGCGGCCAGAGCGCGATGGCGAGCGCGAGGTTCAAGAGCGCGCGCCGGCCCGTGTACCGCGCGCGCCGCTGCACGAGCGCGCCGCTGACCACCCCAGCAACCGCATACAGCACGCCCAGGTCGCTGAGCGTCACGGCGCGGCCTCGATTTCACGCCGGTATTCTCGGTCGCTCTCGAGCTCGCGATAGATACCCAGGCTCGATTCTGCGCTGTGAAACACCGAATCGGCGAAGCTGCTCTCCCGTGCGCGCAGGAACGGCACGTGCGCCTGCGCGGGCCGCCCCAAGAAAGGCCTGAGCATCCACGCGGTCTGCCCGGCGGTCGGCAGCAGCACCAAGCCGAAGCAGCCAATCACCAGCAGACTCCGAAGGTCCGCGCCCAATCCTCGGCGCAGCAGCTCGAGCGCTGCCAGCCCGGAGACCCCGTAGCAGCTCGCGGCCAGTAGCACTCCGCCGTGGTAGCCGAGGCCGCGGTCGAAAGCGAGCCAGACCACGGGCGACAGCGATAGCAGCACCAACGCTGCGCGCCCGCTGGCGGCGAGCACGAGTGTGGCCACGTTGCTCATGCCAAGCGGCCGTCCGAGGCCGGACGCGATGGCATGCAACGCGGGGACCACCAAAATCAGGGTGCCCAGCAGCGCAAGCGGCAGCTTTGCCGCCGAGTAAAAGAGCTGTAAGCCACCGCGCGAGGTGGCGAGCACGCCGCCGAATACGGCGGCGCCCGCGATGGTCGCCAAGAGCGAGGCTAGAAAGAGCGGCTTCGGATCCCGCTCGGAGCGGCAATGCTCGGCCACGCTCGCGGGCGAACGCAACAGTTGCTCGAGTAACTGAAAAGCAGTGGTCGTCATCCTACACCTCCGAGAACCGGCAAGAGCGCGGAGGCCATGCGCGCCGCCAGCGCAAAACCGAAAATGGCAAAACCGAGCAGGGCGATTCGGCTCTTGAGGCGTGTTGCGGCCCGCGCAGTCCTGAGCTCTTCGTGAAACGCCGCGAGCAGCGGCAGGCCGCCGAAACACGCGGCGAGCAGCAGACCGGACTTGGCCACGAACGCCGCAGCCGCCGCCGAATCGATGGTCACCAGGAGCAGCGCCGTGGCTGGCGCGATGCCTGCGAGCAAGAGCCCGCTCGAGGCCGCAGCGCGCGCGGTGGCCGAGAGCGTGCGCTCGAGCGTGATCGGCGCGTCGAACAGCGAGAGCACCACGAACAGCGACGGCACCGCGATGACGCCCACCGAGAGTAGCGTCGCAGGCGCTCCGAGCGCGTGGCGGAGGAGACCGAGCCCTCCGCTGCGCGCGCCGAGCGAAAGGCCATAGCACCCTGCCAGGCACAGCCCGCCGAGCAAGCGCCGGAACTCGCGCGCGAGCTCGGGCGTGGCCGGCGCGCTGGGACTCGCGTCGTGGCCGGCCGCCACGGGCGAGGGGACACGAGGGGATTCAGTTTCTGATAGCAAAGGGCCTCCTTTGGCTGCGTGAGCCAACTCACACGGTCTAACGCGCTGCTTTGGCGGCCGTTGGGAGTGAGCGAGGCCCTTTCCGGGAAAAGCCATGGCGAAAATGTGGCGACCGTCGGGCCGCCCTTCCGCATTGGCGGGTGCTAGGGTCCGGCCATGTCGACGCGCACGCTGGGCCTCAGTGACTCGGTTCACGCCTACTTTCTCAACGCGCTCGTTCAAGAGCCCGAGCTGCTCACGCGGCTGCGCAGCGAAACACAAACGTTGAAGGGCGCGGGCATGCAAATCTCGCCTGAGCAGGGCAAATTCATGCGCTGGCTGGTGCGCCTGATCGGTGCCAAGCGCTGCCTCGAAGTCGGCGTGTTCACCGGCTACAGCGCGCTCAGCGTTGCGCTCTCGCTGCCGGATGACGGTCGCATCGTCGCTTGTGACGTGAACGAAGAGTGGACCAGCATCGCGCGCCGCTACTTCGACGCCGCGGGCCTGTCACACAAACTCGATCTGCGCATCGGCCCCGCGCTGAGCACGCTCGACGGGCTGCAGAGCGCTGGTGACAGCGGTAGCTACGACTTCGCGTTCATCGACGCCGACAAGGGAAACTACCTCGGCTACTACCAGCGCTGCCTCGCGCTCTTGCGCAAGGGCGGGCTCATCGCAATCGATAACGCGCTGTGGGACGGCAAGGTGGCCGACCCGAGCATCGCTGACGCCGACACCTGCGCGATTCGCGAAGTGAACGCGTTCGCGATGGGCGATCCGCGCGTCAGCGCCTGCATGCTTCCAATCGGGGACGGGCTACTGTTGGCGCAAAAGTTGAGCGACTGAGCTCGACGCGCGAGCTCACGGCTCACGCGGCACGACGCGATATGCCGTGCCGAGCTTCAAGTCGCTCAGATAGATCTGCCCATCAGGGCCCACCGTCACTCCAGCGAGTGAGCCGATCGCCAAGCCGGTGTCGACCGAGCCGAGCGCTGCCCCGCTCAGGTCGAACCACCAGAGCTTGCTGGTGGCGTTGTCCGTCACCAGCAACTTATCCCCTGCGAGCGCGATACCGCTCGGATGCGTGAGCAGGCCGGGCGCCACCACGTCAATCAACGTTGCCCCGTCCATTTGCTGGTGCCTCACCATCTCCTCCAGCACCGGAAGCTCCGCGCCGGGCGTTCCGCTGTCGATGGCGAGCCGCGCAACGCGCGAATGCCCCGTGTCCGCCACGTAGAGCTCGCGTCGCGCTGCATCCAGCACTAGATGGCTCGGGATCTCCGGCACCCGCGCGAGCGCTCCGGTCACGTAGCGGGCGAGCTCGCCGTCCGAATGGTCTTCCCCGCCAATCACGTGCGGCAAGTGAAAGTCGTAACGGTCGAGCGCGCCGATCTGTCCATTCACCACCCAGTAGGCGTTGTCGCGTTCATGCGCCACGCCCATGCAGAACGGCGATTCATGCAGCATGTCGAGGTGCGTGCCGTTCTGCCCCGGCTCGGGCTTCACTCCGAAAATGGCTGGATCCGAAGACCACAACACTGGCCCCGAATAGTCTGCCGCTTCGTCCTCGTAGTTGTCGGTGCGCGCCTCTCCGCAGGTCGAAAGATAGCCGTTCGCGCCGAACGCGATCGCAGTCGGCCGGCGCATGAAGTGCCAAGCGTTGCCGTCGACCTTGATTTGCATCGTCGGCCCGCTCGACGTCGCGCCCCGAACCAACGCCACCCGACCAATCAACTTCGAACAGCCGAGCATGGCCGCTTCCGTGCACGGCTCGTCGCTTGGAAACTGACGCAAGGTCACCCACAGCTCGCCGCTGCGCGTCGGATCGAACGCGAGCGCGCTGGCGCTCCACCCTGCCTGCGGCGCGAACAGCTGCACCAGCTCGACCGCCTCCGGCAGCGCGGGAGCCTCCGGCGCCGGCTCGTCCTTGTTCAGCGCTTCGGACCCGCAAGCGCACAAGAACAGTCCCAATCCAAGGCCAGAAACGGCGTCAAAGCTGAACCGCACGCCAAAAGCCTGAGGCGCTTCCTGCCGACTGTAAAGCGGCCGCGGGTGCTCGCGACCGCCCCTTCGCAGCAGTCAGCTTGCAATAATCTCCCGAGCCTCGCAGCGCGCTCTTGCTTTCCCGGGGTTTTCTGGGATCTATGCCCCCGTAGCTCGACCCCGAGCCCACCCCCGGAGCCGCCAAGAGACATGACTTCGCCCGAGCACGCCGACCGCCTCGTCCTGCACATTGCCGGTGCCGATCGCCCCGGCGTCACGGCGCGCCTGATGAAAATCATCGCCGAAGACAACGCCGAGCTGGTCGATATCGGCCAATCGGTGCTCCACGGCTACCTGATGCTCTCGGCGATCGTGAACATCCCGCAAAACTCGCGCGCGCTCCGGCGCGTGCTGTTCGAAGCCAACGAGCTTGGACTGCGTTTCGAAGTCAGCCCGTTTCGCGCGCCCTCGGGTTCGTACGTGGTCGGCCAGGTGCCCGCGCTCACGGTCACCGTGCTCGGTCCGCTCGCCGACGGCGCGGCCGCCGCGCGCATCACCGGCTTCATGGCGGAGCAAGCCATGAACATCCGCGAAATTCGCTCGCTCAGCGAGCCCGACCTGTCCGGTCTCGAGCTGATCGCGGATCTCTCCTCTGGGCGTTCGATCTCGGATGCGGAGCTCGCAACCCTGAGGGGTGATTTCCTGCGCATGGGTATGGAGCTCGGCGTCGACCTTGCCGTGCAAAAAGACGACATGTTCCGGCGCACCAAGCGCCTGGTGTGCATGGACGTCGATTCCACCTTCGTGCGCGGCGAATTCATCGACGAGCTGGCCGAGCTCGCCGGCTGTAAGCCGCAAGTCTCCGAGATCACCGCGCGCGCCATGCGCGGCGAGATCGACTTCAAGGGCGCGCTGGCCGAGCGCGTGAAGCTGCTCGAAGGCCTCCCGCTCGAAAAGGCCATGACCCTGCTCGACAAAATCGAGCTCACTCCCGGCGCTGATCGCTTCGTGCAAGCGCTGCGCAGCCTGGGCTTTCGCATCGGACTCGTGAGCGGCGGCTTCAGTGTGTTCGTCGACGAGCTCAAGCGTCGCTACTCGCTCGACTTCGCTTTCGCCAACGATCTGGAAATTCAAGGTGGCAAGCTCACCGGGCGCGTGCGCGGCACCGTGGTCGACGGCGAACGCAAGGCGCAGATCCTGAAGGACATGGCGCAGGTCTACAACTGTCGCTTGGAGCAAACCGTCGCCATCGGCGACGGAGCCAACGACGTGTTCATGCTGCAGACCGCCGGCCTGGGCATCGCGTTCCGCGCCAAGCCCAAGCTGCAAGCGGTCGCGGACATGAGCCTCAATCACAACGAGCGCCTCGACACCCTGCTCTACCTCATGGGTTTCAACGCCCGCGATCTGCGCGAGCTCTGAGACCTTTGCAGGGGGCTGCTCCGCTGCAGCCCGCGTGCACCAGTATCGTGCCGGTCCTGGGCAAAGCAGTGCGGCAGCTCGTCGCTCAAAACCCCGGCTGCCCACTGACGAGTCCCGACAGAGTCGCCTCGCTTGCTAACGATCCCACCGACTCCGATACGAAATTCGGAGTGGTTCTCTCGGGCCGCGGTACTAACCGTTAACAGCGACCTGCGCGCGCGGGCACGCGTCGTGCCTGCTTTTCGAACCGTAGAGGAGGTGAGCGCAATGAAGCCACCCAAGGGACAGCTTTTTCCCGACGGATCTGCTGGTCAGACGGCGCCGCTCGGCCCGCCTGCGCCGCCAAAACGCACCGTGTCTGGTGAGCAACCGGTGTCGCGAGCGCCCGCGCCCCCTCTGCCGCCACGGCCCAGCGAGCGGCCTTCCGGGCCGATGAAGGTCGCGCCCCCGCCCAAGCCCCCTAAGCCAAGCTCCATTTCGGCGGCCCCTCCGAGCGCGCCGAGTTTCGAGCTCAAGCAGGTCCCGCCGCCTCCGCCCTCCTCGCGGCGGCCCGCAAGGTTGCCACAACGAACCGTGGAGAGTGTCGTCGAGCGCGATGCGCCGGTGTCGGTTGGCTCGAGACCAACCGCGGCTGAGCCAGCAGTCAACACCGAACCAAGCGCGCCCCCGCCCCGGGCACAGCAGGTCGAACAGCAACGAGCCGAACCGCCGCCGGCGAGCGACGCCGGCCAAGCGTTGCAGGTGCGAGCCGCTCGGCACTCGAAGAGCACACGCGCGCGCACCTCACTCGTCGCTCTGATCACGGTGATTGCGGCAGTGGGCACTGCGTTCACGATCGCACAGCAGCGCGCCGCGAGTTCTCGCACCGTCGCCACGGCGCCGCGCGCACTGCCCGCGAAAGCACGCACGTTGCCGACGATGGCGCCCGCGGCAACCGCGACGCCCGCGCCGACGATAGCGCCTGCGGAAAGCGCGACGCCCGAACCGGCGAGCTCGCCCGTGCCGGCGGAGTCGGATGACTCCGACACGCCGGCTCCGACTTGCGACCAGCTACTGTCGAATGAAGCGGCAAAGCCTCGCGACGCACTGTTCGCCTACGATCACGTGCAGGAGGGGCATCGCGAGCTCGTGCGCGGAAATTGGGACGCTGCCGAGCGCGCCTTTTGCCGGGCGGTGCGCGAACCCGACGCGAGCCCGAGCACTCGGTTCGAGTTGGCTCAAGCGCTGCTATTCCGTCGCGACAGCGCTGCGGCTGCACAGCAGGCGAGGGAAGTGCTTTCGGCGGAGCCCAGCTCCATCCGGGCGCAAGAGTTGCTCGGCGACGCGTTGGTAAGAACCGGCGCATCGCGCGAAGCGTGCGCGATCTGGCTCGCAGCCAGCAAGCTATCTGCTTCGAGGATGAGTCAGCGCGACCTTTTCGAAGCGGAGCAAGCCGCTGCGCAGTTCGATTTCGCCCGCGCAGAGCGCTTCTATCGGCGCGTGGTCGGCTGTCACCCAGAGCACGCCTTGGCCCACGCCAAGCTGGCGGCGACCTTGGCAAAGCTGGGTCAAGCCAGTGCGGCGCAGCGCTGGGCTCAGCGAGCCCTCGAGCTCGCGCCAGACGACTTGGCGGTGCGGGCGTCCCTTCCCGGAAACCTACGCTAGCTCCGCCCGAGCGCGCAGCGTGGACGCGACGCGGAGCGCATGGCTGGAGCGCCGAGCGGCGTCGCTCAATGTGCGCGTTCGCCCGACTCTTGCGCAGGGCGGCCCGGCGCCCCGGACGAAAAGCCTTGCGCTAGCGGCTGGAGCTCTGAAAAGCTGGGCGTCCCGTGCGTCGGGCCGTATTCACGCTGACGGTTGTATTCACCGCGGGTCTCGCTCGCGCCCAGGCGCCAGACGCGCAGGGCGGTGCTACCAGCACTGCACCCGAAATCGCGTTCGGTCCGCCGACTGCGCCGCCCGTCGTCGCCGCGCCGGATCCTTCGGCAGTCCCGCCGGTTCCGATCAGCTCGGCGTCAGCGGCAGCTCCCACTGCGGCTCTTCCCAACCCGGTTCCGATGCCCGCTGCCGCTCCCGCCAGCGCGAGCTCGGTCCCTGTTCCTGCCACACCCGCGGTTCCCCACGCGGCCTCCGCCGCCAGCGCGGCCCCGGCCCACGCGGTGCCCTCTGCGTCGAGCGGGCCTGCCTCGGACCACGGCGCTCCGCCCGCCGATCCGGTCGTTCGCCTCGGCGAAACCACGGCCTTTACCCTGCGCGTTCCCGGCGGCGGACGCTCAGCAGTCGAACGCGCCCGCCTGGCCACCAAGGCACTCGCGGCCGCCATCGACGACCCGCGCGGCAATGAGGTGAAGGTCGTCCTCCAGGGTGACGTCGCCGTGATCTACGCGGGCCCATCGCCCATCATCCAGCTGTTCGAAGACGACGCCCGCGCCGCGCGTGACACGTCGCTCGAAGTGCACGCCTCGGCCGTCGCGGCCTCGGTTCGCCAAGCCATCGCCGCCGAGCGTCAGCGCAGCCGGGTCGCCAAGAACGTCTTTTCGCTGTCTCTCGTCGTCTTCTTCGCGCTGATCGCGCTCTACCTCGTGCGCAAGCTCGGTGAGGTCGCGGAGCGCATCCAGACCTGGCTCGAGGAAAAAGGCGACAGCGTGCTCGCGATTCGCGTGCAGCGCATCGAGCTGGTCACCCCGGCCGTACTCAAGAGCAGCGCGCTGATCGCGCTCAGCTTGGCCAAGTGGCTCGGCCAGTTCGGCATTCTGTACTCGTGGCTGGTCGTGGTGCTGTCGCTATTCGAGTCGACCCGCGGCTATACCGAGCGGCTCACCGGCTTCGTCGTCAGCCCGCTCTCGCAGCTGATGGGGCGTTTCGCGACTGCGCTGCCGCTGCTCGTCGTGGCGCTGATCGCGGCGCTCTCGGTGTTCGTGCTGGTCCGCTTCGTCGGCCTGTTCTTCGCCGGCGTTGCTCGGCGTGAGACCGCGCTCACCTGGTTGCCCGCCGATTTGGCGGGCCCGACCAGTGTGTTGCTCCGTCTGGCCATCGTGCTGTCGGCGTTGGTCTTTGCGGCTCCGGTCGTCACTGGCGACAGCGACGGCGCGCTCGGCCGCGCGGGCGCCATCGCCTTGGTCGCGATTGGTCTGGCTGGCACACCGCTGCTCGCGACCGGCTTGGTCGGCACGGTGGTGCTCTTCGGCCGACGCCTGCGCGTCGGCGATCACGTCGACTTCGCCGGCACCTTGGGCCGCATTTCCAGCATCAATCTGCTGGAGCTGCGGCTCGAAACCTGGGAGCGAACCGAGCTGCGCGTGCCCCACCTGCTGCTGCTCGCCCGCCCGCTGCGAGGCTTGGGGATGCGGCCTAGGCTGGGCGTCGAGATCGTGGTCAGCGCTGCGGCGGGGCCAGCCAAGGTGCTGCCGTTGCTCACGGAAGCGGCCGCGCGTATCGGCCGCGACGCGCGCGCGGAGTTAGTGCGTGCGGACGCGGATGGCGCCGTGTATCGCGTGAGTGCAGCCTGCGATTCGCTCGAAGCGCGCTCGAGTCTCAGCGCGAGCCTGGTCGAAGCGCTCTCCGCCGCGGCGATTCCGCTCGGGCGCGCAAGCGGCCGAGCGAGGCTCGAGTGAGCGCGATTGGGCTGCTGCTCGGTCTGTTGGTGCTCTCGTACGTCGGCACCATCCTGGTCGGCGGTCGCACCATCCGCGGCTTTGGTTTGCCTTCGGGTGCTGAGTACGTGCTACTCGGCTTCGTGCTCGGCCCGCGCCTGCTCGGCGTGATCAGCGGCACATTGGTGGTCGCGTTCGCGCCGATTCTAGTCGTGGGTTGCGCCTGGCTCGCGCTCGTAGCCGGTACGAGCTACTGCCAGGTGGGGGAGCGCAAAGTGCGGCCGAGCCGCGCGCTCGCAGGCATTTTGCTGGCATCTTTGATCGCCGCGGGCGTGGCCGCGGCCGTGTATTTCGGCCTCGGCTTCGCGCCTCAGCTGAAGGAAAGTCAGCGCTCGTTGCTTGCAGGCGGTGCGGCAGCGGTGTCCTGCGAAACCACGCGCCACGCGGTGCGCTGGGTGGTCGAACGCCACGGCGCTCACGGGCAGCTCTCCGACACGCTCGCCGATTACGCGCGCGCCAGTGTGCTCGTCCCTGCGCTGATCTTGGCCGTGCTGTTCGCGGCCGCGCCGGATCAAGGGCTGTCGACCCTAACCATCCCGGCGCGCGCGGGGCTCACCATCTTCGTCGGCGTCGTGCTCGGCCTGGTTGCCACCGTGCTACTCGGCCGTGATTTTCGGCGCGACGAAAGCTGGGGCATCTTGCTCGGCAGTTCCCTGCTCGGCATGGGCATCGCCACGCGGCTCGGTCAGAGCGCCGTCGCCACTACCTTCTTCATGGGCCTCACGGTGGCGCTGGTTTCTCCGCACCGGAGCGAAATCAAGACCATGGTCGCGCCCACCGAAAAACCAGTGGTGCTACCGGTTGCGGTCCTCGCCGGCGCTTCCGTGCATCCCGAAGCAGCCCCGTTCGCTCTGCTCTTGATCGCAGCGGGCGTCGCGGCTCGCTTGATAAGCGAACTCTTGCGCGGCTCGTTGGTCGCACTGTTCTTGCGCGCGGCGCGCCCAGCTGGGCCGCTGGTCGGTGTGGGCATGGTTTCTACGGGCGCTTTCAGCCTGGCCGCTGCGGTCGCTATCGAGCTTCGCTTGCCCGGGGAGCTCGGCGCCAGCGTGCTCGCTTATGCGGCGGCTTCGCTGCTCATGGGCGAGCTACTGGGGCCACTGCTGCTCCGGCGCGCGCTTTCGCTCGCGGGCGACATCGCTCCGGGTGACGCTCGTCTGCCAGCGCCGCCCAGCACGAGGGCTCCACCCCATCAGCCGGAGTCACCATGAGCGGCGTGGAGTCAGCGCCAAAGGGCGTCGCCACGCGTGCGGTTCAGCTGGGGGCCCTCGCGGTCGTCGTGGGCCTGCTTTTCTTCGCCACCCGGGCCACACCCGAGCTCGAGTCCCAGCTCGGCAGCGTGGCCGCCATCGGTTTCATGCTGCTCGCCGGGACGCTGATGAGCGAGCTGGTCGAGACCATCGGGCTGCCGCACCTATCGGGGTACCTGTTCGCCGGCATACTTGGTGGCCCGTACGTGCTGCACCTCGTCGATCACCAAACCGTCGAGCGGCTCACGCCGGTCAATACGCTCGCGCTCGCGCTGATCGCCATCGCTGGTGGCGCCGAGCTGCGCGTCGCGACCCTACGCCCGGTCGTACGCAGCGTTGCCTGGGCGCTGTTCCTACAATGCGCCATTGGCCTGATCTTCATGACCGCGACGTTCATGGCCCTATCTCGCTACGTGCCCTTCGCGAGCGAGCTGTCGCCGTTGCCGCTGCTCGGCATTGCCCTGCTTTGGGGCACACTCGCGGTCAGTCGCAGCCCCTCCGCGTTGCTCGGTATTTTGTCGCAAACCCGCGCGAAAGGGCCGGTTGCCACCTTCTCGCTCGCCTTCGTGTTGGCCTCCGACATCGTGGTCGTCGTGCTGATGGCCTTCATCATGATGCTCGCGCGCCCGCTGCTCACGCCCGGCGGCACCATCTCGCTCGACGATTTCAACGTGCTCGGGCACGAGCTGCTCGGCAGCGTGGCCATGGGCACGACGCTCGGCCTGTTGCTGGCCGCCTACCTCAAACTAGTCGGCAAGAACCTGCTGGTCGTGCTGATCGCGCTGGGTTTCGGCATGAGCGATTTCATGCACTACGTGCACATCGATCCGCTGCTCTCCTTCATGACCGCCGGCTTCGTCGTGCAAAACCTGTCCGACGAAGGTGAGCACCTGCTCGAGGGCGTCGAGCAAGTCGGAAGCATCGTGTTCGTCGTGTTTTTCGCCACGGCTGGCGCTCACCTCAACATTCCGCTGCTCAGGACGCTCTGGCCCATCGCCTTGGCGCTGTGCTCCGCGCGCGCGCTCGTCACCTTCGCGACCGCGCGCCTTTCGAGCCGCATCGTGTGCGATGAGCCGATGATCCGTCGCTGGGGCTTCTCCTCGCTCGTTTCGCAAGCGGGCTTCGCGCTCGGCCTTAGCGTCGTCATCGCCAACACCTTCCCCGACTTCGGACCCGGCTTCCGCGCGTTGGCCATCGCGTGCGTGGCCATCAACGAAGTGTGCGGCCCGATCCTGTTCAAGTTCGCGCTCGACCGGGCCGGCGAAACCAACCTCGAAGCGTCCGCCCCGCGCCCAAGCCTCGCGCCTCCCGCGTCGTGAGCGATCCGCTGTCGAGGGGCGCCTCACCTCCAGAGCGCTGAGCCGACGCTTTCGCTTTTGGCGGGGGCCGGGAGCGGACTTTTGCTTAGGCACAAACTCGAGCGGATGCCCGCAGACCGTGTTGGCCGGACCCCCGTGGAGGCATTTAACTATCTAAAATTACTGACCATATTCGTATGTCTAATTCCCTACTAGACTTATAGGGATTGTTAGGTCAAGTTCTGTTCATGCTCGACCCTGTGGTTGCCTTTGCCGGCCTGTTCGTCGGCTTCGTCGTTGGCTTGACCGGCATGGGCGGTGGCGCATTGATGACGCCGATCTTGGTGCTCTTGTTCGGGGTCGAGCCACTGACCGCCGTGTCGAGCGACATCGTCGCGTCGATGGTGATGAAGCCGGTGGGCGGTGCAGTGCACTGGCGCCGCGGCACCGTGCATCGACGCCTGGTGCTGTGGTTGATGCTCGGCTCGGTACCGTCTGCTTTCGTCGGTGTGCTGCTGCTCCGCTCGTTGGGTAGCGGCCCGACGTTGCAGGGTCTCATCAAGCACGCGTTGGGTGTAGCGTTGCTCGTGGTAGCCACCGGCCTGTTGCTGAAGCCGCTGCTTCAGCGCAAGCGCGTCGCGAACGAGAGCGCCCCCCCTCTCGCGGTTCGTCCGCTGCCCACGTTGCTCATCGGCGTGCTCGGTGGGCTCGTCGTCGGGATGACCTCGGTGGGGTCGGGGTCGCTCATGATCATCATGCTGCTCCTGCTCTACCCGCGCATGCGCTTGTCCGAGCTCGTCGGCACCGATCTAGTGCAGGCGATTCCGCTGGTGGCGTCGGCGGCGCTGGGCCACTTCTTGTTCGGGGATTTCAAGCTCGGCCTGACCGCATCGATCTTGATTGGTAGCCTTCCTGGCGTGTACGTGGGTGCTCAGTTCTCCGCGCGCGCTCCCGACTACGTCATTCGCCCTGCATTGATGGTGGTTTTGCTGGCTTCCGCGCTCAAGTTGCTGGGCGTTGGCACGGGGCTCGTTGGCGGCATCGCGGGCGTGCTCGCGCTCGTCGGCGTCGCCTACGCGGTCAATGCTTCTCAACGCGCAGCGCGTGAGCGGGCGCAGCAACAGAGCTTGGCGCCGGCCTCTATTCATGCTGGGCTCGGTGAATCTCGAGCTACCGGACCGTGAACGACATCCGCATCCTCTCCCTGCCCGCGTGCCTGTTTGCGCTGGCGAGCGTCGCCTGCAGCTCCGAATCTGCGAGCCCAGCGCAGCGCTTCGGCAGCATCCTGGTCGAGTCGAACACTACCCCAGAGCCCTCCCAACGCGCCGTGGGCGCCTTCTACCGCGTCCAGTCCAAGTCCGGTGGCAGCTGCCACGTGGCCGAAGAGCTCGGCGCTTGCCGCCTCTGGCAGTGTGACGACTACGCAGCGACGGCGGCACTCGAGATCACCGGTCTCTCTGCTGGTGCGGTGAGCGTCAGCGGCACCAAAGCTCCGCTCGCGCTCGAAGAGAGCGAGGCGGGCAGCTATTCATGGACCAACACGCTCAATGCAGCATTGTGGGCCGGCGGCGAACACCTGGTCGCCAAAGTCACTGGCTCCAGTGAGTTTCCCGAAATCTCGGTCACCCTGTCCGCCCCCGAGCTGATCACCGCCAAGGCCCCCGTGGTGCCTGAAGAAGCGTGGTCCATCGACGCCAGCAAGGATTTGGGCTTCGCGTGGTCCGGCGCCAGCGAAAGCAACGTCTACGCCGCGGTCTCGGTTTCGGTCCCCAGCGCCGACGGCGGCAGTAGCCTGCTCTATCCGGGTCTCGACTGCGCGTTCCAGGGTTCGCTCGGCCTTTCCGTCATTCCCGCTGCTGCTCTGGCCAAGCTCGAGAAGCCCGAAGGCAGCGAGGGCTATCTCGTGGAGCTGCTCACCTTCTCGGCTGAAGCCGTGCGAGTCGACGACGCGGTCGTCGACTTCCGCGCGACTACCTTTGCCCTGTCCGCCCTGGCGCAAATCGAATAGCGAGCGTCGCGCTCGCTTCGCTCCAGGCACCCGGTCGTCTGAGCCAAACGCAACGCAAAGGCCGCCCAGCGCTCAGCCGCACAGGTCTCCCCCGTTGCTCGAAGTGGAGGTCGGTGCGCACCGTGAGCCTCCACTAACCGGCTGGCGTGCTCACCCGCGAGACGTTTTCATCGCCTTGGTCGCTATCGGTCGAACGCGAGCGGCGCTCTGGACGATTGGGATTCGTCCGTAGACCGTTGCCCAGGCGAGCCGGACGAAAATCGAAAGTCTCGTCGAGCCGGGCTGAAGGCGCTCTCGACCAACGCTAGCGCGCGCGAGCGTTGTCACGTTCGCGCCAGCAGAATCGTCATGAGGGTGCGAGCCATCACTTCGCTCATTGCCACAACGCTGGCCCCGGCGGCTCCAGGTGCAGCCACCGCCGCTCTCCCTCTCCGCGAAGGGTGCTGGCGCCCTTCCGGCTGCACGACGCGCGAGACGTGCAGCCGAGCTCACTCTCCTTACCTCCACCCTCCGTGACCACCCGCCGCGCCTTTTCCAGGACTGAGCTGAGCTGACCAGACTCGCTCGAACATTCGTCGCCTGCCGCCCTTGACGGTCTTCTAGCTATATCTATAGCTATATCTAAAGACATATCGAAAACTGAGTTTTCGCTATAAACAACGGAATTTATTGGAGAAGTTAAAGATGTATCGTGAAGCAGCGTGTGCACCGGAGTGGTGGTGGATGGGCCGAGGCGGCCCCGGCCACGGTCATGGCCGAGGGGGTTGGGGAGGCGGTCCGGGCCGCGGAGGCCGTCCGTGGTGGGCTGACGCCATGGGCGAAGCTCCGCCCCGCGCGGAGCGCGGTGGCGTTCGTTACCTGGTCTTGGAGGCCATCACCGAGCAACCCCGGCACGGCTACGAAATCATCCAACACATCGAGCAGCGGGCGGGCGGCGTCTACCGGCCAAGCCCCGGTGTCATCTACCCCACGCTGCAAATGCTCGAGGAGCTCGAGCACGCGCGGGTGGTCGAGCAGGACGGCCGCAAGGTTTATGCCATCACCGATGCGGGCCGGGCGGACCTCGACGCAAATCGCTCCGCAGTCGACGAGTTTTACGCGCGCTTCAACGAGGAGCAACCGTGGGAGTCGTACGCGGAGGACTTCACCGAGCTGATGAAGCGGGTGGCCAAGCTCATGCAGACCTTCCGGCGCGGCGCCCACCGTGGCCGCATGTCCCCCGCCACCATGCGCGCGATCCGCCTGGCGTTGGACGAAGCGCTCAGAAAGATCGACGAAGCGTTGAACGGCTCACGGGATTGAGGGCACCAACTTCAAACGACGGGCGTATTTTCATGTCGGCTGAACGCACTAGCAACGATCTCGGCTTTTATCTCGCCGAGGCCAAGCGCGCCCCCCGTCTCGGGCGCGAGCAGGAGCTCGAGCTCGCGCTGCGCTGGAAACAGCATGGCGACCGTGTCGCGGCCGATGTGCTCGCGCGTGCGAACTTGCGGCACGTGGTCACGATCGCGCTGAAGTATCGGCACTACGGCGTCGCCGTGAGTGATCTGATCGCCGAGGGCAATTTCGGTGTCGTGCACGCGCTCGGTAAATTCGAACCCGAGCGCGGCATTCGCTTCGTCACCTACTCGGCGCACTGGGTGCGCGCCTACATGCTCGACCACATCATCAAGACGTGGAGCGTCGTCGGTGGCGGCTCTGGTGCCTTGCGCTCACGTCTCTTCTTTCGTCTGCGTCGCGAGCGCGTGCGCGTCACCAATCTGCTGGGCGAAGGCGAGGCGGCAGAGCTCGAAATTGCCAGTCGCCTCGGTGTCACCCGCGATGAGCTGGTGAGCATGGTGCAACGGTTGGAGGCGCGCGATCTCTCGCTCGATATGCGCGCCGCGCCCGACTCGCCCGTTGGTTTGGTCGACCTCTTGCCGGCAGCTGAGAATCAAGAGCAAGCGCTGCTCGAGCTGCAAGTGGGTGGTAGCGTCAAGAGCGCGGTCGAACGCGCGCTACGCGAGCTCGACCCGCGCGAGCGCTACATCGCCGAACAGCGCTTGATGGCCGACCCGACCGAAGAGCTGTCGCTCGCCGAGATCGGCAGAAACCTGGGCGTGTCGCGCGAGCGCGCGCGTCAGCTCGAAGAGCGAACCAAACGCAAACTTCGCAGCAGCATCCCCGCGCTGGGCAACGCCATCGTCAGCGAATGGCTCGCGCCGCCGGACGCCGCTTGAGCTCGCCAACGTCTCGGCGAGAGTACGCGGTTCCCGCTCCCGGAGACCAGGCGTGCCGACCACATCGGATTTCGCTGCCCTTGGCACGCGCCGGGCGACGTAGCGCGGCAGGCCGAAGGAACGTTTAGAGGTGGCGCCGGCGTCGTCGTCGAATCACGTGCGGTGCACGGAGCGACGCGCGAGCTTACCGAAAGTGCAGGCTGGCTACTCAGCGGACCGAGAACGCGAAAGCGGGTGAAATCGAAGGCGGCCGAACGTGGAAGCGGCCGAACGTGGAAGCGCGGGTCACTGACCGCGCGGCGTTCTCACGCGCAGGTGCCCGCGCTATTTAGCCCCACCAATTCCCGCACGTCCCCGCAATCGAGGCCAGTCTCTTGATAAAGGACGCGGGCGGCGGACTCGAGCTTGCTGCGGCGAAGCTCCACGGGGGCGAGCGAGGCATCCCGCAGCGCGTCGCGCGCCTTCACCGGGATTGCGTTGCTGTGCATGAGCAGGGGAGCGATAGAAAATGCCATGGGTTTCCCTAGAGTTAGCGACATGCGCTAGCGCCCGCCGATGTGGCTGGGTGGCTGCGCGAAGCGTATTCTCAATCTGGTGCGACGCTTTCCTTTGTCAACCCGCTTCCCTTTAGAAAGTGCAGTGGCTAAGCTTGTGTCATGGCAACAGCCGTCGACTGCCAGTGTCGCGCCTTTCAGCTTGCGATTGAGGTGCTCGGGCGTCCGTGGACCGCGCTCATTCTCACGCTCTTGCAGGCGGGGCCGCGTCGTTTCAATGAAATTGGCGAGGCGGCGCCCGGCCTCGGCACCAAAGTTCTTTCGGTGCGGCTGAAAGATCTCGAGTCGCGCGGATTGATCGATCGGCACGTCGACGCAGGCCCACCGGTGCGCGTTAGCTACGATCTGACTGCGAAAGGTCGCGCCTTCGGCCAGGTAGCCCAGGCGGTTCAACGCTGGGGCCACGAGCTCGCATCCGGCGACACCGCGCCACCGCGCCGGCGAACGCGCGGCCAGAAGTCGCGCGTCGCCGCGTGAGAGTGGTGCACTCGGCTTAGCAGCGGCAACGAAGGGCCGCGCAACACGGCCCTTCGCGCACAGCGCTGATCACTCGGCTGCGACCGCGACCGACTCGGTCTCTTCGTCAGCGCGACGAACGAATGGCAGCACACGACCGAGACGATCGCGCGCAGCGCCAAGCGCCTGATCCGCAACCTCGGGACCCTTCTCCTTGGCGATTCCGAACAGCTCGCTGCCTGCGCGGCGCAAGAAGGCGCCCGTGGCGCGCAGGGTGTCTGGCGCGCTTTGCACTGCGCTCTGCACCGCCACGGCTGCGCTGCCGCCGAGCTGCTGCACCGTCTGCAACGCCCGCTGGGCCGCGTTCTTGTCGATTACGGTGGCGACTTCGCGCACCAGATCCGCAGTGGTGGTCGCTGCGCGGTGCGGCGCGCGATAGAGCGGCGACCCATAGCGCGGGTTCTGCTTGATGAACTCACGCACGCGCTCCATGGTGAGCCCGGTCTCGCTGAGCGCGCGATCGAGCTCGTCCTGCGCCGCCTGACGCGCCTTGAACAGGTACATCTGAATTCGGCTCTGGAAATTCACGGCGCCGTCGCCGTTGGTCTCCACGGCGCAGTAAATGGTGCCCGGAAACTTCTCGGTGATCAGCGACTGCACGCCGTCGCTCACGCCCGAGCTCGGCATGCAGCCGAAGGGCTTCACGCTGAGCGTCATCGTGGCCTTGCTCTTGACCACGTTCAAAATCAGCTTGCCGACTTCCATGTGGCCTTCGCCACCGCGGAGGTCATTGTTGTAGTAGGGGGCCGCCACGTCAGCGACCTCGTGCATGTTCGGCAGGTGATAGTGGTAGAAGCCACCAGCGTGGGCGAAAGTCTGGAACGCGCCGCGCAGCGCCTTGTCGCCCAAGAACAGCCCGATCTCGCGCAGGAACACGCCGAACTCACCCGAGCCGCGCAGGCCGCTGCGCCCGCCGTCTTCCCCTCGTAGGGTCGCGCGCGACTTGGTGTCGAAGGTGACTTCCCAGATGTTGTACAGGATCCAGGCGGAGACGAACTGAATGTCGGCTTCCGCGCCTTCCTTCTCCACGAAGCGCTGTAGCTGGTGATTGCCGTCGCCCTCGGTGGTCATGGCCCAGAACTCGCCGATGATGGCGACCTTCGGCCGAACCTGGGTCAGGTCGACCTTGACCTTCTTGAACTCTTCTTTGGCGCGCAGCAGGGCGAGCAAAATCGACTTTTCGTTGAGTAGCGCGTCGTAGCAAATCTGCTTCGCGGTCTTCATCGCGGCGTCGGTGGAACCAGGCACGAGCTCGTACGGACGCACGCGGTAGCTGAGGCCGTTGATCACGTCGCCTGCGATCAGCGCCTTCAAGAGGCCGATGAAGAACTTGGGCTTCAGCTCCAAGCCCGACTCCTCGCCGGTAGCTTGACTGAGCCCGCCTTGCTGCTGGAACAGCATGACGCGGAAGCCATCGAATCCCGCGTCGCGCAGGGCCTTCCTGTACTCGGTCACGTACATGCCGAAGCGGCAGGGGCCGCACGCGCCTGCGGTCAGAAACACGTATTCGTCGACAACCTGCTTGGAGGTGAGGCCCTTCTTGTCACGCAAGTGAATCAGGAACTTCACCAGGTTGCCGACCGTGAAATAGGTCGGGTTGCACTGCGCGCGGTTGCCGAACTCTTTGCCGACCTGGAGCGCGGCCAGGTCCGGACAGTCGAGCGCGATCACGTTGTAACCGAGGCTTCGGAACGCGCCTTCGACCAGGAAATCGTGGGCCATGGTCAGGCCGCCGATGAGCAGCGTGATCTTGGTCTTCTCCTTCTTCGTGAAGATCAGGTTGGCCATGTCTTCGACCCAGCGCTCTTCCTCTGGCAGCCCCAGGCGCGCGCGCTCTTCGGCTTCGAAGCGCTTGAGCTCGGCGTCGACGTCCAGGCTCTGGCTCTTGCCGACGATCGGAAGCTTCCTCTTGGTTTCGAAACTTTGAACGTTGGACTGTGTCATGGCTTCCTCGCTACTCGGTTCGGTTGCAGAAAAATCTTTGGGCGGTGGGTGCTCGGTTCACGTCGCTCACAGGGCAGCAGAACGAGGCGCTGCATGATCCCCGAAGGGGGAAGCGTCTCGTTCTGCTGAATCGATGATGGGGGTGGGGTGGGTAGGGCTCGCGCCGGGCTTTCGGTTGCCCAAACGCTCGATGCTGCCGTCCTCCCGCCGGCGACCGAGCTGCACTACGCCAACCGGCAGCTCGACCGGTTTCTCGCGCGCGGCCTCGTAGCCACGCACGCGCTCGGTGAGCTCGGCGATTTGCCGCTCGAGCTCGCTGTCCTTCTTGGACAGGCTCTCGAGCTGCGCTTGCTTGAGCTGGAACAGCTCCAGCCGCTTCTTGTCCAGGCTCTCGGCCAGCGCGCGCTTCTTGCGCGTCACGTCCTCCAAGCGCTCCTGCTGGAGCAGCAGCGAGTGGGCGTAGGTCTTGACGCGAATCTTGATCGAGCCGCCCGGCTTGTTGGCGTCGATATCGTGCAGCGCCGCGGTCGGCGTCTTCGAGGTCTGCACGATGGCGTCGACCAGACCGTAGGTCGGCGCGTCGTGACCGCACTTGAAGCTCGAAAGGTCGAGCACGGCCACGTTCGGGTGGTGCGCGGCGAAGTTTGCGCCCCACACCTTCTGCGCACTGTTGGCCGAGTAGTTCTCGGGCCACACGTGGTTCAGCTCGAGCGGGCTCTTGATCACGCCCTTCTCGAGCTCGTCCTTGAAATAGCGATCCAGATACTCCCGCGTCTTGGGGATCGAGCGGATGCTCAGGATCGGGTAGCCGAGCACCTGGAACTCCTCGGGGATGCCGTGGTTCATGCCCGGATCCGCGTGATACGGCCGATTCAGCACCAAGATCGCCGTGCGATCTTCGGCTTCGACCGTCTCCAGAATCGCGCGCCCCTTCTCTTGCAGATCGCGCTCGAACTCGGTCAGCGCCTTCCAGGCCTCGCGGCAGGCGTGGTCGTTCTCGTCTTCGGTGATCTCGAGCCGCGCGCCCCAGGTCTCGAACATGCGCCGCGCGAGCAGCACCGGCTCCACGAAGGTGAGCGCGGGATCGAGGTACTCGATGCCGCGCTGCGCGAAGAAGTCGACTTCCTTGGTGAACGCCGCCTTGGTGACGTCGGGCGTGCCTGCGACGATCGGACACGAGGCGTTATCCATGGTGTCGGCCACGAAGTTCGCGACGTGCGTGAGAATCGGGAAGAAAATGTAGTTCAGCGCGCGCTTGCGCTCGGGCTCGTGCTTGTGAAAAAGCAGGTTGTGCACGTGCGCCTGTACGACCTTGCTCGGGAAGCACGGGTCGATCGAGCCGTACTTGCCGCCCTCTACCCACATTTCTTCGCTGGTCGGCTCGCTGAACACGACGTTCGAACGACCGAGGCCCAGCGCCTCGAAGTAGGTGCGGAAGAACGGCGCCGTGCTGTACATGTTGAGCACGCGCGGCATGCCGACCCGGATGCTCTTGCGCTTTTGCTGCGCCTCGGCGCTCGAGCGCTGAAACGGCCGCGTCACTTCCTCGCGCTTGATGCGGAACAGCCCTTTGGTGACGCGCACGTCCTTGATCGGTGAGCCCGCTTCCGGAATCGGCTCCGGCTTGTAGAAATGCACGAAGGCCTGCTTCGACTCGTAGTCGACCAGGTTCGGATAGGCCGCGGCGATCTTCTTTCGCTCCGCGACCAGGTCGAGCATGGCTTCCTTGCTCTCGACCGTGCCCTTTTCGCAGGAGAATCCGGAGATGTAACGCGCGGTCGAGCCGTCCGGGCGGGTGGTGTCGATGAACGTGCGCTTGCACTCGTTCGGACAGAAGTGACAGACGGTTTCCTCGTCGTTCTTGGTGCGGTAGTTGAGCTCGAGCGTCGCGTCGATACCGATGAAGCGCGTGGTCTTGGTGCGCTTGTAACGGCGCAGCGTCTCGATCGCCGCGCCAATCGCGCCGGCTTCGCCGGTGTGCGGGTGCACGAACACCTCGGCGCCGGGCACGCGCTCCTTGATGTAGTCGACCTGCGCTTTGACCGCGGCGAGGTTGTACTGCGTGCCGCCTTGCAGCACGAACTTGCGTCCGAGCGAGGCCAGGCGCGGGATACCGACCACGTACTGCCAGACGTTCTTGGGCAGCACCTGGGCGAGCCCCGCGAGTAGCTCCTCCTTCTGGAAGCCCTCTTTCTGGAAGTTCACGCGATCGGAGTCGAGGAACACCGCGCAGCCGTAGCTGAACTTCGGTGCAAGCTCGGCCTTGAACGCGGTCTCGGCGTAGTCCGTGACCGCGATGCCGAACTGGTCGGCCATGGCCTGCAAGAGCATGCCGTTACCGGCGCTGCACGAGTTCGAGAGCTTGAAGTTCTGGATGTCCCCGTTCTTCATGAACAGGACCTTGATGTCTTGCCCGCCGATGTCGCAAATCACGTCGATTTCGCCGAAAAAGTGCACGGCGCTCATCATGTGCGCGACCGTCTCGACGATGTTCACGTCGGCCAGCACGGTTTGCTCCAGCACGTCCGCGGCGTAACCCGTGGCGCCGAAGCCAATGCACTCGAGCGTGGCCCCTTGCGAGCGCAGGTGCTCACGAATGCTGTGCAACAGATCTTGGGTATCCTGAATCGGATTGCCCTTGGACAGCTGATAGGCCTTGCAAATGATCTCACCGTTCTCGTCGATCAGCACCGCCTTGGAGGAGGTCGAACCACCGTCCAAGCCAATCACGCCGCGCACTACCTGCCCGGCCTCGAGCTTCGGCGCCGTGAACTTCGGAATCTTGTACACGTCGACGAAGGTGTCGGTTTCGACCTGCGTGGCGGACAAGGGCGGGCCGGCTTGCTCGCCCAGCCGCGCGCGGCGCCCGTTGGTGATGAAGTCCTCGAGCGCGGCCACGCCTTTGAAGCGCGCCTCGGTGCCCTCGGCGATGCCGAACAAGGCCGCCCCCTGCGCCGCGTACAGGTCGGAGTTCTCGGGAACGAAAATCAGCTCCTCGATCGGCACGTCCTTCGGGTAGTCGAAGCCGCGGTCGCGCCAGGTCTCCGGAATGCGCTTCTGCCAGCACTCGCGCAGGAACGGCAGATAAGTGTTGGGGCCGCCGAGCAACAGCACCCGCGGCTTCAGGGTGTTGCCGCGCGTCAAAACACTGAGGTTTTGCAGAACGATCGCGTCGGCGAGCGAGTTCAGCACCTCGTCCTTGGGGATGCCCGACTTCACCAGGTTCACGATGTCGGTCTCGGCGAACACGCCGCACTTGGCCGCCACGTGGTGCAGCTTCTCGTCGTTGAAATGCAGGCCCGTGGCGAAGCCGGGTTCGGCTCCGACTTTGATCATGCACTTGTCGATCGTGGCGCCGGTGCCCGACGCACACTTGTCGTTCATCGAGGTCCCGGCCGTCTTCTGGCCGGTGTTTTTGTCCTCTTTGAACATGATGATCTTGGCGTCCTGACCGCCGAGCTCGATCACGCTCAAAACGTCGGGGTGCTTGTGCTCCACGGCCAGCGTGACCGCGTTCACTTCCTGCACGAACTTGCCGCCGGTCGGGGCCGCGAGCGGGCCGGAGCCGGAGCCGGTGACGAAGAGCCGGAAGCTTTCGGGCGGATTGTCCGGGAAGTCCGCGAGGATTCGGCGCAAGAACTCGAGCACCTTCTCCGGCTGCTTGGTGTGGTGCCGCTGGTAGTCGTGCCAGAGGATGGCCTTCGTATCCGGGTCGATCACGACGGCTTTCACCGTGGTGGAGCCGACGTCCATGCCGATCACGAGCTCGCTCATCGTCTGCCCTTTCGATTCCCTGCCCGGCGGATCAGGCCGCTCGGCGGTTCACTGACGCTGACGTCAGTGTTTAATCCGCGTCGGGCCGCGGCGACAAGCTTTCGCCGCGGTGCGTCGTCAATAAGTGCGGCGTGGCGATTGGCACCGCAGAATCGCGCGAAAAATGCGTGTAACCAAAGGTCGCACCCGAAGGCGCTCGGCTGCTGTGGCGGCCCATTCGTAGCGTTCGGGCGCCTTTGGAGGCGTCCGGGACCTAAGATGCCGGCCGCTGATGCCAGAGCCCCGACCCACCCGTGCCGCGCAAGCCAAGGCCGAGCGCCGCGAGCAGATCCTGCGCGTGGCGCGCGATGTGTTCGACAAGCGCGGCTACCACCAGGCGACGATCGACGACATTGTGGCCCGCGCCGGCGTGGCGCGCGGCACGTTCTACCTCTACTTCGACGACAAGCGCGCGGTGTTCGCCGAGCTCATCGATCGCTTTGCGGCCCAGCTCACGCAGGCGATTCAACGCATCGTCACCGACGATCCATCGCTCCCGGTGGTCGACCAGGTTCGCAGCAACATTCGGGTGATTCTGCGCACGTGCCTGGTCGAGCGCGCGATGACCAAGATTTTATTCACCGACGCGGCCGGCATCGATCCGGCGTTCGACCGCAAGCTCGCGGCCTTCTACGACACCGTGGTGCAGCTGCTCACGGAGAGCCTCAAGGACGGCCAAGCGCTCGGCATCGTGGACGACGGCGAGCCGCGCGTGCTCGCTTACCTGACCCTCGGCGCGTTGAAGGAGCTTCTTTATCAGGCGGTGACGCTCGGCTTCGCAGAGGAAAGCGCGGACGTGCTCGCCCAGCAGATGTACGGCTTTCTGAGCCGCGGCTACCTGCGGACGCACGAGAGCGAGGCTGCGAGCGCAGGGGCTCGCACCGTGCGCGCGCGCCCCACTAAGAAAACTCGTCGGCGCCGCTCCCCGCCGGCTCGGTAAAGTCGGCTTCCGGTAAGCAGATCGGCCCATTTGCCCCGCTCAACGCCGGCAATGTTTCGGGAATATTGCGGCCAGCGGGTCGGTCACTGGCGTGCCTACGTAAATGGCGGGCGAAAGCGAGCGTTCGGAGCTTGACCCGATCGCGGCGCGGGCCCATTTCATCCCGCCTCACGCCACCGATCGACGTCCGGGCTTTTTATCCGCTCTGCGTTCGGTCCTTCCGAGGCGACGTCGCTCGGCCGATAGGCAAGAGAGCGATCGGCGACCACCACGGTTCAACACAGACATGGAAAACGACCAATCCGGCAGTACCCCGAACACGCTCAGCCTTCCGTTCCTCGAGGCGCTGTACGCGGACTACCTCGACGATCCGTCCAGCGTTGCCTCCGAATACCGCGACTACTTTGCGCAGGTCGAGCGGGACGAGCGCTTCGCGCGTGCGCCACGGCTAGGCCCGTCGTTTCACAGCCGCAGCTTGTTCAACCCCGCTGCGGTGAATGGTCACGCCGCGCCGGCGCCCACGGCCGCCGCGAAAGAGCCGCCGGCCACGATCGGCGTTACCGCCGCGGCCGTGCGGCAAGACGCGCTGGACGCGTTGGTGCGCGCGTATCGCGTACGCGGCCACATGATGGCCAAGATCGACCCGCTCGGCTTGCCGCGCCCGAGCCAGCCCGAGCTGGATCCAGAGTTTTACGGCCTGTACGCCGACGACCTCGAACGCACGTTTTCGAGCCGCACCATCTTCGGCGCCGAGTCGCTGACGCTGCGCGAAATTCTCAATCGATTGCGCAACACTTACTGCCGTTCGATCGGCGTGCAGTTCATGCACATCGATGATCTGAACGTCAAAAACTGGCTACAAGAGCGGATGGAAGGCTCGGAGAACCGCATCCAGCTCACGCGCGGCGAGCAGCTGCGAATTTTGACCAAGCTCACCGACGCGGTGATGTTCGAGGAGTTCATCCACAAGAAGTTCGTGGGCGCCAAGAGCTTCTCGCTCGAAGGCTCCGAGAGCTTGATTCCGCTCTTGGCCTTCGCCATCGATCGCGCGGCAGAGCACGGGGTCGACGAGGTGGTGCTGGGCATGGCGCACCGCGGGCGACTCAACGTGCTCGCGAACATCATGGGCAAGAGCCCGCGCGACATCTTCCGCGAGTTTCAGGACTCGGATCCCGAGCTCTACTACGGCAGCGGTGACGTCAAGTACCACCTCGGTCACAGCTCGGACTTCGTCAGCGCGAGCGGGCAGAAGGTTCACCTCTCGCTCTGCTTCAACCCGAGCCACCTCGAGTTCGTGAACCCAGTCGTGATCGGTCGCACACGCGCCAAGCAAGACCGCGTCGGCGACATGGAGCGCAGCAAGAAGATCGGTCTCTTGATTCATGGTGACGCCGCATTCGCGGGTGAAGGCGTGGTGCAAGAGACGCTCAACTTGAGCCAGCTCGACGCCTACACGACCGGCGGAACGATCCACGTGATCGTGAACAACCAAATCGGCTTCACCACGCCTCCGTCGCAGGGGCGCTCCACGACCTATGCGACCGACGTCGCGAAGATGCTGCAGATCCCCATTTTTCACGTGAACGGGGAGGATCCGGAGGCGGTCGCGCAGGTGGTGCGCCTGGCCATGGATTTCCGCGACACGTTCCTGCGCGACGTGGTGATCGACATGTACGGTTACCGCCGCCACGGGCACAACGAGACCGATGAGCCGGCCTTCACTCAACCGCTCTTGTACCGCGCTATTCAGGAGCGGAAGGGCGTGCGTGACGGCTACCTCGACCACCTGTTGAAGCTCGGTGGCGTGAGCGTGGAGGAAGCCGATCGCATCGGGGTCGAGCGTCGCGAGCACTTGGAGCGCGAGCTCGGCGAGGCCAGCCGTAAGGACTACGTGCGTGTGCACGACTGGCTCGGCGGCTATTGGAAAGGCTACCGAGGCGGCCCCGAGGCGGACGTCCCCGACGTGAACACCGGTCTCGAGCGCGCGCGCGCCGCGGAGCTCTTGCGCCTTCAGACCGAGCTGCCGCCCGAGTTTCATCCGCACAAGCAGATCGAGAAGCTGTTGGCCCAGCGGCGCGCGATGGCCGCCGGTGAAAAGCCGCTGGATTGGGGCTCGGCGGAGCTGCTCGCGTTTGCTTCGCTGGTTACCGAAGGCACGCGCGTTCGGCTCACCGGGCAGGATTCGGGTCGTGGCACGTTCAGCCATCGCCACGCGGTGCTGCACGACTTCGAGCTCGGGCACGCTTACGTACCGCTATGCCATCTGCAGCCCGGGCAGGCGCCGATCGAGATCTACAACTCCGCGTTGAGCGAAACGGCCGTGCTCGGCTTCGAGTACGGGTACAGCCTGGATTGGCCCGACGCGCTCGTGATGTGGGAAGCGCAGTTCGGTGATTTCGCGAACGCCGGCCAAGTGATCATCGACCAGTACTTGGTGAGCGCGGAAGACAAGTGGAAGCGCCTCTCGGGCCTGGTGATGCTCTTGCCCCACGGCTACGAGGGCCAGGGGCCCGAGCACTCGAGCGCGCGCATCGAGCGCTTCCTCACCCTGGCGGCTGAAGAGAACATTCAGATCATTCAGCCGTCCACCCCCGCGCAGTATTTCCACGCGTTGCGTCGCCAGGTCTTGCGGCCCTGGCGCAAGCCGCTGGTCGTGTTCACCCCCAAGAGTTTGCTGCGTCACCCGCAATGTACGAGCAGCCTCGATGAAATCAGCAATGGTCGCTTTCAACGGGTGATCGCGGACACGCGAGGCGTGAAGAAAGCCTCGCGCGTGCTGCTCTGCACCGGCAAGGTTTGGTACGACCTGGACAAGCGGCGCACGGAACTCGGTCGCAACGACGTCGCGATCGTGCGCGTCGAGCAGTTGTACCCGCTGCCCGACGTGTACTTGCGCGCCGCGATCGACCAATACGAAGACGGCACGCCGGTCGTCTGGGTCCAGGAGGAGCCCGAGAACATGGGCGCCTGGCGGCATTTGCGCGCGCGTTTCGGCCCGATGCTGTTCGGCCGTTTTCCGCTCAGCGGCGTGAGCCGGACCGAGTCGGCAAGCCCCGCAACGGGCTCGGCGAGCTGCCACAAGCTCGAGCAGCAGGAGCTACTCGAGCGCGCTTTCGCCGGATGACTTTGCCAAGGCCGTGATTTAAGAAGAGAGCCAGCATGACCATCGAACTCAAGGTTCCCCCCGTCGGCGAGTCGATCACCGAGGTGCAGATCGGCGAATGGCTGAAAGCCGAAGGCGACAGCGTTCAGCGCGACGAAATCGTGGTGAAGATCGAGACCGACAAGGTGACCGTCGACTTGCCCGCGCCGGTCAGTGGCCGCCTCTCTGCGATCAAGGTGAAGCAAGGCCAAACCGCTGCCGTTGGCGACGTGATTGGCAGCATCGAGGAAGGCGCGGCGGGGGAGAAACCGGCCGCCGCAGCGCCCGCCCCTGCGCCCGCGGCCAAGGCGAGTGCGCCTGCGGCCAAGGCCGCTGCGCCCGCGAGCACCCCTCCACCGCGCCCCGCGGCTGACGCGCACGCCGACGCACCACGCTCGGTTCGCGACACGATTCCACCGCAAGGGTTCGCGCGCGTGATGCCGTCGGCGCGGCGCGCGCTCAAGGAACGCGGGCTCAGGGCCGAGGACGTGGAAGCGACCGGCCCGGGTGGCCGCGTGTTGAAGGAAGACGTAATGCGTGCGCCGCCCCCTGGTGCCGCTGAACGCCGCGCGCCGAGCGGAAGCGATTCCGACCGCCATGAAGAGGTGGTCGCGATGAGCCCGTTTCGTAAGCGCATCGCAGAGCGGCTGGTGCAGTCGCAACAAACCGCCGCGCTGCTCACGACCTTCAACGAGGTCGACATGTCCGCGGTGATCGCGCTGCGCAAGGAGTATCAGGACTCTTTCTCCGAGAAGTACGGCATCAAGCTCGGCTTCATGTCCTTCTTCGTGAAGGCTGCCGTCGACGCGCTGAAGTTGGTGCCCGCGGTAAATGGCGAGATTCGTGGCTCCGACATCGTGTACAAGAACTACTTCGACATCGGCGTCGCGGTGGGCGGCGGAAAAGGCCTGGCAGTGCCGGTGATTCGCGGCGCAGATCGGCTCAGCTTCGCCGAGGTCGAGCAAACCATCGCCGACTTCGGCAAGCGTGCCAAAGACAACAAGCTCGAGCTGAGCGAGCTACTCGGCGGCACTTTCACCATCTCCAACGGCGGCGTCTACGGCTCGCTCATGTCGACCCCGATCGTGAACCCGCCGCAGAGCGGAATTCTCGGCCTGCATGCCATGCAGGACCGACCGGTGGCCGTCAACGGTCAGGTCGTGATTCGCCCGATGATGTACATCGCGCTCACCTACGATCATCGCTTGATCGATGGTCGCGAGGCCGTGACCTTCTTGAAGCGCATCAAGCATTGCGTGGAGCAGCCCGCGCGCATGCTGCTCGAAGTGTGAGTGAAGGCGAACGTCATGACCTCACATGATCTTATCGTGATCGGCGGCGGCCCGGGCGGCTACGTTGCCGCGATTCGCGCCGCTCAGCTGGGCTTGAACGTGGCCTGCGTCGAAGACGAAGCGGCCCTCGGCGGCACGTGCTTGCGCGTTGGCTGCATTCCGAGCAAGGCTCTGCTCGAAGCCAGCGAGCGCTACCACGAGGTCAAGCACGGCCTCGAGGAGTTCGGCGTGCGCACCTCGGGCGTCGAGCTCGACCTCGGCAAGATGCTCGGGAAGAAGAGCAACGTCGTGCGCGCGCTCACCCAGGGCGTTGCTCACTTGTTCAAGAAGAACAAGGTGACTCGCTATCTCGGCCATGGGCGTCTGGTGGCCAAAGGTCGCGTGCTCGTGGAAGGCGAAGAACGCCAAGAGCTCTCGGCAAATCACGTGATTTTGGCGACCGGCAGCAAGCCCGCGACGCTGCCCGGCGTGGCGCTCGACGGCAATCGCATCGGTAGCAGCACCGAGGCGCTCTCGTACCCCGAGGTGCCCAAGCACTTGGTCGTGATCGGCGCCGGCTACATCGGGCTCGAGCTCGGCTCGGTCTGGAAGCGGCTCGGCGCCGAGGTGACCGTGGTCGAATACCTCGATCGCATTCTGCCCGGCATGGACTCGGAGATCGCCGAGGAGGCCGAGCGGGTGTTCGAGAAGCAGGGGCTCACGCTGAAGCTCGGCTCCGCCGTCACGCGCGCCACGGCAGAAGCCGACGGCGTCGTCGTCGAGATCTCCGGCAAGGAGCCGCTCCGCTGCGATCGCCTGTTGGTTGCGGTTGGGCGCGTGCCGAACACCGAGGGGCTCGGCTTGGAAACAGTGGGCATCGAGCTCGATCCGCGCGGGCGCATCCCGGTCGACCAGCATTTTCGCACCTACGTCGAGGGCGTCTACGCGATCGGCGACGTCATTCGCGGGCCGATGCTGGCGCACAAGGCTTCCGAAGAAGGCGTGGCGTGTGTCGAGCAAATCGTGACTGGTTTCGGGCACGTGAACTACGACGCCATTCCGGGCATCGTTTACACTCACCCGGAAATCGCGAGCGTGGGCAAGACCGAGGACGAGCTGCGCGAGCACAAAATACCGTACAAGAAGGGCACCTTCCCATTTAGTGCGAACGGTCGGGCGCGGGCTCTCGGCAGCACCGAAGGGCGCGTGAAGATGCTGGCCCACGCCGAGACCGATCGGCTCTTGGGCGTGCACGTGATCGGTCCGCGCGCGGGCGACCTAATCGCCGAAGCCGCAGTGGCGATCGAATTCGGCGCCAGCAGCGAAGACATCGCGCGCTCGGTTCACGCGCACCCCACGCTGGCCGAGGCGATGAAGGAAGCTGCGCTGGCCGTGGACGGCCGCACGATTCATTTCTGAGCAGTCAGCTCGTCCGCGGTCGCGCGCGCGAGCTCAGGGGTCGGTTTCAGGCGACTTTCGCCACTCGCCGGCGCGTCGCTGCGCGCTTTGCCACCGTACGCTCGCCGAAGCGCACTACCGGGGCGGTTCGTCCGCCCTCGACGTCACGCGCCAGCGCGTTCAGCGCCTGTCGTAGCGGTTCGGAGGCGTGCGCCGAGCTGGTCAGCACCAGTCGACCCGCTCCGCCGAGACCGGGTAATAGCTTCGCTGCGAGGCGCCGTCGCGCCGTGTCCTGCGCCTGATCCGTGCGCTCGTTACAGAGGACCACGGCCGAGCCCAGCCCTGGACCGCCCGCGAGCGCGTCGGCGAGACGGCAGGCCCGCTCGGCGAAACCAAGTGGCTCCTCGCCCTCCTCCTGGGAGACGACCCGACGCGGTGATTGGCGGACAAGGTCCGACATCCAGCGCGGCCATTCTGCGCCGAGTTCGACCGCGATCAGCACGGGCTCTTGGGCTTCCGATGTCATCGCCACACAGCTATCGGACGCGGGTTCGGACGGCCAAGAAAGCCGCACACGAGTCCCAGGTCTTGGTGTTAGGATCCCCGGCCGTGATGATGAATTTAGCTGCCACTCGACCGATCGGGGCATTGGCCGTGCTGCTTGCTGCGCTGGCCGCCGCGGGGCCCGCCGCCGCACAGACCGACGAGCAGCGGGCTTCGGCCCGCGCGCTGGCCACCGAAGGTGCGGCGGCCTTCAACGAGGGCCGCTACAAAGACTCCGCGGATTTGTTCGCGCGGGCCGAGTCGCTCATGCACGCGCCGCCGCATCTGTTGTTCTTGGCGCGCTCGTACAACAAGAACGGCCAGGTCGTGAAAGCGCGCGAGACGTACATGAAGATCGTGAAGGAGCAGCTGCCTCCGAGCGCACCGCAAGCGTTCCGGGACGCGCAGACCGCCGCCCAAGACGAGCTGCGCGCGGTCGAACCGCGCATTGCCAAGCTGACGATTCAGGTGACCGGCGCCGAGGACGTGAAGGACCTCAGCGTGAGCGTCGACGGCGCGCCGATTCCGAGCGTGATGATCGGCATCGCGCAGCCCGTGGATCCGGGTGAACACAAGGTCACTGCGGTCGCCACCGGCAAGCGCGCGCAGCCGCAGAGCGTGTCGCTGAAGGAAGGCGAGCGCTCTGCTCTGACGCTGAAGCTCGAGGCGGATGCGAGCGCGGTGGCACCACCGGCTGTCGGCGTGGCTACCGTGCCTGGCGCAGCGGCGGGAGCCGCGCCGCCCGTGGGCGCGCCCGCGCCCGAGACGACCGCGCCGCCCGGCACGCCGACTAGCGATCAGGGTGTCAGCTCCGGTGGCAGCGGGATGCGGATCGCGTCCTACGCCGCGCTGGGTGTTGGCGCCATTGGGCTCGGCGTCGGCACGGTGTTCATGCTCAGCGCCAAGAGCAAATTCGATGATTCGAATGCGCTCTACGACAAATGCCCGGTCATGAACGGCAAGCACGTGTGCGGCGACGATCAGGCTCGCATCGAAGATCTCGATAGCGAGGGTTCCAGCGCGCGCACGCTGGGCATCGTCGGCTTCGCAGTCGGCGGCGTCGGCTTGGCGACGGGCATCACGTTGCTCGTGTTGAGTAGCGGCCAATCCTCGTCGGCGAGCGCCTCAGCGGCGCACTGGGTACCGGTCGTGGGCCCCAACTACGCCGGCGTCTCCGGGACCTTCTGAGCGCTGCAGCACAGCGCGGGTTCGAACTCAGCAACCCACCTCCACGCTGGGTGTACGCGAAGCTAGGCGCTCGCGCGGAGCCCGCGCTGCACGCTCTCGGCTTGCATTCACGGGTGCTCGAAGGCCGCGCGTCGGGCATCGCCGTATCATCACCGCGTCTTGGTCCAGTCATGCTGGATTTCGACGTTCCAGGCATGCGCGCGACGCCCACCCTTGGCGCCGCAACGAGGTCATGGAAAGCGACGGATAGAGGACCTTTCTCGGCTTTCAGCGTACGCTAGGACACTAGGGAGAGTTTAGCGAAGATGACGCTCGAGATAGGCCAGCTGATCGAAGGCAAGTACCGCATTGTCCGCCTGATTGGGGAGGGCGGCATGGGCGCGGTCTACGAGGGCGAGAACGTTCGCATCAATCGTCGCGTGGCGATCAAAGTGTTGCACGCCGCGTTCACGGGAAACGCCGAAGTGATGCAGCGCTTCGATCGCGAGGCGCAAGCCGCCGGCCGCATCGGTAACGATCACATCCTGGAGGTGCTCGACCTCGGTTCGCTCAGTGACGGTGATCACTACATCGTCATGGAGTTCCTCGACGGCCAGCCGCTCAGCGATCGCATCAAGGCGCGCGGGAGATTGGCGCCTCACGAGCTGACGCCGATCGTGAGGCAGGTGTTGGTTGGCCTCGGAGCAGCCCACCATGCGGGCATCGTGCATCGCGACCTCAAGCCCGACAACATCTACATTCTGCGCGAGAAGGCGGGCACCAAGGACTTCGTCAAGATCATCGACTTCGGCATCTCCAAGTTCCAGCCACTCAGCGGCGACGGAATGAAGATGACGCGCACCGGCGCGGTCATGGGCACGCCCTATTACATGTCGCCCGAACAAGCGAGCGGAAGCCATGAGGCTGACCAGCGCAGCGACATTTATTCGATGGGCGTGATCATGTTCGAAGCGGTCACTGGCAACGTGCCCTTCGACGCGGCGACCTTCAATCAGCTGATGTTCAAGATCGTTCTGGCGGAGGTGCCGACGGTCGAGAGCATCGTGCCGGACATGGATCCCGCGTATTCGAGCATCATCTCCAAGGCGATGGCTCGCGATGTCGCGCATCGGTTCCAAAGCACCGCTGAGTTCATCAAAGCGCTCGATGATTGGACCGCGCAAGGGACCGCGGTGAGCATTCCTCCCCGTATGGACGGCGCCGAAGCGGGGCTCGTGCCGCAGGGGCGGCCTCCAATGGGGTCCGCGCCAGGCATTCAACGCGCTCCGTCCGGCGTCGGCGGCAAGACCGCGGGCAATTGGGCAACCTCTCAGCCGAACGCGTTGCCTGAGGAAGCGCCGCCGAAGAAGCGCGGCATGCCGTTGGCTTTGGTGGCGGGTGCGGCGGTGCTGGTTGTTGCGGGCGGAGCCTTCGCCGCCCTCCAGGTGATGGGGAAGGCGCCACCCGCCGCGGAAGCCAGCGCCGGGCAGCCTGCGGCCCCGCCGCCCCCCGTTGCGCCACCGGCGACGCCCCCGCCCCCCGCGCCCCAGACCGCGGCTGCACCCCCCCCCGAGGTCGTGCCCGCGCCCGCAGAGGTGAAGGCGGCCCCGACCCCGAGTGCCAGCGCGGCCGCGCCGGTGAAAGCCCCGGTGGCGGCGGCCCCACCCGCCGCGGTGCGCCCGTTCGCTCGGCCGCAACCCGCTGCGCACAAGTCCGCGAAGCCCGCAGAAGCCAAGCCAGCCCCCGCCGGTAAGCCTGCGTCTTCTCCCGACTTCGGCTACTAGCGCGACGACGGACATTGGAGCTCGTCCCTGAACTCTGGGGACTCCTTTGTATTTGCGCCCGAGACGAAGCAGAGGGGCGAGTGCAGGCGTGGGGCTTTTGTGACCCGCGCGCTTGCTCGTGACCCACAGCGGCTCGCCATGCTCGATTTTTTCTGAGCGCGCGCCGTGGCGAAGCGCGCCGAGGCAGTTTTTCTTTCGTTGTCAGAAGGACTTTTGTCGAAGTGGTCCTACCGGTCCATCAGTCGATCGCAAGTGATGCGCGAGCCTGGTTTCTCCGGAATATCTCGGCGACGTCGCAAGTTCGTCGTTCGAACTCGAGAAATTTCCGAGAGGGCGACGCGTCCTGTACTGCTGTGTAACGCGCTGTAGGCAATGCACTCTCGTCACGCGCGCGCTGATCAAAAAAATCACACAAGCGCTCACTCGATCGAGCGCGCGATCATTCCTTGACGCGCGAGTGAATCAGAAAGACCCTGACGTCAGCGGTTCAGCGCGCGAGCTTCAGAAAACTGGACTTGAAGTAGGCATCTCGAGTCACAAACGCTGGAGGCGCTCGAAGGCGAGCGAGGGATGTGATGAACGAGAAGAGCGAGAACGTTTCCGTGGTCGTACTCGAACAGGGTGCGGACTGGCCCAAATGGATTGCCGAGTATCAGCGCCACGCGACCAATTCGGTGGTCGTGGCGTACGCGCCGGGCGAATCGCTCGATGAGTTCGTCGCACGCGTGGGCCGCCGTCTCTCGGAGCTCACCGGCGAGCTGCGCGTTGCGATCGTCGCTTGTGCCGCGCAGGTCGAAGGCGAACACTTGGCTGCGCGCGAACGGATCTGCCACAAGCTTCTCGATGCCATGGCGCCTCTCGGACGCGGCGAGGTTTTTCTCGCAGCCAACGTCGACGCCAGCGAGAGCGCGAAGCACGCGATCTTCGAGCTGGCCGGTGATCTATGCGACGGCCTACGTGGCTCGAGCCGCGTGGTGCGCGTCCGCTTCTCGAGCGGCCGACCCGAGAGCGGCATCATGACCAAGGTCGCAGCCACCGAAATCGACGATCCGCTCTACCGGGCGGTCACCCAGCGTCGCCGCTGAAGCGCGGCCGACGTTCGATAAAACGGTCTCGCGGCTCGAGTGTGGCTGGAAAAGCGAATCAACGGGGAGCTCGCAGGGCTGAGTCGCGTAGAATAGGTGCGCGCGCCCGCTCGGCTTCGCGCAAGGAAACCAAACCCATGAAAACTCTCGTCTCTTTCTTATCCAGTTCGATTGCCGGCGCGTTCCTGCTCCTTTCCTCTGCGCCGGCCCACGCCGACCTCGCCGCTTGCGGCAATATCAACGTCGAGGCCAGCAGCACCTGCGAGGTCAAGACCGGGATCGATTGCTCGGTCGACTGCGAGCCGCCGAGACTCGAGGTCGCCTGCGCGGCGAAGCTCAAGGGTGGCTGCGACGCCAAATGCACCGCGAGCGCCAGCGTCGACTGCACCGGGAGTTGCGAGGCCGATTGCACGGGGACGTGCGAGATCGATCCACCCAAGCTCGATTGCCGCGCGAACTGCAATCTGCAGGCCGACGCGCACTGCGAAGGCGAGTGTTCGGCTGCGGGCAACAAGGCGCAATGTCAGGCGACGTGCAAGGCGACATTCTCGAGCGAGTGCGACGCGAGCTGCGGCGTGACTCCGGGGTCTGCGACTTGCCAGGCGAAATGCCAGGCGTCCTGCAAGGGGTCGTGCCAAGCGGAAGCGCGCGCGAGCTGCCAGGTGCAGTGTCAGACGCCGATGCTCTACGCGAGCTGCGAGGCCGAGCTCCAAGGCCACTGCGAAGCTGACTGCAGCAGCACCGGCGACGGCGGGCTGTACTGCGACGGGCAGTACGTCGATCACGGCGGCAATCTAAAGAGCTGCCTCGACGCGCTGAAACAGATCAACGTGCAGGTCAAAGGCTCGGCGTCGGGCAGCTGCTCCAACGGACAGTGTGAGGGCACCGCCGAGGGCTCCGCCTCCTGCGCGCTCGGGCGCGCAACGAACGGCGCAGGCGGGGGGACGTTGCTCGTGTTCGCTGCGGCGCTCGGAGTGGTCGTGCGCCGTTCGCGCCGTCGAGTGGGCCGCGGTTGAGCTGCTCGCTGCGCGCGACCCTGCTACTCGTCGCGCTGGGCAGCCTGAGCCTGTTCGGCTCGGGCTGCCGTGCGGGCGTCGGTGCAAGCTGTGAAAAGGGCGAAGCGCGCTGCCTGGACGGCGCGCGCGCCCTGGTCTGCGAGACGGGAAAGTTCATCGAAGTGCCGTGCCGCGGCGCGAAGGGCTGCGCCGCGGGTTCGAACAGCATCGCCTGCGACATCAACGGCAGCCGTCCCGGTGATCGCTGCTCGCGCGACGAAGAGGGCAGCGCGGTTTGCCAAAGCCCGGCGAGCATCGTGGCCTGCCACGATGGCAAGTTCGTCGAAAGCGCGTGTCGCGGACCCAAAGGCTGCACCCTGCTCGGCGATCACGCGATGTGCGACTCGAGCATCGGGGCACCGGGCGAGGCTTGCAAGGAAGACGGCAAGAAGGCCTGCGCCGTGGACGGCAGCGTGGTGCTCGAGTGCAAGAGTCACGCGCTGACCGCGCTGTACCAATGTCGCGGGGCCAAGGGCTGCAAGCTCACGGAAGGCAAGCTCGACTGCGACATGAGCATCGCCGCAGAGGGAGACGCCTGCGACAAGCGCCTCGAGGGCCACGTGGCGTGCAGCCCGGATCGCGTTGCCACCGTAATTTGTAAGAACGGCCTCTTCGCCGCCGATGAGAAATGCAAGAAGGGGATGACCTGCATCGTGGACGGCAACCAGACCCACTGCGCGAAAAGTTAGCGAGCTACTGCGCGATGCGCAGGCACACCTTCCCGAAGTGTTGGCCCGAGTCGAGCCGCGCAAGCGCTTGGTCGACCTCCGATAGGCCGTAAACCGAGTCGACCACGGGGTGCAGCGAGCTTTTTGCGAAAGCCGACAGCAGCTCGCTCAAGCTCCGCTGGTGACCCACGAATACGCCCTGGAGTCGCACGTTGCGCATCACCAGCGGCAACAGATTCAGGGCGGCTTCTTTACCGCTCAGCACCCCAATCAGGCTGATGGTGCCGCCGGGCCGTACCGCGGCGAACGATTCACCGAGCGTGCTCGCGCCACCGACTTCCACGACATGCTCCGCCCCTTCGTCTGCGCACAGCGCTCGCGCTTTGCGGCCCCAACCCGGTTCACTCGAGTCGAGCGCAGCGTCCGCGCCGAGCTCGAGCAGCCGCGCTCGTTTTTTCGGGTCACGGCTGGTCGACAGCACACGCGCGCCGGAGAGCCGCGCAATCTGCAAAGCGAACAAGGAAACGCCGCCAGTGCCGAGCGTCAGTACCGTCTCTTTCGCGGCGATCGGTGCCAAGGTCTTGAGCGCGCTCCACGCGGTGAGCGCGGCGCAGGGTAGGCACGCCGCTTCCACGTCATCGAGATAGTCCGGCACGCGCAGCACGCTGTCGCTGCGCGCCACGACATATTCCGCAAAAACTCCCGGCAGCGGGCCGCCGAGCGTGGCGCGTGTCGCGCTGCGCGGCGGCGGTCCGTCGAACCAGCCCTGGACCATCAGCGGACAGACTCGATCCCCGAGCGATAGCCCGGACTGCTCGCCGTCTGGCCCGAACCCAACCACTTCCGCGCACGCATCGGAACCCAGGATCAGCGGCAGCGGATAGCGCGGGTTGTACTCGCCCTTCAAAACCAAGAGATCGCGGTAGTTCAGTGATGCCGCGCGCACGCGCAGCAGCACTTGATTCGGACCGGGTGCAGGAGGATCGACTGCACCGACGACCAGACGTTCCAGCCCAAAGGCGCCCTGGACCAGTGCGGCTCGCATGATGCAGAGCCTAGCGCACTCGCTCGATTTCGTGCTCGAGCCGCGAAAGGCTGCGATAGGCCTCGCGCCAGCCGGGACCGCGTTCGGCGATCAGCCGCCTGAGTAGCCGCCGCATCGCGGCGAGCGCGGGCGGGGATAGGCCGGCAGTGCGCTCGCCGAGCTCGCTCAGTAAACCGGCCGCAGCGCTGCTCGGCGCGCCACCCAGGAGCGCGCCGAGCACGCTCGGATCTGCGTAGGCTCCAGCGCCGAGCTGGCGACGCACCGCGTTTTCGAGAAGGCTCGGAAAGCGGCGCCACAAGACCTGCACCGAATCCTGCGCGCGCGCCCATTCGAGCGGCATTGCGAGCAGCTCCGCGACGTGTTCGAGCGGCATCTCTGCCCAAGCTGCGCTGTCCTGCACCAGCTCCGGAAAGCGCGCGAGCGCGCGCCCGAATGCCTGCCACTGCTCGTCGCCGAACACAGCGTACGGCACGCTGTGCCGGCGCGCGTCGAAGAGCAGGTGCTCGAGCACCGCACCGGGAACGTGCGCCCAAAACAGCGCGTGCTCGGCCGCGTCGGGCGCCAAGAACGCCGCGCCGTCCGGTCGCCCCGCTTGCTCCCAAGCGGTCCACACCGCTTGGGCGAGCTCCCCGCGTGAGAGCCCGCGCTCGTCGGCGAGCGCCAGCGCAGGCTCGAGCCAAGGCGCGTTGGGCCCGCCACGCTCCAGAGTCGCGAAGGTCAACACTCCATGCGCAACCTCGTCGAGAATTTGTGCGGGGAGCTCGAGCGCGTGCGGATCATCGGGACCGAGCGAGTTACCGACTGCGGCGCGCGCGCGCGCGATCATCAGCAACGCGGCGCGCTTCCAGGGGGCCGGGCCACGCTCGAGCGCCGCAGATATCGCGTCGTAAGCTGCTGCGAGTCGCGGTTCGGGCTCGGTGTGGTGCCAAGGGTCGAGAATGGCGAGCGCTCCTGCGTGCGATTCCTCGAGCGCTTCCGAGACGCTGAGCGCGGCTAGGTAAAAGGTGCCGGGCGCGAGCAACGCGCGGCCGGGACCATGCGTTTCGCGCGAGGAATCTGCCTCCAAAGCGATTCGTGGCAAAGGCAGGTCGTCCCCGAGCTCGAGTGCCAGTTCCGCGTTTTCTCGCCACAACCCTTCGAGCACCTCCGGACCGAGCTCGGCGCCAAGAAGACGTGCCACGCCGGCTGCGCGTAGGGCCATGTCGGCGGCCGCCGCATACGAGGGCTGATCTTCCGACTCCAAGTCCAGTACTGGTACCAGCGCCGCGTCGCCTTCGCGCAACGTCCGCTCCAGCAGGCCCTCGGCGATCTCCGCCGCGGCGTGCGGCCTGAGCAGCGCTTCACCCCATTCGAACGGAGAGCGGGTGAGCAACGCCTCGATGGCACCGCGCTGTAGCGTCGCTCGCAACCAGGCAGGCTCCAGCTTCAATCGATCGCGCGCGTCGCGCCGCAGAATGCCGGCCTGCTCGAGCGAGGTGGTGACCCGAAACGCGCCCGGCGGTAACCGGCGCGCCGCGCGCTCCACGTCACCGGGTCGGATCGCGCTGTCGATTTGCGAAAGCGAGAGCCGCATCCACTCCAAGTCGACATGTCGCTCCAACTCGGGGGGTACGAGCGCGAGTACTTCCTCGAAAGTGCGGGGAGTTTCGAGCGGAAAGTCGGAATCGACCAGCGCTCGCTCGGCCATTCCGACCAAAGTCGGATAAATGGCTCGTCGAAGCCAGCCGGCAAACGGCATGGAAGGGTCCACCGCGCGCGCGATCCGCGCTTCGACGAAGCGCTGCGCGACTTTCGACAGCGGTTTGCCCGCGAACTCGCGCAGCCCGAGCTCGTCCATCACCCCAATCACGCCGAGGACGACGCCCAGGGTTTCGAATGCACCGGAACCCACCTGCTCGGCGAAGAAGGCGCGCGTCGCATCGGGGTCGAAACGGCTGTCCTGAGGCAGCCGCGCGCTCGCCCAATCCAGGAGTGAGTCCAGCACGGCGGAGAGCGCTGGCGAACGGATAACCGTAAAGCCAGCTCCCGGGTCGGGCGGAAACGGCGCAGCAACCCGCAACCCAGGGCGAGCCACCGGCGTCCGGACTTTGGAGGCCGACCCGCCGAATTCGACGAAAAGGGGGCCGTCGCCGAGCGATGCCTCGAAATCGGAGCCGTCCTCGCTCTGGACGAAGCGCGCTCGCCCCCGCGCTGCGAGCCAAAGCCCCGCCAAGGTGCGTCCGGAGCCACTCGGGGCTAGCCACCAGACCGCGTTGGCCGGCATTTTCAGCACTTCGTCCGGAATGCCGGGGGGCAGGTCCTCGCTGGTCAGATCGAGCGGACGCGCGGTCGGCAAGTCGCGCAGTCGGTACGAGCGGGCGTCCTCCGGACCCGCTTTGCGCGTGCCGAGCGCACGGCGGATCTCGTCGAGCGGCACGCCGAGGGAGCGCGCGAGTGCGATCTGCACCGCCTGTCGGTCAGCGAGCCATGACAAATCCTGCCCGCGATCGAGCCGTCCCAGCAGCGTCGCCAGCGACCTCAGCTGCACCTGATTGTCGGCCGGCCAGTCAGGTGTTTTCCTGGCCGCGGATGCCAGCTTTCCGAAGCTTCGGACCGGCGGATCAGCAGTGGTCATCAGGTCGCGGAGCCAGCCCACGTCTCAAATCCCGATTTAGAGTCTGCAGGATCATACTAGGTTGCATGCAAGTTGCAAAATCCTGCAAATTGAAGCGATATAGCCCTGATTGGCTGCGAAACCTGCTTTCAGCCGTTGCGCGCGAGACGACAAGTGCAACTGGTATCGCGCACCCAAGCTCAACCCCAAAAGTGGCCTCGCGCGGTGGATCGATCGAGCGGATTCGGCTTTCTGGCCCGGGTTTTGGTTAGACTCGGCTGATTGGCCTGACCCGGCGTCGCTGCGCGGAAATGCGGGTCGCTGGGCCGGCCATGCGTCGCGATCCTGCTTGGACGGCTCAGCTCTGGACCACCCGGGGCCCGGGTTTGGCGTAGGGCAACCATCCCTGTGGCGTTGAGGGTTGGGTTTCAAGCGCAGTGCAATCCGAGCTGGCGCCTCTACGGTTGGTTCGCGCCGGGCAACCAGGGGCTCCAAGACGGGTTTCGGGGCAGGGCGCAGGGCTTGCGACTACGCTGGTGCCAGCTCCGATGAGCCAGTTCGCCGACTTTCTGGTCTGGTACTTCGCGTTCGTCTTCAGCACGACCTGCCACGAGGCGGCTCACGCCCTGGTCGCCAAGCGGGGCGGGGACGCCACGGCCTACGCGCTGGGGCACGTGACGCTGGATCCCATGCCGCACATTCGTCGTGAGCCAATCGGCATGGTGCTGGTGCCGATCATTTCGTTCTTTCAGCTCGGTTGGATGGTGGGATGGGCTTCGGTTCCCTACGATCCCAGCTGGGGAGCGCGCTATCCGCGCCGTTCGGCACTGATGTCGCTGGCGGGGCCCGCGACCAACTTCGTGCTCGCCGCGCTCGCGCTGGTCGCCATTCGGCTCCTGGATTCAGCCGGCGTGGTCCACTCGACGTATGCCGGCGCTCGGCTGTCATTCGGGCAGGATTTCAGCTCCCCGCTCGGAGCGCTGGCCTCGGTGCTGAGCGCCATGTTGCAGCTGAACGTCATTCTCGGCCTGTACAACCTGATCCCGGTCCCGCCGCTCGATGGTGCTGCGGTCGTCGAAGGCCTCGGGCCACCTGGGGTGCGCGCGTTCTATCAGCGCATCCGCTACCAGCCGCTGGCGCAGTTGATTGGGCTGGTGGTCGCCTGGGCGCTCTTCCCCCGGCTACTGCAGCCGGCGTTTCGCGTCGTGAATCTGCTGCTGAACGCGTGACCGAAGCGAGCTCGGCTCGTGCTCTCAGCGAACGCGCTCGCGCCTGGGTAAGTCGTCGACGTCGCAGAGTTGCTTCACGTCGCGCTCGGTCGAAAGCTTGTTCAGCGCTATCACTTCGATTTGCCGAATGCGCTCGCGGCTGACGTTCAGCAAATGACTGGCGTGGTCCAACTCCTGCGCCCCCGAGTCAGCCACGTCGAGCGCGCAGCTCTCGGCGAGCTCCCACACCTCTAACTCCGGGAAGTTCAGCTTGATGGTCCCCGTGCCCGGCGAGACGTCGAGGTAGAGGTGGTGTTTGCAAGCTACGTACGGGCATGGTCGAGGGCCGTCTGCGCAGTCTTCGCGACGGCGTGGTCGCGACACGCCTTGTTCCAGATCGCGCGCCCGTGACAACGCGCGCTCACGCTCATTGCGGCTGGCGCGCGCGACGCGAATGCTGCGACGACGCGGCGCCCGCCGCGACGAAGCGGGGCGTTCGGTCTCGCGATCGCGTGCGAGCGCGAGGTCGTGCGCGTGGGCCTTCTCGTCCGGGTTCGAGAAAACGCCATGTCCCATGCTCCCTAGGCTGCCCTAGCTGCTCACGAATGGAAATAGCCGTGAGCAGCTACGACGACGAATGGACCCACATGGAACCACACGGCGTCAGTACGAAGGCTCTTGCTCGCGGTTGCGTCGAACGATGGGCGAGTAAGTGCGGAGCTCGCACGCGATGTCGCCGTTGTAAAGCGAGTAAAGTCGCGGCTTTCGCCGTGTGCGGCCGAGCGCTTGTTGCTCTTTCATCAGAAGGCCCGCGTGCCAATCGGGGAAGCGGTCGATGAGGCGCGCGAGCTCGCGCGGAAGCTCGGGTGAATGGGAGAGTCGCTCGCCGTAGGGCGGGTTCGCAATGAGTAGCCCGCGTTCGTATTGAGGGCGGGCCTGTGACGTAGAGGTTTCGCTGAGCGTGAGCTCGACGCCGGCGCGCGCCGCATTTTCGCGAGCAATTCGCAGCACTTCGGGCGAGATATCGCTGCCGATGATGGGCGGCGACTGAGGCAGTATGGCAGCGCGCGCCTGCTGCCTGAGCTCGCTCATTGCGGCACGCTCGGCTGCGTCGAAGCTCTGCCAACGCTCGAACCCGAAGCGCTCGCGCAAAAGCCCCGGGGCGCGCCGGGTGGCCCACAGGGCGGCCTCGAGCAGCAAGGTGCCGGAGCCGCACATGGGGTCGACGACTGCGTGCTCGGGGTCGAAGCCCGAGAGGCGGAGCACGGCGGCAGCCAGGTTCTCCTTGAGCGGCGCTTCGCCGTGCTCGAGACGGTAGCCGCGCAGGTGCAAAGGCGCTCCGGCGTGGTCGAGATAAACGGTGGCCTGGTCGCGCACCAGATGCACGAATACGTGGAGGTCCGGATCGTTGCGATCCACGTCGGCGCGGCTGCCGTGGCGCTCGCGCTGGCGGTCGACGATGGCGTCTTTGGTGCGCTGCGCGATGTACTGCGTGTGGGTGAGTCGGCTGCCGCGGCATGCGGCGCTCACTGAAAGCGTATGCTTCGGAGAGAGCACCTCGGAGAAATCACACGCGGACACGCCCTCGTACAACGCATCCTCGTCCGCGCACGGAAAGCGAGCGAACGGTTCCAACACGCGTACGGCAATTCGTGACCACAGGCAGGCGCGGTACGCTTCGCGCCGGGTTCCGGCGAAATGCACGCCGCCGCGATCGGCACGGACTTCGCTGAATGCGAGCTCGAGCAGCTCATCGCGCAGCGCGGTCTCGGTGCCCTTGGCGGCGGTGGCGAAGAAGTTCACGGCCGGCGAGGCTTCGCACGGCCACTCGCTTTCGGCAACCCGTTCAAGGCGTGGTCACGACCAGGTCGTCGAATTCGGCGCGAGTGTTGCTGCCGTAGCTGGAAAGGCCGACCGTTCCCCCGCCCACGGTGCTCGAAGTCGTGGTGCAGTCGTGGAACAAGGTGCCGTTCACGTAGCTGCGCAGGCGTACGCCACTGCTGGCGCCGGAGACCACTAGCTTGAGTGAAAACCAAGCGCCCAACTTGAGGCCGGACGGGATTGGGTTACAGGTACCAGTGGTCCCACTCGGGGCGCTCGTGCCGCGCAGAATGCGCAGGTCGAAGGCGCCATCGACCGCGAGCGCATAGTAGTTGGAACTCCCGGAATAGCGCGCCAGTATGCCGACCCGGTAGGAACTCCCGCTGCCTCCGAAGGCGAGCGCTTTCACTCGCGCCTCGACGCTCTGGTCGCCCCATGACGTTTGGGCGGTCGCTTGCGCGCTGCCGAGCGGGGTCTGGTAGGCGCGCGAGCCGTCCGTGACGATGGCCCAGGTGCCGGTCGCGGTCCAACCATCGGCGCTCCCGTCCTCGAAGTCGTCGCACAGCACGGAGTTCGGCACCGCGCAGCCGCCGCTGGTTCCGCCACCGCAGCTCGCGGACGCAGTTTCACAGCCATTCTCGCGGCTGGAGTCGCAGTCCGAGTAGCCCGTTTGACAAATGGGCACGCACGCGCCGCCTTGGCAGACGTTGCTGCTGGTGTGGTTGTCTTGGCATACGCCGTCGCAGCTTCCGCAATGCTGTTTGTTGGTGCGCGCGTCGGTTTCGCAGCCGTTGCTCGGGTTCTGGTCGCAGCTCAAGAAACCGTTGGTGCAAGTGGGGACGCACGCGCCCGCTTGACAGACGTTCTGCGCGTTCAATTGCGCACACGCAACGCCGCATGCCCCGCAGTTCTCGGAGTCGGTCGCAAACACCGTTTCACAGCCGCTGGCTTGGTTGCGATCGCAATCGCCGTAGGCTGTTCCGCAGCTTGGTGTGCACGCCCCGGCCACACAGCTGTTGGTGCCGTGGGGCGCCGCGCAGGCAAGCGTGCACGAGCCGCAGTGCTGCGCGTTACTCTGCACATCGGTCTCGCAGCCGTCGAGCGCGCTGTTGTCGTTGCAATCGCGGTAACTGCCCAGGCAGCCATCGAACACGCACGTGCTGTTGGCGCAATGCCCGCTGCCGTGCCTGGCGTTCCAAACCGCGCTGCACGACAGCCCGTTCGCGCCGCAGCCGCCGCAGTTATCGCTGTTGGTCTCGGTGTTGACCTCACAGTCGACGCCGTCCCCATCACAGTCGGCGTAGGGGGGCGTGCAGCTCGCGAGCTCGCATTTCCCGGCCTCGCACTTGGCGGTGGCGTGGGGCAACGTGCAAGCGTGGTTGCAGCTGCCGCAGTTGTCTCGGTCGTTGTCGACGTCGGTCTCGCACCCGTCGGCATAGCCCGCCGGGGTCCCCGAATTGCAGTCGTCGAAGCCGGCCTTGCAAGCGGTGATGACGCAGACCGAGCCTTGGCAGCTCGCGCTGCCGTTGGCGGCCAAGCAGCGCGCGCCGCAGTCTTTGCAGTTCTTGCTGTCGGATCTTAGGTCGACCTCACAACCGTCCGCCGGATTGGCGTTGCAATCTCCGAAACCCGGAGGGCAATCGCTGATGCCGCAGACGCCGTGATAACACCAGGGCGTGCCATTGCCGGCCTCGCACGAGACGCCGCATTTGCCGCAGTTCTTGACGTCCTTGCCCAGTAGTGCCTCGCAGCCATTGGCTGCGTTCTCGTCGCAATCGCCGTAGCCGTCGTCGCAGCGAATGCTGCACGCGCCGTCAGCGCACAGCGGCGCGCCGCCCAGCGCGACGCAGACCTTGCCGCATTGCCCGCATTGCTCGGGGTCGTTGCTCAGGTTGGTTTCGCAGCCATTTTCGGCCAGGCCGTCGCAGTCGGCGAACGGCCCCACGCATTCGGAAACGGTGCAGCTGCCCGCGGAGCAGGCGCTTAGCGCGTGCGCGAGGGTGCAGCGATGGCCGCATTCTCCGCAGTGGAGCGGATCGGTTTTCGGATTGGTCTCGCACTCCGTGCTCGGGTCGTCGTCGCATTCGGCGGTACCCGCGGCGCAAACTACGGAGCACACTCCTGCGCGGCACTCCCCGCTCGCGCAGTCGCGAGCCTCTAGACAGTGACGGCCTGGCAGGCATGGGTCGCAGCTCGGGCCTCCGCAGTCGCTGTCGGTTTCGCCACCGTTGCGCAGGAGGTCGCTGCAGGTCGGCTCGGCGCACTGCCCCTCCGGGTTGCAGGTCAGCGTCTTGCAGTCCGACGCGGTGTTGCAACGTTGTCCGACGCCGCAGGCTGGACAGGGCCCTCCGCAATCGATGTCGCCTTCGCTCACGTCGCGCTTCAGGTTCGAGCAGGCCGGAGGCAGCGGCTCCGGACCGCTGTCGGACTCGACGAAGCGGTAGTCTGGGACGCTGCACGCACCGAGCAGCAGCCCGATCGGGAGCAGCGAAAGTGCGCGTCGAGCTCTGGTCATGTCCACTCGAGCGAAGGCAGATTTTTCGAGGAACGAGAGCCCGACCGCGCTCGGGCGATTGCTTTACGGTGCGGCGCCAGCGCCGGTGTTCTTGTACTCGTACAAGCGGTTCGTGTCCGCGTTGAACGCGCGGCTCGACGTGGCAGCAGGGGCCCATGGCCCGGCGATCACGATGTGATCGGCGATCTCGCTGTTGCGAATCAGCGCTTGCCCATTGGGAGCGGTAGCCGAGCTGTCGTCCCACGCTCGACCCAAGGACGCGGTGCCTTTTGGCATGTTCGCGTCGCCCAAGATCTTGCTGTTGATGATCAGGAAGCCGTAGGGGTTCGAGTTTTCCGTGCTGGGCGAGATGTGCGTACTGTTGGTCTTGCGCCCGCTCACGTAGGTGATGGTGCAGCCGTCGAACACCGCGGTCGCGCGCCCGAAGATGAAATCGGTGTCCCCTTCGATCGAGCTATTCTTGAAATAGATGCGCGAGACTTTGGTCCCATCTGGAGTCTTGACTTGCAGGGTATCTTGATTGCCCAGCACGCGAACGTTCTGAAACACTTGCTGATCGCCCTGCGCGGTCAACGCGACGGCTTGAATGTTGGAGGTGATCGCGCCCTCGACGAAGTCGTTGGCGAAGGTCAGGTTCATGGCTTGAAAGCCGTTGGACGACGCGAAGAACGTGGTGCTGCCGCTGGTTCCGTAGCTAGTGGCGGTGGCTGAAGGCACCGCGCACGCGTTCGTCTTGGTCGTATCGACCGCTTTGCCGTTGTAGTTGTCGAAAGCGATCGTGACCTTGCTCGCGTCCGTGTCCGCCCCATAAAGCGTGATTGGTACGGTGCCCTTCACGCACACCAGTTCTCGGTACATGCCCGGCTTCACGAGGATGTACGCGCGGGTGGTGCCGCCCGCGGCGTTGGCCGCGTCGATCGCAGCTTGCACGGTGGTGTGAGTGCCGCTGCCGTCACTGGCGACGGTGAAGGTCGCGGTGAAGGTGCTGGCCGCCGCCAAGCCAGCCGTGGGATCCCAATTGTCGGCCGTCAGGGCGCCGAGCGTGCCGGCTTTTTCGAAATACTTCTGAATCGTGAAGCACGCGGCAGATGCGTCGCTCAGTTGTGGACGCGCCGCGGCGCCGCCCCAGGTCACGTCACAGCCCGGAGGATTGCCTTTGCCACCAGTGCCCGCGCCCGCGCTGCCTGCGGCGCCACCGCCGCTCGTTCCCGCGCTGCCACCCGTCGAAGCGCCCGCGCCGCCTGCGACGCCGCCAGTCGAAGCGCCCGCGCTGCCGCCACTGCTCGCGCCGCCGCTGCCCGCCGCACCCGCCGCGCCTGAAGTACCCGCGGTGACGCTGCCGCCGCTGCTGGTGCCGGCGCTGCCACCTGTCGAAGAAGCGACGCCGCCGGTTGCGGAGACCACGCCGCCAGTTGCGGAAATCACCCCGCCAGTCGAGTTGCCGCCGGTAGCGGTTCCGCCGGTCGCTGAGGGCGAACCGCCCGTTGGTTTCACACCTCCAGTGCTGCCGCCGGTGCCACCGCCCGGCCCGGTCTCACTCGAGCAACCTGCAATCACCAAGGCAAACGTGAGTGCTGCGCACTTCGGTACTCTACGAAGAAGTGTCATTGAACAAGCCCGTTGTGGAATTGGAGCTCGTTATACACCAACTCATTGCCAACGCTTGTGTCTGCATAATAGTAAAGACGCTTGCCTCGTGCGCGACTTCAGATCTCGAATTCGTTGCATCGAGAGCGTGCAATTCCTGGCAGCGTTTGTGGACTCGAGTGCTGAAACTTTGAACGGTTTCAGACCCGCGCGGTACTACACGACCGCGAGACTCTGCGCCGAGCTCAAACCAATGAGGCGGGCTTCCACGACGCTTCGCGCAAACCGCTCGGGCGGCACTCCAGCACTCCACCGTCCACGCTCATCGCAACCACCGAAGTCACGTCAGCGAAGATGCTGACGAATGGTCGACTCCAGGTCGAGTCGCGAAAGACCCGCGCCCACTCCGCGCCACCCACGCTGCACCAGAGCTCGCCCGCCGCGCCGGCCCATTCGCGGTCCAGAACGTCCACCGAAACGCTAGCCAGGCTCGGTCGCTCCGGAATCAAGCGTCCGTCGATCACCCCGCGCTCCATGCGCAGCACGGACCCTTCGGCACCTACCGCGAGCACCAGATCGCGCTCGGTGCGCGCGGCGCAGGCGACCCACGCGCGCGTCGGCGGCGCGCTGAGCGGCTCGAGCGACCAAGCGAGCGGTGAGTACAGGGACACGAACCCGCCCCCGTGCAGTAAACGCCCGACCACGAGCCAGCGCTCGTCGTCCACCTGGGTGAGTCCCGCTACGTAGGCGATGTCGGTCAGCGGGAGCGGCTTCAGCCAGCGACCGCTCACCGCCGCGCAGAGCGCGAGCGAGCCGTCGTCGCGGGTACCGATGACGACGGCCAGATCCGCGAGGTTGCCGCTAGCTTCGGTGAAACTAAGGCTCAAGTCTTTGCCGCGAATCACGCGGCTCACGCCCGAGTGCGAGTATTCAGCCAGCATGGCTTGATCGCCGCCGACCAGCCAGCGCCCGGGCGCGGTACGCCGCACGAAGCGCACCTCGCGCGCGAACGGCAGATCGCGCGCTGGCGCGGGCTTCCACTCCGAGCCATTCCAATATTCGAGGCCGCGCGTGGTCGCAGCCAGGCAATGGCCGTCGCCGTCCCAGCCGACGCTGCGGACGATGCGCTCGTCACCAGGCGGGTGCCGCACGACCCAGGAAAGTTGCGATAGGTTCGCAGACTGTCCGGCGCTCATCAGGGTGGCTCGCTCGCGCCGCGAGCCGTCCGAAGTGTGCTCGAGCAAAAGCGGAACCAGTGATTTGGCGATCTCGCGCGAGTTCGCTGGGCGCCGGGTCGGGTCAGCCGCGGTGGCGCGCGCGATGACCGAGTCGATCGTCTCGCAGGCCTCCGGATCGTCGCGGAGCTCTTTGCTCAGGCCGGGCGCTTCCCGTATCGAGCGCCGCCGCGGCGCGGCAGTCTGCGCCATCATTTCCAGCACGTTCGAGACGGCAAACAGGTGGTCGCCGGTAAGAACGAAATAGATGACGCAACCCAGGCCGAATATGTCTCCTGCGGGCGTGGTTGCGGAGTCCCTGAGTTGCTCGGGCGCGATGTAACCCGGCGTACCGATCACGTTGGGCCCGAACGTGTCAGTCACCCCGGCCGGTCGCGCGATGCCGAAATCGGAGAGCTTGAACAACTCCGAGTCGCCAAAACCGCAGCACAGCACGTTGTTCGGGGTGAGGTCTCGGTGAATGACGCCGACCGCGTGCACGTCGGAGAGCCCGCTGCACACGTGACCGATGACGCGCGCTGCGCGCTCGCGATCGAAGGCTTGCTGAGTCAGATCGATCGAGCGAATCATGCGCTCTTCGAGGGTGGTGCCCTCGATACCGCCGTCCACGTACTCGATTGCCAGCCAGGGCAGGCTCAGGTCCTGGCCTCGGAACAGGTGCGGCACGCTACCCGTGTCCATCAACCTCACGACGAACGGCGTGGGCGGAACCTTTTCGTTCAAGCGCCCGAGCGCGACCGATTCTTTGCGCACGACCATGGCCGCGGTCGAACCATGGCTGGCGGCGATTTCGGGTAAGATGATTTTCACCACGGCTGGCGATTGACCATCCGCCGCGATGCGAGAGGCCAAGTACGCCGCGGCCGTTCCGCCCACGCCGAGCTTGCGCTCCAGCACGAAGCGCACCCCGGGCTGGCTTTCGGAAACTATCGCGCGCCCAATGAACGCGTCGGTCTCCGGCTGTGGCTTGACCATCCGCTCGCCATGGTACACGGCCCAGGGCGCCGGGGCAGCTCAGGCGCCGGCGGGCCAGTCACGCGCTCGCTTTTTCAATGGTTTCGGGGGCCTAGGGCGTGCGTGGCGCTGCGCGATTGCGCACTACCCTTGGCGATATTGACAATGACTTTCAATTTCAATACCTTCCCGGACGTGTCGTGCCGAGTCGCAGTCGTGTCCGCCTTTGCCTTGTTCGCCGTCGGTTGTTCCGGCGCGAGCAATGACCCAGCAGAGCCCGCGCCGGGCAGCGAGGCGACTCCGGCGGACAGCGTGGACGGTCCGATTCCCTGGCTCGACGAAGCCTTGCTGCGCGAATTCAACGACGGTGACCTGTCATTCGGCACTCCGCTCCGCGTTGCCGACGGTCTCGGGCCACTCTACACGCGCAGTTCGTGTGCGGCGTGTCACGACTCCGGCGTGCGGGGTCCCGGCTTGGTTCAAAAGATGTCGGTCGTCCAAGCCGACGGTGTCACGCCGGCGGAGGATCAGTCAAAGCTCTCCTTTGGGCACACGGTACACCCCCTCACTGCGGGTGGTGGCCGCTCACCGATCGTTCCCCCGAGCGGTGATGCCAGCATCAAGGTAAGCACGCGGGTTGGACCTCCGGTCATCGGTCGCGGCTACTTGGAGGCCGTTTCCGATGAATCGATCGAGCGCGTGGCGGCGGTTCAAGCGGCGAACGGGGTGGTCCACGGTCGCGTCAACTACGTCACGTACGCTTCTCAGCCCAACACCGATACCCGCTTTCACAGCTACCAACCGGGCGATCGCGTGATTGGTCGCTTCGGCTTGAAGGCGCGCGTAGCCACGTTGGATGACTTCGCGGCGGATGCGTTCCAAGGTGACATGGGTATCACCAGCCCGCTGCGCCCGAACGAGTTTCCGAATCCGGACGGCCTCACCGATGACGACAAACCGGGCATCGACGTGGGGTACGACAGCGTCAACCGTCGCGCGATGTACCTGCGACTCTTGGCGATCCCGGTACGCAGGACCACCGAGCAGGGCGCTCAGCTATTCGCGCGCACGGGCTGCGCCGACTGCCACGTTTCGAGCTTGCGCACCCGCGCTGACTATCCGGTGGCGGAGCTCGCCGACATCGACGCCCCGATTTATTCGGATCTGCTGCTGCACCACATGGGCGCCGAGTTGGCGGATGGCTTGCCGGCTGGCCCCGACACGGACGGGGCTGCCGGCTCGTTCGAATGGCGCACCGCGCCCCTGATTGGTCTCCGCTTCAATCGCACGTTGATGCATGACGGGCGTGCCACCAGCGTCGAATCCGCGATCCTTGCCCATCGAGGAGACGGCTCCGAGGCCAATGCTTCGGTCGATCTATTCGACGGTCTGACCAGCGCAGAGCGCGAGGCGCTGGTCACCTTCGTCGAAGCGCTGTGAAGCACTTGGAAAGTAACGGAATATGAAGAAAGTCTTGCTCGCATTCTTACTCTTGGGCTTGAACGCGTGCTCGTCGGACGACGATTCGAAATCGGCAGGTGACTATCAGGTGCAAGTCACGACCGGGATGCACCAGAAGCTGCTGAGCGAAGTGAAGGCTTTGCACGCGGCGGCAGTCGACCTGCAGGCGGCGGCGCCCCAGACGACCGATCGCGGCTGGTCTGCCAGCGAAGACGGCAAAGCTATCGAGTCGATGACGCAGGCGTGGCTGCGTGCGCGTTCCGCGTACGAGCGCACCGAGGGCGCGCTCGCGCCGCTGTTTCCGGACATCGACGCAGCGATCGACGCTCGCTACGAGGACTTCCTGGAAGCTCTCGGCGCGGAGGGTGACACGGATCTGTTCGACGATCAGGGCGTGACTGGCATGCACGCGATCGAGCGCATCCTGTTCGCCAACGACATGCCTGGCTCGGTCATCACCGTCGAGGAAACGCTGCCCGGTTATGTGCCGGCGACCTGGCCCGAGACCGCCGAAGAGGCGGCCGAGTTCAAAGAGAAGCTCGCGGCGCAGTTGGTGAAGGATACGGCTCGCCTCGAATCGCAATGGACTCCACAGCGCATCGATCTCGCGGGCGCGTTCGGCGGCTTGATATCGCTGATGAACGAGCAGCGCGAGAAGGTGAACAAGGCGGCGAGCGAGGAGGAGGAGTCTCGATACGCCCAGCGCACGATGGCCGACATTCGCGACAACCTCGCCGGCACGCGCGCCATCTACCAGCTGTTCAGCGCCTGGGTGAAGTCGAAGGACGGCGGGGCCGCGCTCGATGCCGAGGTCGAGGACGCCTTCGACCAACTCGAAGAGATCTACGCAACCGTGGATGGTGATGCGTTCCCAGCCCCTCCAGCGACCTGGAGCTCGGAGGACCCTTCTCCCGCGGATCTGGACACCCCGTTCGGTAAGCTGTTCACCACCGTGCACGACGCGGTCGATCCGAACAAGCCCGGATCCGCCGTCGACGCCATGAATCGCGTGGCGACGCTGCTCGGCTTTCCCGAGTACCAAGAGGAATGATACCGAAACGTTGCGCTTTGGCGCTCGCGCTGGGTCTGTCCGTGACCGCCTGCGGAGGCGGCGAGAGCGGCCAGCCGAGCGCCGGCCAAGACCAGATCTTTCTGGCCGTGGCCGAGGACTTTCGGGGCTATCACGAGCGTCCCTCGTTCGACGTGTCGGGTGAGGCAGCGCTCATCGGCATTCATGACGGCAGCGTGATCACCGAGTACATCAACCAGCTGCCGCCGAGCGGCGTAAGCGAATTTCCCATCGGCACGATCATCGTGAAGGAGGCCACGGGCGGCACCATGGCGCACGAGCTGTTTGCGATGGTCAAGCGCGGCGGCGGTTTCAACTCGGGCGCGCCGGGCTGGGAGTGGTTCGAGCTTCAGAACCTGGACGACGGTAAAGACGGCGTGAAAATCGTCTGGCGTGGCTTCGGCCCGCCCGTCGGCGAAGAGTATGGCGGAGACGCCGAGGGCGGGTGTAACAAGTGCCACGGAGCCTGCAGCGGCAACGATTCGGTGTGCTCTTCCGCGCTCCAGCTCACCAACTTCTGAAAATAGAATTTATGTCCATGTCGCGCTTCGTTTGTGCATCACTGGTGTGCGCGCTGCTCTCGCTCGGCCTCGACGCGCGCGCCAACCCGCGTCCCTTGCCGTTTACGTATCAGCACGAACAGCTCGCCGAGGGCGACGCGGAGCTCGAGCAGTTCGTGGATTACACGCCAGTGCGCGCGCTGTCCTCCACCACCGGGGACCCGGTTTGGTACGGACTCACTCAATTTCAGACCGAGTTCGAAGTTGGCCTCACGCCGCGGCTCGAGCTAGGGCTCTATCTGACCTGGGCGCCGGCCTCCAGCAATGGCTTCACCGAAGTGCCTCGGCCGAGCGCGGGTAACGGACTCAAGCAGCGCCTGCGTTTTCAGCCCGTGGCGACCGGTGAGTGGCCAATCGACGTTTCGTTCTACGGCGAGGTGTCCGAGAACGAGCGTGAGATCGAGCTCGAGGCGAAGGTGATCGTGCAGCGTCGTTTCGGGCGTCTGCGCGCCATCGCCAACCTGACCGGCGAGCGTGAGTTTTACTTCGACGGGCGGCGTGAAATCGTGCTCGCCCCGTCGGCTGGCCTCACCTTCGAGGCTTCTGCCGCGGTGCAACCGGGCTTCGAGTGGTGGATGAAAGGGGAGTATCCCGAAAAGGATCCGCCTTCACCGAGGCCGTTCGGGCTCGGTCCTCACCACTACCTGGGCCCGGTGCTGATGCTGAACTTCGGGCGGCTGTGGTGGTCGAACGGAGTTTACCTGCGCGTCAGTGACTTTGGCCACACGCTGCAAGCCGGCGAGAGCTTCGGCAAGCTTTGGGCTCGCAGCATGATCGGCTTCGGGCTGTGAACGCTCAGTAGCTCTTTGCGAACACCACGCGGCGCGGGCTCGACTCGCCGCACACCACGCAGGCTCCCGGCTGCTCGAGCTGCTCCGCGGCCTTGCAGCTTGCGATGCCGTACACCGGAACGCAGCGAATGGTGACTTTGAGCGCGTCCTTGAGCACGGCTTCGCACTTGGGCGAGCCGCACCAGTGCGAGAGCGCGAAGCCACCGTGGATTTCCGGCTTCTGCGCGTTTTGCGGCGTGAAGTAGCGATCGAATTCGGCTCGGCCGTCGATGGCGCGGGTGTGCTCGTCGCGTGTGCGCAGGGCGCGCTCGAACAGCGAATCCTGAATCTCCTTCAAGAGCTCGTTCACGCGGCGTGGCAGATCCGCGAAGGGCACCGACTCCTTTTCCCGCGGCCCGCGATCGCGCCGCGCCACCATGGCCGTGCCATTAGCCACGTCGCGTGGCCCGATCTCGATGCGCAGCGGGATGCCCTTCTTTACCCACTCCCACTGCTTGTCGCCCCCGCCCACGTCGCGCAGATCGGTCTCGACCTCGACGTTGCGATCGAAGAAGCGCTGGCCGCGCAGCTCGGTAGCCAGGCGATCGATCGCTTCCAAAATGGCGGGGCGGGTGTCGTCGCCGCGGAACACGGGCCAAATCACCACGTGTGCGGGCGCGAGCCGCGGTGGCAGGACGAGGCCATCGTCGTCCGCGTGAGTCATGATCAAACCGCCGACCAGACGCGTCGACACGCCCCATGAGGTGGTCCAGGCGTGCTGCCTTTGACCGGCGGCGTCCAGAAACTCGATGCCACTGGCGCGCGAGAAGTTTTGTCCGAGAAAATGCGAGGTTCCGGCCTGGAGCGCCTTTTGGTCCTGCATCATCGCTTCGATTGCGTAGGTGTCGACGGCGCCAGGAAAGCGCTCACTCGCGGTCTTTGGCCCGCGGATGACCGGCATCGCCATGTGCTCTTCGGCGAAGGTCGCGTACACCCCGAGCATCTTCAGTGTTTCCTCGCGAGCTTCGGCCTCGCTGGCGTGCGCGGTGTGGCCTTCCTGCCACAGGAACTCGGCGGTGCGCAGAAACAAGCGTGTGCGAAGCTCCCAGCGCACCACGTTGGCCCACTGATTGATGAGTAGCGGCAGATCGCGATAGCTCTGCACCCACTGCGCGAAGGCCGCGCCGATGATGGTCTCCGAGGTCGGGCGCACGATCAGCGGCTCCTCGAGCTCCGCCTCGGGATCGGGAATCAGTCCGCCGTCCTTGCCCGCGATCAATCGATGGTGCGTCACCACCGCGCATTCTTTGGCGAAGCCTTCGACATGCTCGGCTTCCTTCTCCAAGAACGACTTCGGGATGAACAGCGGGAAGTAGGCGTTCTTGTGGCCGGTGGCCTTGAACATGCCGTCGAGCGCGCGCTGGATGTTCTCCCAGATCGCGTAGCCCCAAGGCTTGATCACCATGCAGCCACGCACCGGCGACGTCTCGGCGAGATCGGCCGCACGGACGACTTCCTGGTACCACTGCGCGTAGTCCTCGCTGCGAGTCGGCGAGATTGCGGATTTTTGCGGGCTGTTTTTTGCCACGGTTCGGGTCTCCGGAAGCGCCGGGTATAGCGTTTCGGCTCTTCAAAACAACCCTCATCGGTCGAAGCGGGCGAGGCCGGCCTGCGATTCGGAACTTCCGTGCCACGGATTAGCGATTCCGTGCTACGCCGGTTGAGTGAGCCCGCCGTTGGAACTGCTTCTGCTCGGCCTCGCGCTGGGTGTTCGGCACGCGACCGACGCGGACCACGTGGTCGCGGTGAGCGCCATCGCATCGCGTGAGCGCTCGGTGCCGAGGGCGGTGCTGATTGGCGTCTCTTGGGGCCTTGGCCACGCGCTGAGCGTTTTGTGTGCGGGCGGGGCGATCGTTCTGCTGGGCATCGTGGTTCCGCCTCGCTTGGGTCTCGGCCTGGAGCTTTCGGTCGGTGTCATTCTGGTTGCCCTGGGTCTCGCGAACCTGCTCGGCGCGTCCAAGCAGCACTCGCACGCGGGTGCGCCGAACGTTGCTGGCAGCGTGGTCGGCTTGTTCAAACCGCTCGGCGTTGGCGTCGCGCATGGGCTGGCAGGTTCAGCCGCCGTCGCGTTGCTCGTTCTAGCGAGCATCCACGACGCGCGCTCCGCGCTCTACTACTTGGCGGTCTTCGGCTTCGGTACCTTGCTCGGCATGGTGGGGCTGACTTCGGCGCTCGCCTTCCCGGTTGCGTACGCTGCCCGGCGCTTCGAGCGCGCGCATTGGGCGCTTTCGCGCGTGGCCGGGCTGCTCAGCGTCGCGTTCGGGCTGCTGCTCGTCTATCGCATCGGCTTCATCGACGGGTTCTTCACTTCGGCTCCGCAGTTTCACCCTGAGTGATGACGGGCGGCCCCTCGTGGAGAGGTGCGCAGTCGAGCTGTAAAAATCCGATGTGCTTGCCTGTTCGGCGGGCCATTCTGGGCCATCACCCGTAGGGGTAATTAGCGCAGGAACGCACACACGTGTGCGTGGCGCACACCCTCGCACCCCGGTTTGCCGCAGACGATTCACGATGTGGTCTCAACGGCTCACAAATTGTGCATCAGAAACGCAAGTCTTCTGCCTTGCTTGCGTCGCTCCGACGAGCAGAATGGATGAACGATGAGTGCTCGTTCTCGCCGCGGCGTCGCCCTCGGCTTCGCTGTCGCCACCGGTGTGCTCGGCTGCTCTGGCACCGATCACCCACGCACGGATGGCTCTTCAGGTAGTGGCACCGGGGCCGCCCCGAATGCCGGAACGACGGGCAGCGGCTCGAACGCTGGCTCCGGAAGTACGGTGTCCGTTGGCGGTACGGGAAACGGCAGCGGTAACGGTGGAACTGGTCCCGGCCCTGGCGCGGGCACCGGCACGGGCGGCAGCAGCAACGCCGGCGCCGCGGGCGGGGCGCCCTTGCCGACTGGTGTCGACCCCGCCGCGTTGATCCCGCAGCGCATTCGCCGCCTCACCAATGCGGAGTTCGACGCGTCGGTGTCCGTGGTTACCGGTACTGCGAAGAAACTTGGCGTGAATTTCGCGCCGGACGCGCGTCAGTCCGAATACACGGTCAATGACGCGCAGCGTGTCGACAACGTTACGGCCAAGCAGATTTTCGCAGCCACGCAGGAGCTTGCCGCGGAGGTCAAGACCAAGGTCACCACCCTGGCGCCATGCGCGACTGCTGCGGGCAGCGACGAGTGCGCAAAGGCCTTCATTACGAGTTTCGGTCAGCGTGCGTTCCGGCGTCCGCTGAGCGCCGAAGAAGCGGCCGGACTGCTCACTGTTTACCAAACCGGCAAGACCGATGGCACCTACGCGGACGGCATCGAGCTGGTCGCGACCGCGGTGCTCAACTCGGCCGGGTTCTTGTACCTGACCGAACTCGGCAGCGGGCCGCCCGCGACGCCGAGCCAAGCGGTTGCCATGACGCCGTACGAGCTCGCGAACGCGCTGTCGTACCTCGTGACCGCGGGGCCTGCGAACGATCAGCTGGTGGCCGATGCAATCGCGGGCAAACTGGACACGCCCGAAGGCCGCGCCGACGCGTTCTGGGCATTGATCGGTAGCCCGGTCGCGCGGGATCGCGTGGTGCGCATCGTGCGTGAATGGGTCGGCGTCGATCGGCTCGCCCAGACCGACAAAGACACCACCGTTTACGGCAAGTTCAACGGCTTGAAGGCGTCGATGGATGCCGAGAGCGTGGACTTCATCGTGGGCGTTCTTCAGGACCAAACCTCGCCGACCGGCGGCAAGATCGAGGCGTTGCTCGCCAACGAGTCGACCTTCGCGGCAGCCGATCTCAAGACCTGGTACGCCGCTAGCGTCGGAGGGACCACGCCTCCGAAGCGTCGTGGCATCCTGAATCAGGCCGCATTCCTCTCGATCTTCGCGCACGCCAGTGAGAGCGCTCCGGTGCTGCGCGGCGTCGAGGTGGCCCGGCGCGTCGCTTGTTTGGCGGTGCCTTCGCCGACCTCGCTGAACATTCAGGTGGTTCCGCCGCAGCCCGACACCACCAAGACCACTCGCGAGCGTTTCTCGGTCCACGCTACCGACGCCATGTGCGCCGCCTGCCACAAGACGATCGACGCCTTCGGCTTCGCTTTCGAGGCCTATGACGGCATGGGTGGCTTCCGAACGATGGACGCGGGCCACCCGGTCAACAGCGCCGTCACGGTTGCGGTCTCCAGCGACTTCGACGGCGCTTACAGCGATAGCAACCAGCTCGCGGTCGCGCTCTCGAAGAGCGCGCAGGTGCGGGCTTGCTTTGCGCGCAACATGTTCCGCGCTTCGGCCGGTCGCAGCGACGACAGCGTCGCCAAGTCCGAGGAAGCTTTCGTCAAGTATTGGCAAGCGCTCGATCCCAGCGAACAAGGCGACATCTTGCAGACCCTGGTTACCTACGTGAAAAGCCCGCTATTTACCCACCGGAGGGGCTCGTGATCAAAAGCAAGAGCAAGAACCGCCGCGCGTTTCTGCGCGCCGTCGGCGCCGGCTTCGCCACGCTGCCCTTCTTCCGCTTGGTCGAGGATTCGTTCGCGCAGTCGATGGGCGAAACGCTGCCGCTGAAGTTCGCGGGCATTTATCACCCGCATGGCATCGCCGCCGAGCTCTGGGCGATGCGCAGCACCGACACCGAAACCAACTTCGACATCACGTACAAGGATTGTTCGCTACAGCCGTTCGACGACGCCACCAACTTCGGCAAGAGCTACAAATCGAAGATTACGGTGATCGAGGGCATCGATCATTTGTCGAGCGCCAATGGGCACGATTCGGCCGGCACGATTCTAACGGGGAGTCGCATCGACGGCAGCGCGCGCAAGCCGATGAACAGCTCGCTCGACCAATTCTTGGCGGTCGAGAAGGGCCTCGGCAAGGATACTCGCATCGGTAGCATCGCGCTCGGTGTCGGCACCGCGCAGCTCACGCCGGGCGAGACGCTTTCCTTCGGCCCGGGTGGGCAGGCGCTGGCGAAGATCATCGACCCGCTCGAAGCTTTCAACCAGCTGTTCGCGGGCTTCACGGTGGGTACCGATCCGGCCGCGCTCGCCAAAGCCGCGCGGCAGCGCAAGCTCGGCCAGAGCGTGGTCGACTTCGTACGCGGCGACGTGACGCGGCTGCGTTCGCGGCTAGCGCCGGACGAGCAGAAAAAGCTCGATCAGCATTTGACCGCGCTGCGCGAGATCGAGAAGCAATTCGAGGATCCCGCCACCACGGGATCGGCTTGCATGGTGCCGACCAAGCCGGATGCGAGCAAGTTCCCGAAGCTGCAGCGCTACAACGGCGGCGAGCCATACTTCGACGTCATCACCAACCTGCTCATCGATCTGATGGCGCAAGCGTTCGCCTGTGACATCACGCGCTTCGCGACGTTGTACATGGCGGACTTGTCCTACGCCGGCAACCCGCTCGACCTGCCGGTCGACAATCACGGCGGCGTCGCGCACCCGTACTCGGCTTCGCCGATCGGTTCCAACGGCGCTCCGGTCGGCAACGGCGACCCTGCGACTTGGGCGCTGCTCGCCAAGTTCAACCGCTACAGTTACTCGAAAATCGCGCGCTTCATGCAGAAGCTCGACCAGCTGGGTGCGCTCGACAGCACGCTCATCTACGCGTCCAGCGACATGGGCAACCCAGCGCTGCACAGCACACGCAACGTGCCCACGCTGCTCGCCGGCGGCGCGAACGGCAAGTTCAAGATGGGGCGGCGCTTGAAGTTGACCCCCGACTGCCCGACGACCAGCCCTTGGTGCAGCGAGTCGACTCCGGAGTTTAGCGCCATGACCAACAGCAAGCTGCTGGTGTCGATCGCGCAGGCGTTTGGCGTGCAGATCAACTCGTTCGGTACGCAGCCCGATCCGAAGCTCACCACCGGGGCGCTGAGCGAGCTCGGCTGACGCGCGCCGCGGCGCAAATGCTGCGCGCGCTCGCGGCATCTGACGTCAGGGAATTGAAGCATGGGCCCCGTTTTCACCGTGTTTATTGCGTGCGAGCTTCAGGCACGGCGCTTGCTAAACTCCGAGCGTGGCTAGAAGTCGCGGTTGGCTAGTCTGGGTCATGTTCGGGATCGCGGCGTGCGCTTGCGCGCCGTCCAGTTCGGAGGCGCCTTTGCGTTCGCCAACGCGGGATTACCCGTTGCCTCCGCCGCGCACCACGGACGGACAGGTGGTGGGCGCGGACAACGTCACTCCGGACGAAAAGCTGGAGCAGGGGCCGCGCGCGGGCAGCGAGGAGGCGCTGTCACCGGGTTGGAAGGCCGACGAGAAAGGCCTGCACTACGATCCCAAGGGTCGAGTCGGCGGGGCGGTCGACCAGAAGCCCGAGCGCGAGCCGCAGCACTGAGCTCGGAGCTCAGCGAGCGAGGCGCTGTAAGCGGAGCCGGCGCGCCTCTTCGCTCAGCGTCAGCGAAGGCCGCGTGCGCTCGAGGCTCTCGACGTAGTAGCGCAGCAGGTCCGAATCGAGTTGGGCCCCGTTGGGGCTCGCGAAGGCACCTTCCAAAGCCGCCAAAATGGCTTCGCTCGGCAATTCCTGCGCGGTGAGGTGAAGCTCGATCACGTAGTCGAGCCAGGCCGCATTGTAGGTCCAGCGAAACAGCTCGAGCGCTTGGCGAGAGGCGTCCTCCAACAGCGCCGCCGGAACCGCCAAGCCTGCCGAAGCACCGAGCAACACTTTGTTGAGGTGCCCGGAAAGCACACGGACCGCCTCGGCCGCGTTGCCGGAACGATTGAGCCGGTCGGCGAGCTTGGCCACCATCTGCATGCCGTCTGCTCGGTCCGTAGCTGGCGCCTCGACGTCCGCAGCGCTCGGAGGGGGCGCAGGCTCGGTCGGGTGACTCGGGGATGCCACCGCCTGCGGCGCCCCAAACACACCGAGCTCGCAGGTGCCAATCAACAGGCGATCGCCTTCCCGCAGCCGCTGCGAGTTTCGCCCCAGGCGCACGCCGTTCACGTACACACCGTTGGTGCTGTGTAAATCTTCGACGGCCACGCTGCCGTCACCCAGTACGACGATGCGCGCGTGGGAGCGTGAAATCAGCGGATCGTCCAGGGTGATGTCCGCGCTCGGGTTTCGGCCGACGCTGAGCGAGCCGCGCAGAAGCTCGTGCTCGCCGTCGGGCGCTACCACCACGATCGGCGCGAGCAGCACCTTAGACACTACAGGCCCGAGTCCGCCGGGAGCCTGGCTTGGTCTTGGAACCGGTGCGGAGGGGGTGGCGCGCGGGGTCCGAGGCATTCGATCGACCTTGTCCCGAATATAGCGATATTTTCGGACCTGGGAATCCGGCTCCGATGGGGCTGCCGGTTTCGCGGGGTGAATGTGGGAGGAATTTGGCCGCGCCACGTTTATGTCCGTACGATTTGGCCTCGAAACCCGGAGGTCCCTGAATGCCTCGCAGAAGTCGCCCTTCCCATCGCCCGGCTCGCTATTTCGCCAAGGTGCCCTGCCAGGTCGTGCGTGAGCGCGACTTCCGGCTGGTCGCCGATTGCGTGGTGGACCTTTCGCCGGGCGGGGCGCTCGTGGGTCCGGCCGACCCCGTGCTCACCGGTGAGCGCGTGATCGTGTCGTTCCCCGGCGTGCGCGGCGAGTGGATCGACGCCGAAGCGGTGGTCGCACGCGTGGTCCACGGTCGCCGGGTCGGGGAACACACCCGCACGCTCGGCCTCAGTTTCGAGAGCCTGGACGGCGACTCGCGAAAGGCGTTGAGCGCGTTGCTCGCCACGCGTTTGCCAACCGCACCCGGCGCGCGGCAAGAGCGGCGTGCCATGCTGCGTTAGCGCGTTCTACGGGCTGCGCAGGCGCTTGACCGCAGCCCCGACGGCCTTGCCGTCGGCGACGACGCCGGTCGTTTTGAGGTGCTTCATTGCAATGCCGGTGGCTTGGCCGTCGTTGCCGGCAGCGCGGAGCGCGTCGGCCACGCCGGCCAGCGCGGCGACGAGCTCCTCTTCGCCGAGCGCGCGCGGCAAGAACGAGCGTAGGATCTCGCTCTCGCGCTGCAGCTCTGCGCGACGTTCCGGAGCCGTCACTGCTTCCAGCGACTCGTCGTTGGATTTGATCAGCTTGCGCAGGATGGCTTGGGTCTCTGCGTCGTCGCCCTTGCGCCCGGGGCGCGCGGCTTCCGTGGTGATCTCGCCCAGGGCGACGCGCAGGATTTCCTTTTCCAGCACGTCGCCGCTCTTCATTGCCCGGAACATGCGCGCCTTGATCTCGTCGAGCAGCATGCGCGCAGCCTTGCGCGCCGCGCCCCGGGGCGCAACGGCACAGATGCGAGCGCTCCTTTGTCCGATAAAGTGTCGGTGGTTCTGTTTATTCGGACAAGAGCGCTTGCGTGCTTTGCTCCCCGGCACTATATCGACCGGCTCAGGAGGTCACGCTCATGTCGCTTCACATCGGAAGTATCGCGCCGGATTTCGAGCAGGATTCCAGCCTCGGGAAGGTTCGCTTCCATGAGTGGCTCGGCTCCAGCTGGGGCATCTTGTTCTCGCACCCCAAGGATTTTACCCCTGTCTGCACCACCGAGCTCGGGCGTGCTGCCAATTTGCGCGCCGAGTTCGAGAAGCGTGGCGTGAAGATGCTTGCGGTGAGCGTGGACGACGTCGACAGCCACAAGCGTTGGCTTTCGGACATCGAGGACACCCAGTCGTGCAAGCTCGAGTATCCGATCCTTGCCGACTCGGATCGGAAGATCGCCAAGCTCTATGACATGATCCACCCCGAGGCGAACGACACGCTCACCGTGCGCTCGGTGTTCTTCATCGATCCGAACAAGAAGATTCGCGCCATCATCACCTATCCGGCGAGCACCGGTCGGAATTTTCAGGAGATCCTGCGGGTGATCGACTCGCTCCAGCTCACGGACAACTACAAGGTAGCGACTCCGGTAGACTGGAAGGACGGCGATGACGTGGTGATCGTGCCGGCGCTTCAGGATCCAGCCGAGCTTCAAACCCGCTTTCCAAAGGGCTACCGGGCGGTTCGGCCTTACCTGCGGCTGACGCCGCAGCCCAATCGCTGAGCTAACCGAGTTCCAGCCTGCCCCCGGCACCGGCGTTGAATTGCACGCCGGTGCTGCCGCGGGCGGAGACGATCGGGCTCGGCCGGCCCCTGCTCTGGCGCGCGTGCGAGCGAAAAGGGCGCCGATCGACCGCTAATTGCGCACCAGTCGTGCCCGATTTTACCGGGAGGGCTTTGGCGTACCGAGGATCGTGGTTACATTGCGACAACACCGCGCATGATCACGATGAAGACCAAGTACGCGCTGAAGGCTCTCTGCCGCCTCGCGCTCGCGCCACCGGGCGAACCGGTGTTGATTGCCGAGATCGCGACGCAAGAGGGGATCCCTCGCAAGTTCTTGGAACTGATTCTGGCCGAGCTCAAGCAGCATGGGATTTTGCAGAGCCGTAAGGGAAGAGGTGGGGGATATCTGCTGGCCAAGAACCCGGACACCATCACCGTCGCCTCGGTGCTGCGCGTGCTCGACGGACCGATCGCGCCGGTGCCTTGCTTGAGCCGGACCGCGTACCAACGCTGCGCCGAATGCCGAGACGAAGCGACCTGCGGGGTGCGCCTGATCCTGCGCGAAGCGCACGCTGCGTCGGTGCAGGTCCTAGAAGGCACGACACTCGCGGACATGGTCCAGCGAGTGAATACCGCCTCGCGCTCGGGGACGCCGATTCTCAAGTATTCGATCTAGGAAACCGCGAAGGCTGCTTGCGCATCCCCCCGCGGTTCTTGGCGAACGCAGCGCGCTTTGCCTAGTGATCGTGATCGTGGTCGTGGTCGTGGTCGTGGTCGTGGTCGTCATCACCGTGATGGTGATGATCGTGCTCGCCGTGCACGTGGCCATGCGCGATCTCTTCCGCGGTCGCGTCGCGCACGTCACGAACCGTGACGTCGAAGGAGAGCGTGCGACCCGCCAGTGGGTGATTGGCGTCGACCGTGACCTCTCGTTCGTTCATGGCAACCACGGTCAGCACGCGCACCCCGTGCGCCGACTCGGCTTGGAAGCGCATGCCGACCTCGATTTCACCGTCCGGAAATCGGTCTCGCGGCATTGCCTGAACCAGCTCGGTGTCGTGTTCGCCGTAGCCGTCTGCCGGAGGGACCACGACCTTCAGCGCATCGCCTGCCGATTTGCCCTCGAGCGCGGCTTCCAAACCAGGGACGATGTTGCCAGCGCCGTGCAGGTAGGTGAGCGGTCCATCCTGCTCCGAACTATCGAGTACCTCGCCGTCCTCTGCGGTCAGGGTGTAGTCGATGGTGATGACTTTTGCGCTCGCGATCTGCATTGGGGCTCCAGGGTCGAAGGGAGCGCGCAGGCTACGATCACCGCGTCGGCCGCGCACGCGGAATTCCAGCGCTGCCCCTCAATCGCGATATCTTGCCGAAAAGAATGGGAAACTCGCCCACTTCGTGCACGGCGCGGCGCGCCGAAAATTCCGGCGAACTATGATTCTCGTCATGGGTTTGCCGAATCGTGCGCTGCTGATTGGGCGTACCTTTCGGCCTGAGCCGAGGCGTGGTTTACTAGGCGCATGCGGCGTCTAGTGGCGCTCGGATGGGCTTCGGTGAGCGCGCTTTTGGCGCTCTCCGCGTGCGGCAGCTCGAAGTCGGACCATGCCGGCCCGCCGGGCTCCTCGGGAAACACCGCTTCCGGTGGTAGCGCGAACTCCGGGGGAGGCATCGGCTTGACCAGCGGCGGCAGCGGAGTCGGCTTCGGGGGTAACAGCAACGGCGGTGGTGGCGGCGCCGGATCCATCGATGCCTGCGTCGAGACGGCTCAGATGGGGCGCCTCGTTCCGCTCGATATCTACGTCATGCTCGATACGTCGAGCTCGATGTCGGACCCGACCACCGCGGCTGCGAACGCGCCGACCAAATGGGTAGCCGTACGCACCGCTTTGGAATCGTTCCTGAAGGATCCCGGCTCGGACGGTATCGGCGTGGGTATCCAATACTTCCCGCTTCCGGATCCGTCCGTTCCCGCCACCTGCACCAGCGACGCGCAGTGCGGCACGCACGGTCCGTGTTTCCTCAAGTTCTGTCGGAACGCAGGCCCTGACATTTTTCCGTGCGGGGCGGCCTCTGACTGCGTCACCGCGGACGGCGTCAACCTCGGGCCTTGCACGCCGCTGACCTATTGTTGGCCGCCGCCGCAGACAGCGACCGAGCCGTTGGTGCTCTGCCACGACGTCAGCGAGTGCCCGACGGCCGCCAATGCGCAATGCGTTCCTTTCAACGAATGCAGCGGGAACACGGACTATGGCTGCCCGGTCGCCGGCCAATCTTGCGGCACGAACATGGGCATGGCGCTCGGCACCTGCCGGGCATTCAACCCCGAGTCGATCTGCTTGCACACCGCGCAGTGCGCGGCCAACGCCTACGCCGCACCCGCGGTAGACATTGCTCCGCTGCCGGCCGCGGCACAGCCCGTCATCACGTCGATCACCGCAAAAATGCCGGAGGGTAACACCCCCACCGCGCCCGCGCTGACCGGCGCGCTCTCGAAGGCGCGTGCCTGGGCGACCGCGCATCCGGATCACACGGTGGTCGCGCTCTTGGCGACCGACGGTTTACCCACCGAATGCATCGAGAACCCGAACAGCGATCCCTCGGGCATTGCCGGTGTTCGAGGTGCGGCGGCCGCCGGGCTCTCCGGGACGCCGAGCGTTTCCACGTTCGTGATTGGAGTATTCGGTCCGGCCGACACGACGGCGCAGCAGAACTTGAATCAGATCGCGGTGGCGGGCGGCACCGACGCCGCGTTCATGGTCGACACGAGTCGTGACGTGACCATGCAATTTCTCGCGGCGCTCAACCAAATTCGAGCGACCAAGCTCGCGTGCGAGTACCTGCTGCCCGAGCCACCCGCCGGGCAGAGCCTGGATTTCTCGCGGATCAACGTGGATTTCAGCAGCGGCGCGAACAGCGAGCGCGTGCTCGCCGTACGGTCGGAAGCCGACTGTGACCCAGCCACGGGCGGCTGGTACTACGACCAGGACCCGTCGACGGGCGGCATGCCGACGAAGATCTCGATTTGCCCGGCCACTTGCGCGCGCTTCGAGTCGGCGAAAGAGGGTGCGGTGCAGATCAAGCTCGGCTGCCAGACCATGATCCGCTAGCTGGGGGTCACTTCCTGGCTTGGGCGCCACGCGAAGCGATCGACCAAACGTGGTCGTTCATCTGGGTGCAGCGGGTCGACCAGCCCGATGCAATAGCCGTCGATACCCTGACCGTCAGCGCGCACTCGCAAGCGTACGAAGTGCTTGAACCCAGGGTGATCGAGCGCAGTAAAAGCTTGCGTATTTTCGAGGCCGAGCCGAGTGAGCAACGCCAGGTAGGCGCCGAACACCCATGCCCCGGCGACCGCGGCCACGAGCAACGTGAGCGACGCCAGCAGCCAGAGCGGCAGTGGTGTGGAACACAGGGCGGCGAAGCGCCCGATTAGCAGTGAAGCCAGAATGGGAACCGCTGCGGTGACAAAGCCGGCACCGTAGGCGAGCGGCACGACGCGTCGCGGGTGAATTCTAAGCCCACCAATCAGGGCATACAGAGTGCCCGCGAACAGCGTGACGGCGACCGGTGCGGCCAGAATCACGCCGAGCTTTTCATAGAAGCGCGCACCAAAGGCCAACGCCGGTCCGTAGATCGCGGCCAAGATCAAATGCGGCAGCAAGCCGGAACGCCCGGCCGCGACCTTCCACGGCACACTGCCGAGCAGCGCTCGGCTTTGCTTTGCGGTGGGAAAGCGCACGTCGGCGCGCAGCCGACCTTCGAACATAGGGGCAGGATGCAAGAACGCGCCGCCGCCCCCTGCCACGACGTGCAGCAGGCGGCCTTGCGAGAGCCGCTCGTAGTGGTGCACGTCTCCCGATAGTAAAAAGTGCGGGCGCGCTTCGAAATCGAGTCCGAGCGCCTGGACCATTTGCGTTCCGGTCGGACTGGGCGCACCGAAAGCGTACAGCGGATCGGGGAGCAGGACCCAGGGCGAGATGGCTGGATGATTTTGATACCAATCCGAGAGGAAGCGGCGCTGGCGGGAGTCGATCGTCTTCAATTGACGATCGACTGCGAACAGATGAATCGTGGGCGAAAGCGGCAATACGAAGTAGCTGGCTTCCTGCACCGGGGTGTAGCCGGACAGCACCAGCGCCTTCGGCTTCTCGACTTTGCCGCCGCGCACCAGTTCGCGCGCCCACTCCGCGTAGTGTTCGAGCATCCGCTGCGAAACGCCGTAGAGCGTGGGGCGCGGCTCTTCCTCGAGCTCGTTTCGACGCCGAAACATGCGAGCAAACCCGTCGAGGCCGTCGTACCAATCGTGGTTGCCGGGAATGCCCAGGAGCACGCGCGGCTTGCGGTCGTCGACGCGCTCGATCGCGCGATTGAACGGCACCAGCACGCGATTGCTGATCTCGTGCGCCGTGGCTACAGGGTACGCGGTATCACCGCCGAACAGCAGGATGTCGCCGCGCGGAGCGAGGAGCGTAGCCCCTTCGCGATCGGGATCGGGCAGCTCGTGGTCGTTCATGACCAACGCGGCGACCGCTGCACTGACGGAGACGTCATCGCCGGTGTCCGCGATGTAGTCGATCCACAAATCGCGGCCCAGCGCTTCGATCACGCTCGCGCGCGCGGGATCTCCGCCCAGCACCTCGATCACGCGCGTGGCGAGCGAACTCGGATCGTCGCTGGTCATCCAATCGCGCGAGTCGATGTCTTCGGTGGCGATCGCGGCGGACACGAAATGCCGTAGGTGGCCCCAAAATGAGCGGATGCCGAACCAGACCACGCCGCGCGGCACGACCCTGCCGCGCGTAAATCGCCGTCGAATGTCGTTTGGCGAAGTCGGTTCGAGTCGGGGCGGTGAGGTCACCCAAGCTCCGCGCGCAGGCGATTCAGCGTTTCTGGATCGGTGCGCAGGCGGACCCGCACGCCGGTGTCTTCGTAGCTTTGCTCGAGGACGTTGCCAGAGTCGTGCATCTGAGACACCAGTCGCTGCCGGTCGTAGGGAACGAATAGCTCGCCTTCGATGTAGAACGACTCGAAGAACTCGATCAAGCCCGTTCGCACGCGGGCGACATCCGCGGGGTCGCGGCTCGACACCAGCCAGGCCTCGGGAGAATCGGCACGAAATTCGGTTCGCTCGGCTTCCGTCAGCCGATCGGCCTTGTTCAAGAGCAAGCGTGACGGTATGTCGTCTGCGCCGATTTCGCGCAGCACGTCGCGCGTGATCGCGAGCTGGCTCTCCCAGTTCGGATCCGCCGCGTCGACCACGTACAAGAGCAGCGACGCCTCCATGGCTTCGTCGAGCGTGCTCTTGAAGCTTGCCACCAAGTCGTGGGGGAGCTTCTTGATGAAGCCGACGGTGTCGCTCACCAAAATGCGCGGCTTGGCTTCCGGCTGAAGGGCGCGAACGGTGGTGTCCAGGGTCGCGAATAGCTTGTTTTCGACCAGCACCTGGCTGCCGGTGAGCGCGCGCATCCATGAGGACTTGCCAGCGTTGGTGTAGCCGACCAGCGCCACGCGGCGTGAGCCTCGCCGATGCGCGCGGCGCACGCCTTCTTCACGCTGAATTGCCTCGACCTGCTCGCGTAGTTCGGCGATTCGGTCGCGAACTCGGCGGCGATCGAGCTCGAGCGCCGCTTCGCCCGCGCCGCGGCCTTGCTGGCGTTCCTTGCCGCGCGGTGACTCGCGCAGGCGTGGCGCGGCATAGGTCAGCCGCGCGATCTCCACCTCGAGCCGCGCCTTCGGGCTGTGCGCATGACGATGGAAAATCTCGATAATCACCCCGGTCCGGTCGACCACCGTGGTGCCGGTCGCGCGCTCGAGGTTTCGAAGTTGGCTCGGTGAAAGCTCGTGATCGACCGCCACCAGCTCGACTTTCGTCGAGGGTAGTTCGTCTTCGACCTCGTCGTCCTGCGCTGACGAATCGAGCGCCTCGTCGTGCACGTCGAACTCGGCGTTCTCGGCTTCGCGTTTCAGCTGAGCCTTGTTCTTGTGCCTGCGTACGTTGGGTTCGACGTCACCGCTCCCGCCGGTCAGCTCCGCGAGCTCTCGCAGTTTGCCTTCCCCGAGTACGGCGCCGGGCGAGAGCGCGCTGCGCTGTTGCGTGATCACGCGGATGACGTCGTAACCCAAGGTGGTCACGAGACGCGTCAGCTCCTCGAGGCTCGAGTCGAAATCAGCCGCGTCTACTTCGGGCAGCTTTACGGAAACCAGGACGGCCTTGGGGCGCTCGGCGGGCATGCGGGGCGTACTTTGACCGCGATTGTCTTCCGGGGAAACGTGTGGTTAATGTTGCCCCGTGAACTGGCTGATTTCCTGGCTGATCCTGAGCCTCGCGGTTTGGCTGACAGCGGCGGTGCTGCCGGGCTTCGAGCTGCGCGGAGGGGTGATGGCGGCGGTCCGCGTGGCGGCGCTGTTCGGCGTGCTGCACTTCCTGCTCGGCACCTTGATCTTTTTCGTGATCGGCGTGGGGACGCTATTCATCGGTTTCTTGCTGGCGTTTCTGACTCGCTGGCTGGTTTCGGCGATCTTGCTCAAGCTGGTTTCCGCGATGTCTTCGAGCCTGCACGTCGTCTCGCTGGGCCGCGCGTTCCTGGCCGCCATGTTGATGAGCGCAATCGGTACCGCCGCCGAGGCCGTGCTGTTGCGCTAGCGGTAGCCGTTTAGCGCGCGACCCAGCCGAGGCCCGCGCTGACGGTGGTCCAAGGCCGGCCAATGCGCGAGAGTTCGTCGCCACTGGCGCGAATGCTCGCGCTCTGCAAGAGCACGCCGGGCTCGAGCGTGAGTACGAAGCTCAAGTTGCCGGTGCGCACGCTGCCGCGCGCGCGCAGCGACAGCAGTCCGACATAGGCGTCGTCGGGTTGCGCGTCGTAGCCCGGGTTGGCACGCGCGGTCTCATCCAGCCAAATCGCGCCGAAGCCTGCCCCCAGCGCCAAATTCACCGCCGAAGCCGACCATGGATCGTAGAGCACGTGGAGCGCGGCCTGTCGCGCGCTCACTTCGACCGTGCCGGCGTCGGTGCCGATGCGCAGCGGCGTAATCGAGATCGCCGCGCTGGCGTCGAGTGCGAACGATGGAAGTCCGATCGGCAACCGCGCGCCCAGCACGGCGGCCACGAGCGGCGCGCTGGTTCCAGACACGAACGTCGGCCCCGCGCCGAGCCAGAGCAGAGGCGGCGTACTTGCGGGCGCAGCGACCGGGGCCGGGGCGGCGGGCCGCGGCGTAACCGTGCGCGGCGCCGGCCTGGCCTCCTTTTCACGCGGGCGCGGCGCCTCGATTGCCAAATCACGCGCGCGGATGAGCTCGGTCACGCGCAAGGCGAGCGCGCCTTCACCGACCGCGCCTTCGGTGGTTTCGGCTTGCACTTGCAATACGTTGCCGTCGCGCGGCGTCCAGACATAGGCGACCCCGAGCGAGCCATCGCGAACCACCGCGATCGCGGCGGAGGTCGAGGGGCCGCGCGCGGCCGACTGCAACTCTTCGAGCAAGGCGTTGAGGTCCCGCGCTTCGCTCGAGACCACCACCACTTGGTAATTTCTGGCGGCAAGTTCCGCGATGACGGCCTGGGTGCCTTCGGGCCAGGGCAAGCTCGCGAGCTTGCGCGACATCAGCACCATGACCCGGTGCTCGTCTGCGTGTGCCGCAGGCGCGAGCATGAAGACCACGCCCACCCACGCGAGCAGAGCCTTCCGCCTCATCCGGTTACCGTGCTCGGTCGAGCAGGGCGCGCGCTTGGGCCAAATGTGGACCGGACGGATGGTAGTGCACGTAGTCTTCCGCCACGGCACGCGCGCCGTTCGTGTCGCCTGAAGCCAGCAACACGCTCATCAAGTTCGCGCGCGCGCCAGCGGCCAGGTCGCCCGCGGGAGACTCCTGCAGGAACACTCGCAGCCAACGCGCGGCCTCGCTGGGCCGATGCTCGAGATCCTCCGCAACGCGGGCGAGATACAGCGCCGCTAGCTCCGCCGCCGGACGCCCCGGAAAGCGCTGCCGAAGCTTGAGCAGCGCTTCACGCGCGCGGGCGCTGTTGCCGCTGAAGCGGGCGGCGTTGGCGAGCGTCACCAAGTCGTTCTCGGGCAAGGTCGCGGCGAGCCTATCGAAGCCTTGCTTCTCTGCGAGCTCCATGGCCTCCCGATACTTACCCTTGCTGGCCAAACCTACGAAGCTTGCTGTGCCGCTTGCGTTCGACGCGCTCGTTTCTGCGCGAGGGAGGGCGTCGCCGGGAGCGGGATGAGCGTTCGGACTCGACGGCGGTTCGGCGGCGGACTTGGCGAGGTCGTGCTCGAGGAGCGCTGCGGGCGGCGTCGCCGGGGGTGCGTCGTCGCCGCTGCGATCGCGCCGTTCCAGCCGGGCCCCAGCGTCGAGCGCGACGCCGTTCGCGGGCAAATCTCCACCGGAGACGCGCACGCGACCTTCACTCACCTCCACCTTTAGAGTGCGGCTTTGCCGTTGCCAGTCGACGCTGAAGCGAGTGCCCACCACGCGCACCGCATAAGGACCGACCGCGATGGTCCAGGTTCTGGGCCCGCCCTTGTGAATGCTCGCAAAGATGTGCCCTTCCTTCAGCTCGAGGTCCGCGCGCTCAGCCGTGATTCGTGACACCTGGGCGCGCGTGTCGGGATTGAGCAGCACCTCGCTGCCGTCGGAAAACGTCAGCATCTGCGCCCGCTGCTGGGCCCACAGTTGCCGCTGTTCCCCCACTTCCTCCCCGCCGAAGGTCGCGCGCAGCACCGGTTCGCGCGAGTGCAAGTAGAGCCCCGAAGCCAGCAACAGGACCGCTGCAGCGAACGCCAGGGACCAAGCGGGCATTCGGCGCGGAGGGCGACGGCTGCTCCCTTCGCCGAGCTTCTCGGCCATAGCCAGGATTTCCGCCCGCTGCACGGCGAGGGTGCTTCTGCCGGGTCCCGTGCCCAGGGCGGCGGCGAGCGTCTCGCCAAAGCGTGCGCTGGGGTAGGTCCGGTCGGTCATTGGTCTCTCTCTTCTTCACGACGTTTGAGCAGCGAAAGAAGGTCCGTGTTTCTGCTGATCAACGCTTCGAAACGTCGGTTTGCGGCGTTCAGGCGCCGTTTGGCGGTAGCCAGGGAGAACCCACAGAGCTCGGCGACTTCTCCGAGCGGTCGCCCTTCCACGAAATGCAGCATGAACACCAGCCGCTCTTTGGCCGGCAATCGCTCGATCACTCGCTTTGCGCGTAGCAAAAGGTCGCGAACTTCGACGTCCCGCACCAGATCCGGGTGAAACTCGACGGTGCCGGAATCTCGCTGAAACAGGCGACGCACGTCGCGCCGGCGCAACTCTTCGTAAACCGTGTTGACCGTGATCGATTGAACCCAAGCTCCGAGGCGCGACGGCTCCCTGAGTTTGCGCCCGTGCTGGATCACCTTGCAGAACACTTGCTGCACGATGTCGTTGTGGTCGGGATCCGCACCCAGCAGCCGCCACACCAGGCGGTTCACTTCTGCCGAGAAACGAGCGTAAAGGTCGACGGTTGCGCGCGTGGGATCGCTGCGCAGACGCAATGCGAGCTCAGCGTCGGCGTGCTCTTTCGGCAGAGCTTCGCCCTCGGCCCCAAAGCCTGGCGCGTGAGAATTTCTGGGGGCTGGCTGCACGCTGATGCTCGTGAATCGCCGAGTTCGGAAATATGCCTGCTGCGAGCATGAACTTCCAGGGCGGATCGTTGAGGCGCGGCATTCTGGGGGAGCGTTCCCCCGGTCTGCAGGGGACAAACCCCGAGTGGAACCCGTTCCGCATGAGCCAGCCGAGTCCTTCTGCACTGTATTTGCAGGTTGTTGACAGCGGAGAAGGGGTAACGGTCACTGCATCTGGGAATGCTTTCGTACTGCTCCGCCTCGCGCGCCCATTCTCGCTCGGCGGCGCGTTCAGGAGGGATGCTTGCCCGCTAGCCCTCGTCGCGCGCCCCATCTGCGGATCGTTGGCGATCACGCCCCGGGCGAGCTCAGCGAAGCGTCGCTGGCCGAGGCCTTGCAGCGCCGTGAGCCCTGGGCGGCGGAGGCAGTTTGGAAACGTTATGCACCTTCCGTTTACGGTCTGCTCGCTCGCGGGCTCGGCCGTGGAGCCGAGCCCGAAGCGCTAACGCAAGCCGTTTTCTTTCGCGCGTTCACGCGCATTCGTTCGTTAGAGGAACCTGCGGCGCTGCGTAGTTTCGTGTATTCGCACGCGGCAATCGTGCTGCGACGCGAGCTGCGCAGGCGTTGGCTGCGTCGCGTTTTCAGTAGGAGTCGTCGCGCGGTAACGAGTGATGAAGCGAAGTGGCTTCTCGATCGCCCCATGCGCTTGGTGCTCGCGCGCTTGTACGACGTGTTGGATCAGCTGAGCCCGACCGACCGCGTGATCTTCTCACTCCGCCAATTGGAAGGGTTGTCCTACGCGGAGCTGGCGGAGGTGTTGGGAAAGCCTGTGGCCTTCGTGAAGCGCAAGGTCACGCGCGTGAGCGCGCGACTCGAGGTTTTGGTTCGCAGCGATCCGCTTCTCGATCACTACGTCGCGCAGCCGAGGCTCAGCGAAGCGGAGCAGCAGGAGGGCGCGTGAACCAGGCGAGCCGGCCGCGCAGTCACGAGTTCGCCGGGCTGGTCCGTTCTGCTCACCAGGAAATGAGCACGGCGCAGAAGCTTGCCGGTTGGCACGCGCTGCGTCGGCGCACGCTCGGGCACGAACGCAGGCTGCGACTCAGGCGTCTCGCTGCCGCGGCCTCCCTTCTGGTCGCGCTTACTCTGGCCGCTGGCATCGCGATCGGGCGCTCGCTCGCCTCGTCTCCCCTCAAGTATTCGATCAGCGCTGGGGAAGTGGGCGAGGGCGGGCAACTGCGGGTCGATGCCGCCGGCGGCGTTCTTCACTTCTCGGACGGCTCGGAGGTGCGCCTCGGTGCGGCGCTTCACGGTCGCCTGGTCTCCGTCACGCACGACGGGGCACGCCTGCGACTCAGCGACGGCGAGGCGGAAGTCAGCGTCGTTTCCCGGCCCAACGCCAATTGGGAACTGGCGGCCGGGCCGTACTCGGTCGCTGTTCGGGGCGCGCATTTCGAAGTCGCTTGGCGGGAACGCGAGCAGACTCTCCGGCTGAGTTTGCGCTCCGGGACGGTTAGCGTGGAGGGACCACTCGCGACCGACGGCATCACCTTGTACGCGGGCCAAGTACTGACCATTCGCAAGCCGGAAGGTGAAATCGTCGTGCGCGATATCGGGGCGCCGGAAAGGCCGCTGCGGGCACGGGCTCCGCGCAGTGAGCTCAGCTGGAGCGAGTTGCTCACCGAGGGCCGTTTCAGCGCGGTGGTTGCGCAGGCCGAGGCGCGCGGCCTGGAAGACGTGCTTTCGCGCGCGAGCAGCGCCGATTTGGCCGCGCTCGCCGACGCCGCGCGCTTCAGCAAAAACTCCGCGGTCGCCGAGAGTGCGCTCCGCGCTGAGCGCGCCCGCTTTCCCGAATCGGCGGGTGCCTACGACGCCGCGTTTCTCCTGGGACAGCTGTACGAGGCGAAATCGCCGGCCTCCAGCGAGGCCGAGTCTTGGTACGAGACCTATTTGAGCGAGGCACCAGCGGGCGCCTATGCCGCCGAAGCGCTCGGACACAAGATGCTCGTCGTCGAGCGGCGCGCGCGGCGAGCGGCCATTCCGATCGCGCGCGAGTACCTCGAACGCTTTCCCGACGGCGCGTACGAAAGAAACGCTCAGGCCATCCTCGCGCTATCGCAGCCGTAGTTCCTAACGGGTTGAGCTCGGGGATCGGACCGCCCGACGCCGGCTACGCAAACCAGATCGCGGGACACGGTACGCTTCGACGACTGCGGGGCGTACTACGACACCGTCGCTAGCTTTGCTGTTCGTTGCTCGACGTCGACGGCGCCCGCAACGCGCCGGCCGCAGCGCGCGACTTTCGCCGGAAAACGCGTGCGACGTTTTGTTTCGTGGGGTATCGAAGAAGGCTTGCGAAGATCGCCAGCACGCGCCGAACGCGCTTCTTGCACTTCGGAAGGCGCGCCCGCGATCTGGTGAAAACGGGCATTCGTCGCTTCATCGAGAACGGAATGCCACAATTGTCGGTTTTGCGAGCTGGCGACCCCACAGGGTGAGAACTGCGAACGCGGCGTGCTTTCTGCCGTTTGCGTGAGTCCGCGCAACCTCTGCCCGGTTAGTTCGGCGGGCTGCGCAGCAGTGGTCGCCTGACACTTTCGTCGTGAGGCTCTCGAGCGAACGACGAATTCGTCGTTGCTCGAAGAACGGCGTGTTTCGGAGCGTTTTCTGGCGGTTTCGCGTTTGCTCAAGACAGCGGTTTGCAGCCCTAAAACGACGGTTTACCGCGCCTGGCACAGGCATTGCTGTGTGTAGGTGTGAGCGCGGAGGTTGCGCGTTACCCGAAACAAAGACGCAACACGGGCACGGAGCTTCATGAGCAAACACGGCAAGCACTGGATCAGCGACTGGAACCCCGAAGATCAGACCTTCTGGCAACGGCAAGGCAAACGGATCGCGCGGCGCAATCTGATCTGGTCGATCCTCGCCGAGAACATTGGCTTCTCGGTTTGGCTGATTTGGAGCGTGGTCGCGACGCGCTTGCCGAAGGCGGGTTTCACGTACACCACCGATCAGCTGTTTCAGCTGGTGGCGTTGCCCGGCTTGGTCGGTGCGGTGTTGCGAATTCCGTACACGTTCGCGGTGCCCAAGTTTGGTGGTCGTAACTGGACTATCGTCAGCGCGCTGCTGTTGTTCGTTCCGACCCTGTCCCTGGCTTTTCTCGTGAATCGCCCGGACACGCCGTTTTGGTTGATGGCGCTCGCAGCGTGCACGGCCGGGCTCGGTGGCGGCAACTTCGCCTCGAGCATGGCCAACATTTCCTTCTTCTTCCCGGACAGGGAAAAAGGCTTTGCGCTCGGCCTAAACGCCGCGGGCGGCAACATCGGTGTCAGCACCGTGCAGCTGCTCGTGCCGATCGTGGTCGGCTACGCGCTCTTGCCTGGCGGCAAGAACGGCATTCACCTGGAGAACGCGGCGTTGATGTGGCTTCCGCTGATCTTGCTGTCAGCGGTGGGCGCGTGGCTGTTCATGGATAACCTGACCAGCGCGCGCTCGAACTTCAAAGACCAGATCGTCGTCGCTCAACGCCGACAGACTTGGATCATCGCGTGGCTGTACATCGGCACGTTCGGATCCTTCGTTGGTTACTCGGCGGCGTTCCCGCTCTTGCTCAAGACGCAGTTTCCAGAGATGACCACCAACCTGGCTTACCTCGGTGCCTTGGTGGGCTCGGTCGCGCGACCGCTGGGCGGCAAGCTCGCCGATCGCATGGGCGGCGCGCGCGTCACCTTTTGGAACTTCGTGATCATGTCGCTCGCCAGTGTCGGGCTGCTCTGGTCGATGGAGCAGCACAGTTTGCTGCTGTTTCTGGGCGTATTCTTGCTGATCTTCACCAGCACGGGCATCGGCAACGGCTCCACGTTCCGCATGATCCCCGTGATCTTCCGCACGCTGCATCTGCGCGGTGCGAATGGTCAAGGGCCGGAGGCGGAAGCCGCCGCGTTGGTCGCCGCGCGCCGTGAGTCTGCAGCGGTGATCGGCATCGCAGCCGCGCTCGGCGCGTTCGGCGGATATTTCATTCCGCGTTCCTTCGGTGCATCGATCAAAGCGACTGGTGGCGCGAGCGCAGCGGTCCCGTACTTCTTGCTCTTCTATCTGTCTTGCGTCGCGCTCACTTGGTGGTGCTACTTGCGGAGCGCGTTCTTGGTCAAGCGAATGCCGAGCCTTGCCGGCGCGCGCGCGTGAATGGTCGCTCACTTTGGTGAAACTCGTTCGAAACCAGGATCGTGGAGAATTCGGGAATGGCTCAAAGCGGTAACACCAAGCCGAGGCTAATCGTCGTTGGCAACGGCATGGTCGGGCACCATTTCCTGCGCGAGGCAGCGCGGCTTGGTCTCACTTCGTCGTATCAGGTGACGGTCTTCGCGGACGAGCCCCGGCTCGCGTACGATCGCGTCAATCTGACCAAGTTTTTCTCGGGTAAGAGCGCCGAAGACTTGGGGCTGGTCGAGCCGAACGAATACGAGAACGCGGGCGTGGAAGTGCTGACCTCCGACGCCATCATCGATCTCGATCTGGGTCAGAAACGCGTGCGCTCCGTCGCCGGTCGCGAGCTCTCTTACGAGCGGTTGGTGCTGGCGACGGGGTCGAGGCCCTTCGTGCCGGAGATCCCGGGGCGCGAGCTGCCGCGCTGCTTCGTGTATCGCACCATCGAAGATCTGCTCGCCATTCGTGACGCGGCGGCGCACTGCCGCCGCGGTGTCGTCATCGGCGGCGGCCTGCTCGGTCTCGAAGCGGCGGGCGCGCTGCACTCGCTGGGCCTCGAAACGCACGTGGTCGAGTTTGCGCCGCGCTTGATGCCGCTGCAGGTCGACGAAGTGGGCGGCGCGGTGCTGAAGGCGCGCATCGAGGCACTGGGAGTCCAGGTTCATGGCGGGCGGGCCACGACCGAGATCGCGACCAATGCCGACGGCTCGGTGCGCGCGCTCGTCTTCGCGGACGGCAGCGAGCTCGAGGCCGACATGGTCGTGTTCTCGGCGGGTATTCGCGCACGCGACGAGCTCGCTCGCCAGGCCGGTCTCGCGCTCGGAGAGCGTGGCGGCATTCTGATCGACCAGCAATGCCGCACCAGCGCCGAGGACGTGTTCGCGATCGGTGAGTGCGCGTCGTTCGGCGGCAAGACCTTCGGTCTGGTGGCCCCGGGCTACCGCATGGCCGAAGTCGCCGTGCAGCAGATCCTGGGCGAGACGTCGAGCTTCGAAGGCTTCGATATGAGCACCAAGCTCAAGCTGCTGGGCGTGGACGTCGGTAGCTTCGGCGACGCGTTCGCGAAGACCCCCGGCTCGCGCGTGGTGAGTCTGTTCGACAGCGTCGCAGGCACCTACAAGAAGCTCGTCGTCAGCGAGGACGGCAAGCACCTGCTCGGCGGCATGTTGGTTGGCGATGCTTCGTCCTACAGCGAGCTCACGACCTACGTGCAGAACGCGATCGCGGTTCCCGAGCACGTGGAGGACCTGCTGGTGCCGCCGCGAGAGGGTGGCAAGAAAGGGCTCGGCGTCGACTCGCTGCCCGACGCGGCCATCATTTGCTCCTGCCACAACGTGCAGAAGGGCAGTATCTGCAACACGATTCGCGAGCAGAAGCTGACCACCTTGGGCGTCGTCAAGACCTGCACCAAGGCCGGCACCGGCTGCGGTTCGTGCGCGACACTGGTCGACGATCTGCTCAAGATCGAGCTCAAGAAGGCGGGCGTCACCGTCAACAACTACCTTTGCGAGCACTTCAAGTTTAGTCGCCAGGAGCTCTACCACCTGGTGCAGTTGCACAAGCATCGCACCTTCGACGCGCTGCTGGCGGCGCACGGCTCGGGTGAGGGGTGTGAAATCTGCAAACCGGCGGCGGCCTCGATTTTCGCGTCGGTTTGGAACGAGTACATCCTGAAGGACGAGCACGCGGGGCTCCAGGACACCAACGATCGCTTCCTCGCCAACATTCAACGCGACGGCACCTACTCGGTAGTGCCGCGCGTGGCAGCGGGCGAGATCACGCCGGATCAGCTGATCTCGATCGGGCAGGTCGCGAAGAAGTACGGGCTCTACACCAAGATCACCGGTGGGCAGCGGATCGATCTGTTCGGAGCGCGTCTCGAGCAACTGCCGCTGATCTGGCGCGAGTTGGTGGACTCGGGCTTCGAGTCGGGCCACGCCTATGGCAAGGCGCTTCGCACCGTGAAGTCTTGCGTCGGTAGTACCTGGTGCCGCTACGGCGTGCAGGACTCGGTCGGCATGGCGCTGCGGCTCGAGAATCGCTACAAGGGCCTACGCAGTCCGCACAAGTTGAAGGGTGCCGTGTCTGGCTGTGCCCGCGAGTGCGCGGAGGCTCAGGGCAAGGACTTCGGCGTGATAGCCACGGAGAAGGGCTACAATCTGTACGTGTGCGGCAATGGCGGCATGAAGCCGCAGCACGCGGTGCTGCTGGCCGCCGATCTCGACGGAGACACGCTGGTTCGCTACCTCGATCGCTTCTTGATGTTCTACGTCAAGACGGCTGATCGCCTGCAGCGCACGGCGACCTGGCTCAACAAGCTCGAAGGCGGCATCGATTATTTGAAGCAGGTCGTGGTCGACGACAGCTTGGGCATCGGCGCGGAGCTCGAGGCGCAGATGGATCAAGTGGTCGCCACCTACCAGTGTGAGTGGAAGACCACCGTGGAGAACCCCGACAAACTCAAGCGTTTCCGGCCCTTCGTAAACTCGGATGAGAGCGACCCGAGCATCGTGGTGGTGGCCGAGCGCGGGCAGAGCCGCCCGGCGTTTTGGTCGGAGAAACAGCCGCTGGTCGCCTCCGGCCGGCTGCGCCTCCCCGTGCTTCAGGACGGGGTTTGAAAAATGGACGGCTTGGCTTTGAGCTCACAGCAGAAGATCTCGGATTCGGAACTGGTGCCGAACCTCGACATGGGTGTGGACGTGACTTGGGTAGACGTTTGTGCGCAGGACGAGCTGATTCCCGGTACCGGGGTCGCGGCGTTGGTCAAGGGCGAGCAGATCGCGCTGTTCTGCACGCGCGCCCGCGCGCTGTACGCCATCTCGAACTACGACCCGTTCAGCCACGCCTTCGTGATCGCGCGCGGCATCATCGGCGATCGCGGCGGTGTGCCGAAAGTGGCGTCGCCCATCTACAAGCAGAACTTCGACCTATCGAGCGGGCGCTGCTTGGATGATCCGAACGTAACTTTGCCGGTCTATCCGGTGCGCGCGCGGGGGGGGCGGGTCGAGATCGGCGTTCGCACCGAGGCTCGATGACCGCAGCGATTAGCCTCACGTTGCCACGCCCGAGCGCCGACTCCGACAAATCCAAGCGGCGTCTTCCGGTTCTGCCGGTCGCGGCTTTGCTTCAAACGCAACAGACGCTGACCGCGGTCGAGCGCTTCGCCAAACAGCACGACGAAGGCGGCGTTCCGGCGCAAGCCAAGTATTACCGCGATTTGATTCCGCTCGAGAAACCGCGGCCGGGAGAACAGTACGCGTTCGAGGTCGATCTCGACGCTTGCACCGGGTGCAAAGCGTGCGTCGCGGCCTGCCACACGCTGAACGGCCTGGATGAGGGCGAGATGTGGCGCTCGGTAGGCATGCTGCACGGCGGCACGCCCGCCGCCCCCGCGCTGCAGACCGTGACCACCTCCTGCCATCATTGTCTCGAACCCGCGTGTCTCTCGGGCTGTCCGACCCAGGCTTACGAGAAGGATCCGGTCACCGGCATCGTCAAGCACTTGGATGACCAGTGTTTTGGTTGTCAGTACTGCACGCTGATGTGCCCGTACGACGCGCCGAAATACAGCAAATCGCTCGGTATCGTGCGCAAGTGCGATATGTGCAGTGATCGCCTGGCTCACGGCGAAGCGCCGGCCTGCGTGCAGGCGTGCCCGAACGAGGCCATCGCGATTCGCGTGGTCGAGCGGGGCAACGTCGTCGCCGCGAGTGACGCGCAAAGCTTCTTGCCGGGCGCGCCCGCGCCCGAACACACCATGCCCAGCACGGTCTACAAAACCAAAAAGGCCATGCCCAGCAACATGCTGCCGGCCGATTTTTATCGCACCAGCCCGGAGCATTCCCATCCGCCGCTGGTCGTGATGCTCACGCTGACGCAGCTCTCGGTGGGGGCGTTCGGGCTCAGCTTGCTGGTCGAGCGCTTGGTGGGTCGCTCCGCGGGCAGCCCGTTGGCTCAGACCGCGTTCGCGTGCGCTCTCGCGCTGATCGCTCTCGGTGCTAGCGTGTTTCACTTGGGTCGGCCTTGGCTCGCCTATCGTGCCGTGCTCGGCCTCCGGACCTCGTGGCTCAGCCGGGAGGCGCTGGCTTTCGGTTTGTTCGCCAAGCTCGGGGTGCTGTACGGTGCCCTGGTCGCGGCGCCATTGCTGCCTGAATTTCCTCTCAAATCCGCGGCGTTGAAGCTGGTCGAGCCGGTGCACAGCGCGGCCGCCGTAATGGGCACGGTGGGGGTGTTCTGCTCGGTGATGGTGTACGTGGCCACACGCCGCGTGCAGTGGTCGGGGACGCAAACCGGTATCAAGTTCTTCGGTACGACGCTGGCGCTCGGCGCGGCAGCGGTGCTGATGGTCTACACGTTCACTGCCGGGGCGCATGGCCAGATCGATCGCGTGAGTCACGCGCTCTTGTGGCTGGTGCTCAGCGTTACCGTGTTGAAGCTGACCTTCGAGGCGAGCGGGCTACGTCATATCGGTGAGCGCCGCTATTCCGTGTTGAAGCGAATGGCTCTGTTGATGCTGGGCGAGCTACGCGGGGCAACCGCCGTGCGCTTCGGTTTCGGAATCGCCGGGGGGGTCGCGCTGCCCATCTTGCTGATATCGGAATCCATTCGCGGTGCGAACGTGACCGTGGCCGCGGCGCTCTCGCTGGTCTGCTTGTTGTTGAGCGAGCTCGCCGAGCGTTACCTGTTCTTCCGGGCCGCGCCGGGCTCGCGCATGCCGGGCGGAATTCGATGAAAACTCTGGAACAGCTCGGGCGTTTGGGCCGTGACCTCTTGGTTCGTCGCGACGGGCCGCTGACCCGCGAACTACTGCTGGAGCCCGGGAAATTCGGGCTCGGACGCGTGCCGGCGCGCCTTGCGCCGGAGCAGACCACCACCATGGTGTGCGGGTTCTGCTCGACCGGGTGTGGCTTGAATCTGCTGCTGAACAAGGGTGAGGCCGTTGGGCTGGTGCCCACCACCGACTACCCGGTGAACCTCGGCATGGCTTGCCCGAAGGGTTGGGAAGCGCTCACGCCGTTGCGAGGTCCCGGTCGCGCCACTGCGCCGCTGTTGCGCAAGGGCGGCAAGCTCGTGGAGGTAAGCTGGGAGGAAGCGCTCGGCACCATGGTCGATCGCTTCAAAGGCATCCAAGAGAAGTACGGGCCGGCAGCGGTGGCGTGGCTTGGAACCGGACAAGCGGCGACCGAGGAGCTTGCGTTTCTCGGCGCGCTCGGCAAGTTCGGCATGGGGATGGTGCACGGCGACGGTAACACGCGCCAATGCATGGCTACCTCCGCGGTCGCCTACAAACAGTCGTTCGGTTTCGACGCTCCGCCGTTCACGTACAAGGACTTCGAAGAGTCGGACGTGATCGTGCTGATCGGATCGAACCTTTGCATCGCGCACCCGATCATGTGGGAGCGCATTTGCAAGAACAAGCACAATCCGACGCTGATCGTGGTGGATCCGCGCAAGACCGAGACGGCCATGGCGGCCATGCACCACTACGCGATCAAGCCAAAGAGCGACCTGACGTTGCTCTACGCGGTCTCCAACCTGCTGATTCAAAATGGTTGGGTCGATCGCGACTACGTCGCTGCGCACACTCAGGGCTTCGACGAGTACGCCGCACACGTGAGTCGCTTCTCGCTGGAGGAAGCCGCGACGCTCACCGGAATTCCTGTCGAGCGAATCGAGCTCTTGGCGCGCATGATTCACGAGGGCAAGCGCGTGAGCTTGTGGTGGACCATGGGCGTGAACCAGAGCCACGAGGGCGTGCGAACCGCTCAGGCCATCATTGCGATTGCTTTGATGACCCGCAACATCGGGCGGCCGGGCACCGGCGCGAACTCGATCACCGGGCAATGCAACGCCATGGGCTCGCGTGTGTTCAGCAACACCACGACGTTGCTCGGCGGCCGAGACTTTCAGAACGCGCAGCATCGCCAGGATGTCGCCGACATTTTGGGCATCTCCGTGCAGCGCATCCCGAGCGAGCCGAGCCTGGCTTACGACCAGATCATCGAAGCGATTTTGTCCGGTAAAATTCGGGGTCTGTGGGTGATCGCGACCAACCCCGCGCACTCCTGGATCAACCAGGCGCACTTGCACGACGTGCTCAAGCGGCTCGATTGCCTGGTGGTGCAGGACATGTACCGCGACACCGAGACCGCCGAACGCGCGGACATCGTCCTGCCGGCTGCAGGCTGGGGTGAGAAGGAGGGCACCTTCATCAACTCCGAACGGCGCATCGGCACGATCAAGCGCGTGTGCCGCGCACCTGGCCAGGCGCTGGCCGATTTCCACATTTTTCAGCTGGTGGCCGAGGCTTGGGGGGTCGGCGAGCTGTTTCGCGAGTGGTCCTCGCCGGAGGCTGTGTTTCAAATTATCAAGCGTTTGAGCCGCGGACAGCCATGCGACATCACCGGCATCGAAGATTACGCCATGCTCGATCGTCATGGCGGAGTCCAATGGCCGCTACCCGAAGGCGAGCCGCTCGAGAGCAATGAGCGGCGTCTGTTCGAAGATGGACGGTTCTTCGGCGAGGGCGGCCGCGCCAAGTTCTTGTTCAGCGATCCGCGCCCATTACCCGAACCGACGACCGCGAGCTATCCGCTGCTCTTGCTGACCGGGCGAGGCAGCTCCAGTCAGTGGCACACGCAGACGCGCACCAAGCGGTCCGAGGTCCTGGCCAAGCTGTGCCCGAGCGAGCTGTACGTGGAAATCTCGGCCTCCGACGCGCGCGCGTTGGCCATTCAGCCTGACGAAACCGTCCACGTATGCTCTCAGCGCGCCACGGTACGCGCCCGCGCCTTCATCACCAACTCGGTGAAGCCCGGCGAAGTGTTCATGCCGATGCACTACGAGACCATGAACCAACTCACGTTTGCCGCGTTCGACCCGTATTCACGCCAACCCGCGTACAAGGCGTGCGCGGTGAAGATCGTCAAAGTCGATCGAGTGTCGTAGGGCCCGCGCACACGCAAGCTGCGCGCGGGCTTCGCGCACACGCTCGCGTCACTGTGCGTTGATCAAGCCGCACGCCATGCGGCCGCCCGGGTTTGCGTTGTTGCCCACGTGGACCATCAAGGCGTGCGTCGTGATGTCTCCCGTGCCGCTGCCGATCGTCCAGGTGCCGGCAGTCGGAGTGACCGTGGCGGTTCCGGTGCCGTCCGCGGCGCAGGTGATCTCTGGGATGACTTCCCCTTGTGGCACCCAGTGGCCGCCCGCGTCGTCGCCGTTGCTGCCGCAGTTCTTGTTCAAATGAATGTGCGAAGCGTGGCCGCCGGCAGGGCAGTTCGTGACTTGAATGACCAGCGTTACGTTTTGCCCGTTTTGGGTGAACGTGCCGGTTCCAGTGAGTTGATTGCCGGTGGTCGGCATGAGCATGGCCACCGCGGTCTTGCCCGCGCCGCCGGCTCCGGCGGTGCCGCCGCCGCCTTTTCCGCCGCCACCGGCTGCGCCTCCGCCGCCACCGGTGCCCGCACCGCCCTTGCCTGCTGCCCCACCGCCCGACGCGCCGGCGCTACCGCTGGCACCGGCGCTGCCGCCCGCACCCGCGTTGCTACCCGCGGCCCCGGCGTTACCGGAACCTCCGGAGCTCGCTCCCCCGCCGCCGGCGTTGCCGGCTTGGCCGCCCGTCACAGTGGCGCCGCCGGTCGTTGAACCACCGGTGGTTGCGCCACCGGTAGTGCTCGCGCCGCCGGTAGCCGTGCCACCGGTCGTGGCGCCGCCAGTAGCCGTGCCGCCGGTCGAGTTCGTGACGCCGCCGGTGGACGTACCCCCGGTCGTGGCACTGCCACCCGTAGTGGCCGCGTTTCCGCCGGTGCTGGGGACCCCGCCGGTCGCTGCGGGGGGGTCATCGGTAGACGAGCAAGCTTGAGTCAGGGCAATAATGCCGAGGAACAGTCCGCTCGAGACGACGCCGAGATTGCGACGAGCGGGAGAGTGGAAAAAGCGCATTCGTGGATCCTCGTGGGTTTCGGTGACAGTGCTCACTTGGCGTCGCGCGTGCCGAGTGCACCTAGGTAGATGGCCTCTGGTGGGCGAAACTTTGCCTTATCACCGTGGCCCGGGTTGACCAAGGCGACTCAAAAATGTGCTCGGCCGGCGTAAAAAAGGTGGCCAGGCGCGGCTGCTTTGCCGTGCAGCGGAGAAAGAGTGGCCTAGCGTCTGGACGCGACGGGTAGCGCGCCCGTCAGCAGTGGGGGCCCCCAACAAAACAACTAAGAGCGCGACTCACAGCGTCGATGGGAACTTTCCAGCCGCGGCGAGCAGGTAGAGGACGCGCAGCGTGCCCTGGAAGTACGGCATGTCGTCGCCTTTGGAGCCGAGCCAGGTGCTGACCGCGGCGTCGAACTTGGCTTGGTCGTAGGCGCTGGCGAGCGCGAGCGCGCCGACGAAGGCACTGTTGTTCGGTTGAGTGCCGTTCACCAGGCCGTGGGCGTCGACCCAGGTGTTGACGTTCTTGAGGAAGGTGAGCGCGCGTGCGTCGCCGGTCCAGGCGTAGTCGACCATGACACGCCACGGAGTGCGACACGCGTCGTAGGAATAGCCGGCGCCGTACCAGTCGCCGCCGTCGACCTTGCTCCAATCCGGTACCAGCCCGGCCATGCGTGCTTGGTAGATCGGGAAGAGCTCGTAGGAGCCGTCGATCAAGGCGTTCCAGCGCGCGGCTTGGGCAGGGAAGTAGTGCGCGAAGACGCGGTAGTAACCCGGGGCGAAATAGGATGGGTTGATCTTGGCGTTGCTCATGTCACTGCAACCGCCAAACATGTCGCCGGGGCGCAGAATGGCGCGGCCCGAGCACTCTTCGGTTTCGTACTGAATGATCTTGGCGGTGAGCGCGCTCGCGAGCGCGAGGTAGCCGCCGTCGGGCCAGACTTTATTCGCCTGAATCAAGGCCATTGCCACGTCGAGATCGCCGTCGGTCGCGGCGTTGGCGTTGTTGTTGCCCGCAGCGTCGCACACGCCGGTGGCCCAGTTCATGAGGCCCTTGGGATCCAGGTGATCGCCGTAGTACTTCCAGAGCCCGTCGAACAGCGTGCGGTCGCCGCGGTTCGCGGAGAGCAGCATGCCGTAGCCGATGCCTTCGGAGACGACCGAGCCTGCGTCCTTTTTCACGACCCAGCTGCCGTTGTTGCAGTTCTGCGCGTACGCGGCTTTCCAGGCGTTGTATTCGTCGGTGAGTTTCTGATCGGTGAGGCTTGCGACGGTGGCGGCGTGCCAGCTGCTCGTGGCTCCGCCGTTGCCACCGGTCGAGCTCATGCCTGCGGCGCCGGAGCCGCCCGTGGACGCGCTGCCGCCGCTGTTCGTGGCGCCTCCGCTGGCCGTGTTTCCGCCGGTCGCGGCGTTTCCGCCTGGCGAACTACCGCCGGAGCTGGTGCCACCCTGCGCGACGTTTCCGCCTGCTCCGCTCGTGCCGCCACTGGTGACGCTGGCACCACCCGTGCTGCCAATCGGATTACCGCCCGTGGCACTACCGTTCAGGCCCCCGGTCGCGATGGCGCCGCCACTGCTGCTCGCTGCGCCGCCCGTGCCGTTCGCGGGTGCTCCGCCCGTTGCGCTGGCATTGTCGGTGCCGTTATCGTTGCCGCAGGCGGAGAGGATGAGCACGAGCGCGGAGACGAGCTTCCGCGGCGGGGTTCGGGACGGCATCGGTTGGCAGACTCCTTCGATGCCCGCAAGGGGCGTGCGCTGAAGCGGTCAGAGTAGCGCGTGTTCGTTGGGCGCGCAGCCTGGGGCATTTTCGAGCGCGACCGTCCTCGTTTGCCGGTGATATCGTCGCGCCGTGGAACTGCTCAGCTCGCTCTGGAACAAGACCTACGGCGGCGCGAAGGTGGAGGCTTGGCTGATCGGCGCCCTGGTCGCCGCGCTGGTGAGCCTGAGCCTGGGGCTCGTGAAGGTGCTGTTCGCGCGGCGACTGCGGCGCTGGGCGGAACGCACGCACACCCGAGTCGACAGCGTGGCGGCGGCGGTGTTCGGCAACACGCGCACGTTTTTCGTGCTGGGCGTGGGGCTGTGGGCGGGCGCCGAATACGTGGAGCTTTCGCACACCGCCGCGCGCTGGGTGCGCGGCGCGGTGTCGCTGATCGTGCTCACGCAGATCGGTATTTGGCTGCAAGTCGGGATTCAGCGCTTTTCCGAGGTGTGGGGCAGCGAGCGTGAGGCCGACGGTAGCGCTCGCACCATGGCCACGGCTACGGTCTTCATCGCCAAGCTCGCGATTTGGTCGGTGCTGAGCGTGATGGCGCTGTCGTCGCTCGGCTTCGAGATCAGCGCGCTGGTGGCCGGCCTGGGCGTGGGCGGCGTGGCCGCCGCGCTTGCGGTTCAGAGCCTACTGGGCGACTTGATCGCGTCGCTTTCGATGTTCTTCGATCGCCCCTTCGACCTCGGCGATTTCATCGTGGTGGGCGAGGAGAAAGGCACGGTGGAGCGGATCGGCCTTCGTAGCACGCGCGTGCGCGCAGTGGACGGCGAAGAGATCGTGTTCGCGAACGGAGATTTGATCAAGAGCCGCATTCGCAACTACGCCCGCATGCGTGAGCGCCGTGTGCTGTTCACGCTCGCGCTGGATCACGCGACGGCGCCGGACGCGCTCGAGCGCGTGCCGAAGCTCGTGCGAGAGGTGATCGAGAGCCGCGAGGGCTTGCGCTTCGAGCGTGCTCATTTTCGTGACTACAGCTTCGCGTCGCTCGATTTCGAGATCGTCTATTTCGTGGAGTCGGCGGACTTCAACGCGCACATGGATCATCGGCAAGCGATCAACCTCGAGCTTCTGAGGCGCTTGCACGAGCTCGGGATCGATCTGGCTCATCAGGCTCCCGCGCCGGTGCACGAGCACACGAGCGGCGGTTCGGGCCGGGCGCGGGCTGCGCGGGCGCCGGGCAAGCCGGCGGGCCCGAGCACGTGATAGTCTGCGCGGCGGATGTCTTTTGCGCCGCACCCGTTCACGCTTCGGCAGCTGCAATACGTGGTCGCAGTGGCCGAGCACCAGAGCTTTCGCAAAGCCGCCGAACGCTGCCACGTGGCCCAACCCTCGCTCTCGGCGCAGGTCGCGCAGGTCGAGGAGGCGCTCGGCGTTCAGCTATTCGAGCGCGATACGCGCGGCGTGGCGCTGACCGCGGCGGGGCGGGTCGTGGTCGAGCGAGCGCGTGCGCTGCTCTTGGCCAGCGATGATCTAGTCGAATCGGCGCGCGTGCTTTCAGACCCGTTCGCGGGCACGTTGCGGGTCGGGCTGATCCCCACGATTGGGCCCTATTTGTTGCCCGAGGTAGCGCCGCTGTTGCGCGAGCGTTACCCGAAGCTTTCCTTCGTCTGGGCCGAGGACAAGACCGCCACGTTGATCGAGCAGCTCGCTCGCGGCGAGCTGGACGCGGCGATCGTCGCGCTCGAAGCCGAGATTGGCGATTTGCCGCGCGTGGTGCTGGGCAAAGATCCGTTCGTGTTTGCGGCGCCCAAAGGTCATCGGTTGGCGAGCGGCAAGCGGCCTCTCAAGGCAACGGAGCTCGAAGGAGAGCGAGTGCTGTTCCTCGACGACGGCCACTGCTTCCGCGACCAAGCGCTGGCGTTTTGCTCGCGCACCGGCGTGGAAGAGGCGGGTTATCGCGCGACCAGCCTGCTCACTTTGGTTCAGATGGCCGCGGGCGGCGCCGGGGTGACTTTACTGCCGAGCCTCGCGCTGGGCGTGGAGAACCGGCATCAAGAGCTGAGCGTGCGCACGTTCGCGCCGCAGGTGCCGTTTCGCACGCTCGCGTTGGTTTGGCGACGCGGAGCGGCGCTGGAAGTGACACTCAAAGCCGTTGGCGAAACGCTGGCGCGGGCGTACGGAGCGCTCGAGAAGCGCGGGGGGCGCGCGGGCGCCAGCGTGGGATGAAACGACGCGAAACGAAGCGAGCTGAGCGGCCACAGCTTGGCCGCGGTTCTCAGAACATCTGTATCCAGTTTTGAACGCAGGTTTTTTCGTCGGCAGTCAACGGGCCGGTTTGCGGCATTGCCGTGCCGCAAGTGCCCTGCCCGCCGTTGAGCTTCTTCAGAAACCAGCTGTTTTCAGGGGTCGTGGAATCGATCAGCTTGGCGCCAGTCGGACACCCAGACATGTCCGTGACGCCACCGAAGGTCGCATTCTTGTCGAGGATGCGCGGTACGAAATCACCACTGAGGTCGAGGCTCGCGAAGCTGACCGGTGCGCCTGCGAAATGACAGACGGTGCACTTGCCCGTGACGATGGCGCTGACACACGGCGGAACCGGCGGCGTGCCGCCAGTCGACGACGTTCCGCCAGTTGTCGGCGCGGTTCCACCGGTTGTCGGCGCAGTTCCGCCGGTGGTGCCTCCGGTTGCCGGCGTGCCTCCGGTAGCGGTCCCTCCGGTGCTCACCACCCCACCGGTCGACTCGGTGCCGCCGGTCGTCGAACTGCCGCCGGTGGTCCCAGCGGGAGGAGTATACGGTGCCTGTTCCCCACAACCCCACGCGATCGAACTGGCGAAAAGGACGGCGGCTGCGCCGCCAAATAGCGTGCGACGGCGCGCAAAACTGGATTTTCGGGAGCGGGAGCGGCTTGGCTGGATCATCGACGAGTCCTTGTTCCTTGTGGGCAATTCGTAAGGCCAGAGAACAGTGATTCCAGCAACCCTCGATCCGCCATAATTCTGCCCACTGGGAGCGAAAAAAGGACGAATTGGGGCGACTGACCGGCCGGGGTGGGCTGCCTGGAACGGTACGCCTAGGGCCGCCCGAGCGCGTTGGCCAGCGCCGCCCGCGCGGTCGACAAGCTGTATTCCGCTTGGACCCGTTGCCCGAGCGCGGTGGTGAGCGCGAGCTGTGCGTCGGCAAGCTCGATGATGCTGCCGGCACCAGTTTGGTAGCGCCCTTCGGCGAGCGTGAGGCGCTCACGACTGTTTTCCACGAGCTGGTCGGACGTCGCCAGCGCTTTCTTGGCGCCCAGCACGCCGAGGCGGGCTTGTTCGACTTCGAGCAGCACTTGCTGACGCAGAGCGGCGACCTGGGCGCTCGCGACATCGACGTTGGCGCGCGCTTCGGCAACTTGTGCCTTGGTGATGCCGCCTTGAAAGATGGGCCAGTCGAGCTGTGCGATTGCGTCCCAGTTCCAGTGCAAGGTGTCGAGCGCCGAGCCGCGTTCGCTGAGCGTGGTCGACACGCCGAGGGAGGGGCCGTACGCGCCCGCTGCGGCTTTGGCGGAGAGTTCTTGCGCGCGTACAGTGCCGATCGCGGCGCGTACGTCGGGGCGGCTCGCCAGCGCTTGGCTCAGTAACAACGGGCTCGCCGAGTCTTCGCCGGGGATGGGGGGCAGCGCCTGGTCGCTCACCTCGAAGTCCGCTGACGCTTCCCTGCCCATGGCTTGAACCAGTTGAGCCTTCGCGATGGCGTAGCCGTTTTCGGCGTTCAGCAGGCTGAGCTCCGCGCTCGCGCGATCCGCCCGAGCCTGCACGACGTCGATGCGCGGGCGGGTGCCGACTTCGACGAAGCCCTCGATTTGAGCCAAATGGCGGCCCTGGTTGGCAAGCGTCTCGCGCGCGACCTCGACCAGCGCTTTTTGAGCGCGCGCCTGAAAGTAGCTGTTCTTGACGGCGAGCGTGACGTCGAGCCGAGTGGCTTCGGCGTTTTGTCGCTGCACGTCGGCGTTGGCTTGGCTCGCGCGATAGCGGCCAACGGTCTGGCCCCAGTCGTACACGGTCTGAGACGCACCGATTTGGAAGACGAACGAGTCGCCCGAGGAAACGCTGGAGAAGCCAGTGGTGCCCTGAAAAATGCTGTGTTGGTAGCTCGCCTTGCCGGACACCTGCGGCAAGAGTGGCCCTAAGGCTTGGCCGACGCGCGCATCCGCCGCGCGTGAGCTGGCGCTGGCCTCGCGCAGACGCGGCTGATTTTCGAGTGCGGTTTTCACCGCTTCGTCGAGAGACAATACCTTACCCGCGGGCGCGGGCGGCGTGCTCGGCGGCACCGCTTTCGGAAGTGGTTGCAGCGGTGCCGGCGCCGTGGGCTGCGCGGGAAGTGGGTTCGGCGGAGTGGGCGCGTCGGGGCCCGCAAAGGGCGCACTCGGGGGCGCGCTAGGGCCCTGAGCGTTCGCACCGAGGGGGGCAACAAGCAGCGCGAGGCCACAAGGGACGGCGCTAAAATGCCGAAAAAATCCTGCTAGTCGCAACGTCGTCATTCGTACCTGAGCGCCTCGATCGGGTCGAGGCGGGAAGCTTTGCGCGCGGGGTAGAGCCCGAACACGACACCGACCAGGGAGCTCGACAGCACCGAGATCACGATGATGTCGGGCCGTATCAAGAGTGGCCAGCCGAACTGTGAGGCGAGGCGCAGGCCCGCGCCGATGCCGAGCAGAACGCCCAGCGCGCCGCCCATCAGCGACAGCGTAAAAGCCTCGACCAAGAACTGCGCCAAGATTTGATGCGGCTTGGCGCCAATCGCCATGCGTAGGCCAATCTCGCGGGTTCGCTCGGTGACGCTGACCAGCATGATGTTCATGATGCCGATGCCGCCCACGAGCAGCGAGACCATGGCGATGCTGGCGAGCAGGGTCGTCAGAGTCTTGGTGCCCTCGGCCTGCGCACTGGCCATTTCGGTCAGATTGCGGAGCGAGAAGTCGTCATCCATGCCCGGGCCGATGCGATGGCGATCGCGCAGCAGGTCCGTCACCTGGGTTTGTGCGCGCGCGGTGTCGGCGGAGGAGGTCGCTTGCACGAAAATCGTCCCGTTCAGGTAGTTTTTGAGGCCACCTTGGATCTTCGAGCGAAACGTCGACACTGGCACCAGCGCGGTGTCGTCGTAATCCTGACCGTTGGTCGACTGGCCCTTGCTGGAGAGCACGCCAATCACCTCGAAGGGCACGTTATTGATGCGCACCGATTGACCGATCGGGTCGGAGCTTGCGCCAAACAGCTTGTCGCTGACCGTACGTCCGAGCAGCACGACCTTGGTCGATGATTCGACGTCGGAGCTCGTGAAGGAGCGGCCCTGCCCGATCGGCCAACTGCGTAGATCGAGGTATTCCGGCGTGGTCCCACCAATTTGAGTGGTCCAGTTTTGGTCCTCGCTCACCACCGAGGTGTTGGTGCGAAGCAGCGGCGCAGCGAGCCGAACGCTGGGGACCTGGCTCTGGATGGCTTTCAGATCATCCCAGGTCAGCGTTGGTTGGCTGCCGAAACCACCGCGCACGCCGCCCGCGGTCGCGGAGCCCGGCATCACGATCAGCAAATTCGTGCCCATCGCGGTGAAGGCCTGCTCGACGCTGGCCTTCGCGCCTTCTCCGATCGCGACCATGGCGATCACCGCTCCGACGCCGATGACCACGCCCAATGTGGTCAAGAACGAGCGCATTTTGTTGCGAAGGAGCGCGCGAAAGGCGATGCGGAAGGTTTGCCAGAGCGTCATGCGTGTGCGCTCACTTCCTGAGGCTCTCGCGGGACCTCGGCAATTTGCGGCTCCTGGCGGTGATCCGAAGAGACCAGCCCGTCTTTCAAAATGATGACGCGCGCGGCATAGGCGGCGATGTCCGGCTCGTGGGTGACCAGCACGGTGGTAATGCCGGTGCGCCCGAGCTCCTGAAACAACGCCATCACCTCGATGCTGGTGCGAGAATCGAGATTGCCGGTAGGCTCGTCGGCGAGAATGAGGCGAGGCTGACCGACCAGCGCGCGCGCAATGGCGACGCGCTGCTGTTGGCCGCCCGAGAGCTGGTTCGGGTGATGATCCATGCGGTCGCCCAGTCCGACGCGTTCGAGCGCGGCGCGCGCGCGCGCTTCGCGCTCTTTGCTGCCCACGCCGGCGTAGACCAGCGGTAACTCGACGTTCTCGAGCGCGCTGGTTCGGCTCAACAGGTTGAAATTCTGAAACACGAAGCCCACGGTGCGATTGCGCTGCTCGGCCAGCTCACTGCGGTCGAAGTGCGAGACGTCGCGACCGCCCAGCCAATAGCGGCCGCCACTCGGCCGATCGAGGCAGCCGAGAATGTTCATGAGCGTGGATTTGCCCGAGCCGGACGAGCCCATGATGGCCACGAACTCTCCGTCGAAGATGGAGAGTGAGATGCCCTTGAGCACTCGCAGATCGATCTCGCCGAGGTGGTAGTCCTTGGTCACCTCTTCCAGCTGGATCAGCGCGTGCTCGCTGCTCACCATGACTGCCTCAGAACATGCGCCGCAGCGGCTGCTGCTGTGCGCCACCACCGGCGGGTTTTGCCGCGTCGCTGGCCACACCGGTGAGCACCTGATCACCCGGCTTGAGATCGCCTTCCAACATTTCGGTCAGCGTGCCGTCGCTGACTCCGACGCGCAGCGCGTGCGCCTTCGGCGTAGTGCCCTGGAGCGTCCACACGGTCCGCGAGTCGGTCGGGCGCTCGCTGTCGCCCCCGCGACGCCGGTTTCCGGCGCGCGCATCGGCATTGCCTGCTGCTGGGCCCGGCGCCATTGGGCCGCCGCTGGCGGAGCCCGACGCGCTCGGTAGAAGCTCGCTCGGGGGACGAAAGCGCAAAGCGACGTTGGGCACGCGGATCACGTCGTTCTTGTCTTCGTAGGTGAAGGTGACGTTTGCGGTCATGCCAGGCTTCAGCTTCAGCTCGCCGTTGTCGACGTCGATCACCGCGTCGTAGGTGACCACGTTTTGAATCGTTTGCGGCGCGTTACGAATCTGCCGAACCTTGCCCCGAAACCGCTGTGAAGGGTAGGCATCCACCGTGAAGGTTGCCGGCATGCCCGGCTGCAGCTTGCCCACGTCGGCTTCCGAGACGTTGGTATCGACCTGCATCTTCTTCAGATCTTCGGCGATCGTGAACAGAGTGGGCGCTTGTAGCGAGGCGGCGACGGTTTGGCCGACGTCGACGCTACGCGAGATGACCTGCCCGTCGATGGGCGAAACAATCGTGGTGTAGTTCAGGTTCACCTGTGCGGAGTGCAGCGCCGCTTGTGCTTGGGCCACGCTCCCCGTGGTGGCCTCGACCTGGGCGACCGCGGCCGCGGCAGTGGAGACCGCCGTGTCCCGATCGGCGACCGCGATCAGGTTGCGATCGGCCAGCTGCTTCGCGCGTTCGGCTTGGCGTATAGCGTCCTCTGCCTGCGCCTTGGCGCGAGCCAGGTTGCCCTTGGCCGCGGTGTAGTTGGCCTGGGCTTGCGCGAGCGCTGCTTTGAAGAGCTCGGGATCGATCTTGGCGATGACCTGACCCTTCTTGACCTGGGAATTGAAATCGGCGGCCAGCATCGCGATACGCCCCGAGACCTGGCTACCGACCTGAACGGTGACCAAGGCCGAGACGGTGCCGGTCGCGGTAACGCGCGCGGTGATGCGGCCGCGGTCGACCTTGGCCGTTTCGTACTTGGGGCCGGTCTCTTGCCTGCCTCGGTAGTACCGCACGCCGAAGACGCCCGCCGTGGCGAGAGCCGCGAGCAGCACGAGCCAGGTCAGAGCCTTGAAGAGGCGGGCGCGAGGAGAAGAGGGGGTCGGCACGGGATGAATCCGCTATTTACACGACCGACGAGCGAAAGCCCTCGAACCCTACGCTCCTGGATTCGGAAAGAGGTTTCTGTTCGGCGCGCTCCGCCACACTGCGCACACGTCCGCGCAAGGTTGTTCGAGCGTCCCGACCCGCAGGGGCCGGGGCACCGGGATCTACGCCGAAATCGGCGACGCCGAGCGAAAGCTCAGCCCTTGTCGAGCACGAACAAGACCGCGCTCAGCGGCGGCAAGGCATAGTCCAGTTTATTCCCGTTGATCGGAACCGCGCCGGCCGGCTTGACCTCCGCCTTGCTGCCGTCGATCACGTAGGCCTCGGCTTTGCCGTATTTGGCCTGCGCGTCGAGCGCCAGTTTGGCCCGGAAGCTCTTCTGCTGGTCTTTGTTGATGATGACCACCGTGAGGCTGCCCGGCCGCTTCGAGTCACTGGCCGCGTAGATCGTGGCGCTTTCGACGTTCGCTGTGGTCGCGGCGACTGCCGTGTCGCCGAACCGACCGCCCTTTCCGTCGTAGTTCCGGTAGAGCTTGAACGCGGCAGCGATGTAGTTCGGCAAGTCGCCGACGCCGGGCCCATTGCCCCAGTAATTGGCGAGCATCACGCCTTCGCGGCCCAGAATGCCGAGCACGTCGGCCTGGGCAAGGCCGCCAGAAATATGCGCGCCTGCGCCGAAGTTGTACTCGGTCATTGCCAGCTTGGTGCCCGGGTAACGCTTCGCGATGGTCTCGAACAGCCAAGGAATGAGGCGAATCGGCTTGCCGGATTTGTCGGTGATCCAGCTCGCTTCCTTGTAGTCCGAGTCCCACAAGCTGCGCGGTGCTTGCAGGCGTGCCGCGATGGTCTTGCGTGACACGTCGTCCTCGGTGATGCGCTTGGTGCCGCGCGCTTCGGGGTACCAGTGCACGTCGAGCGCGTGCACGAGCCGCTTGCCACCGTGCTTTTGCTCGAGCTCTTTCGCGGACGCCAGGTAGTAATCGACGTAGCTGCCGTACTTGGCGTTGAATTCCGCCGAGTCCGGCGCGCTGGTGAGCGATTCGTACTCGCTCCACCCGAACATGACACCGCCGAGCACGGTGGCCGTCGGATCCACATCGAGAATGGCCGAGGCGGTGGCCTCGGTGCGCTGCACCATCTCCTTGTACGTGGTCTTTTCGCCGTGCACGCGCGGGTGGGTGGACGGCCAGAGCGCGGGCTCGTTGTCGAGCGAGTAGAACTTGGCCCCGCCCTGCGCGGCCTTTCCGAATCTCTGCACCAAGAAATTCACGAACTCGTCCTGGTACACGGCGCCATCGTTCAGGTCCGGAGTGAGCGTGAACGCCCCTTTTTTGCGCGGGAAGGAGCGCACGAAGCGCTTGCTGGGCGCCTTCTCTTCTTCTTTCACTTCCTGATTCTTGTCGGCGGAGACGTAGTCGATCATCGGGATCTCGATGACCGAGTCCGCCTGGCCCGCTTTGTTCTGCTGCACGAAGTTCGTCTGCTGCGCGCCGGGCTTGCTGCAGTCTTGGTAGCCCATCACGGTGCACGGCCAGTCGTCGTTCACGTGGCGGTAATCGTTGCCGGCGTTCGAGGCGTTCAGCTCCCAGTTGTAGACGGTGCCGCGATTGCCGCCCAAGCGGCGCACGGTCGTGCCGGAGGCGCCGATATTTTGTGCGTTGATGCCGTAAACGTAGGGGCTGATCGGGCGAATGACTTTGGCAGGGCTGACTTGAAACGCGAGCTCACCGCCATCGACCACGGGCAGCGCCGGCTCCACTTTGGCCACCGCCGCCTGTTCGAGCTTGCGATCGGCGAACTCGGTGGTCGGCAGCGCGTTGAGCGCAACCTTCTTTCCGTAGGTATCGACGGTAATGCCGCCGATTTCGATGGTTTCTGGCTCGTAACCCAGGCGGAAGATCATCTGTGCCCCGCCGACTGCGTAGCTCTCGGCGGAAGCGAAGCGAACTTGCACCTTACGCCACTCGGGCGTGATCTTGAGCGAATAGCTGACCGACTTGGTGTAGGGCTCGCCAGCGTGTTCGAACACGAACTGAGTTTCAGCGCTGCCGTCTTCCTGCGGCTTGACCGCGCGCACGTAAAAGGTCGCGAGCACCACGTCGCCCTTTTCGATGGGCGCTGCGGTCTTCGCCTGCACCTGCACCGACCACTCCGAGCCCGACGCCTGCTTGATCTCCGCATGGATGGCGCGCGCGAATGGCTGCCCATCGACCGAAACCGTGCGCACGTCGACGCGCGAGACCTCACCTTGCGGTTGAAATGCGTCGATGCCCGTACTGCCGAGCAGGCTCGTACCGGGAGGCAACGGAGCGCCAGGATTGGACGGGCTTCCGGCTGCGGGCGCGGCTTCGGGACCGCAGCGCGCGTCGCGCTTGATGCACGACGAGGACAGAAGCGCACACAGCGTTAACGCAGTAAACGAAACGCGCGGGGAGCTAACCAGAGAACGAGCAAGAAAGGGGCGGTCCGGCGACATGCGCGGCACGCTACAACGAAACTGGCCGCGGGCAGAAGGGCTCAGTGCAGGCACTTTTTCGCGGAAGGCGAGGACCCTCGCGGTTTCGAAGGCTTCTCATTCCGAGCGCAGCTGGGAGAGCGCGCTGCGGATCTCGCGCGCGACGTTCCGGCGTTCCAAGGCGTACAAGCAAGCGACGTAGCCCAGCGAAAAAAGCAGCATGGAGCTCGCGCTGCGCAGCCAGGCGAGCTCCGGAAGTGCAGCTTGCATCAGTACGGCCGCACCCAGACTGACTCCTGCTGCCACGAGGGGGGCGAAAAGGTTCAAATAAATTGGCACGCCGAGATAGCGCGTCGACCAGGCGAGCAACGCGACCACGGTGATGCCGGAAGCCGCGCCATGCGCGAGCGCCACGCCCGCCAATGAACTCGGCACGAGGACCAGACCGAGCGCGCTTCCGAGCCACAAACACGCGGACCAGAGCACGTAGGTGCCGAGTGCGAGCCCAGCGCGCCCGCGACCCTGCACGAAGGTGATCAGGTGGCAGACCAATAGATCGGCGGCGACGTGCGGGACCAACGCGCTGATCACCGGCAGCGCCACTTGCCACTTCGCGCCGTAGACGGCCGGCACGACCCAGCCTGCGGCGAGCGCGAACAGGCACAACACCGGCAGGCCGAGCAGAAAGACTCCACGCAACGTGCCGCGCACCACATTGAGTAGGGCGGGTGAGTGCCGATCGTGCTGAGCGTAAACCGGAAACTGCACGCGAGCGACGCTGCTGACGATGTCCGCCGGAACGCGAATGAACTCGAGCGCGAAGCGAAACACGCCGACCGCGGCGGGGCCGAGCGTCGGTCCGAGCAGACCGGCGGCCAGGTTGTCCTTGAGGTGGATCAGTAGAATCGAAGCCTGGATCTTACTTCCGTAAGCGTAGAGCGAGAGAAAGGCGCGGCGGCTCCACCCGAAGCCGACGAACCCCGGCTCGGCCCGATAGGCGAGCAAAACCTGGCTCACCGCGAGCGAAAGCTGCGACAGCGCCAGCGCCCACACGCCCCCCTTCAGCGCTGCGACCGACACCGCGGTCAGGTGTCGAATCAGGTTGGCGTAGAGCTCGATCTGGCCGATCGCGGCGAAGTTCACGCGGCGCTCGAGCTTGGCGTAAGGAACGATGCGCAACGCTGGGACCAGATACAGCGGCGAGAGCGCGCGTAGCGCCCAGACTTCGCTGCTCGTGAGCTGGTTGGCTCGCCCGATCACCGGCGCGGCCACGAACAGCGAGAGTGAGAGCAGCGCGGCGAGTCCCAGCACCGAGGTCATGGCGGTGCGGTATTCGTCAGGCTCCACCACTCCGGGCCGGCGCACGAGGCTCGCTGTCAGACCGCCGTCGCCGAGAATTTGGCCGGCGCCGATGTAGAACATCCCAATCTCGAACGCGCCGAAGCTGCGTTGGTCGAGGATGCGGGCGAGCACCACGAAGGCGAGCCAGGTGAGGGCGCCCGAAGCCGAGCGGAGCGCGGCGTAGGCGGCAGTTTGTCGGAAGACGTGGCGAACAACGTTGCTCGTCGCGCGCTCGGAGGAAGCGATCTCGACGGTACGCACGGTCAGGCGTCGCTTCCTCGCACGCGCGTGGTGCTCGGCGATCCAGTCGCGACCGCGTGAACGGCGGTCGCGAATCGTTGGGCCAACTGCTCGAAATCGTGAGCTTCCGCGAACCGGCGGCCGCGCCTCGCGGCGCTGTCGCAGGCTGCCGGCTCTGCCAAGCAACGTAGAATTGCTTGTGCGAATTGGTCTGCACTTTCCGCGTGCAGGTAGTGCTCGCGGTCTGCCAGCGCGAAACCGCGCACGCCGCTCGCAGTCGACACCAGTGGCAGACCGCTGGCCAACGCCTCGAGCACCTTCAACGAACTGCCGGCCCCCTGTTGCAGCGCGTTCACGTACACCGCAGCGCGCTGAAGGTAAGGGGCCACGCTGGTGACGCGGCCGGTTACGGTGACTGAATCGCAGGCGAGCTTTGCGACTTCGGCAGAGGGATCGGCTCCACAGAGCACCAGCTTGGCGCGCGGTTCACTTCGCAGAACGCGCGGGAGCACCTCGCGCGCGAGCCAGAGCGCCGCCGCCGCATTGGGCGGGTGCCCGAGGACGCCCACGAAGAGGAGCTCGAAGCCTCGGCGGTGAGACGGTAAAAGAAACGGCACGCGGCCGAGGTCTACGCCGTTCGGAATGATCAACGGCGTGCGTCCGCTCGCCGCTTCGATTGTGGCTGCGTCGCCCTCCGACACGCACACGACTCGCTGTGCACGACGCCAAGCGCGCTGCTCCCAGCGCTCGAGCGCGCGCACCTCGACGCGATCCAAAGGCAAACGGGGGCGCCTCGACGAGGCGATTTTGGCCTCCAGGTAGCGACTCTCGACATTGTGCTCGTCGAGTAGCCAAGGGAGCTCGCTCTGTTCCAGCGCCAAAGCGGCCGCGTGCGAATGCTCCACCACGATTGCCGAGAAGCGCTGCTTTTCGTGCGCGTCCAGGAACTGGTGGAGCAGCGCACGCGGGGAGCACCGGCGGACGCGCGCCGGGCGCGCGGGGAGCGTGACCCAGGCGTGGGCGGCCTTGGCGAAATGGGTGTCGTCATAGAGGTCGAGTTCGGGGTCGCGGCCGTGCAGCGCGAGGTCGCGCGGGTCGGCACAGGCGAATAGCGAGAGCTTGCCGAGTCGCGCGAGCGCCCGAGCGAACTGCTGAATACGAATGCGTCCGCCGCTGTGCGTGGGCGCGGGAAGGTAGGGGGCAAAGAGAGCGATGTTCAAGGACGAGCGCTCCGGATTCGAATGGTCAAGCCGCGAGAATGGCCGCGTGCCGCGCGCACACGCTCTGCCAAGAGTAGCGACGGGCGCGCGCGACGAGCTGCTGTGGGTGGGTCGGGCTGGCGAGCGCCGCGCGAATTTCAGTGGCCAGCTCGCTCGCGTCGCGCGCTCGACTCAGTGAACCGCAGTCGCCGTCTCCGAGCAGCGCGCGCGGGCCAGCGAGGTCGCTTGCCAGCACGTTGGTGCCGGCGGCCAGCGATTCCACGAGCACCATGCCAAATCCTTCGGATTTGCTGGGCAAAACCAGCAGGTCGCAAGCGTTGTAGAAGCGGTTCAATCTAGCCCGGTCGGACACGCTGCCCACGAAATGCACGGCACCGGCCGCGAGTCGTCCGCTTTGGCGCATCAGCGCGCCGCGCAGCGGACCATCGCCGACCACCAGCAAGCGCACGTTCGATGGTAAGTGCGCTAACGCATCGATCAGTTTGTCGACCTGCTTTTCTGGAGCCAGCCGGCCCACGAAGCCGAGGTAATAGTCAGCCGCCGGGAGACCGAGAGCGCTCCTCAGGGCGGGTTTGGTTTCAGCGAGCGGGTGAAAGCTCGCGAGATCGACGCCCATCGTGGACAAGACCAGCTTGCTCTCGGGGACACCGTTTCTCAGGTAATCCTCGATGTTGTCGGCGTTCAAACAGAGCAGGCGGTGAGCTTTCGCTAGCGCTCTCCGCTCGAGCCACACGCGCAGCCAGTAGTCGAGCGGCTTCCGTGCGTTCGGGTCGCAGAGCCGCGTGAGCGTGGTGCGCTCACCGTGGTTTTGGACCACGATGCGAACGCGGTGACCGAAGCGGCCGAGTAGCAGGCTCGAAAAGTAGCTGACCGAGCCGTGCAAGAAGATACAATCAAACTCGGCCAGCCGTCGCGAGAGATGCTCGAATAGGCTCGGAGAAATCTCGCGTTGATAGCCCAGGCCAAATGCCGGGAAGAACAGGCTTTTGACGCCGGCCACGCGCGTTTCGATCACGCGGTCCGCGCGTCGCTCGGGCGTCCAACACTCGACCTGGCAGCGCGGCAGGTATTTCTGCTGGAAACGCGCAAGCTCGAGGTGCCACGCCGAGCGTTGCAGCAACGAGTAGAGCGGCTCATCGCGAAATAGCGAAGGCGAGTGATGCAGAATGTGCACGATACGGGTCATGCGCGGCCCGCGTTTTCGCCGAGCGCGCGCATCAGGAGCGCACTCAGCAATTGACGCTGCTCGTAGCGCCGGACCCACTGCGGATTCACACGCGGCGCTGCTTTCCGGGTTCGCACCGAGGCGTACCAGTGGACCACGCGCGTGGCGGGCGAGAGGACGTCGTCGAGCGTTGCGTGCGTGTCGAGGCGAAACCAGTGTTCGCTGATCTCTGGCCCCAGCGGGTAGAACACTTCGGGCGGGTGTACACGCGGATTTGTCGATGTTTCCGCGAGCGCGTGCTGCAAGAGCGCGGTGCCGAGCGCATAACGGCGTCGGCTCGCATTGGACGGAAGTTCGAGCATGCGAGCGCACAGCTCACGCAGGAACGGGTGCTGTGCCGATGCGCCGAGTACGGCGTTGTTCGCCGCGGTCGGATACAAATGGCGAATGTGTGCGAACCAGCCCACGCCTGCTGGCGAACGGCGCGCGAGGTCGCGGGCGGCGGTTCGCAAATAGGCCGCGCCCCAAGCGAACGGGCTTCGTGAACGTGAGAGGCTGGCAGGGAAGGCGAGCCGCTCTTCCCCGCAGAAGAACGCGCATTGCTCGCGCAGGCCGGTCAAGCTCTGGATGGTGACGGTGTCGAGATCCAGATACACCCCACCCTGATTCACGAGCAGCGCGACCCGCAGCACGTTGGCACGCGCGGCAGGTGCCGAGAGCGTTCGGTAGCGATCGATCAGCTTGGGCCCAGCCGCCTGCTCGAGCTCCGCTTCCGCGTTCAGGTGCAGGCACTCGACCCCGTCGAGCTCTCGCAGCATTGCGAACCAGGGGGCTTGCGACAGGTCGTCCGTGTGGTGCAACACCACGCGGTCGAAGCCGCCGTTGTGCCGGGCGGAGGCAACCGCCGCCCAGTGCAACCAGGGAAAGTCTTGCCCAATCCAAATGAAATGTGCGCTTCCGGGGATCACGGCACCTCGAACAGATCTTCGACGCGTGGAACGAAGTCACCTCTGGCCCAGTCGAGCAGTCGCACCGTTTCCCGCAACGCCAGTGGAGAGCGCAAGTCGGCTGGGTGAATTGCCAAGCGCAGCGGCAGTGCATAGCGCAGCGCACGCGCGGCTCGCACGTAGGTGACGCTGCTCAACAAGCGCAGGCGCGTGCGCGTCGCGAAATTCAACACTGCCGATCGGCGCGTGCGTCCCGATACCGGATCGATCACACCGAAGTGATCCTCGGTGTAGCGGATTCCGCGCTCGGCGAGCGCGGGCAGCAAGCGCCGCGGCAGAATCCACGCAGGGGGGACGAAGCCGTGCACCGGCAGGCGCAGCTCTCCGAAAACCGCAAGCCCGACGTCGAGACGTCGCGCGGCATCCGTCAGGGTCAGCTCGCCGAACTCGGCTTCACCAGCGGAGGCGACGCTCTGGCGGAGCCAGCGCCCGAAGCTCGCTCGTGCGGAGCGGGGTGGGTGGGGTGCCGGCTCTTGCGTCGCACTCTCGTGATAGAGGCCGTGCAACAAGATCTGTGAGCCTTGCGCGACAAGATCGCGCAGGCGTTCGACGAATTCAGGCGCTTCCGCGAGTGGCGCCTTGCCGTGGAAGTCCGGCACCACCAGCAAGGCAGGGCTCACCCCGCGCGCTCGGCAAAGGAGCAAGGCGTGCTCGACCTCGCGCGAGAAAGCCGGGGAGACGTCGTGGATCGACACATGAATGGGCATGGCTCAACCTCTGGGGCCGTGCTGGGAGAGCAGCTCTCGATACAGCGCTATCAAGGCGCGAAAGTGTTGTTCGATCGAGATGACGCTGCTCACGCCCGCCCGCGCTCGCTCGAGCAGGTCGCGACGATCTCGAGCGAGTAGTCGTTCGAGCGCCGCGGCGAACGCCGCCGGGTCGCAGGCCACGTACTTTTCCGAGCAATCGCGAGCCGCGAGCTCCCCCGCCGCCCCGCTCGAAGCAACCACCACGGGCGTGCCGCAGGCGCGTGCTTCAGCCACGACCAGGCCGAAGGTTTCGAAGGGCCCTGCGTGGACGAGCGCGTCGGAGCTGGCCAAGGCACGCGCGAGCTCCGCCCGGTTTCGCTCGAAACCGAGGAACACGACGTCGGGACAGTCGCGCACGGAGGTTTCGAGCTTTGTCCGCTCCGGCCCGTCGCCGAAGACGAGCAGCCGCGCCTCGCGCTTCTTGCGGATTTGGCGAAAGCCCTCGAGCAGCACGTCCGTGCGTTTTTCCGCGGAGAGTCGCCCAACGCTCACCAGCAGCGTTGCGTCGCGATTGCCCAGGAATCGGGCGCGAAAACTGGGGTCGCGCGCTTCGGGGCGAAACACGGAGGTATCCACGCCGAAGGGCATTGCGGTGACATTGAGGACGCCATGCGCGCGCAGCTTGCTTGCCTGAAATGAGCTGGCGACGAGCGTGGCGGAGCAACGACCAGTGATGGCGCGCACCCAGGTCCAGAGCGGAGCGGTCGCCAGCGCGGCGGCGCGCGCCGAGCTTCGCTCGGCAATTTTCCAAGTCAGGTACGTATCGATGAAATCGGAGTGCCAAACGAGTGTCCGAATCCCGAACGCTCGCCGCGGGGTGGCGAGAGCGGTCAGCGCGGCTAACTGTGGGGAGTGAATCTCGAGCACATCCGGGCGCTCGCTCAGCAGCGCACGGCGCGCGGCGCCGAGCTGGGTAAACAGGTGATAGGTCGGGTCGTACGGCAACGCCGGGCCCGCGAAGCGTCGCAAGCGCGAGCCCCGGTTTTCCGCGTTACTCAAGGGAATTTCCTCGTTCCGAGGGCCCGACGCGAACACCTGGTGCTCCACCCCGAGCGATGACAGGCGCTGGGCCTTGGTCGTGAGGTAGGAGCGAACGCCGCCGCCGCGCTCGGACCAGAACTCGGTGACGTCGACGACTTTCATGGCAGCTCGGAGCACTGCACGAAGCGTGCTCACCTGCTGGGTTTGTGCGTGGCGTCTAACTGCGCGAAGTGCTCGCGCGCGTCAGTGCTTCTTCGCTCGACCGATACAGGCGTGACACCTACCCGTGAGAAACCGTGAACTAGCGGCACACCGTGAAAATGGGCCGAGTCACGCGCCGCACAGAGCACCGGGGTGGTGGGCGAACGGCCGCAGCGCGTGAACGAAAACAGCGCTCAATCACGCTTGGCAGACGTCTTGCTAGGTCCGGGCCGAGGCGCGCTGCGCTTCGACACGACAACGCCGCAAATTCGGCCGAGGAACGCCATGTCTTCACCCATTCTGCCCACGTCGTCCCGCTCGCTTCGCCCCGAATTGCCGCGCCACATCGGCATCATCAACGACTACTTGAAGATCCCCTATGCGAACGGATCTTCGTTCGCTTCCCAGTTTTTGTATCGCGAGTTTGCCCGCCGCGGGCTCGACATCACCGTGCTGGGACCGCGGGATCCGAATGCTAGAGAGGCGGATTTACCGCGGAACGCGGTGCAATTCGACTCGCTGCCGTTGCACAATCATCCGGGGTTGTTCCTGGCTCTGCCGTCTCCGGACGCGCTTTCCCGCGCGCTTTCAGCCGAGCTCGATGTGGTGCTCGCGCAGACGGGTTCGGGGCTGCTCGAACTCGGAGTCTGGCTGCGCGCCACGGCCGGCGTTCCACTGTTGTGTGTCAACACCATCCACCTGCCGAGCGTCTACAACGTGCTTCTGCCGGACTCCTTGCACGGTAGAGCAGAAGTGACCGAGCTGTTCGAGAGCGAGCTGATCCCGCGCATCGAGGCGCTCACCGTAAACAGCTACAACCAGAGCGACGGCCTGATCGTGCTGTCTCAGGGGCTCGAACGCTATTGGCGCGAGCGTGGGGTGCGCGTTCCCATCCACGTGATCCCGCGGGCAGTCGACCCGAGCGTATTCGACGCGCCAGCGGTTCGCGATCCATTTGCGGCAAACGCTCGTCCGGGTCAGCGGCTGTTGTGTGTGTGTCGACACACTCGCGAGAAGAGTGTGGATCGTCTGATTCGGATTTTTGCGCAGCGCATCGCCGGGCGCTTTCCGGAATCCTCCTTGACCCTGGTGGGTGATGGCCCGGACCACGACTCCTATCGCGCTTTGGCGCGAAGCTTGGGGCTCGGAGATCGCGTGCATTTTCCCGGGGAGTACGCGCTCGGTCAGGTGGCAGAGTTCTACCGGTACGCGGACTTGTTCGTGTACGCCTCGTTGTCGGAGACTTATGGGCAGGTGGTGAGCGAGGCCGCGTGGTGCGGCCTGCCAGTCGTCGCGTTCGATGACGCGATGGGCGTGTCGCACCAGGTGGAATCCGGGAAGAACGGCTATTTGATCGCGCCCGGGCCGGACCCCGAGCGTTCGGACCAGCGTTTCGCTGAAGTCGTGGGCGAGCTCCTTTCAAACCCGGAGCAGCGCGCTGCGTTCGGCGAGCGCGCACGGCGTATGGCGCGAGACCGCAGTGATCCGGAGCTCTCGGTGACTCGCTACTTTGCGGCGTTTCTGTCGGCGCGCGAGCACTGCGCGCGGAACTTTCGGCCAGGCGGCGTGTCTTCCCGCGCGGCCCCGCTGGCGCGCTGGGCCGCCTTCCATGCGCTGCTGGCCGGGCTTGGTCGCGTGCGCCCACCCGCGGTACTCAACCGTCACGGCCGTAAGCAACCGGGTTGGGACCGCGAATCGTTCCCGCTAAACGCCGTGACTCGCCCCGAGCTCTTGCTGGAGGCTTCGGCGGCGTGAGCGCGCTGGTCGACACCAAGGTGAGCCGGATCGCGTCGATGGACGCGGTGCTGCCCCTCACGCTGCGCGACGTTCCGCGCGCGTCGCTGTTGCTCGAGTCGCTCTCGCGACGTTTCTCGGGGCTTTCCAAGTTGTGGGTGGTCGTTCCGGAACGGGAGCTCTCGGCGGTCGCGCGGGCGCTCTCGGACGCGCCGCGCGGTTTGCCGCTGGAGCTCGTGGGCGAGGCGGCGTTGGTGCCGGAGCTCTCGCTCACGCCGCTCTTGAAGGGTTGGTATCGTCAGCAGCTGGTCAAGCTCGCGATCTTCGAGCGCGTGAGCAGCGAGCTCTATCTCACGCTCGACGCCGACGTGATCTGCACCAAGCCAGTGAGCGCTGAGTTGCTCGCTCCAGGCGGCCTTGGCCCGTGCCACGTGACCGAGCGGGATTTGCACCCAGATTGGTACCGCGGCTCTGAAGCGCTGCTCGGGCTGGCCGCGCCGCGACGAGGCGTTTCTCACAACGTCACGCCCGCGGTGCTGCACCGCCGAGGTGTGGCGGAGCTTGCCGAATATCTCGACCGGAAAGCCAGAATCGGTGCGTTCTCCGGCGGCCTGCGCGGGATCAAGCAACGACTCTTGTGCGCGCGCGCCCGGCGCAGGCGTCGGGAAGCGTTTGCCGGCTGGCGCTTGCTGTTGGCGGCCGGCACGCCGTGGACCGAATATGCCCTTTATTACACGTTTCTAGAGTCAACGGGCCGCTTCGAGCGTTTTCACTCGCGGTCTGGCGCGTGCATCTATGATCTCGAGGGCTCTTTCTGGCGCGGGGATGGCAAGCCTTTCTCTGCTTGGGCGCCGAGCGCCTGCTTCTCGGGTGAGGGCGCGCCGTGGTTCGTGGTCGTGCAGTCGAACGCGCACGTGGCTCCGGCGCTCGTGCGACAAAAACTCGAAAGCTATCTGTGTCATGACTAGTGACGAGACCCCTTTGCGCGTGCTGGCGCGTCCGGCGTTCGAGAATCGCCGGGAAAACCCGTACAATTGGCTGCTCTATTCGGGGCTTCGCGCGCGCGGAGTGACGGTCGACGAGTTCGGGGCGAAGAACCTGCTGCTCGGTCGCTACGACATTTGTCACGTGCACTGGCCCGAGTCGACCTTCAACGCATCACTGTTCGAAGCCCTGACCACGACGCGGGCGTTGCTCCACTCGCTGGACTGGCTTTCGGTGCGCAAGACCAAACTGCTCTGGACCGCGCACAATCTGCGCGCGCACGAGCGCCGGTTCAGCCAGGCCGAGGAGGCGTTCTGGGCCGAGTTCGTGGCGCGGCTCGACGGGTTCATCGCGCTCAGCCAAGCGTCGCTCGAACTCACTCGCCAGCGCTTTCCAGAACTCGAGAAGAAGCCGGCGTTCGTGGTGCCTCACCCGCACTACCGCGGGCAGTACCCGGACGGCGTGGCGCGCTCGCAGGCACGCGCTCGCCTCGGTCTCGCGCAAGACGCCCGCGTCGTGCTGTTTTTTGGCCGGATTCTCGAATACAAGAACGTGCCTGCGCTGATTCGCAGTGTGCGCGCGCTGCGGCGACAGCCGAGCGGGGCCGACGTGGTGGCGTTGATCGCTGGGCGGCCGCACGATCGGGCAATTGCGGAGGCCGTGAAGCGTGCCGCTGGCACCGATCCGGGTGTCGCGCTGCACCTCTCGTTCGTGTCTCAAAAAGACGCGCAGTTTTACTTTCGCGCAGCGGATTTGGTTGCCCTGCCTTACCGCGAGATCCTGAATTCGGGCTCCGCCGTGCTCGCGCTCGGTTTCGATCGACCCGTGTTGATGCCACGAAAGGGAGCCGGTGAAGAGCTCGCGCGTTCGATTGGCGGCGATTGGGTTCAGCTCTATGACGAACTTCTTCCCGAAGCGATCGGCGGAGCGCTCACGCGCTCCGCGGCGCTGCCGCCGGTCACCGACGGGCGTCAGCTCGCTCCGCTCGATCCGGCTGCCGCAGTGAGCCGCACACTCGAAGCGTATCGCTCGTTGCTGCGGCCCGCGCCGCCCCGCGGAACGTCGCTCCCGGTACCGGTCGGAGCGTACCCGTGAGCGGCCCGTCGAGTGGGGAAGCTTCGCCCGCAGCTGGTGGCTGGTTCGAGCGTGCGCTCGCGGCCTATACGCTGTTCGCGCTGCGGCATCGGAAATGGGTCTTGGCGATTGGCGGCGCGCTGTTCGTGCTCGGGGTCGCTCTTTCCAGCCGTTTGCGAGTGCAGGGGGATTTCGTCGAGCTCCTGCCTTCCGAGAGCGCCGCCGCGCAGCGTTTTCGCGCGGCGCTGGCCCGAAAGGGTGGTGGAGACGCGACCTTGGTCGTGCTCGTGCAGTCCACCGACCCGCTCAAAAATCGCGAATTCGTCGACCGTCTGGAGCAGCGGCTGAAGGCGTTGCCACCCGGGCTCGCCAAGGAGATCGATGCCGGACCACGTGAAGCCCGCGCGTACGTCGAGCGATTTTTCTGGTTATTTCTGAGTCGAGCGCAACTCGAGCGCGCCGAGTGCGAGCTCGACGGCGAAGAGGCGCGCCGTTCGCCTGGATACTTGGGGATCGACGAGCCATGCGACGTCCCCGGCAGCCCTGCGAAGGCATACGACGCGCCGAACGCGCAACGAAGGAGTCGGCTCAGCGTGCTGTCCGACGAGATCGAACAGCGCGTGCGCGCCGAGGACCGCTTCCCGGAGGGCTACTATCGCACCTCCGACGGCAAGGTATACGCTTTGGTCGTGCGCGCGCGGCGCGCCGGCATGGGAGAGCAGGCGAGTGACCGGCTATTGCTCGAGACGGAGCGCGCTGCGCGGACGTTGGCTGCGTCCATGGGCGGGCTGGACGTGGGCTTCGGAGGCGACATTCCGACCGCCATCGCCGAACGCGAGGCGCTGCTGGATGACATCGGCGTCGTCTCGGTGGCGGCCGTATTTCTGGTCTTTGCTGCAATTATCGCGTTCTTTCGCTCGGCGCGCGCGCTGTTCTACGTGGGCGCATGCGTGAGCGTGGGGACGAGCCTCGCCTTTGCTATCGCCTGGCTTTCCTTCGAGCGCTTGAATGCCGCGACCAGTTTCTTGGGGTCCATCATCGTCGGCAACGGAATCAACTACTCAATCGTGTACCTTTCACGCTACGCGGAGCGACGGCGCGCCGGAGCTGAGCTCCGCCAGGCTCTGCTCGACGCGGCCACGACCTGCGGGCGAGCGACGGGGCTGTCCGCGCTGGCGGCGAGCCTTTCTTACCTTTCACTGGCGGCCACCAGCTTTCGTGGCTTCAGCGAGTTCGGGTTGATTGGTGGCGTGGGCATGGTGCTCTGCTGGCTGACCACGTTCTTCCTGCTGCCGGCGATGGTGGCCCAGTTCGATTCCGCACGGGGGCTATCAGGTGGCCGTGCGGGCGCTACGCGGCGACGTTCATTGCCCGGGTTCCTGACCGAGTTCTCGGCGGATCATCCCCGCGCCACGCTGCTGTTTGCTGGCTTTCTTTTCGTCCTCGCGCTTTGGCCACTGGCTCACTACTTGCGCGACCCGTGGGAATACAATTTCGGTCGCTTGCGTAGCCAGTCGAGCGATCGCGCGGGCGCGAACCACTACAGCTCGCTCGCCGATCGTGTTTTCGGGTCGCGCGGGGCGCCCGTGCTCGTGCTCGCAGAAAGCATGAAGGACGCGCCGGCGGTCGCTCGGCGGGCGCTAGAGCTCGACCACCAGCTCTACGACGGCAAGTTTCTCGAGAAGGCCGAAACGATTTACGACCGACTGGGCGGCGAGCCTTTCGAGGTGGAAGACAAGCTTCGAGCGCTCGCCCGTATTCGCAGCCGGATCGACGTGCTTTCCAAACGGGCGACCGGTGAAGAGCTGGAAGCGCTGCGGAAGTTTCGCCCGCGCGACGATCTGCGCGCACCTGGAATCGAGGACTTGCCGAAGCAGCTGCGGGAGCCATTCACCGAAAGCGATGGTCGCGTCGGAACGCCCGTTTTTCTCAGCCTGAATCGCGGCGTTTCGCAGAGTCGCGGCGAGAATTTGCTGAAGATCTCGCACCTGCTCGCGGAGCTTCGGGCTCCGTCCGGTGCGCCGTTGCCCAACGCCGGGCGCGCTACCGTGTTCGCTGAAATGATTCGCGCCATGGAGCAAGATGGTCCGCGAGCCACGCTGCTGTCGTTGCTGGCCGTCGTGGCCGTGAGCGTGATCGGCGGTCGCTCTCTCTCGGCTGCGCTGTGCGTGCTCGGGTCGCTGGTGTTTGCGGTGACCTGGTTGCTCGGCATCGCGGCTGTCAGCGACTTGCGTCTGAATTTTCTGAACTTCGTCGCCCTGCCGCTGACCTTTGGAATCGGCGTCGAATACGCGATCAACGTGCAGGACCGCGCCCGGGCGGAAGGAGGCGTCCGTGCTGCAGGGCGGTCGGTCGCGGGTACGGTGGCGCTGTGTAGCTTGACCACGATCTTCGGCTACGGCGCCTTGCTATTCGCGGACAACCTGGCGCTGCAGTCGTTCGGGCACTACGCGATCATCGGCGAGCTGACCTGCTTGGTTTCTGCGCTGCTGCTCTTGCCAGCCGCGCTTACCCTGCTGCAACGGCGTAAGCCGTTGCTCCCGACTGCGAGTATTCAGAAGGGTGGCTTTTCCAGCGTACCCATGGACGTTTGACAAGCTTTGGTCAGCGGAGCGAGCGGATCCTCGAGCGTCTCGGTGTCCGCGAAACCTTCGTAGTAATAGTTGAGTTGCAGATAGCCGCGCGGCAGGCTGCAGCGCGCGAGCGCGCCGTCGGTTGGGCACGCGCCCTCGCCGAACGTGCCGGGCTTCGTACTGTCTCCGTTCCAGCCGCCAGCGCATAGCAAGCGTGCTTCGTCGAGCGCGACGAAGGCCTCGACGTTGCCATTTTGAACTCGCTGATACTCGATGCAGGCTTGGTCGTCGCTCATGTCACAGCGCACCACGGCCGCGTTCGCGAGTGGGTCGTCCTGCTGTTTCTTGCCGTCGCCACAGGCGGAAAGGCAGATGGACGCGAGTAGCGCGATGCTCGTAGGCCCCACGCGGAGCCAAGTTAAGTGCGGCATGGGAGCAACGTAGCATGCTGGCAGGCAAGGCTCCCGCGTGCTAACCGGAGCGCGTGATTCGTCTGGATTCGGTGACCAAGCAGCACGGCCGGCAGGTTCTATTCCTGGAGGCGTCGTGTGCGGTGTTTCGCGGCGACAAGGTCGGTTTGGTCGGGCCGAACGGCGCAGGTAAGTCGACCATCTTCCGCATGATCATGCGTGAGGAGGCGCCCGACGGCGGTCAGGTGGTGGTCGATCGGGGAACCAGCATTGGCTACTTCAGCCAGGACGTCGGTGACATGCAGGGCGAAAGCGTGCTCGGTGCCACGCTGGCCGGCGCTGGCGACGTGGCAGAAGTGGGCAAGCGCTTGAAGGAGCTCGAGCACAAGCTCTCCGACCCCGCATACGCTGACGAGCTGGAGCAGGTGATCAGCGAGTTCGGTGATGCGCAAGCGCGCTTCGAGGAGCTCGGCGGCTACGCGCTGGAAGCGCAAGCACGAGTGATTCTAGCCGGGCTCGGCTTCAGTGACGAAGTGGTCGAAGGCGATGTCGGCGCGCTCTCGGGCGGATGGAAGATGCGCGTGGCGCTGGCCCGCATTCTGCTGATGAAGCCGGACTTGATGCTGCTCGACGAACCGACCAACCACCTGGACATCGAGTCGATCCTATGGCTCGAAGGGTTTCTGAAGAACTTCGACGGGGCTCTCGTGATGACCTCGCATGATCGCGAGTTCATGAACCGCATCGTGAGCAAAATCATCGAGATCGACGGCGGCGAGCTCACGGTTTTTTCCGGCGACTACGAGTTTTACGTGCGCCAGCGAGCGCTGCTCGACGCCCAGGCCGAGAGCGAATTTTTGCGTCAAAAAGCCATGCTGGCCAAGGAAGAAGCGTTCATCGCGCGATTCAAAGCGCGCGCGAGCCACGCGGCGCAGGTCCAGTCGCGCGTCAAGAAGCTCGACAAGATCGAGCGCGTCGAGCCGCCGAAGCGGCGACAGAAGCTGCGCTTCGACTTTCCGGAGGCACCGCGCTCGGGGGAAGACGTGGTCAACATCGAAGGCGTCTCGAAGGCTTACGGTAGCCGCTCCATTTATAGAGACTTCGATCTGTTGATCCGCCGGCGTGAGCGCTGGTGCGTGATGGGCATCAACGGGGCGGGGAAGTCGACATTGCTCAAGTTGGTGGCGGGGGCCACGCAGCCGGACAGCGGACGCGTGACTGTCGGGGCGAGCGTTCAGGTCGGCTATTTCGCTCAGCACGCGATGGAACTTTTGGATCCAGAGAAAACGGTCTGGGAAACCTTGGTCGAGCGCTTTCCGAGCGCGTCGGTGGGGTCCCTGCGCACACTGGGCGGTGTCTTCGGCTTTGGCGGCGACGCAGCGGAGAAGGGCTGTAAGTTTCTATCCGGCGGCGAAAAGGCGCGCTTGGTGTTGGCTCTGATGCTGTACGAGCCGCCCAACTTCCTGGTGCTCGACGAACCGACCAACCACCTGGACCTCGACACCAAGGAAATGATGATGGAGGCGCTTTCGGGCTACGAAGGCACGATGCTTTTCGTCTCCCACGATCGGCATTTCCTGCGAAAACTGTCGAACCGCGTGCTGGAAGTCAGCGCGACAGGGGTACGTTGCTACGGCGGCGGGTACAGCGAGTACGTTCAGGAAACGGGCGCCGAGGCGCCGGGCATCCGCAGCTAGCGACCGCTCACCCCTGCGGTGCGGCCAACGGGCTGCTTGCGGTCCGACGCGCGGCCAGGCACCCTTGGCGATGGATGCAGGGTCCGAGGCTGAGGGGAGCCAACGCTGGTCTTTCGCATAGCGCACGGTCCGGGTGCTTTCGGCTCCTGCTGGTGTTGTGCTGCCTGCTCCCCTTCATCGCGCGCGCACACGCTGCCGAGCCTGCCAGCGCTGCGCCAGTCGTCGTCCCTCCGCGATTGATCACGAAAGCAAGCGTGCCGTACCCAGAGAACGCCGAGGGCGACCACGTCGTTCGTCTCACGGTGACCGTGGGGCGAGACGGGGCGGTGCGCAGTGCGACGCCCGACGTGGACGACGAACCTTTTTCGAGCCTCGCCACCAACCAGGTGCTCCTGTGGCGTTTCGAACCCGCCACCCGAGACGGAACTCCGATTCCTGCAAAAATTCGGCTCGAACTCACGTTTCGCGCGCCCGCTCCCGACACCGTCCCTGCGCCCGTTCCCACTCCCGCCCCGGCTCGCGCGGCCGACTCCGCTCCGGCCCCTGCCGCTGCTCCCGCCGCTGCCGCTGCCGCTGCTCCCGTCGCCACCGAAATCATCGTCTCCGGTGACCGCCCCGAGCCCTCGCGCACCGCCAGCCTATCCCGTGCCGAAGTGCGCGAGCTCCCCGGTGCGTTCGGTGATCCCTTCCGCGCCATCGAAGGCCTTCCCGGAGTGACGCCCATCGTCTCCGGTTTGCCGTTTTTCTTCGTCCGTGGCGCCCCGCCCGGAAATGTCGGTTACTTCCTCGACGGAGTGCGCTTGCCGCTGCTCTTTCACATCGGCGTGGGCCCCGCCGTGGTGCATCCATCGCTGATCGACCACGTCGACCTCTATTCCGGCGGCTACCCCGCACGCTTCGGGCGCTTCAGCGGCGGCATCGTTTCCGGAGAGACCGCGCCGCCGCGCGGAGAGCTTCATGGTGAGTATAATCTGCGAGTATTCGACGCTGGCGCCGCAGTGGAAGCGCCTTTCGCCAAAGGTCGTGGCTCCGCGTTGGTGGGCGGGCGCTACTCGTACTCGGCGCTATTATTGTCCCTGCTCTCGCCCGACATTACGCTCGATTATTGGGACTACCAGGTACGCGCTAGCTACGACCTCGACACGCGGCAAACCGTGAGCGTATTTGCCTTCGGTTCTTATGACTACCTCGGCCAAAAGACGCAAGAGTCGAATTTGACGCTCTTTGGTACCGAGTTTCACCGCGTCGATGCGCGCTACGACGTGGCGCTTCCGCACGCGGGCTCGTTGCGCACGGCGATCACGCTGGGCATCGATCGTTCGCGGTTGCAGCAGGATCGCTTCGTGCGGGATCGCAGCGCTGCCGCTCGGACCGAGCTCAACCAGCCGCTGTCGAAGAACTTGAGACTCCGCGCAGGCACGGAGCTGCAGCTCGATCGCTACGATGTGCAGTTTCCTTCCGTCGATGTTTCTCCCGCTACCGCCGAAATTCAGAGTCTGTTCAGCCCGCGGACGGACTTGGCGCTCGGCGTACGAGGCGATCTGGTTTGGTCGCCCAGCCCGGTTTTCGAGATCACACCCGGGTTACGGGTGGATCTATTTGGATACCGCGGCACCGTCTCGCTCGGAGTGGATCCGCGCGTTGCCACCCGCACCACCATCACTCCTCGGCTTCACCTGCTGTCCGCCCTCGGTATCGCACACCAGCCGGCGTCGTTCGTCGTACCGTTGCCCGGGTTCCAGCCAGGCGGAGAGGGGGGCCTGCAGTATGCGCTCCAGGAAAGCTTCGGGATCGAAGCGCAGTTGGGAGGCGGAACCGTCGCAACCGCCACGGTGTTTCAAAACGCCTTCTTCAACATGACCGACCCACTCGGTGTGCTCGAGCCCCAAGTGAACGGCTGCCCTCCCGGCACGTTTCCGAGCGGTTCGCTCGCGGGCGATCGCGGCCGGCAGCCGGAGAACGCCAGCGCCTGCGGAGACCGCTTCGATCGCGGCACCATCGGGCCTGATTTTAGCGGTGGTGGCGGTCAGGGCGCCGACGGCGGGGGCAGTTCGCGGCTCCGCGACGCGCTGCAGGTGCGCACGCTGGGCTCTGCGTACGGTCTCGAGCTCTATCTGAAGCGCAAGCTCAGCAGTCGCATCGGCGGCTACCTATCGTACACGCTGTCACGCTCGACACGCAGCTATGGGACTCGCAAGTACGTCGCGTCCTTCGATCGAACCCACGTGGTGAACGCCGCGCTTGCTTACGATCTCGGACGCCGCTGGCGGGCTGGCGCGCGGGTGATGTTTTACACGGGTCTACCCCAGTCTCCGGACGCGGACGCTCCGGTTTCCTCGCGGCTGCCGCCATTCTTTCGAACCGATCTTCGTTTGGAGAAGCGTTGGCAGATTCGGCCGCAGATCTGGCTCTCGCTGGTGGCAGAATGGATGAACGCGACTCTGAGCAAGGAAGCGGTCTCCACCCGTTGCACCCTGCAGGGCTGCGAGTATCAAGAGATCGGGCCAGTGACGATTCCCAGCTTGGGTCTGGAAGGAGGATTCTGATGCTGAAACTCGGAGCAATTACCGGCATGTCGCTGGCCTGGTTGGCGCTAGGCTGCAGCAGCGTGGGCGCTTCTCCCCCTGCTCCGCCCCCGTGCGAGCTGGAATGTCAGGACCAAGTCGCGATGCGGGCGCTACGCGAAGGAATGAAGCTCATCTTCAACATCAAGCTTCAAGGAAAGCCCGTCGGTGAGCACGACGAAATGGCCAATTGTCCGCAAGCTGGCAAGGCGCGCGTTTTCGGCACGGCGACTTCCAACGCGGAGCAGGGTGCGACCGAAGTGGACCTGACCTACGCCTTCACTGACTGCAAATACGTGCACGCCGACGAGGCCCCGGCGGAGAACTATCAAATGACGGCGACCGGCTCGATCACGCAAAGCGGAATCATCGCGGTGCAGCCTTCGGCGACCACCGCGCTGCTCTTCCACAGTGACGCGCTGTCGCTCGATGGTTCTTTGTACGATCCCCCGCTTTTCTACCAGGCGCACGATTGCGCGCTGGATTTGGCACAAAGCGGCAATGATTTGAACGGAACCTGGTGCGGGCGTCAGGTTGGGCTCGTGCTCTAGTCGAACAGGGCCCGGCCTTTCAGAAATCCGCGTTCGAGAGCGCTTCCTTGAGCTTCGGATTGTCTTTGATGTCGGTCTTCTTGACCTGTTTTCTGAGCGCCTGAATCGTCTGGTGTGGCCAGCTCTTCTGGAACAGGTTCACGATCCATTTGGCTACCGAGCCTTTGGGATCACAGAGAAGCTCCGCCAGAACTCGGGTGCGCTTGCCGCCATCGATCGCGGTCAACACGAACGTGCCGTAGATGAAACGACCGCGGATATAGCTGGTCTTGGGCGCCGCCGGATCCTCCACCGAGTGGTAGTCGAGGACCACCTTCTTCTGTTTGGGCTTGAGCTCTAGCTTGGCCTGGAACACGAAGTCGCGATCCTTCAGCACGAACGGAGTCGCGACGTGGTCCCATTCGACGTACTCGGTCTCGCTCACTTTGCGGATGGTCTTGGCCTCGACCACACTGTCGATCCATTCGGTGGCGCGGCTGGTGTCCACGAGCACCGACGCGACACGAAGAATCGGTGCGTCGACCACGCCTTCGCCGCGCAAAGCGACCACGGGCGTACCGGGCATGTCGCGGCGGAAAACCGCGATACCGTCGTCCTCGCCGAACTTCTCCCACGGCTCCGACCTGGCCGCATCGGCGCGCACCGCGAGCGGTACGGCGAGCGTTGCGATGAAGAGCAGCCCCGGCAACCTGGGTTTCACGGGCCCTTTATCGATCCGTTTCCGTGCGCCGTCGAGGGGGCGGCCCGGCGCCTGAAAACGAAGCTTCAGAGCAGTTGAAGCTGACCCGGCTCGGGTGCTGGCTCGTCGCTCGGTACCGGCGTCGGTTCGCTTTCCAGGTCGGGGTCGACCCGCGCGCGACGACCGCTCACCAGCACCTCTTCGCGGCCGTCGTCGGTCACGCGGCGAATCAGGCGATAGGTGGTGTTGCCTTGCGCCTTGGCGACTTCGGGCGCCGCGATCAAGAGCTGCAAGTCCAAGTTTTGGCAGAGATCGAACAAAACTCCGAGGTTATCTTGGGACAAACGATTGGCTTCGTCCAAAAATAGGAAGCGCAGCGAGCCGCCTTCGCGTTTGCCGCGCAGCAGGTTGCCGTCTCTCTCCCACTCGGTGAGGATCACCATCATCAGCGCCGCGCCGACGCCGATCGCCTCGCCCGTCGACAACCGAGTCGGAGACGCGAGCTCCCAGTTGCTGTCGGTTTGGCGCTGAATTTCGACGACCAGCTCCGCGTATTCGCGGTAGTCGAGAATGCGCTGGCCGCCCCCGCGCCCACCCGCGTAGCGCTTGAAAATCTCGTCCAACGCCTCCTCGATCGGCAGCGCGGATTGAAACAGCAAGCTCTGCGCCGAGCCCTCGCGCAGCGCAGTGAGGACTTGTTCCATGCGCTCGACGCGCCGGATCTGCACGCGAATGCCGGTGATGCTGCCGAAGCGGATGCCCTCGAGATTCTGATTCAAGCGCCGGACCTGGCCCTTGGCGCGGCGCAGCTGCACTTCGATGCTGCGCGCGACGTCCTCGGATGCTCCGCGCAAGTCGCCTTCCTGCCGGCCAAGTCGCTGTTCGAGCAGGGTGAGGTCGTCGCGCAGCTGCGAAAGCGCCTCGAGCGGATCGGCCACGTCTGCCACCTGGGCGGGCAAACGGCTGGTCAACCACGCGCGCAGGTGCTGCCACAGCCCGAGATAGAGCTCCGCCGAACGGCTGCCGCGTTCGCTCAAGCGAGCTCGGATGTTGCTCGCCTCTTCGGCGCCGCCACGCGCCGCGTCGAGGCGGTCGAGCAGCAGGCTGCACTTGGCTTGCGCCTCGGACCAGGAGCTCAACCCGGTTTGCCGGGCGAATTGCTCCGTGAAGCGCGTGCTGAACGCGCCGCGCAGCAGCCCGGCCGTCTCGGCCAGCGAACAGAAGCTCTGCCAGGCCGCTTGCATCGGCTGTGCCTCGCGCTCGCGCTCTTGGAGCTCCGAGTTCGCGCTCTCGACGAGTCTTCGAAACTGCGTGCGTCGCTCTTCGCGTAGCGCAAGCTCGGTGGCGAGCGAGCGCGCTTCCTGATCCAGGCTCGTCCACTCGGTTTCGCGTTGAGACGCGTCGAGTCGGGCAGCGGCGAGGGCGCTCTCCGAGACGTCGAGCACCCCTTCCGCCGCGAGCTCGGCTTGCAGGCGCGCAGCGTGCGCTTCGAGCGCGTGGCTTTCGGCTTCCACCTGCTGCCTCGCGCTCACGCTGGTTTCCCACTCGGCCTCGCGCGCCGCGAGCGCGGTTTCCTCGGCGTCCGCCAGAGCTCGCGCGGCGCGATGCTGGGCCATCAGGGCAGGCAGCACGGCGTTCTTTTCCGCGAGCGCCTGTTCGGCGCCGGCGTACGCGAGCGCGTGGCGATAGCGGCTGACCTCGTCCAGCGCGGAGATGCCGAGAAACAGCCGATCCCGCTCGGAATCGAGGCTTCTCAGGTGTTCGCCGAGCTCGACCCGCGCCGCTTCGGACAGGGGCGGCGTGCGCAGCGCGTCCGAGATTTCGCTCAGCACCGCGCGCGCTTCCGCGGTTCCGGCGAGTTCTTCCGCGGCGCCCAGGGCCTCCCCGAGCGCGCGCTCGAGCCGCTCGAGCTCTTCAGCGTAGTCGCGGGCATCCAGCAAATAGGCCTCACCGAGCAACGCGCGCAGACCCGAAACTCGCGGCCTGAGCTCGGCCGCTCGCCCTTGCGCGGCCGCAGCGGCGGCGCGCGCCGAGCTTTCGTCTGCTTCTGCCTGAGCGAGCTCGGTCTGACACAGGGAAAGCGCTTCCGACGGATCACCGAGATCGAGCAGGTCAGCACGTTCGAAGGCGCTATCCGCGTCGCGCAGCTGGGCGTCCAAGCGCTGTTGACGGCTCTGCAACAGCTCTATCTCGCGCCCCAGGCTCTCGACCTCGTTTCTGAGTTCGCTGGCGCGCCGCTCACGCGCTTTACGACCCAGCGTGGGTCGCGCGGGTATCTGCGTGACCCGCAGCGCGCCGTCGCTCTCTTCCACGATCAAGGAATGCGCTTGCTTGCGTGCGCGGTCGGCGACGGTGGGTTTGATGCCGGGTGCGAGTAGCCAAATCGACGCGGTCTCGCGGGGTCGTTTGGCGATCTGATCCGCCGCGGCGGCAGGATCTTGCACCACGAGCGCTTCGGCGAGCGGCCCGAGGCGGGCCTCGAGCTCGGCGGCGTCGGGCGTGGCTAATTCATCGAAATAATTGACGAAAAGCTCTGCATCTAGCTCGTCGCGCAGCTCCAGAATTTCGGCGTTCAAGCCACCGCTTTCAGAAGTGAGCGCCGCCGCTTCGAGGCGCAACCGCTCGCGGCGCGTCTCGAGCTCGGCGTTCTCCAGCAGCAGTTGTTCGCGCTCACCGAGTAGCCGCGCGCGCGCTGCCGCGACCGTCGCACGCGAGTGGCGACCGGTCTCCTGCTCTCCTCCGAGCCGCGAGAGAATGGCAGCGAGCTCGGCCCAGCGCGCTGCGCGCTGAGTGAGCTCACTGGCGCGCTTTCGCCGCGTCTCCGCTTCGCGTTGCGCAATGCCGATGCTGGCGTCATGGCTCCGCGATTCGAGCTCTGCTGCGCGGAGCTCGCCCTCGGCCTCGGCCAGTTTGCGCTCGACCTCGAGGGCGATCGATCCTGGTTCTGCCTCCAGCGCGAATTGAAGCGCGCGGGCGCGCACCGAGCGCTGCCGCTCGAGAAGCTCGCTGGTCCGGGTACGCTCGGCCGACAGCTCCGGCAGGCGGCCCTTTGCGCTTTCCAGGCGCTCGAGTCGCTCGAGTTCCTGCCGCGCGCGGGCGTAGGCCTGGTCGGGTTGGAGCGGACCTGCCAGGCGCTCGGCGGCTTCGAGCGCGCGCTGGTACTCGAGCCGGCGCGCGTCCGCGATCTCTGCTTCCCGGTCCAGGCGCGCTCGTTCCGCGTCGAGCTCGCGCCGCCGCAGAGCCAGCTCGCTTCGGCGGATTTCGGCGTTCTCAGCAGAAAAGTCGGGCTCATTCAGCGCGTTTCGGGCGCTCGCGAGCTGTTCGACCAAGTTTCTGTGCGCGTGCGCGTTCCGGTGCAGTTCGTCGAGGCCACTCTGCACGTGGCCGAGGCCGTGGGCAGCGCGATCGTAGGCTTCGCGGGCCGCGTCGCGCGCGGCTTTCTGCTCGCGCCGACGCTCGCTTTTTTCGTCGCAATCGAGCCGTGCGCGCCCCAGGCGTTCGTTCACCTGAGCAAGCTCGCTCGACAGCTCCGCCAGTTGCCCGGCCAGCGTGAGCGCGCGCTGGATACGAGCGAGTCGCTCGGCGGCTCGCTCGTGCGCTCGGCGCGCTTCGGCAACGCGCTCTTCGATGCTGGCTTTTCGCGCTTGGGTCTCGCCCACGCTGGCCTCGAGCTCGGTTAGGGCAGCGATTGGTTCTTGCCGCCGCGCGCGAGCGCGCTCCACGGCCAGCGTCGCTTCCTCCAGCGTTCTTTGGCTGGCCCACACCGCCGCCGCGAACATGCCGAGGCCTGCTTCGAAGATACCGTTGATTTCGTGCTCGAGCCGGCGCGCTTCGCTGACCTCGAGGCGAGTGCGGTGACAAGCGTCCAGATTGGCGCGCATGCGCGAGAGGGTGCTGGAAAGGCCGGTCTCCTCTTTGAGCAAGAAGCCGCGTAGCTCGCTGGTCAGCGCCCGCGAGATGCCGCCGGTCATGCTGGTGCGCAGCATCTCGTTCAGCTTGTTTCGCTCTTCGTCGCTTCCCAGGCGAAGCGGTAGCACGCCGAGCTCGAACAGCGCAGCGAAGTAGTCCTTGCTCGAGGCGCACAGCTCGAATTTGCCGCCGAGCCGCTTGCTCGTTTCACGCAGCTCGTCGAGCAGCGGCACTTGGTCGTGCTCGCCGTCCGACAGCAAGAGCAGCTCGCGCAGGTTGCCGCGCAGCTTGAGCCCGCTGATCAAGAACGGTGAGAGCGTCAGCGTCGGTTCGGTCTTGCGCTCCAGGTGCACCCCGGCGAGCAAGCGTTCGCCGTTTGGCAACTCGTATTCGAGCACGGCATACGACGGGCGATTGGCTTCTCCGAGGCGCCCCCAAATGCCGCGGTCTCCGCCGGTGGCCCCGCTCTCGCCCAGGTTGGTGAAGCGCAGCCGCGTGAGATCGGGCAGGAGCACGATATACGCGGCGATCATCACCGTCGTCTTGCCGGAGCCGTTCGCCCCCTCGAGCGCGGTGACATGGCGGTCGAGCAGGTAGCGCTCGTAGAACACGCCCTTCCAATTGACCAGCGCGAGCGCGGTCGCCCGCGTTCGCGCGCTCACGGCTCCTCCGACGGATACTCGTCGGATTCTTCGGGCATCTCCGGCTCGTCGGGAGTCAGCTCGCTGGTGCCGAGCGCGCTCGGCTCTCCGATGTCGTCCCACTCGTCGTTCGGGACATCGAGCTCTTGGCCCGGATCCTCTTCGCTTTCGCCCTCGAGCGGGGTGGCTTCGTCGCTCGCGCTTTCCGCGAACACCAACTCGCCCGATGCGATCAACTGAGACAGCGCTGCATCGGGCGCCGCGGCGGTGCGGACCGGCTCTGCGAAGCGCATCAAGGCCGGGCGTAGCTTGAGCGAGGTCTCGTCGAGCGCGTCCACGAAGCCGAGAGTAGAAAGGCGACGCACGGCCTCCGCGACCTTGACGCGCACCGTTTCTTCGGCGACCCGCTCGTCTTTGCGCGTTCGCTTCGGGTTGAAGGTCTTCACCAGCGATTCGGCCCCGAGCACGCCCGCGAGCTGGCCGAGCAGCTGCTCGCGACTGACCACGCCGCCGCTCTCCACAGTGTGCGGGTCCAGGTAGAGCAGCGTGAGCGCTTGGCCGACGAGCATCTCGGCTTGCGACAGGTGACGGCGCCCCAAGCGATCGCTCGTGGGCAGCAAATAGAAGTAGCCGTCGCTCTTTTGCACGAGCTCGCAGCCGAAGCGCCGGTAGAAAGCTTCGAGCAAGCCCTGCGCGTCGCTCAGGAACGTGTACCAGCTCGGATCATCGCGATCGATGTGACGGCCGCGCCGTAGCGCCAGGTCGACGTCCGGGAAGACTTCGTCGAGCACCACGTCTTCGAGGCGTTCGTAACTGCTGCTGCTCATCCTAGGGGCCAGTCCTCGATTTCGATGCCGTTGCCGAGCGCGACCCAAGGGCGGACCTTTTCGCTGGCCGGACGCGCCACGCGCGCCACCGCCTGCGCGACCTTGCCGACGGTCGCAAACCGCTCTTCCTCGGGCGCCTCATTGCTGATGCGCGCGGTTACCTCGACGAGCGCGCGGGCGCCGTCACTCAAGGCGTTCTTCACGCGCTGCTCGAGCTCGTGCTCTTTGTCTTCGCTAGCCGCGGCTGCCGGCTCGGCCTCGCGCTCTTTACGCGGACGACGAACGGGTGGGCGCTCACCGCGCGGTTCGATCTCGCGCAGCAGGCGAATCGAAGGTGCGGCCGCGACGGCCAGCGCGAAGGGCCGACCCGCGCGCCCTGCGAGCTGTTCGCGCAAACGATGGACCAGCGTACGCGACGGGTCGAGCCGCACCACGTCCCGCAGATAGCGGTGAACGTACTGGTAGTACTCGGACCACGCGCGTTGTCGCGCGGCGCCCCAGGCGGCGATGCGGTCGATTTGATCCGCCGTATTGCGCGTCGCGAGCTCGGCCTCGCTGCTGTCGCCGGCGATGGCGAGCTCCTGCAAGTCTTGTAGCAGGGCTTGGATCTCGTGGCTGTCGCGCAGCAGCACCTGGTTCAGCTCGCGCAGAGTGTGGCTGGTCGCTTCCAGCAGCGCCTGGCAGCTATCGACTGCGCCAAACCAGTCCGCGCCCAAGAGTTCGCCGATTTCGCGCTGAAACCCCTCTTGCTCCAGGTCGAATCCGCGCTGGCGACGTTCGATTCCGGACAGTAATTCGGACACCGTGATGCGGAGCGGGGCGACCACTTCACTGCGCCAGGCTCCGGGGTCGGTGAGCGACCTTGCGTTCTGCAAGACCTGCGAAAGGCTTGCCAGCAGCGTGCGGGTGAGCACGGTCAAGCTCTCGCTGGTCAGTGATTCGTCGTCCAAGAAGAATTGGACGATCGAGGTTGCCAAGCGCGACAGCGAATACTCACCGGCGCGCAGCACTCCGGCGCCGTCCACGCGCGAAAGCAGTCGCTGCTCGCGGAGCCGGCGCAGGGTTGGCGTGGCTCGCCGGCCGGCATGGCCTGCGCCGGGTTCGACCACGGCCAACACCTGATCGAACACCTGGCCGAGCTGCTGCTCGTCGAACGAGGCGAGCTGGGAGTGCTCGGCGCGCAGGTAGAGCGCAGCCAAAAAGCATAAATCTAGGGTCTCGAGCTCGAGGCGAACCGCTCGTTCGGACAGCGCAGTCAGCGCTTGATTCGGATCGGAACGAGGGGTCACGAGAGCGGCGGGGGCTTATACGACAAGCCTTCGCCGTCTGCACGCCGGGCCATTTCTCCGTGATTTCGGCGGGCAGGCGCGGCTGCCGGGGGTGCCGCGCGGAGCTCTGTTGCCCAGCGCAGACCGCGACTTTTCGCGCGCACTTTTCCGCGAGGCCAACCAAACCAGCCTGCAAAGGGAGCGTCGGCGTGATCGATCGAGGCCCTTCGCGCATTAGCGAGAAGCAGGCTTTTCCAGCGTTTTGAGCCTTCTGCTACGCACGTAGATTTCTTGCTCGAGCGCTCGCTGCAGCCGCGGATCACGGATTGTTCCCCATGCGTCGAATCGAGACAGCGTTCAGTTCGTGGAAATCGTTGTGTTTTGTGTTGGCTGCCTGCGGGGCCCCGCTCGCGTGCTCGGATCCGGGCGGTGGAGACACGGCCGGTACCGGCGGCTTCACGAACACCGGCGGCGTGAGCACAGGCGGAACCACGACTACCGGTGGAACCACGGCTACGGGCGGTGCGCCGACGACCGGCGGAGTCAGCGCGACCGGCGGGGTCAGCGCGACCGGCGGCACAGCGACGGCGGGTGGCAACGGCTCGACCACGGGCGGTTCGTCGAACAGCGGAGGCAATCTGGCGAGCGGCGGCGCAGGGGGAAGCTGGTCGGGTGGCGCGAGCTCGACCGGCGGTAACTCGAACGCTGGCAACGGCCACGGCGGTTCGCTCGGCAAGGGAGGCGCGAGCACCGGCGGCAACGCGAATGGTGGTAGCGCCGGCGCGACCGGCGGCAATGGATCGAGCGGCAAGAGCACCGGCGGTACGGCGACCGGTGGCAGCGGTACGGGCGGTAGCAATGGTGGCAGCACCGGCGGCAAGAGTACGGGCGGCACGAGCACGGGCGGCACGAGCACCGGAGGCACGAGCACCGGAGGCACGACTGGCAATCCGGGGGTGTGTCCGCCCGGAATTACGCAGACCATTACTGTCGCCAAAGATGGCAGCGGGCAGTTTACGACCGTGCAGGCGGCGGTGAACTCGATCGCGAGCGGAAGCTCCGCTCACGTGCGCATCGACATCAAGGCCGGCACGTATACGGAGAAGCTGACCATCGCGAGCCGCACCAACTTGTGTCTGGTCGGCGCGGGCGCAACCAGCACCATTCTGGCTTACGGTGACAGCAACGGGTCGGTTGGAAGCACGAGCGGCAGCGCGAGCGTGCTGATCAGCGCGAACGACTTTTCAGCGGCGAACCTGACCATTCAGAATACGTTCGGGTCGGGTTCGCAAGCGGTGGCGCTGCGCACCACCGGTCAGCGACAGCAGTTCTTGAATTGCCGTTTCGTGGGCTATCAAGACACGCTCTATACGCATCAGGGCATGCAGTACTTCAAGAACTGCTACGTGCAGGGCAACACCGACTACGTTTTCGGCGGAGCGACTGCGGTGCTCGACAACTGTGAAGTGCGCAACGTCGAAGGGGGTAGCGCGGTGGCCGCTCCCAACACCGACGCTGGCACGGCGTACGGGATCGTGTTCCTCGGCGGCAAGTTCACCGCGGCCTCCGGCGTAAAGGCAAACTCGGTCGGGCTCGGGCGGCCTTGGGGTGCGGCCGGGTTCGGCGCGTACTTGCACGTCGATTTGGGCTCGCACATCATCGCCGCGGGCTTCGTCGAAATGTCCGGAAATCAGCCGCAAAATGCGCGCTTCCACGAGTACCAGAGCACGGGCAGCGGCGCGAACGCGGGCTCGCGTTCGTCGTACCAGCTGACCGCGAGTCAGGCTGCGAACTACACGCTCGGCACGATCTTGGGCGGGTGGACGCCGAGCTACAGTCAATAGTCAGTCTTCGGACGTTCTGTTTCGGCTGTAAGCGCTAGCGCTCGGGGGGTGTTGCGTGTGCGCATGCACGAGAACGTGGCGTGCAGCGTCGAAATTGGATTTGCGAAGATTTTTCGGACCTGCTAAGAATTCGAGCGCGAACACCCGGATTCCACGGGGAACGACAGCTAAGGGGTGCACCATGGCAGCTCAAGACGCAAACCAGATGACAGTGCCGGCAAGCAGCTGGCGGGCCGCGGCCGAGCCGCGGATGAGCATCGGTAGCGTCGCCTGCTGTGGGGCGATTCCGAGCTCCGGCTACTACCGAAGCTAGCCGCTTCCGCCCGCGAAGCACCGGTACTCGATCGACGAGCGCGCCTCGGCGTTGCGTGGTCTGCGGACCCGCGGCGAGCGGCGCTGGTTCTCTGCCTCCGTAGCGCAGAGTGGCCGATTTTTGGCTGCTCCGTGGCTCCAACGCGAGGCGCGCTGGGCTCTTCGTAGCCTTGCTCTGATTTCGTTTTTCTCGTTCATCCCTAGCGTTTTTGGGGAACATCATGACGTTCAACACTAGAGTTCTCATCGTTTGCACGCGCGACTGGTTTGGGGCCGCGCGACTTCCGGCGCCGCTCACCCGCGCCGGGTTCGAGGTCGGGTCGCTCAGCTTCCCGTCGGGGTTAATCACTCAGTCGGGTTATGTTGCGACTCAGTTTTCGCTGCCAGTCGCCGCGAGCGACTCGGAGCTCTTGGCGGCGGTGGAGCGCGCGATGCTCGCGTTCGACCCAGAGCTGGTGATTCCAGGTGACGATCCGGCGGTCGAGCTGCTGCATGCCGCGGCAGCCGAGCTCGGTAAACGGGGCGAGTCGCGCGAAAAGCTCGTGGGCTGCCTCACGCGCTCGCTCGGAGACCCTGCGTTTTACGACAGCGTTCAGAGCCGACGGGGGTTGCACGCCGTGGCGCGAAAGCTCGGCTTGCGCGTGCCCGAGCAGGAGGTGGTTTCGAACGCGGAGCAAGCGTTTCAGTTCGCGGAGCGGCACGGGTTTCCCGTGATTTTGAAGGCCGAAAACACCTGCGCGGGCTACGGGACCTCGATTTGCCGGGATAGCGAGGCGCTGCGCGCGGGCTTCTCTTACTTCGAGGCACGCTTCGGCGCGAGGAACCAGCCGGTCAGCACCTTGACCGTACAGCGCTTCGTGAACGGGCGTACCGCGATGCGCGCGATTTCGGCGCAGGCCGGGAAGGTGCTGGGCGGGCTCTCCGCGTACAAGCTCGAAACCCATCCGGCTCCGACTGGCCCTAGCACCGTGGTCGAGTTCTTCGACAACGCCGAGATGGACCGCACGGTCGAAAGCGTCACCCAAGCGTTTGCCCTTTCGGGCTTCGCGAGCTTCGACTTCATGGTCGAAGAGGCGACTGGGTTTGCCTACCTGATCGAGCTGAATCCGCGCCCCACCCCGATTTGCCACCTCGGCGGCGCGTTTGGCGATGATTTGTGCGGCGCGCTTTGGCAGAAGCTGACGGGCTCGGCGCCGCGTGCGACCTTGCAGCGGGCGCCAGGGCGGCGCGTCGCGCTGTTCCCACAAGAATGGATACGCCGCGCGGATAGCCCCTACATCGAGCAAGCCTTTCACGACGTACCGTGGCAGGAGCCGCTGCTCGTGAAGATGCTGAGCGCGATGGGCGTCGAGCAGATGGGCTGGTCACACATGCGACGCGAAGAGACGCGGCGTGAGTCGCTGCGCGCCCTGTCGGCGCGTTGAGCGGTCCCGGCGTTTGCCTCTTTAAGGAAGAATGGTCCGCATGGACACTGCAATAAGCTGTAAAAACCTGGGAAAAAGCTATCAGCGGCGCGTGCGAGAGCCCGGCGTGCTGGGCGCGCTTCGCTCGTTCTTTTCCAGTCAGAGCCTGGCCGTGCCCGCGGTTTCGGAGCTGTCGTTCGTAATGCAGCGGGGTGAGCGCGTCGGCTTGATTGGCGAGAACGGCGCCGGCAAGTCGACCACGCTCAAGATGCTGACCGGCATCGTCGTGCCGAGCTCGGGTGAGCTCTCGGTGCTCGGTCACGTGCCGTCTCGGGAGCGTCGCAAGTTGGCTCGCAAGATCGGCGTGGTGTTCGGTCAACGGCCGCAGCTGCTCTGGGATATTCCGGTGCGCGAAACGTTCAGTCTGTTGAAGACGATGTACGACATTCCGAACGCGGTGTACGAGGTGACGTACGGGGAAGCCGTGAAGCGTCTCGAGCTCGAGAAGCTGCTCGGTACGCCCGTGCGCCAACTTTCGCTCGGCCAGAGAATGCGCTGTGACCTGGCCGCTGCGTTGCTGCACGCGCCGGAGATCGCGTTTTTGGACGAGCCAACGATTGGCCTCGACGTCTCGGTGAAGGAGCAGGTGCGTGAATTCATTCGCGACATGCAGGGTCGCTTCGGGACCACCTTGCTGATCACGACCCACGACTTGAAAGACATCACCGAGACTTGTCAGCGCCTGCTGCTGCTCGACCGCGGGAGCCTGCTGTTCGACGGTTCACTGAGGGATTTCGAGAAGCGCTTCGCGAGCCGGCGCAAGATCGTGATCGAGCTCGAGAAAGCCGCGTCGAGTGAGCTGGTCGAACAGCTCTCGCCGGAGCTCTTACGCCTCGGCGGCACATTGAAAGAATGGGCGCCCCACCGCGTTACCGTGGAATACGAGCGGGAAGGGGTCGCGCCGGCGCTCACGCACCTGATGCTGAGCCGGCTCAACGTGGCGGACATTCTGCTCGAGAAGGCGGACATCGAAAGCATCGTCACCGGCATCTATCGGCGGCAGGCCACGAGCGAACCATGACCCTTGCCTCTCACACCTTGCAGGCTTCGCAAGGCGCGGTGCGGTCCCCGCTGCGCGTCGCGCTCCGAAGCTACCTGGCGCTCTTCGTGCGCAGCGTGCGCGCGAACTTCGCGTATCGGCAGTCGTTGTTGCCGTCGATGCTTGCGGCCGCGCTTTCCTACGCCGTGCCGGTGCTGGTGTGGCGGCACGTGTACGCGCTGAACCCGCAATCACACGCCGTGCCGTCCGCAGCGATGTTCCCCTACCTGTTGCTCGCGGGCTGCTTGAACTACGCGCTCGGCATCGGTGTGGAAGCGCGAGTCGGCCAGCGCATTCGTACCGGCATGATCGCGACGGATCTGCTGAAACCGGTGGACTTTCAGCTCGCGCAGGCCAGTCAGGCCATGAGCGACGGCCTGTTCAATTCGTTTTTGTGCGTGCCCATCGCGGCGGTCGCCTACGCCGTGCTCGGGTCTTCGGTGTTGCCCGCGAATTTCTGGGCTTTTTGCGGGTTCGTGGTCAGCGCGGTGCTGGCGTTTGCGATCATGTTTTCGATCTCGTTCTTGTTCGTGCAGGCGGCGTTCTTCACCTACAGCGGCTACGGCATCTTCGCGGCGCGGAGTGCCTTGCAGCAGACGTTCTCCGGGCTGTCGGCCCCGCTTTTGATGTTCCCGGTCTGGTTGCGCGCGACCAGCGAGTGGCTGCCGTTTCGGCACACCATCCATTCTCCGCTCAGCATCTACCTGGGCTGGACGAGCGGAGCGCGCATTCTTTCGGTTCTCCTCCAGCAAGCGTTGTGGGCGACGGTGCTGTTCGCGATCGGCAGGTGGACGCTCGCACGTTCGCTGAGGCGGCTCGAAATTCAAGGAGGTTGAGGTGAAAACGGTCTCCCCTTATCTGGCCGCATTCCGCGCGGCCCTGCAGGCGAAGCTCGAGTACCGCGCGGATTTCGTGGTCGGTATGCTGACTTCTATGTCGCTGCAGTTTGCGGCGCTGAGCTTTCTGCTGGTGGTGTTTCAGAACGCGCCATCGCTCGGTGGCTGGCGCGGGGCGGAGGTGGTGTTCCTGTTCGGAATGACCGCGGTCTGTCTGGGCTGCTCCGAGCTCTTCTTCAATCACATCTGGATGCTGCCGCAATACATCGTGTCGGGCGACTTGGACCGGCTTCTGATGTATCCGCTGAACTCGCTCGCGTTTTTCTTGGTCACCAGGCCCGAGTTGCACGCTTTCGGCAACTTGCTCACCGGTAGCGCGTTGGTGATCGGTTCGCTGGTCACGCTGCACGCGCCGCTTTCGGTGTGGCTGTTGGTGCCACTCTGGTGCGTGTGCGGGTCGCTCATTTACACGTCGCTCTTGGTGGTCTTCGGCAGCCTTTCATTCAGGCTGATCGGTCCGAACTCATTCTATTTGATGGTGCCGCACAACCTGCTCCAGGCGACGCGTTACCCGCTCGCCATCTATCCGCGCTGGCTATACACGTTGCTGTTGATGCTGGTGCCATTCGGTTGCATGCATTTCGTCCCGGCGAGTTTCTTGTTCGGCAAGGCACTCGGCGCTTGGCGGCTGGGGGCCCCGCCGTTGGCTGCCGCGCTGTGCCTGCTCGAGGCACACTGGGCGTGGAATTGGGGGCTTCGGCGCTACGAAAGCACTGGGTCCTGAGCTGCTTAGGTCGTCCTGGACGAAACGAGCGGCACCCGCGGTCCTGGATCGCGCTGCTTCACTGCCTGCCGCTCCGGGAGAACGGTGACTGTGGTTCGGGTGACGAGTGAGTTCTGAGCCACAGCACGATCCAGCCGAGCCGCCCGGCGCGAGCGCGCCGCGGGAGGCGCCGTTCGAGTTCGAGAATTTCTTTCAAGGTGAGCCAAGCGGCGCGCGGGCAAGCGCCCTCGACTCGGTTGGCGCTGAGGCAGACGCGGACGCATTCGACGCGCCGAGGTTGACCGTCGCGCAGCAGCTCCGTCGCACACGGCTCCGTCGTGGTGTTGCCGTGCTGGTCGCGACGTTGGGCGCTGGTAGCGTCGTGCTTTTCGCGAGACGAGGGCTCGAGCCCGCGCCTTCGTCCGACGCGGTTCCAGTGTCGGCGGTTTCTGTTTCGGTCGAGGCCGCGCGCGCCGAGCCGGTGACCGTTGCGGTCGACGCGGCGCCTGCCACAACGAAAACAGAGGCGGAGCAGGCGGGCTTGCCACCTGTGTCGAGTCGGGTGCCGTCAGCCGTGGCAGCACCCGTCAAGGTGGCTCGCTCGGCGCGTTGGGCCGCCGTGGCTCCGCGCCTGAGCCGCGTTGCGGATACGGGCCGCACCGCGCAGCCGAGTCGCGCCCCGGACACCGCCCGTACCGCCGACGCGAGCCGCGCGGTCCCGCCCGGCGCTGGCTTGGTACCAAACGGCGTGGCGTCCGAGCCGCCCACCGCGAGCTTTCCGGCCGAGCATCCGTGACGCCCCTACCGAGCGGCACACGGTCCCGCGTCCTTCGGCCGGCCGCGCGGAGGGTAGCGGCGCGGGGGTTATGATCCCGCGCTTTTCGCCGTCAGGCTGCGGTGCAAACACCCCCGTGCTAGTGAGGGCGGCTCGGGATTGCTGCTGGCGCGCCTCGCGTGCCGGGCCAGCGCCTCTGGAGTAGTCAGAAAGACGCGAGCACGTGACCAGTAAGAAGCAACGTCCGAGAATCGAAGCGAGCGCGTCAACTGCCGAGCGCGAACCTCCCGCGGTGAGGGGCTCGCGCGTGGTCCGAACGGTGAGCCTGGTGTCTGCAGCAACGGTGGAGCGGCCCGCAGCGCTCGCCGACGGCTACGCCCAGGCGGAGGCGCACAGCGGCGTGCGACCGAGCCCGCCGCGGTCCCGCGCAACCCCTGCCAAGCACACCGATGACATTGCGGACGAGGAAGCGGCGTCACAGCGACGTGGACCTGCGCTGCGCGACTCGGTTCCGCCCCCGAAGCCCAAGAGCGGCAATGGTCGCGCGGACGCGCCAGGCGTGGATCCGGTCAACCTGTACCTGCGCAAGCTGGGCAGCATTCCGCTTCTCAGTCGCGAGCGCGAGGTCGAAATCGCGAAGCGAATCGAAGAAGGCCTGACCGAGTCGCGCGCCGCAATTCTCAGCAGCCCGGTGGCGATGAAGGAAGTGCTGCACTTGGGTGAGCTGCTGCGTGAAGGCACGATTCAGTACCAAGACGTGGTCGGCGACGGAGAAGAGGAGCAGCAAGAGGTCGATCACGAGCGCGAAACCCGCGAGCTCGTCGCGGCGATCGATAAGGTGCGCGAGCTGGATCGCGGGATCACTGCGCTGCTCGAGGAGCGGCACAACTCGCCGCGCCCGCGGCAGCATCAGATCGATCGCGAGATCACCGGCATCCGGCAGGAATGCCAAAAGGCGTTCGAGCGCATGAAGCTCGGCCGAAAAGTGATCGCGCGCATGGTGCAGCGACAGAAAGAGCTGTACGCGCTGATCGGCAACAAGGCAGCGGAGCGCGAGCACGGCATCGACGTGTCGCAAACGCGCGCGACCTACGAGCGAATCCGTGTGGGCACGGCCAAGGCGGAGAAAGCCAAGGCCGAGCTGGTCGAAGCGAACCTACGGCTCGTGGTTTCGATCGCGAAAAAGTACGTCAATCGTGGGTTGCAGTTTTTGGACTTGGTTCAGGAAGGCAACATCGGCTTGATGCGCGCGGCCGACAAGTTCGACTATCGGCGCGGCTACAAGTTCAGCACCTACGGCACGTGGTGGATTCGCCAGGCGATCACGCGCGCGATCGCCGACCAGGGCCGAACGATTCGTATTCCGGCGCACATGTTCGAGACCACCATGCAGCTCGTGCGGACGTCCCGCTATTTGGTGCAGGAGCTCGGGCGCGAGCCGACGCCGGACGAGATTGCCGCAAAAATGGGGTTATCCGTCGAGCAGGTCCGCCACGTGCTGCGGGTCTCCAAGGAGCCGCTCAGCCTGGAAACGCCGATCGGAGACGAGGGCGACAGCCACCTGGGCGATTTCCTGGAGGACAAGAGCGCCGAGAGCCCCGTGGACGCCGCGATCGCGGCCAGTTTCAGCGAACAGACCCGCGAAGTGCTGAAGACTCTCACTCCGCGCGAGCAAAAGGTGCTGCGGATGCGCTTTGGCCTGGGCGAAAAGCGGGATCACACGCTCGAAGAGGTCGGTAAAGAGTTCAAGGTCACCCGTGAGCGCATCCGGCAAATCGAGGCCAAAGCCATCCAGAAGTTGAAGCGGGCCAGTCGTCGGACCGAGTTGAAGAACTTCATCTGAGCCCGCGGGCTTGCTAGCGGCCGGGGCGCGGACTAGAAAACGTGCCCATGGGCAATCGTCTGTTCGTCGGAAACCTCTCGTTCAACACCAGCCGTGAATCGGTGGAGCAAGCCTTCGCGGCGATCGGGGAGGTGAAAGAAATCGCCATGCCGACCGATCGCGAGACGGGCCAACCGCGTGGCTTCGCGTTCGTCACCATGGGCACGTCGGAGGCTGCGGCCGCGGCCATCCAGCAGCTCCACGGCTCGGTGCTCGACGGCCGAACGATCAAGGTCGACGAAGCGCAGGAGCGCCCGCAGAACCGCGGCGGCGGCGGTGATCGCGGCGGCGGTGGTGATCGCGGCGGCGGACGTCGCGGTGGCGGCGGTCGCGATCGCTATTGAGTCGGACCCGCAGGTCCGCCCCGCGCGAGCGCCTACGGGCGGTCCGGGCGGCGTTTAGCCGCTAGAAAAAGAAGAGCCGACCGTTTTGCGGCCGGCTCTTCTCGTTGGGTTTTGCTGCTCTGCTATCAGAGCAGGCGGATGCCCTCTGCGCGTGGACCTTTCGGCCCCTGACCTTCAGTGAAGCTCACGCGCTGGCCTTCACGCAGCTCCTCGAAGGTGACACCCTCGAGCGCTGAAGTGTGGAAGAACAGGTCCTTGCCGGACCCAGTTGAAATGAAGCCAAACCCTTTGTCGGTCAGGCGTTTGATGGTGCCCTCTGCCACTGTCGTTTCTCCTCGACGCTCGTACGACACGATCCGCTCGACACCGGTCGACCAGCTCGGGAAATTCCTCGCGCCAGGGAGCCCTTTACGCCGACGCTGCCCGCGTGTCCAGCGGCGCGAGGAAACGGCGCGAAACACGCGCTATGTGAGAGCCACCACAGGGAGCTCGCGGGACGCCGGCAGGCGCTCTCCCTGGCGGCCCATCGGCCGAGGAAGAACGCCGAGGGACGTCAACGCGCGGGGGGCGGGACCAGGGTGGGCTTTTCGGTCGAGTCTTCGCGGTAAGCCGCGATGCCGGTGTAGCGCAGCACACGGGCGCAGTTCGTGGCTCCGACGTAGCCGCGGCACGCGTCCTCACCCTCGAAGCGCTGCTCGCGCGAACGCAGCGCGTACAGGATGCTCGAGGTGACGTCGTGGCCGCCGTCCTTGCATTGCGTGTCGTGGCACGGCACCACGAACAGCGCCGGAGCATGCGCCACCACGATGTGGCGAATGTGTGCGGCCTCGGAGTTGGAGATCCCAGCTCGGGTCTCCTGCACTTCCAGGCGGAGGCTCTCTAATTGTGGAACCGTAGCCGACAGGCGCGGAGCGGCGTCTTCGCGCTGCCGCCGCTCAGCAGCGCGTTGCGCTGCCTCGTCGTTCCGTCGCCACATCAGTAGTCCTCGACGATCGGCTGGGGCCCGGGAACGATGTCCGCGATATCAGGATCGAAGCCGGGTTCAGCAGGCGCCTTGTTGTCGCGCACTTGCTTGCGCTCCTGGCGTTTCGATTGCTTGTCGCGCTGCTTCTCCTGTCGAAGCTTCTCTTTATTGCGTTTCATGAACGTCGTGGGCATGCGTGCGTTTCTCCTTTCCTGGACCCGGAAGCGCCGCGCTCGGAGCGACTCCGGCGCGGCGCCATTCTAGGCGGATCCGAGGCCCAGCGCCTCGGATCCATGCGCGGTCTACCAGCGATTGTTCGAACGTTCGTTGCGGCGTCCGCCGCCACCACCGCCGCCGCCGCCACCGCCACCGCTCTTGCGCTCCTCCGCTTCGTTGACGCGCAGGGCGCGGCCGTCGATCGTGGCGCCGTCGAGCTGCGAAATCGCCTCCGCGGCCAGGGCCGAGGTTGCCATGGTTACGAAAGCAAAGCCGCGCGAGCGGCCGGTTTCACGGTCCATCACCACGTGCACGTCCGTGACTTCGCCGACTGCGGTGAAAGCCTCCCGAACGGTTTCGGTGTCGGCGTTGAATGACAAGTTACCTACATAAAGACGATTGCCCATGGTGTTTCTCAATTCACACGGCTCCCAGCGCCTGGTGCGCGAAACCTGCCATCCAACGAGCCGTCGAGATCGGATGTAGGGCCGTGAAGCTACCTTCACGGCCACTCAGCGTCGCCAGGGTCTAGTGACGCGTCGCGATCTCAGAGAGTGCTTCGGGTCATCCGGTAACGTTTAGTGGCGAGGGATCCTAGCCCGAACCCAGCTCTCGCGCAATCACTCCGCCAGGAAATCGGGGCACCTTGGTTCGGCCTCGATTCTTTCCTGGTTTCGGTCGTTTCAGACGGCCGCGGCCTGCCCGCACGAATCCTGTGGCCGATCCGCCGTTTGCCGTGCCGATAGGCCGGGGTACGGCTCTACCCGGTAGGGTCGCGCGGGCTCCTCGAGCAGAAAGCGATCGCAGACCTGGAACAGGGCGCTCTCGCTCTCGGCTCGTCGCATCGCGTGTAGGAAGGCGCCCTCCGCGTCCACACTCAGGCCGACGAAGTTCAGGTAGCGCTTCATTTGCTGCACGTGGCCCCGCTCGGTCGCGTTTTCGCGGAGCGTCGCTCGGTACAGACGCTCGATGTAGTCCCGCACGTCGGCGTGGGTCGGCACGGGAGGCGATTCGCCCCGGAACCTCGACCGACATTGCCGGAAGATCCAAGGGTTTCGAATGGCGTGGCGGCCAAGCATCACCCCCTTTGCGCGCGTTTGGCCGAGCACGCTCACGGCGCGCTCGGCGGAACTGATGTCACCGTTCGCGAGCACGGGGCAGCGCAGCTTCGCCACGGCTTCGGCGATCGCGTCGTAGTGAACCGCCCCCCAGTACATTTCCTTCACCGTGCGACCGTGCAGGCTCAGTAGGTCGACACGGTGCTTGTCGAGCAGGGCGAGCACGCGCGTGAAGTGTTCGGTCGAATCGAAGCCGATCCGCATTTTCACGGTGAACAGCCCGGGCACCGCGTCGCGCAGGGCACCGAGCACGCGATCCACCCGCTCCGGGTCGCGCAGTAGGCCTCCGCCTGCGTTCTTCTTGTACACGAGCGGCGCGGGGCAACCCATGTTCAGATCGACGCCCGCGATCGGGTAGGCCGCGAGCGCCCGTGCGGTGCGCGTCAGGTGCTCCGGATCGTCGCCGATCATCTGCGCGAAAACCGGGCGCCCCGTGCGGTTTTCCAGGATAGAACGCAGAATGTGCTTTTCCGGTTGCGACTGCGCGTGCGCGCGGAAGTACTCGGTGAAGAAGTAGTCGGGCGCGCCGTAGTGGGCGATCACCTCCATGAACGCGAGATCGGTCACGTTCTGCATGGGCGCGAGCGCGGTCAGCGGTAGGCCGGAGGCGATTCCGGCTGGTAGCTGGCGCGCCTGGCTCGGTTCGGCGAGGCGCTCGGGTTGCTCGAGGCCAGGGTGGCCACTATCTTCGGACGATGTCGAGCGAAGTGCTGCTGGCTGCGAGACCATTGGGCTTTCAGTGGCAAACGGATGATCCATTTTTGTTCTGTGTGCACCACGACGACCGCTACCCCGCCGGTAACGCGCAGCTGGGGCCTAGCGTTTCGCTAGCGGGCAGGAACCTGGGTCAGGATTTCGAGGTCAAGGACGGTTTTCGTATGTACCACGGTCGCGTGGTGCCGGGTTTCCCGCAGCACCCGCACCGGGGTTTCGAGACCGTCACCATCGTCCGCCGCGGGTTCATCGACCATTCGGACTCGCTGGGGGCGACCGCGCGTTTCGGGCAGGGCGACGTGCAGTGGCTGACGGCAGGCGGGGGCATCGTGCATTCGGAAATGTTCCCGTTGCTGCAGGCGAACCAAGAGAACCCGCTCGAGCTGTTTCAGATTTGGCTCAACCTTCCGAGCGTGGACAAGCTGGTCGCGCCGTACTTCTCGATGTTCTGGCACGAGGCGATTCCGCGTCATACGGAACGCGACGCGCAGGGTCTGGTGAGCGAGGTCACCGTGATCGCCGGGCGCTTCTCGGCGCTGGACGCGCTTCCGCCCCCTCCGAATTCGTGGGCCTCGCGCGCGGATGCGAGCGTCGCGATTTGGACGCTGAAGCTCGCTGCCGGGGCGCGCTTCACGTTACCGGCGGGTCCGGCCAAAGTGAATCGCACGCTGTACTTCTTTCGCGGAGGTTCGCTGAAGCTTGCCGGGCGCTCGCTCGAATCGCACGCCGCGGTCAAAGTGAAGAGCGACGCGGAAATTCTGATCGAGAACGGCCCTCTCGAATCGGAGCTCTTGCTGTTGCAAGGGCGGCCGATTGCCGAGACCGTGGCCCAGTACGGCCCGTTCGTCATGAATTCGCGCGCGGAGATCGAACAAGCCATCCGCGACTACCAGCGCACCGAATTCGGCGGCTGGCCGTGGCCCGATGACGGGCCGGTGCACGAGCGTGGCGCGGGGCGTTTCGCGCGGCACGCCGATGGGCGCGTCGAACGAGTGGGTGAGGGTGGGACAATCGACACCGCAGCCGGTTCCTGAATTCCGGACAGCGAACCTCGGATCCCGGATCGCGAGCGTTTCGGTTCGAGGCGCCGCAGCGAAACGCGCACCGAGTCACACCCCGAAAAGTGGCGTGAATGGCGGTGCTGCGCATCTAATTGGTCCAGCGCGCGCGGGGTTGCCCGCTTGGCCTCGGGTTTGCAACGCCCTCGGTGATGGAAAAGGAAAACGTGCTGGTCGTCGACGACTCGCCGGCCTCCCGTGCCAGGACGGTCGAGATTCTCCAGCGCGCGGGCTACGGCGTGTTCGAGTTGCCCTCCACCATCGGTGCCACGCGCAGTATCGTGCGCAACGCGGTGAGCGCCGCCGTTGTCGACCTGAGCGCGAGCGCCGCTTGTTCGGATAAGCTGGTAGCGGCCCTGCGCAGCACGTCGCGTCTTTGCGAAGTCGTGCTCTTGTTGATTGGTCCGACGAGCGGCGGCGAGCGCGAGCGGCTGGAACGAACCCCGGGGGTCGATGCGGTGCTGGGCCCGGGGGAGCTCGCGGAAAGCCTGCTTCAAACGCTGCAGCTTGCGTTGTTGATGCGGCGCTTGGGGCGTAGTTTGGAGCTGATCCCCGACGTGAATGCGTGATAAGACCGCGAAGCTCATGGCATCGCGATCCAAGAAGACTTCCCGCGTCGAAAGCGGCGCTCGCCAACTCGAATTGGCGGGCGCGGGCAAGCCCGGCGCCGCAACCTCCAAGCCCGCTGGGGGTCGCGCGCGACCGCGCACGAACCTGGCCGTGGGCGACGACATCGGCGCGGCCGAGCTCGCTCGGCGCGTGGCCGACAGCTTGCGGCGTTTTCGCAGCGAGCGGCGTTTGTCGCTCGACGACCTGTCCGCGCGCAGCGGGGTAAGCCGCGCTGCTCTTTCGCAGATCGAAGGCGGGCGCACCAACCCCACGCTGGCGGTGTTGTGGAAGATCGCGGTGGGCCTCGAAATTCCCTTTCACGATTTGCTCGGGACGGAGAGCGAGCAAGCGGTGCGGGTGTTGCGTTCTGGCGACGCTTCCCCCTTGCGCAGCTCCGACGCGCGCACCGAGAGCCGATTGCTCTCGCCCGGTGGGGCCAGCACCGACACGGAAGTGTACGACCTTCGCTTGGCTCCGAAGGCCGTGCACAAGAGCGATCCGCATGCGCGCGGGACCAGCGAGACCGTGGTGGTGCTCACCGGCTCGCTGCGCCTGTGCGTGGGTCCTTCGGAGTTCGATCTCGGGCCGGGAGACTCCGCTTTCTTTCGAGCGGACGTGCCGCACTCGTACGAAAACCGCAGTACCCGCGAGCTGCGCTGTATCGACATCATTCACTACGCGCGGACCTGAGCCGAGCTCGCGTGCGCCCATTCCGCGGCTTCCCGCCGCCGGGTGTCAGGTGTATGTCAGCCTTGGATGCAGCGCACCGAGCGCCTTTTCGCCCTGGCGGAGTACCTGCGCGGACGCCGCACGGGAGTGACCGCAGAAATTCTGGCGGAGCGCTTCGGCGTTACGGTGCGCACGATCTACCGCGACCTCGACGCGCTGCGCGCTGCCTCGTTGCCGCTCGCTGCCGAGCGCGGGCCGGGCGGCGGCTATGCGCTCGACCGCAGCTACAGCTTGCCGCCGGTCAATTTCACGGCGCGTGAGGCGGCGTTGCTGGTTGCGCTGGGCGGGTTCGCCAGTGACATGCGGCTCTTGCCGTTCACTGACACACTCGAGTCGGCGCTCGACAAAGTTCGCGCGGCGCTTTCGACTTCGGCGCAACGTGAGCTCTTGACGCGACTTCGCGAGCTCACCTTTTACGGCGTGCCCGCGTTGCCCATCAAGAAGGCCGTGCGAGAAGCGGTCGAGCGGGCGTGGTTCGAGCAGCAGCCCTTAAGGATCACCTACGTCGACAAGAATTTCGTCGAGACCACGCGTGAAGTGCGAATCGAATCGGTGCTGATGGACCGGCACGAAACCCACATCGACGCGGTCGACGTGGCCACCTCCGAGCGCCGGCCCTATCGCCTCGATCGCATCGCACGGGCTACGGTGGTCTCGAGTCGCGATTCGGTTTCCCCGTCAGAGCGCTGATAAACCTGCGCCGGGGCGCGAGTTTGTCGCGCTGCGTCTCGCGGTTCCGGGCTGGCAAAGGCGGCCGGGTCATGGCAACGTGGAGCCCTTCGCATGACGCATCTTCGACGTTGGCTTTCGGCTGCGCCCGCACTTGGTCTGCTCCTTGGGTCTCTCGCCTCGAGCTGTAGCCCCGCATCCAGCGGCGGCGGTCAGGGCGGCGCTCCTACTACTGGCGGCACGCCGAGCAGCGGCGGAGCCAACACTCCCACGGGTGGAACGACCGGCGGCGCCGTAGCTCCGACAGGGGGCACTCCCACCACGGGTGGTTTGACCGCGACGGGCGGCAGCGCTGGCATGAACGGTACGGGCGGCACGACCGGCGGAAGCAGCTCGACCGGCGGCAACACCGGCGGCGGTGGCCCGAGTACCGGTGGCGCGAGCGGCGGAGCGACTGGCGGAACCGCCGGCGCTGCGGGCGGCGGTGCAGGCGGTGCCGCGGCAGGTGCCGGTGGGGCCACGGCCGGCGCCGGGGCCGGCGGCGGCAGCGCGGGCAGTTCCAGTTCGGGATTTTTGAGCGAAGGCTTCGAGTCCGGTACCAACGGCATGCAACCGGCGGGCTGGGACAACTTCATTGCTTACCAAAAGAACATCAAGAACCCGGCCGACGATGGCTCGTTGGCGGTCGTGGACAGCACGCGCGCGCATAGCGGAACCAAGTCGCTCAAAGTTCACAGCACTGGCGGTCCGGTCATGCTCACGCGCCCGCTGCCGAACGGAACGAACAAGCTCTACGTTCGCGGCTACTTCTACATGACGCGGCAGCTCGGCATGAATCCGGGCGCCAACCACGAAACGCTCTTGGGGATTCGTAAAGCAGTCGGCAGCGCCAACGATGAAGTGCGGTTCGGTGAGATCAAAGGCGTGATCGGTACCAATGAGGTGCCGAGCGACAACATTTCTCCGAAGATGGATCAGTGGGGTAAGGGGCCCGTGGTCGCGGCCAACACGTGGGCATGCATCGAAGTTGCATTCCTCGCCGACCAGGCGCAGCACCAGCTGCAAGCTTGGGTTGGTGACACGTTGGTGCATTCCATCACTGCGCCCGACCAGTGGCAGAACGGCGTGATGCCGGCGGACTGGATGAAGGGCAAGTTCGTCGAATTCATCATCGGGTGGCAGAGCTTCAGCAGCGCCGCGAACGACCTGTGGATCGACGACTTGGTCCTCAGCAACAGCAAGATCGGCTGCAACTAGGGCCCACATCCAAGTTCGGGGGTAAGCGCGGGCTCGCCCTCGCCGATTTCGGCGCTGATTGCGCAGGCGGGCCGAGTTTTTTGGACTCGGCTGGCGCGCCGATTTAGCGCAGTTCCGCGAGCCGCTTTGGCGCCCACGCGCGACTAGCATGGGAGCGCGAACCTGCGGGGACACGGGCTGAGAGCCCGTTCCAACGCAATGGAAGAAAATCGCTATGAACAGACGACTGCTTGGGCTCACGAGCGGCGCATGCGCCCTCTTTCTGGCCAGTGCGAATGGCGGTTGCAGCCCAACCTCTTCCGACACGCCGCTCGCCGAAGGCGGCAGTGTCACCGGGCAGGGAGGAAACCCGAGCTCGGGTGGTGTCGCTGGGACGACTGGCGGGCTCGGCATTGGCGGCGCCGCAACTTCAGGCGGTGCCACGTCGGCCACGGGCGGTGCTTTCTCGACCGGTGGATTCAGCGTTGGCGGTGGGGTGTCGAGCAGCGGCGGCGTTAACGCCTCGACCGGCGGCAACGGCCCGAGCAGCGGGGGTGGGTTCGGCTCGGGCGGTTCGCAGACTGGCACCGCGGGCGGCGCCGGCGCGAGCAGCAAAGGCACCGGCGGCGCGGTCGCGACAGGCGGCGCGCTCGCGACCGGCGGCGCGACAGGCACGGGTGGGTCGAAAGCGACTGGCGGTGCGAGCTCGAGCGGCGGAGCGACCACGACCGGAGGCGCCAAAGCCACGGGTGGTACGACGAGCACGGGCGGCACAGCCAGCACTGGTGGTAGTTCGAGCACTGGCGGCAGCACCAGCACTGGCGGCAGCACCAGCACTGGCTGCGGTGCAGTCGTGACCAACCCTTTTACGAGCTGCAAGTTTGCTTGGGGGGCGCCGAGCAGCGGTTCGAACTCTTCTTACCTGAATTTCGTTTCGACTTGGATTGGCGACGAGGCCAACGGCGGGCTCACGTCGTTCACGGCGACCGCCACCAACAACAATTGTGGCGACTGCTCGCTCGTGCAGTCGATCGCAGGCACGAGCTCGATGGTGGTGTTCTACACGTATTTCATCGGCTTCCAAGCTTGTAAAATCGGGGGGTTCTGCGACTGCAACACCGACACCGATAGCCACACGCTGTGCACTGATGGCGCGCAATGGATCCGTTCCAATCGAGCGGCGCTGATCAATAGCTATGCGCAGTACGCGAAGCGCATCTATGCCGTGAGCCCGAACAAACCCACCATCTGGTGGCTCGAAGGCGACTTCGTGCAGTACTCTTACAAGACTCAGTCGAGCCCGCTCAGCTACGCGGAGCTCGGTGCTCTCGCGCGCGACATCACTTGCGCGATCAAATCCAATCAACCGAACGCGGTGGTCGCCATGAACCATTCGCCCTGGATCGCGAACGACGAAGCCACAGGATTCTGGGGGGCGCAGCCGCTCGACGTGCTGGATTTGGTCTGGGTACAAGGGCCGGGAGACACCGACGTTTTTTTGAACTCCGGCACCTACAACGCAACCACGGCCAACTATGCCTGGCTGCACCAGAAGACCGGCAAGAAGATCATGGCCGAAACCAGCTACGCGAGCAGCGGTCAGAACGATCGCTGGAGCACGGCCAGCGCCACGGCCATCAATGGGCGCATCAGCAACGGCGTCATCGGCGTGTTAGTCAACAATCCGCCTTCGAACTATCAGTCGGTCACCGGCAGCCTCTCGCTCGCTTCGACCTGCAATTGAGCGCCCCGGGGCGTTGCCGTGCGTTGGCGGTGGCGCCGCGAGCGTGGCAGCATGGAGTGGTGAGCCGCGCCTTCGTAAAGGAAGAATCGGCGGAACTGCCGCCCGTAGCTGCTCCGCGAGCTCCGCTCCCAAGCGGCACCCCGAACTACGTCACCGAGCGGGGCCTCGAGCTTTTGCGGAGTGAGCTCGAACATCTCACGCTCGAGCGCACCCGCGCCGAGTCGATGCTCGACCCAGCCGAGCGCAGCAATCTGGCGGCGATTTTCGTACAACGCCGGGCTCAACTCGAGGAACGGATCGCGAGCGCCGTAGTGGTGCCAAAAGCCCCCGCGGACGAGGTCCGCTTCGGAGCCACGGTGGTCGTGCTTGGGCGGGATGAGGTCGAGCGTACCTATCAGATCGTCGGTGTCGATGAGGCAGACCCGGCGCAGGGACGTATCGCCTTCGTTTCGCCTGTGGCACGCGCGCTACTCGGGCGCAGGGCAGGCGACGTGGCAACTGTGCGAACTCCCCGGGGCGAGGAGACGCTGGAAGTGATTTCAGTGAGTTTCTAGGGCGCGCTCGTTGAGCTCGTGCGTTGCGATTCCGCTGCAGGGGTGTAGGCTTGACGTGGAAATCCTACGACGAGGTGCGCGATGAGCAAGAGCCGTGAGCCTGTGAAACGACGTGATGCCACCGGCCATCTCGATCCGAACTACCAGCGCGATCTTTTGGCCAAGGCGCGGGAGGGGCGAAACACCGATGGGGACGAGAGCGCGACGCAAGCGTTTCTCTCCGGTTCGGTCAGCGCCGAGGAGCTCAGCGAAGAGCTGGGCGAGGCCTATCTGGAGTCGGCCACGTCGGGCGAGCAGAGCGAGGCTGCGCGGCACGAGCGCATCACGCCGGACGAGCTCGGCGGGCCCTTCGTAGTGAGCAGCGCGCGGCGCGAGTTTGCGGAAGGCACCGACGAGTCGAACATCGCCGAAGCCACCCGCGAGCCGCTGCCGAAGACGTCGAAAGCCGAGCCTTGAAGCGCGCGCGACGCTAACCGCGTCGCCTGCGTCGCCTGCGTTGGGCTTCCGCGTTCGGATTGCTTTCGTTCGGGTGCGAGTTGACGCGCGGGCGCGCGCTCGTGAACCTGGACTCCGCCGTCAAAAGCGAGCGCGGTTCCGAGACTTGGCTTGACGAGCCGGACTCGGGAGTCGACGCCTTCGGCGAGCGACGCAGCACGAGCACCTCGGGGCGTCGCGGTCCGCGTGCCGGGTTCGGCGCGGCGGCGGGCCGCTCACGCGGCGCGAAAGATTTCGCGTTGGGTCCGCCGTTACGCTGGCCGTTCGGGCGTTGGCCCTGCGGGGGAGGGCCGCGGTGGCTCGCTGCTCGCGGCGCGCTTGGCTGATGGATCGGTCGAGTGTCGGGTCGCATCGGGCGACCCGAGGGGACGAAATCCGGGCTGAGCTCGCGCCGCACGTAGGCGCGCCAGATCTCCGCGGCATCGCCGGAACGTGATCTCAAGCGCGGGTCGATGCCCGCGAAGTAGCCGAGGATGTTGCGCGCGTCGCGCAGGAAGAAGCGTTCGGAGCTGTTGTTGTGCGAAGCCGAGACGCTCTGCGGAAAATCGATGATGGTCGGCCCCGTCGCGGCCCACAGCACGTTGTATGGCGAGAGATCGCCGTGAATCAGATCGCAGCACAACATGCGGACCAGCTGCGTCAGCATGTCGTGATAGGCGCGGTTGGCTTGGTCAGCGCTCAGCTGAGTGTCGATCAGGCGGGGCGCGGCGTATCCGTTCTCGCCCAAGACCAGCTCCATGAACAGCACGCCTTCCAGAAACATCACCGGCGTGGGCACGCGCACGCCGGCCGCGTGCAGCTTGTAGATGGTGTTCGCTTCCGCCGATTTCCAGGCTTCCTCGGCCGCTTCCTTTCCGAAGCGGGAGCCGCGATCCATGGCTCGTTGCGAGCGCGAGTTCCGGACCTGCCGGCCCTCCTGGTAGACCGCGTTGTTCTTGAAGCTGCGCTGGCCATGGTCCTTGTAGACCTTGGCGGCGACCACCTTTCCACCTTGTCGCACCGTGTAAACGTCGGCTTCTTTTCCGCTCTTCACCCGGCTGAGGATCTCGCTGATCACGCCCTCGGCGAGCAGCTGCTCGAGACTGTTTCCCAAAATGATACCCGTTGGCCGAAAAGTTGATTTTAGGGGTCGTGCATAGCACGTTCGCCTCGGCTGCGGCGCGGCTGATCCGTGCCACACTGCGCGGGCGATGGCCCGCGAGTTCGACGCTTTTGACGCCCACCTTGGTCGACTCACGAAGCTGTCGATTCAGCGCTTTGGTCCCGCCGGCGCCTTTCTGCGGCTGCCCGGGGCGCCCGCGTCGAGCGACCCCGAAACTCTGCTGCTGCTCGGGCCCGAAATTCCCGAGGGTGCGCGTGAAGGCGATGCCCTCTCCGTCTTCGTCTACCTCGACTCGGAGGGGCGGCCGCTCGCGACGACCAAGCTTCCTCTGCTGACGCTGGGCGAGGTCGCGTTTCTCCGCATCACCGCGTGCACGCATTTCGGCGCGTTTGCCGACTGGGGCTTGCCGAAAGAGTTACTGATCCCGCTTGCCGAGCAGACTCGGGAAGTGCGCGTCGGCGACCGGCACCCGATTGGTTTATACGTCGATGATACGGGGCGGCTGGCAGGGACGATGCGGGTGAGTGAGCTCCTCAATGAGACCCCGCTCGAGCTCGAGCAGGATCAATGGGTGGAAGGCGAAGCTTGGCGAAACGATCCCGAAATCGGCCTGTTCGTCATTCTGCAAAAACGCCGAGTCGGCCTGGTGCCCCGAGACGAGCCGCACCAGCTCACGCGCGGTGAAGCCGCTCGCTTCCGTGTGACCAACGTGCTGCCCGACGGAAAGCTCGAGCTGTCACTGCGCGGGCACGCGCACGAGGAACGACAGGGAGACGCGCAGAAGGTGCTCCGCGTCCTGGTAAGGCCCGATGCCCCACCCTTCGGGGATCACTCGCCGCCCGACCAGATCAGGGCCTGGTTTGGGTTGAGCAAGAAGGCCTTCAAGCGAGCAGTCGGTCACCTTTTGAAGCAAGGGGAGGTCACGCTCGACAGCGACGGCCACGTGCGGCCGAAAACGGGTCACCAAGCCGTGGGGCGGTAGTCCTTCAGAAACTGACCCCACACGTGATTGCCGGTGTTCAGCCCGTCGAAGATCGGATCGACGATACGAGCGGCGCCATCCACGATGTCGAGCGGGGGGTGAAAGCCGTTTTCCTCGGTTTTTCTTTGGGCGATGTGCGCCGGATCTTCGTCGGTGACCCAGCCGGTGTCCACGCTGTTCATGAAGATACCGTCCTTGGCGTAGTCGGGCGCGGAGGTGCGGGTCATCATGTTGAGCGCGGCCTTGGCCATGTTGGTATGGGGGTGCTTGTCGGTCTTGAAGCGGCGATAAAACTGGCCCTCCATCGCGGACACGTTGACGATGTGCTTGTCGAACGTGCGTTCGCGCACCATGAGCGAGCGGAGCCGTGCGTTGAGCACGAAGGGCGCGATGGCGTTGACGAGCTGCACCTCCAAGAGCTCGACCGTGCCGACTTGGTCCAGCGAGAGGCGCCAGCTATTCAGTTCGCGCAGGTCGACTTGCTGTAGGTCGGCATCCAGCTGTCCGAGCGGAAACAACTGCTGTCCGCTTTCGAGATCTTCGCGTGTCAGCGCTACCTGCGACAAAGCGGAGGCGGCGTGCAAGCCGAGCGCGACCGGCTCGCTCGCGGCAGGCCCCGCGCTGGAGAGCTGGTGCGAGCGTGCGGCGCGCAGGGTCTCGTATTGGTCGAGCAAGCCGCGCGCGGCTTCCGGCAGGCTGTGCAGCGGACCGAGCTCGCCTTCCATCAGGTGCTGATAGAAGCCGCTCGGCCTGCGCACGGTCTGGCAAGCGTTGTGCAGCACGAAGTCGAGCCTGGACTCGCTCGTTTGCAGGTGCCGAGCAAAGGCCTCGACGCTGGGCGTGTGACGCAAATCGAGCCCATAGATCTGTAGTCGATCGCGAAAGTCCTCGTAGTCGACTTCACTCGCGTAGCGTCGCGCCGCGTCGCGCGGAAAGCGCGTCGTAACGAGCACGCGCGCGCCGGCTCGGAGCAATAAAATCGCTGCCTGGTAACCAATCTTCACGCGCGCGCCGCTGATCAAGGCGACGCGACCCGTGAGGTTCGCTGTCTGTGAACGTTTTTGGTAGTTGAAATCGCCGCAAGCGCGGCACATCTGGTCGTAGAAAAAGTGAACGTGGCTGCACGGTTGCTTGCAGACGTAACAGCAGCGCGGCACGTTGAGCGGCGGGCCCGCGTCGGCGTTCGGCTCGGGCTCGGGCGGCGCGTCCGCTCGAAAAGTACCGCCCTGGGACGCCGAAAGCGCGCGCGGCCCGGGTGTCACGAACACCGGGGACAGGCGCATTTGGCGAATGCCGGCCTGTTCGAGCTTCGCTTCGTCCTCGGCGCGAATGGCTCGCTTCTTCTTCTTCCGCAGGGCCCGCGAGAGCAGCCGCTGCTCGTTGCGCTCGGGCCGCGACACGCGGCCCGCCGCGGTCAGCAGTTGGTTGCGAGTCTCGAGGTCCACCTCCGCGAGCAGCGCGGGATCTTTGACCAGCGCTTCGAGGAGACGAACGCACTCGGCGATGTCTTTGGGCGTCGGGTTCATGAAGGGGCGCCAGTTGAGGCGGCCCGCCCGTCTAGCACGGCTCAGCGGCTCGGACCGCCTGCCGCCCGCCCGGAGGCGGCGGCTATTTCAGGTACGCCGCCAAGCCGATGTTCTGGTCGCGCAACGCCTTGGTGATGAGCCCGGCGATTTGCGTGGCGCCTGCAGCCTCGAAATGCGTGTGATCTTCGCAGAAAAAAGCCCCCACCGGGCCGGTGGTGCTGGCGCTGACGTCGCCCCCCGGCACCGGACAGAACGCGAGCGAGTTGTACAAGTTCACGCTCAGTTGGTGCAGGTCGATTACCGGCACGCCGTAGGTCATCCCGGCCTCTATCGTCGCCGTGACGTACGCACCGCGGCTTCCGCGCGCCGTACTGCCGCTACAGGAGATCGCGCTCACCGGCGTCAAAAACACGGGATTGGCGCCGCGGTCCTTGGCAGCCTGCGCCATCATTCCGTAGGTACTCTTGAAGGCGGCCAGGCCCACGTGTCGACCTTCGGCGCCCGCGGTATTGCAGGCCGCAGCGCCGTCGTTGATGCCGAACTGGATGAATAGATAATCCCCGGTTTTCATGCCGTTCAGCATCGCGGTCCAGCGCGCCTGAACGATCGGGTTTCCGCTCGAGTCCTTGTCGACCAAGCACTCGCCGCTCGCGTCCGCCGTGGACTGGGTGGTGTAGAGCCAGCTGCGCACGCTGCGGCCGCCGACAGCGCTGTTGTTCACCGTGACCAGGCTATTGAAATTCGATTTGAACTGGCTGCCCCAGCCGCAGGGGCACGTTCCCGAGCAATTTTGAACGGTGGAGTCGCCCGCGATCCAAACCGTGACCGGCGTGGTTCCGGAACTGCCGCCCGCGCTCGTGCCGCCCGTGTTCGAGCCGCCCCCCGTCGCGCTGCCACCAGTCGGACCTGCGCCTCCGCTCGCCTTGGCGCCACCCGAGCCGCCTTTGCCGCCAGCGTTGCCACCGCTACCGCTGCTGCCGCCCTTGCCGGCCCCGCCTGAACTCGAGGCGCCACCGGTAAGGGTTGCTCCGCCGCTGCCGAGCCCACCGGTCGAGTTGATGCCGCCCGCGCTTGCGCCGCCAGTGGTGCCCGCAAATCCGCCCGTACTGGTACCGCCGTCGCTGACACCTCCGCTCGTGCCCCCGGTCGTCGCAGTTCCACCGCTAGCGATCAGCGAGCCTCCGCTATTGACCGCGCCGCCGGTTGCGCTCGGCGGTGCGCCGCCCGTTGTCGTGCTGCCTCCGCTGCCGCCCGTGGACGCTCCGCCGGTGGTCGCTGGGCTCGGCGTGGTGCCGTCCGCGCTGCAGCCGGCCCATGCGAAGGTGCCGAGCAGACCAAACGAAATTAAGAACCGGCGATGGGCACGAAAAAACATGAGGCTCCTGCGATGGCGGCTCGCTCGAGTGAAAGGCCGCCATCTGAGAGTCGCGATGGCTGCCCGCAATCGGTCACAAGCATCAGGGGGAACCGGCCGTTTTCTGAGCCAACTGTCTTGACTATCCTGGCTTTATTTGCCGCAGGACAATCAAGTTGCGGTGACGCTGCGCCGGCGCGGGCGAAGGGTTCTGCTGCCTCTGGATGTTTACGCGAATCAGTAGCGTGACGGCGTGCGGTGCGAGTACGATGCGCGGGCCATGCCGATCAGCCCTGGTCAGAAATTCCCTTCGGTGACCATCAAGCGAGCGACGCCAAGCGGCGGCGAGGAGGTCGATCCCGCGGCGCTGTTTGCGGGCAAGCGAGTCGTGCTGTTCTCGCTGCCCGGTGCTTTCACTCCGACGTGTTCGGCCAAGCACCTCCCCGGGTACCTCGCGCGCTACGACGAGCTTCGCAAGAAAGGGGTCGACCTGATCGCCTGCCTTTCGGTCAATGACGCTTACGTGATGCAGGCCTGGGCCGACGCAAACCAGGTGGGTGACAAGATTCTCATGCTCGCCGACGGCAGCGGACTGCTCACCAAGGCCTTGGGCATCGAGTCCGACCTCACTGCCAAGAACATGGGCGTTCGGGCGCGCCGCGGGGTGCTCACGATCGAAGACGGCGTGGTTCAGTCCTCGGAATTCGAGGCGCCAGGTCAGTTCGACGTTTCCAGCGCTGAAGCGTGCCTGCTTCGCCTGGGCTGAAGCGACCGTCTCTCCGCGGGTGCTGCTCGAATGGGCCTACTCGACAAACTGCTCGGTCGAGAGAAAGCCTCCGCGCTGACGGTGGCAGACGGAGTGGCGACGCTGCGCGATCGAGGCGTGGCCGAGTCACTCGTGCGACCGAAGAAGCCGCAGCTTGCGGACGATGACAGTCCGACCTGTCCCTCCTGCGGCCGCGCCCAAGTCGAGGCGCTGATCACGACCTTCGATGGCCGAACGGGTGGGGAGTTGTGGCTCGAAGTTCCCATCGCGGTCGACGGCTGGGTGTGCGCCCCCTGCGCTTCGCTGCGCTATCCGCGCCGCATGACCCCACAGCGAATTCTCGCGATCGAGGCCGAGGCCACGCAACACGGACGCGCGGGTCGCTTCTTGGAAGCCGAGCGCTGCTTCGTACGCATCGTTTGGGACTGGCCCGGCTACGTGATCGGGCATGCCAATTACGCCGATGCGACACGCGAGCGCTTGCGGCACGCGCCGGGTCTCGATGACGGCATCCGTGCCCGCTTGAACCAGCGCATCGTGGAGCAGCTCGAGCAAGCGGTGGCGGGTCACGAAAAGGAGTCGGACCAGCGCGTGGCCAACGTCGTCGCGCATGCACAGCTGACACTTGCCGAGGTGACGCTGGAAACGGGCGCGGTCGAGCGAGCCCGGCGCGCGCTCGATGAGTGTGCCCGCTTGCCCGGGCTCAGCGCACCCCACCGCGCGCGCCTCGACGAAATACGGCAGCGATTACCAGCGCGTTCCCGGCGCCGCTGAGCCGTGAAAGAGCGACGCCCGCGGGGCGTGTTACCGTGTAGCGCGTATGGCTGGCCGTTTGCGGGACCCACGGGCGATCCTTCGCGCCGCTTTTCGACCTCTGGCGGCTAGCGCGCTGTTCGTTGGCGCTTGTTCCGACGCCCGACAGCTTCCGCAACAAGGCACGACGGCGGCTGGAGCAGGCGGACAGATCGGGCCCGTGCCGGGGAAAGCGGGTGCCTTCAACTTTGGCACTGGAGGCGTGCTTGGGCGCGGGGGCAGCAGCTCCGCGGGCGAGCCGACCATCTCCGTTCCGGGCCAGGTCTGTACGGCCGGTGCGTCCGCGATGCCGGTGTTCGCGGATCAGGTCGTCCGCCAATTCACCTTCCAGCGGGAGCTTTACAGTTGGACGACCGCGGAGCAGGAGGCCGAAATTCGAGCGGGCCGGGTGCTGCTAACCCGCAGCGAACGCGAGGGCCTGGGGCCTGGCTTTGCTTTCGACTCACTGAAAGCGCTCGCCTCCGCGAACGTCATTCCAGAGCAGCAACAGCTCGCGGCGCTGCTCACCAGCGCGCGCTTCGCCAACGGTCGCTATGCTTGGCCCCACCCGTGGGCGACGAGACTGGGTTGGCCTGGCGAAAGCTACGGTAACCGTTTGCTTCGCCTGGTGCTGCGCGCGGATGCCTGGATGGCGGTGTTCGCAGGCGGTCAACTGCAGGTGTTCGACGCATCGAATGCACGGGTCAGCCTCGCCGACGCGCTGGCACGGCCCGAGCGCCTCGCAGGGTTCTTCTTCTTGAAGGATGCAGCGCTGATGGGGCCAATCTGCGGCGGTACCTTCGGCGGCGGCGGCGTGGGCTACCGCGAGTTTCTGATCTCGAACGAGGCGATGATCGAAGAATGGTCGATCGGCACCGAAACCATTCGCGCGCGACTTTCTGCTGACATCGGGCGCCTCGAAGAGTTCTTCGACCGCGTGCGAGCGTGCCCGGAAGCGGGCAACGCGCTCAGCTGGAACCACGACGTCAACTGCGCGTGGCAATCCAACTTCGTCAGGGGCACCGAGCAGAGCAACTACGAAGCGGCCCTCGCGATGCCCAGCGAAAATTACCTGCCCACGCCGGCGCGGCTGGCCGCGCTGATCGAGACCTTGCGGGACGATTTGTTCGAACCCGACCCGTTTTCGGTGAAGCCGGGTGAGTGAGGGAGGGGCGCGCGCTACGCGCCCCTCCAGCTGCGCTACTTGCGGGCGGCCGCTTCCTTCGCGAGCTTCTCCTTGTACTTCTTGATCATCTCTTCCTGCTCTTGCTTCGGGACCGGAGCGTAGCGGGCAAACTCCATCGTGAAGTTGCCCTTGCCCTGCGTCGCCGAGCGCAGATCAGTGGAGTAGCCGAACATCGAGTTGAGCGGCACCTCGGCGGTGACGGTCACGTTCTCGTCGCTGATCGTCTCCAGGATTACGCCCCGGCGCTGATTCACCTGGCCCACGACCGAACCCTGGAACTCGATGGGGGCCGAAATTTCGACCTTCATGATCGGCTCGAGAATGGTGGGCTTGGCCGCCGAGTAGGCTTCGCGGAAGCCCATCAAGGCTGCCGTTCGGAACGCTTGATCGGACGAGTCGACCGCGTGCCACTGGCCGTCGTTCACCGTGCAGCGCACGCTGACGACCGGGAAGCCGATCAGGCTGCCCTTCTTGACGCCTTCCTTGAAGCCCTTGTCGCAGGCCGGGATGAACTCCTTCGGAATCGAACCACCCGTGGTCTCGTCCACGAACTCGTAGTTTTCGACTGCGTCGGCCGGCAACGGCTCCATGAAGCCAACCACGCGCGCGAACTGACCGGAGCCACCGGTCTGCTTCTTGTGCGTGTAGGCGATTTCGGCGCGCTGGGTGATGGTCTCTCGGTACGCGACCTGCGGCTTCCCGGCGACGACGTCGCAGTTGTACTCACGCCGCATGCGCTCCATGTAGATGTCGAGGTGGAGCTCACCCATGCCTTGGATGATGGTCTGCTGCGACTCTTCGTCCTGGTAGGTGCGGAAGGTCGGGTCTTCCTTGGTGAAGCGGTTCAGCGCCTTGGAGAAATTCGCCTCGGCCCCTCGGTCTTTCGGCGCGATTGCCAGCGAAATCACCGCCGCGGGCACGTGCATCGAGGTGAGAGTCACGTTGACTTTGCCGTCGGTGAACGTCTCGCCCGAGCTCGCCTCGACACCGTAGAACGCGACGATGTCGCCGGCCTCGGCCGTCTTGATCTCTTCGCGGTCGTCCGAGTGCATGCGGAACATGCGCGGCACGCGCACCTTCCGCATCTCGTTGCTGGTGTTGTAGATGGTGTCGCCCGCGGTGACCGAGCCCTGGTACACGCGGAAGTAAGTCAGCTGCCCGTACTTGTCCTGCTGCAGCTTGAATGCGAGGCCGACGAAGGGCTTGCTCGGGTCGGACTCGATCACGATCTTCTCTTCGTTCTTGGTCTGATCGTGGGCCTCGTTGACCACCTCGGTCGGGTTCGGCAGGTACAGCGTGACGCCGTCGAGCAAGAGCTGAACGCCCTTGTTGCGGAACGCCGAACCGCACATGACCGGGGTCATCTTCAGCGCCAGCGTCGCGCGACGAATCGCCGCGCGCAGCTCGTCGTTGGAGACCGGCTCCTCGTTGATGAACTTCTCTGCCAGCGCGTCGTCGACGTCGGCGACCTGTTGAATGATTTCTTGCCGCGCTAGCGCGGTCTTCTCGGCAAATTCCGCGGGAACGTCGACCTCGCGGATGATCTCGCCGTCGTCACCGTCGAAGAAGAACGCCCTGCCGATGATCGGGTCGATGATGCCTTGGAACTTGTCTTCGGAGCCGATCGGCACCTGCAGCTTGACCGGGTGGTGGCCCAGCTTTTCCTTGAGCATGTCGGCGACGCGCTCGTAGTTCGCGCCGGGATTGTCCATCTTGTTGACGAACGCGATGCGCGGCACGTGGTAGCGCTTCATCTGCTTGTCGACGGTGATCGACTGGCTCTGCACGCCCTTGCCCGAGTCGAGCACCAGGATCGCGCCGTCGAGCACGCGCAGCGCGCGCTCCACTTCGATCGTGAAGTCGACGTGTCCGGGCGTGTCGATGATGTTGATGTTGTGCTCTTCGAACTGCTCCTGCGAGCCCTTCCAAACACAGTACGTCGCCGCCGACTGGATCGTGATGCCCTTCTCGCGCTCGAGCTCCATCGAGTCCATCTTCGCGCCGACGCCGTCCTTGCCGCGCACCTCGTGAATCCGGTGAATACGCCCGGTATAGAAGAGGATGCGCTCGGTCAGGGTCGTCTTGCCCGAGTCGATGTGAGCCGAGATACCGATGTTGCGGATGCGTTCGAGGGGGATGCGAGTTGCCACGGGATATTTCTTCGCTGATGAGGGGAAGCGGCCACGTACTGAAACTGTCCGCAGAAGGGAAGCAGCGATGCGTGGGTAGCGGCGTTTTTAGCCCTGCTGCCCGGATTGTGCGCGAATTACCCGAATAGAAATCTCGGAAATCAGCCAAATCTGGGGCGAATTGGTCGTTTGGGGGGACGGCCCCCCTTGTCCCAACGCCGGGCTTTCAGGGCAAGCGGCTCCACGATGAATGGCGACGCGCGGGGCTTCCGGCGGGTCGTCGACCGCGCCTGTGCGTGACCACCAGCGCTGACTCCGAAAGTTCGGGGTCCGAACGCGCGCGCGGTTGCGCACGCGAAACAATCAGATCTCACCCGTTCCCGTAAGTGCTCTTCGAATTCCGATTAGCGATGTGTGAGGCACTGAAGCACGCGACCCGAGAGCTCTCGAGGCAATTCGCTTCAGCCAGCAACTCATGCTTCGGCGGCTTTCCTGGCGAGTCGCATTGGAATTTACCGTGACCGCCAGACTCAAGAGAGCGCGGCTGAGTCGATGCGATTCTGCCACGGACTAGCGATCCAACTTCGCTGAGTTAGAGTTCTTTGCGGAGTTGGCTCGGGCGGTTATTCTTATTGGCTATCATGACTAGATTTGCGCGGGTTGTGCTGCTGGCTTGTCCAGCGATTTGGGCCCTCGCTTGCGGTTCCTCAAAGGGGGATCCGAGTGGGGGAGAAGGCGGTAGTTCTACTGGCGGGCGCGCTAGCCCTGAGGGAGGCGCGAACGTCGACGCGGGCGCAGCTGGTATTCCCGGAGACGGCGGAAGCGCCGGCGCGGGTGGAAGCGGTGCCGACGCAGGTCAGGCAGGCCAGGGAGCGTCGGACGCGGGCATGGGCGCGAGCCCCAGCACCGGCGGCTCGGAGACCGGCGGTACGGACACCGGCGGCTCTTCGAGTGGTGGCAGCGGTACGGGCGGAGTTGTCTCGACTGGCGGTGCGACGGACGGAGGGGCGACGACCGGCGGTGCGACAGGTGGCACCGCGACCGGCGGAACTGCCGAAGTTGCACTCACGGTCACGACGACCGCTGATGTGCACCCGATTTCACCGTTGATCTATGGCGTCAACCTCGCGAACGGCGTCGCCTGTTCCAACGCGAAGGCCCGCTTTGCGATGTGCCGCTTGGGTGGCAACCCGTGGTCGACCTACAACTGGGAAAACAATGCGTCGAATGCGGGTGCGGACAGCATGCTGTGTTCCGAGAACAACGCGGCGCTCGGCGCTAGCAGCGATCCGGCACTGACCGTCACTTCGCTCGTGACGGAGGCCGGCGAGAAGAGCGCTTCTGCCGTGGTCACCGTGCCCTTGCTCGACTACGTCGCTGCCGACAAGACGGCGGGCTCGCCCTATCCGTTGTGCTCCGGCGACGTGACGAAGTCGGCCAACTATCAGACCACTCGCTTGCGTCACAACCAAGCGCGCAAGGGCGCTCCTTTCGCCGATCCTCCCGACACCACTGACGGTGACGTGAGCCAGGACGAGTTCTTGAGCTACCTCAAGGCGCGTTCGGGCAGCACGAACGTCTTGTTCACGCTCGACAACCAGCCCGAGCTCTGGGGTCAAACTCACATCGCGTTGCACCCGGACCACACCACTTACGACGAAGTCGTGACGCGTAACGCCGAGTACGCGAAGATGATCCGAGACAATTGGCCGACCGCCGAGATCATCGGCTACGGCGGCTACGGCTATTACGCCTTCTTGAATTTGCAGGACGCTCCCAATCGCCCCAACGCCGAGTTCCTCGACTACTACCTAGCGGCGATGAAAGAGGCCAGCGAAACCGCTGGGGTTCGCCTGATCGACTATCTCGACATTCACTGGTATCCCGAGTTTCCGGATACTGCCGAGGACCGAGTTCAAGCGCCGCGATCGCTGTGGGACCCGAACTATAAAGAGCACAGCTGGATTGCCGACAGCGTCGGCCCCATCAAGCTGATTCCCTGGATTCTGCAGAAGATCGCCGCTTACTACCCGGGAACCAAGCTCTCGATCTCGTCGTATGCCTACAGCGGCGTCGACGATCCGAGCGGCGGTGTCGCGGTCGCAGATGCGCTCGGCGCGTTCGGTCGCGAAGGCGTTTCACTCGCCGGGCTACAGCCGCAAGAAGGCGACAACGCCTTCACGCTGGCAGCGGTCGCCGCATACCGCAACTACGATGGCGCGGGCAAAAGCTTCGGTGACCGCTCGGTACGCGCGACGACCAGCGATATCGCGCGCGTGTCGGTGTACGGCAGCATCGACTCCCAGGTCGCCGGCCGCGTCGTGATCGTGGCGATCAACCGTTCGCCCGATCCCTCCCCGGTTAGCCTCGACGTCGTGCACGCAATCACCTTCACGAGCGCCGACGTCTACCTGGTGAGCGAGGCCGCAGCGGGACCGGTCGCCTCGGATGCGCTCACGAGCGCGGGTAGCAATCGCTTCCGCACCACGTTGCCTGGCTATTCGGTCTCGGTCATCGTCCCCAAGCCTTGACCCCGACCACGTTCTTGCCGCTCGCGTACCTACCAGGCGCGAGCGGCAGCGCCGCAGTCTGGCGGCCGATCGCTTCGCGGCTCGCTGCTCGGCGTTCGCCGATTTTCTGCGACTATCCCGGGCTCGGCAGCGACGCAGCGAGCGACGACATCAGCTCGATCGACGAGCTCACCCAACGTGTATTGGCGGAGCTACCTCCGTGCTGCGATTTAGCGGCCCTGTCCATGGGCGCTGCCTTGGCACTGCGCATCGCGCTCGACCATCCCGATCGCATCCGCCGGCTCGTGCTGGTCGCGGCTGCTGGCGGTGTCGACGTGCTGGCCCTGGGCGGCGTGGACTGGCGCGAAGCCTTCGAGCGCCGCCGCCCCGACGCACCCCGCTGGCTCGTCGAAGATCGTGCTGATTTCAGCGCTCGCTTGGGTCTGATTTCTGCTCCGACGCTGCTGATATTCGGCGACCAAGATCTCATCGCCCCTGCCGCGGTCGGGCATCACCTCTCCGCCCGCCTACCGAACGCGAAACTCGAGATCATCGGCGGCGCTACCCACGACATCGAAGAGGAGTACCCCGATCTCCTCGCCAGTCTAATCGAAGCTCACCTGCGTGGCGCTCCGTGAACTCAGGCTTCGCGCCGAGCTCCGGCCTACTTGGCCGCGGTCAGCAACCCAATCACGTGCGCCCCGACCGCGACGATGATCGCAACGGCGGTGATCGCATGTGTTCGTCGTTTTTGCGCGCGATCTCGGAGGCGTGGATCCCGTAACTGCAAGCCGATCCCAGCGTGCGCCACGAGTAGGAAAAAAGCGCAGCCCGCCGAGGCTAGCGGCAATAGGCCCGCCCCCACTGCCTCCGGCGAACCGAGCGAGGGTAACGCGACCAGCGTGTGCAAGAACGCAACCAGCGCGGTGCCCAGTCCGAGCGCAACGTGAGTCCTTATCGTCGCGGACAGCGGCGCGGCGCGCTTGGCAGCCCGCAGCCGATAGCCGAGCGGCAGCGAAGCCGCGACCAGAATCAAAATCATCGCGGCATAGCCGCTGAACGCTGCCATTGTCTCGTCCCGGTGCTCCTCGTTGTGCGCTCGCGCGCCTACTCCTTCGCCCTGGGCGGCGGTCCGCTCACGAGCAAGACCTCGAATCGCTCAGGCTTCGCGCTGTAGCCCTGGGCGTGCCGCTCGCTGCCCTCCCCGACGTACTCGTTGTAGTAGACCGCGTAGTCGAGCATGCCTTCGTAGCGACCTTTGCCTGCGGGTCGGAAGCTGATGCGCAGCGGCTGCCGTAGGCACTCGCGAATCGCTTCCGACGGCAACGGGTCGCAAGCGCAGCTGCCGGGGTAGGCATAGCAGCGATCCTGACAGCTGGTGCAGCCGAATGGTTGCTCTTCCAAAAGCCAGCCCTCGAAGCGAATGGTCGCGCCTTCGTCCCACAGCACGCCGCGCATCGCGAGCAGGTTGCCGTCGGAGAACTCCAGAAAAGTGCGCCCGTCGCGCTGCTCGATACGGCAATCTCGCAGCCGGTACTCCTTGCTCACGCGACACGCATAAGCGCCAGGTGAAAGCCGCGACGAGCGCGGCTCCTGGTCGAGCACTGCAGGGTGATGGCGCGGTGATTGATACAGCGCTTTCCAAAAGGCCAGACGTGCTTCCGGAGTCTCTTTGGGAGCTTCCGGTTCAGGACCACTCGCTGCGATCTCTGGCGGCGCTTCCGTCGCAAGCGCTGGAGCCGCGGGCTTCGATAGGCTGGCGTCGAGCGGGACGGACGCTGCCGGCGCAGGTCTGAGCGGCTCGCTGGCCGTGGCGTTTTGCGACGCGCAACCGCTCGCGGTCGCGAGCAACGCCCAGAAAAGCAGGAGGCAACGAGGGTCGCGGCGTTGCAAAAGCAAGGTCTCGGCATCCTCGCCCAGACCGCCGCGCGGATCCACAATGCACGACTTCATGGCTCGATTCTCGAAAGGTCGCGGCCGGTGCGCGCAGCTGCCGCTTGGTTTGGTTCTGGGGTTGCTGGTCGCCTGCGCGAGAGAAGGCGGGCCCGCCGCGCCCACGGCCAGCGTGGCTTCACAGGCGGTCCAACCGACAGCGAGCGAGACAGGCTCCAAGGCACGGCCGCAGCTCGGCCCCTCGCGAGTATTCGTGGGCATGTGCGACGCGTCAGGAGCCGTGCCGCTCGGCCAAGATGCGTTGCTAGTCGCCGACGACGAAGACAACGTGCTGCGCGTCTATGACGCCGACAAGGGTGGCGCGCCGCTGCATCAAATCGACGTTTCGCCCTGGCTCGGCCTGGAGACGCAGGGCGCGCCCCGCAAGGTCGAAAAAACGCCGGAGACCGATATCGAGGCCGCAACGCGGCTAGGCGATCTGGCGTTCTGGTTGACCTCGCATGGGCGCAGCAGTTCCGGCAAGGTCCGACCGGAGCGGCTCCGATTGTTCGCGACCCGCGTGACCGACGGCCGCTTCGGAGTCGACTGGGTCGGCAGCTACGAGCGGCTGCTCGGCGACCTACTCGGCGAGCCCAAGCTCGCTCGCTTCGAGCTCTCGGCGGCGTCCGAGCGCGCACCCAAAGACCCGGGCGGTCTCAATATCGAGGGTATGACCGCGCGCGTCGAAGGCGGCGTCTGGATTGGCTTTCGCAACCCGGTGCCCGAGGGGCGCGCGCTATTGGTGCCGCTCCTGAACCCCGAAAAGGTAGTGACTGCGGGAGAAAAGGCCGCGTTCGGCGACCCGCTCACCCTCGACCTCGCTGGGCTCGGGGTGCGCTCGCTCTCCTCATGGCGGGGCAGCTACTTGATTGTGGCCGGCCATACCGACTCGGAGCCCGGTTCGGCACTCTACACCTGGAATGGCCACGATCAGCCGGTGCGGGTCGAGCCGCTCGACCTCGGCGACCTCAACCCCGAGGGCGTCTTTTCGCCGGAACAGAGAGATTCTTTCATGCTGCTCAGTGACGACGGAAGCCGCCTCGTGTCCGGCAAGGAGTGCAAGCGCCTCAAGGTGCCGAGCGAGAAGACCTTCCGCGGCGTGTGGGTGGCCCTGCGCTGACGCACGGGCCTCACGTTTTTCTCGCGTTCGTGGCAGTCTAGGGTGGTGGATCCCCCTGCTGAACCCCCGCCGCCCCTGTTCCACTTCCAGGCTCGCGCCGGCCAGGCTTGGGTGCAGTATCAGGACCGCCTGGACGCGCAGCTCGATCCGTTCGGGCGCGCCGCGCTCGCGCGGCTCGCGCCGCAATCGGGTTCGCGCGTGCTCGACGTCGGTTGCGGCACAGGGCAGACGCTGCTCCAGCTGGCGGAGTTGGTCGGACCCCGCGGGGAAGTGGTGGGCATCGACGTATCCGAACCCATGCTCGAATGTGCGGAAGAGCGGGTGCGCGAGAAAAACTACGCTCAGGTCGATCTGCTGCTCGACGACGCGCAAAGCCACGTGTTCCTCGATCGCTACTTCGACCTGGCTTTTTCGCGCTTCGGGTTGATGTTTTTCGAGGACCCCGCCGCCGGGTTCGGCAACGTGTGCCGCGCGCTGCGGCGCGGTGGTCGGCTGTGCTTCGTAGCGTGGCAGAGCCCCGCTCGAAATCCGTGGTCCAGCGTGCCCCTGGCGGCCGTGCTCTCGCTCGCGCCCGCGCTGGCCGAGCGCGGGTTTCTCGACAGCGAGCGCGCGGGGCCGTTTTACCTCGCTGATCCCGAGCGAATTCGTGCGCTCTTGCTGAACGCGGGCTTCACCAAGATCGAGATCACGAGCTTCGATGCACCGCTGCACTTGGGCGCCGCAGAAACGGTCTCCGACGCGGTCGCCTACTGCTTGCGCGTGGGGCCCGCGTCCCGCGCAATCGCGGAGGCCGAGCCCAGCTTGCTGCCGGCCTTCAGCGAGGCGCTCGCGAAAGCGCTGGAGCCGTTCGCAACCCCGAAGGGTGTGTGGATGGAGTCGGCTGCTTGGGTAGTGCACGCCGAAAGAGCGTGAGCCGAGCGCGCCTCAGGGGCGGTCTCGCAGGAACGTGCGTGCGATGTCGCGTCGCACTTCGGGCGTGCCGCGCTCCGCGAGCCCGGACAGCTCGCCGTGAAACAGCTCCTGACTCGCGAGGTTCTCTTTGCGCAGCGCGCTGAGCGCCGAGTCGAGCTCCGCGCGATCGAACGGCTGTCGCTCGAGGCTTTGCGCGACCCTGCGCCGCGCCGCGCGTGCCGCTTCCCGGTGCTGCGAGAACTCCGGCGCCTTGGCGTCGAACGCTTGCCGCAGGAGGGGGTGTCGCCGGCTCGCCATTTCGCTGCTGGCGTGAGGCGGTGCAAAACCGTGTGGGTGCGGACCCCGACCGCGCAGCCCGCGCCCGAGCCACAAGCCGCCGAGCAGCAAATTCAGCCCAATCGAAACCGCGAGCAGGATGCCCAGACGTTTGGCCAGGGGGGTCATTGGATCTCCTCGAGATCAGCGAAGCCAAGCGCCAGTGAGGCCAGCGCGTTGTCGCTGGGCGCAGGCTCGGGGGAAACGGCTTCACTGACCTGGCCCGCATCGGCCAGCGTGTCGTCCTCGTCGTCGGCGAAGTTGCCGAGCGCGATGCCGATCGCCGCCGCAGCCGCCCATGCCAGGGCGGGGGCCCACAGTCTTTTGAACGGTAGCCGCCGTGACTTCGCCGGTGCGCGGATTGGAATCTCGTTCAACCGGCGCGCGAGCGCGGGGGACAGATCCGGCGCCGAGAGCGCGTCGAGCGCCCGGTCGAGCTCGACTTCCTCGGCGAGCGCGGCTCGTGCTGGTTCGGAGCTTTCGAGCAGCACCTTGGCCGCGCCCCGCTCCTTTTCGGGCCAGCGCGATAGCTCGCCCCCGTACGCCTCTACGAGCGTGCGAAAGCGGGCCAAGGTCATGGGCGGATGGTTCATTGGGATGCTCCTGAGACTAGATCGTGCGCGCGTAGGTGCGCCTTCAGGGCGCGGCGGCCGCGCGCGAGCAGCGACTCCACTGCTTCTTCGCTCACGCCGAGCACCTGTGCGGCTTCGCTGCCGGAAAGGCCATCGAAATGCACCAGGGCGAGCGCCGCTGCCTGTCGCTCGGGCAGCTCGGCCCAAGCCGTTTCGAGTGTCGCGACTCGGTGTTTGGTTTCGAGCTCACGTGGCTGCGGCGCCGAGATTGGCTCGGCCTCGACCTCGTCGTCGCTCACGGGCTGAAAGCGCCCGCGCGCGCGCAGCCGATCGACCGCGAGATTGTGCGTGATGCGATGCAGCCAGGTGGTCACTCGGGCCTCGGGAGAGTAGTCGGCGGCGCGTTGCCAGAGCCGAAGACAGGTTTCTTGAACCACGTCCTCGGCCTCGCTTTCGTCGCCGAGCAAGCGTCGCGCGTAGTGCGTCAGTTTGGCAGCGTGGCGGCGCACCAGTTCGCGGTACGCCGCCACGTCTCCCTCACTCACCCGCACCACGAGCACGGCGTCTTCGTCAGACAGCTCGCGCGGGGGTACGGGGCGCAGCATGAGTTCAGGCCTTGGTGTGCTTTTCGCCGTGGCCGTGGCGGCCGCGCGGCAGCTCGTCACCGCTGAGCGCGCCGTCCTTGTTGGCGTCCAGCTTTTGAAACCAAGACTGAACCTCGGCTTGCGATTCGGCGAGCGTCACCTGACCATCCTTGTTGGAGTCCGCGCGCAGCATGCGCTGCCCGCGACCCTCGAGCTCGTCCTTGCTGAGCACGCCGTTCTTGTTCTTGTCCATTGCGTCGAAGCGCGCGCGCGCCTTGGTCTGGAACTCTTGCAGCGAGACTTTACCGTCGTTGTTGGTGTCCGCGCTCGCCTTGCCACCTTCGTGACCGGGGCAAGCCAGCGCGAACCCACTGGTGACGGTGATGGCAGCAAGCAGCGAAACGACAGTGAACTTTTTCATGACCGGATCCTTTCGGCTTGCGGGTTTCTGCAAGCTCACTGGGTTGAACGCAGGGGCTCCGAACTTCCGTCGAAAAAATCGACGGGCAGTTTGGCTCGCCTGTCCAGGTGGCCGGTCTTCCAGCCCTGCTGTTCTGCGCTCGAAGGCTAGGCGGTGGCGCGCAGCACGAGCTCGGGCTGGCCGCCACTACTCAGAAAGCGTCGGCACTCTTTGGCGGGCAGCGGCCGGCTCAGCAAAAACCCCTGCAGCACGTCGCAGCCCTGACTGCGCAAGAACTTTGCCTGCGCAGGCGACTCGACCCCTTCGGCGACCACGGTGAGGCCGAGGCCGTGCGCCATGGTGATGATGGCCGAAGTGATAGCGGTATCGTGCGGGTCATCCGGAATGCCCTGAATGAAGCCGCGGTCCAGCTTGAGCACGCTGAGCGGGAAGAGCTTCAAATAACTGAGCGACGAGTAGCCGGTGCCAAAATCGTCGATCGCCGTTTTCACACCCAGGCGCTGTAGTTGCTCGAGCACTTGGATCGTTGCTTGCTGCTGTTCGATCAAGCTGCTCTCCACGAGCTCCAGCCCAAGCGCGGACGCGGGCAGCTGGTAGCGCTCGAGTAGCGATTCGATGAGCTCGACGAACTGCGGGTCCTTGAAGTGCTGCGGTGGTACGTTCACGTTCACGTACAGGGGCTCGCCGCCGAGCGAGCGCCAGAGGGCGGCTTCTCGGCAAGCGGTTTCCAGCACCCACTTGCTGATCGGAATGGCCAGGCCCACCTCTTCGGCCACGCTCAGGAAGCGAGCGGGCGCGAGCCGTCCCCGCTCCGGGTGATTCCAGCGAATCAGCGCCTCGGCGCCGATCGGCCGGTTGCTGCGCAAGGAGATCAGCGGTTGATAGTGGAGCTCGAACTCGTTTCGCTCCAAGGCTTGGCGCAGCGTGGAGTCGAGCCGAAGCCGTTCTTTGGCCTGCGCGTGCATGTCGCTGTCGAACACCGCCGAGCGCGCGCGGCCCTGCAGCTTGGCGCGATACATGGCCGTATCGGCGTCGCGCAGCAGGTCGGCCGCCGACTCGTGGTGCGACGTACTGAAAACGATGCCCGTGCTGCACGAGGTAAATACCGGATCGCCGTCGAGCGTGAACGGCGCGCGCAGTGCCTCGTGAATGCGCTTGGCCACGTCGAGCGCGTCCCCGTCGTGCACGACGCTCGGCACGATTACCGAGAACTCGTCGCCGCCCAAACGCGCGATGATGTCCGCGTCGCCCAGGCACGACTGCAGTCGCTGCGCAATGTCGACCAGCAAGCGATCGCCGGCCAGGTGCCCGAGGCTGTCGTTGATGCTCTTGAAGTCGTCCAGGTCCAGGAACAGCACCGCGAAGCGCTGGCCTTCGCTGCGCTTGGTCGAGGCGAGCAGCCACTCCAATCGCTCCAGCAGCAGCGCGCGGTTCGGCAGCCCGGTCAGCGAATCGCGCAGCGCGTGATCACGGAGCTGCGCCTCCACGTCTTCGCGCTCGAGCGACGCGCCCACCAGGGCCGCCCACTCGTGCACGCTTCCGACGTGATCGAGCAGTTCCACCTCGACCGGCCCGATTACCGTCAACAGACCGCGATTGCGATCAGGGCCCTTGATGGGCACCATCATCAACATGTTCTCGTCCCCGAGCTCGGCGATTAGCTCGCGCGCCGCGGGCGGGGGAAATTGCGAGGCGACGTAGGAGGTGTCGCGCAGCGTGACCGGCAAGTGCTCGGCGCCGTACTCGCTGATGATCGACAGTTGTCGCGCGCTGCCTTCGCCGCCTTTCGACCACAGCCCGAGCGCCCCGTAGCGCAGCCGCGTCCAGCGCAGCCAGGACAGGCTCTTGGCGTTCGCGAAGTCTTTGCCGGCAAGCGCCACGTTGATCTTGGCGTTCGCTTCGGAGACCAAGTCGTAATACCGACTTCGCACTTGCTCCGTGACCCGCCACTGTCGCATCAGCTCGATGCGCAGCTGACGCACCGCGACCTGCACGCGCCGGCGAGCCGCGTCGGTCGCCCCCGCACCGGGCGGCGGCAGCGCCGCGCACCAAGCGTTGGCGAAGGCTTCGATCACGGCGATCGCCCCCTCCACGCTCTCGACGTCTCGGCTCATGTTCAAAAGGCCGTCCCAGGCCCCGCTGAGCTCGTCCGGCGTCAGCGGCTTTTCACCTTCGGCGAGAGCATGCAAATGTTCGGCGATGCGTCGCGCACCCGGCCAGGCCGACGGCGACAGCTCGGTGAGATTGCGGGTGCTGGCTACCTGTAGCAAAGCGTGCGCGAGCGCGTCGGCGCGGTCGCTGGTGGCCGCATCGACCTTGGGCGGTGAGAGTGAGGCGTTGGCGACGCAGCCGCACGAGGCGCGCCGGATGAACGCGGTCGGCACGCGCACGACGTCCGGCAGCGCCACGTCATCCAGCAGGCAATCGAGCAGCGTTTCCGCGGCGGTGGCGCCGAGCAAATCGAAGCGCTGGCGCACGGTGGAGAGCGGCGGATCGGCGTACTGCGCCTTTTCGATGTCGTCGAAGCCGACGATCGCGAAGTCCGCCGGAATGTCGTAGCCCGCGTCGCGCAGCACCGGAATCAAGCCGAGCGCGGTCTTGTCCGTGCCGGCGACCAGCGCCGTGCAGGGCAGCCGCGCTTCGACGATCTTGCGCCCAACGTCGTGCCCGTCGATCTCCAAATTATTGTGCGAGAAAAAGAGCAGCGATGGATCGGCTTCGATGCCCGCCTCGCGGTGCGCGTCGAGATAGCCCTCGTAGCGCTCGCGCAAATCGAATTGACCGAGGAAGCCAGCGAACGCGATGTTGCGATGCCCGTGCTCGATCAAATGTCGAGTGGCGGCCTTCGCGCCTTCGCGGTTGTGCGGCAGAACCGAGCAGCATTTCAGGCCCTCGGGGCGTTCACTCAAGTACACGAGTGGCTTTCCCGCTGCGACGACACGCGAAGCGAACCGCGCCGAATCGAACTCGTTGATCGCGATCCAGCCGTCGGCGACGTTGAGCGCGAGAGGCTCCGAACCCGGCTCGTCGGGCCAGAACAAATCCATGCCGAACGTGTGCAGCGCGACGACTGTCGCGCCGCGCGCGCGCGCCGTGGCGTGAATCGCCGCCAGGATGGCCCCGTAGTAGAAACCCCCCGCGTAGGGCGTGAGAACGCCGATGGTCGTACTGCGGCGCTGACGCGGCATTTTCCACTTGGATTCTGTCACGGATCTCGCCAATCGCTCGGTAGCGACGTGAAAGATGTGGGTTCGTGTCTGCTGTCAGGCTCACTCGCATGCAGTGACGAACGCTGAATCGCGTGTGCGCGGCGCGGAACGAAAGCCTGAATCGGTGTTTTCTCAGAGCAGCGGATCTTTGCTCCCCCAGCGCTCGCGAGCGATCGATTTCGGGGCGTTTCCCCCCGTAGCATGCGCTTTGAGGGGGCGACTCGCCGCGGTGAAACGACTACAATGCATCGTAATATGGCGACTGCGGCTGTCCCAAACCCAGCGACACCGAGCGCGCCCGGCTCGAGTCGCGAGATAACTCCGGGCAGTGTTCTCGCTGAGCGCTACCGCATCGACGAGCGAGTCGGTGCAGGTAGCACGAGTGAGGTGTACCTCGCCGAGCAAGTGTCCTTGCGGCGCAAGGTTGCGGTGAAGGTCTTACATGCAGACCACCCGCACCTCGCGGAGCTGGTCGCTCGGTTCGAGAGCGAGGCGCTGGTCGCCGCCGGTATCGAGAACCCCAACATCGCCGGAGCACTCGAGGTCGGCAGGCTCGCGGACGGTTCGGCCTTTTTCATCTCGGAGCACGTGCCGGGGCGGACGTTGCGCAAAGAGTTGATGGCGGCGCCGCTCTCGGTCGAGCGCAGCCTGCACATCGCCAAGCAAATTGCTTCGGTGCTCACCGACGCCCACGAGCTCGGTATTTATCATCGCGATTTGAAGCCGGAAAATTTGATGTTGCTGCGGCGTGCCGACGACGCGGACTTCGTCAAAGTCTTGGACTTCGGCCTCGCGCAGGTCGCGGCAGCGACCAAGCCGAGCGGCAAAACGGAGCTCGTCTTCGGCACTCCAGGCTACATGCCGCCCGAACAGGCACTCGGGCAGCCGCTCGACGGTCGCGCGGATCTCTACGCGCTCGGCGTCGTTCTGTTCGAGATGCTCTCCGGCGTGCGACCTTTCGAAAGTGCGTCGGGAACGCTCGCCAAACAGCTGGCAGGGCACGTGCCGACATTTGCCGAGCGCGCGCCCTCGATCAAGGTCCCGCCTGGGCTCGAGAAGATCATCTATCGCTTGCTGGCAGCGAGCGTGGGTGAGCGCTTCGCGAACGCCGATGACTTGATCGAGGCGCTCAACGCGCTCGGCAGCGCACAAGCGCAGGCCGCCGCAACCACGACGAGTGATCGTCCCGCTGCGCGAACCAGCGCCCCGCCACCACCGCCCCTCCGCCGCACCATGTCGGGCCCGCCGCCGATGCTCGAGCGGCTGCCGCCATTCGAGGCGCCTCCGCCGGCCAAACCGTCGGAGCGACCGGCAGCGGCCAACGCCCCCGTGGCGAACGCTGCGGCCATCGCCAACGGCATGGACGACTCGGATATTCCCACGACGGTCTCGCTGCCCCGCGTGTCCCCGCTGCCACCGTTTGCGCCGCCGCCCGGTCCGTCGGTCGCCGCTGCCACCGCTCCGCCCCCGGCCAAGCCGGTGGAGCGGCCTGTCACCGGTAAGCCCTCGAGCAGCACGCTCGCGACGGTTCGCGCGCGCGCGAAGAATTTAAGCGGCGAATTGCGTGGTCGTCTCGGGCCGCTCGGCGCGCAGCTCCGCGGCAAGCGCGCGCGCGTGATCGGCGGAGCTGCGGCCGCAGGCCTGGGCCTTTCGCTGCTCGCGGTGTGGGCGCTGCGCTCGCCGCGCCACGCACCCGAGGCGGCGCTACACGTCAGTGACCGCGCCGCGACCCCAATCTCGAACTCCGATATCGCGGGTCGGGATCGGACAGCGCCGACCACCGCTCAGCAGAAGCCAGCCACGCGCGACGCCGCTCGCCCTAGCGCCATCCAAGGCGCCAGCGACGAAGAAGCAGTGTTCCTGTCGGTCGCCGACGACTACGCGCGGGACCGCCGGGAAGGGGAGGCCGTCGCCCTCGTCGCGCGCGTCCTCGCGCGTAGGCCCGAGCTGAAAGACGACGAGCGCGTCTCGGCGCTGCTGAAGAAGACCGTGCGCGCCGATAGTCAGCAGGTCACCGACGACAGCTTTACCCTGATCACCTCCACGCTGGGGGAGAAGGGAGCGGAGCTGATGTATTCGCTCGTCTTGGACCCAATGCTGAAAGATCCGCTGCGCCGCCGGGTCGAAAACTGGCTCGCGAGCAAGGATTTCGATCGCATCTCGTCGTCCGCGCTGTACTCCGCGGTCAAGCTTCGCAACGCCAAGACCTGTGATCAAAAGCACGCGCTGCTCAGGCTTTCGGCAGAGGTGGGCGGCAAGCAGACGCTGGACCTCTTGCGTGACCTCGACGCACACACCATCTGCGGCGCAAGTGATCTCAAGAATTGTTATCCGTGCTTGGCCGCGGATTCCCGGCTCAAGGACAGCATTCAACGGCTCGAGAAGCGGCTCGGCTCCTGAGATGCTCCCGCCTAGCGCGGGAGAACCTGTTCGCGTCGTACCCGCCGTCGGGAAGCGAACAGCTCGTGGCGCGCGCCTTCGGAGATCGCCAGGACCGCCGGGTGCTTCAGCCGGCGTTCGACCGACAGCGCGTAGAAGCGCTCGCGCACTTCGGCTGCGCGGCCCAGGAGCTGCACGCCGTGCTGCGCCATGACTTCCCCCTCCACGGCGCTCGGGGCTGCGAAGATGCCGAGGCCACTCTCCCCGAACGCCTCCAGCAGCGCGCTGTCTTCGAACTCGGCCACGACTTTGGGGTTGATGTCGTTGCGATCGAACCACTGGTTCAGCGAGCGCCGCAGAGTGAGGTTCTCGAGTGGCAGCAGCATGGGCGCGCCGTCGAGCGACCTCGGAAACCCCCGCTTGTATTCTTGGACCAGGCGCGGCACGCCGAAGAAGCTGATGCCGGTTTCGCCCAGCAGATGGTTGAAGGCGCGCACGCTGCTGCCGGTGGGCACCGGCGCGTCTGAAATCACGATGTCCAGCGCGTGCAGAGCCAAATCGGCGAGTAGGCTCTCGAAGCTGCGTTCGTGACACACCAGCCGGACCGGCTCCCGCAGGCCGAGCGCCGGCTCGAGTAGCCGGCGCACGACCAGCTTCGGAACCACGTCGACCACGCCTACCTCGAGCCGAAGCGGCCTCCCGCTCGAGCGTCCCTTCACGGTGTCGACCAGCTCGCCTCCTAGCTGGAATATCTCCTCGGCGTAGCGAAACACCACACGCCCCACCTCCGTGAGCGCGAGCTTGCGCCCCACTTTGTCGAACAGCTTCTCCCCGAGGCGCTCCTCCAGTGCGTGAATTTGCGCGCTGAGGGTGGGGTGCGTGAGGCGCAGAACCTTACCGGCCGGAACCAGGCCGCCTTCGCGCGCCACGACCCAGAAGTAGAGCAGGTGGTGATAGTTGAGCCATTCCATGCTGTTCCATTACATGTCGAGAAAGACGACAGGTTACGTCGTTATTTCGAAATGGTCGACAGGATCGGGATGAGTCATGAACTGAGGGCGGCGCCTGCGCCGGGAAAGTCACCCTCCAAATGCCCTTCGAAACCATTGGTTCGCCGCCCCTCTGGGGCGCCTTCATCGTGTTCGTGCTGGCCATGTTGGCCGTAGACCTGGGCGTGTTCCACCGCCGCGCGCACGAAGTGAGCCTGAAAGAGGCCGGCGTCTGGAGCGTGGTGTGGGTCGCGCTGGCGGGCCTGTTCAACGTGTTCGTCTACACGCGCTTCGGCGCCGAGCGGGGCCTCGAGTTCACCACCGGCTATCTGCTCGAGAAGGCGCTCGCGGTCGACAACCTGTTCGTGTTCGTGATCATCTTCTCGGCCTTCTCGGTGCCCACGCGCTACCAGCACCGGGTGCTGCAGTGGGGCGTGCTGGGCGCGCTCATTCTGCGCGCAGCGTTCATCTTGGTCGGCGGCGCTTTGCTGCAGCGCTTCCACTGGACCATCTACGTGTTCGGCGGATTGCTGGCGGTCACCGGCGTCAAGCTCTTGGTGGCTCCCAACCACGACGTGCACCCCGAGCAGAACCCGCTGGTCAGGGGCATCCAAAAAATTCTGCCCGTCACTCACGAGTTTTCAGGCGACAAGTTCACTGTGGTGAAAGACGGCCGGCGCTACGGCACGCCGTTGCTACTCGCCATGCTGGCGATCGAGTTCAGCGATCTGGTCTTCGCGATTGACTCGATTCCAGCGATCTTCGCGGTCACTTCGGACCCGTTCATCGTCTTCACGTCGAACATTTTCGCGATTCTGGGCCTGCGGTCGCTGTACTTCTTGCTCTCGGGCGTGATTACGAAATTCACCTACTTGAGCGTGGGACTTGCCTTCGTGCTCATCTTCGTGGGCGCCAAGATGCTGCTGATGGGCGTGTTCAAGGTGCCGGTGTTGGTCTCGCTGGCCGTGATCGTGACCATCTTGGGTCTCTCGATCGTCGCATCGTTGCTCAAGCCGCAGCGTCAGCGGACCTGAAACTCCCGGCCGAGCTCGGTGAAAGAATCGCTGCCGACGTATACGGCGAAGCGTCCCGGTTCGACCAGGCGCTGGCGCGAGCCATTCCAGAACGCGAGCTCTTCCGGGCCGAGCTCGAACTCCACGCGCGCGCTCGCGCCCGGCGCGAGCGGGATACGGCGGAAGCCTCGCAGCTCGCGCAGCGGGCGGGTGACGCTGCCCACGAAGTCGCGCACGTAGCACTGCGCGACTTCCTCTGCGTGCCGGGGGCCGGTGTTGCTGACCCGCGCGCTCACCTTGAGCGTGCCGTCACGCGGCAGCTCGCTTCGGTCGAGAGAGAGCTCGTCGTAGGCGAAGGTGCTGTAAGACAGCCCAAACCCGAAAGGAAACAACGGCGAGCCGAGGTCATCGAGGTACGGGCGAATGCCGGGATGATCGGGCTTCGCGAACGGGTAGTAGCGGTTGACCCCGCGACCGCCGTGCTTGTGCGCGTAGAAGATCGGAACCTGTCCTTGCGCTCGCGGTAGCGTTGCGGGCAGGCGCCCGCTCGGCGCTTCGGCGCCAATCAGCACTTCGGCGATGGCACGGCCGCCCTCGGTGCCCGGATGCCAGGCGTACAGCACGGCTGCGGCGTTCGCGACCACGTGCGCAATGGGTAGCGGTCGCCCGGCACAGATCACCACCACTAGCGGAGTGCCGGTGCGCGCGAGCGCTTCGACCCAGGCGTCTTGATCCCGGGGCAGCGCCAGATCGGCGATGTTGTGCGCTTCGCCGGTGCGCAGGGGGCTTTCGCCGAGCACGAGCACCGTCACGTCCGCGCGCTGCGCGGCCGCGACGGCTGCGTCCAACAGCGGGGGCGCGGTGATGACGCCGGCTTTCGGGGCGGCTTCGCGCAGGGCGTCGACGACCGACGTCACGTCTTCGGCCAGGCCGTCGAGCACCCAGCTACCCATCAGCTCGGCCCGCGCCGACGCCAGCGGGCCGACCACCGCGATTTTTCCTTGGCCGGCCAGCGGCAGGCAGTTGCCCTGATTTTTCAGCAGCACCAGCGAGCGCGCGGCCAGCTTTCGCGCACAAGCGCGCGCGGCGGGCGAAAGCAGCGTACTCGCGGCACGCTCGGCGTCGACGTAAGGGCGCTCGAACAGGCCCTTTCGAAACTTGGCACAGAGCACGCGCGCGGCCGCGTCGTCCAGCCGCGCGGGCTCGACCCGTCTCCGCTCGAGCAGCGACTCCAAATGTGCGACGTAGGCGCCGCTCACCATCTCCATGTCGACTCCGGCGCTGAGCGCCTGCGCCGCTGCGTCGGCCTCGTTCTCGGCGACACCGTGTGCGATGAGCTCGGTCACGGACGCCCAATCGCTGACCACGAAGCCCTGAAAGCCGAGCTCGCCCTTCAACAGCTCGCTCAGTAGGTAGCGGCTGCCCGACACCGGCTCGCCGTTGATGTCGTGGAACGCGCTCATGATGGTCGCGCAACCGGCGCGGACTGCGGCGCGAAACGGCTCCAGGTAGACGTTGCGCAGCGTGTGGTCGGAGCACTCGCCGCTCGCATAGTCGCGCCCGCCCTCCGAAGTCCCGTAGGCCACGTAGTGCTTGGCGCAGGCCAAAATACGACCGGGCTGGCTGGGATCCGGGCCCTGAAAGCCGCGCACCATCGCGGCGCCCATCACTCCGGTGAGATAGGGGTCTTCGCCGCAGCCTTCCACGATGCGTCCCCAGCGCGCGTCGCGCGCAACGTCCAGCATCGGCGCGAAGGTCCAATGCACTCCGTAGGCGGAGGCTTCCGCGGCCGCATGCGAGGCCGCTTCTTCGACGAGCGCCGGGTCGAAACTGGCGGCTTGGCCGAGTGGAATCGGAAACACGGTCCGATGCCCGTGAATCACGTCGCGCCCGTTGAGAATAGGCACGCCGAGCCGCGACTCCTCCACCGCGATTCGCTGCACCCGGTTGCCGTCTTCGATGCTGGCGACGTGCTGCGTTTCGTTCCCGGCCCATGCGGTCGAGGCGAGAATGCGCGAGCCGACCAGGCCGTCCCGGGCCAGCGCACACACCGTTTCGGATTCGCTCGGCTCCGCGCGAACTTGGTTCAGTTGGCCAATCTTTTCGCGGACGCTCATGCGCCCGACCAAGTCGCGCGCGCGCTCGGCAGGGGGAAGGTTTGGGTCTTGATAGGGAAACCGCGCGGAAGTCACCGGGCCACGATAACCCACGACGAACGCGATCCATCGGCCAGCCTCGGCGACGAAACCTTCCGGTGCGCCGGTCAACTCCGACAACCGTCGATAATGGCCGAAAAGTCGGCGCTCTTAACGCCGGGTTCAGCCGTTTCAGCGGCTTGGTTCGGCGTCGATTCGGGCTTGTAGGTCGTCCGCGCGCTGGCTGAGGCGGAATTCAATCACGCGGAGATCCGCTAACCCGTGTGTGAAAAAGGGGTCTTCGCGAACGATCGCTTCCAGGCGTTCTCGGCTGTCGCAGGTGGCCAGAATGATGCCGCCATCTCGCGGGATCTTGCGGCCGGAAGCTACGAATACACCCGCGGCGTAGTACTTCTTCAAGAACGCCATGTGCTCGCGCATGTGAGCGTCGATCCGCGCGAGCTCTGCTTTGTAGGTGAGTTCGACCACGAACATGTTGGGGCCAATTTGTAGCAGCGGCGCCTGCGATGCGCGCCTTTGGAGCCCATTTCGCCTCGCCCGAAATTGGCGTGTGGCAAAATCGCTCTCAGGTGTAGCGAAAACATTGGGGAATTTGTTGGGCGCACGTCTTGCACGAGCGGAACTCGCCAAGCCAAAGCGCTTTCCTTCGGAGCCCCCATGTCAGCCTCGACTCAGCGAGTTCCAGCCTTTTCTCAGATGCCGCGCCACGTCATCACACCCGGGGCGCTGCTAGCCAAGCGTTATCGCATCGACGAGGTCATCGCAGAAGGCGGAATGGGCACCGTTTACCGAGCTTTCCACATTCTGCTCGAGCGGCCTGTCGCTATCAAGGTGATGCGCGAAGAGCTCGCGCGCATGCCGGAGGCCGTGGCTCGTTTCGTCAATGAGGCACGCGCCGCCGCGCAGTTGTGCGGTCCGCACGCGCTGCGCGTCATCGACATCGGTCGAATCGAGGCCGGACCCCCCTATCAGGTTCTGGAGTTGCTCGAAGGCGCCGATCTGCGAACCGTCCTGGACGAGCGCGGTCCGCTCCCGCTGGCGGAGGCGGTCGATCTGGTCGTGCAAGCTTGCGAGGCGGTCTCTGAAGCGCACGCTCTCGGCATCATTCATCGCGATCTGAAACCGGAAAACCTGTTTCTGTGTGAGGCTTCGGGTGGTCAAAAGCTGGTCAAACTGCTCGACTTTGGGATCTCGAAGCAGCGAGTCGACGAAACCTCGCCCCAGCTGACCGCGTTCGGCGAGAGCGTGGGGTCGCCGAACTACATGTCCCCCGAGCAAATGTCCGCCCCGGACCAGGTGGACGAGCGCAGCGACGTCTGGTCGCTCGGGGTGGTGCTGTACGAGCTACTCACCGGCACCACACCTTTTCACGCTGAAACAGTGCCGTTCGTGTATGCGCGCGTGCTGGGTGGAGCACCGACGCCGCTCGCTACCGTGCGTGGCGATTTGCCGAACGCGGTTCAATCCTTGCTCGACCGCTGCTTCTGTAAAGACCCGAAGGACCGCTTCGCAAACGCGCAGGAGCTATCGCAGGCGCTCCTGCGGTTGCTGCGAGCGGACACCGCAGTTGCTCTTTCTCGAATCCCGCGTCGGCGTGGCGCGCGGCTAGCCAAGAGCGCCGGGGCGCTCGCGGCATGCGCGGCGCTCGCTGCGGCGCTCGCGCTTTCCTCCACCGGTCGCGCTCAGCTGCGAGACGCCGGCGCGGTCGCGCAATCGATGCGCGCATTGGTGGCGGATGCCGTGCTTTCGCAAGCGCCTCGCTGAGGCGAGATTGTCGGGTGAAGTTTCCGCAAGGACCCCGAAACGGCCAGTTTTCCCTGGCACAGACTGTGCTTAGCGAACCATTGCGCCGCCCAAGCGGTGCTGCCGTGAAAGGGATTTGCCATGTCGGTTTCGAGCAGCGCTCAGGCATATGATGTTTGTAGCGATTCAGGTCCGGACTTCCTCGAGTTTCTAGGGGAAGAGTTGAACGTTCCGGCACACGAAGTGACAGCACTGCTCGGCCGTTGGCTGGTCGAATATCGGCCGCGGGAGCCGCGCGAGATTCAGGTGCTGCGCCCAAGGGCCGGTCAGCCGCAACCTTTCGCCATGGAGTCTTCGCCATGACCCGCGCCGCGAACCCGACCCGCGCCACGAGCACCGGTAAGAAGCTCGAGGGTGAGGGAAGCTACTCGGCGACGCGTGGCTACAACGAAAAGTTGAAGCGCCACGCTCGCGAGCAGGACGTGAACAAGCTGGCCAGCGACGCGCGACGTGCGCTCGAAGGGCCGGAGCGGGCGTCCTTGCAGCGAGCGGAGAAGGCTGCCCGCAAGGGCCCTCGCGCTGCCGCCGCGACGAAGCGTTGAGGTTCCGCGCGCGACGCGCGGCCGCTTTTTCAAAGTTCAAGGAAAGGATTCGACATGACCGCGAAAAAACTCTTGCTCTCTCTCGGTGCCGCAATCGCTAGCAGCAGCATGGCGCGCAGCCTCACCAATCTGGAGACCGACGACGTGTTCAGCTTGGTGGGCCTCGAGCGCCGGCGCAGCCACGTGCTTTCGAATCTGGGACTATTGGGTCTCGGTGCCATCGTCGGAGCGGGCACGGCCCTGCTCCTGGCTCCCGGCACCGGTCGTGAGACACGCGCCAAACTCGGGCGCGAGATCGAAAAACTTGGCGAAGCCGCCACGGAGGCCGCGCGTGAAGTGCGCGATGGGGCACCAGCGCTCGTGGCTCGCATTTCGAACGCAGCGGACGAAATTTCGTCTCGTTCGAACGCGAGTCAGAGCTAACGCGCCCAGGGCGTCGAGTCGTATGTGGATGCGACTCGACGCCCTGGGGTCGTGATTGACGACCTGGTGGCGATGATGATCAGCGTATTGAACTCGAATGCCGCGCCAGCTGAGCGGTTCGTGCGTGGCGCGTGTCCCAGGTGCGGCAATACGACACGGATTCGCCTCGAATTCATCGAATTTAGTGACGATTAGCTTGGCACGACTTTCGCTCTAATCAGTGACATGCCGCAAACAACGCGGCGGCCATGAACCAACGGAGAGAACCATGTTGTACTGGACGGTAGTGCTGTTCGTGATTGCGCTGATTGCGGCTTTCCTCGGCTTCGGTGGCATCGCTGCCGGCGCAGCAGGGATAGCCAAGATCCTGTTCTTCGTGTTCCTCGTGCTGGCGGTGCTCTCGCTCATCTTTGGGCGCCGTGTGCCTACCTGATCGTGTGGAGTGGTTTGCGTCCGCTCCGTAGCGTGCACGGAGCGGACGCAGAAACCTCTCCGCGCTCGGTCTTTGTTTCCGGTCACCCGGACTGCAAGATCGAGCGCTAGGCGGTCAGCGAACGGCGACCACGAACAGTCGTGGAAACGGGAACAGCTTTCGGCTGTCGGCACGATTCGGGTAGGCGCGATCCATCGCGTCGGTGTAGGCGCGCAGGTACTGCGGTCGTTCGGCTTCAGTCAGCTCGTCGAGATAGGGCCTGAGCCCGGTGCCCTTTACCCACTCGACGATCGCCTGCGCGTCTGACATCACGTGTTGATAAGTCGTTTGCCAAATGTCGACCCCCTGCGCGCGGGTCGCCAAGAGGTCGTAGTAAAACTCTGGGCCCGGCAGCGCGCTGCGCACGTCGATGGCGCGAAGCCGGTCGCTCCATGGCCCTTCCAGCTCGCGCATGGCGCGGTGGCTAGGCTCGTCGAAGTTGACCGGCATTTGCAGGGCTAGGGCGCCGCCGGGAACGAGCTGCTCGAGCAGCGCGGGCAGCACGTGCTCATGATCCGGGACCCACTGAAAGACGGCGTTGGCGAACAGCACATCAACGGGTTCGTCCGCGCGGTAGTCGCGCACGTCGGCGCGCACCCATTCGACGTCGGGCAAATCACGACGGGCTCGCGCCAGCATGTCCTCCGAGCTGTCGACGCCCGTCAGGCGTGCTTGCGGCCAACGCGCACGCAGCAGCGCGGTGGAGTTACCCGGACCGCAGCCGAGGTCGACCACGCGCTTGGCCGTGGCCACGGGTACGCGCGAGAGCAGCTCTTCGGCCGCGCGGGTCCGTTGATCTCCGAATTTCAGATACTGAGCTTGATCCCAGCTTGCCATTGGCAGGGCAGTATAGCGCGGGCCCTTGGGGTCAGGGCGGCGCGCGCGCCCCGCTTTGCCGGGCCCCGAAGCTTGAGCAAGACTGGCCGCGATGGAGCGGAAGGCCGTGAGTTCTTCGAGCGTTGTTTCGGTGGGCTATGACGAGCAGGTGCACGTGCTCGAGATCGAGTTTCGCAACGGCAGTGTCTATCGGTATCTGCACGTACCCGCCGCTGCTTATCGCTTGTTGTTTCAAGCGGGTTCGGTCGGGGAATACGTGAACAGCGTGATCAAGCCGCGCTTCGACGTGGTTCGCGTGGCGCCGTAGCTGTGGTGGGCAGGCGCGGCTGCAGCGCCGGCGCGCGGGATCGAGCGCTGCCTGGGGACGGGCCGGACGAACGAGCGCGCACGTTTCAGTGAGGCCAACCCAACCTACGAACTGAGACCGTGCGCGTCTTCCAGTCACGGGTCGTCGTGGGTCAAAAAAGAAGACGAGGGCTGAACAAACCTGAAAACAGGTTGCTTCGAGGCTTTGCAGCGCTGCGCGCGTCGCTCGGCGCTCCTCTCCCATAGCGGTAGTAACCGCTCATGGCCGTGCCTGTCGCAGCAATGTTTCAGCGCATGGTTTTTTGTTTCGCAGTCGCCGCGCGCGGAGGAGAAGGGCGCGGCGGAGCAGTCGTTTTGCTACGATGGCGGGATGCGATTTGGTCTGCGCGCTTGGGGATCGGGCGCGGTGCTTTCGGTGTCCTTGGCTTCGCTTCTGACTCTGTCGGCATGCGGCAACTCTTCATCGAACGCAGGCGCGCCGCCGCCGGCGAGCGGGGGCGCGAGTCAAAGCCAGGGCGGTTCGGTTTCGCCCGCCTCGGGTGGCAGTGCGATGCCAGGCTCGGGCGGTGCAGCCTCGACGGGTGGCGTGGCGCCGGCTTCGGGAGGGAATGGAGCGCAGAGCGGCGGAGCGGTTTCGGCGGGTGGCAGCGTGAGCACGGGTGGCAGCGCCGGCGGGGCTCCGGCTGCGACCAATGATTGCCCGCCCGCGCCGCCTGGCTTGGTGACGTTCTCGGTGCCAAGCGGCACGTTCGAGGGCAGCCTGAGCGTGGCGCTGAGCACGACGCAAGCGGGTGCGGAGATTCGCTACACGACGGATCGCACCGCGCCGACGGCGAGCTCACCGTTGTACGCGGGTACACCGATCGCGGTCTCGACGACGACCGAAGTCATGGCGCAAGCGTTCGTGCAGGGCGCGCCGGTTGGGCAAGCGGGAGCTGGTGTTTACGTGGCTCGCGGCTTCGATCAAATGCACGACTTGCCGGTGATCGTGCTCGATAGCTTCGGGACTGCTCTGTCCACGAGTGGCAGCGGCGGGCGCCCTTCGGGAATTGGCGCGGTGAACAAGGACTACGTGAACGCCGCGCTGCTCACGTTCGAGCCGAGCAGTGGGATGACCTCTCTGGCTGCGGCGCCCGCGGTTTCGACGCCGGCCGCGTTTCACGTGCGCGGGCAATCGTCGGCGAGTTACGATAAGAAGCCGTATCGCCTGGAGCTGCGTAAGGTGGACGGAACCGATCGCAACTGCCCGATGCTCGGGATGCCGCGCGAATCGGATTGGGTGCTGCACGCGCCGTTTCCCGACAAGGCGCTGATCAGGAATGCGTTCGTGTATTCGCTGGGCAAGGACATGGGCCTGGCCGCGCCGCGCGCGATGTTCGCGGAGGTGTATCTGAACACGGCGGCGCGCCCGCTGCAGAGCTCCGACTACCAAGGGGTGTATCTGCTGGTAGAGACGATCAAGAATCAGAAGGATCGGCTCAACCTGCAGCAGCTGAAAGAGACCGACACCGCGCTGCCGGCAATTGCCGGCGGTTACGTCTTCAAGTTCGAGTGGCAGGTCGCCGATATCGAACAGAAGCTGGTGTGCCCCTCCGGTCAGCAAAACTGCTGGGATTGGCTGGAGGTGGACGACCCGAAGCCGTGGAACCAACAGCAACAAGGCTATTTGGCGGGATTCTTGGGTTCGTTCGTGACCGGGCTTCATTCGGCCAATCCGACCGACCCGACCACTGGTTACCCGGCGTTCATGGATTCGCCGTCGTTCGTGAACCAGGTGATCATGCACGAGTTGACGCGCAACCTGGACGCCTACTCGCGCAGCCAATTCTTCTACAAAGACCGCGAAGGGAAGATCACGGCCGGGCCGCTTTGGGATTATGATTTGATTGCAGGCGTGGGCTCGAGCGGCAACTACGCGAACCTTTCGCAGAGCGGCTGGCAGTACGAAAGCAACGCGTCGCGCTTGAGGGTGACCGCGGATTGGTTTCCGGTTTTGCTCGCGAACCCCACGTTCAAGGCGGAGCTGATCGCGCGTTGGAAGGAGCTCAGGGCTGGCCTGCTTTCGGACGCGGAGGTGACCGCGCGCATCACGCGGCTCACGACCGGGCTTGCCAGTGGCGCGCAGCGCAATTTTCAAAAGTGGAACAACCTGACCACCATGCGCATCGGGTTCTTCGACACGCCCACGGCGGCGACCTGGGAAGGGCAAGTGAACGCGATGCGCGATTGGCTGCTCGGGCGCATGAAGTGGCTAGATACGTCCTGGCAGTAGCTGCGGCCGTGAGCGCACGCCGCTGGTTCTTGCTTTGCATTTCTGACTCCGTCGGCAGCGGCGGTTGACAGCGCGACGGTTCAATCAGTCGTGTTGCACACGCTGCCCGACACGGCACCACACTTCGCGCTTGCGCTAAAGTAAGAGTGTTTGACTGTTTTGTTAGCCCGTGGCGTGGCGAAAAGGCGCATGATTGGAAGAGTACTTACTTTGGAGGTGCTCTCGTGTTCTGGTGGCGCTCAACCCGGCTTCTGGTGCTCGCGGTGTTGCTCTTGGCCGTTCTTTCCTGCTCGTCGAGCACGAAAGAACGTCCTGGAGGGTCGGTAGCGGGTAACTCGAGCGCGACTGGCGGGCAGGCGGTTGGGCAAGGCGGAACCAGCGCTTCGGGTAGCGGTTCGGGCGCCACGGGTTCGGGCATTTCGTTTGCGGGCACTGGTATCAGCACCATGCCGTGCACACCCGAGACTGGGCCCTATTGCGGCGACTCGATGGTCAACCAAGCCAGCGAGAGCTGCGACGACGGCAATACTCTTCCGGGTGATGGCTGCACCGGTTTGTGCGCGAAGGAGCCGAACTTCGATTGTCCAGCGCAAGGCGGCAAGTGTCAGTCGACCTTGAAGTGCGGCGACGGTAAGCGCTCGCCAGGTGAAGCGTGTGACGACGGCAACACCACGGCTTCCGACGGTTGTTCCGCCGACTGTGCCACGCTCGAGCCCGGCTGGTTCTGTCCGACGGCTGGCATGCCCTGCCAGCGAGCCAACGGAATTTGTGGAGACTCCCGGGTGCAGCCTGGTGAGACCTGCGACGACGGTGGCGTGGTCAGTGGCGACGGGTGCAGCGCGGCCTGTCGCGTCGAGCCGGGCTTTCGTTGCACGCAACCCGGCAAACCCTGCCAGCTCGTGCCGGTGTGCGGCAACGGGACCAAGGAAGGCGCCGAAGAGTGCGACGACAGCAATCTGAACTCGGGTGACGGTTGCACCAGCACTTGTCGTGTGGAGCCCGGTTTTCTGTGTCCGACGGCGGGCCAACCCTGTCGGCGCACCGTGTGTGGTGACGGTAAACGCGAGGGCTCCGAGTGCTGTGACGACGGAAACAAGCTGTCGTTCGATGGCTGCACGCCGGAATGTCGCTGCGAGCCGGAATGTCCGGTCTCCGGGGCGTGCACGTCCCGCTGCGGCAACGGCATCGTGGAAGGGGGCGAGCAGTGCGACGACGGCAACACCCTAGGGGGTGATGGCTGCACCGCGATGTGCCAGACCGAACCAGGTTTCGTGTGCCAGATTCCGCAGTGCAAGATGGTGAACGGGCAGTGCGCGCTGACCGTCCCGGCGGTGTTCCGCGACTTCAACGCTCGGGATTCCGCAGGCGGGCACCCTGACTTCGAGCCGCGTCGCCCGAGCCCAGGGCTCTTTTCCGGTTTGGTTCAGAAGACGTGGGACGCTAACCGCAAACCAGTGCTCTCGAGCACCGCCAGCGAGTCCAACGGCTTCATGCACGGGCAGGACAACTTCAAGCAGTGGTATCGAAGCCCCGGCGAGCCGGGCGGCGAAGGCAGCAAAGCCAGCGCGCCGATTCCGGGCACGATCGCGCTCTGGCAGCGTGAGGCAGGTGGCTTCGTGAACCGCTGGGGCAAGGCGGGCGAGCCTTGGCTCGGGCCTGCCATGTACAGCAACATTCTCTACGGAGGCCCGGGGGGCACCGGCTGCGTCTCGTGCACTCCGTCGGCGACGGGCGCTTGTTACGACCCGTGCTTGCCCTGGGGCAACGGCAATGCGCAGGCGTGCTGCGCGGATCGCACGCAGACCGCGTACGACGGGAACCCGCTGTTTTTCCCGCTCGATCCACCGGCGATGGGGATCTTGACCGACACGCGGCTGGCCGCGAAGGTGCCGGCTGAATACGGCTGGGTCGGGTGGCCGTGGGAGTCGGCGGCGGCCACGGCTTTGGGCGTGACCATGCCCATTCAAACCTCGACCGCGCCGTTTCCCTCGGCGCTCCACAACTTCAACTTCACGACCGAAGTGCGCTGGTGGTTCCGCTACGACTCGAGCGCCGTGATGCGCCTCGACTTCACGGGCGACGACGACGTATGGGTGTTCGTGAACGGCACGTTGGCGGTCGACCTCGGCGGTTGGCACACGCCGTTGGACGGCAGCGTCACCATCAGCTCTGCGACCGCGGCGACCTATGGGCTGACCAACGGCAGCGTGTACCAGATTGGCATCTTCCACGCAGAGCGGCAGGACGAAGGCTCCACGTTCAAGCTCACGCTGAGTGGCTTCGGGCTGGAAGCCAGCCAATGCGTGCCCAAATGCGGTGACGGCGTGGTCACCGTGACCGAAGAATGCGATGCGGGCGCGGCCAACAGCGACGGGGCCTGCGGCGCCTGTCGAACCAACTGCACTTTTGGCCCGCGCTGCGGCGATGGCATTACTCAAACCGACTGCGCGGAAGAGTGCGACGACGGCGTCAACATCGGCGGTTACAACCAGTGCGGGGCTGGCTGTCATTTGGCCGAGCGCTGCGGCGACGGCGTCACCCAAGACGCATTCGGCGAGCAATGCGACGACGGCGCCATGAACGGCGTGTCCGGCAAATGCACCACCGGCTGCGGCGTGCCCGGCTTCTGTGGCGACGGCGTGGTGCAGGCTCCGGAGGAATGCGACAACGGCATCAACGACAATTCGTACGGCGGCTGCTCCAGTGACTGCCATTTCGGCCCACGCTGCGGCGACGGCGTGGTGCAAGCCGACGGCGGCGAAGCCTGCGACCTCGGCACCGCGAACCAGGACGGCGTCTACGGCGGCTGCACCACGCGCTGCGGCCTAGGCCCGCATTGCGGCGACGGCCTGGTGCAGGGCGCCGAGCAGTGCGACCCCGGCAACGGCATGAGCAGCATGCCGATGATGACGATGAGCAGCACGAACGGGTGCACGTCGAGCAACAGCACGTGCGACATGAATTGCCGGGCAGCGCCGGTGCGGTAGGAAGAAGGCTGCAGTTCAGTGCTTGCAGTGGAACGCGGCGGCGGTCACGCCGCTGGCTGCGTCGGCTCGACCACGTTTCGATCCAACAAGTTGACGAGCTGCTCGATGCTCACCGGCTTCACGAGATGCCAATTGAAGCCAGCGCTCAGCGCGCGCTGTCGGTCTTTTTGCTGAAGCGATGTGTGGCGTGACAATTTGCACCACGGCGACTTGGGTGTTGCCATGATACGAGCAGCGATGGATGCCGAGCGCGTTCGAGCCAATTCGGGAGAAGATGACCCAGATCCTCCTGGTCACCCCGGAAGAGGACATGTACGCGAACGTCCTCGATCTGCTGCTCGGCGTTTTCGAAAGTGAGTTCGGGTATTTCGGTTACATCAGCCAGGAAGGACACCTGGTATGCCCTTCCATGACGCGGAACATTTTTCCGCAGTGTCAGGTCGCGGACAAAGACATCGTCTTTCGCCGTGAGATATGGGGCGGGCTCTGGGGACGAATCCTGCACGAAGGCCGCTCCTTGATCAAAAATGACACGCACCGCGTGCCCGAGGGACACCTGCCCATCGGGCGATCGTTCGGCAGTCCGATTCTGTACCGCTCCCAGCTGATCGGGCAATTTCACTTCGCCAACCGGGCTCGCGACTACGAGCAATCAGACGTCGAGCTGCTCGAGCAGATCTGCAACTTCGTGGCGCCGGTGTTGAACGCGCGGCTGCGACACGACGAAGAGCAACGAGCGCGCGGCCTGGTCGAAGAAGAGCTGCGTAACGCCAACTTACGGCTGACCGAGAAGGTCGAAGAACTCGAACGCGTCAATCAAGCACTCATCGATCGTGAAGAGCGCATGATCGAGCTCAAGGCGGAAATCGCTCGCCTGCGCCGCACATGACCGGCGCGATTCCGTTCGCGGGCCTCGCGCCAGATGCGCGATTGCTGCGACACGGCGGCGACCTCGCGAACTTCGATTTTCAAGCTGCGATTCGGGTTGGAAGAGCCTTTTCCGACGTATGCACCCGCGAGGTCTCCGACACCGAGGCGGCGACGCACTTGGTCGAACTGGTCAATTCGTTCGAGCACGCGAGCGTCCCGGCTTGCGTTCTCGTCCGGGCGTTCGTTGCGCGCCCGCTGTCCGAGCTCCCCTCCGACGCGCGGCCGCGCGCGCAGCCACTGGCGGGGGCAAGCGAGGTCACGCAGCCGTACTTAGTGCTGCTCGCGAGCCGCGGGCTCGAGCCCGCCTGGAACGACGTTCGGCAATCCAACCAGGACCGTGCACTGGACCTTTCGGAAGACCGAACGACTGCGGAGCTCGCTCGACTGCTGCAGGTCGCCGAACCGGTTCCGCCGCCCGCCACGGTCCTCTACGTGCCCGACGCGACGACCAGCTCTGCCATTGCGGACAAGCGGTTCGTGAAGGCTTACGGCATTCGCTCCGTGATCGGGTTCAGTTTGACACCCTGGCCCGGCGAATCGGTCGTAGTGGTCGCGTTCCTACGAGTGTTCATCGAGCGCGCGGCGGCGAGCAGCTTCGAGACGGTGGCTCGCTACGCGAAGGTCTCGTGGCTCGACACGCGGGAAGCGCGGCGGCGCTTCGCCGAGCCGGAGCGCGAGCGCCTGCGTGCTGCGGCTCTGGCCGAGCTCTTGAGCTCGCACGAGAGCCTGTTGAACGACTCGTTCCAGGCGTGGCGATCGCAAAGCGAGCACGAACGCCAGGTGTCGCAGTCGCATGCGCACACGCTCGAGGGTTATAATGCGACGCTACGCCGGGCGCAGCGTGCGATGCTGAACGTGGTCGAGGACCTGCGCGAGGCCCGCGCAGGTCTGGCCGAGAAGGTCGAACAACGCACGCGAGAGCTCGCCAACGCGAACGCTCAGCTCGATATGCGCAATCAAGAGCTCGAGGAGTTCGTGTACATCGCGTCGCACGACCTGCAGGAGCCGCTGCGCACGGTGTCCGGCTATCTGCAAATGATCGAGCGACGCTACGCGGGTCGCCTAAGCGACGAGGTCGACGAGTTCATACGATTTTCGATCGATGGGGCCCACCGCATGCAAGAGCTGATAGAGAGCCTGCTCACTTACTCTCGTATTGCCAGGAGGGAAAAGGCCCTCGACTATCTCCCGCTCGACGTGGCGCTGGACGAGGCTCTCGAAAACCTGGCGTTTCTGGCGCGCGAAACGGGCGCATCGATCGAGCGGACGCCCTTGCCGCGCGTGCAGGCCGATCGCATCGAGATGGTTCAGCTCTTTCAAAATCTGCTCTCGAACGCGCTGAAATTTTCGGGTAAAGCGCCGCCGCGCGTGCGGGTTTCGGGCGAGTTGTCCAACGGCGAATGCAAGATCGTCGTGCGGGACGAAGGTATTGGATTCAACCCGAAATACGTCGATCGAATCTTCAAAGTCTTCCGCCGCTTGCGGCGCGATACCCCGGGCACGGGCATCGGCCTCGCAGTTTGCAAGAAGATCGCGGAGCGGCACGGGGGACGGATCGAGGCTCACTCTGCGCCCGGTGAAGGCGCGACGTTCGTGGTGCGCTTTCCCGTGGAGCAGCCGCTCACAGGTGATGATGCATGATTGAGATTCTCTTGGTTGACGACTCAGAAGCCGACGTGCGCTTGACCCTGGAGGCGCTCAAGGAAGCCAAGTTCGGGAACGCAATCAATGTCGTCTACGACGGTGAGAGCGCGATGGAGCGCTTGCGCGATCCTGGCAAGCGCCGTCCGGATCTGATCCTGCTCGACCTGAATCTGCCCGGCATGGACGGGCGCGAGGTGCTGGCGGAGATCAAGAAGGATCCGGAGCTCGCGATCATACCCGTCGTCGTGTTGACTACTTCTCGCGCCGAGGAAGACATTCTGAAAACGTATCGGCTGCATGGAAATTGCTTCATCAACAAACCCGTGGACCTGAATCAGTTCATCCGTGTCGTTCAGTCGATCGAGGAGTTCTGGTTCACGATCGTGCGCCTCGCCCCCAAGGCATAGGGTATGGCTCGCACTCGCATACTGCTGGTCGAGGATGAGCCCGCGTACGCGCGGCTTCTGCGTGAAATTCTCACGGACGCCGCGCGCGACGAGCACGAAGTGGTGAGCGCTGGCTCTTTGGAAGAGGCGCTCGCGCTACTGCGAGCGGAGCCATTCGAGATCGTACTGCTCGACCTGGGCTTGCCCGATGCGGACGGCACCGAAGCGCTCACGCGGGTCTCGTCGTGCTCGCCCGCGGTGCCGATCGTCGTGCTGAGCGCGCTCAACGACCTCGAGGTGGCGATCGAAAGCATGCGCCTCGGCGCCCAGGAGTACCTGGTCAAAGGGCAGTCCGAACACCTGCTCTTGCCGCGCGCGATTCGCTACGCGATCGAGCGTAAGCGCCTGCAGGGCCTGGCCGCTGCCGCGCGCGCAGAAGCGGAGCGCGCCAACGCGGTCAAGGACGAGTTCTTGGCGATGCTGGGGCACGAGCTCAGAAATCCATTGGCGCCCATCGTCACGGGTCTCGCTCTGATGCGGAGCAGCGGGGGGCGCGACTTCGATCGCCAGCTCACGGTGGTCGAGCGGCAGGTGCAGCACGTCGTCCGGCTCGTCGACGATCTGCTGGACGTTGCGCGCATCGCGCAAGGCAAGATGGAGCTGCAAAGCGTCGAGGTGGACCTCGCCGACATCGTGGACGACGGGCTCGAAACGTCGAGGCCGCTCCTCGAGAGCCGACGTCATTCGCTGACGGTGCAGGTGCCGCGAGGCGCGCTGACGGTGTTCGGCGACCGTTTTCGCCTGGCGCAGGTCGTCTCGAACCTACTGACCAACGCCGCCAAGTATAGTGATCCGGGAGGAGAGATTTGGATCGTCGGCCGCGCGATTGGCGACCAGGTAGAGCTCAGCGTCAAGGACAAGGGCGTCGGTATGACCCCGGATCTGCTCGGCCGAGTTTTCGATTTGTTCGAGCAGGGGGCTCGCTCGCTCGATCGCTCGGCCGGCGGGCTCGGTCTGGGCTTGGCGATCGTAAAGAACTTGGTCAGTTTACACGGTGGCTCCGTAGCCGCGGGGAGCGACGGCCCAGGGCTCGGAAGCGAGTTCGTCGTGCGCCTGCCGCGTTCGACCGGCGCGGAGGCTCCACAGAGCCGGCCGAGTCGTTTGCCCCCTCGCGTTCCGCGTCGCTACCGCCGAGTCCTGATCGTGGACGACAACGTCGACGGCGGCGAGATGCTCGAGCTCGCTCTAAACATGCTCGGCCACGAGACGCGGTTCTGCTCCGACGGCGCGAGCGCTCTGCGCGTCGCACAGGAGTTTCTGCCGGAGTTCGGCCTGATCGACATCGGTCTGCCGGTCATGGACGGCTATGAACTCGCACGACGGCTGCGAGCCGAATTCAATCAGCCGCTGACGCTGATCGCGGTGACCGGCTACGGCCAGGAATCCGATCGCGCTCAATCGCGCGCGGCGGGCTTCGATCACCATCTGGTCAAGCCGGTCGACTTGGGGCAGCTCGGCGAGCTGCTGAGCGCCGAGAAGTAGGCGGTCGTGTGGTAGGCGGGGCGGGGTGTGGCAGACGGGCTGGGGGCCGCCCCAAGGCCGTCGCACCCCGCCAGACTGCGGTGCGCCAGCCGGCGGCCTTACCGCGCGCGCCCCGCTTGAAGGCGCTGCCGAGCAAAAATCGTACGCGAGAAACCCCGGCGTAAAGGAGCTTCCGCTCAAAGTGCGGGTCTTCGGGCTGGAATGCGACTAGCGAGGGCGCGGCGCTTCGCTTCGCCGATTCGTTCTTCCACCCGCGCCCTCGAGATCCATGACTCCTCGCAAGCCTCAGACCCCAGTCGCTCTGCCACCGCCCTCCAAGTTGGTGGCCTATCCGCCCGCGTCCATCTGGAAGACCAAAGAAGAAGGCGCCACCTTCGAATTCCGCGGAAACTCGTTTGCGCGCCGCGGCAATCTAGTCGCACACCTGCCCGCACCGACCGCAAACCAGGCGGATTCGGCCAAGTCTCCCGAAGAGTGACCGGCGCTCGGCGCTCTCTGTCACATCGGGGATGTTCCATCCGTCATCGCTCTCGAACGCCTACCGCGGCGGTCGAGGACGGATCATGGAACAACGAACCCCATCGCAAAACTGGAAAACCACCGGCTATTGGCTGAGCACTGGTCTGCTCGCCTTCGCGCTGCTGACGGGCGGCGCCGCGCAGCTCGTGCAACAGGCGCAAACGGTCGAGGGCATGACCCACTTGGGTTACCCGCCCTACTTCGTCTCGATTCTCGGGTTTTGGAAGCTGCTCGGCGCGCTCGCGCTGCTCGCGCCGCGCCTGCCGCGACTCAAAGAGTGGGCGTACGCCGGCGCCTTTTTCGACATGACCGGCGCGGTCGTGTCGCACGTGATGAGCGGCGACAGCGTGGCGCGCTTCGTCGCGCCGCTCGTGTTCGCGCTGTGCGCCGTGGCCTCTTGGGCGCTACGCCCGCAAAGCCGCACTCTGGGCACACTCGGAAGCCTGGAAGACATAATGCCGAAAAGGGTTCGCGCGTAGCGTTCGACGGTGTCTCGGAGTCTCGGCGTGGTCGCTGCGGCCGATCCAACGAGGACAGAAACGCACTGCCCGTACTGCGCCCTCCAGTGCGGAATGACCCTGGTGAACACCGCCGACAGCGTCGCGGTGGAGTCGCGCGACTTTCCGACCAACAAAGGCGGTCTCTGTCGCAAGGGCTGGACCGCTGCGGAGCTCCTGCGCGCACCCGATCGGTTGACCACGCCGCTGCTCCGACGCGGAGCTGAGCACGATCTCTCGCCAGCGTCCTGGGCGGAAGCGATCGACTTCGTGGCTGCGTCGCTACGCGCGCTGGCCGACCGCTACGGCCCCAATTCGGTCGGCATCTTCGGCGGGGGCGGCCTGACGAACGAGAAGGCGTACACGCTCGGCAAGTTCGCGCGCCTCGTCCTCCGCAGCAAAAACATCGACTATAACGGGCGTTTTTGCATGGCTTCGGCCGCGGTCGCCAACCAGCGTGTGTTCGGCATCGATCGCGGCCTGCCGTTTCCGCTCAGCGACATACCGGACGCCGAGCTGATTCTGCTGATTGGCGCCAACCCGGCAGAGACCATGCCGCCGCTGATGCAGTACTTCGAGGCCCAGCGCGCCAACGGCGGCAAGCTAATCGTGGCCGATCCGCGGCGTACTGCCACGGCCGAGGCGGCACAGCTGCATCTGCAGCTCACACCGGGCAGCGATGCCGCGCTCGGTAACGGACTCTTGCACCTTCTGATTCGTGAAAAGGCCATCGACGAGGCCTTCATTGCCGAGCGCACTACCGGTTTCGCAGCGGTCAAAAAGCAGGTCGCCGCTTACTGGCCGGATCGCGTGGAACGCATCACCGGGGTGCCGACCGCAAGTCTCGTTCAGGCTGCGCGCTGGCTCGCGCGGGCGAAGAGCGTGATGGTCTTCAGTGCACGTGGCGCTGAGCAGCAGTCGCACGGTGTCGACAACGTGATCGCCTTCACCAATCTGCTGCTCGCGCTCGGAAAAGCTGGCAAGAAGAGCTCGGGATACGGCTGTTTTACCGGCCAGGGCAACGGGCAGGGCGGGCGCGAGCACGGGCTCAAGGCGGACCAATTGCCCGGTTATCGCAAGCTTTCGAGCAGCGCCGATCGAGCACATGTCGCGGAAGTGTGGGGCGTCGAACCGGACGAATTGCCACCCCCGGGCCTCCCGGCGCTCGAGCTGTTCGATGCGCTCGGCGAGCGCGGTGGTGTTCGTGCCTTATGGGTCATGGGCGCGAACCCCGTCGTGTCCGCGCCCAACGCCGGTGCGTTGGTGGAGCGGCTGCAGCGACTCGATCTCTTGATCGTGTCCGATCTGTTCCTGTCGGAAACCGCCGCGATGGCCGACGTGGTGTTCCCGGTCACGCAATGGGCCGAGGAAGACGGCACGACCACGAACCTCGAGGGACGCGTGCTACTCCGCCGGAAGGCGCTCGCGCCCCCAGCAGGCGTGCGGAGTGACCTGGAAGTGATGCGGCTAGTTGCCGAAGCGCTCGGTCGCGAGCGCTTCGTGAGCGACGATCCCGAGACTATTTTCGCCGAGCTGGGGCGCGCCAGCCAGGGCGGAAAGGCCGATTACAGCGGCATGACCTACGCTGGGATTCAGCAGAAAAGCGGCCTGTTCTGGCCGTTCCCGCTGGCGAGCGAAAGCGATACGCCGCGGCTGTTCGAACAGCGCTTCTCGACTCCAGACGGCCGCGCGCGCTTTTTCGCGGTCGAGCACCGCGCTTCAGCTGAAGAACCCGACGCGGAGTACCCGCTCTACCTGACTACCGGACGCCTGATGGTGCATTACCAATCCGGCGCACAGACTCGACGCGTTCCGGCGCTGCTCGAAGCTGAGGCAGAAGCGTTCGTCGAGGTTCACCCGGATACCGCACGCGGCCTGCGTATTGCAGATGGCGAGATCGTACACGTCTTGACTCGGCGCGGCCGCGTCACCTGCAAAGCTCGATTCAGTCGCAACATTCGCATGGACACGATCTTTCTTCCGTTCCACTTCGCTGGCGTTGGGCGAGCGAACACAGTCACCAACGATGCGGTCGACCCAGTCTCCAAGATCCCGGAGTTCAAGGTCGCTGCAGCTAGGCTCGAAAAGCCGCCCCCGCCGCACGGAACAGAAACAAACGCAGCCCGCACGAAGCATTGACGACCGGGCCCGCACACCTGCCAGAAACGCGCCTTCGGCTACGAATTGGCTGAGGCCTGGGCATGGCAGAAACACCGAGATTCATCCAAGGCGTCTACTCGTTTCGCGGGGCTGGGCTTGCGAACCCGGTTGTGCTGCGACCAGCAGCGACGCACCGTGTTCCGTTCGACAAGCGTGCACAGCTCATCTACTTGCGCGCTGGCAACGCGAGCGGAGAGATGATCTACGTCTCCCTGAACCGCGGTGAGCGCTCCGTTCGTCTGTTTCCGATCGGAGCAAGAAGCGCGATTCACGTGCAGCTCGCGATCGTCGAAGACATCGACCCGGACAGCACCCTCGAGCTGCGCGTGGGCGCGCCCGAGGGTCTGGACGGCACCGTCGTGATCGACATGGGGCTGGTGGAGATCTGAGCCGGTGGCTAGCAAGCAGAAACTGGTGGTGATCGGCAACGGCATGGCCGGTGCGCGCGCGGTCGAAGAAATTCTCGCGCGCGGCGGCGATGACCAATTCGAGATCACCATGTTCGGGGACGAACCGTACGGCAACTACAACCGCATCCTGCTCTCGGACGTGCTCAACGGCTCCCACGAAGCCTCGGAAATCTTCCTCAATCCGCTCAGCTGGTACGCGGACAATGGCGTGCGGCTACACGCGGGCGTCCGGGCCGAAAAAATTCTAAGGCACGCGCGCGAAGTGGTGGGCACCGGCGGCGTGGTCGAACGCTACGACCAGCTCATCATCGCGACCGGCAGCGTGCCATTCTTGCCGCCGATCGATGGGCTCTATCTCGGAGATAGCTACAAGCCGGGGGTGTTCGTGTTCCGCAGTCTCGACGACTGCAACCGCATCACTCAGTACGCAATGGGCAAACGCGCCGCAGCGGTGATCGGCGGCGGTCTGCTCGGCCTCGAAGCCGCGCGCGGGCTACAGAACTTCTCGCTCGCGGTCGAGGTCATTCAGCGTGGTAACTCGCTCATGAGCCAGCAGCTGGATGACGCGGCTGCGGTCATCCTCAAAAAGACGTTGGAGACCCTAGGCATCGCGGTGCGCGTCAACAAGGATACGCGCCGCATCCTGGGGGACGACAAGGTAGAAGGCCTCGCCTTCGCCGATGGCAGTGAGCTTGCTTGCGACTTGGTAGTAATCGCCGCCGGCATCAAGGCAAACAGCGATTTGGCCGTGCGAGCGGGGCTTACCGTCGAGCGCGGCATCGTGGTCGACAACGTGCTCCGCACCGACGATCCCCGTATTTACGCGGTCGGGGAGTGCGCGCAGCACCGCGGTCAGGTCTACGGCTTGGTCGCGCCGCTCTGGGACCAAGCCAAGGTGCTGGCCGACCATCTCACTGGGGTCGATCCGAACGCGCAGTATCACGGCTCCAAAGTCGCGACCAAGCTGAAGGTCATGGGCGTCGAAGTCGCCTCGATGGGCATCACCGATCCGACCGAGGAGGGCGACGAAGTCGTCCAATTCACCGAGCCCAAGAAAGGGACCTACAAGAAGCTGATCGTGCGCAATGGGCGGCTCATCGGCGGCATCCTGCTCGGCGATATCAGCAAGGCGCCCTACCTCACCCAGGCGTTCGAGCGGAACACGCCTGTACCGGAGGAGCGGCTCTCGCTCCTGTTCGACATCGGTGCGCCGTCCGAAGCGCAGACGGTCGAGACCATGCCTGCCGACATGCAGGTCTGCAATTGCAACGGCGTTAGCAAGGGCAAGATCTCGGCCTGCGTCAAGCAGGGCAAACGCAGCCTCAAAACGGTGATGGACGCGACCCGCGCGGGCATGGGCTGCGGGGCCTGCAAACAACTCGTGGCGCAGGTCATCGAGTGGGCCTGCGATGGGCAAACCGAGCAGGACCCGGCGGCGGACTACTACGTGCCCGGCGTACCGCTGCCAAAGCCCGATTTGGTGCGCGAAATCCGCGCTCGCAGCCTGAAATCGGTCTCGTCGGTGTTCCGCGAGCTCGCCGACGGGCAGGAAGATCCGAGCAGCAAACCGGGGCTGGCCACGCTGCTCAATACGGTTTGGGCCGACGAATACGAAGATGAACGCGACGCACGTTTCATCAACGATCGCGTGCACGCCAATATTCAGAAAGACGGAACCTTCAGCGTCATTCCTCAAATCCCCGGTGGCGTTACCAGCCCCGCGCAGCTCCGCCGCATCGCGGACGTCGCAGAAAAGTATCAAGTGCCGTTGGTCAAACTGACCGGCGGGCAGCGTATCGATCTGCTCGGCGTGAAGCGCGAAGACTTGCCGGGCGTCTGGCGCGACCTCGACATGCCCTCCGGTTTCGCGTACGCAAAGCGCTATCGAACGTGCAAGAGCTGCGTGGGTGCGGAGTTCTGCCGATTTGGATTGGGCGACAGCATGGGGCTCGCGCAGCGCATCGAGCAGCGCTTCCAGGGGCTCGATTGTCCCGGCAAGTTGAAGCTCGCCACTGCAGGCTGTCCGCGCAACTGTTCCGAGGCGTTGGTCAAGGACGTCGGCGCGGTGGCGGTCGAAGGTGGCAAGTGGGAGCTTTACGTCGGCGGCGCCGCGGGCGCGCACGTGCGCAAGGGCGACTTGCTCTGCACGGTCAGCTCGGAAGACGAGCTGCTCACGCTGACTGGCCGTTTTCTGCAGTATTACCGCGAGAACGCCAAATACCTGGAACGGACCTACGGCTTCGTCGCGCGCGTCGGCATCGACAAGATTCGCGCGGTGGTCGTCGATGACAGCGAAGGCATCGCGGCAGAGCTGGACGCCGCCATCGAACGCTCCATCCAAGCGTATCGCGACCCCTGGCAGGAAGCGAACGCGCCCGCAACGCCGAACCAATTCCGGCAAACGCTGCCGATCGTGCAGTGAGGAGCGCCCCATGGAAGTCACCCTGGCACCGATTCAAGCCATTCCCGAAGGTGAAGGTCGTACATTCCAGATCGGCACCGAGCACGTGGCCGTGTTCCGCGATCGACAGGGCGCAGTGTTTGCCACCCAGGCAACCTGCCCCCACCGCGGCGGTCCGCTCGCCGATGGGTTGATCGGCGGTGGCTCGTTGATTTGCCCGCTGCACTCGCTCAAGTTCGATTTGAAGAGCGGCCTCGCCCAAAACGGCGAGTGCTCACTGAAGGTTTACCCGGCTCGGCTCAACTCGACCGGGCACGTCGTGATCGAGCTCTAGCGCTGGAGGAACCATGGCGGCCATCGATCCTGCGGCCAAAAAGGCCACGCGCATTCGGCTGTTCTCATTTTCGACGCCAGCCATGCGCGCGTTCCACATGAGCTGGCTGGCGTTCTTCGTCTGCTTTTTCGCCTGGTTTTCGCTGGCCCCGCTCATGCCCGTGATCAAGGGCGAGTTCGGGCTGAGTAAGGAGCAGATTGCCAACATCAACATCGCCGCGGTCGGCATCACCATTCTGGTACGGCTGCTCATTGGCCCGCTTACCGACAAGTATGGGCCCCGGCGTACGTACACGACCCTGCTCGTGCTCGGCGCTTTGCCCGTGCTCGGCATCGCGTTTGCGCGAAGCTACGAGTCCTTCTTGGTGTGTCGCTTACTCATCGGCGCCATCGGCGCAAGCTTCGTGATCACGCAGTATCACACCTCGGTCATGTTCGCGCCCAACGTGGTCGGTACGGCCAATGCCGCGAGCGCTGGCTGGGGCAACGCCGGCGGCGGCGTGACCCAGTCGGTCATGCCTTGGGTGCTCGCAGCCGTGCTCGGGCTCGGCGTCGGCCAAAGCCTCGGTTGGCGGCTGTCGTTGCTCGTACCGGGCGCGTCGATGCTGATTGTCGCTGCGCTCTACTTCAAGTTCACGCAAGACTGCCCACAAGGCAACTACCATGACCTGCGCGCGCAAGGCGTCGAAGTCGAAGGTGGCAAGAAGGGCGGCTGGCAGGTGTTCCAAGCTGCCAGCAAGAATTACCGCGTTTGGATGCTGTTTTTGACTTATGGCGCGTGTTTCGGCGTCGAGCTGTTCGTGCACAACGTGGCCGCCAGTTATTACGTGGACCGTTACAAATTGAGCTTGCAGTCGGCCGGCATGGCCGCTGGGGCGTTCGGCCTGCTCGCGCTGTTCGCTCGCGCTTTGGGCGGCATCTTGTCCGACCGGGTCGCGCGTGTGCGCGGGCTGGACGCACGCACCACCCTACTATTCGTGCTCATGCTGGGTGAAGGGCTCGGCCTACTTTGGTTTTCCAAGACGGACACGGTCGCGATGGCGGTGTTCAGCATGGTGACGTTCGGCCTATTCACGCACATGGCCTGCGGCGCCACCTACGCTCTGGTGCCGTTCATCGATCGCAAGTCGCTCGGCGGCGTGGCCGGCATCGTGGGCGCGGGCGGTAACGTCGGTGCAGTCGCAGCCGGGTTTCTGCTGAAGGCCGTGGGTAGCGTCCAAGCCTGCTTTGCTACGCTCGGAGTGATCGTCCTCGGCAGCGCGTTCTGCGCGATCGTCGTGCGCTTTTCTGCCGCGCACAAAGCGCACGAGCAAGCACTGTACGAAGCCGCCGTGCGCGAACGCGAGCTGCTCGCACGCTCGACCGCGCCGAGCCTCGCGCTGAGCTGAGCCGCGCTCATTCTTGGGCGTCAACGCCAGGCTGGGCGCGTGAAGGGCCGTCAACCTCCGCGGAAGCTGCATCGTAGGTCTGCAGGATTCGTGTCCGCCAGGCGAATACTGCCTGGTCACGGCAAGCGATTGCGTCAACGGTACCTTCCGCACAACCTGAAAGCCCTAAAACACCCCTGGCCCTAAGTTTAACGCCTCGCCACCTAAAAATCGATCCTAAAACCTGTTGAAAGGTCGGATCGAGTGTGATCTACAGCGGCTCGTGGAAGCCAAGTTTGCCGCGCCTGACGCTCTGTGGCGACAGATCGAGCCGATGATCCCGCCGGAACGCGCGAAGCCGCGAGGGGGCCGACCAGTCATTCCCGTCCGAGTTGTGATGGCGGGCATACTGTATCGACTGAAGACGGGCTGTCGGTGGAAAGCGTTGCCGAACGACTTCGGTTCGGGGTCGACGTGCCACCTGCGTTTTCAGGAGTGGGTCGAGCTCGGCGTGGTGCCGCGTTGAAGTGGAGCTCGCTCGACAGCGCCTGGGTGAAGGCGCCAAAAGGGGGGACCTCACTGGTTCAAATCGCACGGACCGGGCGAAAAGCGGCGTCAAACGGCACATCTTGACCGACGGGCGCGGCGTGCCCATCGCTGCGCTCATCACCGGCGCGAACATACCCGACGCGAGTGTCATCGGCGAGGTGCTCGACGCCGTCGTCATGCGCGGCCCGCGCGGTCCTCGGCGCCCCGAGCACTTCTGCCTCGACAAGGGTTACGACTACCCGCACGTGGTGCCGGCCATTCGGCTCCGCGGTATTCGACCGCACATTCTACGGCGCGGCGAGCCACCGCTCGTGGGCAAGGTCCGCGGCAGACCGCGCCGCTGGGTCGTCGAACGCACTAACGCCTGGCACAACCGATTCCGTGGCTTGCTCGTGCGCTGGGAACGGCGTGGGGCTCACTACCTCGCCCTGCTTCTATTCGCCTGTGGCCTGATCGATTTCAGCAGGCAACATGAGTTTCGGGATCGGTTCTTAGCCCTGCGCTTCGCGGGGCTTCCGCGCAGGAGGAAACGGAGGCATAGGGCGGTCCACTCGATTGCTGATTGCGTCGGCTTCGAGGGCGCTCTCAGTCTCATCCTGCATTAGAAGAGCGGACTCCAGTGACACGCTGGTCATTTCTCGAAAACAATCGCGGCTTGTCCCCGGCGCTCACACCCTCCTCGTCAAGCGGATCAGAAGGATAGCCCTCAAAAACCGACCCGATCGCTGTCGTGCGCGTCAGCGAAGACAGTAATTCCGTCCGACTGGAAACTTCCAGTTTTCGAAATGCCGATGCCACTTGACTTGCAATCGTGCGGGGTGACGAACGGCGCTGCTCGGCGATGCGCGCGTAGGCGTGGCCTTCGCCGAGCAGTCGCGTTACTTGTTGCTCGGCCGGAGTTAACCTAGGAGGTAAATGACGATCCGGTCGCGCTGCTCTCAGTAGCCAGCATTCGGAACCAGACTCCGATATACGATAAGCCTGCGCCGGCCTGAGCTTAACACCGTGTGCGGCGTGAACAGCCATTACTAGAAGCATTGGCACTTTCGACGCGAGGTGATTGCGCCCTATTGTACGGAGACAATCAGTGCACGCGAGAGAGACAGTAGAAACAGACAGCCCTGAATGAATGGCCACGGTCTTTTGGCTGGCACCCAAAAGGATGCGCTCGAGTATCGCCACACGCTGAGTGGTTAGGGAACGGTTTGGCGGAGCCTTTCGCTGTTCGACAATAACGAAACAATGTTCCTCGGAATAGTGACTATCAATGATAAAGCAAGCCCCGGAAACGAGAGCAGTCCAAACAGCGGAAAGCTCGACATGAGGAGGAAAGAGCGGGTACTCCTCGTTCCTGCTTAAAAACCAGCAACTCCCGTCGGTCGGTTCAGAAGGTTTGACTGGCTTGCAACTGGGTACGCTGGCAAGCGAAACGTGAGACTGCGCAAGCGTAGGCCAGGCAGGCCTGGATTCACGACTAGAGTGAGCGCGCTCTCCTTCCTTCGCGATATCGTCGATGTCCTTTCGGCATGCTTTGAGTAGCTGAACGACGTGAGAGATTCCACTTAGCGTTGCTGTAGAAAGAATCGGGGGAGGCACGTCATCATGCTGGGGTAAGATGTCTTCGTCCGGCATTTCTTGGCGGATCCACGTGTCAGGCTCTTCATTGCTTGAGTTGTCCTCGTCCTGGATGGAATTTCGAAGATGAACGAGGAATTCATCAAAGTCGTCGATTGCCCGTGAGTTGTGAGGTGTGGTTGCCAGATACCGGTGAACGGCTAGCAATGCTTCAGAAGATCCGACTTGAGTTTGCAGTTCTGTGACAACAAGCACTCTTAGCGCTCGACCAATGTCGCTGGCACTTCGGTTAGAAGACAGTTGTGCTCGAATTGAAGCGAGTACGGTTTCTAGGAAACGCATCATTCTCCAACCACCTTCCTGAGGCGGCCCCTTAGTCGACACACCCTCTGGCGGACTGCGGCTGGAGTGCTTTTTAATCTCGCAGCGGTCAGTTCTAGTGAAAGGTCTTGGCAGGCCTCAACGAGGAATTCCACGTCGTGCCGGGGCAGCCTGCCGAGCACTTGGACCATGGCTAAGACCTCGGTGACGTCGAACGACCGACATTCTAATTTCTCGGCATCGAGAGAGTCCCCGAATCGGTGCTTCTCTTCCTGTGCCAGAAAGTTCAAAATCGTCCAGTGGACCCGCACCGCAACAAAGTCCTCTGCGGATACCTTGGCCGTATCGCGAATGAGGATGGCCAGATCATGGGGATGAACCGAATCGGCGCCGCGGATCAGCGCCACGCAGTCGTTGATGATTCGCTCGAAAGCGCGGCCTGCCATATCTCCCGCAAGCGACTGATTCCGCGGGCGAAGGCGTCGCTTAGTTAGCTGCTGTACGTGCTGCCATAAGCACCGTACGGACGCCGAATTGGAATCCCCGCCGGGTGCAAGGTCGAACAGCACCTGCTCAAGAAGAGACGCTGTCAGAGCGGCTAGCATTGCTCACACTGCAGGGCAAACCTTGGCATTGCTTTGTGACAGCGGGAAGTACGATTACTTGGCACGCTTCTTGTGATGGCGTCCCGCGTATCCAATTGCTGCCATTCCTGCGAGCGCTGCGAGGGCGACATCGTGCTGCCGGAGCAGCATGGCGACCACCGCCACGATGCCATGCACCGTCAACGAGGCGAGAACGGAAAGCTCGGTGGGCGATTGACGCGGGGTTGGACGAGCGATTTGGTCGGACACAGCGACTGAGCAGCGAGAACAACTAATTTGTGACTTCTGAGTTCGCGCTTATTTGCTATTCCTCAATAGCATGTCCCATGTATGTATGCGGGTAGACGCCAGACCGGCCGTGCGACGGCGTTAGCTATCAAGTTCAAAGAGGCAACGGAAGGGGACTTGCCGTCAGCACCGTGGTGCGGTGAGAAGTTTTCCTCGAGCATCGGACAACAGTTGCATCTACACGTCCGACGAGATGCGTCGCGGTTCAAGTCAACTCGAAGGTTCACTACGCTCCCTAGGTGCAAGGCGTACCAAATGCGCCGAGTTCATTGTCAACACCGTTAAGACGGGTCTACGTCGGCCTCGCGGACATGTCCAACTGCCGCCGAGTGACTAGCCATGCGTGCGGGCGTGGCCTGATTCGTTCAAATGCTACGACTTCGAGTTTGAAGGTTGGCCTTGCTTTTCCCTCGCTGTAGGTTTGAGCATCTACTCGATTACCGGGGCTGCCGGAGGTTACGCAGGCACCGAGTCTTTTCGCAGCAGCTCGTGCGCAGGGAGCTGATCGGCGCCGCTAGAGACACGGGTTTCGAGCGCCTTGGCGACCACCTTCCGCGCTTCGAGCGCGGCCCGGATCTCCCCTCGCGTCATCGGCCCGCGCAGGAACGACAGCGTTTGCCGCGGCTGAACCAGAAGTGGGCCGGCCGGGGCATGTGAGTTCTGCACCACGAACCAGCGGGGAGCGAGGCTGTTCAGCGTACGATCGAGCACTGTCGGTGAGAGGTTTGCGCGGTCGCTTTGGTTCAAGCCGTCGATCACGCGCTCGCGGTCCGCGTCGGTTTGTAGCCGACCGAGCGCCCACAGGCCGGCGTTCGACAGCGCGCGGTAGTCGAGGTCCATCGGGTTTTGCGTCGCCACCACGACGCCCACGCCGAACGCCCGCGCTTGCTTCATCAGCGACACCAGCGGGCGCTTGGTTGGTGGGTTCGCAGGGTGAGGCGGAAGAAAGCCGTAGACCTCGTCGAAAACGACCAGCGCCCGAAGGCGGGAAGAGCCACGCAATGAGCGCACCCACGAGAGCACTTCCTCCAGCAACACCCCCAGCACGAGCGCCCGCTCTTCGTCGTCGAGGTGCGCGACGCTGACGATGACCGCGGGAGTACGGCCCTGTTTCGGAGTAAGCCACTCGCCGATGTTCATGGCGGAGCCCTGGCGCCAGCTCGAAAAGGTAGGGGAGGCCAGGAGCGTGTTGAGCGCGGCAGCGAGGTTCTTGCGGTCAGTCTTGCGCAGGAACGAATCGATGGGCAGGGCACCGATCTCGGCGATCGGCGGCTCGACCACGTCTTGCATCAACGCGCCGAGCTCGGCGTTCTGCCCGGCGAGCAGTCGGCGTTCAGCGAGCACCGAGAGCAGCACGTGCTCGCGGCTGCGCGCAGGATCGGGATCCCGGCCGAGCAACCGCAACACCAGGGAGACCGCGGCGCTCAACGCCTGACGCGCCGAATCCGGATCGGTTGTCCACTGAGCGGAGCGCTGCTCGAGTGGAGAAAGCACGTGCAAGAGCTCACCCGCAGCAACGCCGGGGGTGAGCACGCGCACGTCGGTCTTGGCGCAGTAGCGCGTCAGATCCGCCTCGCTGATCGACCAATGGCCAAAGGCTTGCTGCCGATCGTCGGCCAGCTTTCGAGCGAGCTCCACGACGCTTTCGGCTGGTCCATCATCCGGGCCAGCATTCGTTTCGATCCACGGTTCGAGGTGGCTGGAGTCGAACGACGAAAACGCGAGCAAGAGGTTCGGCAGGTCGCCCTTCACGTCAATGACCAGGGTCGGTATGCCATTACCAATGGCTTCTTCGACCAGCACGGTGACGAGGCCGGTCTTTCCGCTGCCAGTCATGCCGACGATCACACCGTGAGTGACGAGGTGTTTGGCCGGCAGCCAGAGCGGATTGCCGCCTCCACTACCGTCGAGCTGGCGCCAGGCGCCAAGGTTGAGCAGAGGCGGCTTTCCCATGGCTTCATCCTCCCGTCCTTTTCCCGTGCATCAGGTGACGAACGGATTGGCGTTGGGAGTTCCGGGTCTACCGGCATCCTCCGGCTTGCTAGAACCAACCGTTACCGGCTGCCCGGGCACGGTCGGCACCGTGCCGCCACCGCCCGCGGGTGGGACGGGGCTCGGCGTTGTCGCCGGCGTTTCTGCCTTCTTGCGGGTTGCGCGCCCGGCGTAGAGAGACGGCGCAATATCGTCCATGTCCTGGTGCTGCCAGCGCGCGGAGGTCACCGCGCCGCGAGCGATATGGTACGCGCGGAGCAGCATGGTAAATGCGCGGTTGCGGATGTCGGTTGTTTCGGCGATTTGTGCCGTACCCTGTTCGCGCAGACCAATGCCCCAGAGCAGCCCCTGCGCGATCTGCTCGGCTCGCTTCACCTCATCTGGTTGGGTTGCACACTTACCCTGAAGCGCTGGCATGTTTTCCGAAAACAGCGTCGCCAAGACCTGCAAGTCGGTCGCCACGTTTCGAAAGCCGACCGGGCCCTTCAGCTCGGCGAGCGGACCGCCGCTCAGCAGGCCGCGGTTCGCGAGCACCGTGGCGTCCTGAACCAACATGTCGCGCAGCTTCACGCCTGCGTCCATGAGCGGCTGGAGCGAATCCAGAGGCTGCGACGCCATCATATGAAGCGTATGGGCGTGGCTCAGCGCCATCGCGTACGCCTCGAGATTTCGAATCGGCTTCAAATCAAGCTTCGGCTGCTCTTCGGCGAATTGCGGGAGCAGCGCCAAAATCTCCGGCAAGGCGCCGAACACCGTGCTCGTCATGACCGCCACGTCCAGGTTTACCAGCTTCACTTCCTCCGCCGGGATTGCCATCAGTTCGGGCAGCACTCGCTTGTACGATTCTGCGAAAGAAGTCTCCTGCCGAATGTTAGACAGGATGCCATCCAGCGTGCCATTCGACGTTTGATTCGGGTTGGTGGTTACAGTTGCGTCAGCCATCTTCGTTTCCTTTCACTTTGGTTGTTGAACTTCGTGCAGCGCGTTCGAGCGCTGTGCCTGCACTGACGTCGGGCTCGCTCAGGAGCAGTTGCGGAGAAAAGTCCCACACAGATCTTTCCCGCTTCGCCTCCCACTGCGTGAGGTGTGCAGCCGAATAACAGCCAATGAAACCGAGCGAAGGCTGCCGGCAGCCCCGGGGACTGCCCGCCCGTCCACTTATTGGCTGCCGGCAGCCTTCCGAGCGTCCCGCGCCGTCGCCACGAGGCTGCCGGCAGCCTCCGAAGGCTCGACTCGCATAGTCCCAAGGGCTGCCCGCAGCCCGAAAACCGTGCAGCTGATACCGGTCAAGGCTGCCGGCAGCCCGCCGCCTGACCGTGCGCATGCGGAGCCGGGCTGACGGCAGCCCTCGGGGCCGTTGTCGTGGTGCCGCCGTGGCTGCCGGCAGGCCTAATAGAGGCACCTCAGGTCGTGGTCGAAGCTGCCGGCAGGCACGCAACAGCATGAGCCATCAGTTTCGGGCTGCCGGCAGCCGATCGGCGGGTGGAGACCGCTTTGCGAAACCTACCCTGTGCTGATTCCGAGCAACATGCGGCAGTCGCGACCGACAGAGCGGCAACGCGTGCCCGCGGAGGGCCGCCGGAGGATACAGCCGTGAAGTTCCGAGTCGCTTCGTGGAACGTCGAAAACCTATTTCCGCCGAACGGTGCGGCGCCTGAGAGCGCACGCTCCTACCGGGCCAAGCTCGCGAACCTGGCGAGCGTCATCCGCGAGCTCAGACCCGATGTCATCGCTCTGCAGGAAGTGGGCAGCGCCGACGCGCTCACCGACCTTCAATCCGCGCTGGGCGACAGCATGCCGCACGCCGCCCTCTCCGAGAACCCTGATCGGCGTGGGATCCGCGTGGCCCTGCTTTCCAAGCGAGTGCTCAACGAGGCCACCGAGATTGTAGCGTTTAGCGCGAATGTGCCGTTCAAGATTGAAGACCACCGCGGCAAGCCCGTCACCACCCTTCGCCGCGGCGCGCTGAGCGCGAGCATCACGATCGATCGCACCAGAGTGCACCTTCTCACCGCGCACCTGAAATCCAAACTCCTCGACTACCCGACCCCCGACGGCGGCACGGCGTTTAGCACGAAGGACGAGTCGCTCCGAGCGCGCATCGCCAGCCTCGCGCTGGCCGAACGGACGGCAGAGGCGGTCACGCTGAGAACGGCGGTCAGCGAGATTCTAAGCAAGCACCCAAGCGACGCCGTAATCCTACTGGGCGATCTGAACGACGTGCCCGAAGCAGCCACCACCCAAATTTTGCAAGGCCCGCAGGGCAGCCAGCCTGGCACCGGCGGATTTCATCGCCCCGACCAAGGCGACCCCGCGCGCCTCTTCAACCTGGCATCGTTCATCCCCGCCGACCGGCGCTACTCGCGCATCAACAACGGCGTACGCGAACTGATAGACCACATCTTCGTCTCCGAACACCTGCTACCAGTCCGCCCAGACGGAAAACGCGCCGCGCCGCGGGTGGACAGTCACCCTGCGGCGCAGGGCGGGGAGATTGAATCGGTTGGGGATGACCCGAGGAAGCGGGAGGGAAGGGCAGCGTCGGATCACGCGCCAGTGGTGGCGGAGTTTGAGATTTAGGAGGGTGGGAGGCGGAGGCTCGAATCGCGGGGGCGATTCGCTCGCTGTACTACGAGGTTTCAAGCCCCTTCCGGGTCGAACTCGGCTCCGCGCGGGCGTAAGGGAACCACCCGGTGGCCGGCCGGGGGTGTGGACGGCCAGTTATGGGGCCGGTGCCACTTCGCCACCGGGTTCACCCGAGTGCCTGCGGTAGTCCCAATCCCAGCGCTTGAAGTACCGCAGATCCTCCAGCGTGAACTCGCCTTCCGAGACGAGCTGGTGATCCTCGACAAGGATCCCTTTGCATGTTCCGAGAGCGGTCGCGATCGTGTTGGCAACCCGCACCAGCCGCTGCTCGGTCGCGATGTCGGTCAAGGTCTCACGGCGAGCCGTTACCCGTAGGATCGCGCGATAGTCGGCATCGGCTGCAAGTTCCCGATCGGGATCGATCATGAGGAACAGGCCCGTGACGTGTTCGCCGTCCCGCTTCAGCTCCTTCTCGATCTTCTTGTGAGCCGCTCGTGCGCGCTCGTTGAACTCGTCGGGAAACGCCGCTCGCACGTATCGCTTGGCCACCCATTCGCAGAGGAGTCGTCGCTCCTCGGCTCGAAGTCCGACGGATGGATGAGGCGAATGGTTCTCCAGGAGTGCACGCGAAACGAGAACCCGCTCGTGGATCGAGAAGGCCACTACTGCGGCCCCTGCGGCGCTTTCCACGTCCAGATGCAGTCCCCTTGGATTGCGACCGTGGCGTAGATTGTTGTCGGCGGCGTCAACGAGGCGACCAACGATGAGCTCCACGGTGGGTTCTATCTCGTAGCTTGCGTGCACGAGATCGCAGTCCTGGCTCAGCACGACGGCTAGCGGCGGACTGGTCGTCTCAGGACCGGTGCTTGACCGTACCTCCCGGGTAAGATCGTCCGGCAGCACCGAGCCCTGCTGCCAGCCGCTCGCGCTGATCTTCGAGGCGCCGTTCACCGTTCGGCCTCACGACTCACCATTTTTCCTGATGTCTCCTCCGGCCTCGCGCGCGCTGTTGGTCGTTGGCTTCGTTCTCGGACATCGCCTTGAAGCCAAAACGCTTCGCGAGATCAGCGCCGGAGGCAACCCGGCGCGTCCGTTCCCGTTCGATGGTCACTGCGATCCTCTTGAGCGCGTCCGAGACTGCCGCTTGGGAAAGCCGTCGCGCCGACAAGAGATCGACCAGCGTACTGTCATCCGGGCCGATCGGCTCCTTGCGTCTTGGGCCGACTGGTTCACTCGAAATCGCACGCCACTCACGAGCGAGATCGAAGATGGCACGCAGCCGCTCGACGTTCTTCCCAGCAGCTGGCGCGTTACCCTGCTGCCACGAATAGATCGTCGGTCGTTGGACCTTTAGGACGCGCGCGGCCTCGGCTACGGATAGCGAGAACCATCGGCGCACCAAGAGCACTCGATCCGCTGTGGTGAAAGTCTCGGTTTCCGCTTCGGCTACTTCCCGAACGATCGTAAACGGTCCCGATCTCGCGCTTGCGCGATGCCAGTCAACGACTGCTTCGCCGCCTGTGCCGAGGTCGAACGCCGCAACAAGATACATCAACGCGACGGCCTGGCTGGTCGCGGTCGACGTAACGGAAAACGGGCGCAATTCAGTCGCGGTGGTCCCCCAAGCCGATTCTTCCCGCAGTAATACCTGGGTCATCGCAACCCTCCCTTTCGTTCTTCGGCTTTCCAACGAGCTAGTGCGTGCTCAGTCACACACTCACGGAACGCGAGGTCCAGGTTGTCGTGTAGACGCCACATGTACTCCAGAACCTGATCGGCGTCGTACTCCCGAGCGTGCTCGGAGTAATGATCGAGGTCGAGGATTGTAACCGTCTCCGTCGCGGAAAGTGACACATCCGAGTAGTCCAGAGAGCTGGGGGCGAGGTCCGGCGGAAGAAATGAACCGTCGGCGGCTTGAAAGCCGCGGACGACGAGTCGCCCCACTTCTGTGTCTCCGACGATCTCGGATCGGTGAAGACTCGAACGCATCCCCACGCTTCCATCGGCTATGCCATGCAGGCCCTGCTTCACATACTTCGTCCACGCCTCACCAGGTTGAGGCCGGATCAAATCCACGTACCGGAGACCAAGGCGCTCGACGAGTGAGGGTTTCACGATGTCACCCACCACACCCAATATTAGCTTCAGATGTTCCGCGAACGCGTCGAAAGTGTCGTACCGACGCGTATGCACGACAACACCGTTCTGGCTGACGATGATGCCCGTCGTGCGATCCTTGTCCTGGAACTCCCACCGGGGATGCACTCGCAGCTGAGGCGGGCCGCCCGGCGTCAGGAGGATCTCCTCGGTGCTACCTTCAACGAAGCGGGGAAAGCCGCGACGCCGAACCCGCTCCTGAACCTCGGGCACGTAGTCGGAGATCTTTGCCACCGGCGAGGTCCGGATTTGAGCCAGGACCATAACCAATGGAGATTCCTTCAGTTTCAGCGGCTGTTTGCTTCTTCGCATGGCGCACTTTACACTTCACTTTACACACGGCTACGAGCTCCGCAAGTACCAAAACAGCGCGCACCATTTTGCCCCGGCAGGAAACCATGCGACTCGAACTTGCTCCAATCACCGACGTCTCCTCGTTGGCGCACGTCTCGCCTGAGCGCCTCGTGTCTCTGATGAGCCACCGGGCTCCGCGCCTCGCAGCGCGCGCTGGACTTCCGGCCAAGCCTACGCTCCAGCAACTCGCCGATCTCGTCCGGAATCCGAGGCCCGAGGACGAGTCAGACGGTTTTCTTTCGGACCTGCATCTCATCGCCCGGGTGTGCGCGAACGACAGCGCCGAGGACCTTCTGCTCGATAAGCAGATCTCCCTCTCCAATGTTTCACTCGGCGACGCCCTCGCGAGAGCAGCGGTAGAAAATCGCGAGGCCTTCGAAGCTGTCGCAGACCACGCAACGGTACTCGCGGCGTCGAAGGGATCGACGTTCACGCTCTTCTCGCCGCGTCGGTCAGGCGAGGAATTGGAACTGACGGCAGATCATGCCGAGGAGCTGCGCGCCAGGTGTTTGACGTTCTTCGGTCAGCTCGGCCAGGGCTCACACTGTGAGCTTCGGTTCTATTCAGAGCAAGGCCAGTCTGGATTCTTGATCGACCACGCCGGGACTCGTCGCACCGAGTTGCGGATCAACGAACGCGAAAAGCCAGAGGTGCGTCAGTACCGACCGTTTCGACACGACGTCGTGCTGCTCGAGCGTGGGACAGAACAACTGCGGATCTTGGCCCGGTCCGAACGCGAACGCGCCTTCTACGCCGATCTCGTCAGCGAGACTCTGGTCGGCAAAGTCAGCCACTTCGCGCCTGCTGAGACGTACGTCCTCGACGCCATTAGCGACCCCGAATACGGAAGCGTGCTCGCGGGCCTCTCGGACGCGGAAATCGAGCGAGTTGCGCTTCGCGAGGTGAGGATGGCTTGCGAGGACGACTTCGCGACGCGACAGGTTCTCGCCTCGAACGACGTTCTTGGAAGCATTCGTTCGTCCGGCAAGCCACTCGACAACGTCATCGTGAAACAGGCGACCTTTACGATCGTGCCGCGCATTCGCAACGGCCGACGCTGTTACCGGCTCACCGTGTCAAAGGGTAACCGTATTAGGCACGACGCACCATGGAGCAACCACGTGGTCCACGAGTTCATCGCGCGGCTGCGGCTGACGCGCGAGGCCGCGTGACCATTTGGACGCATCTCGACTGCTCAGCGCGGACCGTGCGTCGCTCACACGACTGGCGTCGGTTGTTGGATGCAGCGTATCCTGCGTGGTCCCCACTCCTCCAGAGAGTCGAGCGGCCCGAAGGGTTGCGCTTTTGGGCAGACTTCGGCGCGGGCGAGCTGGAGTTCGAGCTGTCGCGCGACTCGGACGGCTATGTCGCTATCCCCATCGATGGCGTGACCCCACGGCGATTGAACGTTACCGAGGCGGAGTTCTCCGGGGTCGATCTTCGCGCTGTTCTGGATCAGATCAGGGCGGCGGCCGAATGCAGCGGCATCGTCGAGCATCTTGATGGCGTGCATCACCTGGGGACGCGAACAATTGAAGGAAAGACCCTGGACGTTGTCGCGGCGACTCGTGGCTTACAGACACTGACCCGGCAACAGCGCAAGGTTCTCCGTGCTGTGCCGAGCGGCACCGACGTGCGACTGCTCCTTCTTCCAGACCCGTGGCGCCTGCCAATGACCGATAGGGAAGAACTCGCCAGGCTCCGTGTCGCTGTCAGCCAGCTACCGGTTTCACCGCCCTGGGAGATAGACTGGAGCCCGCTGGTGCTCGATGAAAGGTACCGCGTGCCCCTCCACGATCCGACATTCTTCTTCGGCACGCGCTACGCGCTCATCGTGGACGACAGGCAAAACCGGATTTGGCTCGAAGGGCGCGAGCTGAAGGTGAAGGCGGACAGTCAGCCGTACCGTCTGCTGGCCCATCTTGCTGCACGGCCCAAGACCGCATTTCCGGTGAAGGAGCTAGTGAACCAGGTTCTTGAGTCGAAGGCCGGGAACCGGGAAGAAAGCAAGATCATGTCCGACGTCAAGTCGGAGCTGAAGAAGGCCGTTCAGACGTGCCTGACACCGAGGCCCGCCGGATCTCGTATCGACCCTGATCGTCTCGTCACGACGGAGGACGGCCGCGTAATGCTCGATATCGAGCCGCCGCTCGTGAAGGTCGTCCGTCAAGTTTCCGAAGTTTGATCGCACGGATTTCCTGCCTTTCGGGAGGTTCGAGTCGGTTCGCAGCGTCGTCGGCGTGCGTTTAATCCGTCGGGTTTCCGGCCGACAACCGGCACGCGAAGCCGTAGTTCATGGGTGTCGGCAGCAGCGCGGTGCTGCTCCGACAACTCCGAAAGGAACTCGACCCATGAAACAACGACCCGAAGGCGCCCACTGCGGCTCCGTCCACTTCTTCATCAACCGCGAGCGAAAGGAGTCGCTCGACCACACCCTTACCGGCCACCAGCTCAAGCGGTTCGCTGGCGTCCCTGACGCCGACGAGCTCTTCCTCGAAACCGAGTGCGGCGACGAGCTCGTCCCCACGGACGCGACAACGCTGGTGCGAAATGGCGACCGCTTCCATACAATGCCATCGCCTCAGTACGGCGACGGTTTTGCCCGGGCCGTACTCGAACAGATCGACGAGGTGCTCGCGATCTACCACGGTGAAGCGCGCGGTTCGGCCGTGCAAGGTGGGGAGGTCGTCCTACGCGACGTCTCCCTCCCAGCCGGCTACTCGGCAGCTAAGGCGGACATCCTCATCAAGGTGCCCGCAGCGTTCCCAGACGCGCGGCCCGACATGTTCTGGGTGCGCCCGCCGCTCAAGTTGGCGAGCGGTGCGGAGCCGCAGGCGACTTCGATGGAGAACATCGGAAACGAACCCTGGCAGCGCTACAGCTGGCACTTGCAGCCCAACGGCTGGCACGCGGGAACGAGCCGCTTGCGTGATTTCGTCAGGGCAGTGCTGGCGCGCCTACACAGGGTTGGGTGAAGCCATGGACTGCACGATCCGTTTCACGGCTGATCAATGGGCTGCCCTACAGTCCGGGCTATGGGCACGACAGGATGTTGAAACCGGAGCGATCGTGTTTGCGGAGGCGATGCCGAGCGTCAGTTCGGCATCGCTCGCCGTTCGCGAGATCGTGTCCGTGCCGTCTGAAGCATACCGCGCCCGGAGACCGGACTACCTCGAACTCGACCCCGTTTGGATGAACAAGCAATGCTTCGAAGCGCGACGGCGCGGGCTCTCCGTGTTCACGGCGCACACGCACCTATCCGACGGTGCTGCCTGGTTTTCTTGGGCTGATGACTTGGGGGATCGCAGGCTGATGCCCGCGTTCGTCGCTCAGATGCCCGATCGCCCTCACGGCGCGCTGAATATTACTCGGTCTGATGCGCTCGCGAGAACCTACACTGACGGCTCGTTCTGTCCGGCGCGGATCTCCGTCGCTGGAAAACGCCTGCTCGTGCTCCCGCGCGCGGAGCCACCGGAAAGCTCCAACGCAACGCACTCACGCCAACAACTCGCGCTCGGACGCGACGGACAAGCACGCGTGACGGCCGTGCGCGCCGGGGTGGTCGGGCTCGGCGGAACCGGTTCAGTTGTACGCGCTCTCCTTGGACGACTGGGGCTTGGAGGCCTCGTTCTCGTCGACGGCGACCGGCTCGAGGCTTCCAATCTCTCGCGGGTTCTCGGGAGTTCGTGGAAAGACGTCGAGGCCGCGGAGACAAAGACGGCAGTAGCGCGTCGATCTCTGCAAGGAGTCGTCACACACACCGAGGTGTTCACCGCCGAGCAACACATCGCAAGTGAAGGTGATCTTGACCTCTTGGCGAACTGCGACGTCATCTTCTCGTGTGTCGATCGGCTCACACCCCGAGCACTCCTCAATCGCCTCGCTTACGGCGCTCACGTCCCTGTCATAGACATGGGCAGCGCCTTCCGTGTTGACGAAAATGGCGCCATCATTTCGCAGGGCGGCAAGGTCGTTGTAGTCGGCCCGGGGCGACCGTGCCTGTGGTGCTGGGGCGACCTTGATGCCGAGCGGATCCGAATCGAGTCACTGGCTCCCGAGGAGCGGACGCGCGAGGCGGAACACGGCTACATCACGGGCGCGGACGAGCCGCAGCCCTCGGTCGTCAGCTTCAACGCGACGCTGGCCGCTGCGGCTGTCACGGAGTTCTTGCGCATGGTGACGGGCTTTGCTGGTGCAGATGCGCCACCTGACCGCATCAACTTCGACTTCGCACGCGGAACGGCGACGCGCGCGCGTGGCGTTTCGCGCCCCGAGTGCCGGTTTTGCGGCGAGGCGAGTCGAGCGCATTCGAACCCGCCGACGATGGGGGCTCGGCCGGCCGTGACGCAAACCCACGAACGGATTGGTGGTACTGCTCCAGTTTGATTCGGCCGTGCGTCCAGCCCCAGGTCGGTCAATCACGGTCCTAGACGCTCCGTCAGCTCGCGGGAGCGCTGCTAAGATCGCGGAATGCTCGACGCCTACGAGACCGCTTCAGGTTCGATCCTCGACCTTCAGGCAAACCCCGAGTTCCGGCCGTTCATCGGCCGCGTGCAGAGCGTGCTCGCGGACCCCCGCGCCAGCCTCGACGACATGATCGAGCTCGTCTACGGGCCCGAGAACCCTGTTACCGACGAGACCGTAATCCCCAAGAGTCCAGCGCAAAGTGCTCACGTCGATGAGCCGCCCGCGGTCGTGGTACCGAACGTTGAACGCGAACCGGTAGATCAGTTCGGGAAAGCTTGGTATGCGCCCGCCGCAACCCAGGCCGGCGTTTTAGCTGTGGTGATCGGCTGTTACTTCTCGCTTAAAGGCGACATTCGCGAGCGCTGCCCTTGTACCCGCCATCTTGGCGCCGGGCCGAATTTGGTGCTGGGCTTTGGCTCTAGCTCGCGCTAAACGCCGAATTCAAGCGCTTCTCGGAAGCCACGACACCCCGGCCCCGTCCGGAACGTGTCAACGTGAATGAGACAGCGGTCACGTCGGCAAATTTTGCTTCCACGAACGTGTAGATCACACTCGATCCGTCGTTTCAAGAGGTTTTAGGATCGGCTCTAAGCTCGGCTGTTCCAAAGTCGTTGACACGCTCCGCCGCGCGTAAAGATCTGCTCAATGCGAACCATTCGCGCTTTTCAGCAGTCGCAGAGCGATACCACCGAGTACGACGTCCGCGACCATGCTGATCATGCGCGCCGCGAGCGGGACGAGAAGAGCGAGCGAACCTGACTCGGAACCTCCGAGCAGGGCATACATTACACTTTCTCGCACGCCCAGGCCACCGGGCGAAATGAACGTCAAAAATGCAGCAACCTCCGAAAGAAGGAATGTAGCCATGACAGTCAGCGCTTCCCGGCCGGTGATTTCGTAACCCACAGCGAACGAAGCAAAGTACACTGCGAGCGCGAACGTGACCGAAGCGGCCATGTGGATGATATGAAGTTCAACTAGCAGGTGTATCGGTACGTTGAAACGCCGGATCTCCTTACGCAACAACCGGCTTGCGACAGCCAACGTCAAGTCGACGATTCTGGCATTGAATTTGATGCACAACAGATCCAACAGCACAAGTACGGATAGGAGCGCTACGGTGGTCGCCGGTGACGCGCTCGATACTGCCAGCAATAGAGTACCGCCCAGCGCGGCAGCCATCAGCAGAGAGACAGCGATATTGATCAAGTTCACATAAATTACTAATGACTTAGGAATACCGCGCCTGCTAAGCCAATACATTTGCAGCGCGTAGCTCCAAACCTTTCCCGGAATGTACTTGACCATGCTGCTAGCATTGGTCGTCGCGATGCTCTCGCGAAACGTCAACTTAGTAACGGAGATCTCATTTACCGACTTGTGCCAAGCGTAGGTGGCTAACAATCCCGTGAAGACGAACGCTGAAAGACTCAGAATCGCGTAGCCGGGTCGCAGCTCAAACGGATGAGCCTGGATGCTCCCCCAATTACGGCGAAACGCGTGCACGAAGAACGCCCCAACCAAAGCTGCAACGAGCCATGGTGCAAGGGACTTGACCGAACGAAAGGTACCTCTCGGCATTGTCGGGTGGGACGAACGCAATTCTGGCCGGTCCAGCCCTCGTTTGCACATCTCGACGCCTTGAAAACTCTAGCTCCTGCCGTTCTAAGTTGCCGCTCAGCATTTCACCGATGACCCAGTGGTACTACCGGTGGAACTCGCGATGCCAGGACACAATCAGCGCAAGCGATCTTCGGTGTAAAATCGGGCCGCGTCCGAGATTGGTCCGAGCAGCCACCAGAAAACCGGGCGGTGGATTGGCAAAGCGTCTTCGCAGCGTGTACCGCAAATCTCCCGAATTGGTCGAGCCAGATACCGGAGGAACCAAGAGGACCTCGCTCGACTGCTTGACGCGGCGCAGACTACCTGACCATCCGGAAAGAATAGACGTCGGCGCAAGGCTATTTCCTCTGCCAGAGGGAACCTTCGAATGTCGATTTTAGATTTGCACGATCTTCTCCTTCGAACGCCTCTACAAGCGTATAGTTACGCTCGAGCCGACTGAAGAAAGATTGTTTCGAAAAAAACCACGCTGGGTAACTTCCAGCGTGAATGTGTCTCGGAACGATTTGCCGCGTCAATCTGTCTTCCCTACCATCGATAAAGGGTGTCCTATCGAACAACAGGTATTCGAGTTTATGACCTAACACCGTATCAAGCAGAAGCATTGGCGACTCAAGATATTGCAGCACCCCAGAGAACAGTGCGACGTTCGGCTCGCAGGCCGCCACCGCAGAATCGATATCGTGAAAGAAGGCCAACTCTGGTGTCGAGAACTCGCGATTGCCAAGCTCCACAAATTGAGACTGTTCAACGATCGCCCAAGAGACCCCGGCTAGGCGCTTAAAAAACTTGGCACCCTGTCGAAACGAAGTCCCAAGAGAACCGCCAATGTCCAGGACACGAAGTACCCCGTTTTGTCGCGCGGCCACGAGCATCAGGCAAGCTATCATTGGCCACGAGTATTGAATACTGTCGAATACGACACCGTCGCGCTCATACGGTTTCCGTCCGTCCCGCACAGCGCGAGCGGATTCGGCTACTTTGTCTATAATTGCCTTATCATCATAGCCGCTCGATGCCGCCTTGGCTTCTTCCCACGTAGGATAACTGCCACGAAATCGATTTCCAAAATGCGACCTAAGGAGTGTCCACAATATCGGTGGCACGGACTGGCGTATAAGAGCAGTGGGTAACATGTTGGCAAACTAGCACGCTGCTGTGGGCCACGCCTAGCCGCGCGGGCATAGTTAAATGGGCCGCGAAAGTCAAGCTGGCCCATATTGGAATAGTGTCCTAATTTGATTTCGCGGCCGCAAACGGCTGGGACGCCGCGCGCCGGGCTCGGATTCTCGCCGCATGAAGCGAGAGCCCCCTGAAGCGGGAAGTCTGGAAGCGCGCCCCGAACCCGAATTCGGTCCGAGAGAAGAACCGACTCCTACCGGGGGAAGAGGCTGGCGTCCGGAAGGCCATGGGCGCGCTTCGGATTCGGTTCGGGAACTGGTGTGCGGTCGCCAGGGCGCTGAAAACCGACCGGACCACGATCAGGCGAGTGATTCTGCGCATGACGCCCGCCATGGCTGCCGGGCTGACCGATCACATCTGGGAAATCGGTGAACTCTTGGACGAGGCCGCGGCGTGACGGGCGCGGCCGAGGTCGCCGAGTTGAAGGGGGCCATCCTGAAGCTCCACGGGGCCCCGGGCTGAGCACGTCGAGTCCGTTCCCGTGCATGAGTCACACGCGGGAGAGACGGTGTGGGAAGGCGTCGTGGAGGTATTCGACCTGTCTGGACACCCCACGGCAAAGCGCGCCTATGCCCGGGCGCACGAGGCGGACTCAGGCGGCCGGCGGTACGTGGCCGTTCTGCACGCGCCGCCGATCGTCTCCCCCGTGACGGCGGTCAGAGCTGCGATCGCCGCCGAGTACCGGAGCCGCCATGGCAAAGGCTGAACCCAAGCTCGGGCGACCGAGGAAGCCGCCTGGCGAGAAGAAGTCCGGGCGGATCGAGATCCGGGTGACCGAGGCTGAGCATGCGGCGATGGAGGCCGCGGCAGCGAGGGCCGAGCTTCCGCTTTCGGAGTGGCTCAGGGACGTGGCGCTCAAGGCCGCAAGGCGAACCTCCTAGCGCTTGGCCCGTGTCTTGACCGGAACGCGCTTCTGCGGCCGCGCCGCCACCAGAGGTCGGACACTTGGCTTTGCTTTCACGGGCCCCGTTCTCCCCGACGGAGGCGTTGGGGACTCAGGAACTGCAACGGCTTCCGCATCGAGGGCGGGTAGGGCCTTGACGATTTTCATGGTCTCCAGGCTGACCGTGATCACTTGCCCGATCAGGCGCACGATATACTGAGGATCGTCGGCTCGGTTCGGATCATTCGTAATTCCGCTGCGCTCGTCGGTTGACACTTGATACTGATCGATTACCCACTCGAGCGCAGACCTGTTTCCGAGCTTGTATTCGAGCGCTTCGGGCGGAATCCCAACAAGCGTCAGAAAGTTGTTGTAGTAGACGCCCTCGCGCCCCTTGCTCAGGCGCATTTTAGCAACTCGCCAGTTGAGCTTTTCTCCCGGAGTCTCAACTCGTTTCAATTCGTGTTCATATTGCTTTTCGTAGCCCACATGAAGCTCTACCAAGCGTTTCCCCCGGTCGGCAAACCCCCAAAAATCAGCAACGAACGGGACCCGCGGCAGTTCACGTTTCAGGTTCGCACCGTAATTATTACGGTACGCCGGATGATGGAGGACCGCGTAGACATAGTGAAATATGTCTAGTTTCGCAATGGCGTCATCACTGTAGTTCCGGCGAAATTGATCAAGAGCCCAGGCCGTCACACTTTTCAATGGCAACACCTGATAACCATCGGTGCTAGCGCACAAATGCAGCTCCGGCACGCTCGCCACGGCTAGCACGCTATACGGTGAGCGAAAGCCCTTGTCGCTTACAACGATGGCCAGCGCTTCGTTGTCATCGTTGTTCTCCTTGCTGAAATAGTCAGCCGTGCTTCCTGGTCGATCCACTGCGACTGAGCCGACATAGACATACTGTGCCACGAATGGCCTGTAGATTCCTGCTCGAACCAGGTTGGGATCAAATGTCGCCTTTGCGCCCCTCGCCAAGTGGCGCCTCAGGGTATCACTCCATTTGACATCTTTGGCGCACGACAAACTATCGATCGTCATCTCCTTGCCCGCGGAGGCGAGCTGTCTCCGACACTCTTCATACTGCGAAAAAAACCGCCCTACGTTCGCCTCGAGCATTGCCCTACTAAAGTTCCAGACGACCGCATCACGTTGCGACTTCAACCCATTGCTGTACGTTCCGAATATTGCCTGCGCCGATGCTCCACGAGACCGATGCTCCAGCATGACCGGGATAAGCGCACCGAATCCTGATTGGAGCCCGTCGGTCAGCCATGTTCCGCTTGTGTCAGGTTGCAGTTGACGCCACGGTATATCTGACAATTCCCCAGCTTGATCCAAGAATGCGTATTTAGCCTCCTTGCGAGCATCCGGTTCCGTTTTCGCATACCAAATTGCAGCGGCCCGTTTGGAGTTGTCCGGCTTCTTCCTCCTAACAAGGAGCGAAATCGCAACACCGACCTGGATCCCAAATACATTGTGAGTGCTTCCAGAGAGTTTTGGGTTCTTTCGGACATCACCTCCTAGGTCGAGCACGTAGAGTGCATCGAAGTCGCGACCCATATTTTTCCGCATCCCGTCGAATGCCAAATGACTGACGTAACTGGCGTTGGAGACGAACGCAACGATACCCTCCTCGCCAATCCGATCGGCCGCCCAACGAAACGCTTTCACGTATGGATCGCTTAGGCTGTTTTTCAATGTCGCGGCGGAGTCCCTGCCGTACGTCTCTGCAACACGCCGATCAAGTATCGGATATTTTCTATTCTTGTTGTGCGCATCTTCTTCCCGCTGCCATGCATTGTACGGCGGATTGCCCAAGACGACGAAGATAGGCGAACGTTTCTGCTTCTCGACTCGCTGACTATTCACCTCCGAGATGAAACCGAGCTCGACTTGCTCTGATTCGGACAGCTCAAAGGTGTCTACCAAACACATTCCGTCAAATGACTTGTACTGACCGGTCAGCTCTGCGTATTCATGCTCTATGTTCATGGACGCGATGTAGTACGGAAGCAGCATTATCTCGTTAGCGTGCAACTCTGCAGAATACTTGTGCTCAAGTTTGGTTTTCGGAATCTGCTTCATGACATGAACGAGAAAATTCCCAGTCCCTACAAAAGGGTCGATAACGTGAACATCCCGATCTCCCAGCGAGGAACTAAACTCGGTCCTGAGTAGTTCATCGACGCTGCGGACCATGAATTTCACGATCGACTGCGGCGTGTATACGATCCCGTGAGTGTCCGCGGTCTTTTCGTCGAATCTTTGAAAGAACTCCTCGTACACCGTGTTTAGGAAGTGCTGTTTCTCCGTGTAGTCGGCGATCGTTGCCGCGGTCTTCTCGATGGCTACATAGAACCGATCCAGCTCACCGAGAAACTTCTGTCGATTGAACGCCCTGCTGGTGAGCGCATCTACGACTCGCTCGATTTCAATCGCGATCACGTTTCTACGGGCAAAATCGGGGTTATCAAAAACCTTGCGAAATATGCGCTCAGTGAGAAGATGTTGCACGAGCATCTTCTCAACTGCTTGCTCCGACAGATTCGGGTTGATGGAGCATCGGCATACGTCAAGAAACTTTGCGAATGCTGCAGTGAAACGTCGATTGTCTCGTCGCTCCTGTTCGATCAGTTCGATCAGCGCCCCCGCAAGTTTTGGAACGTGGTCCCCAAAGTCCTCTACGGCTCGTTCCCATTGAGCGAATGCTGGCGGCTCGTACCGAAAGAAGCCTTTGAGAAGGTCGACAAGCGCTCGTGGATCGGTGAGCGGCGTATCCAGAACCTGCTTGCCGTTCTGGTAAAGGATCGCTCGTTCGGGCGACTGAAATAGAATGTTGGCTGTTGGGTAGCCGAGCGCGATCTTTTTCTTTGCCTCGACCGCAAGATCGTCGTGCTCGTCCTTCGCTTCCCAGTACCCCCGCGCCAGCTTCCAGCGATCGACGAGCGCGCCGTCGACGCGGAGCGATCGTTGCTTGTGCCGGGGAAGCTCGTATTCGCCGAGCACGGTCCACTCGAACTGCTTCGCGCACTGCTGCAGCAGCGTTCCGAACGCGGCCTTGACAGCTCCCTCATGCGTCGCATGAAGCAACGAGTACTGTTTGAGCGCGGTGTAGTACTCCCGCACCGGCTTATGGCTATCTTGTAGACGCAACTCAGGCATTGGTCCCCGGCCGACGAGTGGAATGCGCCGCAGCAACTCTGATGCGGCTATCGGCTCATGCGCGCTGCACTGGTGAATGGAAAAGTTTTGTGCCGAGGAAGGTGGGTAATGGACCTACCGTGCGGATTCCGCCAGTGACTAACACCTAGTCACGGCTGTTTAAGACTTGGCCCTTCGCTACTTGATCATTCAGTAGTGGCTCGATCGGAGGGAGCCAGAATGCCTAGGTCCAAGGGAGCAATCGCCAAGAACCGAGAATTTCCAGCCCGAAAGCTACGGAAGTTGCTGAAGGCTATTCACTCGAAATTGACCGTTGCGGGCGTGCCGAAGGTTCGACTGCCGACGAACGACTCCGTCCTGTCTCACGTCCTCGACTGGCTGGACCAGTCGAGGGTGGACGACTGGGTGTCCAGGTTCGCCGAAGCACAGGGAACGAAGCCGCCCGTCTTCAAAGTCAAAATCCGAAGGAAGAAGAGCAAGGCCAAGTCGCCCTGATCCGCGGAGCACCCGCTCTTGTCGGCGAGGCAGTTGCGGCTCGGATCGCGGCTACGATCTTCTGCCGGAGAGTTCCGGCCCGGCCTCTCTCTGGGTGCAGAGGCGGCCCGCCCGTGCGAGAATGCCCATATGCCGACCACGCCCTGGGCTCAAATCCGCCGCTCGCGGAACAACCCCGCGATGCGAGCCGAGGTCGATCGGCTCGTAGCGGAAGAGTTGCGCGCAATGGAGCCGGCCCAAGAGGCCGCGCCATCCGACCCCACCCATGCGGGCGACGCGCCGGCCAAGCCAGCCGCTGACGAGGGCTAGACACGCGCAGGGGCCACTTCGGAAGCGGAGGCCACCGGCGCGCCGCGCCGGTCCACGTGGATCAGGCTAGACCAGCAGCGGCCCTAGGCGCTTTCGCGGCGCGTGTCCGGGCGCGCTTGCGGGTAAGTAGGTCCGTGAACATCTTGTACGGGTTACCGAGAACCGCGCGCGTCACGGAGCCGCGGCCTGGAATCAGCGTCTTGTCCATGATCCGGTTGTCGGGCCCATAGATCACGTCGATCATGTCCTGCTCGGTCTTCGTTGGGTCCTTGAGGAGCTTGAGCACCCGGGGGACGAAAGCCTCCAGCTCCGCGCTGGACTCGTACTCGAGGAGTTCACCCGTGGTCAGCTCGTAGATCGCCGTTGCCATGGGCTTGAGTGTAGCGGCGAGCAGGGTCACCGCGAGGCCAGACCGAGCCGGATAAGACAGCAGCTGTCCGCGCGCGGATTTTCAAATTAGGACACTACCCATATTGGCGCTTAGTTCTTGACGTTCAGCCGCGGATCGCGGCGAAAAGCGACACCCTTACAGCTGTTTCGTAACCCGTGCACGAACGGCGTAGCGATCGGAGCTTGCGGAATGCACGGCGAACTGCGTTGCGCATGACGCCCCGGCCCGGTCGTGGTTCGTTGGCTGCATGAGACTACCGCTGGAAGGAACGTTGCTGGAGAAGGTGCGCAAGATCGAAGCGCTGCACGCGGGGACGAAGGTTGATGGTGAGCGTGAAGCTGCCAACCGGCGCGGCAGAGCGGATCCGCGCGCGGTTGGCCGAGCTGCGCGAGCGGGAGGAGGAGATTGAATATCGGTACACCTTGCCGGATCCTTGGAAGCGCAGGCTACCTTTGGCACTTTGCCGACGGTACGGGCTTGAGCCGTATCGGGAGCGTGGCCAGCGCCAGACGTCGGTGATGCTTCGGGCGCCGAAGAGCTTCCAAGATCGGACGCTATGGCCGGAGTATCAGGCACTGTCGCAGGAGCTCAACGCGCATCTGGAAGAGCTGACGACACGAGTGATCCGTGAGGCGATCGACGACGACGTGAGCGAAGCGGCCGAGAGCACGACGACGAAGTCATTGCCAGGAACGAGCGTAGAGTGGTGTGTATTTCGTCAGGTCGGTGCGGATAGCAGCCCGGTGTGCTCGGCGATAAACGGCTCATCCAGCGCGCCTACGCAGACATCAGGAGGGGCGATGGCGATACGATCGGGGAGCAGCCCGCGGAGATTCTTTTGCGCCAGCCGCGAACAATGAGCTTGGTGACGAGATGCAGGTAGGCGCGCGGGTTGAGATCGTGCGCGATGCAGGTGGCGATGATGGAGAGGATGGCAGCGGTGCGCTCGCCGCCGGTGTCGAGCCAAGTGAAGAGCCAATTTTTGCGACCGAGGATCAAGCGCCGCAGCTCACGCTCACGTCGATTGTTGGTGAGCTCAACGTGGCCATCATCGAGAAAGAGCGTGAGACGATTCCATTGTCGATGCAGGTAGCCCGGAGCACGACCGAGCGGAGTCTTGGGCGGAATGAAGGCGCGCTTGTCGTCGAGCCAAGCTCGGAGCTTTACAGCGATCGGTGCGCGCTCGCGGTGGCGACGCGCGAGTCGCTCTTCTGCGGTGTCACCGGCCAGAGCGGAAGAGCGCTCGATCGCGAACAAGGGCGCGATGATGCGGAGGCCCTCGAGCGCAATGGTGTCCCCTTGCCGTGCAGCCTCGACGAAGCGCCGCCGGGCGTGCGCCATGCAACCTGGGCGCTTGCCACCGGCGCGCTCAATACAGTTGGTAGTGGCGGTGCCATCGCATTGCACGGTGCGCGCCAGGGCCCCACCGAGAAAATCAGGGACGCTTTGGGCGTCGCCGTGCGCGGCATAGAAGAAGCTCACCCAACGTGCGTTGGTCCAACACCACATGGCGCCGGTGCGGATGCCTTCCGTGACGGTGGGGTCCAGGATCGGGATGCCAGTCGCGTCGGTGCCGAGATAGCCTGGCGCGCGAGTGCGCATAGCGATCAGCTTGGCAACGGGCATGAGCAGATCGATGTGCGCGGCGACGCCGCGTCCGAGCGTTTGTGGCGGAATTTCCAGCCCGGCGCGAGCGAAGCGCAGACACTGTCGCCCGACGGGCTGATGCTCGATGTACTTGTCGCAGGTGGCCTCGGTGATCAGGGTGTCGCCAAGCTTGCCGCGCTCGACGATCGCAGGTGGCGGCGGAGCCGAGATGACCGTGTCGTCGTTGGGGCAAGACGATGGTCTCGTCGATACGGCGCTCGATGAAGAACCGGGCCGGAACAACGTTGATGGTTTCGCATATCGAGTGCGCGACGGTTTCCATCCGCGCTCCGCAGAGCGGGCAGAGCCGCAAGCCTTCTGGAACGGGATTGGGCACGTCAACGCGGGGCAGGTGTGCGGGGAAGGCCCCGCGACCACCGCCACCACGACGGCGATTTCGTTTTTCGTTGGGCTCGGGGCTGTATGCTGGCGCAGGCTTGGCTGGAGTAACCAGGCTGTCTCGCTCAGCGTCTTGTGGAGACGAGTGATGCCTACGGTCTTCAGGAATTGTCTCCCAAGGGGGGTGGCGGAAATCGCTTCCAATTGAGGTGCTGCCAATTCCTTTCAGCCTGGCAGGCAGGAGATTCACAAGACGCAGCTGCTGACCTCATTTACTACGCTCGTCCCCGAGTTCATGAGTCCCCAAGAACTCGTCCGCGCGCTGTTCCGCGACTTTGTGTTGACAGAATGCTGGCGATATTCGAGATTGATCGTCGAAAGGGGACCAAGATGACTCAATCAATCGGATCATGGGCAAAAGCTGGCGTCGGTGCACTCGCTTTAGGGGCGCTCTCGTTGGCGCCGGACGACGGCGATGCGGGCAGTGGAAGTATTTCTATTTATAGCGGTCTCGTCTGTATCGCGCGTGACTACACAGGGACCATCTCTGCGAACACGGGAACCTACCAGACAGTATGTAATACGGGCGAGCTGGCAATTGCTGCTTTTGGAACCTGCCCCACCAATGGCTACATGATTGGAACCTCTTTAAATCTGACGCAAATCGGACGGGACACGTGGCTAAAGTGTTCCACGAGCGGTACCGCGCACTGGCAAGGCACGTGTTGTAGCGGCTTCTAAACCAAATGGCAGGCTCTGTGTCGGAAGATAAAGACGAAAGCGAGGACAGCGTGGAACCCGCGGCGCCGTCAGGCAGAGATCTTCTTCCGAAGCCCGCATCAGTGCTGCACAGGGTTGCCATCGTTTGGTTCGTCTTGGATCAAGCGAGCAAATTGCTCGCGGTTCGGATGATAGGCGATGGCAATTCCAAAGCGCTTATAGATGGATTAATCACAATTCACATACACAGAAATCGCGCAGGCGCCTTCGGCTTTCTTGCGCACCTGCCCCTAGATCTAAGAACGGCGTTTCTCGTGGTCGTGCCGTTGTTGATTGCCGGCGCTATTTATCGTAGTTTGGCGCACATAAAACAATCTGGAGCCGCACGCTGGATCGGGCTGATTGTGGGCGCGAGCGCAAGCAACTTGTTCGACCGCCTTTTTAAAGGGGGTGTTGTGGATTTAATTCGGCTCCAGTGTGATGGACATCAGCTTGGCACTTGGAATTTTGCCGATTTCGGCATCTTGATTGGCATGGCGGGAGTGTGTTTCATGCTTGCCAAGTCAAGGTTGACTTCGTCGGCGAGCGTCGCCCGGATCTAAGGCTGTCGATCCTCCAAGGACGGAGGTATGTGACCGCGGCCCCGCGATACGCAGCGCGTATTCGACGGAGGCAGGCCGTAACTCCTACTAGTCCGATGCGTAAAACTTGCGCAGCCAACCCCGGACACTTGTACAAGTCGCATTGATACGGAATATGCTACTGTTTGACCTCGAACAGGTGGTGGTTTCTGCCGACCCGCACCATTTGCGGGTGCGAGCGTTCGAGGGAGCGCTCAAGCGGCGCAATTTGTTGGTGCGAGACTCTTCGGCGATGTACGTGGGGATGCCCGCGTCTAGCGCTCGTCGAATCGAGTTCAGAGTGGCCTCCTGACCCCCGATGCTTCCGGTGGCGGCGCGTCAAAGAATCGAGGCAGGTGGGGAACGTACGTCGGTCGCATTCGATTCGGGTTGCGTAAGACCAGCTGCGGTCCTCTCGTTCCGCCTCGCGTTGAGCCTCGTCAACCAGCACGGCAACGACTGCGAATTCCCCCGCGCTGGCCGCCTGCTCGATCGCGTCGGCGAGCGCCAGGTCCACCGGATCCTGACAGGGCGCGGGGTTGGAACGGCCTTGGAACGGCGCGATTTGCTGCACTGCGCCGTCTGCATTCTCTTGGGGGTTCTTGACCTATCGGATCCTCCCAATCCCCAGGCTCCGCTTGCAAAACCGTCATACGTCGGTTCGAATCCGATCCGCGCCTCAAACGGTGACCAAGCTCGGGGAGCACGCTGGAAAGTGCGCTCTCTGGCTAGCTTCTGCTCGTCCGAATCATCCGAGCGCCGCGGCAAGGCGCTGGAGCACCGGTGCTGACGCCGCGTCCTTTCCCAGGTGCCGGAGAGCCACGATGGCCATACCGGCTCGCGTTTTCGGTAACAGCACGCCCACGCGTCCTGCGTGCTTTAGTGAAACTAGCAGCTTGCCAATACGGACGCTTCGGGAGGACCGTCAGTGAGGTACTCCACTTGCCAGCGAGCATCGTTACCAGCGCGAAACCCTCGAGCACACGGGTGTCGAATCGCCGTCCACCCCGCAGCAGCGAGCGTGACGAATCGACCAACGTCTGCTGAGCGCGCAGCTCAACGTGAACGAGCTGCGGACCACGCAGAGGGCAAGCCAGCAGAGTTTCAGCGCTCGGCATGAGGCTGCTAGCCACGGTTCTGCCCTCGCAAGGCGCGCTGGCGCGCCAGCTCGCGCGACCTCACTCGGAGCGGCGAACGCTTCACGCCGCGCAGCGTCCGGAGCCGGGCCTGCTGCTGCTGCTCGAGCAGCGTGGCGAAGCTGGCGGTCATTCTAGCCCTCGCGCCGCTCCATCGCAGGGGGCGCCCCTCACCTCGCGAGCAGGCGTCGCATCAAGAGAGTGGCTAAATTCGCCCCGCCGCAAGATGCCTCAACAGCGCGTCGACACAGAGAACGCTGAAATGAAATTTCGTTCGATGACGCGTTGTCGCGAGCGAACGGCGTCACCGCCACCTTCCGAACTCGCACATCGTGTGAGTCTGACTCGTCGCTATCGGCGTGCGTCGCGGCGCGAGTCGCGGCGAATGAAACTCTGCCTGTGAAAATAAATAGCGATGGACCAGCCTCGGCGCCCGATCTAGCTTCCCGGTCGGCCAATCTTGATTCTGCGATCCATCCACGGGGATGCGGCGCGATTTGGAGGTTTGAATGATTAAGACTCATTTTGTCCGCGTGCTGTCCGCGTTGATCGCGGCAAGCGCCTTGGCGACCGCATGTGGCGATGACGATGACGATGGCAGCGTGGCAACGGGCGGCGTCGCCAATCGCGGTGGCGCTAGCTCAGGCGGCGCGTCAACCGGCGGGGCCAACTCGGGCGGACGCACTGGCGGCACATCGAGCGGCGGTAGCGCGACGGGCGGCGCGTCGAACGGCGGCAGCTCGACGGGCGGCATCGTGGGTGTTTCCGGTGGCGGTGCCGGTGGTGCAGGCGGCGCGGGCGGCGAAAACTCCGGTGGCGACAGCGGCGCAGCAGGCGAAGGTCCTGCGGGTGGCGGCGGCGACGGCCCGGGCGGCGCAGGTGGCGTTGGTGGCGCAGGCGGTGCGGGCGGCGCGCACTACACAGCGAGCCAGATCGCGCGGGGCGCGTACTTGGTGCGCTCCGTTGCTCTTTGCGGCGGGTGCCACACGGCGACCGGTGGCGGCGAACTCGGGGGCAATGCGGCCTTCAAGGGCGGCACCCTGCCGGCCTCGAACCTGACGCCGGACGCGACCGGGATCGGCGAGTGGACGGACGACCAAATCATCACCGCGTTCCGCGACGGGATCGACGACGAGGGACGACACCTGAATTCGGCGATGCCATATTGGCTATTTCACAACATGAGCGACGACGACGCGCTAGCGATCGTTGCCTTCCTACGCAGCTTGACCCCCGTGGCAAACGAGGTCGGGGCGGCAAATCCGGAAGCGACTCCGGTAACGCCGCTCACTCCTGCGTCGCTACCGAACACGACGCTACCGTCGAGCGACGCGAACTACGTAGCGGCGCAGCAAGGCAAGTACCTGCTGAGTGGCGTGGCTCAGTGCGTGAAGTGTCATTCGCCTTCTGCCGCCGGTCTGCCCACCGCACAATACTTCTCGGGCGTGGCACAAGCGAGCTTGCCAGCCAGTGCGATTTTCGCTTCGAACATCACGCCGGATGCGACGGGCATCGCTAGTTGGACCGCCGCCGATGTCGCGAACGCGCTGACATTGGGCGTAGACAAGAACAATAGGGTTCTGTGTGGCGCGATGCCCTCCGCGGCCAAGGGCTACGGCGGGCTGACCGACGCGGATGCCAACGCCATCGGCGTGTACCTCACGACCATCACGGGCGTCGCCAATGCGAACGCAGCGCCCACGGGCGAACCGGCCTGCCCCTGAAACCCTGCAGTTGACCCGACGATTCTGGAGTGTGCCGCTCGGCGACACTCCAGAATCGAAGCTCCTAAATGTCATCGTGCGCCGAAAGGGCGCGGTCACCTACGATTGAATCTGCCCGCGAGCGCCGCAACCGCTGCGATGAGCTCCTGCGGATCCGTCGGCTTGGCCACGTGATTTTGAAAACCTTCCATCAGCGCGCGCGTGCGATCCGCCATCGATGCGTAAGCGGTGAGGGCCACGGCCGGGACAAGCCCTCCGTTCTCCGCAGGTAAAGCACGAATCCGGCGAATGAGGTCGTAGCCCGACGCTTCGGGCATCCCGATATCGCTGATAATGACGTCTGGCATAGCCTCGGAAAACCGATCCAGAGCCTCGGCGACCGAGGCCGCCAGTGTAACTTTCGCTTTACACCCGGCGAGAATGGACTCAAGTAACTCGCGCGCGTCGGGCTCATCTTCGCAAACGAGCACATGAAGCCCCTCGAGCTCAGGCGGGCACCGCAGGGTGGCGTGTGGCTCACCGAAGCGCCCGACCGGTTTTGCCACCTGAACCGGCACCGGTGCGGACCGCAGCGGAGAAACTGGCAGGCGCACCACGAAGGTTGCACCCTTTTCCACACCATCGCTGCGCGCTTCGATGCTTCCGCCGTGGAGCTCGACGAGATGCTTTACGATAGCAAGGCCGAGCCCGAGCCCGCCGTGCGCGCGTGTAACGGTAGCGTCTTGCTGCCTGAACGGTTGGAAAACGTGCGAAAGGAATGCCGGCGCAATCCCAGCGCCGGTGTCCGCCACCACAATCTCGACGTGGGAGTCTTCCCGCTGCATTCGGACGTAAACGCGGCCGCCTTTCGGCGTGAACTTGACCGCGTTGGACAACAAATTCCAGACCACCTGCTGCAGACGCCCCGCGTCGCCATTCAGCGTGCCCGCATGAGGGTCGAGAAGCACCTGAAGCCGCACGTTTTTGGCGTCCGCGGCAGGCCGAATTACGTCGATGGCCGCCTCGACCACTTCTGCAGGCTCGAGCGGCGCCAACGCAAGTCGCAACTTACCGGTAATGACACGGTTGAAGTCGAGTAGATCTTCGACCAGCTGAACTTGAATCTTGGCGTTGCGCTCGATTGTCTCGAGCGCGCGCTCTCGCTTCTCGTCGCTGAGGTGACCCGAGCGCAGCATTCGGACCCATCCCAGAATGGCGCTCAGCGGCGTTCTGAGCTCGTGCGACGTGACGCCCAGCAGCTCATCCTTTGCGCGACTCGCTTCCTCGGCACGGCGCCGCTCGTGTTGGGTCATCTCGAACAGCCGCGCATTGTCGATTGTGGTCCCCACGCGGCGCCCGAGCTCCTCGGCGACGTCGACGTCTCGCTGTTCGAAGAGCCTTCCTGACTCCGACGACGCGAACGAGATGACGCCGATCGCTCGCCGGTCCACCAAGATGGGCGCGGCCATCCAAGACCGCAGCCCAAGCAGCCGAATCAGCTCCAAGTGATGCGGATCGCGAGAACTCGCGGCAAGCATGTCGTCGGTGACTTCATGAACGTGCAGCGAAACGCCGCTGCCGACGATGCGCCGAGCCGCGTCGTTCTCGTCAGTGGGGTACTGGCGTTCGATCTCGCGAACGAGGTCCAGCCGGTGTGCATCGGCGTGGGCGACCGCGACCCGTTCCAGATCCCCATTGTTGTCCAAGAGCTGTATCGAGCACCAGTCAGCCATGTGCGGTACGGCAAGGCGCGCCAGCGCGGGCAGCGTGTGCCGATAGTCGAGCGAGGAAGCGAGCAGGGCGCCTGCTTCTGCAAGGAAGCGGTGTGTCTCCTCAGTTCTCTTGTGGTCATCGATGTCCGTGCAGGAGCCGACCCACCTGACGACGCGTCCTTCGCTGTCTCGCACGCAGGCACCCCGGGCGAGGAACCACCGGTAGCTTCCATCGGAGGCGCGGCGAAATCGGTACTCGACTTCGTACGGCTGTCCCGTCGACAGCGCATTCGTCCAAGCGCCAGTTGCTCTGGGCACGTCCTCGGCATGAACGATGAGGTGCCATACGGGCTCCTGCTGCATCTGTTCCAACGAGAGCCCGACGTAGGCAAGGAATTGCGGGTTACAGTACTCGACCCTACCGTCCGGCGTCGTCGTCCAAACCAGCTGCGGCGACGATTCAGCGAGCGCACGATACTGCTGCTCGGCCGTGATGGTCGCCGCGTGCAACCGGGCGTTATCGATGGCCACCGCCGCTTGCGCCGCGATCGCGACCAGCATGCGCTCGTCTCTCTCGGTAAACACGCCCGTCTCCGCATGACCGAAGAACAGCCCACCATGAACTTCACCAGACCGCGACACGACGGGCACCGCGAGGTAGCTCCGGACCGGCAAATGCCCGGCCGGCATCCCGTGATAGGGCGCGCTCTTGCCGTACCGCGGATCCTTGGTGATGTCGTCCGATCGAACGACGCCCTCGCCCGCGAACGTCGGAGCGAACACTTCCGTGTTGCGTGGCATCGGAAACCCGGCAAACTTCTCTCTCGGCGCGCCGGCGAGCGCATACAGCATGTAACGGCCGCGCTCTGGATCGTCGACGTTGTAGAAGAATGCGCCGAATTGCGCGCGGCACAGCGCCGTCGCTTCGTCCGTCAGTCGTTCGAACACCGTATCGAGGTCGAGGTCCTGTGCGAGCGAGGTGCCAACGCGATACAGGGTCTCGTTGAGCCGGGCCTCCTCCGCCAACCGTTGTTCAGCCCGCTTCGCGTCCGTTATGTCCAGTACGAGGCTCACGTAACCCTGGACATTGCCGTTCGCGTCACGATCGGGGATATAAGTTCCCCGTACCCACCTCGCGCCGCCCGATGCATACGGTACCTCGGACTCGAATGACACGGGCTCACCTCTCAACGCAGCCGCGACGTACGGGCGAAGGGTCTCGTATGCCTCAGTGCCCAGCACTTCCGAGAGGTGTTTGCCGAGGAGCTCCGCGGCAGGCCGCCCGAACCACTCTTCGTAGGTACGGTTGACCTGCTGATACGTTTCGTTGGCAGACATGTACGCGACCAACCCGGGGATCGCGTCGATGATGAGACGAAGCTCGGACTCTCGGCGATGCAAGGCCTCGCCCAGCTGGCGATAGCGGGTGCGATCTTGCGTAACCTTGACGAACCCAACGAGCTGCCCGGAATCGTCCTGTAATGGCGAGAGCGACACCGCCGCGTAAAAGCGCGAACCGTCCTTGCGTTCACGCCACCCCTCGCCTTCGTAGCGCCCCTGCTCGCGAGCGGTCTTCAGCTCGAGCTCGGGGAGTCCGGCAGCGCGGTCCTCGGGGGTAAAGAAGAGCCCGAAGTACTGACCGCGTACGTCTTCCAGCGCGTGACCCTTGATCTGCTGCGCGGCGCGATTGAACGTCACGATCCTCCCCTCTGGATCGAGCATCGAGATTGCGTGATCGCGAACGCCCTCGACAATGAGTCGCAGGCGCTCTTCTTGCCGTCTCAACTCCCGTTCAACGCGTTGACGCTCTTGCTCGACCTCATCGGTGGGGGCTCGCTCCGACAGCGCTCTCTCGGCGGCATCCACACGGCGGCGCGCCGCCTGCAGCTCCTCGATGAGCGCTTCTTTGCTCTTGGCTTCGTCGTTCATGAAGTGCGTGGGGCGTCCTGGTAGTGCACCGACGATAGCCGATTGGAAGCCTTGATAGTCCATGCGCATCCGTGGGAAATCTCGGCCGGTGAGGCGATTTTGCGCGCTGCGTTTTGGCCAAAGCTGTTCGCGGGACCCAGGCTTGCGTGGTTCGTGTATCAGAAATTCGGCTGCTGACACCGCTCGACTGCACTGGTCGCGACCTCGCGGAACGCGGCATTCCGCTGGCCATGAGCACTCTCGTTTCATTCATCGAGCGCGCAGCGGACTTGCTTTCGGGTATCGACGGGCTGCACTGGAAGCAACTGCTCGCTCGCTCGCTCCTGGATGGCTACCGATGGCACGGGCCTGAAGGTCATCGTCCCCAAGCTGCATGTCGCCCATAATGGTCACCTCGAGCTCTATAGAAATGACGAGCTCGCCGTCTTTCACTACGAGCCCGACAAGACCGGCGATGTCGTCGCGGCGAAGCTGCGTCCGTTCCATGATGCTCTCACCGCTGACGCCGAGCGCCGCTTCAACGCCGTCTTCGCTTCACGCCGTGTGCGCGAAGCTGGCTGTAACGCGCACGGTCGCCGCAAGTTCCGAGACGCCGAGGCCACTCAGCCCGTGCTCGCTGCCGAAGGCACGCGTTCATTTGCGCGATGTTCGGTGAAGAAGAGAACGCCCAGAGTCGCGCCGTGCACGCCACAGCCCATCGCGGGGCTTTGCCGAGCCCCTGCTGAACGACGCTTCACAAAGATCTCAGCGAAAATAGTAACAAGCCTGATGATGACGGTGACTTGAGACATGTCGAAGATCGCCGTTTCTGCAATATCTGTCACACGTCGAAGAAGTTGATTCAAAGTCCAAACTAGACACTTGCGCCTAGACCAATCTGAGGTCACTATGCCCACTAACATGGGAGGTTGATCATGAGTTACGATACAATTCAGGATCCGGCTGGCACGGGGCTTACGCAGCGAAGCGTTCTTCAATTCGTCGGCAGCAGCGGTGCCACGGACGTTGCAGTCACGGACGACGCAGGCAACTCACGCACGATCGTTTCGATCCCGACACCAGGAATACTACAATACCATGACACGACACACAGCCCTGTTGGACTCTGGCAACTCAATGGCTCACTAAGCGATTCCTCGGGCAACGGCAATACGCTGACCGTGGACACTGGCACTGCCCGTTACGTCGACATCGTGCCTGGAAAATTGGCTCATTTCTTCGACGGTAGCACTCGCCTTATAGTTTCGTCGTTTGTCTCTGCGCTTGCGATTGCCGGGGATATGACAGTCGAATTCTTTCTTCAGCTCGACTCTGACCCAACCGTGGGTCCGTCTGTGTTCGCTCATGATGCCTCCGGCGAAACCTCCGGTGCGAACGCGCTCTATTCGATGGATTTCACGAGCTCGACAAACAAGACCCCGCGCTGGTTCTCAGAGCATGGCTCCGGAACGGACGATACGTTCACAGTCTCAGCGCCGTCGGGCCTTCCTCCAATCCACAATGTCGGCCATGTCGCAATTGTACGCTCAAGCAACACCATCCAATTTTATTGGAACGGGCGAACGCTTGGTTCGGCGAGCTCCGCGCTGACAACTCCCGACGGAGGCAGTTCTGGAAGACTCAGAATCGGAGGCTCAGCTAGCAACACGATATCGCGCTGTCTGATCTGTTCATTTAAGATAATTGCTAGCGCGTTGTCAGCTAACGATGTAAAGGCAGAGTATAATCGCACCTTGGGCCCACTCTACGGGATATTGCCTTAGCAAACGACAGTCCAATTTGGCTATCGGGGTTGGTCATTCGGCGAGACTCGGTTGTTCGAACCGATAGCTTTCTAGTAGAACCGCTTGCGTTACACTAAACGCGCGTTTCCGCTCGATACATCATCGAATGGTCGCAGGTCCTGCGTCGCGAGGCCGTCCGATGGGTCAAGACACGGCTCGCTCTATCTGGCCGAATGACCGCTCGCGAGTGGTTGCAGCGAACGGCAGGCGCGGGCCGTCGGAAGCCGTCCACCTCGATCGGGATGCACGTCTTCGGACCTGATCGGCTCAAGGGGATCGCGATGAGCGCGCCTCCTTGAGTGTGCGCGGATGTGAGACTTCCACCGTGCACGTGACGAGCCGCAAGACTACACCAGAGCGGTCGGACCTTTGTTTCATTGGGTTTGGTGTATGCTGACGACCCGTGTCGTCGCAATCTTCCTCCGACCGTCAGCTCCGAGTACGCGTGGATACCCTGCGGATCACCTCGGTTTTCGCGATTCTCGCCACCAGGAATTCCGCGGCAGCCGTGAGCGGGGGTCTGTGGGTTTACTCGAGGCCCCTCGGCGGCCTTGCTGTTTAGCGTGCCCGCTCTCTTACGGGGTTGTCTGAGGCGGCCACAGCGACGACTGCTTGTGTTGGGTTGCGTGTTCGTGGCAACCGGCTGTGCTGGCCTTCTTGCCGAGCAGACCTTCGAGAAGCTGCTCGCTGCGTTGCTTGGGGCTTCAACTCCGGCCGCTGCGGTGGTGCTTTCGATCTACTTCCTGGGGCTAACTCTGGGCGCGCTGGCCTATGGGCCTTGCGCACACCGCGTGAAGAATCCGTTGCAAGTGTTCGCGTTGCTCGAGTCTGGGGTGGCACTCTGGGCGTGTTTCTTGGTTCTTGGCCAACAGGAACTGAGTGCCGCATTGGTGCCGCTCCTGTCTTCTGCCTCGCGGAGTCCCGGCCTCCTGATCGCGGCGCGCGTACTGGTAGCCTGTGTCTGGATCTTGCCGCCCACCGTCCTCATGGGGGGCAGCTTTCCGGCCATGGTCGATGCGCTAGAAATGCTGCGGGTGCCGGCGCCCAAGCGAGCGATGAGTCGCTTCTACACATTGAACCTGGCCGGCGCCGTGGTCGGATCGCTACTCGGTCCATATCTTGCGTTTCCCAAGTGGGGGCTCGATGGCACGCTCGTGTTCTGCGTCGTATTGGACGTCATCGCCGCAAGCGCCGCGTTCTTCGTCAGTCGCCAACGAAAGTGGCGTTTTCGCGTACGCCCAAAGACCGAAGGGCGGCGACATGCCTCTTTGTCGCGCCGAATATTGGCGCTCTCGGGCGTCGCTCTAGCGTCGGGGTTTGTGCTGTTCTCGCTGGAAGTCCTTTGGACGCACCTAATGTCGGCGGTGCTCGGCAACAGCGTTTACTCCTTTGCGGCGATGCTGGGGCTCGTACTGTCGGGACTATGGTTTGGCGGCGCGCTCTCCGCGCTGCTGTTTAGGCAACGCCAAGCCGTTCCCGCGTGGACGGTTGGCGCCGCATGTGGCCTTGGCTCCGTGGCGCTAGGCTTGCAACGCGTGCTCTGGCAGCAGATCCCCGATTGGTTTTCCGCGGCAGGGCCTTCCATCACCACCTTCTTTGAAGCGGAGGCGTTCCGCTGGCTGGTTGCCGCTTGCCTGTTGCTGCCACCGTCCGCAGCGCTGGGTTACGTCTATCCGACTCTTTTTCGCCTGGAGGAGTTTCCCGAAAGAGAGCGTGCTCGCTTTGCTGGCGTGCTTGGCGCGGTCAATTCGCTCGGTTGCATCTCCGGAGCGCTGTTGACCGGCTTCTTGTTCATCCCATCGCTCGGTTCGGAGCGCAGCTTGCGCTTGTTCACCGCGATCTGCGCCGCCTCGGCCGGCTTGTTTGCGTTTGTTCTCTCGACTCCGGCTGCGCGCCGCGCGCTGTTAGGGATCTCAGCGTTCGGCCTGGTGGTCGCGGCGTTCGGTCCGAACTGGGACCGGCTCGTCCTGACTTCAGGCCAGCACATGTACTTCGCTCGAAACCAGGTCTGGCCCCAGACCAAGCTGCTGTTCTTTGACGAGGACACCCACGGCGGCATGACGACGGTGGTTGAAAATCCGGCGGGCGTCCGGGGTCAGCGGCGCGCCTACCGAACGCTGCTCACCAACGGTAAGTTCCAAGGCAACGATGCATGGGAAGCGCAAGCGCAACTGGGTGTCGCGCTAATCCCGCTCGTGTACACCCATCGATTCGACAGGGCATGCGTAATCGGTCTAGGCACTGGGCAAAGTGCGCACGTTCCGGAGGCGACAGGTTTCACGCATGTGGATATCGCCGAAATTGCTCCCGGCATGGTGCGTGCTGCGGACTTCTTCAAAACCGTGAATGGTAACGTGCTTCGGCGTCCGAACGTGCGGCTTCACGTTGAGGATGGCCGGAATTGGCTGCTTCTTGACCCAAACTTGCGCTGCGATCTGGTAACGATGGAGGTTTCCAGCGTCTGGTTTGCAGGATCGACCAATCTCTACTCACACGAGTTTTATCAGCTCGTGCGACAGCGGCTCGCGCCGGGCGCGGTCTTTCAGCAGTGGATCCAAATGCATCACATTGGCATCGGCGAAATCGGCTCGGTCATCGCGACCGCGCGACAGAGCTTCGAGTTCGTAAGCTTCTGGGTATTCGGTGGCCAAGGCATCCTCGTTTGCTCAGCGACCCCGCTGCTTTTGAGCGAGGAGGGATTGCGACGATTCGTCGATCATTCGGAAAGATTTGGGTTGGGCCTGGAAGGTGGGAAGGAACTGCTCATCGACGCCCTCTCGAGCCGTCTGCTCGCACCGAGCGAGGTTAACGCTCTGGTTGGCGCCGGCAGATTCGTGATCAACACCGATTCTAATCGGCATCTGGAGTATTCTGCGTTTCGCTACAATGTCAGCAAGCTCGATCACGCGCGCGACAACTTGCTAAGACTTGCCGGCTTCGCGCGCTTTCCCCGCCATCGCCTACCAGCCGGTTTACCGGAGGAGTACGTGAGACTAGTGCGCACCGCCGATCCGCGCCGGGCATTCGGCCTGCAATGATGGACCCCGCGACCGGCGGCCAGAGCGTCTTACCCGAGACGCGCGTACCTGCGGTGATGCGCGCTTGAAAAACTATGCGTATGCGCATAGGCATAGTTCGGCGCGGGGGATTTCAGGTCCCCTGCGCGGATGCTCGAAGTTACGTATTCGCAGGCGAATAGTTTTAGTTTGCATATGACGGACGTTCCCCAACTCGAACCCCTTGCCGATGGCACCGGTTTCCGCGCGCGCGTCAGGTACTGCGGCGAGCGGCGCCGCATTCGGATCGCGCTTACGGATCCGGTGGCCGCAGAGTCGCGCGCGCTCGAGTTGATCGCCATGGGTGAGCAGCTTACCGACGCCAAACAACCCGCCGAACTCGCGGAGAAACTTGTTCGAGAGGCCGGTGCCGCCGACGCTGCTCGACTGGCTAAGCTCAAGGCCGCTGTTGCTCAACTTGGCCAAGGGGCTCCGTCAAGCGTAAGGCAGAGAGTCCGCGCAGCCGGTGGACTGTTCGTGACCTAGGTGAGGCGTGGACGGATGGGGTGCTTGCACGCGATTCTCCTGACCAAATTATGGCTCGACGAAACGCGGACGACGACGTGAGCCGCCTTGAAGCACACGTCCATCCCCTGCTCGGCAAGCGCGCGGTGACGTCGGTAACGCTCGAAGACTGTGAAGCGGTCATGCGTTGGCTCTCGGCCGAGCGAAAGGGCAAGAAGCCGAAGAAGCCGCTCAGTGCAGCGACGCTCCGCAACGTCGCTCTGACTCTCTCCCGGTTGTTTTCGCTGGCTGTGTACCCGCTGCGCTTGATCTCGCGGTGACCCCGATCCCTCAAGGGTTCCCGCCTCGGACAGGCAAAGGGCGCGCGTTCTGTTTCCTTTATCCGAGCGAAGAGCGGAAGCTGGCTCACTGCTGCGCAATCGAACTCGAGACGCGGCTGTTCTACGGCGTGCTTTGCCGCGAGGGCATGCGCGCCGACGAAGCCCTATCCCTGCGCTGGGAAAGCATCGACCTTGAGAACGGGATCCTATGGCTCGACCAAAACAAGACGGACGACCCGCGGGCGTGGGCTCTTCGGCCAGACGTCGTTCCGGCGCTCGCCGCCTGCAAGCCGGCGGACGCGAGCGGTCGCGATTTGGTGTTCGGAACAGCCGGGGACCGCCCAAACCTGGCGCTCTGGTTCAGGCGGCACGTCTGGCAGGCCGCGTCACTCGGCCGCAGCTCTTCGTCACCACAGAGACTCGCCAGCGGCTACGGCTGCACGACACCCGCGGCTCGTTCGTAACCATCGGCTTAGCGAACGGTCGGACCGAGGCTTGGATTGCGGACCGAACGGGGCACCGGAGCGCCGCCATGATCGCCAAGTACAAGCGCCAGGCACGCACGGCGGCAGAGACCAACCTTGGCGATTGGTCTCCCCTGGACGAGATTCCCGACTTGCGCGCTGGGACAGCGAGCGGGACAGATGAGAGGCGCGGATCGGATTCGAACCGACGTATGACGGTTTTGCAAACCGTTGCCTAGCCGCTTGGCTACCGCGCCGTGCTTGCGAATTTGGCTCGCAAGGCAGGCGGAAGCTGCCACGAGGTGCGCGTAAGATCAAGGGAAGTGCGCGGTGAAGGCGGCCTGGTTCGCGGCGCTTTCGAAAATCGAACGGGCCTCGCGATGGCTTGCGTCGTTCGAGTGCGTCGGGCGGAAGGCCGGTTCGGTGGGCTGGGTCGACCGAGCCGACGCTAGTTGCACATGCAGTCGTAGACCTTCTGCGCGAGGGGGTACGGCGCAGTGCCGAACTGAAGCTTGTTGGAGCCGCACTTTTGGTCGTTGCCGGCGCAGGTGGTGGGGCCGCAGGAGTTCGCGACGTAGCAGTCGAGTACTTCGATGCACTTGAGCTGATCGCCCTGGGTAGCGCCCGTGCACATCGGCCCGCACTTGGAGTCGGACTTCCACCCGGCGAGGCAGCCGGTGGCTGCGCCGCCGCTGCCGCCGGTGCTGGTGGTGCCGGCCGCGCTGGTGCCGCCTGTGCTGCTCTTGCCGGCGCTGCCGCCGGTGTTGCCAACGCCGCCCGTGCTGCTCGCGCCGCCCTTGCCGGAGCCGCCGGTGCTGGTGGTGGTGCCGCCTGTGCTGGTGGTCGTGCCCCCGGTGCCGAAGATGACCTTGCCGCCGGTGCTGGTGGAGCCGCCGCTGCCGCTGGCGACTACTCCGCCGGTGCTGCCGCCCGTGGCGGGGCTGGTGCCGCCGGTGCTCGGCGACGTGCCACCAGTGGACGGGGCCGTGCCGCCGGTGGTGCCACCGGTACTGGTGACGCCGCCGGTCGCTGAGCTCGTTCCGCCGGTGCTCGTGGGCGTTCCGCAAGTCGAGACGAAACCACCCGTAGCAGTGACGCCGCCGCTCGCGCTAGAGCCACCTTCGAGCTCGTAGGCGTTCGGGTCGACTTCAGCGCTGGTGGCGCAGCGGGCGAGCGGAAAAGCGAGGGTGATGACGACCCAGGCGTAGCGATTCGAGTGGCGCACGGAGACTCCTGAAGCGAAGTTGGTGCTCACCACTTCACTTGGAATGTGGCGAAAACAATGGCGAGCGTACCTAGAAGTCTTGCACGCGAAACCGAGCTTGCCAATGTGCGCTGACGCGCTCTCTCGACTTAGCGAAGCGATTTTTTGCGCTTCGATCAATCGCGGCACGAGCGAAGGTTCGCGCGCGAGTCACCCTCAGGGGCGATGCCGCGCGGCCCTCGAAAAAAGCCAGGGTACGCGCGGAGCCGCGCGCTTCCTACATGCGCGCTGAGACGCCTACAGGCGGCCTTCGCGTTCGAGCAACGCGATGCGAAACGCGGCGGCGACAGTGATGCTGTCGGTGATTTCGCCGCGCTCGATTTGGGCGAGTACTTCAGCGAGCGGGAGCGACTTCACGGCGAGCTCTTCGGTGTCTTCGGGCTCGGCTTCGCCCAGGGTGAGCCCAGTGGCGATGTAGATGTGAGCGAACTCGTCGGTGACCGAGTTCGAGACGTGCATCACGAACAGCTTTTCGAGGCGCTCGGCGCGCAGGCCCGTCTCTTCACGCAGCTCGCGGAGCGCGCACTGTTCCAGATCCTCGTCGATGGGTGCGCCGCCTTCGGGGAGCTCCCACGAGTATTGTCCGAGCGGGAAGCGGTATTGCCCGACCAGCCAGATCTTACCGTCTTGGTAGGGAACGACGCCGACGGCGCGGTTCTTGAAGTGAACCACGCCGTAGATGCCTTCGCCCCCGCGCGGCTTTGCGATCCTGTGCTCGACGACGCGAATCCAGGGGTTGTCGTACACCTCGCGGGACGACAGCACGCGGTACGGGTTTTCTTCGCTCAACCGAGCGTGACCTCGACGCTGACTTCACTGCCGCGCGCAGCGAGCGGAATCAGCTGGCCCTCGACCTTTTGCCCGTTGACCTTGAGCTCGCTTACGCCGCGCGAGACGTGCTTCGGGTTTTTGACCGAGATCTTGTACTTGGCGCCACGGAACAGGCGCGTGACCTGGTAGCCGTCCCACGCCTTGGGAATGCAAGGATCCACGGTGAGGCCACGGTAGGCGGGCTTGAGACCGAGGATGTATTTGGTGGCCGCGGTGTAGGTCCACGCCGAGGTGCCACTGAGCCAGCTGTTGCGCGCCAGGCCGAATTGCGCGTGCTCGTCGCCCAAAATGTTCTGCGGGTAGGCGTAGGGCTCGCACTCGAACTCGTCGATGGTGTCGTTCTTCGCGGCGGGGTTGATCTGGTGATAGTACTCGTAGGCGCGGTCGCCGTTGCCGAGCAGGGTTTCGGCGATCATGACCCAGGGGTTCGCGTGCAAGAAGATGCCGCCGTTTTCCTTGGCGCCCGGCGGATAGGTGGTGACGCCGCCCTTCTTCTGATCGAAGCCCTTGTAACCCGGCCAGCTGAGCTTGATGCCGTGCTTGGTGTTGAGCAGGCGGTTCACGCTCGCGAGCGCCTTGGTTGCGCGCTCCCGATCGGCGAAGCCGCTGATTACCGGCCAAGATTGGCCGTTGGTGTAGATTTGACCCTCGCTGTTCTGCTTGCTGCCGATGGGCGTGCCGTCGGCGTCGAAGTAGCGGACGAACCACTCGCCGTCCCAGGCGCAGGCGTTGAAAGCGCGCTGCATTGCGGCGTAATCCGCGCGGTGCGCTTCTGCGCCGGCTTTGTCGCCGAGCTCTTCGCACAGCTCGATTAGCTCGCGCAGCGCGACGCCGTACAAGTTGGCGTTGAACATCGACTCGGCGCCGGTAGGCAGGTTCACCGTGTCGTTCCAATCGGCGAAGCCGAGCAGCGGTAGCCCGTGTTTGCCGGTGTCGCGCTTGGTGAACGCGACCGCGCGCTCGAGGTGCTCGCGTACGGTGCCGGTTTCGAGCGGGTTATTCTGCTTGTCCTTTTCGTAAAACGGCACCTGGCGCTGCAAGAAGGCGAGATCGCCCGTTTCTTTCAGGTACCAGCACACGGAGAGCACGATCCACAGGTGGTCGTCGCCGTAGTAGTTCGGGCGATCTTCGCGCTCGCGCGAGTCGCCTTCGTTGGCGACCATGGTCATCGGGTTCAGCTGGTGCATGGCCGAGCCGTTCCGCTTCTGCACGCTGAGCAGCATCACCATCAGCTCGCGCGCTTCTTCCGGAATGCGGTCCAGCACGCCCAGCACGTCTTGCGAGCTGTCGCGGAAGCCGATGCCGCGCTCACCCAGGCCGAGCTGGTAGAGCGACAGGTAGCGCGACCAGTTTTTGGTGGTGTGGCACTGGCGCGGATTGTGGATGTTGACCATCGAGTTGAAGGCCGGATCCGGGCTAATGACCTGCAGCTTGCCGAGGTAGTCGTCCCAGAACGCGCGCTGTTGCGCGAGCTCCGCCGCGACGGTCTTGGGGTCGCGGTAGCGGAGCGCGGTGGCCCGCGCCTCGTCGGCATTTTCCGCCTGGCCGAGCTGGACGATGAGCTCGCGCGTTTCACCGGGCGCGAGCTCGCCCAGGTGGTGCAGGAGCGCGCCGATGTTGTCGCCGCGGAGCGCTTCGTAGCTGCCGAGCTCGTCGGCTTGGAGTGACAGCGGCGCCTTCCAGGTGCCGTACTCGTTGTCGCCGAGGAAGCGCTTGCGATCCGATTCGAACGACGAAACCGGCAGGTTCGAGCTCAGGAAGTTGACCTGAGTGTCCTTGTGCATGAACGCGTATTGCAGCAGCACGAGCCGGCCGTCGGCTTCCTTGAGCGCGCGGCTTTGCATGGTTTGCGGCACCCAGTCGGCGTTGTTGAACTGCTTCAGCGCGTCGAAGTGCGTGTACTCGACGACCGGAATGGCGTCGATCGCGAGCGGCTCCTTGCGCAGGTTGGTGACGCGCACTTGGCGGATGACCAACGAAGCGTCGCGCGGCACGAACACCGTGACTTCGGTGCGGATGCCGTAAAACTCGCTGACGTAGCGGCTGTAGCCGAGACCGACGTGGCACTCGTAGCGATCGTACGGATCGAGAGTGGGCACGAAGAACGGAGAGAAGACCTTGTAAAGGCCGTTCTCCTTGAAGCGCAGGTACAGTGTTTCGCCACGAAAGTCGGAGGCGGGCAGCTGCGGGATGTATTTGACGATGCGGTTCAGCGCCGGATCGTTTTTGCAGAGGAGAGAGCCACCGGTGTGATCCACGATGCCGCCGAAACGCATCGTCCCGACGTAGTTCACCCACTTGACGGGGGTTTTGGGGTTCGTGATCACGTACTCGCGCTGTGCGTCGTCGAAATAGCCGTACTTCATGACAAGGGGAGGGGAATTCGGCCGAAAGGCTCGGCAGGTGGCGGAGGGTAGCGCTCTCCCGAGGCCGTGGAACCCCCGGCAGTAAGAAAAGTCAAAAAATCCCGGTCGAAATCTCGGCTGCTACCGGATTTGGCCGAAACTAGTGCGGCAGAGTTGGAATCGGTTCCAGACTGAGACTCAGCCGCCGGGAAGCGTGAAGGCCTGCCCCTCGCTGGCGACCACGGCTTCCACGGCCGGCGCGTGCTCTTTCAGCCAGGCCCGCGCGTTCTCGCCGAGTTTGTCGAGCGCGTCGTCGGTCCGGTCCGGGTCGTGGTGAAACAGCGCCAGGCGCTTGGGCTGAGCCAAGGCGCCGAGGCGCAGCACGTCGTCGACGATCGAGTGACCCCAGCCGAGCTTGTGGGGCATGTCGCTCAGCATGTATTGCGAATCGTGAATCAAGAGATCGACGCCTTCGGCGAAGCGGGCCAGCGCTTCTGGCCCGATCACCGCGGAGGCCGCGTTCAGCTCGTTGTCGGTGAGGTAGGCGAGTGACGAGCCGTCGTCGTCGTCGATGCGAAAACCCTGCGCGCCGCCGGGGTGATTGAGCTGAATCGGTTTGACGATCGCGCTGCCGATGCGCCACTCCTTACCCGTTGGCTTGGCGAGCTCGAGCTTGGCGGGGATGTCGTTGACGCTGACCGGGAAGTGAATGTCGTCGAAGATGTTGCGCTGAAAGCGCTCCTGCGCGTCGTTGGCGAGCGGGTAGACGATCAAATGGTTCGCGGTGTTCCACAGCGGCGCGAAGAACGGCAAGCCGAGCACGTGGTCCCAATGCGTATGCGAGAGCAACAGGTGGACACGTGACTGCCGCCCTTCACGCACCAATGTATTGCCGAGCGCGCGCAGTCCGGTGCCAGCGTCCAGAGCAACGGTGCTGCCGTCCGCCAGTTGCACTTCGACGCACGACGTGTTGCCACCGTAACGGGCCGTGAGAGGTCCCGGCGACGGAACCGAGCCGCGGACACCGTAGAACGTGACGTGCATTACGGCCACTCTATCGAAACCGCGGTGGGTTCGCGAGGCCCTGCAATGCGCTAGAGTTCGCGCGTGCTTCCGATTCGCGAACCGGCCGTGGCTGGGCGCTTTTACCCGGCCGACCCCGCGGCCCTGCGGGGGGAGGTGGCGCGCTGTTTACCGAGCGTTCCGGCCGGCGGGGCGGAATCGTCTGCGATCGCGGTGGTGCTGCCCCATGCCGGCTACGTCTACAGCGGGGCGATTGCGGGGGCCGCGCTTTCGCGCTGTCGGGTGCCCGAGCGGGCGCTCGTGCTCGGCCCAATCACACCGGTGAGGGCGCACCGCGAGCGCTCCATCCGCCGGGGCTGTTTCGCTTGCCAGGTGCGGTCGTGCCCGTGGATCGCCCGCTCACCGAGTCAGCGGCAAGAGAGGCGGGCCTCAGCCTCGATCGGGCTGCGCACCAGCACGAGCATGCGATCGAGGTCGAGCTGCCCTTGCTGCTCGCGAAGAATCCGGCGTTGCGGATGGCCGCGCTGTGCCTTTCGGTGCTCGACTTCGAGCAGTGCCGAGAAATTGGGCTCGGTCTGGCGCGTGCGGTGCGAAGTGCGGGGGGGCCGGCCGAGGTCTTGCTCGTCGCCAGCACGGATATGTCGCATTACGTGAGCGCGGAGCACGCTCGCAGCCAAGACCGACTGGCCATCGAACGGGTGCTCGCTCTCGACCCCGAAGGTCTGTACCGGACGGTTCGCGCCGAGCGCATCTCGATGTGCGGCTTCATTCCAACGACCGTCGCGCTCGTTGCCGCCCGCGAGCTGGGCGCGGCCGAGGCGGAGCTCATCCGCTACGGCAACTCCGGAGAGGTGTCGGGCGACCACGAACGTGTGGTTGGCTACGCTGGAATCGTCATTCGATGAGTTCTTGCAGTGTTGCTGTATCGAGGGAAGGCCATCGGCGCCAGCCGCCACTTGGGAGTTCGCAGGCGGTGGGATGAGCGTCACCGACGCTTGGCGGGGGTGATACCTTCTGCGCTGCGCATGTCTGTTCTCGCTCCGGGTTTTTTGGTCGCAGCGCCCCCGCTGGGCGATCCCAACTTCGATCGCTCGGTCGTGCTGCTGGCGGCTCACGGGGCCGATGGTGCCTTTGGTTGGGTCATCAATGGGCGTGTGCTGATGACGCTCGAGGAGATGTTGAAGCGCGCGGCGATCGAGCCGTCGGCGTCGTCTTCGGCGCTCGCGGGGAGCGTGCGCGCGGGTGGGCCGGTCTCGCCGGAGCAGGTTTGGTTGGTGTACCCGGAGGGCGATCGCTTTGCCGAGGTCGAAGGCCAAATCGAAGTGGGGGCGGGCGTGCTCGGCTGCGCGTCGAAGCGCGCGCTCGAGCTGATCGCGTCGGGCACGGTGCCGTCGCGGCTCATTAGCTTGCTCGGTTACGCGGGGTGGGCGCCCGGACAGCTGGAGAACGAGATTCGAGTCGGTGCCTGGCTGCCGGTGGACCTCGATCTGGGCTTGGTGTTCGAAGTGCCGCGCGAGGAGCTGTGGCAGCGCGCTTACGAGAAGGTGGGCGCCACCCCGATGGCGTTCACGTCGCGCGTCGGTTTGGCCTAGCGCGACTCGATCAGCGGTGGGCCACGAGCGGCACGAAGATACAGGCGATCGAGCGCTCGAAGCGCAGCTCTCCGCTCGCATCTTTGTGCCCGATCAGCAGCGTTTGGCCCGACTCGTCTCCGACTGGAATCACCAGCGTGCCACCCGGCGCGAGCTGGCGCGCGAGCTCCGGCGGCACGTCGTGGGCGCCGGCCGAAACCAAGATTTTCGTATAGGGCGCGTGCTCCGGCAAGCCTTCGCGGCCGTTTGCTGCGAGCACTCGCGCGCGGGTGTAGCCGAGCTCGGACAGGCGGCTCGCCGCGCGCGCAGCGAGCTCCGGGACGATTTCGAGGGCGTAGACTTCGTGCGCGAGCTCGGCCAGCAGCGCTGCCGCGTAGCCTGAGCCGGCTCCGATCTCGAGCACGCGATCGGCGGGCTTCAGGTCGAGCGCGATGAGCATGATCGCGAGCATGCTGGGTTGGCTGATGGTCTGCCCGTAACCGATAGGCAGCGCCGTGTCGCGATAGGCAAGGGCTCGCTCGGCTTCGGGCACGAACAAATGTCGTGGCACGTGCCGAAAAGCGGCGAGCACCCGCGGGTCGCGCAGGTTGTGCTTCAAGTTCGAAACCAGCTCCTCGCGCTCGGCGAGCCATTGGGTTTCGATGGCTTGCCCCGCTGCGGGCTGGGTTTCCTTCGCGACGCTCACGCAAGAGAGGGTGTGACCGCGGGCGGCTCTTGGCAATAGGCGGGCAGGCGTGGCTGCAATGACGGGCTGGGGCGGCACGGGTGGCCTGGGGCCGCGCATTTCGCGCAGCGCGCCCGTAACACTGAGGCCCCCCAAACCCCAAAAGCGCCACGCCTTGCTTGCCTTCGGCGGACATCTTTGAAACGGTGAGCTCCGATGCGTTGGCTTTCGGGTGTAATGTCGCTGCTCGTGGTGTGTGGCCTCAGCGCCGCGCAGCCGACGCTTGCGCCCGCGGCGGATCGGCGCGGGTGCCCGCCCGACATGGTGCGGGTGCGGGACTTTTGTGTCGATCGCTTCGAAATGGCCACGGTCGACGCGCGTTCGGATGAGCCGCTCTCTCCTTTTTATCCGCCGCTGCCGCGCTTGGTGGAGAGCGTGTACCAGGCTTGGAGCCTCGAGCGAGCGAGCGTGGGCGACGCCCGGGCGCGCGAGCAGGCGTTGCCCGAGCTGCCGGCGGTGCAGCGCACGCGCTCGGATTACGCGCCGCGCGCGGTGTCGCGCGCCGGCGTGGTGCCGCAGGGCTACTTGTCGCAGGTCTTGGCGCGGGCTGCCTGTGAGCGCGCGGGCAAACGGCTCTGCTCGGAGAGTGAGTGGGTGACGGCCTGCAAGGGCGAGGCACCGCGGAAGTTCCCCTACGGGGAGCAATTCGAGGCGGGGCGATGCAATGTCTACCGCGCGATTCATCCGGCAACGGTGCTGCACGCTTCGGCTTCGTACGGGCATCGCGATCCACGTTTGAATTTGGTGGTCGAGCCGGGACAAGGGCCACTGTTGCGGTTGACCGGCGCGACGCCGAGCTGCGCGAGCCGCTGGGGTACCGATCGCATCTACGACATGGTCGGCAATATCGACGAGTGGGTCGAAGATGAAGCGGGGCTATTCTTGGGTGGTTTTTACGCGCGCTCCACGCGCGAGGGGTGCGAGTCGCGCGTGAGTGCGCACCCGCCCGCGTATTACGATTATTCGACCGGCGCGCGCTGCTGTCGGGCACTATTGGATCGGGTGCCCGATAGCTCGTCGCGCTGACGGGGTGCGCTCAGGCGAGCGCGATCGAGTCGAGCCGCCGCCCGAGTCGCGCGACTGCGGCGTCGAGTTCCTCGCTGATGGCTTCGGCGTCGGGCAGCTCGCTCCAGCGCGACCAGCCAAGCAGTAAGTAGCGAAAACCAGGCTCTTCCGGGGCTGGCAGCGTGCGCAGCACCAGCACCGAGTCGTCGGCCTCGCCCCAGCGAATCGCCAGGTCGCGCCCTTCGGTGTGGGAGAGAACCGGCCCGCGTACGCGGCGGCCGTTGCCGAGCTTCAACTCGACCAGTGAGTTGGTGGGGCCAATGGACGCGTCGGCGCCGCCCAGCCAGCTCGAGAGCAAGTGGCGGTCGGTGAAGTAGGCATGGCAAAGCTCGACGTTGGCGCGCGCGCGGACCATGGCCCAGTGCACGTGGCGACGCCGATCGATGTGTCGCGTGAGGTAGTTCGCCAAAATGGCCAGCGTGACTCGCCACGAAGATTCGGTACCGGCCAGCGCGTCTTCGTCGAAGGTACTGGTGTGGCAGAGCTCGAGCCCGCCCTTGACGATCGAGAGCTCGAGCGTGCCGAGAGGGCTCGACATCGCCAACTGACGACCCGGAACGACCCGCTCGACTTCGAGTGACAGCGCGGCACCCAGCTTGGGCCACTCGAGCTCGAGCGTGCGCCCGACTTCGACGCGCCCGCGCACGACGTCAGCGTGCCAGGCGGCGAGGTCGCGCGGATCGGTGAGGGCCTTCCAGACGCGCGGAGCGCGCGCGGGTAACGGCTGAAAAAGCCTAATGGTTTTCACGGGATGCCAGCTGGCTGGTGGAGGTGAGCTTTCGTGTTCGGGAAAAGAGCTTACACTTTCGGGCAGCAGATGGTCTTGCAGAAGCAACGGGCGAGTTCGAAGGCGCTTCTCTCGCTGTTGCTCCTCGGGCTGGCAGGCTGTAGCAGCGCACCGGCCGAGCGTGTGGTGACCGATCGGCAGGCGATTGTCGGCGGCGAGCTCGACAGCGAGCACACCAACGTTTTTGGCCTGATCACCCAAGAAGGCGACGCGGTGGGCGCGTGCTCGGCCACGCTGATCGCGCCGAATTTGCTGCTCACGGCCCGCCATTGCGTGTCGATGGACGTGAACAAGGCGGTGATTTGCGGGCGCTCGGGCCTCGGTGAGGTGCATCCGGCAGCCGACGTCTTCGCGAGCAACGACACGCCCGTGGGCTCGGATTCCAATTGGTTTCGTGCCTCGGAGCTTCACGTGCCGAGCGAGGGGGACGATACCTGCGGGTTCGATGTGGCGCTCGTGATCTTGAGCGAGAACGTTCCGGAGGGCGTTGCCACGCCCGCGGTGCCCCGCATCGATCGCGATGTGCTGGAGGGCGAGCCGTACGTGGCCGTTGGGTACGGTCTCGCGAACGAGGGCCATTTCGGCTCGCGCCGCGTGCGGGAGGGGCTTCAAGTGGAGTGCGATCCCGGAAGCTGCGGCTCCGGGGTCACGGGTGGCGAGTTTCGCGGGGAGACCGGCGTGTGCGAGGGAGACTCGGGCGGCCCTGCGTTCGATGCGGACGGGAAGGTGGTGGGGGTGGTGTCGCGCGGCGGCGAGGAATGCAGCACGCCGGTGTACACGACCGTGACCGCCTGGCGTGATTTGATCGCCGAAGTGGCCACGCACGCCGCCGACGTCGGCGGATACCAAGCGCCGTTCTGGGTGAAGAGCGGCATGAGCGATCCGCCGGTGGTCGTTCCTCCGCCGAAGGTGAAAGCCAAGCCCGGTGAGGTGTGCCGCGCCGCGGACGAGTGTGTTGCGGGCAGCGCGTGCTACCAGCCGCCGGCGGCGGGCGATCCGTTTTGCGTTGCGTTGTGCGAAGACGATGCGGTGTGCCGCGCGGGCGAACAGTGTGTCGCCGTAGACGGCAGTGACGTGAAGGCGTGTCTGATCACGTCCGCGCCGCCTGGCGGGCCGAGCTCTAGCTGTGCGCTGGGCAGGCCGGCGAGCGGCAACCGCGGAGCTCCGTGGGCCGCGCTCGCGCTCGGCGTTTCGTTGACGTTTGCCAGACGGCGCGCTGGTCGCCGGGCTGCGCGCTGAATCGCGTTCAATCTCGGAACGCGGCGGGTGACAGCGGTTCGTACGCGGGCGAGCGAAACAGCGCGAGGCCGAGCTCTTGGTCGCATTCATAGCGACAAGTGACCTGGTAGAGCGGGTCGGCGGGGGCAAAGTTTAGACGGTGCGCCGCGAGCAAGCGCAGGCGGACGCCGCTCGCGGATTTGGGGATGCGGCCGAGCTCGTTCGCGAGGTAGTCGGGGACGTAGCCGAGGGCGGCTCCGCCGACGCGCGTCACCAGAAGAGCGTGTGAATTGTAAGCGTTGTGCGGCTCGGGCACGACCGCGAGCGTTTCATTGGCGACCAGCCGCTCCACGAGTTCGGCGCTGCCGGGTACGCGGCCTACGCCGCGGATCACGAGCACCCCCCAGTAGGTTTTTGCGGGGCCCGGTAGGGGTGGCGCAAAGGCCTCGAGCCGCTCAGGCGGCGCGCCCTGCTGACGTGTGACCGAAAGTGCGATCGGGGCTGCATCCAGCGCGTCATTGGCTGGTGCCAGCGCGGGTTCGAATTCGCCTTCGAGTCGCACTCGCCGACCGCGGGGAACCGCGCGACTTTCGAACAGCGGTGGCAGATCTTCACTCAGGTACACTCGGGTGAGATCTTCGAAACCGGGCAGACCGGCGAACCCTTGTTGCTGCGCGTCGAGCGCCGCTCGAATGTAAGCGAACTCGAAGTCTGCGCTCGGCACGCGCATCAAGCGCGCAATCGGGTAGATGCGTCGAGACTCGGGTGCTTGCCAACTGACGAAGAGCCTCGAGACGCCGGGAATCATCTTCTGCTTGGCCGTTGCAGCTGCGCGGGGAACCGTCGCGCGCGAACTATAGCGCGGGTTCGGGCATTGGCCGCGCCGAGCTGCCCGGGCAGTGCGGCTCACCCGCGCTCGCGACTTGGCACGCGGAATGCCTATCCAACGAAAATGGAAAGGCTTCGGGAGAAAAACCATGACTGACAGCGAACAAATGTGGACCCTGGTCGCGCTGGGTATCGCTGCAATCGTGATTGCGATTGCCGCGTTCGTTCTCACTCGCCGGGGCACAAAAGCGCGGCGCGCCGAACTGCAGCGGCATTTTGGCCCCGAGTACGAGCGAGCCGTGGATGAGTTCGGCAGCCCGGAGCGAGCCGAGCGCGAGCTCGAGCGGCGTAAGCGCCGGGTCGAACACTTTCATTTCAAGCCGCTGACGCCTGCGGACCAAGCGCGATTCTCGGAGTCATGGACGCGCATCCAGGCGGAGTTCGTGGACAATCCGGTCGCGGCCGTGACGCGCGCCAACGCGCTGATCACGGAAGTGATGCGCGCGCGCGGCTACCCGGTCGAGCGTTTCGAGCAACGGGTGCAGGATCTCTCGGTCGCGCACCCCGGCGTGGTCCAGCATTACCGGGCCGCGCATGAGCTCTCGCTCTCGGTCAACAATGAGGCGACTGCCACGGAGAACCTGCGCCAAGCAGTGGTGCACTACCGCGCGCTGTTCGCGGAGTTGCTGCAAGGGGCGCCCGACACCGTGGAGTGGGAGCGGGCGCACGCCTAACCACACTAAAATTGAGTCCCGAACGACGTCGGGGGATGTCGAGTGGAGCCGAGGGGGATCGAACCCCTGACCTCCGCATTGCGAACGCGGCGCTCTCCCAGCTGAGCTACGGCCCCGGGAATGAGGGCCGGGAACGTAGCCTTATCAGCCGCCCTGTCAATAGGTTGCGCTCACCCCCCAGCGTTTTTTTCGTCCCTGCTCGGGGCGGCGCCCGGCTCAGTGACCGCCGTCGTTCAGGCGTCGTTCAGGACCCGGTTGACCCGCGGATCGGCGTGGTTATGTTGCGACCCGAAATCAACGGTCCGACAAAAGAGCTCGGGCCTAAAGCGCGCGCCCCCGCTTCCCCCGAAGCGGCGCGGGCGCGCGAGGCAAGCCGCCGGAGCGCACAGGAGAACAGACATGGCCAGAATCATTGGAATCGATCTCGGCACGACCAACAGCGTCGTCGCGGTGATGGAAGGCAAAGAGCCGAAAGTCATCGTGAACGAAGAGGGAGCGCGGCTCACGCCGTCCGTGGTCGCGTGGGACGATAAGGGCGAAATTTTGGTGGGACAGATTGCCAAGCGGCAAGCAGTTACCAACCCCGAGAACACGGTCTACTCGTCCAAGCGCTTCGTGGGCCGTCGCTTCGAAGAGGTCGAGAAGGAAGCCGCCCGCGTGCCGTACAAGGTCGTGAAGGGCAAGAACGGCGACGCCTGGATCGAAGCGCGCGGCAAGCAGATGGCCCCGCCCGAGGTGAGCGCCAAGGTCTTGATGAAGCTGAAGAAGGCGGCGGAAGACTACCTCGGCGAGAAGGTCAGCGAGGCGGTGATCACCGTACCCGCCTACTTCAACGACGCTCAGCGACAGGCGACGAAGGACGCGGGCAAGATCGCCGGTCTCGAGGTGCGGCGCATCATCAACGAGCCCACCGCAGCGGCGCTCGCCTACGGCCTCGACAAGAAAAAGAACGAGATCATTGCCGTTTACGACTTCGGCGGCGGCACGTTCGACATCTCGATTCTCGAGGTGGGCGACAACGTGGTGCAGGTGATCTCGACCAACGGTGACACGCACCTCGGTGGCGACGACGTCGACCATCTGGTGATGGAGTGGCTGGCGGGCGAGTTCCGCAAAGACACCGGCATCGACGTGTCGAAGGACAAGATGGTGATCCAGCGTCTGAAGGACGCTGCCGAGCAGGCCAAGATCGAACTTTCGACCAAGCAGGAGAGCACCATCAACCTGCCGTTCCTCACCGCGGACGCGAGCGGTCCGAAGCACCTTCAGAAGCAGCTCACCCGCGCCAAGCTCGAGCAGATGATTCGGCCGCTGGTCGATCGCTCGATGGAACCGGTGCGCCGCGCGCTGGAGGACGCCAAGAAGAAGGCCAGCGACATCGACGAGGTCGTGCTGGTCGGTGGTTCGACGCGCATTCCGCTCGTGCAGGAGACGGTCCAGAAATTCTTCGGGAAAGAGCCGCACCGCGGCGTGAACCCCGACGAAGTGGTCGCGATCGGCGCGGCGGTGCAGGGCGGCGTGCTGTCAGGCGACGTGCAGGACGTGGTGCTGCTCGACGTGACGCCGCTGTCCCTCGGCGTCGAGACGCTGGGTGGGGTGATGACCGTGATGATCGGCCGAAACACCACGATCCCGACGCAGAAGAAGGAGGTCTATTCGACCGCCAGCGACAACCAATCCAGCGTCGAGATCCACGTGCTGCAAGGTGAGCGCGCCGAGGCGCGGTATAACCGCACGCTCGGCAAGTTCCACCTGGAAGGGCTTCCGCCTGCTCCGCGCGGCATGCCCAAGATCGAGGTGACCTTCGACATCGATGCCAACGGCATTCTGTCGGTGGCTGCGAAGGACCTGGCCACCGGCAAGGATCAGCGCATCACGATCACGGCCTCGAGCGGCATCAATCAGGACGAGATCGAGCGCATGGTCAAGGACGCCGCTGCGCACGAGGAAGAGGATCGCAAGCGCCGCGAGGAGATCGAGCGTCGCAACAAGCTCGACAGCATGTGTTACACGCTGGAGCGTCAGATCGCGGACAACAAGGACAAGCTCCAGGGCGTCGACATCGCGGGCATCGAGAGCCTGATCAAGGAAGGCCGGGCCGCGATCGAGAAGCAGGACGACGAGAAGGTGCAGGACGTGCTCGCTCGCCTGGAGAAGGAAGCGCATGCCATGGCCGCCAAGCTGTACGAATCGGCGGGCGGGGGCGCGCCGCCGCCCGGCGGAGACGGGGCCGGCCCGGCCGCCGGTGGCGAATCCGGCGGGAAAAAGGGCGGCGGAGACGTGATCGACGCCGAATTCGAAGACGCTACCTAAACCCGAGCCCTGAAGAAGCAGAGAAGCGGTCATCGCGGTGCGATGGCCGCTTTTCTTTTTGGTGGAGTTTTTTTGCGAGAGCGGCGCACGGGCAGGGCTAAAGTGCGTGGGGCAATGGAAGTGCGTGCGTTTGCGATTGGGTTGGTGGTCACTTGTTTGAGCTGCGCGTCGAAGCCGCCGCCAGCGGCTGCGCCGAGTGCGCCGGCTCCGGCAGCGCCAGTGGTGGCGGCCGAGGCCGCCCCGGATCTCTCGCCGGTTCCGGCGCCGGAAGACTTGGTGGTGGTCGGGCGGCTGTCGCGGCCGCGCTTACTGATCGAGACGATCGCCGGTTGGGCCGGCGTTCCGGTGCGCCTCCGCGATTTGCTGCCGAGCGAGCTTTCGGGTGTCGATAGCGTGCTGGCGTGGGACGCGCCGCTGGAGTTCGCCGCGGTGTTGGATCGGCACTCGACCGCCAAGGTCGCTCCGCCGTTGGTCGTCATTTCGCTCGGTCTGACCTCGCTTCCGCGTGCGCTCGATCTGGCGCGCGATCGCGGAGTCAGCCCGACGCGCGTCGCGCCTTCGGTGTACCGGGTGCCGATTGACGACGAGGTGACCTGCGCGCTCGCAGCCGCGGTGGGTGCCGCGCCGGCACGGCTGGTGTGCGGCACCGAGTGGCAGGGCGTGGAGGAGCTGTTGCCCTACGCAACGCGCGGCTTGCCCAACGAAAACCTCGGCGATGACGACTTGCATTTGGAGCTGCGCGGTAGCCCGCTGCAGCGCAAGTATTCGCAGGAAATCGCGGCCGTGCGTCTGCTCACCGGGCTGCTCTTGCGCCAGGGTCAGTCGGACAGCCCGCGGCTCGACCGCGTGCTCACCGAAGCTGCCTACGCGCTCGCCGACGAGCTGAAGGCGCTGGCGACCGAGGCGGACCGCGTCGAGATTCGCGCACGGCTCGACGAGGCCAAGAAGGCGCTGGAAATTGGTGCTGCAGTGAGTTTCGCCAAGGACGGTTCGTTCACGGCTCAGCTGCTTTCCGACGCCGGAAAGCGCAGTGGGCCGCCGCCCGCGGCGTTCTGGGACCTCCCGCGCAGCGGGGACAGCGCAGGCTATTCGGTGGGCAGCGATCCGAAGCGACTCGCTCCGCTCGCGAACGTGGGGATCGAGCTCGCGGATGCGTTTCTCGAGCAACAGAAGGCTCCGGCGAGCCTTCGGCAGCACGTGCGCGGCGTGATCGGTGCGCTGCCGGCATTCGTAGCGCCAGAGTCGCACGTGCAGGGCACGGCGTCGCTTCCCAAGCAGCCGACCCTGGTCGACCGCACGAATCAGCGCGTGGGTTGGGGCGTGAGCGTGGTGGAGCAACGAGCGGACCAGCTGAGCAGGTTCCTGTCCGAGTTGCAGGGTCTGCTCTCGGATCCGGCGCTGCGCAAAGTGATGAAAGAGCGCTTTTCCATCGAGGCAAAGCGTTTGCCCAAGCTGCGCCAGCGCGTGGTGAAAGTCGCAGGCTTTGCGCCCCGCGGCACTGCGTTCACGCTGGAGCTGCCCGCTGCGTTGCTCGAGTCACTCGAGTCACTCGATGATTCCGCGAAGAAGAGTGAGCCCCCGAAGGGGAAGCGAGCCGCGACCGGCCCGAGCGCCTTCATCAGCGTGGTCCTGGTTGCGGACGGTGAAAAGACTTGGGTCTCCTTTGCGTCGGACGAGAAATCCGCGCTCGCGCGGCTCGAGTCGGCGCGCGCAGGCCGCGAAGGCAAGCTCGCCGACTTGCCGGAGCTCGCGCCGTTGCGACAGGGGTCGTTCGTGGCCGCGGGATTCTCGAGCCTGGTTGGCATCGTGCGCAGCCTCGAGTCCGCATTGCCGAAGCGGGCGCGCGACACCGCCGAGCTGTTTTCGCACGCGCAGAACCAAGGACGAACGCCAGCCCTGAGCCTCGTTTCGGTAAGCCAACGCGGCACCGGCGTGAAGGCGTCCGTGGCGCTCCGCATCCCCGAGGGCACTTTCCAGGATCTCGGGGGCATCGTGCCCTGGCTGATTTCGTCGGGTTCGCCTTAGAAATCCTTCGTCATTTCTTGGCCGCGGCGGGTTTCTGCATGTAGGTAAGAACCCTACATGCGTGGCGTCCCGAGATCCCTTGCGTGCCTCGCTGCGCTCGCTGCGTTCGTGGTGAGCTCGGTCGGTCGCGCGGCCTGGGTGGAGACGCGCGTCAAGGCACACACCGCGACCGTCGACGTGGCTCGCTCGGGCTCGGCCGAGATCACTCAGGAAGTGGTGCTCGGCGTGCGAGGCGGGCCGCTGCGGAGCCTGGAGATTCAGGGGGTCGACCCCGACGCTGTGCTGGCGGAGGGGGCGAGCGCGGTTCCCACCGTTCGCTATGGCACACCGACCCCCATCCCGCTCACGCTCGCGCGCCAGGACGACGGTACCCTGCGAATCGAGATCGAGCGCGAGAAGGGGCTATTCACGGGGACGTACACGCTCCGGTTCTCTTATCGAACCGAGCTTCTGGCTCGGGACCGCATTCGTCGCCGCGGTACCTCCGCCGAGCTCGAGTGGGTAGGGCCACGCTTTCCGGACGGCATCGACGTGGCCAAGGTGCTGTTTCGTTTGCCTGCCGGGCCCACCACGCCGGTGCTTTCCATGTCGGACGATGCGGAGGACGCTGCGATGGGCAGCGCGTTCGTGGCGTCCACTCGGCACGAAGACGGCAAAGTGGAGCTCGAGCTCGTGCGGCCCCACGTCGCGCGTGGCGAGCCGGCGGTTTGGCGCATCTTGGCGGATCCGAAGTCGTTCGACGGCTTGCCCGACACAGCGGCGCTGCAGCCGGCAGCGCGCGCGGCGCACTTCGTGCCCATGGAGCGTCCGAGCGAGCGACTGGCGTGGGCGCTGGGCGCATTCTTGGTCGCGCTTGGTTACGCCGGTTTGGTGCTGCTCAAATGGTCGCTCGCGAGCCACGACTTCAACTCGGTTTCAGCCAGCTTGCGCGCGCTCGTACCGGTTTCACTCAAGCTGCGCGCAACGCTCGCCGGAGCGCTCTTGTCTGCGGCTTCGGTGCTCGGCGCGCTGGGCGACCATCCGACGCTCGCCGCGCTTTTGCTGCTTTCGGCGATGGCACTGGCGGCGCTGCGCGCGCCTGGCTTGGTGACCGCGCCGCGCGGGCCGGGGCGCTGGTTTGCGCTGACCGAACAGGACGCCTTCGCGCGGCGCCGCACGAAACGTCGCGGTCGCTGGCTCGACGCCGGCACGTTGCCCGGGCTTTCGCTGTTGGCGTTGGCGATTGCTGGGTTTGCGCTGGGCAGCGCGTTCCTCGCGGCGCGCTCGCCGTACTCGGCGCTGGCCTGCCTGCTCGGCGCGGCCAGCCTGCTACCGATCTTCGCGACCGGGCGCGCCAGCGCGTTGCCCGTCGATCGCGTTCAACGGCCGCGCCAGCTGCTGGCCGAGTTGAAACGACGGCTCTCCGCTCGAGCCGGGCTCAAGGCCGTGCCGTGGGCGCGCATCCCGGATGGCGGTCACGATCCCGACGAGCTCCGCCTGCTGGTGCGTGTTGCGAACGCGCTCGAGGGGCTCTCGGCGCTCGAGGTGGGGGTCGAACACTTGCCGAGCATCGCCGGGTTCTTCACGCAGCCCTTCGTCATCGTGCGCGTGAACGAGGACTCGCCGGCGCAGCGGGCCCTGCCGCCGAGCGTTCGCTGGCAGCGCGGTCGGCGCAGCGATGAGCGCGTGGCCGTGCTGAAAGCGCTGTTGCCCAGCGCGGCGGCGCTGGAGTCTTTGGTTTACGAGCTCGCGGCGCGGCTCAGCGACGGCGAGGCGCGGCCGCTGCGCAGAGCCAAGGCGACCGCCAATAGCGCCGGCATGGCGCGGCGTTTCGGTGTTCCGTCGCCCGCTCACAATGCCTAGATCGGCGAGCGGTTTGGCTCGCCGAAAAGTGCAGAAACGCTATTTGCAGCCGAGCACGCGCACGATCTTCAGCTGAGTGAGGTCTTCCCAGGCTGCAGCCCAACCGACGTCGCCGTTGGCGAAGGTGACGATGTCGTCCTGCCCGCCGAGCTTGGCGGTGGTCGCGGCTGGGCCCTCGACCACCGCTCCGGCCTTGTCGAGCACTGCCACGGTGAACGTGGTGCCCGCGTCCCAACCCGCGAGCAGCTTGTCGCCGTAAGCCGCCAGGTGCGAGTAGCCCTCGCTGACGCTCGGCGTATCGGTGACCCACACCTTGCCGCTCGGCTTGCCGTCATTGCCCACTTTCACGAACGCGACGTCCGGCGCGCTGCGACCCTCGGGTGAGGTAAACGAGAGGAAGAAGCCGTCGCTGGTGGGCACCAAGCCGCCGAGCTTGGCGACACCGCCGACGTTGGTGACGCTCGGTTCGTCGCTGACCTTGGTCCTGTTGCTGTGGAAGATGCCCGCGCCCGGGTAGGTGTCGGAGATGCATATCGGCGCCCAGCTCGTGCCGTTGTGGGCGATCCGATCATCCAAGCTGTGGCTGCAGCCCCAATCCCAACCGCCCTTGTCGAGCGCGCCCGCTGACGTGATCAAGGTGTAGTGGTCGCCCTGATGATTGCCGGCCGAGCCGTGGTTGCCGGTTTGGCCGAAGTAGGCTGCGTATTGCGTACCGGACCAGGCGAGGCGGCCTTGGTGGGGCCAATCATCGATCCAACGGTTGCCCTCGGTCATGTGCGTGTTGCCGCCCACGATGCCGAGGGTTGCCTTGACCGTGCCGGCCTCGTCCAAGCGCTCGAAGACCATCGCGTCGCCGCGGCGCACGAGCAGCGCGCTGCCGTCGTCGTGCGCCACGAAGCCGCGCACTTCGCTGCCCATCACCGTGACATCTGCGCCGGCGCGTTGGTTGCCTTCGTCCAGCGGCGTCACGTGCACATTGGTGCCGTCGGACCAGGCTGCTTTGGCGCGACCGTTGGGGCTGGTGGCCAAGATCACCGGCAGGCTCACCGAGTTGATGCCGCTGCCCTTGGTGACCACCTTGGGCGTGACCGGGATGGCCGTGATCTTCACGCGCTCGGCCAGGGTCGTGGAGCAGGGAACGGGCGGGGGCGTGGTGCCGGCGCCGCCTGCCGAGGCTCCGCCGCTTCCACCGGTCGCTGTGCCGCCGGTCGTGGTGCCGGCTGTGCCGGTACCGCCGGTCGAGCCGCCGCTCTTACCGCCGCTTCCGGATCCGGCTTTGCCGCCTGTCCCACTGTTGCCGCCGGGCGACGGGCTGTTGCCGCCAGTCGACGCCAGGTTGCCGCCGGTCGTGCTGCCGCCCGTCATGCTCGGACTTCCGCCTTGTCCGGTCTCGGTGGGCGTACCGCCGGTGGCGGCTCCGCCGGTCGTGACCGAGCCGCCGGTAGCCGAGCCGCCGGTAGCGTTAGCGGAGCCCCCGCTGGCTCCGGGCAGCGTTTCGTCACCCGAGTTCGCGCACGCCGAGCTCAACGCGAGCAGCAACGCGCTCGAAAAGACCGAGGTCCGATCCAACATGGTTTGCGCCTTTCAGGCGAAAGCTCCCCCCGGAGCTCGCCCTTCGGGAACTCAGTGGCCAAACCACCCGCTCGGTGATCGGAAATCGCAGCCGCTCTCCGCTGAACGGCTGGAACGCGCGGATGATTGCGCGGCGCCGCGTTAACGCAACGGCGCTGCCTGCCCGCCTTGCGGGCAAGCACGAAATCTATGCTTCACCTCGAACCGCGCAGGGCCAAGCCTGGGCTCAGGCTGGCGGCTTGGTCGGGCTCTCGCAACCGAACATCACGTCGACGCTGACCAGCGGATCGGCTTGCACGGTCGCGCAGGTGTCGGGGCAAAGTTGAATGTGATTGTCGGGAGTCAGCTGCCAACCCTTCGTACACTCACCGATATCGTCGCGGACGATGAGCGTCGAAGAATTGCCCGAGGTCATGGTGACCGTGATGTTGTTGGCCGAAATGGTTTGGCCTGCGGGCGGCGTGGCAAACTCGTAAGTACAGCTGGTGATCGCGCCAACCACCGCGGCCAGACCGTCGCGCAGTGCGTTGCTGAAGTTCGGCGCGGTGGTCATGTCCATGTGACAGTAGTTGGGGCCGTTCACGTTGCAGCCGGCGGTCGAAGTGCCGCCAATGACCGCCGCCTGAGACATCCAATTTCGATTGGCCTCGCTGCCCGGCGAGCCGATGAGGAAGGTCTTGATTCCGGCCGCCGCGACCGTGCGAATTTGGTCGACGATCGGCGACGGATCCTGATCGGTCAGGCTGCCGTCCCTGTTCATGCAACCGAGCGACAGCGTTGGTGTGCCGTCAGTGATGAGCAACATGAAGCGCCGGCCGGGGATGTTCGTTTTCGAGATACCATTCTCGAAGGCATACTTGTAAGCGTCATGCGTGGGCGTGCTGCTCGCGAGTTGCACTTGCTGGATCGCGTTGCGGATCAGCGTGCGGTGCGGAGCGTTGGCTGCGCCGAGCAGGGCAGGCGCGACCATGGCGCTCGTGTTCACGCAGCTCGTCACTGGCTGCGCGGTGGTCGGAATCGGGTTCACTGTCTTGTTCGGATAGAAGATGAGGCCGACACCCGTGCCCGCGGGAAGACCGGGCCCATTAACGCCGACGACAGCCTCGAGCAGCGCCGCGCGCGTCACTTCCCATTTGCTGCCACCGCCGCCGGGCGCTGCCTGGTTCATCGAGCTGCTGGTGTCGATGACCAGATCGAGCACCGAGGGCAGTGCTTCGGTCGCCACCGACTCGCCGGCACACGCCTGATTCTTGATCGACGTGACTTGTGTCGGGGTGATCGGGATTTCGCCGCCGTCGTAGGTGCCGGTGCCGCCGCCGTTGCTGCCTACGCCAATTCCCGAGCCGGTGCTGCTGCCGACGTTGATGCCGCCGCCGCTGCCGGCGTCATCGTCATCCGACTTGGAGCTGCAGTTATAGAGGAACGCGGACGCAAGTAGCGTGCTCGCGAAGACAGCAAGCTTCGACATGGGGACAAGCCTTTCACTGGGACGCGCCAGACCCAGTATTCTCGCGCTAGGATAGTGGCGTGCGAGCAGACCGAGGAGGCAACTGCTCCTCAGTAGTAAGTCATTTTTGTGAATTCCGCCACCAGGCGCAAATTCCGTAGATCCCGCGAGATGTAGGTGACCCCCTCGAAGAGAGTCTCGAACTCGCAATCGCGGCTCATTGAAGTAGTTCCAAAAACACAGCAGGTGGTGGCACTTCGACCCTGAAGGGTGCGAGTCCGCGCACGTCACAGCCGATAGTGCTCGCGTGTAGCGCGTGGTGCGCCCCGATTCGCGGATCGGGCGCGCCGCCGTAAAGCGCGTCGCCGCAGATCGGGTGGCCAATCGACGCCAGGTGGACGCGAACTTGGTGCCGAAAAGCGCGCGAAGCGCGCGCCTCGACCAGGGCCCAGCGCGGCCCGCGTTCCAGCACGCGAAAGGTGGTTTTAGCCTCTCGGCGATAGCCTTCCGTATCGCTGACGGTGCTCACTCGGCCCGAGCGCGAGGGGTCGGGATGCAGCGCTGCGTCAATCGTCCCCTCGTCGGGAAGGCCGCGGCTCGGAACGACTGCGGCGTAACGCTTTTCGAGTTGTCCTGCGCGCAGCGCCGCGACCAGGAGCTGGAAGGCGTCGGTTGTCCGGGCCGCGAGTAATAACCCCGAGGTATGGGTGTCGAGCCGATGCACGAGTCCGGGCTCCCGTTCCGACCAGCCCACCGCGCACATTTCGGGATACCGAGCGATGAGAGCGTTAACGAGCGTTCCGCCTTCGCCCGGACTGAGTGGCGCGCTCGGCATGCCGGCCGGCTTCGAGACCACGACTAGATCGGGTCGCTCGAGCCGCAGGTCCAGCGCGGCGTCCGGCTCCGCGACCAGCCAGGCGTCCGGCATGCTCACGCTGATTTCCGCCCCTGCTACAGCGCGATCTCCTTTGCGCGCGCGGTGACCGTCCAGTGTAACCCGGCCCTGTTCGCACAGGGCTCTCGCTTCGCCGCGCGTGCAGCGCAGCGCGCGCATCAGCACTTGCTCGACGCGCGCTCCGGCGTCACCGGGTTCCACTAAGAACGAGCGCCCGCTGCGGCTTCGGGGCCCTACCACGTGCCGTGAATGCCTGCGCCGAACGCCGGCGCTTCCGAGGTGACCGGGAGCAGCCCGAGGGTTGGAAGCACGGTCTGCGCGCTCTTGGGCGTGCCTGATGGGCGCGTCATCCACCAGCCCACCGCGCCACCCGCTACGGTGCCGGCGGCGACGCTCGCGAGCCAGAGTCGGTTTCTGCTGTGGCCGTTGCTCTCGCTCTCGTCGACCAGCAGGAGCGGGCTTGCCAATGCCGCTCCGGTGAGCGCGCCGAGGCTCGCACCAAGATCGATCATGAGCACGCGCGCGGAGGGCAGGTCCGCTTGGGTTGCGAGCGCGCCAGCCACCAGCACGCCGGCGCCGGCGCCGTAACCCATGCCGCGGTAGGGGCGTGCGTCGGTGCTGCCCTCGATGGACATCTCGACCAGCGCGCCGAGTAGGGTGCCAAACGCGCCGCCAGAGTGGGTGAGCACGGCGCCGCCGTCACTGACGTGCCCAAAGCCGAGCGCGGTCGTGGCCAGCGTCACTCCTGCGGTCGTGCCGAGCAGCCCGTAAGCGTAGCGCTCGGCGCGCGGTGTGTCGTAGCTGCGCGCGAGCAGCGTACCGGAGAGCAATGGCCACCACATGCCACCGGCCAAAAACCAAGCGTCTCCGACGCCCACGTCCCACTCCTCCGTGACCAGCATCGAGCCGCCGAGGCCGACGCCTGCGCCGAGCGCCGCGAGGGGATAGGTGAGGCGTTCGTCGGTCGAGCCGCTCGCGTGCTGCAACGAATAGCCGACGAACCCGCCGAGCAACGCCGCGTTGAGCGCCAAAATCGCGCGACCCGGCGAGTGCGCGGGCGACGCCGTTTCACTCGGCGCGGGCGTGGCCGGCGTCGGCGCAGCGCCCGCGGGCGCGCCGCGCGCAGCCCGCACCAGATCGCGCATCATGACCACCGCGCGCATTTCGAGCTCTTCCGGCTGCACCGTGGCGCTGGTCGTGTAAAGCACGCGCGAGCCAGGTGGTGCGACGGCTATGGTGAGCTGCAGGCGGCCGCGCCGCCGCTCGAGCCGCGGCGCGACCACCCAGCTTTCGCTAGCGCTGGCTAGGAGCTGCTCGTCCGATTCGAGCGCACTCGGGCCCGCGCGACTCGAGATATCCACGCTCAGCCCGAGATCCTGCACCGCCTCGTACAGGATCGAGTCGATTTTCTGCGCTAGCGACGCGGTGTCCGCGTCCGGTTCGCGCGACGTGCTCGGTTCGACCATGCGCGTGCGACGGACGCTGACTTCGTTTGCCGAAGCCCAGGCCGTGCTGGGGAGGGTCGCGCCGACCGCGGCCAGCACGAGCGTGAGGTGCAGGCTGAGCCGGGCCACGGCGGATTCAGAACATCACGGTGGCGTTGACCCACGCATCGATTTGCGACGAGTCATCCACTCTGAGACGATGCCCAGGGTCGTTGATGGTTTTTCGGAAGTTCGGGTTGGGAATGCCAGTCGCCTTGGTGCTGGTCGAGCCAGAGACCGTCGAGTGACACGGACCCGCGCTGTTGATGTCGTTATCGAAGTCGGGATTGCAGGCCTGGTCGAAGGTGATGAAATGGCCTTGGGTCAGCGTGTAAGTGCCGCCGACGTTGAACTTCACGAATTGGCCTGCTTGCCAGGTGAACGACGCGCTCAGCGCATAGCTACCGTAGGCCTGCACGTCGGTGAGGCCGGTGAAGTAAACGCGCCTCGACGTCTCGTCGACGATCGAACGAGGCGCGGTGGGGTCATTCGCAAACGCCGGATTCAGGCGGTAGCCCGAGTAGTTGGGCAGCCGGAGCGAGCGGGCGTCGCTCGAACCGAGCGCATCGAACAGTTCGGAATAGTCGCGTCCTTCGGAGACGTAGGTACCTGCGAAGCGGAAATCCAAGGTGATGCGCTGGTACTGATCCCGAATTTCCCAGGGGATGACGTTGATGCCCATCAGCATGGTGCCGCGCAGCGGCGGATGATTCACGAGCGAGCCCTTCAGATCTACCTGGCCGTAGTCGCTGCCCGCGCTCTGGAACTCGAACAGTGTGCGAAAGCCACCGTAGGGCTCGATGTACTTGATGCGGCGCGACAGGTACGAGTGAAGCTCGAGCCCGGTGACGCCACGGGCGATGCCTGCGGGGCGGGTGGAGCTGCTGAACGTGCCCTCGCTGGCGCTCGGCGTGCTCACTCCGTCGCGGTTCACGTCCGAGGTGTTCGCGCAATCGACCTGGTTACCGAGCGTGTTCAACGCGGCTGGCTTGGAGTTGCAGGCGTGCATTGGCTCGGAGACGTCGAACCGCCCCTCGATGCCGACCACCCACGTAGGTTTGGTCAGGTCGCGGGCCTGATTCATGATCGCCGCGTCCAAGCCCACCGCCAGATATTCGATGCCGCTGCGCTTCGGTGACTTGAAAGGCAGCTTGAACAGCTGTTCTCCGGGCGCGCCTTGCAGCACGATGGACTGCTGCGCTTCACTGCCGTTCAGGTTCGACAGTTCGCGCTCGTTCGACAAGATGACCGGCATGCGCACGACCAGCGCGACGTCGTGGTAGAGCCCGATGTCCGCGCGCGTGTTGAGGCGACTGGTCGTCTCTTTGTAGCGTGCCACGTTCAGGTTGTTCTGAACGAAGTCGCCCGAGCTCAACCCCGGTTGAACAATCGATGTCTCGCGCCGAATGTCCGCGCTCTTCCAGCTACTCTCGTAGCCGAGGGACAAGCGTAGATCGAAGGGGTTGTCCTCGTCGAAAGCGTCGACGACCTGCGTGATCTCCGAAGGCTCGCGCAGCACGTTCGGCTCGCTCACTCGCCGCGGCTCGTCAGCGTGCGCCGCGTGGCAAAATAGCGAGGTCGTGAAGGCCGCCGTAACCCCGATGGCGCGGCGCTTTTTGCACTCGAGGCGGCTAGGAAGCGCGGGTCGGGTCATTCGGCGTTTCCCGCTGGAAGCTAGCGGCGTGGGCCGGAAACTGTCAACGGAGCATCACTCGAGCCCATGAAATGAGGGGTTAGAGCCCTTTCGACGGCGCTGCGGGGACGCCCTGCCATTGCGCGTCAGCGCGCTGTACCTGGTCGCCGAGCCGGGCTTTCTTTACAGGGTCGGCGAGCCCAGCGACGCTGGCTTCAGCGGCCAGGCAGCGGCCTCGCGCGAGCCTTCTTGTGCGAAGCTGCGCCGCGGCGAGCTTGCCCAATTCCTCCGGCTTGGCCTTGAGTACCTGCTGCGCGCTCTCCGAGGCTAGCTGCGCTGCGTGCTCGCAGGACTTAACCGCTGCTTCGGGGTCAGGCCGACCGCGAACCGTGGCGCGGCCGTTCGGCCCCGTCACCTGCCCGTCGTCACGCGCCGCGCGGACTCCGTCGATCGATTCGGTGAAGGCCTGTCCCGAGCGCACGACCAACTGCAGGCCATCTCGGCTGCTCGTGAGCTGCAGTTTGGCGTCTGCGTAGCGGAGCGAACCAAATGGCGTGGCGACCCACACCTCTGCGCCCGGGCGGACGCCCGTCCCCGGCGAGCTTTCGAGCTTGCCCTCGGCCAGTAACACTTGCTCTTGGCCGAAGCGGCAGGGCCAGGCGCGGCCGGGGCCGAAGAGCGACAGCTCGCGCGCGGACACGCCGTGCCGCACCACCACCTCTGAGCCCTTGTCGAGTTCGAGCCAGCGCGCTCCGTCGAGATCGTCTTGAGTCGCCAGCGCCTTGCCGTCTTCCGTTCGCACCTTGCCCGTGACCCGCAGCGCGCGACAGGGCGCAGGCGCGGGCGGAACCTCGGTGCTGGGTGCGGGCGGAACGTTGGCGCTGGCAGCTGAGACAGGCGCAGCGGGGGGCGTGCTCGGTGCGGGCTGCGCGGCGCCCTCGCCAGGGGCTGGCTCGGGCGATCGCCGACAACCCGCGGTCGGCACGCCGCCGGCCAGGAGGCTCAGGGCAAGCAGGGTCCAATGACCGTTGAGCGAGCGCGAACGCATCGAAACTCGTGCGCCTAGCTGCCGCGGATCGACGGCGGAGCGCGCGGAATCACCAGGGTGCGCCGATTCTCGTCGTCATCGTCTTCGGCGAAGATTTCGTGGGTGATGTCCTCGGCTGCCAGCTCCTCCTTGGCTTCGCCCAGCTCGCGACTGGTGTCGGCCAAGCGATCCGCGAGCACGCCCAGGAACTGCCACAGGAGCTTGACGGCGAGCTGGTGCTCCTTGCGCAGGATTTCGAAGAACTCGGTGCGCCGGATCTGCATCATCTCGCTGTTGCCTTCGGAGATGACGGTGGCCGAGCGAGGCTGGCTGCGTACCAGCGCCATTTCGCCGAAGTGATCACCCGGCTGGAGTTTGGCGAGCTCGGCGCCGCCGCGCATCACCTTGACTTGACCGCTGAGCACGATGAAGAGCTCCTCGCCCTTCTCGCCCTCGGTGATCACGGTTTCGCCGTTCTTGTAGCCGACCACGTCGGTCACCTGCAAAACGCGGAGCAGCTCGCGCTCGGCGAGCGGGCGGAACAGCGGCATGCGCGCCAACGTGTCGCGCCGCAGCTGCAGTTCCTTGGCGCGCCCCTCGTCCCGCAGCGAGAGATCTCCGGCCGTGACCACCACCGCGGTGATGTTGTCTTTGCCGCCCTGCTCGTTGGCGCGCTCGATCATGAAGCGCACTGCCGCGTCGGCGTCCGGCTCCGAAAGCAGGCGTCCCAGGCCCTCCAGATCATCCTCGAAATAGCCGCTCAAGCCGTCCGAGCAGAGCAGGAAGCGATCGCCGGCGACCACGTCGACCACCAGTGTCTCCGGCTCCACGTGCTCGTACACGCCGACGGCCCGCGTGATGGCGTTCTTTTGCGCGAGTCGCTCGACCTGCTCGCGCGTCATCTTCTTGCGCTTGATGAGCTCGTTGTAAACGTTGTGATCTTCGGTGAGCTGACCGACGCTGCCTTCGCGCAGGTGGTAAACGCGGCTGTCCCCGACCCACAGGATGAAGGCCTGGCTACCGACCAGCATCAGCACCACCAGCGTGGTGCCCATGCCGCGCTTCTTCGAATCCTTCAGGGCTTCGGCGTGAACGCGGCTCGAGGCGCGGTTCGCCGCGAACTCGAGCAAGTTGGTGATGTCTCGCTTGCTGACTTTGGAGCCGCCGGTGCGCTGCTCGGCGTAGTCGCGGATCAGGTCCGCCTCTTTCTTCAGCTCTTCGTGCAGCGTGCGCACGGCGAGCGCGCTGGCGACCTCACCCGCAGCGTGCCCACCCATGCCGTCGCAGACCACGAACAACCCGAGCTTCTTGTCGACCAGGAAGTTGTCTTCGTTGTGCTCGCGCTGGCGCCCGACGTCGGTCAGAGCCGCAAACTGGATTTCGGCACTCGCCATGGACCGCCTACGATAGCGAACGCCGACGCCGACTCCAAGCGCGGCTCTCGGGCGATTTTCGGTAGCCCTGATGTGGGTTTGGGTGCGGCAGCAGGCGATTCGAGCAAATCTTCCGCCCGGCTCGACGCTCAGCGGCGTGCCCAGCGGGGGCCGTGCGGCGTGTCGACGACGGTAACGCCACGTGCCGCGAGTTCGGTTCGGGCCTGGTCTGCCGCGGGGAAATCGCGACGCTCTCGGGCTTGCGCACGCTCTCGAACCAAGCGCTCGATCTCGCCGCGCTCGCGGTCTTCGAGTGAGGTCGCGCGGAGCGAGCTGCGGAGCGAGAGGCCGAGCGCCCGGGCGAATGTCCGAACGTGCGCGCGCCGCGATGCGGCCGAGAGCTCGGGTGCTTGCAGCGTTTGCCAGAGCACGCTGAGCGCGCGCGGGGCGTCCAGGTCCTCTGCCAGCGCGCGGTCGAAGGCTTCACGGTGCGCGCGGTCCAACGGCTCCGGTTCGTTCTGCGCGTGTTCGCGGTCAGCGCCGATCTCGGCGCCGGTGGCCTCGCTTTCGTCACACACGAAGCGCGCGAGTCGTTGCCACGCTGCCTGTGCGGCTCGCAGTCCATCCAAGCTCAAGTTCACCGGCGATCGGTAGTGTGCCGTGAGCAGGTAGTAGCGGAAGGCCTCCGGCTCGATCCCGAGCGCCGTGAGATCGTCGAGGGTCGGCGCACCGCCTGCGCTCTTCGCGATCTTCTGCCCGGACGCGAGCAGCCACGCGCCGTGCATCCAGATCCGAACCCACGGGCGCGTGCCGAAAGCGTTCTCGGACTGGGCGATCTCGTTCGTATGGTGCACGGCGATGTGATCGACCCCGCCCGTGTGAATGTCGAACTGCGAACCAAGGTAGTGACTCGCCATCGCCGAGCACTCGATGTGCCACCCGGGAAACCCGATCCCCCAAGGACTCGGCCATTCCAATTCTCGCTTGGGTCCGCTGGGGTCGGACAGCTTCCATAGCGCGAAATCCGCGGGATTCCGCTTGTCGAACGCGGCAGGTACGCGCGCGTGCCCCCGGCTCGCAGCGAGCCCGGAGAGCTTGGCGTAGCTCGGGTCTCGACCCGTGTCGAAGTACACTCCGTCGCGCAGTCGGTAGGTGAACCCACGCGACTCGAGTTTCTGGATCAACTCGATTTGTTGCGCGACGTGCTCACTCGCTTTGCACCAGACATGGGGCGCGAGCACACCGAGTTTTTCCAGATCTTGCCGAAACCACGCCATCACTTGCTCGGCGATCGCGCTCGTGCTTTGCGCGGTGCCACGTGCTGCCCGTTCCATCTTGTCTTCGCCTTGGTCGGCGTCGTCGCTCAGGTGCCCGACGTCGGTGATGTTGATCACGTGGCGAACGCGGTATCCGAAGCGCGTGAGCACACGCCGCAGCAGATCGGCGAACACGTAGGTACGTAAATTTCCGAGGTGCTGCCGGCTATAGACCGTCGGTCCGCAGCTATAGACGCGCACACAGCGGGGATCGATGGGACGAAATGTTTCGAGCGAGCGATGGAGCGTGTTGTACAAGCGAATTTCGCGCATTTTCCTGCCTTTCTCGTGCTTGCTCGGGGCACGGGGCAGCAAGAAAACCGAGCGCCGCCCCGTTGCCGGAGCGGCTGTCGTGTGAGTGACACCTGTCGACTCAGCGAGCGCACACTCCAGCCCTGCCGAGGCGACAACAGCTCGCCTGTAAGGGCCGGAGATCAGCGCGACGCTTCACGACTCAGACAATAGCGTGCTTTCCGGCTTCGTCAATCGGAGACGGCGAGAGCACGAGGGGGGCCTCAGAATGCGCCCCGCTCGAACAGCGACGATGCCCCGCCGCGAGCGACGACGACGTGGTCGAGGAGGGGGATCCCCACGACGTCGCAGGCGGCCGCCACAGCGCGGGTCATCTGCACGTCCTCGGGGCTGGGCGTCGGATCACCGCTCGGATGATTGTGTACCAGCACGATCGCGCTGGCCGCGTCGCGCAGTGCGGGAGCGAGCACGTCGCGCGTGGTGAGCGCGCAGCCGTGCGCGCCCCCTTGCGCGATTTTACGGCTGGACTTCAGCGCGTTTTGCCCGTCGAGCGCGAGCAGCCACACTTCCTCGTGCTCGAGCAGCGAAAAGCGCGGGCGCGCCCAGGCGACCACCTCGTCGAACCCGAGCAGCCGCGGCGGCACGGCGGACAGCGCGCCGGCCTGAGCGCGCCGGCCAAGCTCGAACGCGGCGGCGATGCGCACGGCCTTCACCGGACCAAGGCCGCGGCGCTCCCGTAGGCCCTGCGGAGTGCCGCGCGCCAAACCGAACAGGCCGCCCTCACTCTCGAGCAGCCGAGCCGCGACCTTGAACACGGACTCGCCGCTGATGCCGGTGCCGATCACGATCGCCAAGAGATCCTGATCGGGCAGCGTTTCGACTCCGGAGGTGAGGGCGCGTTCGCGAGCATCGGGCATGCTTCTGCTGGCTGCACACGCTATGCCGGCGGGCACGGGCCGGAGTTTCCGTGCGAGTGCCCGCTGGCGGCCGTGGCGGGCGCTGGCGAAGCGTTTCAGTCGACGCGCACGATCAGATCTTCTGCGAATCGCCCGACGAAGTCCGAGAATGCGCTTTCGACCGCCTGCTCATCGCGCCCGTCGAACGTCACCTTGGTCTTGTAGCGGGGCTCGAACCACTTGGGATAGGAGCCAATCTCGACTTCCGGGTGAGCGGCCACCACTTGATCGAGCGCCTGAGTGAGGTCGGCCTCGTCGAGCCGCAGGAAAATCGCTTTGGACGCGAATTTGCGGCGGCCGCTGACGTGCGCCCGCACGACGTCGAGCTTGGCGCGGAAGATCTCGGGCACGCCCGGCAAGATGAAGACATTCCCGATCTTGGGGGTTGGCCATTTGACGTCGGCCGTCGAGAGCAGCTCGGCGCCGAGCGGCACCAGCGCCATGCGCAGGTGCGCTTCGCTGCAACGCTCGCCGTACACCTCGCGCAGCATACCGGCGAGCGTGGGGTCGCGCACCGCCTGCACTCCGAACGAGCGGGCGACCGCCTCGACCGTGACGTCATCGTGGGTCGGACCGACGCCGCCGCTGGTGAACACCACGTCGGCGGCGCTACGCATCAGCGTCAGCTCGCGAGCGATCACGTCCACGTCGTCCGGGACGATCACTGCTCGCGTGAGCGCGATGCCGAGCGCGCGCAGCAGGCGCGAGAGCTCGAGCAGATTGCTCTCTTGAATCTTACCGGACAAAAGCTCGTTGCCGATGATCAACGCCGCTGCGGTTTCTGCGACGAGGGTCACCGATCGCTGGCCTCGAGCGCTTTGACCACCGCGTTTCCGTGCTCGTCCAGGCCGAGCAGCTCTTCGACGCGACGCTCCGCGGAATCGAGGCGCGTCTGCGCTGCGCGCGCCAAGCTCACGCCTTCTTCGAACAGGCGAAGCGAATCCTCGAGCGGGAGCTCACCGCCCTCCAATTGCTCCACGATTTCACCGAGCCGGGACAGGGATACCTCGAAGCTTTGGGCTTCTGCCGGGGGCTTTGCCGGCTTCGCGCTGGATTCTGCCATGGTCGTTCGTGCCTGGGGCGGGGAGCCTTGCTCTCCTGAGGCGGGAGCGCAAGGGCGCGATGGCTTTCAGAAGGCGGCGAGCGAGTCGCGCTTGCGGGGCTCGAGCGCGAGTCGTGGCTCGACGTTGCCCGTGGGCAGCCGCGCGAGCGCCACGACCCCATCCGGATCGGCGAGCACCGGTAGCGCGAGGCCTCCTGGAACCTCGAGCGAGGCGGCGGGGAGGGCCGCGGTCGTTTCGCCGCTCAGCGAGAGCCACAGGGTTCCATGCGCTGGCGCGAAGGTGCTGCCTTGGATGCCGGCCAGGCCGAGTTCTGCGATTTGCCGTGTGTTTTGGTCCGGGTCGAGCGCTGCCGCGAGGGCCAGCAGCCGAAGCCGCGACGCTTCGCCACGCCGCGCGACGGCCTGCACGATGGCGGCGCGCACCTTTCCGTCCGGCTCGAAGCGGTAAGCTTTTTCCAGCACCCCGAGCGCGCTCGGCTCTCGACTTTCGCCGAGGCCGAGGGCGACGCTGGCCCGCAGCAGCGGATCGTGCGACGCGAGGAAGTCGAGCAGCCGGGCGCGTAGCGTCGGGCTGTCGCGCTCGGCCGCCGCGAACAGAGCGAGCGGCGTTGCGACGCTCGATTCGGTCACGAGTTCGAGCAGCGTTCGTGTCGAAACGACCGCGCGCGCTCGCGCATCCACGAGTGAGAGAGCGAGCTGGGTCCGGGTTGGGCCGGCCGGTTCGGATTCGAGGCGCTCTGCCGCGCGCAACGCGGCGCCTGCGAACGGCGCCGCGCGGGCTGCAGCTTGCACGATGTCGGCGTCCTTCTCGGAGAGCAGCGCTCGGGCGCGCTCGCTTCCGAGCAAAGCGAGACCAAATGCGCCGACGGCGCGGTCCTTCGGGTCAGGTGCCGCGAGCAGCCGCTCGAGCGTCGGAGCCAGAGCTGCTAGCGGTTCGCCGAGCGTTGCAGCGCGCAGTACCGCTGCACGCGCGGCGCGCCGCGTACACGCCGGCACCCCGAGTAGCCGCGTGAGTGCCGTGCTGGCCTCCGGCGCTGGCGACTGCGACAGCGCGTAGGCCGCGCTGTCGCCCAGCTCCGCGCTACTCACCAATTTCTCGAGCTCGGCGATCGCGCGCGGCCCCCCGCTACGCCCCAAGGCCGCGATGAAGTCTGGGGTTTCGCTGGCCGTCCGTTTCTCGAACGCGCTGAGCAGCGCCCCTTCGAGCGTCGCGCTACCGCCCTGCTGCGCAAGAGCGAGCGCAGCCCCCCGGGTCGATTCCGCGGCGAGCAAAGAGCCGAGCACCGCGTCGGCCCGTGGATCGCGCGCAAGCATCAAGATTTCTGCCGCCGCAATCCGCTGTGCTGGCTGCGATTTGGCCTCGGCCCAACCCTGCGAAAGCTCTACCGTCTCGAAATTGCCGAGGCGCGTGAGCGCGAGCGCGGCGCGGGCGCGAAGCTCGGGAGCGCCGCGTCGGACCACGTCTCGCAGCAGTTCGAACGCGCGTTCGTCGCCGAGCGCCTCGAGCGCGACCACCAAGTCCAGGGTCGGAGCGTAGTGTGCCCGAACCAGCGCGGACAGTTCGCTCGGGGGGTGCGCGGCAATCGCGGAAGCGGCCGCTTGAGCGACTCGCCCCGACTGGCGTAAAGCTTTGCCGAGCGCTTCTAGCGCGGGTGGGTCACCGCTGGCAGAGAGGGCCAGCGCGGCCGTATCGCGTAGCAACGCTTGCAGAGCCTCGCTGCGCTCCGCGCTGGCGCTGATTCCGGTCATGACCCGGACCAAGCATTCGCGGACGGCCGGTTCCTTGGCATGCGCGGCCAATGCGCGCACCACGATCAGCCGTTCTCGTGGAGATTGCGCGGCGCCGCTCGGATCGAGCGCGCGCACCAAAACTTCGAGCGCGCGTGGGCTGGCCAGGGCGCCCAGGCGGGAAAGCGCTCGTTCGCGCTCTCTCGCGCTTCCGCCGCGCAGCGCCTGCTCCAAACGGCCCATGCCCACGCGATCGAGCAATGAGCCCGGAGAGGCGGGTCTGCGCGCAGCGGGGCTTGGTTTCTCCTGCGCGCGCACGACCGGTACGGCGGAGATCACGCTGGCCAGCGCCAGTACGGCGAGCGCGCGGGAAATCATGATCAAGGTTTCGCTGCAGGGGTCTTGGGCGCCGCGCTGGGATTGGCCGGTGGCGTCGCAGCTGGCGACGGTTCGGACGGGGCGGACAGCACCAGAAATCCGATGCCAGTTTGGGCCGCACCGGGGATGCGTTGAACGGCGCTGAAGTCGATGGTTTCGGCCACTTCGTCGCGATGCGTGTAATGCCGCAGCGCTTCGACGATCGAGAACGACTTGTTCAGCGCGAGTTGTTCGGCGGCCGCGCCCTGGCCGTCCGGGCGCACGCCGACCATGAGCACGACGGTCGGCTTCTGGTTCAAGAGCGCGGCCACCGCGCGCACCGTAGTCTGTGATTTCGGATCGACGCTGCCGTCGGCCAGCAGCGAGATGGGGCGAGCGAGCACGAGTTTCTGGCTGACGCCAAATGGCTCCAAGCGCGCTGTGCTTTGATTCTTTCCGGCCGGTTCCGGGCAGCCATCCAGATCGTCGTCACCGTCGAAGTCTTCGGGTTGATCGGGGCACTTGTCCTCGCCGTCGTCGAAGCTATCGCCGTCGCGGTCCGGGCTCGGGCAGCCGTTGAGCTTGGCGTCGGAGCGCTCCTGTCCCGGTTTCAGCGGGCAGGTGTCTTCGTCGTCTCGAACTTGGTCCAGATCGTTGTCGGGGTCGGGGCAGCCGTCGTCGTCCTGGTAGTTATCGCGATCTTCGGGGCCTGCCGGGCAGCGATCTTGCGGGTCGGGGACGCCGTCGAGATCACGATCTTTGTCCGGACAGCCCGGAACCTTGCCGTTCGCCGCGCCCGGCTCGTTCGGGCATTGGTCAGACTGGTCTGGGACACCGTCGTGGTCGTTGTCGGGGTCGGGGCAGCCATCCTCGTCCTGATAGCCGTCGGAGTCCTCTTGCGCCGCCGGGCACTTGTCCTGCTCGTCGGGGACGCCATCTCCGTCGTTGTCGAAATCGGGGCAGCCGTCGTGATCTTCGAAGTGATCGCGATCCTCGGCGAGCTCTGGGCATTCGTCGCGCTCGTCCGCAACGCCGTCTTTATCGGTGTCGATGATGCGAGGCGCGTAAGTCAGCGACAGCACCCCTCGCACACGCGGCGCGCCGATGGCATCCGAAAGCGGCAGCTCGGCGCCAGCGGTCAGACCAAAATCACCGACGCCGTAGCGCGCCGACAGGCCCAGGACCGAAGGCGATTGAACCCGCGCGGCGAAGCTCGGGGTGAGCGCGACCGCGCCGTGTGCCTCCAGGTTCCAGCGCCATCGCCCTTCGGTGTCCCAGCCCAGTGCCTGTGGCAGCACGGTAATTTCCGCGCCCCAGGGCAGCTCGTGGCCGAACTCGGCGCCAGCGTAGGTTTGCTCCGCGCCGCGCACGCGCATGCCGGCCGTGGCGCGGACGGTGAGCGCGACCAATCCGAGCTCACCGAGCACTCGTAGCTCCCCGGTCGAAGCGGCTTCGGACGCATAGGAAGCCGTGTTCCCCGTTGGCACCGACACGCGCGCGAGCGCCGCCAGCGCGAAGCCGCCGAGCTGGCGGCTGGGGATCAGCGTTGCCTTGGCGGTGAACGCCAGGTCGCCGAGCGCGGTATGGGGAAGCGAGTCGGCGTCCAGCAGGAAATCGCGCGTGTCATCGCCGCTTTGATAGGCAACCGTGGGCAGCGCAACGCCGAGCGCCAGCCGATCCCCGAGGCCAAGCGAGGCCACGTAGTCGAGCGACAACTGATGACGTACCGGGATGGCAACGACGTGCCCGTCCGCGCTCTGCAACTCCAGCAGCCGATTGGCGTAAGACGCCCAAAGGCCCACGTTCCACTGCAGGTGCCCCGGCGTCGCGGCAGGCTCCAGGTAGAGTGCGGCGTTCGGATCGGTGGAGGCGCGGAAGCCGCGCAGATCCAGCGATGGCGGAGGTGAAGCCTGCGCGCTGAGGGTCACGAACAGACCCGCGGCTAGGGCCAAAGGAGCCGAAGTAAGCAGCGAGCCCCGAACCATGGCTCCGGAGCCTACACTTGCCCCGAGCGCTTGGGCAGCAGGCTTCGGCCCCGAGTCTGGGTCCCCGCATAGGCCGAAAGGCCGAGCCGCAAAGGCTGCGACCGCCGTCAGGCCCAGCGGGTGAGAGCGATCTCGCTCTGCGCGATGCCCGGAAGCTTGCGCTTCCGTGCGAGACAGCGTACGGCCCGCCCAGATATGGATGCCATAAAGGTCCGCGGAGGCCGAGAACTTCACGGCACGATCCGCGTCGGCGGAGCAAAGAACGCGGCCCTGCCAATCCTGTGCGCCACCCTGCTCTCGGACGGCGAGAGTCGCCTGCGCAACGTGCCCGGTCTGCGCGACATTCAGACCACCGCCGAGCTCCTGCGCTTTCTTGGTCGCGACGTCTCGGTCGCGATTCCCGAGGTGCACGTGCACGTCGCCAAGCGTGAGCCGCGACCCGAGGCACCTTATGACCTCGTGCGGCAGATGCGGGCGAGCGTACTGGTCCTCGGCCCGCTGGTGGCGCGTTACGGGAAGGCCCGCGTTTCACTACCTGGTGGCTGTCAGATCGGCGCGCGTCCGGTCGACCAACATCTAATGGGGCTGGAAGCGCTGGGCGCTCGTATCCAGGTAGAGCATGGCTACATCAACGTCGAAGCGCCGCGTCTACGCGGCGCGGAGATCGTATTCGACGTGCAGACCGTGACCGGCACCGAGAACCTGATGATGGCTGCGGCGCTCGCCAAGGGCCGCACCACCCTGGTCAACAGCGCGCGTGAGCCCGAGGTCGAGGAGCTCGGCCGTGTCCTGAACAAGATGGGCGCGCGCGTCGAGGGCGCGGGAACCTCGATCATTCACATCGAAGGGCGCGACGAGCTCTCGCCGTTCGATCACGCGATCATCGCCGATCGCATCGAGGCAGGCACGTTCATCGCAGCGGTCGGCGCAGCCGGTGGCGACGTGCTGCTCGAGCATGCGCCGCTCGAGGATTTGGAGCCGGTCGTGGTGAAAATGCGGCGCGCCGGCGTGGAGGTCGAGCGCGAAGGGGAGCACGTGCGAGTCCGCCGCCGCGGGCAGCTGCACGGCGTCGACGTGGCCACTGCGCCGCACCCGGGCTTTCCCACCGACATGCAGGCTCAGTTCATGGCCATGATGAGCGTGGCCGGGGGCCGCAGCGTGCTCACCGAGACCATTTTCGAGCACCGCTTCATGCACGTGCCGGAGCTGTTGCGTATGGGTGCGCGTATCGAGACCCACGGCAACACCGCGATCGTCGAAGGGGTGCCACGCCTTTCGGGCGCCAACGTGATGGCGACCGATTTGCGCGCTAGCGCGTCGCTAGTGATCGCCGGCATGGTCGCGGACGAAGAGACCGTGGTTCACCGCGTGTATCACCTCGACCGCGGTTACGAAGCGATCGAGAAGAAGCTGGCTGGAGTCGGCGCCGACGTAACGCGCATTCGTGTCGAGTCGGAGGACCCTTGACCCGCCCCATCACCATCGCGGTGCCGAAGGGTCGCGTCATCCGCGCGCTCAAGCCGCTCTTTCAGCGCGCCGGCATCGACACTGAGAGTCTCGAGAGCGACGATCGCCGGCTGATTCGTGAGTCGGCCGACGGCACGCTGCGCTTTTTGTTGCTGAAGCCCGACGACGTGCCCACTTACGTCGAGTACGGCACCGCGGAGCTCGGCATCAGCGGTCGGGACGTGCTGCTCGAGCGCGCGTACGATCTTTACCAGCCGCTCGACCTCGGCGTCGGGCGCTGCCGCATGGTGGTAGCTGGGCCGCGGGGCGCGGTGGTGCCGAGCGTGCCGCGCATCGCCACCAAATTTCCGCGCATCGCCTCCGCGCATTTCGCCGCTCGCGGAATTCAGGCCGAAATCATCTACGTGGGCGGCTCGGTGGAGCTCGCGCCGCTGGTCGGTCTTTCGGACCTGATCGTCGACTTGGTCGAGTCGGGCGCCACCCTGACTGAAAATAACCTGGTCGAGCTCGAGCCGATTTGCGCGATTTCGAGCGTACTCGTTGCCAATCGTTCCTTGTTCAAGCTGCGCCACGCCGAGATTCAACCGTTGCTCGATCGACTACGTGGCGCGGTGTTGGCCGCCGCCGCAGGGGCCTAACCCTGCGTCTGCGGGTGGAGCGCGCGGTGAGGGCGTCGTTTGCGCTGCAGCGCGGCCCGTAGCGAGAGCAAGAGCCCTACCCCGAGACCGAACTGTAACCCCAGCGGTGCCGCATGCGCAGCAAGGATGGACCCGGCGCTGCGCGCGGGCGGCTCGAGAGATTGAACGGCGACGACGAATCCAGACTCGCTCACCGGGGCGAATGCGACCGACCAAAGCTGCCCCGACTTCGAGAGCGGATCGCGATAGGCCTGCGACGTGTAGGGCGCCGTGTAACGGAATGGCTGCCTGCCATCGCCCATGCCGAGCTTGGCGCGCAAGAGGTTCGGCGCCGGATCGAGTAATTCGTACTCTTCACCGGGAGCGAGGGCAGGGTGGACGATGAACTCGAACCCACCTCGCGCCGGGTGTCCCCCGGTTGCCCGCTCTGCGCCTCGGGGCCCGAGCAGCGCGGTGATGTGTCGGGAGGTGTCATCTTCGAGTTTGACGATGCCGAACACGCGGTTCGAGACCAAGCCTGCACCCAGGATTCCGAGCCACCCTCTGCTGTCGCAGACCGGAGCGACGACCACTATCTCGAAGCGACCATCGCCCTCCGAAACGTGCGCTTGGCTGACGTAAGCGTTGTGCTCGTCCGGGGGGCGCGCGCCGCTCGAGAGGTCCGGGCACTCCGTCTTGGCGAGCTCGCGCACGGCCTGAAAATAGTCACGGAAAGCGAAGGATCGGCTCAAATACTCAGCGCTCTTGAGCGAGCTGCGCGCGCGTTGCCGGCCATCCGGGTTCATCACGAATAGGGAGTCGAACCCCTGGCCTCGCTCGATCAGCGTCCGCGATTGGCTATCGATCGAGGGCGCCCGGAGCAAGTCGGCGATCTCCGGACGCTGCGCGAGCCGTGCCACGCGGTGCGCATATTCGCGGAGTTGAAATGTGAAGGCGACGGCTTGCACGCTGGCCAGCGTCGAGTTTTCTCTCGCGCGCGCTTCGCTGGCGAGGCGCTCGCTTCGGCGCTCTTGACCGACCGTCAGGAACGCGACCAGGACCAGCGAGAGCGCAAGTATAGCGGCGGCGATGAACACGCCGCGCTGGCGCAGCGTGGTGGTGAGCCGCTCAGCGAGCGGGAGCGAGTGCTCTTCCGGTGGAGCCTTGCCTGACAGCGCGCGTCGGAGATCTTGCGCGAAAGCCCGCGCCGAGCGGTAGCGGAGCTCCGGATCCGGCTCGAGCGCATTGAGCACGACGGCCTCGAGTCGTCGATCGAAGCCGACCGGAAACGTGGGGAGTTCGCCAGCGCGGTTCGCGCTGGGAGGCGGGTTGTTCGTGAACAGCTCGTACAGGATCGCGCCCAGCGCATAGACGTCGACGGCCGGCGTGAGCGGTGCCTCTTCGGAGAACTGCTCGGGCGCCATGTAGCGTAGGCTGCCAACCAGTTGACTTCCTTGGGAAAAACCACGATCCGAGGAGCGCTTGGCAATGCCGAAATCGGAGACCTTCGGCCGATCGCTCGCATCGAACAGAATGTTTTCGGGTTTGAGATCTCGGTGCAGCACCGGTCGCCGATTGGAAAGCGGATCGCGATGCAGGTGGTCGACCGCCTCGGCGATTGAGATCACCAACTCGCAGGCGAGCCGGGGCTTTCCACGGTAGCTCACCAGGCGCTGTCTCAGCGTGCCGCCCGGCATGTACTCCATCGTGTAGTACGGCGTGCCTTCGTGCTCTCCAGCTTCCAGGATGCGCACCACACCGTCGTGCCGAAGGCCGCTGAGAATTTCGACCTCCTGGCGGAAGTAGCGCAGCGCCGTGGGATCGTCGAGGTGTGGGTCGCGCATGATCTTGAGTGCGACCAGCTCGTCGCTGCCGCGCGCGCGCGCCAGAAAGACTCGACCGAAACCACCGCCGCCGAGTTGTTTCAGCCGTTCGAAGGGACCGAACGCGGAGAGCGGGTTCGGCCGGAGATCGTACAGGCATTGCGGACAAAGCGAGTCGAGCTCAGACTCGAACAAGACGTGACCTGCGGAGCAGGTCTTCATTGCAGTGGACTCTTGTCCCCACCCGGATGCACCGCAACGGCCTCACGTAAGAATCGTATCTCTGCGTCCACATCGTCTTCGCTGGCCACCAGCTCCGAGACGTGTGCGCGAAGTTGCTCGGCGAACAGACGTCGCAACTGGTGAACCGCCTGCTTCACCGCTTCCGCGCTCATCCCGAGCTCGGCCGCAGTGTCTCGGTAGGCGGTTTCCTCCAGCTCTGGGCCCGGCAAGAAACGCTTGAGATGGTCGAATCGCGACTCCGCCACGGCGCGTTGCTTGCGCGCCGCCGCGCAATACGCGCTGCGTGTGCGACTGATGGCTGTCGCCAATGTGCAAAGGGCCCAGGCTCGGCTGAATAGTTGCTCGGGATCCGCGCTCGGCTCGCGCAAGAAACGAATCTCGGCTGCCTCGAAATCGAGCGCCAGGGTTCTGCGCGCGTCCCGACGCTTGCGAAACTCCCACCTTCTTCGGTTCTTGAGGAAGCTGTTCACCGCCGTGAACAACCAGCCGCGGAAAGTGCGGCACTTGTCTGGATCGAAACCTTCGAGGTCGTTGCTGCAGAGCAGGCGCTCGACGAAGAAGGCTTGAGTCAGCTCTTCCGCGACGGCGCGCGTGCGGCGGGAGGCGATGAAGGCGTATACCGGGTAAAAATAGCGTTGGTAGAGCTCGCCCCTTGCTGCGCGCGCCAGGTCGTCGGCGCCCCGAGCAGCGAGCACGACGCTCAAGTTGGTGGTCGAGCAACGCTGCGGCCAGGCCCGCGGAGCCAGGTCCTGCTTGGGGGGACTCGGTATCCTCATCGTGCTTCCCCGATCGTGCGCGAGAAAAAGGACCGTTCGTCGAAGACTATAAAGCGTGTGCGTTCGAAATGATACGTGACCAAACCAAGGCCTGTTCCACAGCCCAAGAACCGTTTCGGTCGCCTTGGTAACGTATCGGCCCAATCTTTCTGTCGGGCCAGTTCGAATTGCGTCGCGGGGTGGAATATTCCGCAGCGGACGATTCGGCTGCTTGCGTTGCCCAGGGCGGGGCGCGAGACTCGGCGCGTCATGCAAGTGCGCTCCGTTCCCGGGCCGCGGCCCTTTCCCGTGATTGGCACGAATGGCCATTTGCTCCGCTTCGCCCTGGACCCGCTGGCCTACACCGAGCGTTTGTTCACGGCGTACGGGCCAATAGCGCAGCTGGCGCACGGCTCCGCGCGGCCGATTGTCTCGACCGAGCGACCGGTGCCCGCGACGGTGTTTTTGTACGGACCCGAGCTGAACCGCCGGCTTTTGACGGAGCACGATCGCTTCCACAAGTGTTCCCTGTCCGGACCGCTCTACCCGAGCGACGTGGAGAAGCCGCGCACGCGCCCACTCACGCGGCTCTTGACCGGTCTCTTCCACGTGAACGGTCAGGAGCATCGGCGTCAGCGGCGGCTCTTGATGCCGGCGTTTCACAAGAGCCGCATCGAGACCTATCGCGACGACATGGTCGCGATCACGAACTCGGTGCTCGAGAAGTTCGAGCCCGGCACGCAACGCGATCTGCGTCCGGACATGATGGAGCTCACGTTGCGCGTCGCTGCGAAGACGCTGCTCGGAGAAGACGTTGGCATGGAAGGTCGACACGTCGCTCACGACTGGCAGCGCTGGCTCGAATTGTTTCGTCTCTCGGCCGCGCTGCCCTTCGATCGTTTCGGGCTGCCCTATCGGACCTTCCTGGACCTGTCGCAGACCATCGATCGAAAAACGCTAGAGCTGATTCACGAGCGCCGAAGCTCGGGCCAGCGCGGCCCGGACATCTTGTCGATGCTGCTCGAGACCACCGATGAAGACGGCGCGCGCTTGGGCGACGATGAGTTGATCGGCCACGTCAGCGTGATCTTCGCAGCTGGCCACGAAACCAGCTCGAATGCGCTGTGTTGGACGCTGTTGCTCCTGTCGCAGCATCCGCACGTGCTCGGGGACCTGGTCGACGAGCTCGACCAGGTCTTGAAGGGCGAAGCCCCACGGGTGGACGATCTCGAGCGGCTCCCATTGCTCGAGCGCGTGGTGAAGGAGAGCCTGCGGGTGTTGCCTCCGGTTCCGTTCAATCACCGTGTATGCGCGGAAAACAGCGAGCTCGGCGGCTTCGATGTGCCGCGCGGGACCGAGCTTCTGAGCAGCATTTATCGCACGCAGCGCATGCCTGAGCTCTTTCCGGAGCCGGAGCGTTTTCGCCCGGCGCGTTGGGAGGGGTTGGACCCTGGCCCTTACGCCTATAATCCGTTCGGCACGGGCCCGCGCATGTGCATTGGCGCGACGTTCGCGATGATGGAGATTCGCATCGTGCTCGCGATGATGCTGCAGCGGTTCCGCTTCGAGCTGCTACCGAACGCCCGCATCAACCGCTTCCTGTCGATCACCCTATCGCCGCGCCCGGGGCTCTCCATGCGCGTGCATGCCCAAGACCGAAACTTTCATAAGAACGCGCGCGGCGTGCGTGGCAACGTCGGCCGGATGGTGGCGTTCGACTAATCGAGTCGCGAACGAAACCCCCGCCAGACCGCTCGTCTTCCTCAGGGCGTGGGGTTCTCTGATCCATCCTACTGGAATTTTCCGTCGTGGGTTGCTGGGTGTTTGCTCGTTGCCTCACTTTCTTGAACCAGTTTCAGACGCGGCGAGCGACTGCGGCACGGGTGCTCGAACCAGCGCCCGTCCGCCTTTCGAGGAACCCGATGATCCGAGAGCCAGCATCGCCGAAGCTGCTAGTCGCTGGGATTTGCAGCGTCACGCAGGGCGCGTGCAGCAGCTCGGACGGCGATAGCGTCGGTTTTGGCACCGGTGGCGGCGCGCAAACCTCGGGGGGTACCTCCGCGAGCACGGGTGGCTCGGCGACGACCGGGGGCAGGGGGAAGGGTCTGCTCGTCGGCGCAGGCTGCAGCTCGTGCAGCAACAGCGCGTGGGAAGTCAAATCGGCGAATTTGCCGTGAACCAGAGGCTTTTCGGCTGATGCCAAATCGTTCCCGCGCGCCTCTGTCGCTGGTCACGCCTGCCGCGGGTCGGACCGCCAGCGACGCCGAACTCGCGACCGCGCTCGCGCAAGGAGAAGCGTGGGCAATCGCCGAAGCTTGGCACCGATTTGCGCCGATGGTGACGACGATGGCCCAGCGTGCCCTGGGCTCGAAGAGCGAAGCCGAAGACCTGGCCCAGGACGTTTTTTACAGAGTCTTTCGCAAGGCAAGCGGCCTGCGCGACGCCGACAGTTTGCGAAGCTTCATCTACACCTTCGCCGTTCATGCGCTCAAGTCGGAGCTGCGCTCGCGGCGTGTGCGGTCGTGGCTTTCGTTTCATGGCCCCGAGACACTCGTAGACCTCGGCAGCGGCACGCTGGACGTCGAGTCCCGGGACCTCTTGCGCCGGGTCCACGCTTTGTTGGAGCGGTTGTCTTCACGCGATCGGCTGGTGTTCATCCTGAGACGCACGGAATCGATGACCGTCGAGGAGGTCGCGACCGTGATGAAGATTTCGACGTCGACCGTGAAGCGTTCGATGTCCCACGCATCGAGGCAGCTTTTGCGCTGGATCCACGCCGAGCCGGAGCTGGCTGGACTGCTCGAGAGATCCGCTTGGGGGGCAGAGGGATGACACGTCTCGAGCCGAAGGACTCGCGCGCTCTCACTGCGCTCGGCAAGCTTCTGCGCGATGGCGTAACGCCGCCCACTCAGCCCGAGCTCGAGCGAGGCCTCTTCGCGCTGCGCGGACGTCTGGCGAGAAAAAAGGAAAAGCGTCCCGCAGCCCGACTCGTGTGGGCGACGCTCGTCGTAACCCTTGTGGGTTTCACTCTCGGTCTGGTCATTCGGCTGGGGTTTCGTCGAGAGCCGAGCCCGCCCACGGCGCCGGTCGAGGTCGCAAAGGTCGAGGGCGGAAAGCTCATGGACGGCGGCTATTTGTCCGAGTCGGGTCACGCTGGCATCGCGCTGTCGTTCAACGAGGGCAGTGAATTTCGGCTGAGTCCGGGCTCTCGCGGTCGCCTGCGAACCGTGAGCCACGATGGCGCTCGCTTCGCGCTCGAACATGGGAGCGCAACCTTCAAGATCACCCAGAGCCGCGATCACAAGTGGTCGGTCGAAGCCGGCCCATTCTCGGTGAGCGTTCGCGGAACGGAGTTTTCGGTCTCCTGGGATCCCGAGAATGAGCGGTTCGGTTTGCAGCTGCGGCGTGGTCGCGTGGTGGTGAGTGGCCCCATTTTAGGCCAAGACCTGGCCCTGCGGGCTGGGCAAAACCTCGCGGTCAACCTGCCCGCGGCCGAGACGGTCATCAGCGAGTCGCGAATCGAAGCCAGTGAGGAAGAGACCACCGCCCGACCGCTCTCGCCCGCAGCGACTGCTTCGGGGCTCTCGGTCGCGGCGGGAACACTCAACAAAACGGGGGCGCTCGGCGCTTCCGCCGCGGCGCCTCCGCCATCGGCGGCCAGCAGCGCGCGCCGCTGGGGTGAGGCGTTGGCCCATGGACGCTGGGACCGCATTCTCGCCGACGTCGAGCGCGATGGCGTGGAGGCGACGCTGCAGACCGCTTCGAGTGAGGAGCTGCTGGCGTTGGCCGATGCCGCGCGTTACCGTCGGCGCGCTGATTTGGCCCGCGCGGCCCTGCTTGCACAGCGCCGCCGTTTTCCCGGTTCGCCGCGGGCGCGGGACGCGCTGTTTTTGCTCGGTCGTGTGGAGGAGCTGCGCGCTCCCGGGAGCGCGGCGGCGATTGGCTGGTACGATCAATACCTTGCCGGAGCGCCGGGCGGCACGTATGCCGCGGAAGCTCTGGGACGCAAGATGATCCTTTCGAACGAAGTGACCGGCCCGGCGAGTTCGCGACCCATCGCCGAGGAGTACCTGCGGCGTTTCCCCGGCGGAAGCTACGCGGGCGCCGCGCGCGCGCTTCAGCGCGGCCCCTAGGTGGCGTGCGGTGGATTGGTTGCGCGCGGTAACTATCTGCCTCGTTCTGGTGGCCGCGCTCGCGCGCGCCGCTGCGGCCGAGGCTGCCACGACGGCCATTCTGCGGCCTCGAAGCTCTGCACCGGAGCTGAACGAGACACTGTTTCGGTTGAAGGGTGAGCTGCTCTCGGTCGGCTTGAGCGTCGAGGTAATCGAGCCACCGCAGCTCGGAACGAATGATCGGCGAGCGGCCCTTTCGCAAGTGGCAGCGGATCGCGCACTCGACGTCATCATCGAGATCGTGGGTGAGCCGGCGCCGGTAGCGGTCGACATTTGGCTGTTCAAACAAGCGCCGCAGCGCTCCGAAGTTTCGCGCGTCGAGATCGAGACCAACCGCGAAAACGCTGCCGAAGCCCTGGCGATTCGCGCCATCGACGTCGTGCGCTCGCGCTTGCTCGAGATCGATCTTTCCGCACGAAAAAAGCAGCTTCCAGCGCCAGACGCGTCCGAGCCCGCGCAAGCGCCGCGTTCGTCGGCTCGCTCGCTCGAGCGCATCGGCGTTGCAGCGGGCGCCGCAGTTCTGACCAGCCTCGATGGCGTCGGTCCGGCCATCGTTCCGCTGCTGCGCCTCGATTGGGCGTTGCATCCGAGGCTTTCGTTGCAGGCTACCCTGGCAGCTCTCGGCAGCCGCCCGAGCGTCGTGGCAGCCGCCGGCAAGACTCGGGTAGCGCAAGAATATGCGCTGCTCGGCGTCTGCTACTGCATGTCTGCGGAGCCTGGTCTCGCGCCGTTCGCTGCCATTGCCGGGGGCGCCCTTCACACTTCGCTCGAAGGGTCGGCCAACGCCCCGGCGACCGGACATGCCGTTGCACAGTGGTCTTTCGTGCTCGAGGGCAGCATTGGTGCTCGCTTTCGCGCGTCGGGCCCGTTCTTTCTCACGCTCGCGTCCAACGCCCAGTTCGCCGAACCCTACGTTTCGATTCACTTCGTCGACGCGGCAGTGGCCAGCACCGGGCGCCCGAACCTCGTCTTCGCGCTCACCGCAGGGGCCTGGCTGTGAACGAGCGCGCGCTGGCCGTTGCGCTCGTCGGCGTCGGACTCGGGCTTGCGAGCGTGGGTTGTTCGCGCGCGGACGTCTATCCCATCACCGAAGAGTCGCAAGAAGACGCTGGCTCCCGCGATGCGGGCAGCGAGCCGAGCGCTTGTCCTTCGACCGTGTTGCCCCCTGGTGACGAAACGCAGTCCGTGTCGGTCGGAGGCGTGAGTCGAAGCTACGTCCTGCATGTGCCAAGCTCGTACGACGGCAAGAAGCCCGCGCCACTCGTGATCGACTTTCACGGCGTCGGCGGTTCGGGACAGAGCGAACTCTCGGGTTCGCCGTACCCCGAGTTGCTGGATGCCGAGGGCGTGGTGATGGCTTTTCCAGACGGGTTGAAGGGCCCCGCGGGTACGGCCTGGAATGTCGGCCCTTGCTGCGTTGCCGACGTCGACGACGTCGGGTTTGCGCGAGCTCTGGTGGCACAGGTCAGCGAAAGCGCGTGTATCGATGCGCGCCGGGTCTACGCGGTCGGAGTTCTGACCGGCGGCGGGATGGCGCAGTATCTCGCCTGCCGTGCGTCGGACGTGTTCGCTGCCGTGGCGCCGGCCGCGTTCGACCTGCTCGAAGAGAACGTGAGCGAATGCAACCCAGCCCGCGCGGTCAGCGTGGTGTCATTCCGCGGCACGGCCGACACGCGCGTCCCTTATGCGGGCGGCCCCTCATCGGTCGTTCCCGGAATGCCGGTGACGTTTCTCGGTGCCCAGGCCACCTTCGAGAAATGGGCCCAAATCGACCACTGCACGGGCGCCGCTTCAGCGGAAGACGCGCAGGGCTGCGCTCGCTATTCGGGTTGCGAAGGCGGCGCCGAGGTAATTCTTTGCACCAAACAAGGTGGTCGCGAGGAACCGGGCGACGCGAACATCGCGTGGCCCGTATTGAAGCGCCACACGCTCTAGCCCGCAGCCGCAAATCACTTGGCGGAGGCGGCAGGCGCGGGGACCGGCGTGGCCGGCGTTTCCTTCGGCGGATCCAGTAATAGCTTCGGCAGCATCTGCTTCAGCCGTTTCGGTCCGATGCCTCGAATCCGCAACAGATCCGTAGCGCGCTTGAATTTGCCGAGCTTCTGACGCAGCGCCACGATCGCTTCCGCGCGTTTCTGTCCGACCCCGGGCAGCTTGCGGAGCTCGTCCGCGCTCGCCAGGTTGAGGATCACGCGCCCGTCGTCGGTGATACCGCTCGGCGCCTTCGGGGCGCTCGGCGAGTCGCTCGCGCTGGTAGACGGCGCGGGCGCAGCTGGACCCGCGAGCGCCACCGCACCGGCGAGCGATGCCGAGGCGTGCGCGGCCCAGCCTGCGGGCTCTGCCGGTGCGGTCGTGCGACGCGCGCTGCCGTCGGAAACGGGCGCGCTGTGAGTGGTGAGCCCTTGAGCCATCGCGAGCGCGCCGATTCCGCCCAGTCCGAGCATCAACAAGCCGATGCCAGCGGCCTTGACGAAGACTTTGGCCCATGGCCCATCTGCCCAGGTTCGAAGGGAAGCGGAGCGAGCGGTGGAGGTACGGCTCCCGACCGAGCCGGGCCGCACTTCCGAAGTCGGTTCGGGGTGCCGTTCGACGGGAGCCATGTCTCCGTACCTTTCAACCGAGCTCGGCGAGCGAGTCCTCGTCGTGATGGCCGTTCGAGCCGCGACCGCGAAGCGTGGTGCCGCTGACTTCGTCGCGCGGCACGTAGTCTCGAATTTGAATCTCGCCGTTCACCGGCACCGCTTCGAGCTTCACGTTGATCGAACCGTCCCCGTTGACGAACGCGACGCCGCAGCGGTTCCAGAAATTCTTCCCGTTGCGAGTGGTGATTACGTACGCGATCTTCATCTTGCTGTTGTCCATTGATTGACTCTCCTTGTGACGTGAGCGTTCGTTCGCTCACGCGGAGAGGGTCAGTGCGAGCGGCGTGCCGAGCACGATTGCGCGACATTCCCAGGGAGTTGTGCGGCGCGCGGACTGGCGGCGAGCGGCCGACGACTGGCGGCGGCTGGCGCTAGGGTTTCTGCGCGCGGGCTCCCCCGCGGACACCGCTCATTTGCCGAGAAAAAAAACACAAATGCGACCATGGTGTATTTGTTAAGTGTGAAAGGAAAGCGCGAACTCTCGAGAAAATGAGAGGATTTGACGAGGCCCCGTGAAGATTCAAACGCTTATGAGTGCCAGTGTGAGCTCAGGTCACCATGAGGCTCTACACGAAGCTGTTGCCTTCCGCGTTGGCGCTGGCCGCTCTCTGCGGCTGTACCGGTGAGATCACGAACGGCGATGGTTCGCCCACTGGCGGCAGCGGACCGAGTGGCGCCGGAACCGGCGGTTCTGCTGGCCCTGGGCAGGGTGGCAGCGGTCCGGGTCCGACCACCACCGGTTCCACCCCCGGAACTGGTACGGGCGGTTCGGCCACCGGGCAAGGCGGCAGCAATCCCGGTTCGTCGGGCAACGCCGGAACCCCGAACAACCCGGGTGCCGGCGGTTCTGCAACCACGGGCGGCTCCGGCAGCGGAACGACTGGCGGCACTGCCGGGGGGCAGGGTGCGGGCGCACCGCTCGACCTCGACGGCTCGCCGCAATACCAGCGCGCGATTCGCTTGACCAAATCGCAGTGGGCGCGTTCGGTCCAGGATCTGCTGAAGCTCTCGGCGCCTTCGGGCCTCGAGGTGACTTTCCAAGACCCGGTGACCACCATCACCGACTTCTCCAACAACGAGCTCGTGCTCGGCGTGGACCAGCGCGCGCACGATGACTTCGAAGCTGCGGCAGGGACGCTCGCGGCGCAGGTGACTCAGACCGACGCGGCGCTCGCCAAGATCTACACGGGTACCGACGCTGCCGGATTCATCTCGACGTTTGGGCGGCGTGTGTACCGACGGCCGCTCACTTCCGCGGAACAGTCCGCGTACATGACGGTTTACACCTCGGGTACGGCGCTGAGCGGGACGCAGAGCGCGTTCACCAAGGGCGCCTCGGCCGTCATCCGCGCCATGCTGCAGTCGCCCTACTTCCTGTATCGAACGGAGCTGGGGGCGGCCAATTCACCGCTCAACGGCTATGAAATGGCGGCCAAGCTCTCGCTCTGGTTGCGCGGGACGACGCCCAGCGACGCGCTGCTCGATTCAGCCGCGGGCCCGGGCAAGCTCGATACCGCCGAGGGCGCAGCGGCCCTCGCGACGACCATGCTCGGTGAGAGCACCGCGGCGGAGGTCATGCGCCGATTCCACTCCGAGCTCTTGCACTTCGAGCGCTACGACACCATCAGCAAGATCAACGTTCCGACCTACAAGGACTCGCTCAACGACGAGTACGCTGAGATGTCGAAGCTCTTCTTCGACAAGATCTTCAGCCAGGGTCTGGGCTTGAAAGACATCCTCACCTCGACGAAGGGTTTCGTCGGCCCCGGTACGGCGGCGCAGTACGGTGTTGCGGCGCCTGCGAGCGGCTTCGAGGAACGTGACCTGGGTGCTCAGCGCGTCGGTTACTTCTCGCAGCTGCCGTTCCTGAGCCTGTACGCCTTCAACGCAGAACCCGACTCGATCCACCGCGGCGTGAGCATCAACGTCGACGTGCTGTGCGCCAAGCTCGGGCCTCCGGCGGCCATGTTGCCTCCGGTGCCGGCGCTGCAGCCGGGTCAAACCAACCGGCAGCGAATCTCGACCCTGACAGCGGGTTGCGGCGGCTCGTGCCACAACGATCAAATCAACCCGATGGGTTTTGCCTTCGAGCACTTCGACGGCATGGGCAAATACCAAGACACCGAGAACGGCGGGCTGCCCATCGACAGCAGCGCCAAATACACGTTCGCGGACGGAACACGCTCCTTCAGCGGAGCAGCCGAGCTGATGCAGGTGCTGGCGACTACGCCGCAAACCCACACCTGTTACTCGAAGAAGCTCTCGGAATTCGCCATGCAGCGCGACATCGTCGCCAAGGACATGCCGCTTCTCACCGCGCTGACGAACGTCAGCATGGGAACGAGCGGGTCCGTGAAGCAGGTGATTATCGAGTTGGTCAAGAACGACGCCTTCCGCTTGCGTTCCGGAGGAACCCCGTGAAGCACTTTCCAGAATCTCGGATCCAGCCAGCCAGCAGCCTCGCGAAGGTCAACCGTCGGGCTTTCCTACGGGTAGCAGGGACCTCGATCGCCGTCGGGCTGCCGTTTCTCGAAGGCCTGCCGGAGCGTTCCGCGTGGGCTGCCGGCAGCGAGCCGGTGTTCACCCTGATGATGGTCGCCGCCTGCGGCGTCGTCGGCAGCAAGTTCTTCCCCAGCGCGACGGGTGCCCTCACCACGGCTTCGATTGGCACCGATAGGGCGACGAGCGTGCTCGCGCCGCACGCAGCCAACCTGATGTTCATCAAGGGTGTCAACTGGCCGATGGCCGGCGTCACCGGGTGCGGCCACGCGCAGGGGCTCTGTCAGTCGCTCACCGCGACGCCCTCGGAAGGAAGCGCGAACAGCGCCTACTCGACCGGGATCTCCGCAGACATGGTGATCGCCAAGGCGGTGAACGCGAACGGTGGTGACCCGCTGACGCTGTACGCCGGCGGCAAGAACTACATCGCCGAGCGCATCTCGTTCAAGGGCGCCGGTGCCGGGCAAGTTCGGGCGGCGGACGCGAATCCGTACACGCTCTACTCGAAGATCATCGGCCTCACGACCTCCACGCCGACCACCGGTGGTGGCACCACGGCAGACCCCGCTGCCGCGGCGCTCATCGCATCGAAGAAGAGCGTCAACGACCTGGTGCGCAACGAGCTCAAGGCACTGATGGCGAACACCGCGTTGAGCAGCGCCGACAGGCAACGGCTTCAGCTGCACTTCGACACCATTCGAGATGCGGAAGTGACCATGGGCACCATGGCCGCGTCGTGCAGCAAGGACGGCCTCGACACGACCAAGCTCGACTCGCTGAAGAGCGGCTATGCGTTCAAGATGGACGGCATGATCGAAGACATCGTGAAGCTGCATCTGTCGCTCGTCGCGGTTGCCTTTGCGTGCAACTACAACCGCGTGGCGACGCTGCAGTGGGGCGACGGCACCGACGGCACCAAGTACAGCGTGCCCTCGAACGCGAGCCTCAACTGGCCCTTCCACCACATCAGCCATCGCGTCGCCTCCGATTCGGCGACGGGCAGCAACCCGACGGCCGAGGCCGCGCACGCCGAGATCGACGCGCTTCGCATGAAGACGCTGCTCGCCGGTCTGGATGCGTTCAAGGCGCGCGGGCTGTCCGACAAGTCCATCATCATGTGGACGAATCACGTCTCGGACGGTCCGAGCCACAGCTTCAAGAACGTGCCCCACATCATCTGGGGCAACGGCGGCGGTTACCTGAAGACCGGCCAGTACATCGACGCCGGCAACGTGACCAACAACAAGCTGTTGAACACCGTGATCACGGCCGCGATTCGCGACAAGAGCACCGAGACCGTGAACTTCGGCAAGGCCACCGGCACCGGCGAAATCGCCGCCATGAAGGCCTGATAGCCGTTCTCGTCGGGGGCCGAGCATGCCGCGGCCCGCGGCGAGCTTCCTAGGCGGAGCCCTCTGCCGCGCGTGAAAGCGCGCCCGCGCACGGTTCGGCCATATCTGGAGAAATGTACTCCGCCGCGTGCCGGCGGGTCGGATGGGCGGCTCGCGGGCGGGTGTGATCCATGGTGGGACAGCCGTAATCGACCGGTCGCTCAGCGACGAGCGGCGGCCAAATTTTGCGGTCGGCCGCGAAAAACAGGGTGGCACTTCGAAAACGGTGCTGGGCGGGGTCGCGAGCGCAACAGGAACCATGCGGGATCAAGCGTGCGAGCTCCGGGAATTGAGTCCGGGAAATTGAGAACGATAGGCCCCCGAAACGATAGTCACGAGCGCGCGGGTCGAGTGCGTGGGGTTCTCTGCGCTCGCGTTGGGCTCGAGTTTGTTCAATCACACCACGGGGTTGCGAGATGAAACGCCGCCGCCGTGTCGACTGGCCCTACATCCTGGGCGAAGCTCAGCAAACCCCTTCGGTTCTCGAGCGCCCAGTAACCGGTGAACTCGGTGCGGTTCTTAGCGCATGCAACGAACTTGCAACACTGGATGATCCGGATGCAGCCATTCGCAAGACGGTGGAGATCGCGCGGCGCGATCTCGGCTTTCAGCGCGCGGGCGTGTTCGTGTTCGACCGGGCGCGGAGCCTGATGCTCGGCACGTGGGGCACCGACATGAACGGCGCCATCGTGGACGAGCATCACATCATGTACGCGGTGAGCGAGACCGACAGGATCGCTTTTCAGCGCGCCGAGAAGGGCGAGCATTTCACCGTACTCCAAGACTGCCCGCTCATCGAACACCGCGGTAGCAAGACGGTCGTCGTAGGCAGGGGCTGGGTGGCGTGCACTCCGATTCGTTCGGCTGGCAACGCTCTCGGCATTTTCTTCAACGACGCGGGGGGCTCGAACGCGCGAGTCAGCACCACGAAGCAGGCGCACGCTGCCGTGTTGTGCGCGTTCCTAGGAACGCGGCTCGACCTGGTGCGTGCCTCGAGAAGAGGGTCGGCAGACATCGCGACCAGTGAATCGTCGACTCGCCGGCTCACCACCGCGGCTGCCGCGATGATGGCAAAGGATCCTGCGCTCGGCGGCAAAGAGCTGGCGGCCGAGCTCGACGTCAGCCTCGCCAAGCTCATGCGGGTGTTCAAGGCCGAGATGGGCGTTTCGCTCGGCGAGTATCGGAACCGCATTCGGCTGGACCGCTTTACGGTGCTACTCGACACGGGTGAGCGGAACCTGTTGCAGGCCGCGCTCGCCGCCGGGTTTGGTAGCTATGCCCAATTTCATCGGGTATTTCGCGCATTTCGGCACCTAACCCCGCGGGACTATCTGAGGCGCCAGGCGTAGCGCGGCTCGCTTTCGCAGTGCGCCTTGATGGGGCGGCCGCGACGGCCTATGACCGATCCCCATGTTCGGTTCGAGCGGCAAGCTCCGTGGCGTCGCGGTGCGCTGCTGCATCCTCGGCGCGCTGGTGCTCGCCTACGGGGTTTCGTTCAGCACCGTGCACGGTCTGATCGGTAACCCGGCTTTTCTACCCGGTGTCGGCATCTGTATCTTGGCGGCGGCCTGGTTGGGGGCGCGCGGTGCGTTGGCCGTTATCGTCGGCGTCGCGCTCATCGATCGCGCCCTCGCTCTCAGTCTGGCTCCGAGTTTCGAGACGGGGCCGGTCGCGGGCATCATCGCGCTGCTGATCAAGCTCGTGCTCGCCGGCGGTCTCGGTCTGGTGGTCGACTCGCGCCGGCGCGCGGTCGCACTGAACGCCGAGCTGCACCGCGAGATAAAAGCCCGAGAGCGCAGCGAGGAGTCGCTTCGGCACAGCGAACGTATGCAACGCGCACTCGTGGAAAGCCTGGGTGAGGGGGTTGGGCTATTCGATGCGCAAGATCGTGTGGTCTTCGCGAACCAGGCGCTCGCCACAACGCTGGGCGTCTCCCGCGACGCGCTCACGACCAGAACGCTGTCCGAGTTCTTGACCGAAGACAGCGCTCGCACGCTGGCCGCCACGGACCGGAACGTCGGAGAACGGCGCTCTTACGAGGTCGTCCTCGAACGCAGCGCGAATACCCTGCTGCTCGTCACCGAGACTTGTTTCGAACCGAGCGGGTCGCACGACAGGTTGACGCTGCGGGTCGTTCGCGATCTCACCGATCGGGTCGTGACCGAGCGAAGGCAGCGTGATTTGGAGCGAGAGCTGCAGCGCAGCCAAGCGCTCCAGAGCCTGGCCGTCATGGCGGGTGGGGTCGCCCACGACTTCAACAACCTGCTCTGCGGCGTGGTCGGCAACGCGGACGTTGCTCTGCGCAAGCTTCCTAGCGACGCGCCGCCCGTCCTGTCGCGCTGTCTGACTGAAATCATGACATTTGCCGGAGAGGCTGCGCAGCTCAGCAAACAAATGCTGGCCTATGCGGGCCGACGAAGTCTCGCGATTCAAGCGCTGGAGATCAATGCGGAGCTCTCGACCGCGCTGCGCCTGCTGCACGCGACCGTCGAATCCAAGGCACACTTGGTGCTGGAACTCGGCGAGGGGCTGCCGGCGGTGGGAGCGGATCGCTTCCAGCTGCGCCAAGTGGTGACCAATCTGATCCTCAATTCGTTGGACGCGATGGAGGGAAAGGGCGGGACGTTGACCCTGCGTACCGAAGCCGTACGGCTGGAGGCGTCGGGCGACGATCCGTACCGGCTCGCTGCCGGCGAGTACGTAAAAGTGACGGTCAGCGACACCGGCGCCGGTGTTCCTCCCGAAGCACGCGAGCGACTGTTCGAGCCGTTCTTCTCGACGAAGGGCGCCGGGCGCGGGATGGGCCTGGCCGCCGCAGCGGGCATCGTGCGAGCGCATCGCGGTTGGCTCGGCATCGACGGGACGTCGATGCATGGGACCAAGTTCAGTATTTTGCTGCCTGTCGCGCAGGAGTCGATGCCACGCCGATCCAAGAGTCCCGCACCGGCGAGCACGGTAGTTCCGGGGCGCAGCATCCTGCTCATCGACGATGAGCCCGCGGTTCGCTTGGTGACGGGAAGAATGCTCAGCGAGCTCGGTCACCAGGTCGTGACTGCGGACAGCGGCCGCCGTGGGCTCGAGCTCTTCAAAGAGCAGCCAGATGCCATCGATCTCGTCGTCCTCGACCTGACCATGCCCGAGCAATCCGGCGAGCAGACCCTCGACCAATTGCGCGTGGTTCGGAGCAACGTCCCCGTGGTGGTCACTAGTGGATTTCAGGCGGAAGACGCCTCGATGCTCCTGCAGATGCCGAACGTCGTCGGCTTCTTGGACAAGCCGCACACGATGATCAGCCTCGAGATGTTGCTCGCCTCGGTGGCTCAGCACGCACCTAGCAACAAAGTGCCGGCCGCTGCCAGCGCCCTCACTGGGGCGCGTTGACCGGGCAAGGTAGCCACCGAAGCCTGCAGCCAAAAAACTTTACGAGCACGAGCTCCGCAATGACCATTACCATTACCGCGTTTGAACGATCCCCTGACGGCGGCAAAGGACTGGCGCGTGATACGCGCGTTCGCTGGGCGCTCGAAGAAGTGGGCCAGCCGTACGAGGTTCGGCTGGTTTCGTTTCGGGCGATGAAGGAGCCCGCGCATCTGGCGCTCCATCCTTTCGGCCAGATTCCGACCTACGAGGAAGGCGACCTCGTGCTGTTCGAGTCGGGGGCCATCGTGTTCCATATCGCCGAGCGCCACGTGGGTCTGTTGCCGCGGGATGAAAACGCTCGCGCCCGCGCGATTACCTGGATGTTTGCGGCGCTCAGCTCGGTCGAGCCGCCCATCCTCGAGCTCGTAACCGCCAAGATACTGGAAAGTGACCAGCCCTGGAGCAAGGAGCGCCTGCCGCTGGTGCAGGATCGCATCCGAAACCGCCTGCAGCTGCTTTCCAATCGCCTGGGCGACGCCGAATGGCTGGACGGTGGGTTCAGCGCGGGTGACCTGATGATGGTTTCGGTGCTGCTCAGACTAAGACCATCGGGCATCTTGAACGAATTCCCGAGCCTGTCCGCCTATGTCGCCCGCGGCGAAGCGCGGCCCGCCTACAAGCGCGCGTTCGATGCTCAAGCAGCGATCAACACCAGAGTCGGCGCTGGCTGATTCTGTCTTGGATTACTCGCTGCTGCTCTGGGGAGGGCGAAATGGCTCGCGCTCCGGGATCACCGCGAACTCGCCAGGGGGGCTCAACCGAAACGTTGCCACGGAGTGTTCCGGGCGCACGAAGTCGTGGTCCCCTTGAACGACGAGCATGGGCGACCAAAACGCGACGCTTCGACAAGGTTGCCTCTACTTCAAACAGGGCGCCCTGCTCATTGAGCGTTGAGAACGGTTTTCGGCGTACGGCACGCGCAATGCAGGGCGGCTCGCACGAATGCCCGGCATCCTTGGCGTGAGCAGCGCCTTTCCGCGAAACTACTACACGCAGGCGGAGCTCTCGCAGGCACTGCTCGCGCTGTCGCAGCGACGTGATGGTCTCGATGGGGCGCGCGTAAAGAAGCTATTTGCGGCGGTCAAAGTCGAAGGACGACACTTGGCCTTGCCTTTGGCGCGCTACGCCGAGCTCAGCGGCTTTGGAGAGCGCAATCGTGAATGGCTGACAGCGGCGCTCGAGCTGAGCGAGCGAGCCGTGCGCGAGTGCCTGGAAGAGTCAGGCCTTGCGCCAAATGACGTCCAGCTGTTCGCCTCGAGCACAGTGACGGGGCTGGCCGTGCCTTCGATCGAAGCGCGATTGATGAATCGGCTAGGTTTCGCTCCGGATTGCCGCAGACTGCCGCTGTTCGGCCTTGGCTGCGTGGCGGGCGCCGCTGGCATCGCCCGGGCAAGCGACTACCTCGAGAGCCATCCTACGCACGCCGCGCTGCTGCTGTGTGTCGAGCTTTGTTCGCTGACTTTTCAACCGGACGACATGTCGGTCGCGAACTTGATCGCGTGCGGACTGTTTGCCGACGGTGCTGCGTGCGTCTTGTTGGTTGGCGACGAACATCCGCTTGCCAGTAAAACCAAGCTGAAAGTCGAAGGCACGCGCGCGGTGCTGTTTCCGAATACCGAAGCGGTGATGGGTTGGGATATCGTCGATACGGGCTTCCGCATCGTCCTCAGCGGGCAGGTTCCAGAGCTGGCTCAAACCGCGCTTTCGCACGGCATTCGCACTTTTCTGTCTGCAAACGGCTTACACCCTTCGCAAATCCAGCGCTGGGTCGCGCACCCCGGTGGCCCAGCGGTAATCGACGCCATGGAGCGCGGGCTCGAGCTGCCGAACGGCGCTTTGAACCACAGCCGCGATTGCCTGTCGCGCATCGGAAACCTGTCGTCGGCGTCCGTGCTCGTGATTCTCCAAGAGTCGCTGGCCGCCGATCCAGGCCGAGGTCCGTGCCTACTCCTGGCAATGGGGCCAGGATTTTGCGCCGAGTTGGTCCTGCTGCGATGACCACCAGTCAGGTTTTCGTGGCCTTCGTCGTGCTCGTGGCGCTTTCGCGCCTGGCGGAGCTGAGGTTGAGTCGGCGTAACGAGGCCCGGCTCCGCAAACTGGGTGCTCGAGAACATGCACCCGAGCACTTCATCGCCATGCAGCTGCTCCACACGTTCTGGCTCGTCAGCATCATCCTGGAAGTCACGCTTCTGCGCGCTCCATTTCAGCTCTGGGTCAGCGTGTTCGCGGCGGTGTGCTTCGCCTTCGGACTGTGCCTACGCTACGCGGCGATCCACGCGCTCGGCGGGCGCTGGACCGTACGTGTCTTGACACTGCCGGGCGCGGCGCCCGTCGCGCACGGCATCTATCGCTACTTGCGGCACCCGAATTACCTCGGGGTGGTGCTGGAAATCGCGGCTCTTCCCATGATGCACTCGGCGTGGCGCTCCGCCCTGGTTTTCAGCCTGGCCAATGCCGTGCTGCTGATCGTGCGCATTCGCGAGGAAGAGCGCGCGTTGCGCGGAAATGGTGGCTACGACGCGGCGTTCGCGGCGCTGCCGCGGCTCTGGCCGAGCTTTCGAACACGAGGCGCTGCTTGAGCTTCGACGTGGTGGTGATCGGTGGTGGGCCTGCGGGGTTGGCCTCTGCAGTGGGTCTTGCGCGCGCCGGCACTTCGGTGCTGGTGTGTGAAGCTGCGACTGCGCCGGGCCTCAAGCCTTGCGGTGAGGGCTTGTTGCCGCGGGCGTTTCAGGAGCTGTGTGCGCTCGGGTTCAGCCAAAGCGAGCTCTTGGCCGAAGGACGACTCCTGCGGGGCGTGCGCTATATTTCGGCCTCGGGTATGCGCGCCTCCGCGCAGTTTCGCGAAGGCCCCGGGCTCGGGCTGGCGCGTAGCGCGCTCGAACGTCTGCTACGCGGCTTGGTCGAGCGCACGCCCGGCGTCTCGGTCCGTCGCGGCGACGCGCGCTTGCAGCTCGAAAAGTCGGGCGTTTGCCGGGTGCTGTTCAACGGACGATCTTTGACCCCGCGCTTGGTGATTGGGGCTGACGGATTGGCTTCCCGAGTCCGAAAGGCCGCACGTCTGGAGACCCGGCGGCCGACGCCGCTGCGCTACGGCGTGCGCCAACATTTCAAGGTGCAGCCTTGGACCGACCAGGTCGAGGTGTATTGGAGCCCCGGCGGCGAAGCCTACGTGACGCCGACCGGCGACAACGAGCTGAACGTCGCGTTTCTCTGGCAAGCGGCCGAGAGTCCCGCCCCGGGCGGCTCGCGTTTGGTTGCGCACCTGCTGCGCGACTTTCCGGAGCTAGCGCGCCGGCTCGCACACGCCACGCCCGTGGATGCCGCCCGCGCGCGCGGACCGCTGCACGTCCAAGTGCCAAAGCCAGCGCGCGACGGGTTGCTGCTGGTGGGCGACGCTGCCGGCTACGTGGACGCGATCACCGGTGAAGGAGTCGGTCTCGCCATCAGCAAGGCAGCGATCATGGCTCGCTTGTTACGACCCGGCTTCGAACGTCCTGGCGGGCAGCTCCGCCTAGCCCAGCTCGAGCCGTTCTTGACCGCGGCACGAAAGGCCGATCGCTCACACATCGAGCTCACCCGCCTACTACTGTGGCTGCGCCGGTCGCCGCGCCTGATGGAGCGAGTGATCGCAGCGCTAGCCAACGACACCGAGCTGTTTCGTCACTTTTTGTCGGCCAATCAGGGTGCTGCTTCGCCCTGGGCCATTCCGCTAGCATCATCGTTCGGGTTGCTGCGCCAGCTCACGCGGTGGTCAACGCCGCTAGCGCGGACCTCGTAGAGACTCACCCCTGAGGCGGTTCAGCGCGCCGCCAGCAGGGCTCCTATAAGCTCGGCGACCGTCGTACCCGCGAGCAGCGCCACGCTGCACAGAGCCAGGCTTTCCCAGTGCTCGGGATTTCGAAAGGTGCCTCGAGAAAGCCGGATGGCTTGCCAGAGGCCCAGCGGCGTGAGCAGCGCGGCGGAAACTGCGATTTGCGCCGGCAAGCCCAACAGGGAGAGAATCGGCAACGAACCGAACGCCAGCACCAGGGTCGCCGACGCGCAGCGTGCCGCCCACTCAGCGCCGCGCCGTACGACCAGCGTCCGCTTGCCTTGCCGAGCGTCGCCGGCGGCGTCCGGCAGCTCGATCGTGAGCAGCATGCTGAATTGTAGACAGCACAGCGGAAAGCAAGAAAGTAGCAAGGGCGGGCGGACGGCGCCGCTCTGCAAGTAGAAGCCGAACAGCGGCGTCAGCAGCGTCACCACACACACCGTCGTCGCTTCCCCGAGCCCGCGGCTCGCCAGCCGCAGCGGCGGAGAGCTGTAGCACCACGAGAGTACGATGATGAGCAACGCCAGCGGCAATACCAGCGGTGGGCTAGCGGGTCGGGTTGCGAGAACGACAGCAGTAAGCAGCGAAGCAGTCCCCAGTACCGCCGAGGCTACGAGAGCCGCGCGCGGCGCGACCGTGCCGCTCACCAGCACGCGGCTGCCACCAGACCAACGCGTGGGGGTCGAGTTGGCGCGGTCGGCATCCAAGTCGAAGTAGTCGTTCGAGTAATGCGTCATCCACTGCGCGAAGGTAATGGTGGCTTGTCCCCAAAGGTAGCGTTGCCAGTCGATGCCCGCGCCATGCGCCCTGGCCAAGGTCGAGCCGAGCGCAAACAGAAGCAATCCGCCGATCAAGAAGTGCGGTCGACCGAGCTTCAAGAAAGCGCTCAGTCGCGCCACTTCAATCATCCAGACACGTTGCTAGCACTCTCTTCGCAAGCTTGGCTGCGCCTGGAGCTGAGCGGCTGCGTGGCGGATCGGTGAGGCGATTGGGCGTGCCGCGCCTCAGGGAGCCCGCCTCTGCCGCTGTAAGGTCCGATCCGCCGCGGAAGGGCTGCGTTAATGCCGTTCGATTGCCCTGAACGGCGGTGCGTGTTACCCCAACAGGCAGAAATCGAGGCCCTGCATGACCGACAAGCCCGCTCCCGTGTCCCGTCGCAGCTTGGCTCGAGGCGCTCTGGCCATGGCCGGCGCCGCAGCTCTTTCCGGTGCCCGGCGTGCCGAGGCAGCGGCGCCGTCGCTCGAGTCGCTGATTGCCAAGCCGCCCGCCGGCTTCACGCCTTTGGTGGCCAACGGAAAAATCACCAAAGTGAGCGCCAAGGGTGATTTCGCCTCCTTCATGCAGCCGAACCAGCTGTGGCCGAAGCCGGAGATCGCCAAGCGCTTGCTCGAAAAGGCGATGATGGACTTTACCGGCGCGCCCAATCTGGTCGAAGCGATGAAGCGCTTCATCCACAAGGATGACGTGGTCGCGATCAAGGTGAACGGCATCGCGGGTCAAACCGGCTACACCATGGCGGTCAACTTCGAGCTGATCCTACCGGTGGTGGAGGCCGTGCTGGCGCTCGGTGTGCCGGCGGACAAACTCACCGTTTACGAGCAATTCCCCAATTTTCTCGCGGGAACACGGGTCAACGTGCGGCAGTGGAAGTTACCGGCCGGCGTCAAGACCGGGACGCACAACAACGCGGACCACCCGATGCCGGACATCAAGGTGTTTCAGGGGATCGCCACCCGCTACTGCCGCTTCTTCACCGAGGCCACGGCGGTGATCGACATGACGCAGATCAAGGATCACTCCATCTGCGGCTACACCGGCACCCTGAAGAACGTCACGCACGGCAACATCAACAACCCGCACAAGCACCACGCCGGCCAGGCCAACCCCCAAATCGCGATGCTGTACAACCAGCCCATCGTGAAGAGCCGGGTGCGTCTCCACATCAGCGACGCCTTCAAGGTTACCTACGACGGCGGACCGCTGGACAAGAACCCGAAGACGCGCGTCCCGCACGGCGCCATCTACATCGCGACCGATCCAGTGGCGATGGACACCATGGGCTGGAAGATCATCGACGACGAGCGCAAGGCGCGTGGCCTGAAGTCGCTGAAGGACGTCGGCCGCGAGCCAAAGTACATTCGCTCGGCGGCGGAGCTCGGGCTCGGCGTGCACGATCTGTCCGCCATCCGCATGCAGTCTGCGGAAGTGTGAGGCGTCACGGGCCGCTGGGGGCGGTGCGTTTTCTCGATTGAATTCATGGGCTTGCCCGGCCCGGACAGCGATCTGCGGGCGCGATGCCATAATTCGGGGTCGGCATCCGTATAACGATCATGCTTCGGCGCGGCCTTTGGTTGCTTTCGGCGCTCGCCTTTGGCGGCTGTAGCAGCGGTGCAACCGCGCCGGCCAAGCCACCCGGAGTTCCGCCGACGCCCGCGACCGTGACGCTGCAGCAGCCCGGTGGCGACGCTGCAGATCCGCAGGCCGCCGCCCTGCAACGCCTTCTCTCCGAGCCCTGGGGGCAGCGTGGCGACAAGGATCAGCAATTGAACGTGGCCTTGCCCGACCCCGACAACTGGAAGCGCGTGCGTTACCGCGGGGTCGATAACTTTCTCGGCTTTCGCTACGGCAAGGAGCACTACGGCATGGTCGTGGTGTTCGTGCAGGAGAGCGAGGAGGAACACCCCACCAGCGAGGACTGCCTACGGCGCTTCGAGAATTGGGGGCGCCCGCTGGCGCGGCCGTTCGACGTCGAGTTTCAACCGTTTCATCCGAGCTACCAGCGGTTCCGCGAACGACCGGTGATCGCGCTCTCGGTCGACGGAGAGCTCAGCTTCGCGTTTTCCCGTCCGAAGTTCTCCGCCGCCTGGGCGGCCTACTCGATTTATTCCCACGCTTGCCTGATCAGCGCGGTGGCCGTGCCCTGGCGCGAGAACGGCGAGCTCGCCCAGAAGGTTCGCGATCGCTTCGTCGCGGAGGGCTTTCAAAAGCTTCAGCCGCTCACCGACGTCGTTCCGACGCGAAAATAGGCGAAAGTCGAGGCTGAGCTCGCGCGCAGCCCGGCTTTCCGGCTAAAACCAGGCTTTGACGCAGTTCGCGAGTTGAGCCAGATAACTGCAAGAGGAGCCTTGGTCAGCCGTTGCGCGCGAATTTCCCGATGGATCGTGACAGCATTGTCATGCTCGCGTGTCGCGCGTTTCGCGACTCCGCGAGAAAGCGGGCTGGCACACAAATCGCTGTCGATCGCCTTCGCCATGCTCGTGTCGACCGGCTGCATCGTCGCTGACCCGCCCCAGTACGAGGAGCCGAAGCGCACGCCCCCGATCCTGGACCTGAACCACGCCGAGCCATCCCCCTTCTGGTTGGTGATCATCGATCGCAACGACGGTCAACTGAACCACGCTCTTCAGGTGACCGTTCCATTCCGTTCCGACGACCAGGGCGAATGGGTCTGGTTTGCATTGCACGTCGACTTCAAGGGGCAGGACGTTCCGCTGTGGAGCGATCGGAGGCCGCCTTCGACCATCGACGATACCACCCGCTCCATGAGCCGGCCCAGCGAGATGGATGCGCGGGTCGGCGCGGGCTGCCATCAACTCACCCTGATCGCGGCGCACGAAAGCTCTTGGGACATCACCAACCAGCGGCCGCTGCCCGACGCGCCCAAAGACGACATCGCCATTGGAACTTGGTGGGTGCACATGGATCCGAAGTCCGATCCATACACTTTGCCCAGCTGTCCCAATCAATCCGAGGTCGACAAGAAATGAGCCGCCTCTCGCGACTCCTTTCGATCGCGGCGCTCGGCGCGACAGGCTGTAGCCTGACCAGCCTCGCCGATCGCGAGAGCCCGATTGCGCTCAACCGCTGCGACAAGGACACTTCGTGCCCGGTGGGCTCCTGCTCTCGTGGTGGGTTCTGTGTGGCCGGGAGCGGTTCGCTGTCCACGTTGCTTTTCGCGGTCTCCGGTTCGGCGCAGGACCTCGCCGCGCAACAGATATTTCGCACGGTAAGCGTGAACAAGAATGGTGGCAGCGTCGCGCTCGACCTCAGTGGCGTCGCCAAGGTCGCCGGCACCGTTCAGGCCACCATGCCGGCCGGCTGCGACACCGCGACGACCTTCAAAGGGCCCGATTCGACCGTGAGCTTGCGCTGGCCCATGGACGGAAGTGTCCCGGTGCGCATGACCTTCTCGCCCAGCGAGAGAATGCTGGGGCTGCCGGCGCAGAGCTCGACCGTTCTGGTCGATGTCCAAGGCGGAGCTGGATTGGTGCCGGATACCTTTCCCTTTGCCGCGCGTCTCGCGGCGGGGAAGTACGACGTTTACATCGAGCCCTTCGACGTTACCGTGGTTTCGGTCGACGAAGCGCCGCCGGACTGTGGAATTCCTCCGGAGCTGATCCGCGGGGCCGAGTTCGACGGGGACGTCACCTTCATGCATCGCTTGCCGGCGCCGTCCCGCCTGGATCTGCAGATCAAGTGGAGCGATCGTGGCTCGCTCGAGCACTGGCGGGTGGACATGCTCGAGCCCGTGACCGGGCGTGTCATTTCCAAGAGCGCCGAGCTCTCCTTGCCCACGCACACGGACAACACGCTGATCTATTCGGTCAGCCTCAGTTACTTCCCCGTGCTGGAGGGCACACAACAGGTGACGGGCAACGAAATCGTGCGCCTCTCGCCGCCCGATCCAGCGCCCGACAACCTGGTGGCGCCGAGTCTGTTGTTCCAGCGCTCTGCGCTCTCGCTGTTCGAAAAAGGGCAGGGGATGATCGAACAGCTCGCGGTGATCCCGAAGCCCGTGTCGTTCGAAGGGCGTGTGATCGACGGCGGGGGAGGCAGCGGCGTGCGCGCCACCGTCACGCTGACCGCCACCAGCTTGGACGGCATGCCGAAGGGCACGCTCACCGCCTTCACCCGCACCGCCCAGACCGATGAAAACGGCACGTTCTCGCTGCCGCTTCTGCCCGGCACGTATCGAGTGCTGGTGGTGCCGGCGGCACCGCTCGATCCTTCTCAGGTTCCCCTCGCTGCGCGCGAGGAGGTCTGGCAAATCGCCGCCGCTCCTTCGCAACAGGCCGGGCGCGCGCTGGCGCTCTCGCGTGCTCGTGCGGTGAACGGGGTAGTAATCACTCCTTCGGGTGACGCTGCGAGCGGCGCCTTCGTCAGCGCCGATCCGTCGCCCGGCACGATTCTGACCGACGTCTTCGCGCGCGCGCTCGGTGAGCTGCCGCTCGTGCCTCGCGCTACGAGCGCGGTCGTGGACGATACGAGCGGCGCGTTCAGGCTGTTCGCGGACCCCGGTGGCGACGAAAAGCCGAATTTGTTCGATATCTCGGTGCGTCCACCGGCGGCCTCGAATTTTGCTTGGTACTTGCTGCCGCGCGTGGCGCTGCCCGCGTACGGGGCGGACCCGCTCTTGCTGCCGGCGGTGCGTCTGCCCGCGCCGGTACGTTTTTCGCTCTCCGTAGTGCACGGCGGCAGCACTGCCTCCGACGTCGCGCTCGAAGGGGCGAACGTGCGCGTCTACGCGTTGCTCGACGAGATGGGGCAACCGACCGACGACGCGAGCCTGGCCAAGTCCGCCGTGCCGATCGCGGAGACTGCGCTCAACGCGGACGCGCCGGCCACCGTGCTCATCCCACCCACGCTCGGTCAGTCCGCGCCCTGAGCCCGGCTCAGAGCGAGCCGGCGACGCGACTTGCGATGTAGGCAATGCCGGCGAGCAGCCACAGGCTGCTCCACACGTAGCGTTTCTCTTGCCAGCCGAAGTAGGGCGCGAACGGTGGCACCAGCAGCGCGAGCGGCGCTCGCCAGCGCGGCTTCAGCCAAAATAACGCTGCCACGAGCGCGACGTGCGCGGTGACCAGGAGCCCGAGAGCGCCCGAGAGCAGCAGCATGGCGAGGAGGTCCACGGGGGTCCGGCGGATCCGCTTCTAGCCTCGATCCGCCGTTCGCGCCCAATTGTGACCACTCCGGCCTTCTGGCCTACGAACGCGCGTCGGGCGGCGTCGCGTGGATCGATGGGTCGCCCGCTCGCGTGGCCTTGGGTACACTCGAGGCACCTTGCGTTTCCCGTCTCTCCTGCTTGCCGCGGTGGTGGCTGGCCTGCTCCTGCCGCTACCGCTCGGGCTTTCACGCGCGCGCGCCGACGGCCTGACCTCTCGCGCGGACGTGATGCCCGTCAAGGACATCAAGCGCGGCATGAAGGGCTATGGCCTGACCGTGTTCGAGGGCACGAAGCCCGAGCGCTTCGACGTCGAGGTGATCGACGTGCTTTCGAACTTTCGGCCGCGCCAGGACTTGATTCTGATCAAGACGAAGCATCCGCGGCTGGAGGTGGCCAAGGTCGTAGCGGGCATGAGCGGCAGCCCGATCTACCTCGATGGCAAGATGATTGGGGCCTACGCCTATGGCTGGACCTTCGGCTCCGAGCCGGTCGCCGGCGTGACTCCGATACGAAACATGCTCGATGATCTGGTGCGGCCGCTGCCCAACGACATCTACGGCTGGCCGCTGCGCCTGATGCCCGAAGCGCGCAAGAAGTCGGCAGCGGCCGATGGACGGCAGGGGGGCCTCACGCCCGACAGCGGCACTCGGCTCGCCGCCGCCCAGCCGAACCCCGGCGCTCGCTACGCGCGCTTCGATTTGCAGAAGCGGGCGAGCGAACTCGCTGAGCAGCGAGCCGCCAATGTGCCCAGCGCCTCGAGCGCGCTCACGCCGGTCGCGACTCCGTTGCTGGTCGGAGGCATGACGCCGTCCGCGGTGGGCATGGCGCGCTCGCTACTTTCGCCGATGGGCATCGAGCCGCTGCAGGCCGGCGGCTCTGGGGCCCCCGATCCGAACGCGCCGACGCGGTTCGTGGACGGCGGGGCGATCGGCGTCCAGCTGGTCCGCGGCGACATGAGCGCGACCGGGCTCGGCACGGTCACGCGCGTGGAAGGGGAGCGCCTGGTTGCGTTCGGCCACCCGATGATGGAGTCGGGCATTACCGCGCTGCCCACGGCTATCGGAAAGGTGCTCTGGTTTTTGGCCAACGATCAGCGCTCGTTCAAGATCGGCATGCCCGTGCGCGAGCTCGGCGCGCTGGTCAACGATCGCATGGCATCGATCGTGGTCTCGCAGTCGCTGAAGGCGCCGGTCATCCCGGTCAGCATGAAGATTCAGGGCGTCGCCGGCTTGGCCAGCGGCAACTGGAACTTCGAGGTCGCGCATGAACGCTTTCTGTCGCCCTCGTTCGTCGCGGTCGCGCTGGGCAGCGCGCTGCAGGCCGTGGCGGCCGAGAAGCAAGACGTGAGCTGGACCGCCACCAGCACGCTGAAGATCAAGGGCTACGGGCAGATTCAGCTCGAGGACTACGGCGTCGCGATCGGCGGCACGCCTGACGCGGGCGAACTCGGCCGCTCGAACCTGGTGCGCGCGATCGGCGCGATCATGAACAACCCCTGGGAGCCCGCCTTCATCGAGAGCGCCTCGATGAACATCGAGCTGCGCTTTGCGCGCGAAATCTTGCGTTTGCGTGGTGTCGACGTGCTCGATCCTGAGGTCGACGCGGGCCAGCCTGCGCGCTTGCGCTTGACCTTCGTTCCCTTTGCCGGGCCGGAGGTCACGCGCGTGGTCACGGTCAACATTCCCGCGCACCTGGCGGGCCAAACGGTCAACCTGGAGCTGCTCCCCGGCTACCTGGAAGATCGCGAGGACGCGGCGCCCGACACTCTGCGCCAGCTGATCCAAAACCTGGAAACGCCGAGCTACCCCGCAAAGTCGTTGGTGGTGGTGTTTTCGGCAGGCAGCTCGGCGGTGAGCTTCAAGGGCCGAGTCGCCAAGAATTTGCCGCCTGGCGCGCTCGACGCGCTTCGGCCGACCGCGACCTCGATTGCCCCGGATGCGTTCCAAACCTCCGTGCGGCAGGTGGTGCCACTCAAGGATTTCGTGATCGGGCGCGACAAGGTGTCGGTCACCGTTCGCCCCGTGCTGCGATGAGATTTGCGCGTACGAGTTTCGAGGAAAGCGAATGAACGCAAAAGGCAAGCTCGCGTTTGGCCGACTCGGCCCGAAGATCACCCCAGGACTCTTGGGCGGTGCCTGCTTGTGCAGCGCCGTCTTGGCGCACGCGGTCGGTACCCGTCACTTTCTCTTGGACAAGGGCGCCGACTTCAAGGGCGGGGATCTGAAGGGCGTCGCGATCGATTCAGCTGGCAAGGTGCGCGCAGGTTTGAACCTCACCCTGACGCCGATCGCAGACGGTCAGAGTATTTGGTCGGTGTTGCAGCAGCGCGACGGCTCGCTGCTGATCGGGACCGGCAACGAGGGCAAGTTGGTGCGGGTGACCGGCGGCACCGCGGCCGTGGCGGCGGACACCAAGAGCATGGCCGTCACCTCGCTGGTCGAAGGGCCCGCTGGCGTGGTGCTGGTCGGCACGTTGCCCGATGGACGCGTGTTGAAATTCGAGCATGGTCGCGTCAGCGATTGGGCCAAACTGAAGGGCGCCGAGCACGTTTGGCAAGTCGCGTACGACGCCAAAGCGCAGGTCGCCTACGCCGCGACCGGACCCGAGGGCAAGCTCTTCCGCATCACCCAGAACGGTGATGCGCAAGTCTACTTCGACGCGGAAGAGCAGCAGCTCATGAGCGTCGCGCTGGCGCCGGACGGCAGCGTGTACGTCGGCGCCAGCGACAAAGCGAAGCTCTACCACGTGACCGGCCCAGGGCGCGCCAGCGTACTCTACGACTTCGCGCGCACCGAGGTACGGGCGATCGCCGTGTCGCGCAGCGGCGACGTGTACGCGATCGCCAACGAGATCAAGCAAAGCTCGCAGCTTCCGGCGCGCCAATCGAAGAGCGCGGACTCCGCGCCCGCCGGCCCCCAGAGCTCGGGCACGCCCAGCAAGGGCAAGGGCACGCTTTACCACTTCACGCCCGATGGCAGGCCGGACCAGCTGCTCGACGATTCCGACGAGCACTACACGAGCCTCACGCTCGGCGACGACGGTCGGCCCTACGTCGGCACGGGCGTCGAGGGTCGTGTTTACTCGGTGGACGAAAACCACAACTCGGTTTTGGTTGCGGATCTCGACGAGCGTCAGGTGACGGCGCTGCTGCTCTCTGGCAAGCAGCAATTCGTGGCCGGCAGCGACCCGGCTGCGCTGCACACGGTAAAGGGCGTGGGCGGGCCGGACGCGATCTGGACCAGCAAAGTGCTGGATTCCGGCATCCGGGCGCGCTTCGGGCGCATGGAGTGGCAGTCCAGCGGTACGCTGTCGATTTCGACCCGCAGCGGCAACACCAAAGAGCCCGATGACACTTGGAGCCCCTGGAGCCGCGAGCTCGAGGCACCCGGCAAAGTCGACAGTCCGCCGGCTCGCTATCTGCAGGTACGCGCGCGCTTTGCCAAAGATCCGAAGGCGGTGCTCACGGATCTCGATATTTCGTTCATGACCGACAATTTGCGCGCCGTGCTCACCGACGTCAGCGCGAAAGCATCGAGCGAACGCTCGTCGAACGAAGACCTGATTCGCGCTTCGGGCGGGCCGGTGCAGCGCAAGCCCGATCCCACGCTGAACATCAGCTGGAAGGTCGACAACGCCGATAAGGACGAGCTCCGCTATCGCCTCAAGTACCGGCTGCTCGGCGGTACCAATTGGTACGACCTCACCAAGCCCACCGAGCGCCTGACCAAGGAGAACTACAGCTGGGACACCAGCGATCTGCCGGAAGGCCGCTATCGCATCAAGGTGATTGCCAGCGACGAGCTCTCGAACCCCCCGGATCGGGTCACCAGCGACGAAATGGAAAGCGGCGTGATTCTCGTCGACAACACGCCGCCTACGGTCGAAGGGTTGAAGCTCGTCGGGCGTCGGCTCTCGGCGGTGGTGACCGACGGAGTGGGTCCGATTCAGCGCGTGGAAGTGTCGGTTGCAGGCAGCGACGACTGGCGTCCGATCTCGCCGAGCGATGGCATTTTCGACGAGCAGCGTGAGGCGATCGACGTCGACCTCTCCAGCGTGCTGCCGGCTGGGCCGGCCATGGTCAGCGTGCGCGCTTACGACGGCGCGGACAACTTCGTGATCCGGAACTTGGCGCTGCGCTGAGCGAACCCGTTGTCCGACAGCCCGAGCTCGCTGGTTTCGCGAGGAGACCTGCAGCGTGGCGCTGCCTTCATGGTCGGCGCCGCGCTGCTCTTCGCCGCCATGGGCGTCATGGTACAGCTTTGCTCCCGCACCCTGCCGAACACCATGGTGGTGTTCTTGCGCAGCAGCCTCAGCCTGCTCTTGCTTACGCCCTGGTTCTTCGGCCGTTCGCGGGTAGGCCTGCAGAGCGCGCACCTGAAGGAACACCTGCTTCGTGGCCTGGTGGGCATGGGCGGGATGTATTGCTTCTTCTATTCCATTGCGCACTTACGGCTCGCGGACGCGCTCCTGCTCAACTACTCGCTGCCCTTGTTCGTGCCGCTGGTCGAGCGGGTGTGGCTGGGCGAGCCGATCCCGAAGGGCCTTTGGCGCGTGCTGGCGCTCGGCTCGTGCGGCTTGCTGTTGATACTGAAGCCTGAGCTCACCATCCTGCGGCCAGCCGCGCTGGTCGGTCTGCTCTCCGCGATCTTGTCGGCGACCGCCCAGGTCGGCGTGCGCGGGCTCACGCGCACCGAGCCGGTGCTGCGCATCGTCTACTACTTCGGCATCGTCTCGAGCTTGGTTGCGCTGGGTCCGGCGCTGGCTACCTGGGTGACTCCCCGCGTGGAGCTCTTGCCTGCGCTCTTGGCGCTCGGTCTCAGCGCGACCCTCGCTCAGCTGCTGATGACGCGAGCCTACGCGCACGCACCGGCAGCGCAGATTGGTCCGTTCATTTATACGTCCGTCGTGTTCGGCGCGGTGTTCGACGCGCTGATATTCCATCGCCTACCGGATAGGTTCACGGTTCTCGGCGGAGTGCTGGTCATCCTCGCGGGGGTCGCGGTGCTGCGACTGCGAAAGGCTCAGCCGAGATAGGTCTCCGGGGTCAGCGAGGCTCGGCCCGGATCGCTTAAATTCCCCAGGTTTCAGCGAGCCGCAGCGTCCGCGCGTTCTCCGGCACGCCGTTCAAAAAGGCCGCCCTGCGCTCCGGATCGGCGATTCGCTCCGCGCGCTCGCGCAGCCTATCGCATGCGACGCGCAAGGCGGAGCGCGCGGCCTCTGTCTGCTCGCAAGCCAGCAACGTTTCGGCGTGAACCAGGCGCACCAGCGACTCGCCCAAGCTCACTTCGTCGAGCGGACCGAGCCCGGAAATGGCCGCTTCCGAGGAGTCCCGGGCGTCTTCGATCGCGCCGCGCGCGAGGTGCACCGCCGCCAGCGTTGCCAACGAGGTGCGCCGAAACGCCGGGATCCCTTCGACCATCAGCACGGCTTCGCGAGCTGCGCGCTGCGCGCCCCGCAGATCGCCGCCCTCGGTCAAAACCTCCGCCAAATAACAACGCGCGATGCCGCCCAGTCGTTGGTTGCCCTGCTCGTCGAAGGCCTCCACCGCTTGCGTCAAGAGCTGCCGGGCCGAGTCGAGCTCGCCGCGCCGCGCGAGCGCTCGCCCGAGCTGAGCGCGCGCGATCGGAATCGAGTTGGAGAGCCCGAGCCGTTCGGCCACTGAGACCGCTGCGGACAGCGCCTGCTCCGCCAGCGCGTTCGCGCCCGTTTCCACGCAAGCAAAGCCCAGGCTGGTCTGCTGCAAGCACGCGTTACGCAAATCACCCGCTTTGCGAAATTGTTCGACCGCCGCCTCGGCCAGCGCCACGCGCGCGGACGGATCGCGCCCGGTCCCGGCGCGCACCGCGCGCGCCTCGAACACCCAGCCCATCACCGACGGCTCCGAGCTCACCCGATCCGCGGCGGCGTCCACCCGCTCGAGCAAGCGATCGGCCAAGTGCACGGCCCCGGCCAGCACGAGCTGAGTGGCGGTGCGGCTCAGCGCGATCACGAGAGCGCGCGCGTTTTCCTCGCCGATCTCGGCCCTGAGCAGCTCCTGGCTGAGCGGGTCGCAGCGCTCGAGATCCCCGAGCTTGCCGCTCGCCACTGCGGCCTCGGCCACCGCGGAGCACCAGGCCGACCCGAACCGCGGCAGGCACTCGATCGCTTCCAGTGCAAACTGCTGCGCGTCCTGGTTCTTGCCCTGCCATTTGCACGCTTCGGCCTGCAACAGGCGCAGCAGCCCGAGCTGGTCGCGCGAGCCACCGCAATCGATGCCGCGCTGCGCGCGCGCCACCGCGCCCGCCCAGTCGCTGCCTTCGAGCGCCTGGTGGCTGGCTCGCAAGTACCATTCCACCGCGCGCTCGGGGCGGCGACCGCGCTCGCAGTGCTCGGCCAAGAGCAGCGCGTCGCTCTCACCCGCTTGAGTTAGAAAACCCGCGGCCAGGCGATGCCCGAGCTCGCGATCGTCGTCGGTCAGGGTGGCATACGCTGCCTCGCGAAACAGGCCGTTACGAAACTCGAACTCGCGTTGAGACGGAAAGCGACTTGCGCCGCGCGCCAGCACGATTTCGCGCTCGACCAGGTGCCCGAGCAGCCCGTCCAGGTTCGAAACCCCGCCCGGACCGCCGAGCAGGAGCTCAACCCCGCCGCGCCAAAAGCGCTGCCCGAATACGCTCGCCGCGCGCAGCACCAGCCGCGCTTCCGGATCCAGCGCTTCCAGCCGAGACTGCGCCAGCACCATCACCGTGTCGGAGACTTCACTGCCGCGCCCTTCGACCTCGGCGCGGAGCAGCTCTTCCAGCCAGAGCGCGTTGCCGCCCGCGCGCTCGACGATGCGCTCGATGGCGTTCTCGCGCGCGCCCGAGCCGAGCACCTGCCGAGCCAGCGTCTCACAAGCTTTGCGCCCGAGCTCGGACAGCCTGAGCTCGACCACCCCGCGCCGCGCCCACAAGTTGGCGAACGTGTCGTGCACCTCCGGCCGCGCCAGCGCCAGGACCATCACGGGGCGCTCGGCGAGCTGGCGCAGCGCCGAGTCGATGAAGCGCACGGTCGGCAGATCCCCCCAATGCAGATCTTCGAACGCGAGCAGCAGCGGCCCGTGCGCGCACTCGGCCTCGAGCCAATCTTCGAACGCGCGCAGCATCAGATCGCCGGCCAGCACCGGATCTTGCCGCGCTGCGCGCAGCTGCTGATTGTTCTCGTCGGGAAACGGCGTCGCCACGAGCTCGCCCACGAACTCGGCCACCGACTGCGCTCGTGCCTCGGGCAAATGCCGGCCAATGCGGGCCCGCAGCTTCTGCCGGCTGACCTGGGGCTGCTCGCCGTCGAGCACACCGGAGGCGCGACGAATGGCTTGTGAGAGCAGCGCGAACGGCGAGCCTGCGCTCAGCGGATCGCCCTGCGCCTGCCAGATCTCCGGCGGCGACTCGGAGAGCCGTAATTTGCGTAAGAATTCGTGCGCCAAGCGCGATTTCCCGAACCCGGGTGGGCAGGTGAGCAGCACCACGCGCGCGACCGAGTCCTCCTGGCACTCCTGATACGTGGCCTCGAGCGTGAGCAGCTCACGGTTACGCCCGACCAGTTGCGTGGCGGTGCCCAGCACGGTGCGCGCGGGCTCGTTCGTTTCGCGCAGCCCGCGCAGCATCAGCCCCCGGTGGTCACCGCGTACGTCGAAGCGCGCGTCGAGCAGCCCCGCGGTGACCTCATCGACGAAGATCGGCTGACCACCGGACGAGTCGGGCGGCGCATCGCCGTCCGCGGAAAGCTTCATGTACGCCGAAGCGCGCTCGATGGCTTGCCCCGCCGGCCAACGTCCGGAAGCGATGCCGCGACCGGTCCCGAGCGCCAGCGGCAATAACGGAAACCGCTGCCGAATGGCCAACGCGCAGCGCGCGGCTTGCACCACCCGATCCGCGGCGCTGCCGCGACCGCCGCCACGACCACTGACGGTGACCACCAGCGAGCGGTTCGCGAGCTGCCCGAGCTGAGCGCCGAACGGCGCCACAATCTCTGCCAGCGCTTCGGCTGCGTTGTCGCCAGGGGGCGACACGCCCTCCGGATCCCCCGCAAGAATCACCGACAGCACGCGCTGCTCGCCAGTGGTGAGCGAGGCGCGGCGTGTCGATGCGTGCTCGGGCGGCGTGTCGTCGAGCTCCGCCAGCTCACGCAGCAGAGCGGCCACGGCCGCGCCGTCGGCAGGGCGTTCGTCGGGGCGTTTGGCCAGCATTTGCGCGACCAAACGGTCGAGCTCCGGTGGCACGCGCACGCCGAGAGTGCTTACCAGCGGCACGTCATCGACCAGAATTTTGGCGAGCAGCTCCATCAGCGTGCGCCCCGCGAAGGCCCGCCGCCCCGTCAGGCACTCGAACAGCACGCAGCCGAGCGAAAACACGTCCGCCCGCGCGGTCACCTCGCTCGAGCCCTGAGCTTGCTCGGGCGCCATGTAACCCGGCGTACCGAGCGCGCTCCCGGTCACGGTGATACGCGTGGCCAGGCTGCCGACCATCGCGATGCCGAAATCCAGCACCTTGACTTCGCTCACCGAGCCACGCACGAGGAACAGGTTTCGCGGACCGAGATCGCGGTGCACGATGCCGCGCGCGTGCGCGACGCCCACGCCCTCGGCGGCGCGGCGCACGAGCTCCACGCTCTCACGAATGGTGAGGCCGTGCTTTTGCAGCGTCTCGCTCAGATCCGTGCCTTCGAGCCATTCCATCGCCAGGTACAGCGCGCCGTCCGGCAGCGCTCCGTGCGCCACGTGACGCACGATGGCCGGGTGCTCGAGCTCGGCGAGTACCCGCGCTTCGCGACTGAACCGCTCTTCTTCCGCGTTTTGTCCGGCCAGAAGCTTCAAAGCGACCAGCGCGCTCGTCTGGCGATCCCACGCCCGATAGACCGCGCCCATGCCCCCGACACCGGCCAGCCCGCGCACCTCGAAGCGCCCCGCCAAAAGCTGCCCAGCCGAGAGCTGGGTACCGAACACCGGCCCCGCCGAAAGCACCTCCTGCGGGTTGCCCGGCGGCCCCAGAACAGCCGTTGCATCAGCACGCGGGTCGGAAGGCACGGTGCCCGGACTCTAACTGAGGACCCCCTGCCCGGCAATTGAACGAGTAAAATCAACCATTTAGCACTCACAAGCAACCGAGCCGACCGGAGCGCGCGACGACTTGCCAACCCGATCGAGCTCGGGGCAGGCTCGCGACATGAGCAAGGGCCTCACCCCCGACGACGCTCTCAGCCTCGATTTTTGGAAAGCGCTGGAGCCCGAGCTGAACATCGAAGGCACGGGGGCACCGCCCAGCGCGCCGATGCCGGATCTGAAAGTGCTCATCGAGCGGCTCAAGTACGAGGGCTACCTCAATGAGCCCAACCTGTTGCCGCTCGAGTTCGTGACCCGATTGCGCGCGACCGTCGAGAACCTGAACAAGCGCGGCATCCCGCTGGCGTTCGCGTTCGTGTACGACGAATTTTGGCAAGCGTTTCAAGGCATCTCCCCGCTGATCGAGGCGGCGCTTGGTACGAACTACAAGGCGCTACCCGATTTTTGGGTTTGGTGCGTGATGCCGTCCGAAGGCTCGGCCGGCTGGGGGCCCCATCGCGACAAGGTGGCGCCGACCCTCGACCGTGACAACTCGCCCCACACGCTGACGGTCTGGCTCCCACTCTCGGACGCGACGCCGCTGAACGGCTGCATCTACATGCTGCCTGCTCACCTCGATGAGCGCTTCAAGCGCCGCATCTGGAGCGGCGAAGGCAACAACGTGGTCACTCAGCCGCAAGACGTGCGCGCGCTACCCGCCACCGCGGGCAGCGTTTTGGCCTGGAATCAGGCGGTTCTGCACTGGGGCGGGCGCGCCAGCCGCCAAGCCACCGGCCCGCGCGTGAGCGCCGCTTTCGAGTTTCAGCGCGGCGACAAACCGGCTTTCAACTCACCGCTCATCGATCCGCGCAAGACTCCGCCATTCCGGCAGCGCCTGGGGCTGATCGCCAAACAGGTGCTGCAGTACAAACACATGTACCCGCTGACCGCGGACGTCGCGCGGCTGGCAGAGAGTTTGCGCGACCGCTTCATGCCGGGCGCTGCGCTGCGCATTTGAAAGCGTGGCCGAAGGTCCGCGCGCTCTTGATCGGCGCAGCGTTCGTCGTTGGGCTGATCGACGGCTGCCCGGTTCCGAACGACCAAAATCTGGCCGAGGAATGGCCGCGCTCTTTGGTTCCATTCGGGCTCGCTCTGCGTAACGCGCGCGCGTGGCTGCTCACTCCCTTCAGCTGGATCGGCAGCGGCCTCGCCATCCAACAGCGCTGGTCGCTCTTTTCTGGCGCCGACCCGCGCCGCTTTCGCATGTGGGTCGAAGCGCGTGAGCGCGACAAACCCTGGCAAGTGCTGTTTCGGCCGCACGACCCCGCGCACCGCTACCAAGCCGACATCATCCAGTACCGGAGGCTGCGCGGCGCCTGGAACCTCTACGGGAAGCGTGTGACCGGCGGTTACCCGTACTTCGTCGACTGGATCTCGCGCCGCGCGTTCCTCGATGAAACGCAGCATTTCGACCTGGTGCGCGTGCGCATGGAGCGCATCGACGCCTCCGCGTTCGTGACCGAGCTCAGACCCACCGGCGGCTTCGAGCACGAGAGCGTACGCGACCGGCCGAGCCTTTTTCCGCAGCACCGCCCATGACCGCGTCCGCGTACTTCGAGCGCTGGGTCCGCTTCTGGGATCAACGCGAGCCGCCGACGTCGCTCGGCGCGACGCGCGCGCTGGTCGGCCTGGCGCTGTTCGGCGATCTCGCGCAAGCGCTGTGCATTGGTGCGCACACCGCCGCCTTCGCTCCGCCGCCCGCCGGCATCGGCTATGGCGCGCTCGGCAGCAACGCGCCCTGGGCTGCTCGCGTGTTCGGCGGCAGCACCGAGACCGCGCACCTGCTCTTTTACGCCGCGCTATTGTCTGCGCCGCTCTTCGCGGCGGGGCTCTTGTTCCGCGTGTCGGGCTTGGTGCTGGCCACTGCGCTCACCGAGCTCGCGCAATTCGCGCCCGACGGGGATCGCGCGATCGACAAGCTGCTGCGCCTGGTCGTGATCGTGCTGCTGCTATCGGCCGCGGGGAACCGCTGGTCGCTCGACGCGCTGATCCGACGACGCCTGGGCCGTCCCGCGCCGAGCGAAGCGCCCGCCTGGCCGCGCTACTTGCTCTTCGCACAATTGGCCTGGGTTTATTTTTCTGCGGCGCACAATCGCTCCGGCCGCGCGTGGTGGCCGTGGGGTGGCTTCGGCGCGGTCTCGCAAATTCTCGGCGACCCGCACGTGTCCCGCTTCGCGCCGGGTTTCGCGGCCAAGCTGACACCGCTGCCGCAAATCGCGACCGCGCTCACCATGCTGTTCGAAATGAGCGCGCCTGTGATGATTCTCGTTACCTTCCTGGACCGACACCCGGAGCATGGCGGGCGGGTCGGCGCCTTCGTGCGGCGCTTTCACGTGCGCTGGCTGTGGCTGACGCTCGGCGTTTGTCTACATCTGGGCATCGCGCTCAGCATGCGTCTCGGCGTTTTTCCGTTCGGCATCCTGGCCCTGTACCCAGTGCTGCTTCACCCCGAAGAGCTGGAACGCGCTGTGCACTGGCTCCGAGCGCGCTTGTCGCCGCGCGCGGCCCTTGCCGAGCCGAACCGCGAAGGCTAGCGTTCCTCGAGCGCAACATGAACTCGACTCGATCTCGAGCGGACGCCACACGTCTGCCCTGGACGCCTTTGCTTTTGGCTTTGACCGCTGCCAGCGCACTTCTCTCGCTCGCCGGCTGTTCCGCGGAAGCATCCGCAGAGAACCCCGGGCCCGGCACCGGCGGTCAGCTCGCGACCAGCGGCGGCTCGAACACCACCAGCGGCGGCGCGCACACCGGCGGCAGCGCCGGGGCAACCAGCGGCGGCTCGAACCCCGGTGGTGGCGCAGCCGGCGCGGTCGGCACTGGCGGAGCGAACGCGGGCAGCGGCGGCATCGCGGGCGGGGCAGGTACCTCCGGCGCCGCAGGCGCGGGCTCGACCCAAACCGCGCTTTGTCGCCTTCAGCTCACCTGCACGCAAGAAATCATCGACGAGCCAAAGCGGAACTGCGCGCTCACCATCCTCGACGGCGCGAACACCCAGCTTTTCATGGACCAAGCCGGCGTCGAGCTACGCGGTCGCTCGTCCCTTCGTTACCCCAAGTCGAACTACGGCATCGAGCTACGCACCGCGGCGGGCCTCGAAAGCCCGGTCGCCATGATGGGTATGGGCAAGGAGTCCGATTGGATCCTGGACGGCTCCTGGGTCGATCGCTCGTTCTTTCGCAACGACCTGGTGTTCGCGCTGTTCCGCGCGCTCGGCCGCTATGCGCCCGAAAGCCGCGCCTGCACCTTGAGCCTGAACGGACAGAACCGCGGCATCTATCGTCTGCGCGAAAAGATCAAACGCGACGACGACCGCGTCGCCCTGCCCGAGGACGACGGCAGCGGCCAAAGCTTCATCATTTCGCAAGACGACGACGGCACGCTCAACTTCCCGGTCGGCGGCGCCACCAACTCGGGCATTTGGCAGCTGGTCTACCCCAAGGCAGACACCGCTACCGCCGCGCAAAAGACCGCGGTTCAGGCGTTTCTCGACGCCCTGCGAGCTTCCATGAACAGTGCCGACCCCGGCAACGCGAGCAACGGTGTCTTCACCTATCTCGACTTCGCGAGCACGGTCGAGTTCGTCTTGCTCGAAGAGTTTTCGAAGAACATCGACGCCTACAACCTGAGCCTCAACCTGGCGAAAGCACCGGGTCAGCCCGCCACTTTCATCCCCTGGGACTTCGATTTGGCGCTCGGTCAACCCATCATTCGCAACGCGAGCTCGCCGAACGAGGCGCCCGAAGGCTGGGTGCAAAATCGCACCCCGTTCATCACTGCGCTTTGCAAAATCCCCGCGCTGCCAGCGCGGCTCGGCCCACGCTGGCGCGAGCTCCGCGCGGGCCCCTTCTCGGACGCCGCCATCGGCAAAACTCTCGACGACCTCGCGCGTCCGCTCGACCCCACCGCACTCGCCGAAAACTTCAGCGTTTGGCCGATCGCCGAGGTCGACTTCAGCCAGATCTACCGCCCCTATTCGCTTTACCCCGTGAGCTCCTACAGCGAAGAGGTCCAGCACTTGCGAACCTGGATCAGCGCGCGCCTGGCCTGGCTCGACGCGCACATCGACGCCTATCCGAACTGAGCGCGCACCGCGCCGGGTCCCAAGTTTCGCTGCCGCAACGCGCCCTGCGCGCCGAACCGCACTGGTGCACTCGCGGCCCCAGCGAGGCAGCCCCAGCCACACTCGCAGCTTTTATTTTTGGGGACCCGACCCAGAGACGGGCGCGCTGCCCGAACAGCGCGTCACCAGGCAACCGAGCTCGCCCAAGCCCCCCCCAGCAGCCGCGCCAGCCAGCGCCCTGAATCCCAAGACTTTTGCCCTCGCGCCCGAACCTCATTACCTTCCGTCCCGGTGCGCTCTCCTTCGGCTTCCCCGTGGTTCGTGTACATCGTCCGCTGCGCGGACGACACGCTGTACACGGGCATCGCGCGCGACGTCGCGGCACGGCTACGCGCGCACGAAGCCGGACGCGGCGCACGCTACACCCGCTCGCGCGGCCCACTCTCGCTCTGCGCGGTGCGACGCTGCCGCTCGAAAGGTCAGGCGCTGAGCCTCGAGCATTCGATCAAGCAACTCAGTCGCGCCGAGAAGCAAGCGTTGCTGCGCGGCCGACGCCTGAGTGCGTTCGCGCGCGCTTGCGAAGAAAAGCGCGCCGCTCGGGTCGGAAAAGCGCGTACGTTCGCGCGAGCGGCGTAACCTCGCGGCCCGCGCGCTTCGTACGACGAGTCCAGTCGGACGCCGACCGCTTCTCATTTCGGCGCTCGTCTCGGCGCCTGGGGACGTCTTGCGCGACGTCGTTGCGGCAGAGACAGAGTCGATTCCCGCGGCACGGCCGGTGCGAGTGGGTTGGTGTTGCTGTCGCTCCGTTGGTCTCGGTACTCGCCCAAGCCGCGTTTTACGCGGAATCCGCCCCGGCCTGCGCCCAGAGCGGTTCGAGACTGGTCCACGGCATTGCGTGGGTTGCGTGGGAGGAAGGGCCGCTCACTCGACGCGGCGGAGGGGCGGGGTAGAGTAGAGGACGTGCTTGAGCTGGCTCGTTCCAGCATTGCTTCAGTATGACGGCTTTTTCTTCGACGTTCGCGCGTTTGGCGGTGGTCGGCCTGGTTGGCTTCGTGCTCGCGCAAGCGTGCTCGGCGTCGTCGGAGGATGCCGGCCTTCTCTATCAAGGTGGCTCGAGCGGTACCGGTGGTTCTGGGGGCGTGGGCGGTGGAAAGGTGTATTCCCCGGACGTCATCGTGCCGCCCATGGAAGGCGGCGCGGGTGCTTTCAATCCGCTGTGCGGCGTCGATCTTCGCAATGGCTGCTTGCCCGACGATGTTCGCGCGTGCAGTGACTACATGCCGTCTCCGCGGCCCTTCGAGCTGCCGGCAGGCGGTGGCGCAAGCGGCGCATCGAACCAAGGCGGGGCGGGTGGCGCGGCAGGCAGCGCGGGCGATTCCGGCGCAGGCGGCGAAGCAGGGAGTGCCGGGGCGGCCGGCACCAATGCCGGAGGCGTGTCCGGTGGAGGCAGTAGCTCGACCGGCGCTGACGCGGGCGCGGGTGGTGTGCCGGGGCCGCCGGCTTATGCGTGTCGTGTAGTGCGCGCGGCGGATCAATCGGTCTCGGAGTGCGCCCCAACCGGGCGCGGGATGACCAACGCGCCTTGCTTCACCGGCGCGGATTGCGGCGCGGGGCTCGGTTGCGTCGCCGATGGCACGGTCTCGCGCTGCCGCCCTTATTGTTGCGGTGGTGAGGGCTCGTGCACCAAGGGCAGCTATTGTGCGGAGCGAGAGTTGAAAGATAGCTCGACTGAGTCCGCGACCGGTCGCGTGTGGGTGCCGGTTTGCGTGCCCGCGGACAATTGCGAGCTTTCAGAGCCGTATCCATGCCCGAGCGAGCGCGTGTGCCAGTGCGCTTCGGGCACGGCTTGCATGGTGGTTCGTCCGGACGGTACGACCGCCTGCACTGCGCCGGGCGCGGGCGAATTGGGTGACGCTTGCCCGTGCGCGTACGGCTTCGTCTGTTCGCGCGGCACGGCGACGGCCACGTGCGTCAAGCTGTGCGCGACGGGCGACGACGGCGACGCGGGCCTCGGGTGCACCAGCGGCAAGTGCCAGGGATCGGCCGAGCTACCCGCGGGATGGGGGGTTTGTGTTGGTGGTTGAGTCGGACTGAGTCCGCATCACCAGCGCGCGGCCCGCCGAGCCGCCGCCCTCCAGCACCAAGTTGAACTCGGCGCCGACCAGCACGAACAGGCAGATGAGCCAGAGCCAGATCAAGGTCACCGCGACGGTTGCCAGGCCACCGTAATACAACGCAAATCGCGCGATGCGGCTGGCGTAGAAGGTGAAACCGGCGGAGGCCAGCGCCGCCAGCACCGAACCGAGCAGCGCGCCCGGGAAGACCCGGCGACGCACACGAGGCCGGTCCACCGCGATGCGAAAGAACATGGCAAGCTGGGCTACGACCAGGAGCTGCACCAGCAACAAGCCCAGCAAATAACCAGTGCGCGCCGCGATGCGATCGTTGACCACGGTCTCGAGCAGCGTGACCGGGCCGCCCGCGATGCCGAGTGCGCAGGCGCTGCCCGCGCCGAAGATCAGGATGCCGGCGAGCACGGAGGCGAGCGCCAGCACGCGCCGCTCCCACCAGGGCCGCGGCCGGACGCCGCCGCGAGACTCGAGCAAGGCCATGCAAGTGGCGGCCGCGGAGGAGCTCACCCACCAGGAGCCGAGCAGCGCGACCGGCGCGAAAGCGCTCGGCGTGGTGAGTTGGTGCGCGGCCAGGCCGTGCACCGCGCTGGGCGTGGTGTCGAGCAGCAGGCTGATGGCCGTGACCGCTTTTCCGCCCTGAATCATGCGCCCGAACATCCACCCAGCCAGGGCGAGCAGCGGAATGAGGGCCAGGAACAGGTCGAAGGCCATTGCGCTGGCGGCTCGCAGCACGTCGCCTTCGAGCGCCCCGTCGAGCACGTCCAGAAAGACGCGCCCGGGGTGGCTGTGCCCGAACAGGGTGTGCGCGCGCGCGGCCAGCGGGGGCGGCAGCGAGGCGAGCGAACGGGCCTCTTCGGGCTCGGGCGGGCGCGGAGTGGTCATCGATGCTGGCCTGGGTGCGCGGAAATGCCTGGCGTCGCTGGAGGAACGATCTCATACCTTCGCGCGTGCGTGTTCACCAGGAGACAGTGGAAGTCAGAAGCCGCGGCCGCGGCCTGTTCGACGTGACCCGCGAGGTGTCGGCGATCGTCGGGCGCAGCGGCGTTCACGCCGGGCTTTGTTCGGTATTCGTGCAGCACACTTCGGCAAGCTTGCTGATTCAGGAAAATGCCGATCCCCGGGTGCTCGCCGACCTCGGCCGTTGGATGTCGGATCTCGCACCTGAATCGCGGGATTGGGAGCACGACGACGAGGGGCCCGACGACATGCCGGCCCACGCCCGCTCGGCGGTGACCCGCACCAGCGAGAATCTGCCGGTGGTCGGCGGAGAGCTGGGCCTCGGCACCTGGCAAGCGCTCTACCTCTGGGAGCATCGCGCGCGCGCCCACACGCGCCGCTTGGTGGTCACGGTGATCGGTAACCAAGCCCGATAGGCTACGATGTTCGACTTACGCTTTTCCACTCCGAAAGCCTGGCTCGACGCGGTATTTTCGGATTTCGACGCGTTCCTGCTCGACCACGCCGCTTGTGAACGCAAAGCGTCGGCGACGGGCATGTCGTTCGTGGTCAAGTACCCGGACAGGGCCCCGCTGATCGAGCCTTTGATCGAGTTCGCGCGCGAGGAGCTCGAGCACTTTCAAATCGTGTATCGTCTGATCGCCGAGCGCGGGCTCACGCTCGCGAACGACTACAAGGACCCGTACGTAAACGCGCTCCGCGCGCAGTGCCGGGGCCAGGGCGAGGCGCTGTTGCTCGATCGTCTGCTGGTGGCAGGCGTGGTCGAGGCGCGCGGCTGCGAGCGGCTCTTTCTGGTGGCCGAGGCGCTCAGCGATCCGCGGCTGTCCGGAGTTTACCTGGATCTCGCCCGCGCCGAGTCCCGTCACCACGGGCTGTTCTTTCGGCTCGCGCGCCAGCTGTTCTCCGAAGAAGAAGTCAGCGCGCGTGCCTCTGAACTCTTGGACTTCGAGGCGCAGCTGGTCGAACGCCTTCCGCACCGCGCTGCCGTGCATTGATGGCGCGGTGAACTCGAACGTCGGCAAGTACCTTTCGCGCTGGGCCGAGCCTTCAGCGCGGCCGCTCGCCGAGGCGCTTTCGGATCGTTACTTTGCCGCGCTCGGCGTGCCGCTGCTGGGCGAATCTCACGCGTTCTTGGAGGGCTATCGTGCGGCCGCGAGGCAAGCGCCAGGGCGCGTATTGATCGTCGCGGTGGTGAACGCGACCGTCGCGACCGCGCCCGAGCTGCGCGCGCAAAACGGCGCGCTCTTGCAGCAGCTCTGCCGGGGCGCGCGCGCCCTTTCAGAGCACGCTTTTTTCGAGCGCCACGCGGAGTTCGATCTGTTGACGCTCGATCGGTCGAGCCCGGGCCGGGAGCTGCCCGAGCGGCAAGGGGTCGGGCTCGCCCGGAAAATAGCCGGCGATTTGCTGTTGGCCATGTTCGAGCGCGGCGCGCTCGACTTGCCTTTTCTGCTGATGACCGACGCCGACGCGACGCTACCGGCCGACTACTTCGCGCGCGCGGAGCGGGAACGCGCGCGCGGGCCGGCCGCGTTGATCTATCCGTTCCGTCACGTGCCCGGGGTCGACCCAGAGGTCGTTCACCATGCCACCCAGCTCTACGAAGCGCTGATTCGCTACCACGTGCTTGGCCTGGCCTGGGCCGGCTCTGCCTATGCGTATCACAGCATCGGCAGCACCCTCGCCGTGCACGTCGATGCGTATGCGGGCGTGCGTGGCGTGCCGAAACGCGCGGCCGGCGAGGATTTCTACCTGCTCGACAAGCTCGGAAAGCTCGGGCCGATCCGGAAGCTCGATGGCGCTCCGGTGGCCATCGCTTCGCGGCGCTCGGCGCGCGTGCCCTTCGGTACAGGCCCGCGCGTGGAGCAGCTCTTGAACCAGCGCCGAGCCTTGGTGGCGAGCGATCAGGCGTTCCTCGCCTTGAAACACGTGCTTCTCGGTCTGGACCGCGTGGCTGCGAGCTCCGCGCCGGCCCCGCTCGCTGAAACGCTGAAAGCGCTCCCGCCCGCACTCGCGGCGCAAGCCGCGCAGGTGATCGAGGAGCTCGGGCTGCCAGCGGCGATGCGAGCCGCGATCGAACAGGTCGGGCAAGGTAATTTGCGACGGCGCTTGCACACCTGGTTCGACGCGCTGAAGACTCTACAGTTCTTGCACTTGCTGCGCGATCGCGGCGTCAGCGAGCTCGAGCTCACCGACGCGCTTTCCCGAGCCCCGTTCTGCCCCGCGGGCGACCCTACGCTCGAAGCGACCTTGGAGCGGCTGCGTGACGCCGAATGCCGGCTCCCGAGCGAGCTCGGCCCCGCGCTGCTCTGAATCTCGAAAACCGACGCAAATGCGCCGGGTCGGCGGGCGGTTCACTTCCGACCCCGGAAACCGGCCGAGTTCGGCTAGATTCTGGCGAAGAGCATGGAGCACGAAGCGCAGAGCTTCCGCAGGCGATGGTTGGTTCCGGTGGCCGCCATGTCGTGCGCGGCGTTCGCCATCTTTTGGGCGCTCTACGGCAGCGACTATTGGGCGCTCGGCGCCGGGCGAACGGGCGGCGCGCTGGAACACTACCTGGCCTTCGATCCGACGAGCATCACCGACGCCGTCAGCTCCTTGGCCGGCATGATGGCCGCGGTGCTCGGTATCGTGATCACCGTGGTCAGCATCATCGTGCAGCTGTCCGCGGATCGCTACGCGGGCGTGGCGCGCATGTTCCTCCGTGATCGCGTCAACCTCGGCATCATGGGGTTTTACGTGATCGCGTGCGTGTGCGGCATCTGGCTCAGCGTCGGGATTCAGCACGACTTCGTGCCGCGCGCCACCTTGGTCGGCATGCTGATCGCGACCTCGGGCGGGCTGGTGGTGATGGCGCCGTACTTCGGCTACGTGTTCTGGTTCGTCGAGCCGGGCAACATCATCGCGCGTATTCGCCGCGAAGCGGTGGCCACCGCGAGCCGCGGCGCGCTTTCGGCGAACGCCGAAGCGACCGCGCGCGCGCAGGCGGCGACGCTGTTCGCGATGGAGGAGCTGACCGACATCACCAGCAACTCCATCTCCGGCAAGGACAAGATCATCGCCAGCGGCGCGGTCGACGCGCTCAAAGACTTCACGCTCGCCTACCTGTCGCACAAGCACCGGGCGGCGGCCGTTTGGTTCCAAATTGGCGGCGCAATCCGGCAAAACCCGGACTTCGTCGCCATGGATCCGGAGAGCCTCTCCGACCTCGAAGCTCGCAAGACCTGGGTCGAGTGGAAGGTGATGCGTCAGTACCTCGGTATCTACAACGAGGCGCTCGCCTCGATGCGCGACATCAACTATCTGGTCGCCATCGACACGCGCTACATCGGCGAAGCGGCGGCGGCAGCGAAGGACCGCGAGCTCGTGGCGTTGGTCTTTCGCTTCATGAACTCTTACCTGCGCTCGACCCTGAACGCGCGCGAGGTGCGCACGGCGTACAACGTGCTGAATCAGTACCGGCTGCTGGTCGAAGCCATGATTCGGCTGGGGCTCCACGAACACGCGCTCGAAGGCGTTCGGCACATGAGCTACTACGGGCACGTCAGCTTCGACATGAAGCTCACCTTCGTGACCGAGACCGTTGCCTACGACATCTCCTCGCTGTGCCAGGCCGCACACGAGAGCGCGCTGCCCGCCGAAGACGCCATGCTCGCGCAGTTTTTGGAGCTCGACCGACCTCTCCGCGTGAGCAGCCAGGAGAGCGCGCTGCTCGGCGTGCGCAAGGCCCAGGTCAAGCTCGCGGCCTACTACCTGACTCAAGCCGAGGAGAAGAAGGCTCGCGTGATTGCCGACGACATGGCCAAGGAGCCGCCCGAGCGGCTGCTCTCGATCCGGCGCGCGCTCGAGTCGGTGACCACCAAGGATTTCTGGGAGATCATCGATCGCGGCAGAAACTTCGAGTACATGCCGCCCGCGCAGCGCTCGATGCTGAGTCAGTTCTTCGCCTGGCTCGACGTGCCGACCTGAAGCAGAAGTGCTCAGACGCCGAGCGCGGAGAACAACGCCCGCTGCACGTCATCGTGGCTGCGGGCTATCAGATCGGCGTCGCCGAGCGCGCCGTCCTCGAGCGCGGGGTCGGGGAGGGCGATCACGCGCATGCCGGCGCGCCGCGCTGCCATCACCCCAGCGGGTGAGTCTTCGATCACGACGCACTCGCACGGCGCGACGCCCAGGCGCGCCGCAGCAGTAAGGAAAATGTCGGGCGCGGGCTTGAACGCGGTGACTTCGGGGTCGTCGCCGCAAACCACCTCGGCGAAGCGCGAAAACCAGTCGTGCGGCCGCGACTTCAGGCGAAACAAGCGTTGCCGGCTGCTGGTGCCGACCGCCATTTTTACGCTGCGCGCCGCGAGCGCCGCGACCAGCGCTTCCGCGCCGGGCATCGCGGGCACGCGCGCGAACAGCTGGTCGAGCTCCGGCTCGTACAAGGCCAGGTACTCTCCGGCCGAGATCGGCAGCCCGAGGCGGGCGACCAACAGCTCCGCGCCTTCGATGTCACTGCGTCCGAGCATGTCGCGCTTCAGCGACCATTCGAAGCGCGCGCCGTATCTATCCAGCACCGCTTGGGTGGCGAGCGTGTAGATCGGCTCGGTGTCGAGCAGAACACCATCCAGATCGAACAGCACGGCGCCGAGCGGGGGACGAAGAGGCAATCGCGGCTACGCCTAGCCAAAAGTCAGGAGCGCGACAATCCCCCGAAGTTATTTGGCCTGGGCGAGCCGGCTCGGCGCAATCTCGAGGAAGTCACGGCCGACCACGCTGCCGGTGTCGTCGGCGACTTCGACGCGCACCACCCACGGGCCTGCGCCGCTGCCACTCGGCACGGTGCCGGTCATCAGGTTGCCCTCGCGCTTCCAATCGACTTGCACGGGGGTCACGTTCACGAACACCTTGGCCTTGGCGACCACGTCACTCTTCACGGCGCGACCGCGGCTGTCGGTGAGGCGCACTTTAACCGCTACGCGATCCTGCGGCCAATGCGCGCGAGCCGGGCCAAGCTGGACGTCGGCGTGCAACGTGCGCGGGGCCAGGGTGAGCGCGAGCTCGTCTTTGGAGCCACGCGCGCGCAGGCGAACCAACGTCGGTTCACCGCGGATCAGGCCGATCGTGTTCGGGGCAGGGACGAACTGCGGCGCTTTGCCGTAGCTGACTTCGACGCCTTCGGTTCCGAGCAATTTGATGCGTTGGGTCGGCGTGAGCAGGATGCCGCCATCGGTGAGTTTCGCGCCTTCGGGGAGCTCGGCGGAGACGACGCGCACCGGCACGACCTCGCTTTCGGCGCCCTCCAGGCCCGAGGCTTCGGTCGCGTGCGCGCTGATGCCGTAGCTGCCGGGAGCCAAATGTCCGAGCTGAACCGACGTCCCTTTGCTGCGCAGGCGCTTCAGCAGCTGGCGCTCGCCGCCCTCGAGCTTCCACAGCCCGAACTCGTAACCGGCCGCGCGTGCGACGGGCGTCGCGGCTGCATCGAGTGGGGAACCCTTGGGTCCGTCCGAAACGCTGAGCGCGACCGGGCTGGAGACCTTGGCTTGCGGAGCCGGAAGGACTGGATGATCGCTGCCAGCGCCGTTCTGGAAGTCGCGCACGATACCCGACGGTAGGGTGCGCCAGTCGTTGCCCGTGGCGACCAGCATGTCACCCGAGACCGCGGCCACGGTGACATGGTTCGAGCTAGCGATCACCACGCTGTGCCCACCTTTGGCTACCGCGCTGATGCGAGTGGGGCCCTGCACCAGCACGGCCGTGGTCGGCGTCTTGCTCGAAGGCAGATCGACTTCGACCCGGCCAGAGACCAGGCGAATGGTTTGAGCGAGTGTCTGCTCGGGACGCGAACCGAGTTGAACCTTGATTGGATGTCCGACGGTGAAGTGAGTCCCCGGGGCGATTCGCAGCACGGCACCCCCCGGTAGTTTGCGCGTTTGCGGTTCTGAGCTCGCCGCACTTCCGGCGGTCGTGCTATCCGAGGCGCTGACGACGCCTGGGGTCATGCATGATAGTGCCAGAACAACCGCTGCCAGACTTCGGCTCATCGTCGACATTCTCCTCCTGACTTCGATACGGCTGGGCGGATGAATACTTCAGCCTTGGACTCGACACTTCGCCGCGCCTTCAGCTGTTTTTTGGCGGCGTTTGCGGGCTCGTGTACGCCTCGGTCGGACACCGACCGAGCGCGGCAGGACGTGCCCGTAGCCCCGAGCGCGAGTGCGAGCGCTGCGGTGTCGAATCCGCGCCGCGCGCCGGGCGAAAATCCGTTCGGGCTACCCGCAACACCTACCTCCGCGCAGGCCGGGGACTTTGCGCTGGTGCCTTCGCGCAGCTCTCTGAGCCAAGCCTTCGAGCAAGCCGCCGGCAAGCAGACCTTGCTCTACACCGGCGCCTACGTGGACCGGCCCGGCGAGCGTGAGAGCGCGTTGGTGTGGCTGACCCAACAGCGCGGTACCGTGCCGAATTCGCTGCTGATTGCCTTGCCGCGCGGCGAGCGCGCCCGGCCGTCCGAGATCGTGCTCACGAACTCACTTTCCGGTTCCGGGCTTTCGCGCGCGATCGTGGTGAGCGCAGGCGAATCGGACTCACCGGAGGTGCGCTCCGTCGACCTACCGCTCGATGGCACCGCCATGGAAAGCGAGCGTCAAAGTGTGCTCGCAAAGAACACCTTCCGGGTGCTGCGAAAGCCGGCCGAACTCGGCACCACGCTCGCCTGTCGTCGTGGTGAGCGACGCGAGCGCTTCTTGCTGATCGCCACCGCGGGCGAAGACACCTGGCTGGGCCTTGGTTTTGCGGGCCGCGCGGAGCTGCTACGACCAAGCGCGTGCCGCGCGTTGCCTCTCGTTCCGGCGGTGCACGCCGGTGCGCGCGTGTTCGTCCCCGTTGCCGGAGAGTTCGTCCCGGCGGACGTGATCAACGTGGACGCGCGAAATGGCCGGGTGCTCGTCAAATACGAGTTTGCGGCAGAGACGAAAGAGGTCTCGGTGGGTTACACCAACGTCGCCACCGAACTGCCGCCTTAGAATGGCTTCAGCGCGATGGCGGTGGCGCTTCGCGCAGGGTGCTCAAGATTGCGTCGACCAGGCCTTCGTCGCGGCGAAGAATGGCCGCCTGCAACAAGCGACGCCGGCCGTCGTTTGCGTGTCCGGTAGCGAGCAGAGCCTCGGCCTCGCGGATCTTCTGATCGATGCGCACCTCGCGCGGCGGCGCGTTCAGATCCGGAGAAGAAGGGCGCGCGCTTTCCTGCTTGGGGCGCACGGTAGAGCCCTCATCCCGGTGGGGGCTCGACCCTTCGTTGTCGATTGCGGGTTTCATACCGACTGCTCCTGCCGCCCTGCGGCGCTTCAACTCCAAGAACGTAGCGGTCGCACCATTCATTCCTGCAGGATTCGTTCCGAGCACACCCTGCAGTGTCTCCGCGGTCCGTCAACGGTTCAGACGCGCACCCCCTTACGAGGATTTGTAGTAGCCAGAAGAAATATTTCCCGCTGCCGCGTCATCCTGTCCAGATCTGGGGCGGACACCTGACCGTGACAACTGAGTCAGCGCTGTTGCAAACATACTTGGCAGCCTCGACACAGGTGGGCGCTATGATGCCGAGGTGCGACAGCAACCTACTGGTAAGACTTCTCCAAAGCCCACCCAAGCTCCGTTCCTCCTGCCGCTCGTGCCGCCGGAGCTCGAGCTCAGCCCCTTCTTGCTCGCGTTGCTACACAGCGCAGCGTTCCTGGATCTGTCCGAGGACGACGTGGTGGAGGGCGCGGCCGCCTGCGCCGTTTTGGATCGGATCGGGCTCTATCTGCAGCGCGCGGACGACGACACGCTCGAGCAGTTGGCCGACGACATCGAGCGGCTCGCTGCGCACGCCGAGGCCCAGAACTGGCCGGAGGAAGCGCAGGAGTTTCTGACCACTTTCCTCGAGCATTGCGGCTTCGTTCTCGATTCGGACGAGGACGCGGACGAAGCGGACGCGGAAGGCGGCGAGAGCGCGAGGTGACGCGGCTCCACCACTTGGCGCTCGGATCGAGCCGCGTCGAGCGGCTCGCCGAGTTCTACCGTGACGTGTTCGGTTTACCGGAAGTGGCTCGTCATCACGACGAGCGCGGCGCGTTGCGCTCCGTCTGGCTCGATCTGGGCGGCGCCTGGCTGATGATCGAGCACAGCGAGCAACCGGCGCGAGTCGTGACCGGCGTCGGCAGCGGCCTATTCCTGTTCTCGCTACGCGTTTCGATCGCCGAGCGAAGTCACTTCGAACGTCTGCTCGAGCAGCGCGGTCACGCGATCGAGTCGCGCACGGTCTTTACTTCTTACGCGCGCGACCCGGACGGTAACCGCTTTGCGTTCAGCCACTACCCGGAAGCGGCGGAGCCACGGCATGACGCATGAGCTTTGGCGAATCGAAAAGCTGGTACCGGGCGGCGCCGGCATGGCTCGTCGTGCGGACGGATCGGTCGGCTTCGCACCCGGCGCGCTACCCGGTGATCGAATCGCCGTCGAGCGCTTGACCCAGAAAAAGAGCTACGCTGAAGCGCGAGAATTTCGCGTGCTCGAGCCATCGGCCGAGCGCGTCGCGCCGGGGTGCCCGAACTTCGAGCGCTGCGGCGGCTGCGACTGGTTGCATCTCGCCTACGACGCGCAGCTTCGTCACAAGGCGTCGCTGCTCGCGGAAGCGCTCCACCGCACCGGCGGCTTCCGTGAGCATCCGGAGATTCGAGTCGTGCCGTCTCCTCGCCAAAGCGGCTATCGCTCGCGGATTCGCCTGCACATCGACGACCAGGGGCGGTTCGGTTTCTTCGCGGCCGCGAGCCATCGCTTGGTGGAGCTCGAACACTGTCCGGCAGCGCTGCCCGAATTGAACCACGCGTTCACCGAGTTCGCGCGCATCGCGCGCGAGTTTCCGAAGTTGCTGGCTGCGTTCGAGCAAGCGGAGCTGCGAGCGTCACCGCTCGCCCCGAACTTCGCGCTTCGCCTGGTGCCGCGGGGCGACCTGCAGCGCGCGAGCGTAGCGGCTGAGCAATTACTGACCGCGCTGCGCTCCGTCTTCAGCCTTTCAATCGCCGGAATTTCCGGGGATTTCGCGCAGCGCTTTCCGCTCTCGACCACGCTTTCGCTCGAGGTTCCAGCGGACGCGTTCGTTCAGGTGAACTGGGAGGTAAACCTGCTGCTGGTCCAGGCGCTCGGGGACGGCGCTCGCACCCGCGGCGTGCGACGCTTTCTCGACTTGTACGCGGGCGCCGGAAACTTCACGCTCGCGCTCGCGGCGGCGGGCCTGTCCGGCGTCAGCGTCGAAGGTCATCCGAGCGCGGCGCGGGCTGCGCGTCGCTCGCTCGAAGCGTACGGATTTTCCAAGGTCGAGGTGCACGCCGCGGATGTCCGAACTGCGCTCGGCGCGCTCGACCCGCGCGCTGAACCGTTCGACTTGGCGGTGCTGGATCCCCCACGCGCTGGCGCTGCGGAGATTTTGGCCTCGCTCGTGGCGCTGTCTCCGCGGACCATCGCTTACTGTTCGTGCGATCCGGTGACCCTATCTCGCGATTTGCAACGCCTCACCAAGCGAGGCTACGTGCTCGAAGCGCTTTCGGCTTTCGACATGTTCCCCGGAACGCATCACCTGGAGGCGCTCGCGTGGCTCTCTCGCGCGCCGCTCAGGGCGTGAGCGCGAAGCAGTAGAAACCGCCGTAACCGCCGCCGGTCCCCACGGTGTACTCGCCTTGCTTCGGGCCGCCCATTTCCACCAGGTTGACGCCTGCGGCGCAGCCACCCTCATACAGGGCGGACATCCAATTCATGCCGCTGCCTGCCGGCCAAGAGTGCCCGACGCGTGGCCTCTGCCCTTGCACGCCCATGCTGGTGGTCCAGTCGCTGCACGTGGCACCGTTGCCCATGTCCAGAGTTCCCGTGGTGGTCGAGCCAGTGAGCATGTCGTGGTTGTCGACATTGCCGGTTCCGTCGGGGTTATGGTTCGGGATGCCATCCTCGTTCGGAAAGTCGTTGATGATGGCTGGATCGGCGCCCTGAGGGCGCTGCATGGCCAGAGCGGTCTTGGTCATGGCCAAGAGGCGACCCTTGCGGTCGTACCAGGGGCCATTGCCAACCCGATCGATGGCGTTGATTTGCGGTGGCCCCTTCACGCTGAGGAAGGCGCGCCAGGTCTTCGAGCCTGCGCCTGCCATCGACGTCTCCGCGATCTCGCGGCAGATCTTGTCCGCACCGTCGAGCCCGGTGGCTTCGCCGTGCCGCAGATCGCCGCCAAAGCCCATCTCGCTGCCGGACACGCGTTTGATCGCCGCGAAGCTGGTCACGAAAAAGCTGAAGTTGCCGGTCGCGCCGCCGGCGGTGCCACCGGTCGATGTCCCGCCAGTCGATGTCCCGGCGCTGCCGCCGGTAGAGGGGCCGCTTCCGCCCGTGTTGCCCCCCGTGCTCGGGCCGCTGCCCCCGGTCGATCCGCCCGTGCCGATGCCGCCGGTTCCGATGCCGCCCGTCGTACCACCCGTGTGGTTGGTCCCTCCGGTGGTGCTGATGCCGCCGGTCGAGGGGATGCCGCCCGTGGAGGGAGCGAAGCCCCCGGTGCTGGTGCCGCCGGTAGCGACGCCTCCGGTCGCGGGCACACCGCCGGTGGCCGGGGTGCCGCCCGTTGAGCCGGCTGGTGCGGGATCGGTTGGAGACGAGCAGTAGGCGGAGAGGAGGCCCAGGGCGAGACCGGGGAAGAGAAGCGACTTAGACGGACGATTCACGATGAGGACTCCAGGGGGTGGGCTCAGGACAACGCGGCTCTACGGCCGGTCCCGGGCTCGTAACCAGAACGTCCCCTAGTAGTAACCAAGCCGCCTCGGATCGAGCGGTTCACCCTGGCTTTTTTAAAGATGGTCGCCTGATTTTTCGGCGCTGCCGCACCCAGGCACGCGGCCAAGGGGCCCGCCCCCCTATCGCGGTCCGTGCCCGCGCATGGCACGGCGGGCCCGTCCCATCACCTCGAGCAACTGCGCTTGCTGCTTGGGGGTCATCAGCCGACTGAGCTCCGCCTGCTCTTGCTGCCGCAGCGTGTTGAGTCGCGTGAGATTGTCGGTGAGCGAGTCGAGAGCTCGTTTGTACGCCGGCTGATCTTCACTCTTGTTCTTGAGTAACTCGCGTAGAGCTTTCTGCTGATCGCGCATGGCCTGGCGCAGCTTCTTACGTTCGGGAGCGTACTTGTCGAGCACCTTCTCGACCTCACCCGCCTTCTTCTCGTCGAGACCCAGACGCTTGCGCAAGATCTCGGCGCGCGTTTGCTTGAAGCGCGCTTGCGCTTCCACTTTGCCCGCTGGCGGAGGATCGGCAAAGGCGGGCGCGGCAACCAGAGTTGCAAGTAGAAACGGCAGGATCACGGCATGCTTGTTCATTTCGCTCTCCAGCGCTCACCCGCCCAGCGTCGCGCCGGCGGCAGAAATCCACGCATCGACCTCGGCTTCAGCCAGATCGCCGGGGTCGAGAGCCAGGTCGTCGAGCACGTCGGGACTCATCGCATCATCGAGGTCCGCGCCGCCCGCTAGCTCGTCCGCTTCATCCGTACCGACGCTCTCGGTGTCCACGGTTTGCGCACTCGGCGAAGCAGACGCTGCATTGCCGAGCGCGGCGGGCAATGGGTCGCTCGTGCTGCGTTGGATCGAGTGCGGCCCGTTCAGCGACAGCAATACCGCGGCTGCGGCACCCAGCGCGCCGAGCGCGCTCGCCCAGGCCCACAGCGACGGGAACTGCAATAGCCCGGGTTTTTGGGGTGGGATCGCACGCGCGCGGGCGCGCAATCGAGCGCGCGCGGCCGGATCCAAGCTCTGCGCGCTTCGCTCGAACAACGCCTTGAGCTCGCTGGGTTCGTCGGGATCGTGGCTCATGACGTGTGCCCTTTCGAGCCGGGGCTCGCTTCGGTTTCGGTCAGCACCTCACGCAGCGCGTTGATCGCCAGATGCGCGAGACTGCGAGCGGAGGCTTCGGTGGTGGCGAGCGCTTCTGCAATCTCCGCATAGCTCAGACCTCCATCGAGTCGCAGCAGCGCCACGGCTCGCCGCTTCTCTGGCAGAGCAAGCAGCGCTTCTCGTAAACGCGCCGCGAGATCCTTGGCTTCGAGCGCGTCCGCTGGACTGGGCTCACCCTCGGCGTGCGGGTTTTCCTCTTCGCGGCGCTTTCGTCGGCGCTCGGAGCGCAGCAATGTTTCCGCCTGCCCCGCGGCGATGGCGACCAAGAATGCTTTCAGCGACGTCCCCGGCTGATACGCGCGCAGCCGGCGATAGGCGACCGTGAGCGCATCCTGCACGGCATCTTCGGCGAGCGCGGGGCTCTGACACAGCCGCGCGGCGACGCGGTACATCAGCGACAGGTGAGGTTCGACGAGCTCTGCGAACGCGCGGCCGTCGCCGGCGAGCGCGCTCTCGAGCCGCTCGCGCTCCCAGGTCGTGCGGGGCGCTTCGCTCGTCTCAGCGACGTTTTCGCTGGGAGCCAAACGCTCCGCAAAGAAACCGGCTGGCGCGAGTTCGAGTGGCATGGCTTCAACGCTGACACGCCGCCCACCTCTCAAATGTGAAAAGACTCGAGATTATGGGGGGACTAGCCCACGTATTGCGGCCGGTTCAGCTAAGGCTGCACGAGATTTGGCCCCTTGCTGCCAGGCGCCCGACAATTTGGGCCTCAACTCAAGGAGCCCTGTCCATGCACCTGCGCGTCCACTCTGCATACGGTTTCGAGCCTGCTCCGGCCTGGCTCGTTTCGAATGGCGAGATGACCGTTGGACCCGTCGCGACGCACCTGCTGGTGCGCGGCTTTCTCGACGGCCGAATTCCGCCGGATTGTCGTGTGCAGCCGGAGTCTGGCGGTGAGTGGCGAGCGCTCGATGAGGTGCGAGAGATTCGGGCCGCCCGCGCCGGCGAAGAAGCGCTCGGAAACCCACTCGGCACCGCGCGACAGGTCGTGCGCTGGCTCAGCGACGCCCGCGATCAGGGAGAAGCGATGCTGTTCTCGCTACACGGCGCGTGTTCGGTCACGCAGGCCTCGGTCGGTGCGCTGTATCGGGTGCGCCCGCCCATCGACCTGCCGGTAGTCTCAGCGTGCTACGGCGACGCTCTGCTCGAGTTGGGTGAGGTCGTGCCGCGACGTGATCCAGCGTTTTGCCTGGCTCACGAGGGCGAGCCGACCGTCCTTCTACCCGAATCGAACATGGCCGCGCGCGCGGTGGCGCTTCGATTGTGTCCGGATCGCTTGCCCGCGGGCCTGGCCATCATTCCGATCCGCGCGGCGACCGAGCTCGCAGGCGTGGTCGAGCTGGCTCGTTTCGACCACCCGTTTCGGGCAAGCGAAGTGCGTTCGCTAGTTCCTCTGATGGCGGCCACCGTGGGCCGCATGGAAGAACTGGCCTGGGACGCCTAGTTGCGCGCGGGAGGCTCCTGCAGGCGACAAAAAAGACAACGGCCTGGAGCGAGGGGGGCGCTCCAAGCCGCTGAGAAGTTAGGGAGGCGGCGACCGAGGCGGAGGGGGGGGCACCAAGGGCGCCGCCTGCGGGAAAACGTATGTGCACCTTCTGTGCCAGCCGTTGCGAATCAGGTTTCAGGTAGATAGACCGGGCTTTGCGTTCGGGGTCTTTCAATTCTGAAACTGGGGCTTCGAACCCGAAACGTTGCCGCTACCCAGCCGTCGTCGAAATGTCGCCCGATCTGCCGCGAAAGTGGGCGCGGGAATGACCAAAGCCCTTGGTTTGCTGAGTTCGGTGAGCGCAGGGTGCAAACCCGGTGCCGAGCTGGCGGGTCTCGCCTTGCGACTGAGCGGTTCCGGCTGCACACCACGACGACCATGCAACGCTGCGCGAATCGAATGACGGCGGGAACGGCGCCCCAAATCCTGCTCGGAGCGAGCGGGCGATGAGCGGTTCGGCTCGCCTGGCCAGGGTGTTCGGCATCGACGTCAGAGTGCATTTCACTTTTGCGTTCGTGCTGCTGTGGGTGGCGATCGAGTTCGGCGATCGTCACGGGGCGCGGGGCGCGCTCTTCGGCACCCTGGCCATGGTGCTGCTGTTCGCCTGCATCACCCTGCACGAGCTCGGACACAGCCTGGTCGCCCGCCGTTTCGGGGCCACCGTGCGAGAGATCGTGCTCTTGCCGATCGGTGGCCTGGCGCGCATGAGCCGCGAGCCCAGCCGGCCCGTGCACGAGCTGTTGATCGCCATCGCGGGGCCGTTGGTAAATCTCGCGATCGTGGCGGGCCTTTCAGCGGTGCTCGTGGCGCGCGTCGGGGTGGTCCTGCCGGATCAGGCATTCTGGGCTGCCGAGATGGACAAGCTCGGCGTGAACGCGCTGCTGATGTGGCTGTTGGCCGGCAACCTGGTGCTCGCGCTGTTCAATCTGCTGCCGGCCTTCCCGATGGACGGCGGGCGTGTGCTGCGTGCGCTGCTTGCGATTTGGCTCGGGCGGCCACGTGCGACCGTGATCGCCGCGGGCGTCGGTCAGGTGCTGGCAATCGCCATGGCGGGCCTCGGTATCGCGGCGCAGAGCCCGCTGCTCGTGCTCGCGGCCGTGTTCGTGTTCTTCGGAGCCGCGCAAGAGCGGCTCGCCAGTCGCGCACTCGAGATCCTCTCGCAGCTGACCGCCGGAGAGGTCTGTAACCCCAATGCGCAAACCCTGGCTCCCGGGGATGACCTTGGGGACGTCGTGGACCACGCGCTGCGCAGCAATCAAACCTTGTTTCCCCTGGTCTACGGCACCGAACTGATCGGGGTGGTCCTGCGCGACGACGCGCTTCTGGCTGCCGAACGGCTTGGTTTGCGCGCCAGCGTGCGCCAAGTTTTGCGTCGTGATTTGCCCGTGTGCGAGAGCGCCACGCCACTGCTCACCGTGCGCGATCAGCTGTCGGAGGGCGGGCGCCCGGTGGTCGTCGTCGATGGGCAGCGCCTGCTCGGGATCTTGGGCCCGGACGACCTCGCGCGGATTTCGCTGCTCGCCTCGCGGCTCGTCAGCGCAGGGATTCGTCGGCCCGAAGCGCCTGCCTCCGAGCCAAGCAGCGCGCCGGGCTCGGCGCTGTGAGCGATCGAGCCGGAACGTAGCTTACGGCGCGGACGCGGCCGCTTCGTGCGCCATCGCTGCCTTCAACGGCTTTCGAATGGCCAGCATTGCGAGGCCAGCGCTCACTCCCAACAGAGTGAGCAGGGCGAAGAACCCTTCTTTCGGCCAGCGCGTGTAGAGCACCCCGATCACCCCGCTCAAGAAGTTGCCGAGGAAGCTCGACAAGAACCACATGCCCATCATCATCGAGACGATCCGCGCGGGGGACACCTTGGTCACCAGTGAGAGCCCGATCGGTGAAAGATAGAGCTCGCCCACGGTGAGCAGGATCGTGCAGAACAGGGGCCAAAACAGGCTGCCCTTGCTGGTTCCCACGAGCTCTGCGCCGACGATCATCACCACGAAGCTGAGGCCGAGCACGATCGAGCCGATCGCCATCTTGGTCAAGCTCGACGGCTCGGTGCCGCGCCGGTTCTGAAAGCGCCAGAAGATGTCGAGCAGCGGTGCGAGCACGATGATCGCCAGCGGATTTATGGACTGAAACCAAGTCGACGGAATTTGGAAGCCGAACACGACGGGCCAACGTGTCTGATCGTCGGCCCACGACTGCATGGTGTTGCCCTGCTGCTCGTACACCGCCCAGAACACGATGTTCAGCGCGCACAGCACGACGAGCGCGATCACGCGCCGGCGTTCGTCACGGTCGAGGGGCGCGGTCTCGCGCTGGTGCTGCTCGCGCGCGCGACTCAGATTGTCCTGCGCTAGGTACTTCTGGCCTGAGAGGTACACGACCAGGCCGAGCACCATGCCGACCCCCGCTGCCGCGAACCCGTAGTGCCAGCCGTACAGCGCGGCGAGCGTGCCGCAAATCAAGTTGCAGATGAACGCGCCCAGGTTGATGCCCATGTAAAAGATGGTGAACGCGCCGTCCCGTCTCGGATCCCCCGGTCGATACAGGTTGCCGACTTGGGTGGAGATGTTGGGCTTGAACGCGCCGTTGCCCAGGATCAGCAGCGCGAGCGCGATGAAAAACGAGTTCTCGATGGCCATCACGAAGTGGCCGAGCGCCATCAGCACCCCGCCGAGCACCACCGTCTTGCGCTGCCCGAGTACGCGATCCGCCAGGATGCCACCGAAGAACGGCGTGGCATAAACGAGGCCGGTGTAGGTTCCGTAGAGCAGCGAAGCGGCCTCGGCGGGGTTCGCGGGCAGAAGGCCTTTGACCGTACTCCAAAAGAAAACACTATTCGGATCTCCCGGCACCAGACTGCATGGCGACGCCCCCTGGCGGCAGCCCTGCAGCGCTTCACGCGCGGTGACGAACAGGTAGTTCGCCATATAAAGCTTCAAAAGGCCGCGCATGCCGTAGTAGCTGAAGCGCTCCCACATCTCGGCGAAGAACAAGATCACGAGGCCGGGTGGGTGGCGGAAGCGCCGCTCGAAGGCGGTGAGCGGAACGGGGCGGTCCGAGTCTTCCGCGAGCGCGGGCGAGCCTGTCATGGCCCGCGACGTTACACCGCACCCCGGCTGCGCGGCCAGCAGAGGACGGTGGGCGCGCGCAGATCCCGCGTTTCCCCCTTTCTTGGGGCTCGAGGCAGCGTAAAATCCGAGACCCCGCATGTCCACGCAGCAGCTTTCTTTTCCGGCTCCGGTCCAAAGCGATCCGAATGAGGTCGCGCACGCGCTGGAGGTCGGCAGCGCCGAGTGGGGAAGGGGAGATCGGCGCGAAGCCGTGCGCTGGGTGCACCGCGCAGCCGACGCGGCCGAGGCGGCCGGCGACGATCGGCGCGCGGTGGGGCTTGCCCGCGCGGCTGCAGATCTCATGAGCTCGCTCGGGGCCGAGTCGAGCAGTCCAAAGCCGCGTGACGAAGGCGCAGCGCTCGCGCCCTTCGACGATTTCAATGATCAGACCATCGTCGACTCGCCCGCGATTCAGGCCGCGCGCACGATGCAGCACAGCGCGGTGACGATCAGCGAGCGTCCGTCGAAGCCACCGCCCCCGCCGCGCCCGGCCACTCAGCGACCGTCCGCGGTGCCGCTCGGCACGACATCGTCTGCGGCGCCGCGTCCCCGCACTGCGTTGCGCGTGGCCGTCGTGCGAAACAAGGACAACGAGCGCGTGATCATCGCGAACGTCCTCGACGAAGGAGCGCCCGCTCCGCCTGGGACGAGCGAGGCGCTGCTGGTGCTGCTCGACCCGAACGCCGCGCTGGCTCGCGACGGCGCTTGAAACGAGCAGCGCCCGCTAGCGCTACGGCGCGGACCAGGAGCAGCCGAGGTTATTTCCGACCGCAATGATGCGGTTCTTGACCGCAATCGGCGAGGTCCAGCGTTGCACGCCGGAGCAGGTATTCGACCCGCCGTTGAACAGCACCGCGCCGGTGTCACCGTCGACGCCGGTGAGTTTGCCGTTGTTCATGTACCAAACGATGGCTTCGTTCGTGCCATCGGTCGTGGTGGCGATCGGCGATGTGGTCTGAGTGCCGTTTCCACCCGTCATCGGCGCGCACCAGGCAATCGTGGGCATCACCGGGGAACTCGTGGGAACGATCACCGAGACGATGTTCTTGCCGCTCGTCCCGCCGCCTGGGCACATCGCGCCGGATTCGGTCGAGAACACGATGTGCGTTCCCTTGGCCGTCGTGTACGCCGCGGGCGCGGTCTTCACCGACATGGCGCCGGTCGAGACCTGGAAGTCGACCACGTGTCCGCCCATGCCGCCGAGGTTCGCCGGATCGAGCAGGTAGAAATGGCCGTCCTTCGCGATCGCCACCACGTACTTGGCGGGCTTGGTGATGTAGATCGGATTGCTCGCGCCGAAATCGGCGTCGGAGCTGTCCATCGCTTTCCAACTGGCCGGGTAATAGAGGTTCGCGTTGGTGCGGTTGAACGTGCCGAGGCCCGTGATGCGTACCACTTGCTCGCTGTCGGACGCCGCGCGGTCACTGGCCTTGGAGGTACTGTTGCCGGTAACGGCAAACACGCCGTTTCCGTCGGAGGCCAGTCCGCCCGCCGCCCAAATCGCTTCGCCCTTGCCGAGCGTGGCCCAGCCGCCCTTCTTGGTCGGGTCCTTGGTGTCGATGCCAATCACCCAGCCGTGATAGTCGCCACAATCTCCGACGTGGCCGCCGTAAGCGACGTACAACGTGCCATCGACGAGCGACAATGCGCTGCGCTGGTTTTGCGGCGTGCTGTTGAAGGTGACGCTGCCCGATTTCATGCCGGTCATGTTCACCGGCCAGCCCGTTTTCTCGGTTCCGTCTTCGATCGAGAGGGCGTGCGCCTCGTGACGTTCGATCGACGTGGTGCCGATCGCGCCCGCGACGTAGATGGTTCGAGTGGTGGGGTCGATCACCGGTGTGCTGAGCAGGCCTGGTTGACTCATGCCGCAGCCGGCTCCGGTTTGACTCGGCGCGCTACCGACGTTTTTGGTCCAAATCGTCGCGCCCGTGGTCTCGTCGATGGCGAGCACGTCGTTGCTGGTGGTGACGACGAAGAACGCGCCCTTACCGCCGGGCCCGTTCTGCATGTAGAGCGGCGAGGCGTAGACGCCACCCTTGAACGACGTCTTGAAGGTCGTGTCCCAGACCATGGTCTTGGCCTTGTCTTTGGTCAGAGCAGGCCGCACGAAGTGCCCGTCGCGGGTTGGGCTGTTGTTGCGCTCGAGCACCGACTGATCGCCGGTCTGCACAGCGCCGCCGGAGCCGCCAGTCGCCGCGCCGCCGGTCGCGACGGTCCCACCGCCGCCGCCCGTTGCCGCGCCGCCCGTGGAGGTTACGCCGCCCTTGCCCGCGCCGCCGGTGTTGGTCGGCGTGGAGCCACCCGTGCTCGTGGTGCCGGAGTTACCGGAGCCGCCCTTGGCGTCGCTTCCGCCCGTGCTTTTGGCGCCGGAGTCACCCGTGGAGCCGCCCGTGTTCGACACGCTTCCGCCCGTTGTTGCCCCTGAACCTCCGGTAGTGGCCGTCGAACCTCCGCTACCAGACATGCCCTGGCCCGTACCTCCGGTACTGGTTCCCGTGCCTCCGGTCGTGGAGCTTGTGCCGCCGGTTCCGCCATTGTCCGAGTCGTTGGCGCAGCCGACTACCGTTACGAGCATTCCGAGCAGCAAATGGTATTTCATCAGAAGAGCCTCTCAACCGGCGGGCATTAACCTGCCGTAGACACGAGGGTGTGAAAAGGCGACGAAGAAGGTCTGAACGGTGCCGGAACCCAATATTGAAGTCAACTCGCGCCCCTGTCACGCGTCGCTTCGGTGCAAGCGCTCCGAATCGCGCAGGCAACAGTTGAAGTTTTCTGACCCGTTTGCTGCTTGTGTTGATGGAGCCGCATGATCCACTCGCGTTGCGTTACTGGACTGGGTTCGCCCGCATCAGGGTTTCAATCTCGTAGAATGCCCGCTCGAATGTCATTTGCGTGGCGGTTCGCCGCGCTAACGATCGTTTCTTTTGGCTTTGGTTGCAGCGGTCAGGAAAATGTTTCGCCGCAGCCGCAGGGGGGCAGCACCTCGACGGGTGGTAGCCCCACCGGTGGGGCTACCACGGGCGGTGTCGCCACTGGTGGCTCGAGCCCGATAACCGGAGGCAACCCGGCAACTGGAGGCGCAGCGGGAAACGCCACCAGTGGTGGTGGTGGTACCAACGCCACAGGTGGCACGAATGGCGGTGGCGGTGCAGCAGGGGGCGGTGCGGTTGGCGGCGGAGGGGCTGCGACCGGGCCGTGTCGCCCGCCAGCCAATATGCAACAGCCGATCACCCTGCTGAGTCAGACCGGCTGCATGGATGCAAGCGACACCAAAAAATTCGCCAGCTTCGTCGTGCCCTATGAGGTGAATAGTCCGCTCTGGTCGGATTCAGCAGACAAGACACGCGGAATGGTTCTGCCCGCCGGCCAGAAAATTCACGTGAAAGACTGCGCCGCGCAGCCCTCTGAGTGCCCGTTCGGACCGTCGGACACCGGGAAATGGGTTTTCCCCGTAGGGTCGGTTCTGCTCAAGAACTTTTCGTTCGACGGCAAATTGGTCGAGACCCGCTTGTTCGTTCGCTTCGATGAAAAGAACTGGGTGGGCTACGGCTATCAGTGGAACGAGGCGCAAACCGACGCCACCATCGTCAACGAAGATGGCCTGCAGGTGAACTTCAACACCGGTCAGCGCATGGTCGATTGGTCGTATCCCAGTCGCCTCGAATGCATGACCTGCCACACGAAGTTCGCTGGCGGAACGCTCGGGCCCGAAACGAAGCAACTGAATCGCGATGTGGGTGGCACGAACCAGATCGACGCGTTCATCGCCAAGGGCATGCTCGACGCGCCGCTCGTGAAGCCTTACGAAGCTGCGTTGGTCACCCCTTATCCGGGCCAGGCGGGCGCTCCACCCGCGAGCGCGACGCTCGATGAGCGAGCGCGCTCTTACCTGCACGCCAACTGCGCCAACTGCCATCGGCCGGACGCCGATTTTCCCAACCAAGATCTGCGCTTCGGCGTTGCGCTGAAGGACATGAACATCTGCGGTTTGGATCCGCAGAAGGGCAACGGCGGCGTGCTGGACGCGAAGATTCTGGAGCCGGGCAAGCCGATGCAGTCCTTGGTCTGGATTCGCATGAACTCCCTCGAAAACCGCACGCGTATGCCCCAGATTGGCACGTACCACGTGGACCAAGCAGGCCTCGCTCTGATCGGCGACTGGATCACGTCGATCAAGTCTTGCCCGGAGTAGCGGGCAGCGCTCGGGTGTTCAGCCACCGCCGACGACCACGCCCCAGGGCGAGCCGCCGATCTTGACCCGTTGCTGAACCTTGCCGCTGCTGGCGTCGATGATCGAAAGATCGTCCGACGGACCGTTGGCGGTGAACAGGCGCTTGCCGTCGCCACTCAGCGCGATGCCCCAAGGGCGTGTTCCGACCCCGGGCCAAGTTTGGCTGAGCAGGCGCTTGGTCAAATCGATCACCGCGATGGACCCGCCCCGGCCCGTAGATACGAACAGGCGGTCACCGTCCGCCGAGATCACGGTGCCCATGGGGCGAGGTGACGGGTCGCCTTCGATGGTGATCGTGCTGAGCGCGGCGTGCTTTTCGGCGTCGATCAGGGTGAGGCTCTTGCCCATCTCGTTCGCAACGAGCGCCAACTTGCTGTCGCGCGTGAACGCGATCGAACGCGGTCGAAGCCCGGTCGCGACCCGACCCACGACGCTGAGCGAGCCCGTGTCGACGACGAACACGGCGCTGTCAGCCTCGGACGTGACGTATACAACCTTGCCGTCTGGCCGAAGAGACACGCCTTCCGGCTCTCCGCCAACGGGGACCCGGTGAGTGACCTTCTTGGCCGCGATGTCGAGCACGCTGAGCTCGGAGGTTTCCTCGTTGGAGATGTACAGCGTTTTTCCGTCGAGCGAGAGATCGAAGCTCTCTGGGTCTTGCCCACTCGGCAGGGTATGCAGGAGCTTGTGTCGAGCGAGGTCGATCACGCCCACGCCGTCCGCCGCGCGATCGGCCGGGGGCAAAGTGGACTCATCGACGTTCGGCCCGCTGCGCGGCGAGCCGGATAGCGCCACGTAGAGGGTTCGACCATCGGGTGAGAGTTTCAACCCACGTGGCCGCTTGCCCACCGCAATGCGCGTGACGATCGCACCGTTCTGTGGGTCGACCACCACCACTTCTCCGCTTGCTTCGGCGCTGGTGTACACGAGCTCGGGCGCTGCTTTTTTCTTGCAGTCGAGCAGCGCCCAAGCAGGAACGAGGGCCAGCGGCAGAAGCAGCGAACGGCGTGAGCACGGCATGCCGCGCAAACCTAGAGCAGGCTCAGCGCGTTAGCATCCCCAAATCGGCGCTCCCCAGGCGCACCGGAGTGCGCGCCACGCGCTCGAGCGAGAACTCGGGCAAGAGTTCGCTCGCGGTCATCCTTTCCGCCACGCCGAGGCCCGCGCTGCGCGCGGCCCAGGCCACGATCCGCCGCGGATCCACGCCTCGCTCGCGAAGCTCGGACAGACCGAGATCTGCGCTTCGCTTGGCCAAACGACGACCTTGTTCGTCCAGCACCAGCGGCACGTGCGCCCAGCGCGGGTGCGGCAAACCGAGCGCGCGCTGCAGCAACATCTGGCGCGCGGTGCTGGGTAGCAGGTCGTCTCCGCGCACGATTTCGCTGACCGACTCACGAGCGTCGTCGACTACGACCGCAAGTTGGTACGCGGGTACGCCGCTGCGTCGTGCGATGAGAAAGTCACCGACCTCGGCTTGTACGTCGAAGCTTTGAGCCCCCGCAATTCGATCCTCGAATTGGGTCGGTCCTTCCGCGACGCGTAGCCGAATGCCAGCGCGTCGACCGCTCGCGCGCTCCGCTTCCGCCAAGCTCGAGTAGCGCCCGCGGCAAGTGCCCGGATAGCGCGGCTCGCTCACGCCCAGTTGTGGCGCGTTCTGACTCTCTCTCAGATCCTGACGAGTACACGTGCACGGATAGGCGAGCCCTTGCTCGAGCAAGCTCTGGACCGCGGCCGTGATTTGCTCGAGCCCGGCCGATTGAACGATCACCTGCCCGTCCCAATCGAGGCCCAACCACTCCAAATCGCGCTCGGCCGCGGCGATGAACTCGGGCTTCGCGCGCTCCCCGTCGAGGTCCTCGATCCGCAGCAAAATGCGTCCATTTTGAGCGCGCGCGGACCACCAAGCCAAAAGAAACGTGCGCGCGTGGCCGAGGTGCAGCAGCCCGGTGGGGCTCGGTGCCAAGCGGCCGACGACGCTCAACGGCTCCCTCGTTTCAGGGTGAACACTGACAGCTTTGCACACGCGGCGTGGCTTCGCGCACGATGCCCTCGGCACGAGCGCAGCGCGCGCCGTTCGGCGCGTCCAAGCGGCACACTGCGTCCTTTGCGCGGAGGAGCGAGGCAAACGCCTTGCACGTGGTCAAGCAGGGGTTGTCATCAGCTTTGGCTTCCACGTCTTCCGCCTCTGCGGCGCGATTGGCTGGCGCAGCCCGCTTCGGTGCAGCCTGCACCGAGGGGGCGGATGCGCCCTCGTCGGCAGAGATCTCTCGGGTCCGCTTCTTTTCGCTGACGCTCGCGCTGTCTGGCCTAACCGAACTAGGCGCTGCCGGCGCCGCCGCACCGGCAGCGGCAGCGGCAGGTGGAGGCGGGCTCGGCTGCCCTCCAACTTGAGCCAAAGCAAGTCGCGCCTGTTCCAGATCGGCTTCCGCCTGTTCCAGCGTCTCGGGCTCGGTCTGCGGCCGTTCTTCTTTCAGGGAGGTCGGCGTCGCCGGCTGAACGCCGGTCTCCGCCGAACGCCCACAACCTTCAGCGAGCCCAGCCAGCAGCAGCAGCGCGAACGCGGGGCCGAGGGCGCGAGCCAAAGGAACAGGAAGGGGAGGACGAATCGCCATCAGACATTAGACGCACGAACCTGCCCAACGGCTCAATCCCGATCACGGGTCGCGCGAAGAAGCCCGCGGACCCGTGAAAACCCCGCCGTTTTCAGGGGATTGCGACCAAATAGGCCAGCCAGCCCGGCTGGTTCTCGGCCGTGCGGCACACCTTGTACGCTTCGGTTTCGTCGTTGTCGCTGGTGTCCCAGTACACCTGCACGTCACGGTAGCCGGCCTCCAGGAGCAGCTCTTTGAGTTCGGGCAAAGTCCAGTAGCGCCAGTCGTAGGTAAACGCACGCTCGAGCTTGGTGCCGTCGCGGAAGTGAAAGTGAATGTAGTTCACCACGCGATGCGTGATCGGGTCGAAGCTGTGTTGGTCCCAGACGTAGGTGAACCCGCCCGCAATCGCGCGCTCCTCGAGCATGGGCTCTTCGGACTCCCAGCCGCCATAAGCGTCGAGCAGAAAAATGCCTTCCTTGCCGAGACCGCGCTTTACGTGCGCGAAGTAGGCCCGCATCTCGTCGCGTGTCGTAAACACCCAGTAGCTGAAGTTGAAGGCGCCGACGACGTCGACGCGTTCGCGTACCGGTTTGCGAACGTCTTGGCAGTAGAGCTTGATCTTGTTACCCGCTTCACCGATCGGCGAAATATTGTGGGCCTTGCCCCACTCGAGCACCTTGGGGTCGATGTCGACGCCCACTCCCGTGCGCTTCGGACCGCGCTGCACCCACTTCGACGTGAGTAGTGCGGTTCCGCAAAAGTCTTCGCGTAGGCTTTCCGGTGCGCGCCCCCGGATTTTTCGAAACACGCGCTCGATGAAGGCCGCCTCCGTGTCCGCGTCCTGAACCGACTTCTGATAGAGAACGTGTTTGTCGGCGGTCTTCGCGGTCAGTTGCGGTTTGCGCCGCTTGGGGCGCGAGGGGCGGCGCGCTGCGCGTCGCCCGGAGGTGCTCGCCATGGGAAAGTGCTCCTTTGCTCGGTGCGGGTCGCGTTGTAGGCCGGCGGCGCAGCCTTGTCACCTGCCCCCAGGCTCAGCCCGGGCCCTTCGCGGCCGAATGTCGACAGCGTAGAGAAACCGCCCAGATGCGGTGCTCGGCGTTGTAGACGAGCAGGCCCCCGCCTGGCACTGACGACAGCGAGGCGTCGGCGAACGAGCGGGCCTTGGCCACCACCTCGCCTCCCTGTAGACCGTCCTTGCCCGGGGTGCCGACAATCAATTCTTGCTGGGCGTTGGGTTTTTCGTCCACTGGTTGCGCGAACGCTACCGTCGTCTTTCCGCACACGCTCGCCGCCGCAGCCGGGGCGGTGTTCAGGCCGCTTGGATAAGTGGCGAACGTCACCTGTGCGTCCATGCGCGGCTCGGCGCCGACCGGAATCTGCGCGAGCCCGAAATGGGTGACGTCTTGTTCGATCGGAACGAAGGCCCACACGTCGTCATCCGTGGCGGCAGCGAACACTTCGGTGGTCGCTTGCGCTGAGGCGCCGACCCAGATCACGACATCGGGCCCGAGCTTGATGTTCGGGCCTTCGGCCGTCACGCGGCGCGCGTGCAGCGGCGTCATGCCGCTGCGACCGTCGAGTGACAGCACCATCCAACCATTCTTCTGCGGGACCCACGCCACGCTGCTGGTGCCAGCACCTTCCGGCGTCAGATCCAGGGATTTTCCGCCCTCGATCCAGAGCTTTGCTTGGAGGGCGCCTTGCGAGTTCGGGGTGGTGATGTAGGCGATCAGCGCGCCGGCGACGCCCTTGCTTCCGGAGACGCGCGTGCCGTTGCGCGCGTCGCTCGCCAACACCTCGGTTGCGCCGCTGCCGTCGATGCGCGCCCGCACCAATTGTCCCTTGCGCACCCAATACGCGAAGTCAGAAACCAGGGTCGGGCCACGCGCGTAGGCAACGAAGTCTTCACGCTTGCGTTCGATCGCGGTGATGGCGGTCGGCGCGCTGCGCTCGCCGCTGACCGCCTTGCCGCGCCGTGCGACGACGACTTTGTCCTGGCGATCGACCATCACCACGCCGAGCTCGTGGGGCGTTGCCGGTCCGGATGGCGCGATGTCGACGGGCTGGTCGATTACGAACGGCCCGCTGCCGGCGCTGAGTCGAGTGGTGGGGCGCGCGACGTCCGGTCCGCGCTTGGTGCTGGCCGCCGCGCTGCTCGCGGCCGCGCTCGAAGCCTCGGGCTTGGCGTTCACCCCGGGCGCGCTCGTCGTGGGCTTGGGCTTGCTTTCGTGAGCGGCTTCGCGCTCGCGGCAAGCGGCAAAGCAACCGAGCATCGCAAACAAGGCCGCTTGGCCGACTCGAGAGTTCATAGGCGAAACCACGCGGCACGGTGCCACAGCCGCTCTGCGCTGTGTACTCGGTGATCCGGCCCGCGCCGGTTGTACTAACCTGCCCAGCAATGTCGCGTTTTCTGTCGCTCGTTCTGGTCGCCGCCGCCGGCTGCGCGGCGAAGACCACGCCGGAGTCGGCCGCGCCGGCACCACCCACTTCCGAAGCGAGCCCGAGCTCCACGACGGAGCCTGCTTCTGCTCCCGGGTCTACACCGCCTTCGGTGGGCGCGGCCGCTCCCGCGGGGTCGAACGCGCCCACCAGCGCAGAAACGCCGCCGCCTCCGCCCGGCGAGCCCCCGCCCGGAACCCCAAGTCTGCCCGCCGTGAGCGTGAAGACGATTGGGTTGCACGTAGGCGGCGGGCCCAACGACGCTGCCGGCAAAGCTCCGTTCTTGACCTCACTCGAGCAGCACTTCCCGGACTTCCTGCGCTGTTACCGCCAAGTGTCCGAGCCCGGTAAGGGCGGTTCGTTCGGCGTCGATCTGCACATCGATCGCAACGGCGGTCACGCGCGCGTGGAACAGCCACGCTCGGTGCTCGCGGGCGAGCCCTTCCGAGCCTGTATGGTCGGCGCGTTCGAAGCAGTGGAGTTTCCCCAACTGAAGAAACCATTCGTGATTAGCTATTCGCTGCGCTTCGTGGTCGAGCAATCGCCCGCGAAATAGCGAGCGCTTTTGCCCCGGCGACACCGCGCAGCGCGGCTGCTATGGAGGAGAGCACATGAAGATCACCAAGTTGAGCGATCAAGAAATCGAGTCGCGTCTTCAGAAGCTGTCAGGTTGGTCTTTGCGGAGCGGTAAGCTGCATCGCGAGTTCGGCTTTGCCGATTTCGCGGAGGCTTTTGGTTTCATGGCTCGCTGCGCGTTGATCGCCGAGAAGAGCGATCACCACCCTGAATGGTTCAACGTCTACAGCAAGGTCGTCGTCGATCTTTCGACCCACGACGCCGGCGGTATTACGGAGCGTGACTTTGCCCTGGCCGAGCGCATGAACGAAGCCGCAGGGCCGCGTTGAGTCGCCTGGCGCGTCAAAGAGTCGAGAAGAACCGCTCGAAGGGCATGCTCACCGAAGCGCCGTCCAGCGCCACTTCCGCGAGGTGTTCGGCGAGCGGAAACGCGCCCGCGGCGATCTTTCCCGCGCGCTCGTAAGCAATCAACGCCGCCCGCAGACTCTTCAGAATTTCCAAACACTCGAGGGTGGCACCTTGCATGCGCCGCACCGCCTCGTCGCGCCCGAGCCCGAGGCCGAGCAAATGGCCGAAGCGCCCGGTTCGCCCGCCGTTGCAGGTGACGTTCAGATCGCCCACGCCAGGAAGCCACGACGCCTGGTCCGGATCGCCTCCCAAGAGCGCGATGAGCTTTCTCATCTCCCAAACCGACTGCGCGAACACGGCCGCCTCGTAATTATGCAAAGCAATGCTGCCGGCGCTGCCGCCCGCGGCCTCGTGAATTCCGGAAGCGAACGCCATGCCCATCGCGTAGGCGTTCTTGAGCGCGGCGCACACTTCCACTCCCACCACGTCGTCGTGTGGGAACACGTGGTAGTACGCGCCGCGCACCAGGTCGCCGAAAGCACGCGCGGCGGCTAGCGATCGCGCAGTGAGCACGACCGCGGTCGGCACACGCCGCGCGAGCTCTCCTGCGATGCACGGGCCGGCCACGCCGACCGGCTCGATAGTAGAGGCGAGGTGCGCAGGCAGGGCGCGCGAAAACACGTCTGGCAGCACTTCGAGCGTCTGCCCGTTCCACTCGAGCCCCTTCGAAACCAGAGCCAGCGGCAACGCGCGGGTGAGCAGCGGGCCGAGTCGTTCTGCGGCCCAGCGCACGCCGGCCGAGCTCACTCCGAGCACGATCGCGTCCACGCCTTCGAGGGCGGTCGCGAGCGCTTCATTCGGGTAGGCGACCACTCCACTCGGGATGGCAAGGCCGAGCTTGGGGTGCACCCCGGTCTCGCGCATCGAAGTCACCCAGTCGGCGTCCAGGTGCGTGCCCACCAAGCGCACCTCGTGCCCTCGATCCACGAGCGGCCACGCGAAGGCCGTACCCATCATACCCGCACCGAGAATCAGAAGCCTTGCCATGCGCGCTTTCCCGACGAGAGTTTGGCTACTTTGGTGCAGTCGTTCAACGACCCGCGCTCGGGGCAGTGGCGGGGGCAGGGCTCGGCGCGGCCTTTTTCGTGCCCGCTTGAGGCGGCACCGGCAGCTGAAGCTGGGGCAGGGGGAGCGCGTTCAAATTCGGAAGATTGAGCTTGGTGTCGGGGCCCAGGTTGGGCAAGGCCGGCAACGGATTCTTGAGCAGCGCGTCGAGATCCTTGGCCACGGCGGGATCCAGCGCATCGGGCAATAGCTCACCGAGCGCCTGCAGCTCGTTCAGTGAAAGTGGCTTGAGTCCGCAGCCGGGGCTGATGGTCTTGAGCGCGCGCGCGTGCGGGAGATCGGTCGGATCCGCATCGACCGCGACTCGGATCGCCACCGAGCCGGAAAGTACCTCGCGCGCGGCCTTTCCAGTCACCCGACCCAAAGCTTTACCCAACCGAGTCTCGGCAGCAGCGCCTGCCAGCAGATTGCACGGCAGTTGGCCGCGCAAGAGCAGAATCAGGCGGGCGCGCTCGCCTTCGAGCCTGAGCTCGCCCGCGCCTTCCAGGACGAAGTTTCCCGCCTTGACCACGGCTTCTTCCAGTCGAATGCGCGCCTTCTCGGGCTCCAGCGTGAAGCGTGCGCCGAAGTCGGTCGTATTGCCGAACACGAAGCCGTCGAGCTCCGCCGGATGCGGCGGCACGTAATTCTTCAGGGTGAAGTCTGCGCGCCCGCTCACCCCCGCCGGCGGGCTGGTGTTGGGTGCCTGCGTGGCGTCCACAGCGCCGCTCAGCAGCACTTCGGGCAGGGGCAGCTCTTTGCCCAAGAAAGAACCGAGTTTTCCGAGCGCAATCGGTGAGAGCCCGATATGCAGCGTCTGATTGGGAGAGCTTTGAGTGTCCAACGTCAAGAGCGGGTTCTCCAGCGCGCTCATGCCCAGGGTCAAGGCCACGTGCACCGCGCCTTTGCCAGCGCTGACGCTGGTCGCGCCGAGCTCTCGCCCGAGGAACGCGAGCTTCGTGGCACGCACGCTGCTGCGTTCACCCTCGATCCGCATCTCGCCGTTGCCCAGGCCAAGTAGCGGCTCCGCTTTCGGCGCCGTGCGCAGGGTGAAGCTGAGCGGTTTGATGAACACCGGCTCGGTAAAAGACTTCTCGTGCGCGCTGCGCCAAGCGTCGAGCGCTCGCAGGAACGCGACGGGCTCGCCGACCGCGCTGGCCTTGAAGTCGTTCACCGTGAAGCGCACCGGCGCCATGCCCTTGAGCTCGACGTCCACGATGTTCACCGTGGCCGAAAGCCCGGGCACTCCGATCAGCGAGAGCTTCGCGTCGGAGATTTGCAGCCAACCGAGGCCGAAACTAATCTCGCCCGGAACGAGCTGAATCCCACGCGCTTCGGCCTCCGCGAGCACCTCGCGCTCGACGTAGCGCGGCACCAGCACGGCTATCAATATGCCGAGCCCGATCGCGCCGACCACGAACAGAGCGAATAGGATTAGCAGGACTTTTTTCACGCTCACCGGAAGGGAAGGCTACCACCGACCCGAGCACGTGGAATAGCCGCCGGACTCGCCGGTTTTCGGGTAAGAGAGCCGTTCTTGCGATGCCGAACTACCTGACCCCCGAGGGTGCCAAGAAATACGCCGACGAACTGAACAAGCTGCTCAGCGTCGAGCGACCTCGGGTCGTGCAGGAGGTGGCCGATGCGGCCGCGCAGGGCGATCGCTCCGAGAACGCCGAATATATCTACGGCAAGAAGCGCTTGCGCGAGATCGATCGGCGCGTGCGCTTTCTCACCAAACGGTTGGACGCCGCCGTGGTGGTGCGTAGCGAAGAGCGACAGGGCGTCGCGGGCGAGGTGCGCTTCGGCGCGAGCGTCGAAGTGGTCGACGAAAACGGCAAGCGCAGCCGCTATCAGGTCGTCGGGCCCGACGAAGCGGACCCCGGCGCCGGGCGCATCAGCTTCGAATCGCCGCTCGGCCGTAGCCTGATGAAGAAAAAGCTCGGCGACGTGGTCGTGGTACGTCGCCCTGCCGGCGAAATCGAGCTCGAAATCACCGCCATCGAATACGAGTGACGGTCGCTCAGTCGAGGAACAGGTCCGGCAACAGGCTCTCGCCCGGCGTCATCTGATAAGGCGCGAAATCGCTGACTCCGCTTTCCCGCAGCACGTCCTCGTCGATGCAAAAGTTGCCGGTGAACTCCCGGCTCGGCCGGTTCAGAATCACGTGTGCCGCGTCGGCGACGATCGCCGGTGTGCGGGCTCGGGCGGTCACCGCGGCCCCGCCCAGCAAATTTTCGACCGCGGCGGTGGCTATCACCGTGCGCGGCCATAGCGCGTTGACCGCGATGCCCTGCGCAGCGAGCTCACGCGCCAGCCCGAGCACGCACAGGCTCATCCCGAACTTCGACAGCGTGTAGGCGAGATGTGGCGCGAAATATTCGGGCTTCAGCTGTAGCGGCGGTGACATCACCAAAATGTGAGGGTTCTTCGCGCGCGAGAGCGCGGGCAGGCAGGCCTTCGAGCACAAAAACGTGCCGCGCACGTTGACCTGATGCATCAGGTCGAAGCGCTTCATCTCGGTCGCTGCGGTCGGCGTGAGGCTGATCGCGCTGGCGTTGTTGACCAGAATATCGATCCCGCCGAAGGTGCGCACGGCAGTTTCCACCGCTGCCTGCACCTGATCTTCGAAGCGCACGTCCGCCACGCAAGCCACCGCGCGCCCGCCGTTTTCCTCGATCTCTCGCACCGCGTCGTGCACCGTACCGGCGAGCTTGGGGTGCGGGCTATCGGTCTTGCCGAGAACGGCAACGTTCGCGCCATCGCGCGCCGCGCGCAGCGCGATGGCTCGACCGATACCGCGGCTCGCGCCGCTGATGAACAGGGTTTTTCCGGCCAGACTCATGTCTTTTTGTCCAAGGTGGTTCGCACTCGTTCTAGCAGGGTCTCCAACGTAAACGGCTTTCTCATCAACGTTTGCCCGAACTCTTCCTGCCCAACTCCGAGCGCGTCTGCGTCCGGATAGCCCGACATCAGCACGATGGGCATGTGCGGGTCGAGAGCGCGGATGCGGCGCGCCATGGAGAGCCCGTCGAGCTTGGGCATGGTAATGTCGGTCAGCACTAGGTCGATGCCCGGAGTGCTGCCGAGCACTTCCAGCGCTACCAGGCCATTGTCCGCTTCCACGACTCGGTATCCTCCGCGTTCCAGCAAGCGGCGCGTCAGTCGCCGCACCGAGGGCTCGTCTTCAACCAACAGTACCAGCTCGCCGCGCGCCCCATTGGCAATTTGCGGGCCGCGTGCCGCCTCGACCTGTCCGCTGCGAGCCGGAAAAGACAGCCTGAAGCTGGTTCCCTGGCCGAGTTGACTGTGCAGTTCGATGTGGCCGCCGCACTGCTGCACGACGCCGTACACGGTGGCAAGCCCGAGGCCGCTGCCCTGTCCGGCCTTCTTGGTCGTGAAAAATGGCTCGAAGACGCGGGACTTGAGCTGGTCTGGAATGCCGATGCCGGTATCCGAGACACGCAGGACCACGTGTTCGCCCGCGGACAGGCCTGGCTGCGTGCTCGCCAGCTCAGCCGTCACCTCGCGCTTTTCCAGCTCGAGCAACAACCGGCCACCATTGTGCATGGCGTCGCGCGCGTTCACCGCGAGGTTCACGATGACGAGCTCGATTTGTGAGGGATCTGCCATTACCGGTGGCAGCCCGGGCTCGGCGCGGACGACGAGCTCGATGCTCGCACCGATCAGTCGGCGAATCAGGTTGGTCGAATCGCTCACAATCTGCTCGAGCTGCACCAGCCTCGGGCTGTTTGGCTGCTTGCGCCCGAAGGTGAGCAGCTGGCGAGTCAGCGTCGCGCAGCGTTCGGTGGCGCGCTGCATTTCGTCAAGCAACTCGCGGTCATCGCCCGCTGCACGCGCCGCGGCGAGCAGCTCGAGGTTGCCGCGAATCACGATCAGATAGTTGTTGAAGTCGTGCGCGAGGCCACCGGCGAGCGTGCCGACCGCTTCGAGTTTCTGCGCATGACCGAGCTTCTCTTCCATTTCACGATGCGTCGTCACGTCCAGCACCGTGCCCACCGCTCGCTCGGCGTTGCCGTTCGAGTCGACGTCGAGCCTCGCGTCCATGACCACGCGGCGCACTACCCCGTCCGGTCGTACGATGCGCAGCTCCAGCGCGGCAGGGCGCTTGTTTTCACGTAGTTGCGCGCGAAATCGCTCGACCCGCGGCTGGTCCTCGGGATGCACGCGCTCGAGGAAACGACTCAGCCGAACCTCGCTCTTCGGATCGACACCGACGATGCTGCACAGTGTTTCAGACCACGAAAAGGTGTCGGCGGCGACGTTCCAGGTCCAACTCCCGAGCGCTGCGATCTGCTGTGCTTGATTCAGGAGCTCGGCCGTGCGCCGCAATTCGTTTTCGGTTTCGACGAAGTCGGTCACGTCCAGTGCCGCGCCGACGATTCTCACCAGCTCTCCGCTGCTGTCTCGGATGGACGAACCAATCAGCACGATCGCGCGAACCGAGCCATCCTTTCGCAACACGCGGCAGCGATGGCCGGGCTCGGTTTCACCCGTGACTGCGGTTTTTTGTGACAGCGCCCGGACCGCTGCCAAATCATCGGGGTGAATGCTCTCGAAGAAAAGCTCCGCGGTCGGCTGGACCTCCGCTTGGTCGTAGCCAAGGATGCGGAACAACTCACTCGACCAGGCGACTTGGTTGCTGCGAACGTCCCAGACCCAGCTGCCGACTTTGGCCAGTCGTTCCACCTCCGCGACCACGGCCTCGCGTTCTGTGAGCGCGTTTCCGAGCGGGACACCGCTTTCTTCTGCGCGTAGGTGTCGCGTGCGCAAGCGCGCGACTTCGCCCTGAAGCTCGGAAACGCGCTGTTCGAGCTCCTTTATCCTGTTCGACTGTTCCTGCGTGGACGTCGGCCCTGCTCCCTCTGAGTGTCGGTGCGCCCGCGAAGTGGCGCGAAGACTGGACTTCCAGCCACGCCGGAAACCAGGCGCTACAAGTCTATCCAGGGCCGACGTACATCGCCACGGGCACAGTCTATGCGCCGGAAATCACGAGATTCTTTTTAATCGCAGGGTGGCGATGATTTCGCCCGTGACCAGTTTCCGGTGATTGTGGATTGCGGGCCGAACGTGTCCGGCGAGCTCGGCTCGATTCGCAGCGTCGAGCCCAAGCTCGGTCAAGAGGGAGACACAGATGGCGGGCAAGGCCCGCTCGGTACCGTCGTGCAGCTTCATGGCCAAGGCGAGTGCGGGCTCTCGAAATGCGATGAGCTGCAATCCCTCCGCGCCGACCTTGGACACGCAATTCCCCGGATAGGCTGACATCAGCTCGTAGTCGAACCGTCGTTCGCCTGACACCATCAACGGCTGAGCGAGCATCGCGTCGCGGATCTTAGTCAGCGCGGCTGCGAGCTGGGGCGGCGCGGTCTCCGGGTGTGCGAGCCGGAGCATGCTGCGCGACAGCACCTCGAGTGACAGACCGTAATTGGGGGCGCTGCAACCGTCGATCCCTCGCGGCAAGCGGTCCCCGTCCACGCCGCAGGCCAATGCGAGGCCTGCGCGGACGGCGCGTTGAACGACTCCCTCCGGTTCCAAATACTCTGGCAGGGGAGCGCCCAGGTGACGCGAGAGCAATAAGAAGCCCGCGTGTTTGCCGGAGCATGCGTTGCGTAGCGGATCGGCGGCTTCCCCCGCTGTCGGGGTCTTTCCGGAGAGGCGGAAACCGATCGGCAGGTGTGCGCCACATTGCAGGTCACTCGGCTTCGCCCCCGCTTTCTCGAGCAACCCGCGCACGACTCGGACGTGTTCGTCCGTGCCGCTGTGCGACGCGCAGGCGATCGCAAGCTCTTCGGCGCTGAGCGCGTAGGCGTCGGCCGCGCCGCTCGTGAGCAGGGCGATGCATTGAAACGGCTTGATCGACGAGCGAGTCAGGGTCGAAAGAGTGGGGTCCCCGAACGCATGTGAAAGCTGGCCCGCGCCGTCGACCACGGCCACGGATGCAGCGTGCCATGCTTCGATCGCGTCGCCGCGCCGTACGACCGCAGCGACCGAGCCGAGCTCGGGCTGGGTGCCTGGATTCAAGCGACCCCGAGCTGGGCCACCAATGCCTCGGCGTCCGACTGAATACGTCCCATCACGGCATCGCTGAGCGCGAGCACCGAGCGGCTATCGTCCACCTCCGACGCGCTGATCACGCACGCTGGCAAGGGCACGCCGTCGACTCCCTTCGGGCCGACCACGTTCGCCGAAAAGAGCTCGGTCATCGAATCTGCGATGGTGACCACCGCAGCGACACGGGAGCTCGCACCGGTGTGCACGTGGTGATGATTGCCGACGATGGCCGCGATCTCCGTTGGTAAGCCCCACAGCTTCGTTACCAGCTTGGATGCCGTTTCGTGGACCGCGTCGACGTCGCTCCACACCTCGAGCAGCGGTGGCGCGGGCGTCTTACTGGCCGGGTTGGCAAGCGCGAAGAGCAGCGCCGAAAACCCGATGTCGTGCAGGAGTCCGCACAGAAAAGCGTAGTCCTCATCGACCCGCGCGAAGCGGCTGACCACTCGTGTCAAATAGGCGGTCACGATGCCGTGTCGCCCGATGCGCTCCACGACCTCGCTGTACGCTGGCACCGAGAAAACGCTCTTCTTCAGAGCGGTCTCGAAGACCGCATCGCGCACAGTGCGAATTCCCAGCCGGGAGACGGCTTCGCGCAGCGAGCGCGCCGGGTTCCGACCAGCATAAATCGGGGAGGCAATCAGCTTCATCACCGATGCGGCCAGCATTTGGTCGCGCTCGAGCAGCTTGACCACGTCGCCGACTTCCACGTCCTCGCGGGCCGCGAGCGTCACCAGCTCGACCGCTACGCTGGGTAGTGGCGGGGGCCGGTAGGTCGGATTCTCGAAGGTCTGAATCAGCTGCTGTCGGAGCGAGCCTACGGCCTTGGGCTTTTCCATGGTCAGAACGGAAGCGTGACGCGCTCGGCCGAGAGCCGAGTAGACCCCTAGCTTAGCCCAAGCGGGTACCGCACGGCGAAAACGCGCTATCGTTCGTCGTGCCCAAGCCCGTGCAGGACCGCCCCGGATCCATTCCACTGCGTCCTTTACCGGTAATTTTGCTGCTAATGAGCAGCTGTGCTGCGGCCGGATACGCCATTTACTGGCTGATTCGCTCGGCCCGCGGCTAGGTGCGAATCGCGATCGCCGAGATTCGCCGCCGTGGGGCCTAAGGCGCCGCGAGCGTGATGGGATAGCGCAGCGTGGTCCCGTCGCTGGTGAGGTCGACGAACAGAGTGTCTTCGAGCTCGGCGCCGACCGCTCCGCTGAAGGCGACGCTCAGGGAGCCGGTACCCCCGGCCGAAACGTCGAGCGGAAGAGTGGTCGAAAGGGAGAAGGCGGCAGTTGGCCGGCGTTGTCGGGGGTTCGAGACGACGAGGGTCCCGGAACAGGCGCTGCGCAGCGTGAGGTCCTGGCTGCCGGCGGAAGGAAACAACAGCTCGAAGCCTGGGCTCAACGAGACGCAGGCGTAACGCGGGCTCTTCGTGAACGCGTTCGGAGTTCCGTTCTCGTAGATCAGGTCGACCGGGGCTGAGCGCTGCTCGCCTACGAGCACCTGAAAGCGGAGCTCATCGCCTACACCCCCCGGCACTTGAATTTGGAACGCGCCGCTCGACGTTGCCGTCGTCGCGACGGCGGGCCCATTCGACTCGAGGTTGGTGACTCGTACGATCGCGTTCGCTGGGGCCGCGCTCGCTTCCGCGCTGATCCAAATGGTGTCACTGGCTGGGATCAACCCGACCGAAATGCCGATCTTATCCGGGTTCAGCGCGGGCGGCTCGGGGAGCGGCGTGGCGTCGCGCGGCCCCGAACACCCGAGCGCGCACACGGCGCTAACTAGGGCGACCAGCCAGACTTTGCAGAGAGCGCGGGTCGAGGTTCGCACGAGATCGTTCGGTTCTTTGGAAAGGTAGCGCGCCCGCGAGGCCTCAGGTGGTGGGATTGAGGGGGGGGGAGAGGCCTCGCGGGCGGCTAGAGTTTCAGGTCAGGGCTTCTTGCAGTCCGGGTCCTGGAACGAGCATGGGTCGTCTGCTGGTCGGCTGCACACGCCGTCGGAGGCCTCGATGTATTGAGCGCACACCACGGCACCCGGCGCGCAGTCCGGGTCCTGGCCGCGGCACGGATCGTTCTCCGGGCGCGAGCACACCGAGTCCGATATTTCGATGTACGCGGCGCAAGCGATTGGCTCGCACTGGTCCTTCGGAACGCACATGCCGTAGCAGTTGTTCAAGACCGTTGGCACCTGGCCGGCGGGACAAGTCACCGCGACCAACGTTTGGCAGGTGATCTTGCGCGGGTCGCAGTCGTACAGCATCGTGCCTTGGCCGCCGCTCGAACCGGGGCTACCGGCCGTGCCGGTGCTGCCACCACTCGAGCTGGGGGCTCCGCCCGCCGAGCTGGCGCCGCTCGAACCCGGGCTACCGGCTGTTCCCGCACTGCCGCCGCTCGCATTGGGCTCCCCGCCCGCGCCCGATCCACCGCCGGTCCCTTTCCCAGTGCAAACCTCCTCGTCTACGCACGGGCCATAGCAGCCATTGACGACCGTCGGCACCTGTCCTGCTGGGCACACCACGGGGGCAAATGTCTGGCAGACGACCTTGCTCGTGTCGCAATCAACGGGTGTGGGCACCGGCCCGCCCGCGTTGCAATCCGGGTCTTGAAATCGACAGGGGTCGCTCGCCGGTCTATCGCAGTGGTTGTTCGGGACTTCGCTGACGAGCGCACAAGCCACTCCACCGGGTGGTGCACTGCCCGAGCTGCCGCCCGCGCCGGGCGTGCTCGGTGGGGCCGAACAGTCCGGATCCTGAAAGCGGCATGCGTCGTTTGCCGGGCGATCGCAAACACCGTTTCCGCCCTCGATGAATTGCGCGCAGACGACGGCTTTGCCGCTTGGGACACAGTCGGAGTCGGTGTCCGCGCAGAACGTGTCGCATTCGCCGTCGCCGTACCAGCGGTTCTGGGCGCAGGCGTCGCCGGTCTGAGTGCCTTGCGCGTGAGCATTCGCGGCAGCGAGTTTCTGCTGTTGCTGAGGCGTTCCGTCGACCGCTCCCGAGCAGCCGATGGCGGTAAGGACTAGGGCACAGAGTACGTGACGACGCATGATTTCCTCCGGTTGCGGCTCGAGGGAGCAAGCGCAATGCCAAACGGCTAGTCGTCATAGAAGTGAGTCATTTCAATACGTTAATGGACCGGCAATGTGTTCCATGTTGTCCCATTTTGATCCGTTCGCTGCCTGTTGGTACAGTCCCTTCCGTGCCACTTCATCCCGGGGACCGACTGAACGAGCGCTACCGGGTACGAAGCGCGCTCGGTCAGGGTGGGATGGCCAGCGTGTTCTTGGTCGAAGACGAGCCGCGCGCTCAGACCCGCGTGCTGAAGCAGCTACGGCTGGACCAGCCAGAGCTACTCGAGGCCTTTCACACCGAGTTCGCGCTGCTCGCGCGCGTGACTCATCCGCACCTCACGCGCGTGCACGACTTCGCCTCGTGTCGCGTGCGCGGCGAACTCTATCACTACTACACCGCCGACTTCGTCGAGGGTGAGACCTTGGCCGAAGCGGTTGGCAACCGGAAACTCGATTTCCTGCGCCCGCTGCTCGACGCCCTCGACGGCCTCACGGCGTTGCACGCGCTCGGTGTGCGTCACGGTGACTTCACGCCCGACAACGTCCTCGTGCGTGCTGATGGCCGCGGGGTCTTGATCGATCTGGGCTGCGCTCGGCCGTTCCTCTCGCGGTCGCACACCGTCGCTGGCACGCCAGGGTTCTTGGCTCCTGAACTGCTGCGCGACGGTGGAGGCGACGCGCGCGCCGACCTGTTCGCGTTCGGCGCGACCCTGAGTTTTTGTCAGCAACGCTCGGGTGCGGCGCCAACGCCAGCCTTGGCCAAGCTCACCGCACGTTTACTTTCGCCGGCGGCCGAGGCCCGGCCGCAGAGCGCCGAAGAAGTGCTGGAACAGCTCGCGGTCCGCCGGCGTGGTCAGGCCTCACTGCGCGTGGTGGCGCGGCGCTTGTGCGGCCGTGAGCTCGAGATCGAGCAGTTTTTGCGGTTCCTCACGACCGTTGCGGACAGGCGCGTCGGCCCGCGGGTGCTCCACTTACGGGGGCCCGCCGGCTCGGGCATCAGTCGTTTGAGCTCGGAGCTCTTGGCGCGCGCTGAACTCCGGCAAGCGGTCATTCGTGCTCATGCGAGCGAGCGCGCCCCGGTGCGCTGGCTACTTACTAGCGCGACGGGTCTGCGCGAGCTCGGCACCAGCGCGCGTGATGCTTTGTCCGCCGCGGAAGCGCTCGCGCAGCAGTCCGAGCCGCTGCTGCTTTCGATCGAGGACGCCGATCGCCTCGACCCGGAGGAGCGCGAGCTGCTGCTCTCCTTCGCCCGCTCGCTGGATGCTACCGCCGCGGTCTCGCTCATGGTCTCCGGGTCGAGCGAGCTTTCGGGTGTGGTGACCGAAGCCGTCTCGTTGCGCCCGCTGTCGCTCGAGGCGCTATCGCTTTGGACCGAAGGCTCGCTGTCTCAGGGGGCACTCGAACGGCTGCACGCAGCCAGCGCTGGCTTGCCGGCGCGGGTAGAGGCAGAGCTCGAGCGAATGGCGCGGGCCCGGGGGGCGAGCGTCGAATCCAATCAGCTCGCCACTCCGGAGCGAGTTCGGAGCCTGTGCAACGAATTGTCAGTCGAGGAGCGAGAAGCCCTGGCGCTCGTCGCGGCGCTCGGCGGCGAGCTCGACGCAGAGGCCTGGGGGATCTCGCTCGAGCTGTTTTCCAGCGCATTGAGCTCGGATTTGTTGAGGCGCGAGCGCTCTCAAATTCGGTTGGCCCGGCGCGCGGAGCTTTCCGCGGTTTCCTCCGCGTTGGGTGAATCGCTGCTGCGCGCGGCGCACCTGCAGGTGGCGCGCACCCTTCACGCTCGGGCGTTTTCGACCCTGTCCGAGCCCGCCCGGCACGCGGCGATCGTGGATCACTTCGCGCGGGCCGGTGAGGTGAGCCAAGCCGAACAAGCGCTGCGCGGGGCGGAAGCGCTATTTCGCGCCGAGCCGCGGGCGCTGTCCGCGCGGCTCGGGGTGCTGCTCGGCCAGCGCTTGGCACCGGAAACGCTGTTGCTCCTGGCCGAGCTCGCGCTACTCGCCGGAGAGCCGCTTCTCTCGCTGCGCAGCATCACGCGTGCGCTCCGGCAACGCCCGGCCGCGGCGCAGCGCGTGCGCGCGCGCTTGCTCGCCGCGGAAGCGTTGATTCGGCTCGGCTTCGCCGAGCGTGCAGAGCGCTTGCTCCGCCGCGTCCTTTCGACAGAGCTCGAGCCGAAGACTCGCGCCCGCGCGCTGGAACGGCTCGCGCGTGCGTGTCTTCAGCGTCACGACCCGGCCGCAGCCGAGGCCGCCGCGCAAGCCGGGTTGTCGCTCGAGCCGGAGCCTGACCTTTCGGTCCCCTTGCGCGAAGCTCTGGGCCTTGCGGCTGGGTATCTGGGCCGCTTCGCCGAGGCAGAGGCCTATTTCGCGGAAGCGCTCGCGGCGCTCGGCGAATCGGCCCCACCTCGAGACGGGTGCCGGTTGCTGGGGCAGCGCGCGATCGTCGCATTTCGCGCCGGAAAGGTGGCCGCCGCGGTGGAGGATCACGCGCGCGCGCTCGCGCTCGCCGAACGCCACGCGCTCGACGACCTGGTCTGCGTCAGCTCGCTGAACCTCGGTACAGCGGAGCAGCAAAGCGGTGACCTCGGCGGCGCGTTGCGTAGCTACGAGCGCGGCCTCGCCGTCGCGCGCGCGCTGGGGCGGGAAAGCACGGAGCTCACGCTCCGTTACAACCTTGGCAACCTGCGCGCCGAGCTCGGCGACTTCAGCGGCGCCGAGCGTGAGCTCGAAGCGTTGGAACGAAGGGCGAGCACCGAATCGCGCGCGAGATTTGGGCCCGTGGTGGCCCTGGTTCGGGCGGAAATCGCGCTTGCGCGGGGTGACCTTGCCGGCGGCGCAGAATACCTCGAGCAGGCCGAAGCTGGCTTTCGTGAACGGCACCTTTCGCGTGAGCTACTCGAAGTCGAGCTCTTGCGCGCCGAGTTCGAGCAAGCGCGCGGACAGCTGCCTGCCGCGGCCGAGCGCGCAGAGCAGGTCGAGCGGCGTGCGGTCCAGGACGGCGTGCAAGATCTGGCCATTCGCGCCGCGGCATTGAGCGCTCGGGTCGCGCTGCAAACCGGGGACGCGAGCGCCCAAGACCGGCTTGCGAATGCGCTCGAGCGCGCGGCAGCGAGCGGGCAACGTCTGCTGGAGGCGAAGGTCGCGACCGAGCTTGCCGTCTCGGCGCTGGCCGCGGGCGATGGGCGCGCCGTCGAACGCGCGGAACGCGCGCGGCTCGCCTGGGACCGCCTGGCAGCGAACTTGCCGGAGGGGCTGCGCCAGTCGTTTTGGAGCGATCCGCGCCGTGCGCGGCTCGACCGTCGGACTCGCACCCACGCGATCCCTTCTGCGGAGCGCAACGACACCGAGGCGTTGCGTCGGTTGCTCTCATTGAGCCGCCGTCTAAACTCGTCGCTTTCGCTCGAACGCGTACTCGACTATGCCGTGCAAGCAGCGGTCGAGCTGACCCTATCGGAGCGTGGCTTCGTGCTGCTCAGCGAGCCGGGCGGCGAAGCCCGGATCGCCGCGGAACACGGGGCTTCCGCCCACTCGGATCCGCCGAGTCGTGGCATTCTCGCGCGCGTTTTGGCCAGCGAGGAGCCGGTGCTCACCACCGATGCCGAAACCGACGAGCGCTTCCTGGGACGCAAGTCAGTGCACGCTTTGCGCCTGAAATCGGTGCTGTGCGTGCCGATCTCGACCACCAGCGGCTGTCTGGGCGCGCTCTACGTGGACAGCCGCGTCACGCGCGGTCGTTTTCACGAAGGGGACCGAGACTTACTCGTCGCCCTGGCCGACCACGTCGCATTCGCGGTCTCGAACGCGCGTCTGCATCGCGAGCTCGAGCAGCGGGCGCGGCAGATCGAAGAGCAGCGCCGCGGCCTCGAGCGCCTTTCGCGCAGCAAGGACCGCGAGCTCGAACGGCTGCGTGAGCAGGTCGAGGTGCAACAGCGTGCCCTCGGGCTGCGCTACGACTACTCGCGCATCGTAGGTCGCAGCCCGAGTATGCGGCGGCTATTGTTGCAACTCGACCGCGTGATTGACTCCAACGCCAACGTGCTGGTGCACGGCGAAAGCGGGACCGGCAAGGAGCTGGTGGCGCGCGCCATCCACGGCAACGGTGCGCGCAGTCAAGGTCCGTTCATCGCCGTCAATTGCGCCGCTTTGCCGGTGAACTTGCTCGAATCCGAGCTGTTCGGTCACCAGCGCGGCGCTTTCACCGGCGCCGATCGCGACAAGCGCGGGCTGATGTTGGAAGCCAACGGTGGCACGCTATTTTTGGACGAGATCGGTGAGCTGCCGTTGTCGATGCAGGCCAAGCTGCTTCGCGTGTTGCAGGAACGCGAGGTGCGCCCGCTCGGTGCGACTCGCTCGCTGCCGCTCGACTTGCGCTTGCTCTCGGCCACCCACCGAAACCTGCCCGAAGAAGTGGAGGCCGGCCGCTTTCGCGAGGACTTGTACTACCGCATCGCGGTGGTTTCGCTGGAGCTGCCTCCGCTGCGCGAGCGCGCGGAAGACATTCCGGAGCTGGCTCACGCCATCCTGGCGCGGCTCGCGCAGGAGGCAGGCCGTGAGCCGCCCGTGCTCGCGCCCGACGCGCTGCGATCGCTGATGAGCCACGCCTTTCCCGGTAACGTACGGGAGCTCGAGAACTTGCTGACGCGCGCCTTCGTGCTTGGGTCCGGCACCCGCATCGGCGCCAAGGATCTGGGCTCGTTGCGGCTTCCCGCGCGGCGCCGGCAGAGCGCGTCCCGCGCCGAGTACGAAGCCGAGGATCGCGAGCGAATCCTGGAAGCGCTGCGCAGCGCTCGCTGGAACGTCAGCGAAGTGTCCCGCGCGCTCGGATTGCCGCGAAATACGCTGTATCGTAAGCTCGAGCGCTATGGCCTCAGCCGCAGAGAGTGAGGCGATTGGGCGGCATCCCGGGCTCGCCTGCTGGGCGTAGCCGCCGACGGAGGGCTGCGCTAAAAGCCTCCGCGTGATTCGCGTCTGTTTCGTGTGCCTAGGCAACATTTGTCGCTCACCGATCGCGGAAGGAGTGTTGCGGCACCTGGTGAAAGAAGCCGGGCTGGAAGGCGCGATCGAGGTCGACAGCGCCGGCACCGGCGACTACCACGTCGGCGAGCTGCCCGATTCGCGCGCGCGCAGCGCGGGCAAGCGGCAGGGGATCGAAGTCTCCGGTCGCGCGCGGCAGGTTCAACGAGGCGATTTCGAGCGCTTCCACTACATCCTGGCCATGGACGCGGACAACCTCGCGAATCTGCAGCGCCTGGCCCCTGCCAACTCCGCTGCGTACTGCGGCTTGTTGCGGGCATTCGATGCCACTTCGCCTCCGGGCGCGTCGGTTCCAGACCCTTACTTCGGCGGCGATCAGGGCTTCGACGAGGTGCTTTCGCAATGCCTGCGCGCTTGCCGTGGCCTGCTATCGAAGATTCGTGAGGAGCATGCACTATGACGCGCGGAGTTCGTGACCGGGAGGTCCGCCCGTGTCGGTGATGGCGGCGCGGCTAGCGCTCTCGCTCGAGCAGCGCTTGGGCCAGCGCGTCGCGCGCGTGAGCCGGCTTTCGGGTGGCGACATCAACGACGCTTTCCAGATCGAGCTCGAAGACGGCGCGCGCTGGTTCGTCAAATCCAGCCCGAGCGCGCCGCCTGAGCTATTCCCTGCCGAAGCGCGCGGCCTCGAGCTGTTGCGCCGGCCCGGAACTTTGCGCGTGCCCACGGTGCGCGCGGTTTCGGACGCGCAGGACCCGATCGGATTTTTGGTGCTCGAGCTGCTCGAGCCGGGCCGCCCCAGCGCCGATTTCGACGAGCGGCTCGGGCGGGGGTTGGCCGGGCTGCATCGCAGCCATGCGCCGGTGTTCGGGCTCGATCACGACAACTTCATCGGGTCGCTGCCACAGACAAACGCACCGTGCCCGACGTGGGCCGAGTTCTTCCGAACACGGCGTTTGGAGCCGCAGCTCGAGCGCGCGGTCAATTCGGGGCAGGCGAGCTACGCCATGCGCCGCGGGTTCGCTCGACTCTTCGAGCGCCTTTCGGAGCTCGTAGGGCCCGATGAGCCGCCTTGCCTGCTCCACGGCGATTTGTGGAGCGGCAACGTGCACGTCACCGAGAGCGGTGAGCCTTGCCTGTTGGACCCCGCTGTCTACGGCGGCCACCGCGAGGTCGATCTGGCGATGATGCGCCTGTTCGGCGGCTTCGCCGAGCGCGTGTTCGCGGCGTACGGCGAGGCGTTTCCTCTGTCGCCGGGCGCGTCCGAACGCGTGGCGCTGTATCAGCTCTACCCGCTGATGGTGCACGTCAACTTGTTCGGCGGCGGCTACGGCGCTTCGGTCGAGCGCGCGCTCGCGCGCTACGTCTAGTGGCTCAGGGCTGCGGGCGCCGATAGGTCGCGGTCGCGACGTAGCGCAGCACGCGCTGACAAGGAGCCGTGCCGGTGTGCCCGTTGCAGGCGTCTTCGCCTTCGAAAGCGGTTTCGCCCGCGCGCAGCGACTGCAGGATGATCTGCGTCATATCGTGCCCGCCCTCGGTGCAGAACGCGTCGTGGCAGGGCAGCTCGAACAGCGCAGGAGCGTGCTCGACCGGAATGCGACGCACGTGCGAGGACTCGGCGATCGGTGCGTCGGCGCGCCGTTCCTGAATATCGAGCCGGAGCGTCTCCAGCGCCGGCACTTGATCCTTCAGGCGCGGGGCCGCGTCTTCACGTCGCCTACGTTCGGCCGAGCGCGCTGCGGCTTCACTCTGACGCTGACGAAAGCCGTTCAATCGTCCTCCTGACTCGACCTCACTCGATAACCCGCCCTCAACTCGATGGTAGCGTTGGACGGCGCCGACGCGCCGTCCAACGTTCTACCTGGTAGCCTGAACTACCAGCGGTTACGACCGCCGCCGCCGCGATCGCCGCCGCCGCCGCCGCGGAAGCCACGGTCACCACCGCCGCCACCGCGCGGGCCGCCGAAGCCACCGCCGCCGCCACCGCCGCCCGAGCGACCCTTGCGCTCCTCCGCGATGTTGACGCGCAGAGGGCGGCCGTCGAGGTCCTGACCGTCCAACTGGGAAATCGCCTTCTGGGCGTCCGCGTCCGTACCCATGGTGACGAACGCAAAACCGCGCGAGCGACCGGTCTCGCGATCGATCACGAGCTTCGCTTCCGACACGTCACCGACCTGCGCGAACGTGCGCATCAAGGCGTCTTCCGTCGTGTAATAGGACAGGTTACCCACGTACAACCGATTGTTCATTCGATACTCTCTTCGACTGCCTCGCGTAGAGGCCTCTTCAGATCACCCGACGCTCGAGGGGTCGAGCGCCGGTTGCAGCGAGAATCCGCCGCCATCACAGGATCGCTGCTGGAAAACGACTATCCGCGATCTCAGTGTCGAGAGAGCAGCCAGACGGTTACCGAACATGCTGTGAGGGGGCCAGGCTAGCGCGGCCCGGAATCCGAGACAAGCAGGAGCCCGAAAAGTGGAACGAAATTCGAGCAGGCGACCCGGCGCGGTCCCGGAGCGCCTCGCCCTGCGGCTGGCCCATTAAAGCAGGCATTTTTGCGGGCTTTGTTTCATAGTGACCAGATGTCGAGCCTGCCATCCGCCGTCCGTGCGCTACCGGACGGTCGGGATTTGCTCGAAGCGCTCGCCGACGCGTTTCCGACTGCGTCCGGCTGGGTGCTTGCAACCGGCTATGTCGAGGACGTCGAGGTCCGACTCGTCGCGTCGGGAGTCGATACCCGCCACGTACTGAGTGGGAGGTACGTGCTCGCCCACTTGAGCGGCCCGCTTCCGGGCCCGTATGGCGTCACGCTCTCGCGGGTCGAAGCCGGTCGAGTCGAGGTGCTCGCTGGCGTACTCGTCCGTGCACGTTCAGTTGGGGTGAATGCCTGCTGTCTTGCTGCAAGCGGCGAGCTGACGCGCACAGTCAACTCAGCCGGAGCGGCTGAGGGGCCGAAAGTCGGCTCGCCGCCGGACCCAACCGCAGGCGGTGCGCGTTGGGGAGCACAGGCGAGCGCCGCGGCGGCACGTGCCGCACAGCCCGAGTTCGACGAAGCAGTCGAGGAGCCGGAGCGTGGCGACTTGGTACAGCACTTTGCTTTCGGCGTGTGTGAAGTGGTCGGCGTGAAGGGTGACCGCTTGCTCATCCGCGACACGTCGCGTTCCGGACGAGTGCTCGAAATTCACCTCGAGATGTTGGTCGTGCATCCGCCGACCGAGCGCGACGGCAAGCGCTTGTTCCGCCTGAGCCGGCGCGGCTAAGTGCGCTAGTGCCGCCCGCGCAAGGCGTGCCATGCAGCGCGCCCTTCGACGATGCCGCCATCGACGGTCATCGCGGTCAACATGCCGGCGTCGGCCATCAAGCTCACGAACGGGGTCTGCCAATCGGTATTGGTCCACACCGGGCGAAACTCTTCGCCGCGTTCGGGATCGCGCACCCATAGCTTGCCGAGGCTTGCCACCCACTCGCGAGCCAAGACGTCCATCGCGGCCGCTGTCAAATCCGGCGACTTGGCTGCCACCGAGCCCTTCGCCGTGTCGCCTTCGACGCGCACCGAGACGCCATCGGCACCGACCAACAAGGCCAGGCCGCGCTCCGGTTCGCTGGCGCCGCCCACGAAGGCGCGCGTGGCAGGGGTCTTCAAGAACGTCAGCTCCCACTGCAGCGGCGAATAGATCGCAGAAAAACCCTGCCCTTGTGAGAGTCGACCGCACACGACCCAGCGCGCGTCGTCGAGCCGGAGCAGCGCTGCGACGTAGCTCACCCCGTCGAGGCGAAGCGGTTTCAGCCAGCGCCGCGCGGCCATGCCCCAGAGCGTCGGCGGCTCACCCGAGCGATGTCCGACCGCCGCGAGCAAGTCGTCGAAGCGACCGCTGGCATGCGAGAAGTGCACGTGCGGATCGGGAGAGCGCACGATCTCGCGCACGCCGTCGGTGTTGTACACCGCGAGTGTGCCGGTTGCGCCGCCGACCAACCACCCGCCCGCTTCGTAGCGTCGCGCGAAGCTCATGCCTTCCGGCAGCGCGCGACTCACCTCGGGTGCCTCGAGCCACGACAGCCCGTTCCAGAAAAGCGGACCGCGCGGCGTGAAGGCGAAACAGCGACCGTCAGCGTCCCAGGCCGCGCTTTGGATCACCACCTCGTCACCTGGCGGATGACGAATCGTCCAGGACCACGTTGACAGCTCTCCAGGCGGCGAAAGATTGAGAACCGAATTTACTAAACGGCGACTGGGCCGCGGAGCGGACGCTGGGTCCCCGAGCCAAGGGATGATGCTGGCTCCAAACTCGTGCGCCGTTTGCGGACGCTGCTCGGCAGCGAACGACGTTGCGCGCGCGAGCGCCGCGTCGATGGCGCGGCAAGCCTCCGGTCGCTCCAAGAAATCCGGGCAGAGCGAGCTGCTCTCGTTGATGCTGCGCCGCCGCTTTTCGCGCGCCATCGAGTACGCCTGCACCGGCGAATTCGCCTCGAAATAGTGCTCGCCAGTCAGCACGTAATAGATGACGCAGGCGAGCCCGAACGTGTCCGTGTAGGGGCCGAGCGAGGTCGAATCGGGCACGCTCTGTTCCGGCGCCGCATAGCCGGCGGTTCCGACCCCGAGCCCGCCGAAGGTGGCGGCGAGGCCGTGCGGGCGCGCCACACCGAAATCGGAGATCTTGAAGATTTCGGCTTCCCCGAAGCCGCAGCACAACACATTGCCCGGCGTGATGTCGCGATGAATCACACCCACCGCATGAATCGCGCCGAGGCCCGCGGTGAGGCAACGCACCGCGTGCATGGCCCGGTTCGGATCGAAGGCATAGCCCGTGCTGTGAATCGAGTAGATCGTGCGATCTTCGAGCGTGGTGCCCTCGATTCCGCCGTGCACGTATTCGATGGCCAGCCAGGGCATAGGTAAATTGTCGAACAGAGTTGTGGTTCCGGTGTCGATGAAACGCACCACGAACGGCGTGGGCGGAACGCGCTCATTGAGCCGCCCGAGCGCGACCGCTTCCTTCTGAACCAGGATTTCGGCGGTGACTCGGCCGGAAGTCGCGGCGGTGCGCACCAATTTGATGACGACCGGAGAGAGGCCATCGGGGGCCTGGCGCAGCGCCAGATAGGCCATCCCAGAGCCCCCTTCGCCGATCTGCCGTTCGAGCCGGTAAGTGACGCCCTGCTGAATTTCCGACTGGATCACCATCCCGCTCAGCGAGGCGGGGGGAATAGAGGAAAACCGGTCGACCATGACGAACCGAGGGCCTCGCGATGCGCGAGCCGTCCCAATTCTCGAAGCCTATCATGAACCTCCGCTCCGGGATCGAGAACGCTGCGAAAGATTCCGGGCGCGTTTCTGTGTGCCTTACGTTGCGGTTGCCCGTTGCCCGTTGCCCCGTGCCGCGCTTCGCGGCATCTTCCGCCGCGATGACGAACCGCCCCTGCCAACCGAGCGACGAGCCCGCGGCTTCCGCGCACGACGATCACCGCAGACTGGTGCGAACCCGGCGCGTGGACGAAGTCGCCTCCCTGCACGAGGTGTTCGAGTCCTGCCTGCCCGCGTTCGGCGGCGGCTATCTGCGCCGCTTCTACAAGATTCTGGACGAAGCCGTGGGCTCGGGCGTGCCGCTCACCTTGGCCGTGGCCGGCCCTGTCACCGTTTCGGGTCAGCATCAGGCGTGGCTGAATCCGCTGCTCGAAACCGGTTGGGTCGCCTACCTGTCGACCACCGACGCGGTTTGCTATCACGATGGCCATCGCAGCCTCGACGGTCACGGCGACGCAGTGCACGAGGTTCCGATTTTCGGCGACGACGGCGCGCTGCGCGACGAGAAGACCATTCGCGTCACCGACATGGCCTTCGACGAAGACGTCCTGCTCGACCAGGATCGCTTGATCTCCGAGGCGCTGCAGCGCCCCGAATTTCAGCACAAGATGACCGGCACCGAGCTGCGCTATCGCTTGGGCCAAGTCTACGCTTCTCAAGAGAAGAAGAACGGTGTCACGGAGGGCTTGCTCGCGCTCTGTCATCGGCTCAGCATTCCGGTGTTCGTGGGTGCGCCCGGCGACGGCTCGGTGTTCCTGAACTCCATGAAGCTCTGGGCCATGCAGAAGGCCGGCTTGCTGCCGAGCTATGGCTTCGACCTCGATCTGCACGCCGAAGTGTTCGAGGCCTGCGCGTATCACTATTGGGGGTTATTCGACACCGAACAGCTGGCTCTCGGCACGGTGGTGCTCGGCGGCGGTGTGCCCAAGAACTACAACCTGCAACCGGAACCAGCGCTAAACCAAGTGCTTGGCCTGCCCGACGTGCGCGGCTACCTGTTCGACGTGCAAATCGTGAGCGCACCCGTCACCGACGGCTCACTCTCGGGCTGTCCGCCAGCGGAGGCGGTCACGTGGGGCAAGGTCGACAAGGATCACTACACGCTCACCACCGAGAGCATGCAAGCCGACTACTCCATGTTGATGCCGTTCGTGGTGCGCGCGTTGCTCGAGAACCGCGCGCGCTACGCGACTTGGGCCGAGCGCATGGGCGAGCAGGCCCTGTTCGCGAAGCACCCCAAGGCGCGCGGCTATCTGCGCCCCAAGCAGGGCTACCGCTTGTTTTCCAAGCGCGAGCAGCTGGTGGAGCGGCTCACCGCCGAGGTCCGCAAGAACAAGACCTTCTTGCTCGAGAGCTTGCGCTATCCGCTCGCGGCCGACGCGCTCGCGGAGCGTCGCTAGCCTCCCGGCATAACGTGGCTTGCGGGGACCGGCGCTGCCACGTGCGCCGATCCCCGCAAGGCACTAGGGCGCGACCGCGTTCGACCCCTCCAAATCCGGCACACTCAGCGGCTCGTTTGGCCCCTGTTGCGCCGCGACGCGCGCATATTGCGCGGGAGTCACCCCGAGCAGTCGCTTGAAGTGTCGAGTTAGATGGCTCTGATCCACGAAGCCGTACTCAGCGGCCACCTCGGCCGGGTGTAGCCCTTCGCGCAGCGACTTCTGCGCGAGGCCGAGTCGAAGCTGCAGCTGATACGTGTGCGGGGGGAGGCCGAAGCGGCGCTTGAACACGCGCAGCACCCGAAAACGGCTCATGCCGGTCTGCTTCGCGAGCGTGGTCAAGTCGATCGTGACCGAGGGATCGGCGTGAAGGCATTGGCGAATACGCTCCGCCGCGCGCGAGTCGTGCGTCGGTTTCGAGGAGGGCGTGCCCGTCTCGTCGAGCAATTCCGAGACCAGCACCGCGACGAACTCCACCATGCTCGCCTGAATCTCCATCGCCGTCGGCCCCGGGCGCACCATCGTGAACAATTCGAACAGTCGGCTGAGCAGACCGTTCGACATGCGGGCGACTGCGCGCAGCCGCAGCCGCTCTGCGGGCAGCTCGTGCTCGGCGACGTACTCGCGTAGTACCTTGGCGTCGACCATGAGCGAGTTCGCCGAGCCGCGAACCAACACGCGCTCGGCGGCGAACACCTCGCCCGGTTGTGCGCACAACACGAAGCCTGGGGCGATCACCGCCTCCCGCCGCCGGTGCCAGACCTGGGCTTGCCAACTACTTGGCGCCAGAAACTCGAACTCGGTAGCAAAGCGTCGCCACGGCCTGTCCGAGTTTCTCAGGGTGCGAACCTCCACCCCGAGTAGCTCGCTTCGGCGGTGAAAGCTGACGGTCTCCCGGCTGTCGTGAATTGCGCTCATCACTCAGCCACTATTCCATGCCGCTTTTGGCCGTAAAATTGGCCATTCGGCACTTCACCCGTGACGCGGCGTCACGAATGGGACCTCATAGAGGCGTCGCAGTTCCCCGGCCGACGGTTCGGTTTTGGCGCGGTTTAGGGTGGCGCGGACCACAAACCCCGCGATTCAGAGCACGGCATGGCAGAAACCCTGGAGCTCGAAGTCTTCAACTGCGTGGTGAAGCATGGAAGCTACGCGAAGGCGGCGGAAGAGCTCTCGCTCAGTCCTTCAGGCGTGAGTCGCATCGTGTCTCGCCTCGAAGAGCGGCTGGGCGCCCGCCTCGTGCAACGTACCACGCGCAAGCTGTCGTTAACGGAAGCCGGGACCGCCTTCCACGCCCGCACCGCGCAGCTCTTGCTCGACCTGGCTGAAGCCGAGGCGGAGGTGCGCGAGGCCACTCTAAGACCGCACGGCACGCTGCGTGTGACCGCGCCCGTGGTGCTCGGCCAGCTTCACGTGGCCCCGTTGTTGGAAGGCTTGCTCCGTCAGCATACCGAGCTCTCGCTCGACCTATCGCTCACCGATCGCTTCGTCGATTTGATCGATGAGGGGGTCGACCTGGCCGTTCGCGTCGGTGCTCTGCCCGATTCGCGCTTGATGGTACGAAGGCTGTGCAACAATCACCGCATTCTGGTGGCGCACGGAGACTATTTGGAGCGGCGCGGCACGCCGACTCAGCCGAGCGACCTCGCGCAGCACGATTGCTTGGTTTTCACGCAATTCTCGCGACCCCGCGAGTGGCGACTGGTCGGCCCCGACGGGCTCACCAGCGTTACCGTCCGCGCGCGCATCGCCTCGAACAATCCGATGGTGCTGACCGAGTCTGCCAAGCGCGGCTTCGGGATCACGCTGGGCGCCACGCTCTCGATTGCGCCGGCGCTACTCTCTGGCGAGCTCGTGCGCGTTCTGCCCGACTACGAGTTCGAGCCTTCTGCGATTTTTGCGCTCTACCCTTCGGCGCGGCAGCTCTCCACCAAGGTTCGCGCGGCTCTCGATTATCTAGCGCAGCACCTCAAAGATCCGCCGAGCTGGGATCGTTCCTTGGCCGGGCGCGTACCGGGCTTCTAGTCCCGGGGTGATGCGTTTTGCCTAAATCGCCAGAATGCGCGGACTTCCGCCAGGTGCGAGCGCTCAGTCACGGTGCGATTCTCGACAGTCCTTCCCGGAGCTTGCTTTGGAATTTATGTCGGGCTCTACTAGTCATATGGCGACTAGGGCGACAGTGTTTCGTAGAGAGCAGGAACGTCACTCGAAGCCACCCAAGCCGAAGAAGGTGCGGCACAAGCGTCGCGCGGAGCCGCTGTTCCCCGCCGGCACGGGCACGGGTCTCAGCGAATTGAAGCTCGGCGCGCACAATACCGCGGTGCGCAACCGCACTAGCGACGAAAAGAGCAAGGGCGGGCCCGCGCTCGAGAACTCAGCGACCGGCAAGCCATCGCGCAAGTCGACTCGCGCGAGCGCCGGGCACGTGAAGCTCGCGACCAACCTCACTCGCCGGCAAACTCGGCGCGTGACGTCGTCGAAAGAGCGAGCCGCGCGCGCGCGCGTGCGGTAGCCGCCGGCTACGCACGCTCTTTAGCCCGAGCTCGGGTCGATCAGGGCAGCGTTCGCCGCGACGGGATCTGCGGCGGCGAATGCTCTTGCCTGATCGATGTCCTTCGCGTTCTTCAGTCTCTCGATGAGCGCGTACGCTTGCACCTTCAGCTGTCGCAACTTGGCCCAGCGCTCGCCTGCCGGTCCCTGAAAAGCGTGTGCGCGCGCCGCGCGTGCGAACACGCGCGAGTAGGCGCGCTCGTTCAAGCGCAGCGCCAGCTGATCGAGCAGCAAATGCGGCATGCCAGCGCCGTGGGACTCGGACAGCGCCAGGTTCACGAGGTTCATGCTGAGGCTCTGATTCGCGCAGCGAAACGGGTGCAAGCGCACGAAGCGATAGTGAAAGCGCGCCAGCTGCAAAGTGGCTCGTTCGGGCTCGTCGCGTTCGGTGCGCGCCGCCCGATAGGAAGAAAATAGCTTCTCCCAGTGCTCGGGGGTGATCGGTCTCGGAGGGCAAAACCAAGTCGCGTCGCGCGCGTCGCTCGCTGCGCGACCGGTCGCGACGCGCCCCCAGTCGAGCCCGTCGTCGTCGCTGAGCGAGCGCGCGGGCGCGAGGGCACCCGGATCTTCGGCATAGAGCAAGGCGTGATAGTGCTCCCCACCGACCAACGTGACCCCGATGCGCGGCCCCGAGACGAATAGCGTGCCGTGCGGGCCGTCGACGGTCTTGGTTTCGCTGGTGTAGAGCGCGCCTGGTCGAATACCCGTTTGGGTGATTTTGCTCGCGGGTCGGTAAAAATTCGTAAGGCTCGCGCCCAGCAGTGCGACCACGTGTAAGCGTTGCAGCTCACGGCGGAAATCGGTCGCGCTCTCACTGCCTGGGAGCGAAATTCGCGCCGCTTCTCGCACATCGCCCATGTTTTCCCAATAGGCGCGCACGATTTCGTAAGGCGTGCCGACGAAGCGCACCAGCTCGGCCCCCGAAATGCGCGCTTCGAGTGCGGCCACTGCTTCGGGCGCGAACAACAACGAACCGAGCGCGCCCTCCACCAGGCGATCCAGCGCGCCGCGGTCACTTCCCGCGAGCTCGCGCAGCTCGGAGTAGCTTCGCTTTCCATCGATGAGCGGCAGCAGCCGTTCGACGGTCGCGCGGGAAAGGCCAGCGAGGCCGATGCGCCCCCCGAAGCTGACCGAGCCAATTTCGACCTCGTCGTTCCTGGTCGAGCCCACGACGCGCAAGTCCGCGGGGGCCCGCAGCAGGTCCTCGTCGCGCGCTTCGAAGCGAGCTCGCGCTTCGGAGAACAGGTAGTCGTCGGTGCTCGAAGAGCGAGCGAGAAAGCGCTCGTAGTCGTCGAGCGCCAGTCGCCCGTCGATGATTGCGTCGAGCCGCGCGTTCGAGTCGCTAGCCGAGGGCATCGAGCCACCCGCGTTCGTCGTTCGACACGAGCTGAAACTCGGCTGGCGCCTGGCCCGCGGAATGTTGCCATTCACGCCCCGCGAACTCGGCCACGATGCCCGCGAGATTCTGCGAAATGGCGGTGGAACCAGGGTTTAGCCGGCGAACCACGATCAACCCGGAGGGCGGGCACAGGATGGTGCGGATGCGCAAGTCGGGTCGGTGAGTCGAGAGCGCCAACACCACTTTCCAGGTGTCGCCCACCCAGAAGTTCGTGGCGCGTTCGCGGCTCGTCGTCCGTTCGAGCACGGGCAGGCAGTCGTGCAGCACGATCGTCGCGTCGGCGTGCGCCCAGCGCTCGCAGTGCGCGAAATCGGCGAGCGCGTTCTCGAAGCGATGCAGGCCATCGATGAACGAGAGGTCCACGCGGCGGGTCCCGAGCAGGCTCTCGCGCGTGCGCGCAGCGAAGAAAGCGTCGCTGGTCTCGGCAAATAGCTGCGCGCCGGGCGGCAACGCTTGCGATGGCACGTGAGGGTTCGGGTCGATGCCAATTGAAAGCGTGGAATGACGCGCGAGCGCGAGGCTCTTGCCCGACTCGACTCCGATCTCGAGGTAGCTTCGGGGTTTCAAACGTTCGTGGAGCCGTGCCAGCACCTCGAGGTAGCTCGGCCCCGGCATGACCAGGCTGGCGAGCAAGCCACAAGCGCCGGGGTAGTCCGGGTAAAGCGCGCAAAGCTCGAGCAGCGGCGAAAGCGCGGCGCTGCGGTTCCCGCTGCGGGCCAGCATTTGAGCCTGAATCGCGCGCGCCGACAGGTGATCGGGGAACGCTTCGCGAAGCCGCGCGAGCTCGTCGAGCGCCTGCTCGGTTTCGCCCCCCACGAACCGGGCTACGGCCTGACACAAGCGAACCGAAGGGTCATCGAGATCGCTACGCGCTTCGCATAGCGCGAGCGCTTGGTCCCAGGCTCCGCTCTGGAGATACTGCTGCGCGAGCAGCACGACCTCGGCTGCGGTGGCGTGCCCGATGGTCGCGCGGATCGCTTGCGGCCCCGCGACGAACGCGTCGGGCCGCGCTTTCAGTTGAAGGCCTCGTCTTCTCGCAGCGCGAACGGCGCGATCGAAGCGTCGAAATGCTCGCCCGCGTCGGTCACCATTTCGTACGTGCCGCGCATCGAGCCGAACGGCGTCTTCAGCGGGCAGCCCGAGGTGTACTCGAAGCTTTCGCCCGTCTTGAGCACCGGCTGCTTGCCGACCACGCCCGGGCCACGCACTTCTTCCACGTGGCCGTGCGCGTCGGTGATGACCCAATGACGGTTCACGAGTTGCACGGTTTCGCGCGCCTCGTTCTTGATCAGGATCGTATAGAGAAAGAACCACTCGCGCTTTTTCGGGTCCGAATGGCTCGCCGAAAAACGGGCCTGAACCTCGACGCGCACTCCACGGGTGACGGTTTGAGAACTGGACAAGGCGCTATGCTTCCTCGGCTCTTTTAGCGGTGAGTGGGCCGTGGCGCTCGAGTTTTTGCGCGAGCGGCCGGTCGAGCAAGACCTTCCGCCAGCCGCTGAGAGCGTCAAGCGCCCCGGTCAGCTCACCGCGGCTCACCGCGGCGTCGCGCAGCCGCCGCATCAACCGTGACGGCAGCACCAGCTCAGGCGCCATCGAGAGCTCGGTGCAGACCTCGGCGCGGGCGGCCTCGAGCCAGCCGCTGGCCAGCAGTTCGGGGGCGGTCGCGTAAGGGGGCGGTTCGATTGGCAGAAACTCCTCGCTGTGCGCGCGGCCAATCGCCTGCACGATGCCGGTCACCAACGGCCGCCCGAAGCTGCTCACCGTTCTTCGAGGCACCGCCCGCAGGCCAGCGAGCTCATCGAGCGTTCTCGGGCGCCGGCTCGCGATCGAGAACAAGCCTTTGATGTCCGGCGCGGCTTCCTGCTCTGCCTCCGGCAGCGAATTGTACCAATCGATCAAGAAGCGCAGCACCGCCTGACCCTCCGGCTCCAACTGCCAGGCGTTGCGAAAGGCGTCGATCCGCAACGGGGTGGGCGCCTCGAATACCGGAATCAGGCTCTCCGCCGCGGCTTCGAACAAGATTTCGGTTCGGCCGAGCGCATCCCCCCGCCCGAGCAGCGCGCGATACAAAGCGGGGAGGTGGGCAACGTCGTCCGCCGCATAGGCCAGCTGGGTAGGGGGAAGCGGGCGGCGCCTCCAGTCGTCGGCCTGGTGGGTCTTTTCGCCGCGCAAGCCGAGCAGTCGATACTTGAGGTAGGCGAGGGACGTGGAGTGCTCGATCGAGACCAGGGCCCAGGCAATTTGGGTGTCGAACACCCGGGCCGGACCGACGCCGAGCCGATCGCTGAGGAGCGCAATGTCTTGCTGCCCGGCGTGCAGCACCCAGGTCTTGCCGCTCGCCCCCAGCAGCCGCCCGAGCGGCGTCAAATCCGAAATGGCCATGGGGTCGAGTAGGAAGACCTCCTCGCCGGCGCCGATTTGGATCAGGCAGAGGCGAGTTCCCTCCCGGCTGGAGTCGAACTCGGTGTCGAGATAGAAGATGTCGCCGCGCGAAAGCGCGCCGCAAGCCAGCGCCAGGCCGCGCGCGTCATCGACTAGCTGCATGCGCTGGTGCTAACACGCCCGTTCCCGTGCCAATTGCTCGGTTTCTCAACAAGCACTGGTCAGCCGCCCGGTCAGTGTGGTAGGTGGCCGAGTGCCCGGTGGATTTGTCGCTGCTTGACACTTCCGCTGACCTATACGACGCGAGATTCACCCACGTGCCCGCTTGCTACTTCGACGTCGACGGAACCCTGGTCGGGACCAATTTGGTCCAGCCGACGCTCTACTATCTCGCCAATCAGGGCACGCCGCTGCAGAGCGCGCTGCGCCTCGGGCGTGCGCTGGTCGGGGCGCCGCGCATGGCGATCGCCGAGATGCTCGACCGGCGCACGTTCAACGAGCTGCTCTTCGGTACCTACGCTGGCATGAGCGAAGACCGCTTGGAGCTTCTGGGTGAAGAAGTTTTTAAGAAGGTGCTCCTGCCTTCTCTCTATGCCTCGGCGAAGGGCCTGGTCGAGAAGAGCCTGAACGCGGGGCACGAGGTGGTGTTCGTGTCCGGGGCGCTGGAGTGTGTGGTGCGACATTTGGCGCGTCACCTGGGCGCTACCGAGGTGATCGCCAATCGCCTCGAGCTGAAAGACGGCATCGCCACCGGCAAGCTGCTGCGCCCGGTCGTGGCTGGGCCGGAGAAGGCTCGCATCGTGCGCGATCACGCGCGCGCCAAGGGCTACGATCTCGATGAGTGTTTTGCTTTTAGCGACAGCTATTCGGATATCCCGATGCTGAGCGTGGTCGGGCATCCGGCCGCAGTGAACCCCGACAAACGCTTGGCCTTGTTGGCCAAGGCCTACAGCTGGCCCAGCTTCGATTTGCGATGAATCATCCCTGCCTAGTCACTCTCGAGCGCGATAGCGCTCCTCGCGTCCTCTTTGCCGGCGATCGACTGGTCGAGGTGGATTTACCGCCCGGCACGCGCTGCATCTATCCGCGCCCGCCGCTGGCCCCGTTGAAAGACGTGGACGCAGCGATCCGCTACGCGCTGACGCACCCGCTCGGTTCGGAGCCGCTCTACGCCAAGCTGCGCCCCGGCATGCAGGTCACCATCGCGGTCGACGACATTTCGGTGCCGTTGCCGCCGATGCGGCGGCCGGACGCGCGCGAGCGAGTGCTCACCGTGGTGCTCGAGCTGCTCGCCGACCACGGCGTCGACGACATCGAGATCGTGATCGCCACCGGCATTCACCGCCGCCTGAAGGCGCACGAAGTGCGGCACATGGTGGGCGACAAGATCTTCGACGCCTATTGGCCGGAGCGCCTGTACAACCACGACGCCGAAGATCGGAACAACCTGGTCGTGGTCGGGCACACCGATCACGGCGAGCCGCTCGAGCTGAACCGGCGCGCCGCCGAGAGCGATCTGCTCATCTACGTGAACCTGAACTTCGTGGCCATGAACGGTGGCTTCAAGTCGGTTGCGGTGGGGCTATGCAGCTACGAGAGCCTGCGCCCGCACCACAACCCGCGGACCATCCGCGGCTCCGACAGCTACATGGATCCGAAGGCCTCGCTGCTCGCGCACGACATCGAGCGCATGGGCAAAATTGCCCACAAAGCCTTGGATATTTTCACGATCGAGACCACGGTGAACAACCGTATGTTCGACAAGAACCTCGATTTCTTGTGCAAGAACGAGGACGAGCTCACGGGCAAAGAGCGGCTGCTCATGAAGGGCCTGATCGCGGCGACCGCGAAATTGCCGCAGCCGGCCCGGCAAGCGATTTTCGACCGCTTTCCGGCGCCGTACGAGGTCACCGGCGTGTTCGCAGGCGCGACCGAGGCGGTGCACGATCGCACCATCGAAAAGTGTTTCGATCAGTATCTCGTGCCGATCGAAGGTCAGGCCGACGTACTGGTGACCGGCATTCCGTTCATCTCACCCTACAACGTGCACGCCTTCTTGAACCCGCTCTTGGTGCAGGTGTTGGCGCAGGGCTACCTGTTCAACATGTACCGCGGCGCGCCGCTCGTGAAGAAGGGCGGCACGCTGATCCTGACGCACCCGTGCACCGACAAGTTCGATCACGAGCAGCACGCGCCGTACATCGACTTCGTGCATCGGCTCTTGCCCGAGACGCGCGACGCCATGGAGCTGATGCACCGCTACGAACAGAAGTTCGCCAAGGATCCGGCGTTCATCCAGATGTTCCGCGACGGGCACGCCTACCACCCCGCCCACCCATTTTTCATGTGGTATTGGGGCGAAAACGGGCGGCAGCACCTGGGCCGGGTGATCGTGGTCGGCGCCGACAACGAGTACATCCCGAAGCTCATGGGCTGGGAGACCGCGCCCAGCATGGAAGATGCGCTGTACCGGGCGAAGAACGGTGAAGCGCGCTCGCTCGACATCACGCTGCTGCACGTGCCGCCGATCGTGATGGGCGACGTGACCGCGCGGCCCACCGCCAGCGCAGGAGAGTCACCTTGAGCGAGGGGGCGAACGGTCACGCGCCGCTCGAGCTCGGGCGGCTGCTCGCAGACAAGACGCTGGTCGTCGTCGGCGGCACCGGCTTTTTGGGCAAGGTTTGGCTCTCGTTCTTGCTCGCGCGCTTCCCCGAGGTCGGTCGGGTAATTCTGGTCGTGCGCCCCAAGAGCGGCCGCAGCGCGGAACAGCGCTTTCAGGAAGAAATTCTGCCGAGCGCGGTGTTCGATCCGTTGCGCGGGCAATACGGGGCTGGCTTCGCCGAGTTTGCACGGCAAAAGATCATTCCGGTCGCGGGCGACGTGGTGCAGCCTTTTTGTGGGCTGGATCCGCTGTTGCGCGAGAGCGTGCGCGGCGCGGCGCACGCGGTGGTGAACGTCGCGGGCGTGGTCGACTTCGACCCCCCGCTCGACGAAGCGCTGGAGGTCAATGCGTTCGGCGTCCAGAACCTGGTCGCCTTGGCGCGCGACCTCGGGGACGTCCCGCTGCTCCATACCAGCACTTGCTACGTGGCCGGTTCGCGCACGGGCTTCGTGGAAGAGGTCGACCCGTACGAGTACCCGTTCCCGCGCGCGAACGAGCTCGAGCGCGCGCACTGGGATCCAGATCGCGAAATCGCCGAGTGCCTGGACGTGATCGAACAAGCGCGCCATCGCGCGAGCGACGCCTTCCGTCAGAGCCACTTCCTGGACGAGGCCAAGAAGCGCCTGCTCGAGCGTGGCGAGCCGACCCGCGGTCGCGTACTCGAGAGCGAGGTTTCGCGGGTGAAGCGCAAGTTCATCGAGGCCCGGTTGGCCGAGATGGGCATGGAACGCGCCAATTTTTGGGGCTTTCCCAACACCTATACGTACACCAAGGCGATCGGTGAGCAGATTACCGCGAGCTCCGGCTTGCCCTTCACGATCGTGCGCCCGGCGGTGGTCGAATCGACCATTCGCTACCCGTTCCCTGGTTGGAACGAGGGCATCAACACCAGCGCGCCGCTGATCTTCATCATCCGCCAGGGTGGTCTGCAGATTCCGGGCTCCGACAACTTCCTGGACGTCATCCCGTGCGACATGGTGGCGAGCGGTTTGATGCTCGCACTCGGAGAGCTGCTCGAGGGCCGCGCCAAGCCCGTCTATCAGCTTGGTTCGAGCGACAGCAACCCGTGCACGATGCGTCGTTTCTTCGAGCTGACCGGTCTGTACAAGCGCCAGCACTTCCAGCGCACGGGGAAGGGCGGCCCGGTGCTCGGCTTTCTGCAGTCGCACTTCGAGGGCTCGCTGCTGTCCAAGGAGCAGTTCGGTCGCATCGGCCCGCATGCCATCGCCAAGAAGGTGCGCGGCGTCGCCAAGCTGCTCGACAAAGCGGCGACCGGGCCCGCCGCGCCGCTCTTGCGACCGGCCGCGGACATGCTCGGCCAGTTCGCCGAGCAGCAGCGACGCGTGGGCAATATTCTCGGCGTTTTCGTGCCGTTCACGGCCGAATATCAGTACGTCTTTCGTGCCGACAACACGCGCCACGCGCTCGCGCGCCTGGCCGCGAGCGACCGCGCCAAGATCGATTGGGCGCCCGAGCAGATCGATTGGCGCAAGTGGTTCCTCGAAGTGCACGCACCCGGCCTCGAAAAGTGGGTGTTCCCCCAGATCGAGGAGAAGCTCAAGCGGCCGAAGAAGGCCGCGGCGCGGCACGAGACTCTGCCGCTCATGCTCGAAGAAATGGCCGAGCGCTACGACCTCGCCGTCGCTCTGCAGCGCACCGAGGTGGACGGGCTCAGCCGGCTCAGCTTCCGTGAATGGCGCGAGCGCGCGAGCGCGCTCGCGCAGCGCCTCACCGAGGTCGGCGTGGTGCGCGGCGATCGCGTCATGCTCGCCGGACAGAATCATCCGGCCTGGCCGATCGCGTTCTTCGGCGTGCTCGCAGCCGGCGCCACCGTGGTGCCGCTCGATGCTTCGATTGAAGCCGACGTCGCCGACAACCTGGCCCGGGTTTCGGGTGCGCGGGTGCTACTCGCGGACGCCGGGGTGCGGGGGCGACTCGAGACGCGCCTCTCCGAGCGCGTCACGGTGCTCGACCTGCAGGAAGCCGCGCTGGAAGGCCCGGGGCGCGCGCTCGAGCCGATTTCGGCCGATGACGTGGCCGCGCTGATCTACACCAGCGGCACTACCGGCAAACCGAAGGGCGTCGCGCTTTCGCATCGCAACCTGACCTCGCTCACGGCCATGCTCGCGCCGCTGTTTCCGCTCGGGCGCGGCGATCGCATCTTGAGCGTGCTGCCGCTGCACCACACCTTCGAGCTGACCTGCGGCATGCTGCTGCCGCTCTCGCGCGGCTCGCGCATCGTGTACCTCGACGAGCTCAGCGCCGAACGGCTTACCAGCGCGCTCGCCGAAGCGCGCATTACCGCGCTGGTCGGCGTTCCCGCGCTCTGGGAAATGCTGGAGCGCCGCATCACTCAGCGCATCGCCGAGCAGGGCGCGTTCGCCGAGTGGGTGTTCGACGTCGCAGCAGAGCTCAACCGTACCCTGGGCAAGACGCTCGGCATCGACGCGGGCCGCGTGCTGTTCGGTCCGGTGCACGAAGCGTTGGGCGGCCACCTGCGCTTCCTGGTCAGCGGCGGCGCCGCGCTGCCGGAGCGCACGCACCAGACTTTCGCCGGATTGGGTTTGCATCTGGCCGAGGGCTACGGCCTCACCGAAGCGGCGCCGGTGCTCACCGTGGCCGAAGGCGGACCGCGTGCGCGGCCGGGCCACGTGGGCAAGCCGATCCCGGGCGTGGAAATTCGCATCGACGCGCCGAACCCCGAGGGGGTCGGCGAAATCCTGGCGCGTGGCCCGAACGTGATGCTCGGCTACAGCGACGACCCGGAGGCCACCGCCGGCGTGATCACGCTCGACGGCTGGCTGCGCACGGGAGATCTCGGCAAGCTCGATCGCAAAGGGCGGCTGTCGATCGTCGGGCGAGCCAAGGACGTCATCGTCGCTTCCAACGGCGAGAACGTGTATCCCGACGACGTCGAGGCGCGCCTCGGCAACATCGAGCACGTCGCCGAGCTCGCGATCGTCGGCATCGCCGACGGCCGCGGGGGCGAGCGAGTCGCGTGCGTCGCGGTGCCCGCCGCTGACGAAACGCTGTCGCGTAGCGAACGGCACGCGCGCGCCCGCGTCACGCTCGAGCGCGCGCTGACGCAGCTGCCGGCCGCCATGCGACCCGCGGCGGTTTCGTTCTTCGATACCCCGCTGCCGCGTACCACCACGCGCAAGGTGAAGCGCGCCGAGCTACGCCGCACGCTCGAGCGCTTGCTGGATCAGAACGCGCCGGCGTCCGTGCCGCCGCCGTCCGAAGGCGACAACGCTGCGCTCTTGGTGCGCGCTGCGGTGGCGGTGATTTCCCGGCGCGACGCCGCGCAAATTCGTGCCGATCACAGCCTGCGCGGCGACCTCGGCTTCGACTCGTTGATGTTGCTCGAGCTGTTGGTCGCGCTCGAGAATCGGCTGGGCAAGAGCGTGGACGCGGATCGCCTGAACGGCTGCCTGAGCGTCGGTGACGTGGAGGCGGTCCTGCGCGAAGCCAGTGAAACCCGGCGCCTTGCCGGCACCACGCGCAGCATCGAAAAAGCGGAGGTACCGCTCGAGCTGCCGCCCGCCCTGCGCGACGCTGCCATGACCTGGCTCGGGCGCGCGCAGCTCGGCTTCTACGATCAGGTGCTGCGCACCAAGGTCAGCGGGCGCGCGTTCATTCCGCACAACCGCAACGTGATCGTCGCTGCGAACCATGCGAGCCACCTCGACATGGGCTTGGTCAAGTACGCCCTCGGCAGCTACGGCGAGGGGCTCGTCTCGCTGGCCGCACAAGACTACTTCTTCGAGGGGCCGCGCTGGCGCCGCCTGTACTTCGAGAACCTGACCAACCTGGTGCCGATGGCGCGCAACGGCTCGCTACGCCAGGCGCTGCGCCAAGCCGGCGAGCTCATCGATCAGGGCAAGACCGTGCTGATTTTCCCCGAGGGGACCCGCGGCAACGACGGCACGGTGCACGAGTTCAAGCCGGCGGTGGGCTACTTGACCCTGCACCACGCGATTGACGTGCTGCCCGTCTATTTGGGCGGCACGTTCGCCGCGCTGCCCAAGGGCGCGACCGTGCTCCGCAGCCGCAACGTCGAGGCGCGCATCGGCCCGGTGCTCGAAGCGCGCGAGTTCGCGCGCCTCACGCAAGGTCTAACGCCGGTGGACGCGGCGCGCGCGGTGGCACGCCTGATCGAGCGCGCGGTGAGCGCGCTCGGGCGCGGGGAAGTGCTGGAGCTCGGCGCGCTCAAACCGGACGACGTGATCGAGGCGCCCAAGGTCGAGCTCGATTCGCTCGAACCGGTGTTCCGCGAGCTCGAGCTGCGCTTCGTGCGCGGCAGCGTCGAGCAGCCGGTGAGCTTCTATTTCTCGCTGGGCGACACCGAGCGCTGGACCGTGCGCATCACCGAGAGCTCCTGTGAAGTGCGCCCCGGCAAGGTGAGCAGCGCGGCCGATTGCGTGCTCAAGACCTCGCCGGCCATGTTCACGCGCATCGTGCGCGAGCGCTACATGCCGTCGCCCGCCGAGTTCATGGCCGGCGCCATCAAATCCAACAACATTGCCCTGCTTTTCACCTTTCAAAAGGCCTTCCAGCTGGAAAGCCCGAGTGCGGAATGACAGCCTCCGGAAGCAACGGTCAGCGCGCGAAGTTTTGGGTTGGCGGGGCGACCGGATTTCTGGGCGCACACCTGGTGCGCACCCTGCTCGACGCGGGTCACGAGGTCATCGCGGTCTCCCGCTCCGGCGGTAACGTGCACGGCATTCCAGTGGCGGCGGTCGACGTGCTGGACGAAGCGGCCGTGGCCGAGAGCGCGCGCGGCGTGGACGGGGCATTCCTGGCGACCGGCAAGGTCGCGCGGGACAAGGACGCCGCGGAAGAGCTGCACCGTGTGCACGTGCTCGGCACGTGCCGCGCGCTTTCTGGTTTACGCGCCGCGGGTGTGCGGCGGGTCGTGGTGGCGAGCACCAGCGGCACGATCGCGGTCGGCACCGATCCAGAGCGAATCTACGACGAGTCCGCGAGCGCACCGCTCGAGCTCGTGGCGATGTGGCCGTATTACCGCAGCAAGCTGTACGCCGAACGCGAAGCGCTTTCGTTTCACACTCCGGGTGAGTTCGAAGTGGTGGTGGTAAACCCCAGCCTGCTGCTCGGCCCCGGCGATCTGCGTGAGTCTTCGACCGGTGACGTGCGGCGCTTCTTGAGTCGCGCGGTGCCCGCGGTGCCTGCCGGGGGCCTGGCTTTCGTCGACGTGCGCGACGCCGCGCAGGGGATGCTGCTCGCGTTTCAGCGCGGGCAGGGCGGCCAGCGCTATTTGCTCAACGCCAAAAACCTGAGCATTGCGGCGTTCTTCAACCGCCTCGAGCGCATCAGCTCAGTCAAGGCGCCGATTCTGCAGATGCCGAAAATCCGACCGCTGGCCCTCGGCCTCGGACGCCTGTACACGCGGGCGGTGCGTGCGATCGGCGGCGAGCCGCCCGTCGACGAGGCCTCACTCGAGATGAGCCAGTATTTTTGGTACTGCGACGCCAGCAAGGCCGAGCGGGAGCTCGGTTGGGTCGCGCGCGATCCTGGCGAAACCTTGCGCGAAACGGTGGAAGACCTGGTGGCCCGCCGCGTGGTCTACATCAAGAGCCGTGGCACTTCGGGCACCACCCTGGGCGCCGAAGGCTAATATTCGCCGCGAGTTTGCCGGTTCGAAACACGAAACGCTGACTCGCCGTGCTCGGGTAACCCCCACGCTTCCGGCGTTATTCCCGCGTTCTCCGCGAAAAAAAGCGGCGCTCTGGCAACGGAACCGCGGCTAGACATGCCTCGGATCAGTGCTTATACCTGACTGGCGTCAACAAGCGTTTCGGTCGGTTGCCTTGAGCGCCGGTCGTTTCGGAGGTGCTGTCCGTGTTCAAGCGTATCGCCTTGCTCGTGGTCACGAATCTGGCTGTGGTTTTCCTGCTCAACATCGTGTTGCAGGTGGTCATGGCGACCGGCTTGATCGACCCCAAGCTGCTCGGAAACTACGGGCCGCTGCTGCTCATGGCCACCGTGTTCGGCTTCGGCGGTTCGTTCATCTCGCTCCTGATCTCGAAGTGGATGGCGAAGATGAGCACCGGCGCGCAGGTCATCGAGGCGCCGCGCAACTCCTCGGAGGCGTGGCTGCTCGAGACCGTGCGTCGTCAGGCTGAGCGCGTCGGCATCGAAATGCCCGAGGTTGCCATCTACGAGGCCGATGAGCCCAACGCGTTCGCGACCGGCCCGACCAAGAACAGCGCGCTGGTCGCAGTCAGCACCGGCCTTCTCAATCGAATGGACCGCTCCGAGGTCGAAGCAGTGCTCGGCCACGAGGTGTCGCACGTCGCCAACGGCGACATGGTCACGCTCACGCTGATTCAGGGCGTGCTCAACACCTTCGTCATCTTTTTCTCGCGCATCATCGGCAGCTTCATCGATTCGGCCCTGCGCGGTCGCGACGACGATCGTCGCTCCGGCACGGGCATGGGCTACTTCGTGGCGGTGATGGTGTCGCAAGTGGTGCTGGGCCTGCTCGCGAGCGTGATCGTGGCGTGGTTCAGCCGCTGGCGTGAATACCGGGCGGACGCGGGTGGCGCGAATTTGGCGGGCCGCAACAACATGGTCGACGCGCTGCGCCGGCTGGGCGCCGCATCCGATACCGAGCTTCCGAAATCGATGGCCGCGTTCGGCATTCGCAGCGGCCTCGGCGGCCTGCTCGCCTCGCACCCCCCGATCGAGGAGCGCATCCGGCGCCTGCAAGAGTCGCCGGTAGCAAGCTAAACGCCGCTGCGCGAGCGTCGCCTGTCGTTCGCAAGCGCGCTCCGCCCGCGGCGGCGACCCACCAGCGCGATACCGGCAGCGAGCAGCGCGAACGAAGCCACGCGCGGGAGCGCGTTGGCCGGAGCGCTCGCGACCTTGCAAGAGATGCCGTACTCCGGCGGGCAAACCGAGGCAGCGCCTGGCATACCAGGGTTTGTCGCTTGCTTGAGCTCGTCCACGTCGCTGACCCCGTCCCCGTCGAAATCGGGTGGCATCAGCATCGTAAAGGCCGTGGCCGCGGCGGGAATGGTCGAGAGCGGTCCGCGCGCGTTTCCCCAGGGATTGCGAGGGCCACCCCCGTTTGGATCCAGGTGACAGAGACCGCAGCTCGGCGCGCACTTCATGGCGAAGTTCGTCTGCAAAAGGCCCGGATATTCGGGCCTGGCCGCCGCGACTTTGGCCAGCAAGAACACGCACGCAACCGCGAATAGCCCCGATCGCCTTTTCATCCGACACACCGCCACCCGAAGCTAGCAGATCGCGCTTCGTTACGGCAGCGCCGATGTCGCCGGCGGTTTCTCGGTGGATTGCAGGGGTTTTGGAGGCACCGATGTAAAGGGCGCGCTCCGCGGCGTGACGCGCCAAAAGCGCAGGCGAATCCCGCCATTTTCCAACGCGCCACCGCGCCTGCCCTCGCGGAAACGTAGCCAATTCCGGGCAGGCGCGGCACCTGCGCGGCGCGTGTCGAGCTGAGTGCGCCCGGTGCCGCGGGGCGACTCGAAGCGCGCACTTTTCCGCGTGGCCATCCAAAATTCGAGCGCGCACGAACACGCACCTCACACGTCGCTGTTCAATTCGAGTGCGCCCGGTGTCGGGGCGCGACTCGGAGCGCGCACTTTTCCGTGTGGCCATCCAAAATTCGAGCGCGCACGAACACGCACTTCACACGTCGCTGTTCAATTCGAGCGAGGCTCGCGCTGCCGGGAGCGGTTAGCGTGCGGTGAGCTCGACGCGCCGTGACGAGACGCTGCGCAGCGCGCGGGACAGGTTCTTGAAGATTCGAGCCAGGCTCTGCATCGCGCTGGCCTCCGAATCACCGAACGACCAGAACGACACCATCAGCTGCTCGCCGAGCTGAGCCTCGAGCGGCAACGCCAGATAGCGGACCGGGATCAACGTGGTGCCGACCACGCCGGTGACGAAGCGCGGGTCGAGTTGAGCGAGCTCTTCATGCAGCGCCCTTCGGAGCCAAGCCACGTGCGCCTTCAGCCTGTTGAGCTCGAGCGCGCGGTAAAGGAGCATCAAGCGGCCCGAGCACTCGACGGCGGAAGGCACCTGCGCGCTCTGGTTCGGTCCCGGCCCATTGAACGCGCAGTCGTTGGACTCCAGCCAGGATTGAGGATGGTTGATCCGCTCCAAGAGAGCGTAAAAGTCCTCGATCGCCGGATAGCTGCGAAACGGCGCGAAGTCCTCGAGGCTAGAGCGAATGAGGGCCGGGGAGCGCGTAAAATCGTAGTAGCGCGCGTCGCTAGCGAGAGCGGCGTCGGTCCACGGGTGAGAACGCGGCTCGCTGAGCGGCTCGCCTGCGTATTCGCAAGTTTTCATGGGTATTTTCGGTGAACGCTGCGTGCGCTCGAGGTCTCGACACGGAAGGTCGAGCGAGCGCTCTCTCGGCAGCTCAATGGCTCGCGCTCAGTTCGTCGGTCCAGACCTGAAAGCCTTCCAGCTTGTTGGGTCCGAACGTGGTCGCGATCGCGACGTCTGCTGCGTCTCGACCGCGCGCGATCAGGACGCGACCAATGCGCGGCGTGTTGTTGCGCGGATCGAACGTGTGCCACTGCCCGCCCAAGAACACCTCGAACCAAGCCGCGAAGTCCATCGGCGCATGCGGCCCAGGCACACCGATGTCGCCGAGATAGCCCGTGCAGTAGCGTGCAGGGATGTTCAGCGCCCGGCAGAACGCGACGGCCAGGTGCGCAAAATCGCGACAGACCCCGCGCGGCTCGTTGAACACTTCCCAGGCGGTCTTGGTGGCGCTCGCGTGTTGGTAGCCGAACTCGATGTGACGATGCACGAAATCACAGACCGCCTGAACCCGCGCCCAACCGAGCGGGGTGCTGCCAAATAGCTTCCAGGCGGCTTCGGTCAGGCGATCGGTCTCGCAGTAGCGACTGCCCAACAGAAACACGAGCGTCTCTTCAGGCAGTGTTTGCAGCTGATGCTGTTCGCCGGCGTTCCAAGAAGGGTCCGGTAGACCGGAATCGTTGACGACGCCGCGCCCCGAGATGACGACACGACCGCTCGGCGCGACCAAGCGATTGCACCAGTTGCCGAAGCCGTCACGGTAGCCGTGAATGGGAATGGAGGGCTGGCAGCGCATGTGGTCGGGGATCACCAGGTCCGAGGCGCGACTGTAGTGCACGTTGAGCACCAGAATCAGTGGAGTCGGCAACGGAAACTCGTACGTAAGCTCGTAGCCGACTGAAATTTGCAATGGCTGGCCTCGCTCGTACCTTTACCCCCGCAGGGGCCGTCGTCCTAGCGCCTTCGCGCCGTGCGCAGAAACGAAACCGTACGGAAGCAAACTCGAGTGCTGGCGAGGCGCTATTGTGCGAGTGCTCGCAGGCTGTGAAGCAATTGCTCCATCTCCGTGTTCGTGAGCCACGGGCTCAATGCAGCGAAATCTGCGAGGGTGCACTGGGCGAGCTCACCTACGCTTCGCGCTTCGGCGACCGCGGCGAGGATGCGGTCGCCGAGTTCGTCGAGCGCGGGGCGGATTTGTCCGGCGAGATCGAGGGTTGCGCGCTCACTGCTGCGCTTTTGAACGGACTTGCTGAGTTCGATCTGCAACGCGAAGAAGTTTTGGCTCGGCGCTTCGGGCAAGCCGATGTTGTGCGCGCGCGCGGTCGCGGCGTCGAGCACGACTTTTTCGCGCGAAAGGTCCTGGATGGGCAGGCCCTGTTTGGCTTTGGCGGCGGCGACGAGCGGCATGAACGCCATGCGCCTCGCCAGCAGATCGCTGAGGTTTTCCAGCGCGGAGAGAGGCTGGCGCTCGCCGAACCAGCGGGTTTGCGCGGATTCGATGCGTTCGCGGTGAGTGCTGAGCCAGCCCTCGAAGCGCGCAGCGAGCTCGGCGTGGTTGGGCGCGAGCCAATAGACTTTTCTCGACAGAGCAGGCTCGCAGCGCGCGTTCCAGCCTGGTCGCGCGAAGGCGCGGCGCTCGAAACTGTCCGTGACGATGGCGCCGACGCGCCCGCCGGCAAGCAGGTCCGGTAGGCTTTGATTCGTGTCGACCGTGATGAGCTCGCGATCGGCGAGGTGCGCGCGCGACCACGCCTCGAGCACGCCGCCGCGGTTGACGGCGATGCGTGCCGCGTTCGCATCGCCGAGCAAACAAGGGCCGCCGCGCGCCACCGCGCGGGTCATGTAGCCGATCACCGCGCGCGTGGGCTGCCAGGTGACACCGGCCATGGCCACGTCGAACTCGCCGCGCTCGATCTGCGCCTGCAGGGTCGGCCAGCGAAAGCTCACCCACTCGAGCTCGAGCGCCAAGTCGCGCGCCAGCAGCTCGGCGATTTCGACGTCGAAGCCCTGCAGCTTTCCGGCCGAGTCACGCGTCGAGAACGGCGCGTAGTCGAAGCTCGTGCCGACGCGCAGGCGGCCCCGCGCGCGGTCTGGTCGCACAGGCGCGGCGGGTTCGACTGCCCTGCCGGTGCTGGTGGGTACAGTCGCGGCAACGGGCGCTGGAAGAGCCGGAGGCGTCGCGGGCGCCGTTCGACAGGCTATCGCGCACGCGGCGACGAGCCACGCGGCTAGGGCCTGAGCGCGCATTGCCCGCACTGGGGCGCGTAGCTCGACACTTGCTTGCTGGCTGCGTCCGAGCAACTCGCGCCCTTCACCTGGTTGCTGCACGCGGTGGCGTCTGCAGCGCTGACCGCCGCCGAGCCTTGACAGATCTTGCTCTGGCTGGCCGAGGTGCAGCCCAGCTGCTGGATCGCGCGCGAGCCGCAGTCGAGCTTGCTGTTAGGAAAGCCGAGCGAGCGCAGCTGTTCGGCCGAAGCGCAGCTGTAGATCTTGTCGCACTGATCGAGCGCCACGTTGGAGCACAGCTGGGCAGGGGTGAGTGTCGAGCCGCCTCCGGGGTTGCCCGAATCATCGTCGTCGTCGCCCTTGTTGCAGCCAGGCGCGAGTAGCGCGATGAAAAGACTCAGTCCCCAAGCTATCCAAAGCGAACGCCGCATCCACATTCTCCGGGGTTATTCGTTGCAACCGGAATAGTACCCAGGACAGGCAAGAACCGACACTGCGGGGCAAACATCCAGTGACGGTGAGCTCTTCTGTGCTCACTGTGGTTCGCTCGCGCGAAGCGGGGGCGGGCATCGGCGGGTGTTTGCCCCCGAATATCGGCTCTGAATGGGGGCGAGCTCGCTCAGGGCACGTGCACCACGACGTCGCTGAAGCGTCGATCCGCGCTTTCGGCGTCCTTGCAGGCGGCGTCATTTCCTGCGGTGCGCGTGTAAGCCCGAGCCGTGACCGTCGTTTCCGCGCTAGAGGAACTCAGGGCATGAAGGCACCCGCGAACCCCAATTGGCTACTCACCCTGCTCGCCGCGGGCACGCTCTGTTTCGCGCCCGCTTGCAGCGCCTCGGTTTTTGCGAAAGCCGGGACCCCGACCTCCGCGAGTAGCGACGAGCAATTGGCGCGCACGACCTCGACTGCAACTCCGAGCGCCGACATGGCGGAGGCGGCAGGAAATGAAGCCGGACCCGTCGCGCTCGCGGAGGCCACTCAAGCCTCGGTTCAGGTTGGGGGTCCTGCACAGCCGACCCCCGCGCCCACTCCCGCGGTTGCGTTGCCCATTCCCGGGGCGCCGCCGGCTGCGCCGCCCCCGCTCGGGGCGGCCGCTGCGCTGCCTGAAAAGCCCCAAGACGCGGACCAGGCGCTGCTGGCCGAAGCGCGAAAGATGCTCGATATCGAGGCGCGTTTGACGGTCGAGGTCGAGGACGTCGCGCGCGCCACCGAGCAGGCGCGCGCGCTCGCCAGCAAGTCGGGCGGCCAGGTCGTCGACGAGAACATCGCGCAACAAGGCGGAGTATCGCGCGCGGAGTTGACGCTGCGCGTCCCGGCCGCGGCGGCGGGCGACTTTTTGGCCGCGCTTTCCGGCATCGGCGTCGTGCGCGCGCGCCAAGTCACCGCCAAGGACATCGGCAAGGACTTTTACGACGCGAACCTTCGCCTCGCGAACCTCGAGGTCGCGCGCAAGCGCTATGAAGACATTCTCACCCAAGCTCGGGCAATCGACGAGATTCTGCGCCTGGAGGCCGAGCTCACTCGCTTGCGCCAGGAAATCGAGTCACTCAAGGGTCAGCTTCGCTGGATGCGCGATCGCTCGGCGCGCGCCACGGTGCACCTTTCGCTTTACACGCCCGGTGACGCCCCGCCGCTCGCGATCGTCAAACCCAAGGCCAAACTTCATCCGGGGCTGCGCGTCAGCTACCTGAGCGACTTGCGCGGAGACGACGGTCATCAGGGCTACTTCGGAGCGGGATTGAGCCTCGGCGCTCTGCCGTCGGCGACGCTCGAGCTGCAAGCGTTTCGCGCGGTCGGTTCGGACAGCGCGGATCTCGATGGTCTGTTCGTGAGCGCGAACGGCCGCTTCTATTCCGAGTACCTGGGCAACGGCGATCGCGAATTCTTGAACCCTTACCTCGGACTGCGCGTCGGCTACGCGCGCTTTCTGAGCAAGAACGAGATCATAGCCGGCGGCGCGCTCGGCGTGGAGCTCTTCAAGCGCGAGTGGTTCCTGATCGACCTGGACCTGCGCAGCTACGCGCTCTTCGCCAGCAGCGCCGGCGGACACCTCGGGCTCGAGCCGAGCCTGGGCATGAGCATCGCGTTTTGAGTAGTGCGTGCCAGCGCTAGCGAGAAACGCAGCTGGCGAGCGAGCTGTTCGTCCCTCGGGTCGCGTGCGTGGGCGCGCCCTCGTCGAGCCAGCGTCGGAGCGAATGGGTTGCAAGTCCGAAGTGGGCGAGGCCCGGCAGGATCAGCTCGCTCACCGCGCCGAGCACCGCCGACTCGGCGACCGCGGCCGACGGCGCGCCGTGGCGATGCAAGGCCGGATCATTCGAGTATTGGCGGCCGGCTTCGCGCCACATTTTGAGATTTTCGCGGACCAGCGACTCGAGCCACGGAGCGAGCTCGGCGCGCTCGTCGCCGCGCAGCGCGGCCAGATGCGCCCAACCGATGCGGGCGTGGTCGACCTCGTCCGAGAGCAGCTCACGCAAGGCCGCGCGCGCGTACGGCGCGTGACACGAGCCAAGGGCAGCCTCCAGGAACGCGCTCGCAAAGGTTTCGTTCATCGCGCAGTGCCCGAGAACGTGCAGCGACGAGCGCAGGCGATCCGGCGCGCCGCGGTGTTCCGGCACCACTAGCGTCAGCCGCGGCGGGGCTTCCAGCTCGCGCCCGGCGAAACGCGAGGCGACACGCCGGGCGAGCTCGGCGTGTCGATGCTCGTCGTCCACCGCGCGCGCGGCCAAAGCTTGGAGCCGTGGCTCGCTGCCCAAGTCTTCGAGCGCGTCGCGGACGACCTCGAACGCATCGGCGACGCGCCGTTCGCTGGCAGCTCGCGCCAGCCAGACTGCGGAGAGCTGGCTGCGTTGTTCGGGCTCGAGCGCGTCGAGCTCTGGATCCCGCTCGGGCAGGGGCCGGCTCGTCAGGCGGCCTGCCCAGCGAACCTCGCTCCGTTTGGGTCGCTCCATCGAAGCTCACTACTTGGTGGGAGGCCACCCGCAGCTACCGTCGAGCCCCAGGCAGTCGGGCGAGCAGGTGACCGTGTGCACGAAGCACGGATCCAGACAGCCGCCGTCGGCGAGCGGGCTACAGTGCTCGGCGCAGCCACCGTCCGGTAATTTGCAGCGATTCTCGTGATTTCCGTCGGTGACGCCTGCGTCCGTTGGGGTACCCGTTTCACTTTTGGTCGAATCGCTCGCGAGCGGCTCGCTGCTGCACGCGAGCGGCACCGCGCTGAGCGCGGCGCCGCACACGATGATGGCGTGGAACAGCCGGGTCGTCATTGCTCGGATGGGGCGCTAGTGCAGAGTGAGACTCAACGAGTTGGGCGGGCCGGGCGGCGCCTGGACGCAGTAGCCGTGATGGCGTTGGGTCGGCAGCGGCACGGCCCAATCCTGCCCGTTGCACAGCATCTTGCGACCGTTCACGAACAGGTCGCGCCCGCCAGGCGCACACGTGCCGCTCACGAGCTCGGACGTCGTTTCCAGGCAGACGGAGGCGGCGCCGTAGCTCGACGAGAACGTCGTGCCATCGGGCACAGTGACGGACACCGGATTCGGGCACAAACCCGAGCACGGCGAGCCTGCGTGAGCGTGCATACCCCCCGTGCACGCTGCCAGACACGTCGAGAGCTGACCCAAACACGCGGGCTCGCTGTTCGCGTGCCCGAGGTTGTGGCACGAGGCCGCGGCCGGCGCGGTCAGGTCGTGACAGAGCTCCTGAAGCTGGCCGCAGGCCGTCATCGGGAAGGCGTGCCACAGCGCAGGCGTAATATCCGGGGTTTGCCCGGTTTGTGCCTGATGCACCGCGTCCGCCATGTAGAGCTGCCCGGCGTAAAGCACCCGATCGCCGACCGCATAGATGATTTGCGGCTGCCAAGTGCCGTCGTTGTTGTTCACTCGCTCATAGCGGTCGAAGCGCGTCGGCGGCTCGCCCCCGGGAAGCGAGGTGTGATCCACGCGCACGCGATAGTTCACGTTCTGATACGTGAGCACCGTCCCCGCCTTGTATACCTTCGCTGCCGCCCAGGCGTTCACGAGCTGCAACGGGCGCATCATGTCGTTGTCTTCGTGGCCCAGAATGTGGCAGTGCCAGACGTAGCCGGGGCCCGTGGTCGGATCGATCGTGAAAGGGTTCACGCCAGGCGTCACCGCGCTCGCCGCGAGCTCCTGCGGGGCCCAGCGGGCGATGATGCGGGTGAGCTGGTTGCCGGCGGCTCGCACGGTGTCCTTCCAGCCGGATTCGTAGGGCAGGGCGGGCACCACGGGGCCGGTGAAGTAGGGCGTCGGGTCGACGACGATCGGACGCGTGACGGGACGCTGCCCGTTCATCAGCTGCCACTGGCGCACGTAGGCGGCCGTATCGATATTTTGACGGCTCACGACCTGGAACTCGATCAGGTGCAAATGCACTTGGTGGCTGCCGCCACCGATGTTGAGGATGTCCCACTGCTCGGTCGAACCAACCAGTGGATACTCGGTGGCGGGCACGCTGAAGTCGAGACCATCGGTCGAGCGCTGCGCGTTGCCGTTGGCGTCGATGATGTTGTGAAGCGTCTTGATGCGGGTCGGCGCGTCCGGGACCAGCACAGGGCGGGGCGGAAAAGCGGGCAACGCCAGCGGAACCACCGGTGTTCCGGCCCCCACCGTGAAGCGCATGATGGTGCCCACCGTGTTCGGATCGGCGCCCGAATTGAGCATGGTGATCTGCGTGCCCGGGGTGAAGCCCGAGAAATCGACCAAAATATCGGCGCGCTCGGTCATGCTCAGAATCACGTTTTGCACGACCTGCGGTGCGGGCAGGTAACCGCCATCCGAGCCGATGATCGTGAACGGAACCGGTGTGCCCGCGTTGTCGAGCGCGACCGTGAAGGTACGACCGTTGCCCGCTGCCAACACCCGAAAGCGATACTGCCGCGGCTGGACGTCGAGGTTCGGCCAGACCGCGCCGTTCACCAGCACCACGTCCGCGCCGTCGCCGGCCTGCCAGTAGGCGTTGTCCGGGTTGGTGCTGACCCGCGGGAAACGCAGCTCCCCGTCGGTGTAGAAACCGCGGTCGAAGATCACGAGCGGGATTTCGAACTCACCTTGCGGCAGGGGTGACGTCACCTGGTCGAGCGGGTTTTGCGGGTCTCGGATGTAGTACGCGGAACCGACCATGCCGGAGTACACGCCGAGCCGCGTCATGCCCATGGTGTGGTCGTGATAAAACAGCTGCGTGGGCGGCTGAACGTTGGGCTCGGTGTAGTCATTGCTGACGAAGCTCGGCCCCACGATTTGACCGGGTGACGGCGTGAACCATTGCTCGGCGACACCGTCGAACTCGGACTCGACCAGCGAGCCGTGCAGGTGGGTGACGTGCGGCACCGGCGACTGAGCGTTGGGATAGCCTGGAGGGAAAGGCGTGAACGGTGACACTGGGGGTTCCATCGCCGTGGGGTTTGCCCAGTGCAGGGTCGGATCGACGGGCAGAAAATGCGGGGTATCGATCTCGTTCCGCCAGTGCAAAATCGTTTTGACGCCGCGCACGTTTTCGAACACCGGCCCGGGAACGCTGCGCACGAACTCGGTCGCGCTGGAATTCGGAATCTTGACTTGCCCTCCGTAGGCGTGGACCGTCGTGTCCGGAAAGCCGGGAGGAAGCATTTGCACCGTGGTCCGTTTTACCGACACGGTGTATTCGCGAACATTCGGATTGCCGGTCGACGCTGGCGCGAACACGCGCGGAATAGGCAGAGGTTGCGCGAACTTGGGGATCGTTAGCGGGTTCAACGGCACCTGGCTCGTCGAAGGCGGCGCGGAGGCCTGCTTCAGGCTCTGGCTTGGCTCGCTCTTTTGGCCACAGCTCCAAAATCCGGCGGCTAAAGTCAGAACGGAAGCGATCGCGAGCGGCGTCACGGTTCTCATAGCGACTATCCCCTTTCTCGGTCGGCTGGAGATTAGGGCGACGTCGCCGGAACGGGCGAGTCATGAAAATTATGACGCCATGAGTAGTTCGACTACCGCTACTTCAATTGCGCGCGAGAAAGCGGTGAAAATCCGCGACCACGTCGGCCTTGGCTGCGCCGCCGGCCTTCTTGCCCATGCGGCGCCAGTGCTCGTACACCGTGGGCTCCGAACACTCGATGGTGCGAGCAATTTGTTTGTCGTTCTCACCGGCTAGATAAAGACTCAGAATCAAGCGCTGCTGCGCGCTCAGCGCGCGCGCAGCGCTGTACGACTCGAGCGCCGACTCCAGCTGACTACACTTCGCTTGCGGCGTTGCCAAAATGCCGTCAGCAGGGTCGGCCTTGAGCGCGGCCGACACCGACGTTCTGGAAAGCAGCAACGCCAGGCCAGCCAAGACTCCAGCGCTGACCGGCTTGTTCAGCGACGGCACCCCCACGCTCAGCAGCCGCGCTGCGCGCTCAGCGTTCAACTTTCCAGCGAGCGCGACGACCGAAGCGAACGCAAACCCGCTCTTGACCAAAAAAACCGACTCGTCTCCCGCGATCTCGGGCAGCTCCAGGTCCAGGAACACCACTTCGGGGTCGGTCAAATCGAGTCGAAGCAGCCGTTGCCGGAGCTCGGTGGCGCTCTTGGTCCACTCGACCGTGCCGCACTTTTTCCCCAGAATTCGCGCGACCGAGCGCTCCTTGGCGCCGTCGCGGGCGACCAGGAGCACGTGAGCGTCGAAGGGAGGCTTGTCGCGATGCAGGGACGGTGTTGCGGTCAGAAGCCGAGCTGTCTGTTTCTCCGGTTCCACGTCACCCACTTACGTCTCCACGTCACGCGCCACGATCTGCACGGTGAGCCGCACCCGACGGACGCACGAGAGTCTGCAGTCGATCGACTCGACTCGCAAGCTCAATCTTTGGCGTCCCCTCGCTTATGAGGGCTCGATCTCGTTTCATCCTCTAAGGTGTTGGCGACGACGTCGATGGTGACGGCGAATGTCGCCGCTTCCCAGCTTGCGATTTCTCAGATAGAGAAGTCCACACTGTAGGATTAGGTGTTTGCGCGCACGGTAACGTGCGCGCTGTGAGTCGCGGCGCGCTCCGGGCACCCCGAGCACGACCGAGCACGCGCTGGTGCCGCGCCTCGCCGGCGCGGGCTACGCAGTAGCGCAAGGCAGGCGCGGTGTAACGCCGTGGCGCGCGGGCACGCGGCTGCGCTCGCGTCGCTCGCGCCGAGCAGCGCGCCCTTTTCCGCGGTGCCCCCAAAACTACTTGGACCAGCTGAGCTCGTAGTGCTCGGCGAACGGCCCGCCCTTGTAGTCGATGGGCGCGCTGGCAGCGAGGCCGGGGCGCAGGAACAGCTGGCGGACCATCTCCGGGATCATCACCATTCCGATGTATTTACCCAGGCATTCGTGGCTGCCGAAGCCGAAATGGAAATAGTGATACCAATTGCGCGTCGGCACGAATTCCTCGGGATTTTCGAAGGTGTTTTCGTCGAACATCGCGGATTGCGTGAGACACAGAACGTAGGTGCCGGGCTCGACCACCGTGGCGTGCGGGGTGCCGCGCGCGATGGTGGCGGTGCTGGCGCACTCGCGAAACGTGTACGGGAACGGCGACACGTAGCGCAGCGCTTCCCAGACCATGCCGTCGAAGCGATCCGTGTTCGGTAACCGGGCCGCGTCTCGGGCGCGAGCGAAGAGCGCCGGTCGCTCGAGCAAGTATTGAGTCACCTGAGCCACCGCGCGGGCAGTGGTTTCGACCGCGCCGATCAGTAGGCCCGAGGCGTTGACGCCGACGCGCACGAGGTCGAAGTCTACCTCGCCCGGAAACTCGCTGCGCAGCATGCGGGCCACGATGTCGTCACTGAGCTCCTTGGGCTTCCCCACGAGCCGCCACCAGAGCAGCTTCAGCCAGTGAAAGGGCGCGCTCAGCTTGGCGACCAGCAGTCGATGCGCGATGAGCTCGCTGACGTACGCGCTGAGTTCGCTCGCTGCCTTTTCGTTCTCGTCGTGGATGCGCTTGTGTTCGGCGTCCGAGCGCAGGTCGAAGGGTTGATTGTGGAACGTGTCGTATTGCGCCCAGTAGCTCCAGCGCACCAGTTTTTCTCGGTCGATGCCGGTCAGGCCGAAATAGTTTTGGACCAAGCCAGCGGGCACGCTGCGGCAGTAGCCGTAAGCGGCCTCGACGCGGTTTTCGGGCGATCCATCGAGGATTTCGTGGCACAGTCGAGCGACCAGCGCCCGCACCGCGGGTAGGTCATCACGATTGAGCAAGCCCTGCATCAGCGCTTTTTCGCGCGTGTGCAGCGGGTCGTCATCGTGCGACATCAGGTACAGCCCGTTGCCTTGCTTGGGCACGTACAGCGCGGTGGTGAACACCTTTGGCTGGCTCAGCACGTCGGTCACGTCGCTATAGCGAGCGACGAGCGTGCCGAGCGGCGTGACCAGCACGGGCCGCTCGGCGCGCAAAGTTTTGAAGAAGGGCAGCGCCTCGGTGTCGATCCACCGCCGGACGAGGCGGGATTTTTCGGCTTCGGGCGCAGCGTCGAAGGCAGCCAGGTACTCGCTCATCTCCGCAAACCTTCTGGTAGGGGTCGATTCAATCGGCTGGCCATGCGCTTCACTCACAGGCTCTTCAGGTATTCGAGCAGGTCGAGCCGCTCTTCTTTGGTCAGCGGGCGCAGCGCGCGCGCAGCCAGCGTCTGGTCGTGCACGGTCCCGTACTCGTGCCCGCTGTTGCGATTGCCTGGCAGGCTGGCATCGAAGCGGAAGCCCTCGCCACGCTCGCTGACATAGCCCACTTTGATCGGGTCGAACTCGCGCGAACCGGTCAAGAACGTGTCCGGGCGGTACTCTTCGCCGTCTGGATCGCCTTCGCGATGCTCGGGCAGAAGCAAGTCGTACAGCGTCGGAACCGAGCCGTTGTGGAGGTAGGGCGACGTGGCCCAGACTCCGTTCAGCGAGCGAGCCTTGTAGGCAAGCAGCGAGTCGAAGGGCGCGACCGTCGAGTCCGGGTCGTATTTGCCGTGTTTGATCGAGGGGTGAATCTCGTTGCCGAAGAAGGCGTGGCCGAGATCGACCAACCAATTGCTGACGCGCCGAAGCACGTTCGCGTTGGGATAGGGCTCGGCCACGACGCCCTGCGCGGCCTTGGTGAGCAGCGCCGCGACCGGGGCGCGCCGATCGAGCAGCAGGCTCCCGACGCCCGGCACTTCGACGTATTGGTTTCTGAGCATGCCCGAGTAGCCGCGGTGCCCGACGCTGTTGTTGGCCATGGCCGGGTCGGTCTGGATCACGCCGAGCTTTGCGAAGCTTGCGACCACACGGCGGTCGGAGGCCGCGCGATCGATCTCCGCGTGACAGCTGACACAGTGCGCTGCGAACACCACCTCGCCCCTGCGCTTGCGCTCGGGGTCGAGGCGGCCGAGCAGTTCCTCCGGCCATTTCGGGGAACGCAGCGTGGTCAGCTGGGCTTCGATGCGGCGCAGGTTGTGCACGTACACCGACGACTCGTAGCTGATGTGGTGCTCGCCCAGAGTCTGCCCGCCGATGATCGCGAACAGGCTCTGCCCGCGCTTTTCCTTCCAGTCGAGCGTGCCGAACACGCCGATGACCTCACCCGCGTTGCGCGCGATCGGTCCGAAGTAGCCGTTCGAGACGATGCCGTTCCACTGCACGAAATCGTGCTGAGGCGTGTCCCACAGAAATGGGTAGCTGACCGGCGCGTCCGACGGGTTGAAGACCTTCTCGATCAGCCGCGCTTGCATGGGCTCCGGAAGCAGCGCCAGCGCCCGTTCGATCACGATGCCCTCGTCCTTCGCGGACTCGTCCAACACCGGCTTTAGCGCGCGTCGGACGAGGGGCAGAGTCTCTTCGTCGTACACGTCGGGCAAGAGGTCGGCGAGGTGCTTTTTGCCGATCAAACGCCCGAGAACGCGATTGTAAATGCGGCCGAAGGCGTCCAGGCGGCCGTAGCCATACTCGACCTGGCTGCGGTTCGACTTGTCGTCCAGAGTCACGTGGCGCCGGGTCTCCATGAGATCCCTCGTGACCTCGAGCTCGCTCTCGTATTCGCCGCGCGCGAGCACGCGCGCGACGAAGCGCTTGCACACGTCGTTGCGGCAGTGTCCGCTTTGGTCGAGCTCTGCGCTAGCATCGAGCGCCGCCCGTAGGTCGCGTAGGAAGCCTTGCATGTCGGCGAGTGAGGGGCCGCCGTCGATGCGGACAGCGACGCCCTTGTAGTTCAGCTGCGCGGTGTGGCATGCCGCGCAGGTGAGGCCGAGGTAGGCGCGGCCCCGATACTCGTCCTTCGCGAAACCGACCGGTAAGGCGTCTGGATTGCGTGATGAAGCGGCCTGCGGCAGGTAGCGCCAGCGCGCGACGTTCTCGCTCGAAAACAACGGCGCCCGGCTTCCGGCCGACTCGAGCGACAGAAAAAAGTCGTAGGGGAGCAGATCGGAGCCCTGGTTCACCGTGTAAAACCAGGCGCTCTCCCCCTGGCTCCAGCCTTGCTCGAGAAAGCGAACACTCGAATAGCCGTTGCCGAACCGATCGTGCCGACTGCTCGCGGCGCCCCGAAGCAGTTCCTTGCTGCGGAAGTCCCAGTATTGGTCGACGACCACCATGAAGATCAGCGGCAGGCTCAAAAGCAGCGGCAAAAACAGCACTATTTGCGGTCGCACGAGCTTGCGCGCAACGGCGCTCATCTTGATCCGGACGCGCGAATGGAATGCCTTCATGGTGCGACCGCTCATCGAGCGCACGACGTGCCTACGACTCCGCGCGAGCCCTCGACGAATCAAGTCAGGCTAAGAGGCAGCGCCGCGATGAACAATAGTCATTGTTCTGTCGCGCACGCCCGACGAAGCTCGCGCGTGAATCGTCCGCGCCGACTCACGTCCGGCGAAACGCGCCGCTTGCAGGAGCGAAGGGCCGCTCAGCGACGGCGGCGAATGACGCCGTCGGTGAAGCCCTTGGCTGCGCGTTCGCTCTCGGGGCTCTTCGGGGCGCTGGCTGCGGCAGGTGCCGGCGCGCGTGCCGCGGCTGCGGGCGTGGGCCCCGCAATTGGCGGAACCGCAACGGCTGGGCCGGCGCTGGCCGGTGCTGCCGCTGCTGCTTCGGCCGGGCTGCTCGCGACAGCGCCGCCGAACTTGCTGCGCAACAGATCTCCCAAGCTGCCGAGCGAACCGGCGGGCGTCGCGCTCGCGGTGCCTGCGAAGTCACGGTAGTTCTTGCGCTCTTCCACGCGGGCGACCTGGGTCGCGCTGAGCGTCAGGCGGCCGCCGGCGCGGTTTACGACCACGACCGACATCTCCTTCCCCGGCGGGTAGACCCGGCGATGGTCGCCGCCTGGCGGCAACCCCAGCTCGCGAAACGGGACCAGCCCTTCGCCATGGGGAGTTTGCACGAAAACGCCGTGTTGCGTGGCTCGGGTCACGGTGCCGACCAGCACTTCCTCGAGCGGTGCCGCGGGCGTTGCCGCCGGCGCGGTCGCGGCGAGTGCGCGCAGCGACAGCCGAACTCGCAAACCCTTGGGGGTGTCATCCACGCTCAGCACCCGCGCGCGCACTTGCTCGCCCACGCGCACCACGTCTTCGGCGCGTTCGATGCGATGGGGCGCGAGCTCGGACAGATGAATGAAGCCCTCGACGCCGTCCAGATCGACGACCGCGCCGTGCTTGCCAATCGCTTGCACCACCGCGTCGACGTCGCTGCCGATGATCAGGCGTTCGCGCGCGCCGAGCGCCGCCTCGCGCCGCCGTTGCTCGAGCAGCGCCCGCCGCGAAACCACGATGCTGCGACCGTTGTCGCGCACCTCGATCACCTTGAACTCGAGCTTCTGGCCGACGTACGTGTTGAGATCGGCGACGTGCGCGAGCTCCACCTGAGACGCGGGGCAGAACGCGCGCGCGCTACCGAGGGTGACTTCGAGCCCGCCCTTGATCACCTTGCTGACTTCGCCTTCGATCGGCGTGCCGCTGCTGCGGGCGAGCTCCAGCGCGCCCGTGTCGAGCTGACCGCCGTGGCCGAACGAGGTGGCGAGCACCGGGCCGTCCGGACGAGGATCGAGCACGGTGGCGCGCAGGCGATCACCGACCTTGACCCGCAGCGTGCCGTTCTTGTCTGCGAGCTCCGCGCGCGCGATGCGCCCGTCGCTCGGCAAGCCCACGTCGACGAACACGCTGTCCTGCGCAATCTGGATCACCGTTACTTCGACCACCTCACCCGGGTGCAAGCGGCGGGTCGCACGCCCTGTGGCTGCAGCACCAGCGGACTCCATCAATCGCGCAAAGCTCGAATCGTCGGCCATGGGAGCGCGGAGCATAGAAGAGATTTCGGGGCATTCAACCCGGACTTTGCCGGCCATCCCGGTAATCCGAGCCCGAGCCAGCAAAGGCTCGCGCTTTCGCGGCAGATAGCGGCTTCGCGCGCTATTTGGCCTGCGTGTTGGCGCTGTTGCCGAGGCGCATGGCGCGGGCGACCGTGATCGCGGTCATGTGCACGATCGAGTCCACGTTCGCGCCCTGCTGCAGCACGTTTACCGGCTTTTTCATGCCCATCACCATCGGGCCGACGATGTCGGCGTCACCGGTGGCTGCCAGCAGCTTGTAAGAGGCGTTGCCCGCGTCCAGGTTCGGGAAGATCAGCACGTTCGCCGGGCCCTTCAGCTTGCAAAACGGGTAGGGGGCCCGCGCTTCCTCGTCGAGCGCGACGTTGGCCTGCATCTCGCCGTCGATCATCAGCTCGGGCCAGCGCGCCTTCACCAGCGCCACCGCCTCGGCGACCTTGTGCGACTCCGGGTGTGGCGCGTCGCCGAAGTTGGAGAAGCTGAGCATGGCCACGCGCGGCTCGAGGCCGAGCTCGATCACCGTTTCGGCGGCGAGCACCGCGATCTCCGCGAGCGTGGCTGCGTCGGGCTGAATGTTGATCGTGGTGTCGGCCATGAAGCGCACGCCCTTCTTGGTCACCACCATGTACATGCCGGCGGCGCGGCGCACGCCCTCGCGCACCCCGATGATTTGCAACGCGGGGCGAATCGTCGCCGGGTAGTCCTGGCGCGCGCCGACCACGATGCCGTCCGCGTCGCCTTCGTCGACCATCATCAAGCCGAACACCGTGCGCGAGCGGCGGATTTCTTTCAAGGCGCCGATGCGGGTCAACCCTTTCCGTTCTCGCTTGTGCCAGAGCGCTTCGACGTAGGCGTCGAGCTTGTCGCTCTCTCGCGGGTCGAGCAGAGTCGCGCCGGACAGGTCGACGCCCAGGCGTTCCGCGTGCTCGAGAATGCGCTCCTTCGAGCCGAGCAGAATCGGCTGAGCGATGCCTTCTTCGATCACGCGATGCGCAGCGCGCAGCACGCCGTCGTGTTCACTCTCCGGGTAGACGATGCGCTTCGGCGAGCTGCGCGCCATTTCCAGGATGTTCCAGAGCACGCGCCGGGTCGGCGAAATGCGGTGCAACAAGCGCTTTCGGTAGTCGTCGATGTCGATCTTGAAGCGCGCGACCCCGCTCTCTTGTGCGGCCCGCGCGACCGCCGGGGCCACCCAGTACAGCACGCGATTGTCGAAGGGCTTGGGGATGATGTAGTCGCGGCCGAAGCGCATGCGGCTGCGCCCGTAGGCGCGCAGCACCTCGTCCGAGACGTCCTCGCGCGCGAGCTCGGCGATGGCCTCCGCCGCAGCCACCTTCATTTCTTCGTTGATCGCCCGGGCTCCAACGTCCAACGCGCCCCGGAAGATATATGGAAAGCCGAGCACGTTGTTGACCTGGTTCGGAAAGTCGCTGCGCCCGGTGGCCACGATGGCGTCGGGGCGCGCAGCCAGCGCCTCCTGATAGCCAATTTCCGGATCGGGGTTGGCTAGCGCGAACACGATTGGACGCTTGGCCATGGTCTTCAGCATGGCGGGCGTGACCAGGTTTCCGACCGAAAGCCCGATCAGCACGTCGGCGTCCGCGACGGCTTCGCTCAGGGTGCGGCGCGGATCGCTCTTCGGCCGCGCGAACTCGCGCCGGAAATCGTCGAGATCCGGCCGAGTTTCGTGCACCACGCCGCCGATGTCGAGCATGGTGATGTTTTCGCGCTTCACGCCGATGCGCACCCACATTTGCATGCAGCTGGTCGCTGCGGCGCCAGCCCCGACGCAGGTGACCTTCACTTGGTCGAGCGCTTTGTCTTGCAGCTCGACCGCGTTTCTGACCGCGGCGGCCGAAATGATGGCGGTGCCGTGTTGATCGTCGTGGAAAACCGGGATCGACATTTGTGCGCGCAGCGCGCGCTCGATCACGAAACAATCCGGGGCGCGAATGTCCTCCAGGTTGATGGCGCCGAAGGTGGGCTCGAGCGCGCGCACGATTTGGACGAAACGCTCGGGGTCGATTTCGTCGAGCTCCAGATCGAACACGTCGATGTCCGCGAAGCGCTTGAAGAGCACCCCTTTGCCTTCCATCACCGGCTTGGCCGCGCGCGGGCCGATGTTGCCCAGTCCGAGCACGGCCGTGCCATTGGTCACCACCGCGACCAGGTTGCGCCGCGCCGTGTACAGGTCCACCTTTTCGGGGTCGGCCGCTATTTCGCGGCAGGGTGCCGCCACCCCGGGGGAATAGGCTTTGGATAAGTCGAGCTGGGAAGCGACCGGCTTGGTCCAAACGACTTCGATTTTTCCGGGGCGGCCCTCCGAGTGGTAACGGAGCGCGTCGGTGTCCTTGGACATCGGTTTCATCGTACATGCTCGGCGAAAAAAGCGATATGGTGCGGAGGCATGGTTCGCGCCGCCGTTCTGACTGTCGAGCTCGAGCGCATGGCGCTGCATGCCATTCGTCGCAGCTACGACGACCTGAACGGCACCTTCTTCCGTTGGCAACTGCGCCCGCCCGGTTTTCAACTGGTGGACGTCACGAGCCGGCTCGGTCGATGGGTCGGCGAAAGCCGACTCATCGAGCTGTCGCGCTCCCTGCTGCTCGACCACGGCTGGGGTGTCCTGGTCGAAGTCTTGAAACACGAAATCGCGCATCAATACGTGGATGAAGTGCTGGGCGCGCCGGATGCAACCAGCCATGGCCCTGCTTTTCGCAAGGTGTGTGAGGAGCGCGGCTTCGACGCGCGCGCCGCCGGGCTGCCCACTCAAAAGGACGCGCCCGACGAACGTGCGCGTGTGATCGAGCGCATCGCCAAGCTGCTCGCTTTGGCCGAGAGCCCGAACGAACACGAGGCGCAAGCAGCCATGGGCGCGGCTCAGCGTCTGATGCTGAAGTACAACGTCGACACGATCGCCAGCGGCGAGCGCCAGAACTACGCGTATCGCCACCTGGGCGAGCCCACCGGGCGCGTCATGGAGAGCTTACGAATTTTGGCCGCGCTGCTCGGGCGATACTTCTTCGTGGAAGTGATCTGGGTGCCGGTCTGGCGCCCGCTCGAGGGCAAACGTGGCACCGTGCTCGAAGTGTGCGGCTCGCTCGAGAACGTCGAGCTCGCCGAGTACACCTACGCCTTCCTGGTACACACGGCGGAACGTTTGTGGCGCGAACAGAAGCGCAGTCGCGGCATTCGCAGCGACAGCGGCCGTCAAAGCTTTCTCGCTGGCGTGATGGCCGGCTTTCGCGACCGGCTCGAGCTCGAGCGCAAGAAGCCGGAGAATCGCGCCCTGGTTTGGGCCGGGGATCCGGCGCTCGGCGGCTTTTTCCGCGGCAGGCACCCGAGCATCCGTCATACGCAACATCGCTCGCGGGTTGGCAGCGCGACCTATGCGGATGGCCGCGCCGCGGGCCGCGATATCGTCCTGCATCGTGGCGTGCGCGCCGGGTGCGAATCGGGCCTACCTCGGCTGCTGCCGCCAGCCCGCTGATTTTCGCGTATCGAGCGCGCGCGCTAGTCGGCTCGCTGGCCTGAGCGCGGCGTCCGAACTGCTCGACTCCGGCTCCTTACGCCAGCAAAATGATTCGAGTGGGCGATTCTTTCCCCGGCGAAGTCGAGAGCGACGAACTGATCGGCAGCGTGCTCGCGGGCCGCTATCGGATCGAGTCGTTGCTCGGCGCGGGCGGAATGGGCGCTGTCTACCGCGCCCAGCATGTCCACATGCGCAAGGCGATCGCGGTCAAGGTCCTGCACCGCGAGATGACGCAAATGCCCGAGGTCGTCGCGCGCTTCGAGCGCGAGGCGGTTGCCGCGGCGCGCATCACTCATCCGAACGTGGCCGCAGCCACCGATTTCGGCCGCCTCGAGGACGGTTCGTTTTATCTCGCGCTCGAATTCATCGAGGGCCAGAGTCTGGCCTCGGCGATCAAGAGCGGGGGAGCGCTCGACGAGTCGCGCGCGCTTCGGCTCGCGCGTCAGATCGCGGACGCGCTCGCGGCCGCGCACGCTGCAGGCGTGGTCCATCGCGATCTCAAGCCGGACAACGTGATGTTGGTCGAGCGCAATGGCAGCCCCGACTTCGTCAAAGTCCTGGATTTCGGCATCGCCAAGGTAAAGCTGGAAGCGTCGAGCGATCAGCCGCTCACCCAAATGGGCATGGTGTTCGGAACACCCGAGTACATGTCGCCCGAGCAAGCGCAGGGCCTGGACGTCGATGCGCGCGCGGATTTGTATGCGCTGGGCGTGATTCTGTACGAGATGCTCGCGGGCCATTCGCCGTTCAAGCACGAAGACCTGGTCGCGGTCCTCACTCGGCAGATCACCATGGACCCGCCGCCCTTGCCGGCATCGGTCTCGAAAGCCGCGGCCGATCTCACGTTCAAGCTCTTGCGCAAATCTCCGGCCGAGCGGCCTCAGACCGGCGACGAGGTGCGAAACCGCATCGACGCGATCCTGAACGCGAGCACCTTCGACGGCGCTGCACTCGGAGCTCCGCCGAGTTCGGTGACGCCGGCTGCCACCGTGGTCACCTCGCCGGATCTCGTCACTTCGGCCGAGGCACACACCGAACTGTCTCTGCCCCTCCTGCGCCGCATGCCGTACGCGTCGCTGCTCACCTTCGTGCGGCGACTGGGGCTCGAACGGCGTCTCGCGGTCGGTCGCTATTCGGTTCCGCTCGGAGCGGCGCTCGGGCTCGGCGCGCTGCTCCTGGTCGTGATCGGTTTGAGCGCTACTTTGTTGCTAATGAGCGGGGACGATGGGCGAGGCGACGCAAACGCGGCCGTTCCTCCCCGGCCTCACGATCCCGACGTTCTCGCGTTGGTGGCCAAGGCCGAGGTCGGCGACGCCGCCGCCATCGCGGCCCTCTCGGCGCGTCCGGCCGAAAAGCGATCGCTGGTCGAATGGCGAGCGATCGCGCACGGTTACTGCTTGCTCTCGAACTTCGCGGCCTGCCTGCGGGTGTACAGCGAAGGCGTGACCGCGCACAGCGTGATGGCGAGCGATCCCAGCCTGCTCAGCGACGTGCGGCGCATCGCCGATCGCCCGGATCTCGCGGCTGACGCGCTCGGTTTTGCAGCCCGCGCCCTGGACACTGCAGGGGCTGATCTCTTGTTCGACGTGGTCGAGAAGGGCAAAACGCAGAGCCCCAGTGTTCAGCGTGCCCGCGCGCTACTCGAGGAAGAACCGGCGAAGAGCCACATTTCGGCCGCGCTCCGGGCGCAGCTGCTGCTGCAAGCCGCCATGAAGAAACCGCGCTGCGCCGACCTGAAACGGCTGCTTCCCGATCTCTCGAACGACGCCGACGAGCGCGCCGTGCCGCTGCTCACCCGTCTCATGGAACGGCGCGGCTGCGGATTCTTGGGTCTCAGCGACTGCTACGGCTGCCTGCGCACCGGCGGCGATCTCGCGCGCGTACTCGAAGCTGCGAGAGGCCGTGCCCGCCCCAGTTTCGCTTTGGCACCCACGCTGGGTGCAGCGAACCCGATTCCGGCCAGCTCGAATCGCTGAGAGCTACGCGGCGTGTCCCCCCGGATGGACGTGGTCGTTCGACCGGTCCCCGCGGTAACCGGACCGACTGGCGCGGAGCTGAAGCAAGGACCTCCCCGCGGGAGGGCAGTCCCTACGCGGTGATTCTTCCCCCGTTGACGTGGTGGCGACCTGCCTTAGACATGGACCAGTGATTGTCCTAGACAAACATTGGTCAACGCTAGGAGGTAATGCTATGAGGATACTTAAGTCATTAGGTTTGTTGGCTTTTACGCTTTCGCTCGCCGGATGTAGCGACTCTGACGATTCCAGCGACGGTACAACCGGGACCGGGGCTGACATCGTTCAGACCGCTGTCTCCGCCGGTAATTTCAAGACTCTGGTGGCCGCCGTTCAAGCTGCCGGGCTCGAGGCAACGCTGAAAGGGGCGGGGCCGTTCACGGTCTTCGCGCCTCCGGATAGCGCGTTCGACAAGCTGCCTGCCGGTACGGTCGACACGCTGCTGTTGCCGGAAAACAAGGACATGCTGGCGAAGGTGCTCACCTATCACGTGGTCTCGGGCAAGCTGAGCTCGACCGACGTGTCGACGTCCACCAGTGCGAAGACCGTCGAAGGCGCAAACCTAGCCTTCTCGACCGACGCCGGTAAGGTCAAGGTCAACGAGGCGACGGTGCTCACCGCGGACATCGCGTGCTCGAACGGCGTGATTCACGCCATCGACTCAGTCTTGCTCCCGCCATGAACGCTTTCGCAGACGGTCCTTCGCACGTCACCCAGGCGCCCTCCGACTTGGGGGGCGCCGCGTTTGCGGTCGAGGTGTTTTACGACGGAGAGTGCCCGCTCTGCTCGCGTGAAATCCGCATGCTCGAGCGCCTCGACCGCCACAAGCGCATCCGCTTCACGGACATCGCGGCGCCTGGCTTCGATGCGCGCGCGCTCGGGTTCGAGCACGCGCAGCTGATGGCCAAGATTCACGCGCGTCTGCCGAACGGGCAGGTCGTGGAGGGCGTGGAGGTTTTTCGACAGCTCTACGGCGCGGTCGGCTACGAGCGACTGGTTCGGGTCTCGCGCGCTCCCGGTATTTCTGGCCTGCTCGACCTCGGATATCGCTGGTTCGCGCAGAATCGGCTGCGCCTCACCGGGCGCTGTGAAGACGGCGTTTGCTCGCGCCCGAGCTCAGGCGAGCACGGCCGCTAGCTGTCCGCTCGGTCCGGCTCCGAAGTTTTCCATCGTCTCGCCGGTGTCCTGAATCGCGGCGCTGATGAGCGCGTTGAGCAGCGGGCTGTTGGTCGTGCTGCCGGCGTCCACGTACGCGCCTTGCTTCAGGTAACCGCCGCCGTTACCCCAGAGTATTATTGGTACGTTCCTGAACGAATCTGACGGACAATCCGCGATCGCGTTGGTCCAGAGCACGAAGGATTTGTCCGCGAGGCCGCGCGCCTTGAAATGCTCGAGGCCAGCGGCGAGCGTTTTCATCCTGAGCGCGTCGATTTCGGCGTGGGCTTGTGCTGCCGTGGGGTTATCCCCTGCCGCCGAGTCGCTCGGTGCACGATGACAGATGAAGTTGAACTTCCATTTGAGCGATTCGTTCGACGGGACCGGGTAAACGGTGCCATCCGTGCCGTCGCCCCACTGCAAGGTCGCGGTTCGGTTGTAATTGCAGGCGAACGCCAGGGCGACGAGGCTCATCTGAAGCCGCGCGATGTCCTCGATCATCCCGTTGTCGCTGTAAATGAAGGTCTTCAAGGCTTCGAGCTTGCTGATCTCCACGCCGCCCCACGCGCAGCCTTTCACCATCGCGTCGCCCATATCGCCCATGGTGATCTCCATGTCGCGGACCGAGTCGAAATGCTGCTGGAGCCGCTGTCGATCGGCCATGCTCATGCGGGGGTTCGTCATTAGCGCGCGCAGGTCGTCGCGCACCAGGTCGTGGATGCTCTTGCGGCTCTCGAACAAGAGACGCTTCGCCTCCTCCGCGCCCGGGGCCGGGGTGCCGTCGGCCGACACCAGGCCAACCAGTTTTTGATATAACTCGTAGGGGTTGTTGCTCGCGGCGGTCACCGTGCCCGCGGCGCTAAACGACAATTTCTCGTTGATGTAGCCGGCCTTCCTGCCGGCATACAGGGTCAACGGCGGAGTTGCGCCCTGCACCTTGCGCGCGATGACCCAGTCCGCCGAGGGCCCCGTCGACGTCGCCTGGTTACCGCCGCCCACCGGCGGCAGCGCAGTCAGGGCTTGGCATAGAGATTGGGCGTGCGCATCGCTGGTCGCGCTACTCGGCCAACTGATGCCGCGCACGAACAGCAGATTCTCCGCATGAGGCGAGAGCACGCTCGTCGCCTTTTCAGCAGCTGCGAGGCTCGCGGTCGTGAGCTCACCCAGGGCATTCGGAAAAAACTTCGAGGGGACGATGCCGTCCACCGCGCAAATGAACAAGCTGAAGACCGGGGCGTGCCCGGCGGCCCAGGCGGACCGCTCCGGCAAGCTCTCGAGGAACGGGAGTCCCAGCGCGACCCCGGTCGCTCCGCGCAAAAATGCCCGGCGGTTCACGGGCCATCGCGGCGCGCTGAATGCAGTCTTGCTCACGGCTGTCCTTCCTTTCGCGTGCGGAACGCGGGGTCACGCACGAGCGCGACGACCATCTCTTTCAACGACTCAGACAGGCTCACCTTGCCCAGAGACTCGAGCAAAGGACGGTCGCTTTCGACCAGGTCACGGCCGAGCGCGTAGCCCGTCACGTTCTTCGAGTAGCAGGTGTGCACTTGCGCACTCCCGGCCATGATTTTCATGAGCTCGTTGCCGTCCGCAAAGGCCTGGGATCCCTCGGCGAAGGGGTAGCTGGCGCTGGTGTCGACGGGCTGACCGTTGTCGGTTTCCCGGTTTCGACCCAGTCCGTCGAAGTTCTCGAACGCAAAGCCGAGCGGATCGATGTACGCGGTGTGGCAGGCGCCGCCGCAATTCTGCGTCAGCTCGCTCATGCGTTGACGGTTGGTCTGGCCCGGCATGAGCGGTGGCAGCGGTGGAACGTGCGCGCCGGGGACACCCAGCGCGCCGCACAGCATTGTCTGCACCAGCTGGTAGCCGCGCTCGACGGGAGCGGACTCGGTGTTCTGGCCCCGCAGCATCAAGAACGGGACCTGCATGAAGTAGCCGCTTCGTGAAGAATCGAGGTCGCGGAGCTCGAGCCCTGCCGGCGGGTCGAGGCCGTAGAACGGCGCGAGCCCCGGACCGACGTAGGCCTGCTTCCAAGTCAGTAGCTCACGGACCCCGAGGTTCTTCTGAAAGACGAGATCGAAGAAGGCATTCGAGGCGCGCGCAAACTCGGGGTTGATCGCCGCGTCGTATTCGGGCGCGCCGACCTTCTGAATGGTCAGGAACGACTCGACGTGCAGGAGCTGGCCGTGGAAATCGCGCATCACCTCCACGGCCCGCGGATCGTCGAGCATTTCGCGCGCAGTGGCCTCGAGCCCCTGGTTGCTCGCGAGCTTTCCGGCGGCAGCGGCGTCGAGCAGTGAGTCGCTCGGTGTGGTCCCCAGCAGCCAAAACGAAAGCTTGGATGCGAGCTCGAACGGGCTGAGCGGATCTCCGGCTGGCCCGAGCTCACTGCGGTACAGGAAATGCGGGGACTCGAGCATGGCGCGGATGACGAGCGCGGCGCCGTTCGCGAAGCCTGCGCCGTAGAGACGCTCGCCGAACGAAAAGATGGTTTGATATTTCGTCTCCTCGTCCGCCGTCAGCGGGCGACGAAACGCGCGCCGCCCGAGCACGCGAACGAAGCCGGCCGCGTCATCCCCTGTGTCGAGCGCAGCGAGCGCCTCGGCGGAGCTGGTGGCGATGGCTGCCGCGGCCTCGGCGCCCGATTCGAAATCGACGAAATTCGGCAGATCGACGAACAGGACCTTCTCGTTGTTGTCGAAGGTCGTTAGCCCCGATGGTGGCGGCACGAAGCGCGCGGAGAGCTCGTGACGCTGAGTAAAGCGCAGGATGTCAGTCACGGCGTTTTCCCACTGCGCGTTGGTCAGCCGCTGGACCCGGGTGTAGATGGGCGTGCCGTCGAGGAAGACGGCGCTCAGTTCAGGACCCCCGCCAGTTCCAGTGCCGCCGGTGCCGCTGCCAGCGGTTCCGCCGTCGGCTCCTCCGGTCCCGCCGGGAGCCGCGCCCCCGTCGTCCGTTCCGGCGCCGCCCGTGCTTTTCGAACCGGGGCGTCCGCCACGGCCCCCGCTGATGTCCACGCCAGCGCCGCCCGAGGTCTCATTCGCCGGCCCGTTCCGCGACGTCTCGCCACAGGCAAAACCGAGCAGCGAGAGCAACAAAACTCCGAGCCCGCTACGACGACTCACCAAAAACCTCGCCTTGGTCTGAATTCCCCGAACACCGGCCTCTGATCAGAGTGATTCGGCACCAGCACCCGCGCGCAGTTTTCTGCTGGCGCCCTCGAAAAAGCGACAGTCCGCGCGGCCGGCTGCTCTGCGCTTGACAGCGCGCGCTGCCAGGGCCAGATCCATCTGCACATCCGGATATAAGGATTAATGGGACTTTCCCGCTATGTTGAAACGCTAAACCTGCTCGGAGACGAGAATCGGATCCGGCTGTGCGCGCTGCTTCGCGATCGCGAGTTGTGCGTAACGGATCTGGTGCAGGTTACGGGTATTTCACAGTCGCGGGTGTCCACGCACCTCGGACGCTTGCGCGAAGCGGGCTTCGTTCGCGATCGCAGGCAGGGGCCGCAATCGTTCTACGCGCTCGCGCTCGAGAGCTTGCCAGGAACGGCTCGGGCAGTGCTGGATGATGCGGCGCGTTCCAGCGATCCGACGTTGGAGGGCGATCAGGCGCGGCTCAGCGAGCTCGAAGCGGAGCGTCGAGGTGGGCTTCCGGCGGTTGCGGACGAGCTCGAGCGCTACTACTCGCCCGGTCGCACCTGGCAGTCGCTCGCGTTTGGGCTTTCGGCGCTGCTTCGCTTGGGCGACGTGCTCGACGTGGGTTCCGGGGACGGCGCCGCCGCGAGCGCGCTCGCGCCGTACTGTCGCTCGCTCACCTGCGTCGATGTCAATCCGCGCAAGCTCGCGGCGGCAAAAAACCGGCTGGCCAAGTTCCCGCACGCCGAAACGCGCGTCGCCGACGTGCACGAGTTGCCGTTCGAGGCGTCGTCGTTCGACGCGGTGCTGATGTTTCACACGCTGACTTACGCCGAGCACCCGGCGCGCGCGCTCGAAGAGTGCGCGCGTGTGCTTCGCCCGGGTGGGCGCCTGGTGCTGCTCTGTTTGGATCAGCATCGGCAAAGCGAGGTCACCGCGCGCTACGGCGAGCGCCACCCGGGGTTCTCACCCCGCGCAGTGCGGGGGCTCTTGAGGCGCGTCGGGCTTACGGTCACGGCCTGTGACGTCGCCTGTCGCGAGGCAAAAAAGCCGCATTTGCAGGTGGTGCTGGCGATCTCGGACAAGCCGCAGCAAGGTCCGCCCCCTCGGGCAAAGAAGAGTGCTTCGAGCAGCACCAGAGAGTAGACACAGGCAGACTATGGTTTCCGATCCTTCCCGTACCGCCACCGTTCACCCCCTACAGAAGGTGCTCGAGAGCCGCATCGCCATCATCGACGGGGCGATGGGCACGACCATCCGCACTTACGGCATGACGGAGGCGGACATCCGTGGTGAGCGCTTCGCGAACTCTCGCAAAGATCTGCTGAACAACGGCGATCTGTTCTCGCTCACGCAGCCGAAGATGATCGGCGACATTCACCGCCGCTTCCTGGAAGCCGGCGCCGACATCATCGAGACCAACACGTTCGGCGCGACCAGCATCACCCAAAGCGAATTCTTCGTCGATGATCCGCGAGAACACGGCGGGCGGAAGGATCCGGAGTTTTATCAAAAGATCATCGAAGACCAGTTCTTGGTCGACCTGGCCTGGGAGATCAACGAGCAATCTGCGCGCCAGTGCCGCGAGTGGGCGGATCGCGTCGCCAGCGCGGATTCGAGGCCGCGCTTCGTGGCTGGCGCGATTGGGCCGCTCACGGTTTCGCTCTCGAACTCACCCGATGCGGACGACGCGGGTTTTCGCGTGGTCACCTTCGACCAGGTAAAGCTCGCCTATACGCAGCAGGTTCGCGCGCTGATCGCGGGCGGCTCCGATCTGCTGCTGGTGGAGACCATCTTCGACTCGCTGAACGCCAAAGCGGCCCTGGTCGCCATTCGCGAGGTCTTCGACCAAGACGGCAAGGAGCTGCCGATCATGATTTCCGCCGCGGTTGGGCGCGGCGGGGAGACCATGATTTCGGCCCAGACCATCGAGGCCTACTGGAACGCGGTCAAGCACGTGAAGCCGCTGTCGGTGGGGCTCAATTGCTCGCTCGGCCCGGACTTGATGTATCCGTTCCTCGCCGAGCTGGCGGAGAAGTCGGGGACGGCGGTGTCGTGCTACCCGAACGCCGGCCTACCGAACCCGCTCTCGCCGACTGGTTTCGATCTGGAACCTCCGGACATGGCTCGTTACCTCGGCGACTTCGCGCGCGCTGGGCTGATCAACATCGCCGGCGGTTGCTGCGGCAACACCCCCGAACACATCGCGGCCATCGCGAAAGCGCTCAGCAACGAGCCCCCGCGTGAGTTCAAGCAGAAGACCGTGGTCGCGATGCCGGCCGAAACGCCGCGGCCCTTGCGCCTGTCCGGCTCCCAACCGTTCACGCAGCAACCGGGCGTGTATCTGATGATCGGAGAGCGCACCAACGTGGCCGGCTCGCCGAAGTTCGCGAAGCTGATCAAAGAGGGCAAGTACGAAGAAGCGGTCAGCGTCGCGCGTCAGCAGGTCGACAATGGCGCCAACGTCATCGACATTTGCATGGACGAAGGCATGATCGACGGCGTCGCGGCCATGACGCGCTTTCTGCTGCTGCTCGCCAGCGAGCCGGAGGTCGCCAAGGTGCCGTTCATGGTCGACTCCTCGAAGTGGGAGGTGATCGAGGCAGGGCTCAAGTGCTTGCAGGGCAAGGGCATCGTGAACTCGATTTCGCTGAAAGAGGGCGAGGCGAAGTTCCGCGAAAATGCGCGAACCGTGCTGAAATTCGGGGCCGCGGTGGTGGTCATGGCCTTCGACGAGCAGGGCCAGGCTGCCAGCTTCGAAGACAAGACGCGCATTTGCGAGCGCGCGTACCGAATTTTGGTGAACGACGTCGGCTTTCCCCCGGAAGACATCATCTTCGATCCGAACATTCTCACCGTGGCGACCGGGATGGAGGAGCACAACAACTACGCGCTCGACTTCATCAATGCCACCCGCTGGATCAAGCAAAACCTCCCGCACGCCAAGGTGAGCGGCGGCGTCTCGAACATTTCGTTCAGCTTCCGGGGCAACAATCGGGTGCGTGAGGCCATGCACTCGGCCTTCCTCTTTCACGCCATCGCCGCCGGTATGGACATGGGCATCGTCAACGCTGGCATGCTCGAGGTGTACGAAGAGATCGAGCCCGAGCTCAAAGAGCTGGTCGAGGACGTGCTGCTCAATCGCCGACCGGACGCGACCGAGCGTCTGGTCGATTTCGGTGAGAAGCTGAAGGCGCAAGGCGCGGGCACGAGCGCGACCGAGAAGCAGCAGGAAGAGTGGCGCAAAGCCGGGGTGGAAGAGCGGTTGGCCCACGCGCTGGTCAAGGGCATCGACACGCACATCGACGCCGACACCGAAGAGGCGCGAGCGAAGCTCGGGCGCCCGCTATCGGTGATCGAAGGCCCGCTCATGGACGGTATGGGCATCGTTGGAGACTTGTTCGGCTCCGGTAAGATGTTCCTTCCGCAGGTGGTCAAATCGGCGCGCGTGATGAAGAAGGCGGTCGCCTACTTGATGCCCTTCATGGAAGCTGAAAAGGCCGAAATGCAGGCCGCGGGTCAGGTCGTGAAGACGCAGGGGAAGATCGTGCTCGCCACGGTCAAGGGCGACGTGCACGACATCGGCAAGAACCTCGTCGACATCATCCTGACCAACAACGGCTACAAGGTGGTCAATCTCGGCATCAAGCAGCCGATTGCCTCGATCCTGTCCGCGGTCAAGGAGCACAAGGCGCAGGCGGTCGGCATGTCGGGCCTCCTGGTCAAGTCGACCGTGGTGATGCGCGAGAACCTCGAGGAGATGTCGCGCCAGCAGATGCGCATCCCGGTGATCCTCGGCGGCGCCGCGCTCACGCGCAACTACGTCGAGGCCGATTGCGTGCGCGCCTATGGCTGCGGCCGCGTCGCCTATGCCGGCGACGCCTTCGACGGCCTCGACCTGATGGACAAGGTGGTCAACGACCGCTTCGACTCGCATCTCGCCGCGGTGCAGGAGAAGCGCCAGAGCCGGCCGGTCAACACGCGCCGCAAGCTCGGCGAGGCGGCGCAGCCGCGCCCACTGCGCCCGGTCGACCTCGAGGAGATCAAGCTGCGCCGCGCCGAGCTGCAGGCCGGCGTCGCGGTGCCGGAGCCGCCGTTCTGGGGCGCCCGGATGATCGAGAAGGTGCCGCTCAAGGCGCTCGTCCCGTTCTTGTCAGAGACGATGCTCTTCCAGTTCCAGTGGGGCTTCCGCAAGGCCGGCAAGAGCCTTACCGAGTACAAGGCGTG
>DASZQI010000010.1:0-102360 GCA_035549735.1 Polyangiaceae bacterium | reverse complement strand
CGCGTAGTGGCGCGTCGCCGTCTCGTACTCCACGTGGCTCACCGCGATCGTCACCGTCTTCGTCTCATCGCGGACGATGCCGCCCTTCGCGATGTCCGAGTACTTGATCTCTTTCGCCAGGTTCTTCTTCGACTGAACCTTCACCAGCGCCGCAGTCAAAGTCGTCTTGCCGTGGTCGATGTGACCGATGGTCCCAACGTTGACGTGGGGCTTGGTACGAACGAATTTCTCCTTGGCCATGGCAACCTTTCCGAGGCTTTATCGATGATGCTGGGGACGCTAAAGAAGGGTTTTGCTCGAGCCCACAACCAGGGTTGAACTGGTGACCTCGTCCTTACCAAGGACGCGCTCTGCCAACTGAGCTATGTGGGCAAGGGGAATTGCAGGGGGGCGGAGCCTTGCACCGAACGGGCAATAGGCAAGGCTTTCCGAACGAGGTCGACGAGCGACCCACGAACGGCGGCAGGGCCGGAAACATTCCGCAACACCCGCATCCGCCTAAGTTGCGGGGGCTGCCCAGCCGGCATTGTGACCGAACTGGAAGAGAATGACGCCCTCCACGTCGACAGCAACGACGAAGTCGTTGCCCGCGTGGGGGGAGTCTCGTCCCAATTCACTTGGGACGAGGGGGGCGGCGCGTGCCGCCCCCGCATAACTGAGCGGGAGATGGGATTCGAACCCACGACGTTCAGCTTGGAAGGCTGACGCTCTACCAACTGAGCTACTCCCGCGGGAACCCGGCGCGGCGACCGGAGAGCCGCTGCGCTGGTTCGTTCAGTCGTTCGGGCGCTCAGAACTACGAGGCTCGGGACTGAACGGGTGGAGGGTGTTGGATTCGAACCAACGTAGGATAAATCCGGCAGGTTTACAGCCTGCTCCCTTTGGCCGCTCGGGCAACCCTCCGAAAATCGGTGAACGTCCTGGTCGCGTGTCGTGCTGCGAATCGACTCACGTTTGGAGCTAGCGAGGGGACTTGAACCCCTAACCACCTGTTTACAAAACAGGTGCTCTACCGGTTGAGCTACGCCAGCCGGGAATGGGCAGAGCTCTCCCTTGCCGAAAGGCAGGGCAACGCCGTTTTTCGGCGACACCTGGAGAGAACCGTAAGCCTGCATGAGCAAGTTCCGACGGAGAACGATCCGGGCCGGGTTTCGGGGGAGAGTCGGCGCAAGGCGCCGGGCCCTCCCAGCCCCAAAAAAAGGGCAACCCACCCTGCCTTCATCCATCTCGGCCGGCGTGACGGCCAACCAAACGGTGAAGGGACCAGGCGGGGACCGACGAGGACCGCGCTCTGGTAGCGCCAGCCCCAGGGGCTGTCAAGCATAATTCATACCGAGCTCGGTCGGCCTGCCGGGACCGCCTCGCGTTGCGACATTTAGCTGATTGAAATCAATCAGATACGGGACGATCCCGCGAGCCCTGCTTCAAGCTATCCGAACGGAGGGGGACCCCACCCGAGGCCGCTAACTGCCTCGACGCCGCAGCATGTCATGGCCGAGCGGGGGACGTCGAATGACCGGAGCGTTTTTCCTTCTCTTGGCTGCGCCGCTGCAAATCTGCGAGCGCGGCCTCCAACGTGGCACGCGGATAAGGCAGCGCCGCGAGCGCGGCCTGCTCGCGCCGGGACGCTTCGCGAATGTCCGCGATCGCTTCGTGCGTCTTCTCCACCCAGAGTGAGTGTTCCCCGTTGCGTTCGACCCAACCGAGCGTGTGCTCCATGAATTGCCGCGCTTTGTCGAGCAGTACCGCGTAACGCAGCCGCATGGCGGCCTCGAACAGCTGCCGCTTTTCCTCGGTGTCCGCGCTCGCCGGCGGCGTGACTCGCATGACGTCCTTGTGCAGCTGCTCATAGAGCTCGCCCACGCGATAGCCGGCGATCGCGGAGAAATGCACGTCGTACGCGCGCATCGCGTCCGAGTACGCGCTGTGCGCGTCGAGGATCAGCTGGCAGCGGCGCTCGAGCGCGTCCGCGAAGTTGGGCGGCAACGGATCGAACTGGATGCGCTCGCCTCGACGCCGGCGCAGCTCGCCGAGCGCGAAGTAGAGCGGCGCGAGTTCGAGCGGCAACGTACCAGCCGCGTCCAAGCGATACTCGTCGACCAGCGCTCGGCCCTTCTCGATGAACGACTCGGCGCCCCGTTCGTCGTCTTGCTCGAGTCGCGAAAGCGCGCTCGCGCTGTAGACCGAAATCGACTCGAGCGGACCGAGCGGACGCTGCGACGCCAGCGCGCGATTCGAAAGCTCGCCCGCGCGCTGCCACTGATCGAGCCGCGCGAAGATGCGCGTCGCGCGAACGAGCGCGAGCACCGCGAGCTCACTGGTCGGGTAACGGCGCGCGAGCTGTTCGTAAGTGAGCGCTGCGTTTTCCAGCGCTCCGGCTTGGTCTCGCTCGGACGCACACTGAAACAGCGCATCGTCTGCGAGCTCGCCGTCAGCGTCGAGTTCGTGCACGCGTGCAAACTCGACTGCGGCTTCCGAGTGCGCACCGCTTTCCGCTAGCTTGAGCGCGTGCTGATAGAGCTCGGGAATGCTGGTCGTCTGCTCGGGCGTGATCACCGTGCGCGGCACGGAGAACTTGGTGGTGTGCGCGGCCGAACTCGGCGCGGGCCGTGTCATTGAAGGCGCCGCGCAGCCCGAGGCAAAAATCAGCAGGGCCAAGCGGAGACCGCGGCAGACGAATATTTCCACGGGAATGCAGGATAGTTTGCGCGGTGATTCGGATGCGTGCACGCGAGCCGGCACGGAATTTTCCAAACAGCGTGGCGCGCGGTTATTCCCATGATTTCAGGAGTGACCGTGAGCCCCGACAAACAACGGAAACTCGCGGTTCACGCGCGCACAAATCGCTGTCTGGCGCGCGCGGAACTATTGACGTCGGGAGTGAGCGATCTACCCTGATTCGCGGTGCTGCGGCATTCTTCTCATCCTGCGCGGCTCGCTGGGGACTTTCGAGTCGCGCGAATGGGAACACATTGCATCAGGAGGAATTCAGACCATGAATACGATGGCCACGGAGCGCATTCGAGAGCTCGAGCTGCAGCACAAACACCTCGATGATGCAGTGACCCGTCTGGGCCGGCGGGCATACTTGACGCCAGGCGAGCAGCGCGAGTTCGTCGAGCTCAAGAAGCAGAAGCTCCTGACCAAGGATCAATTGACCGCGCTGCGCCGTTAGCGCGCGCGGAAACCGCGCCCGCTATTTGACGGGCGCTTCGCTCGTGCCGCTGTCCGCCGTGGGCTCGGTCGAAGCGTCGGGTTGGCCGAGCTTCTCCGCGCCGCCATACACGTCGTGGTTGAGCTCATCGAGCGATTTCGCGAGCCGCTCTTTCCATTCCGGGTTCAGGCCGCCCGGGTGCTCCTGCTCGGTGGCCTTGGCGACTGCCAGCCAGTGGCGTGCGTCCGGTCGAAAGCCGAGGCGATAGTCGGTCATGCCGCGCAGGTACGCGTAGCGCGCCTGATCGTTGAAGCTGAGCGAGTCGGTATCGGTCTCGAGGCTGCGCCAGATCGCGAGCGCGTGCTCGTACTGGTTCTCCTCGTAGAGGCGCTGACCGCGGTTGAGATCCTCGCGGTAGGTCGCACAGGCGGCCAAGGCTGCGCACAGCAAGAAGGACCAAGGAGCCCGGAGCCGCATCGCGGGAGAGGCTATCTTGAGCGGGCTTCCGCAATCAAGGGCGCCTCAGTTCGCGGCGGGGCGCCCGCGCTGGCTCGCCGCCTCGTCGGCCGCGGGGTCGGCTGGCGCGTTCGACGCTCAGGCGCGGCGGTAGTGCAGCCGAAATATGGGCAATCCGTCCGCCATCGCCCGTCGCTCGCGCGGACTGCGCGCGGAGAAAGGGTTCTCCAAAACCTGCGGTTCGGCACCAAAAGCCGAAAAGTGCGGCGAGCCGGCGAACAACTGCGCGAAACCGAGCGCGCGCTCTTCGACGTCGGTTTGCATGAAGACTTGCCCGCCCGGGACAATGGTCCGAGAAAGCTGCTCGAGCAGAGGCTCACCCATGACCAGTCGCTTCTGGTGGCGCTTCTTCCACCAGGGATCCGGGAAGTGCAAGTATACGACCGCGAGACACGCATCCGGGAAGCGCTCGATCGCCAGCCGTGCATCTTCCGCGAACACCCGCGCGCGAGCGCCGAAGCCTTTATCGTGCAGGCGTCGATCCACCAGGGTAGCCCACTTCAAGCGGATCTCGAGCCCGATCAGGCACAGGCTCGGATCGACTTGCACGCGCTCGAACAGAAAGCCCCCACGACCGGGACCGATTTCGAGCTCGATCGGGCGACCGCCGCTCGCGACGAGCTCGCGTGGATCTACCTGTTTCGTCTCGGGGAGCCGCGGCGCTATGGCAGCGTAAGGATGATGTTTCATGGTCGAAGTTAGTGCAGCCGTGCGGCGGCGCGTCTTAGCACTGCTCGAACGGAGTGCAGCGACGCCGGTCGTGAAGCGGCTCGCACCGGCGCTGCCCATCGCGGTGCCCACGGCGCTCTTGGCGTGGCTTTCCCTGCGCAGCGTGCTGGCGAAGACCGGCGGCACGCCCGCTGCGCCGCTCGACGACGCTTACATTCACTTCCAATTCGCGCGTTCGTTCGCCCAGGGCACGCCGCTGGTCTATTCGCCCGGAGCCGGCCCGGTCGGAGGCGCGACCAGCCTGCTCTGGCCCGGCCTACTCGCGGTGGGCTATGCGCTGGGGTTCCGCGGGCACGCCATGGTTTGGGTGGCCTGGGCGCTCGGTTTCGTGGCGCTCGGGCTGCTCGCGGCGGAGGCGCAACGCGCGACACGAGGTTTGGCGAGCCGGTTGAGCGCGGCAGGGGCGGCCGCGCTGGTGCTCTCGTTCGGCGCCAACACCTGGTTCGCAGCCAGCGGTATGGAGGTCATTCCGCTGTCGTGGTTGATGCTGCGTGGGGTGCGGCGGGCGGCCGAGTGGTGTGAAGGCGTTGACCGAGAAGACGCCGGCGCTCAGCGCAGCCGGCGCGTGGAGCTTTTGATCCTCGCTTTGGCAGCGCCGCTGATGCGTCCCGAGGGCGCGCTTTCGAGCGTCTTGATTGCGATCGCGCTGCTCGCGACGCCGCGGCGCGGCACGCGCGCGTTTTCACTGCTGGCGCTGGCCGGCGTCGCGCTTCCGGCCTTGATCAACCGCGCGCTGACCGGCGACTTTGCGTCCACCACCGCGCGTTCCAAGTGGCTCTTGCTCAGCCCCTACGCCACGCGCACGAGCCTCGTCAGCGCTTTCCGGTCGTACCTCGAAACGCTGGTGGGTACCCTGCTCAACGGCGAAATCTGGAGCGCCATCTTCTTGCCGCGAGGCAGCGCCCCCGTGCTGCTGCTGAGCCTCGCAGCGCTGCCTCTGGCCGGCTGGCTGCGAGCGCGTAACTCCCGCGGGTTACTGCTCGGCGCGCTCGCGCTCGGAATCATCTTTCCCGGCACGTACGACTGCCCGATGTGTAATCGGCTGCGCTACTTGTGGCCGTTCTTCCCAGCCTGGTTGGTCGGTGCCGCGGTGCTTTCGGATTTGGTCGGCGCGGCGCTGGCGGTCCGCGCGCGAGAATTGCGTGCGATCGGGCACCTTGTGCTCGGCGGAATGGCCGGAGCGCTGGTCGGGTACTTGCCGTTTGCCGTGGAGGATGTGGGCAACAGCGCGGCCGCCATTTTCAGGCAACAGGTGTCGCTCGGCCTGTGGGCAGAGCGCGCCGTGCCGAAGGGCGCACGCATCGGGCTCAACGATACCGGCGCGATCAGCTACTTTTCAGGTCACCCCACGTTCGACGTCGTGGGACTCACGACCGCAGGGGAAGCTCGCTATTGGGCGGCGGGACCTGGCTCGCGCTTCGAGCACTACGAGCGGCTCGGAAGAGCGCGCTTGCCGAGCTACTTCATCATCTATCCGGAGTGGTTCGCGCTCGACGACTTGCTCGGCGACCGCCTGGAAGAGCGCTACGTCCCGGGCGCATCGATTTTAGGCGGCGAGCGCATGGTCGCTTACCTCGCGGACTATCGCCTGTTGGGCTCGGGCGAAGCGCCGGGCGCCGACGCGCGAGGCGGCCGCGCGCTCGTCGACCGGCTCGACGTGGCGGATCTCGAAAGCGAGCGCGAGCACGGCTATCAGTTATTCTCGGCAAGCCAGCAGCAGAGCGTGCTCGGGCGCTTCGGCGCGCAGCTCGATGGCGGCCGCAGCGAGCGCACGAACGACCGCTTTCAGCTGAAGGTCACGCCGGGCGGGGTGCTAGTGCTGCGTGTGGCCGCAGATTCGGCGACGACGCTCGTCGTTCGCGTGGGCGAGCGCGAGCAGACGTTCGAGGTCCCGGCCTCGCTGTGGCACGAAGCTGCGCTGCCCCTGCCCTCGCAGCTTTCGCCCGGAAATCAACCGATCTCGATTCGCAGCGCGAGCGGCTCGTTCACGAGCTTCCATTACTTCTCGCTCGGACAAAGTTCGGCAACGGCGGCGGATCGTTAGTTCCCGGCGCCTCAGTAGACTTCGATCTCCGAAAGGTGAAAGGGTGAGTCATTGGTCAGCACCAGGCGAACGTAGCGCGCCCGCGTGGCTGGGAACTCGGCTTTCCACAGACTGAACGGATCGATGCGAACGAGCAGCTTGCGGAAGGAGCGCCCGTCGTCACTCACCTCGAGCCTGAGCGGAACCGCTCGCTCCTGGCAGCAGTCGGCGCGGTTGTAGACGTCGACCCGGTGGATCCGACGCAGCTCTCCTAGGTCTACGGTGACGGTGTGCGGCCCCTTGTCTTCGCTGTGGAACCCTAGGTTTACACGTATGCCGTCCACCACGCGACGCGGGTCGACCCCGAATGCGACGCTACGGCTGCTCACCTCCACGGGGCGGTTGAGCGCGAGGTTCGGACTTCGCAGCAAGAACCAGCCGAGCGGCAGCACGACGCCGAGTACGAGCGCAGCGATCCTGAGTCGGCGCGCGATTCGCTGACGCCGTGCGCCGTAAGCTTCGGTTGCCAATTGCTCCCCCAAGGCCAGAGCGAGCGCGCGGAGGCCACGCTTGCTTTGCTCGAGCTGGTCGCGGGAGAGGGAGAGGGCTTGGAGTTCCGGAACTTCGCTCGTCAGCGTCGCGATGATCAGGGGCACCTGAGCCAGGGTGAGCTCAGAGACTGCCTTCTTGAGCTCGGGCAGCGGCTCGAGCGCCGTCCACAGATTGGCTGGCGCGACCGGCGGTTCCTCGTTTCGCGCCTGGCGCGCCGAAAGAAGTAAAATCAAGGCTGAACGATAGAGGAGCAGCGCCGAGTGCTGGCTCGTAGCGCAGCGGTCGAGTTCTCGAGCCTCGCCTAGCGTGCGCAGGCCCAACTCGAGAGGCGCAGACCCTGGAGCGGTCATGGTACTCATCGCTTCTCCGCTTCACAGAGCGACAGGCTCGACTCGAGCTTTTGATAGAGCTCGGGATTTTGGTGTTTGAAGGGATCGAAGTACGAAGCGAAAGCGGAGAACGTTCCAATCAGGCAGGTGTAAGCGCCTGCCGCGATCACTAGTCCCCGGACCTGTTGCCGGATAAGCCCGTCCGCGGCGTTCGTCAGACGCACCAACCAGAACGCGCCGAGCGTCGCGCCGATTACCGCACCGCCGAGCGGGTCCCCTGAATAGCGCATGGACGCCTCCCACAAGCCCAGCGCAGGCACGATCGTCGGCATCGCCGCGAGCGAACACGAAATGGCCCACAGCTCGAGCGGGGCGATTGAAAGCGCGCTCGGAGAACCGAACCGCGTCGCTCGTCCCCATGCGCAAATCATGAGCCGCACGACCGAGGCAATCAGGAAGTAACACCACGGGGCCATGACGAGCACGCCGGCCACTTTTTCCCAGATCTCGTAGCCAGGCGGCCAGTGCCCCACCAGGAACGGCGGATTTCGAGACGTGGGCGCACTCGCAAAGGGGAACCGACATGACCAATCCAGCGGCGCCCACAGATAGGATAATATGTTCGGCAGGACGAACGACTCGTGCCACCAGAACTTCTGAAGCGTGATCTGATACTTCGCGCCGAACTCGCTGAAAGAGCCGAAGCGCGCGTGATTGTAGGCGGCGTAGGCGATCGCGACACACGCGACCGGCGTACCGAGCGCCAGAGCGTCGCGCAGTAAGGTCCTTCGCCAGGGTGAGCCCGAGTCTCGGGATTGCCACCAAGAGGTGGCAAGGGTGATCGCTAAAACCGAAGGCACCGCCAGCCAGTTCGTGACGCGAGACCCCATCGCTAGCCCGAAGAGACACCCCGCGAGCGCAAACCACTTCGTCCGCCGCCCCGTGTAGAGACCACGAAACGCTGCCCACAAGCCCCAGACCAGGAAGCACTGCCCCGCGGCGAGGCAGGCCTCGTAGACTTGAGGGCGCGCGACGATGAACGGAGCTGGCCCGGACAGGCCGAATACCGCGACCGCAAGCACGATGAGCCAAGTCGGTGGGGAGATGGCGCGCAGCCGGCAGAGCGCCAAGATCAGCGCCGCGCCACCGTAGAAGCGACCGAGCATGAACAACAACGTCAGCCACAGGTCGCTCACCGTCGCCGCTGATCCACTGATCCCCTTGTACGCGACGACCAATAGCGCCGGAACCGGACCCCAATAGTAATAGTACCGGCCACCGTACAGGCTCGCATCCCACAGCCCGAGCAGCGCAACCTTGTCCGCGTACGGGTCTTCGGCCTCGAGCAACTCTTTCGGCGGAGTCTCTTGCAAGTAGAGGTGGCCCGCTCGAAACCCCTCGGCCATCCGGTCGTAGCCGTCGCTCGGTTCCGGCAATTCTCCGAACGTACCAGCCGTCGCCAAGAAGACGTACAGGACGGAGACGAGGACGAGCACCGGCATGACCCAAAGGGTCCGTCGCACAGCGACGCTGCGCAGTCCTGCCTCCAACGCACCCCCGTTTCGCACGAGCAGTATTTCACGCACCTTCACGGACCGTTCACCGCCGGCTTTCGCCCCAAGGCTCGTAGTCTTGCCCTCGCTCGCTGTGGACGCAACCACGTGTTGGGGCGCCGGCGCTCCGCGGCTTTCAGCAATTCCCCGGGCTGCCCGCGCAGGATCTTCTGGTCGGCCCCTTTTCCGAAAGGGCGCGGCGCTGCTATACCCCCGAGACCATGCGTCAGCGGCCTCTCGGCGCCACTTCGCTCGATGTCACCGAGCTGGCTCTCGGCACCTGGGGTCTGTCCGGCGACGGCTACGGGCCGGTCACCGAAACCGAACAGGATCGCGTGATTGACCGCGCGCTCGCGATGGGCATTCGCTTGTTCGAGACCGCCGACTGTTACGCCGAGGGGCGAATGGAGCTGCGCCTGGCTCAGCGCTTGGCCGGCGCCAGCGACGCGCGCGTCGTGACCAAGATCGGCACGCGACGTGACGTCGCGCTGTCGCGCAAGGATTTCACGATCCCCTACTTGAAGGAAGCGTTCGAGCGCTCGCGGGAACGGCTCTGCCGCGAACGGGTCGATTGCCTGCTGCTGCACAACCCGTCCCGGCGAGCGTTCGAACGTCCGGAGCTCGGCGAGTTCTTGCGAGAGCTGCGGAGCGAGGGAAAGGTGAGCTGCTGGGGCGCCAGCGTCGGCAGCAGTGAAGCAGGGCGCGCCGCCATTCAAGCCGGGGCGCAGGTGCTCGAGCTCGCGCACAGCGTGTTTCATACTCAGGATTTGAACGAGCTCGAGAGCGAAGTGGTGCAGCACAGCGTGGGCGTGCTGGGACGCTCGGTGCTTTCTCACGGTGTGCTGTGCGGGCTGTGGCCTCACGACAAGCAGTTTCCGAGCTTCGATCACCGCGCGGAGCGTTGGAACAACGACGAGCTGCGCACGCGCATCACCCAGCTGAACGCGCTGCGCACGTTACTCTCGTCCTCGCTGCCGTCGCTGCGCGCGATCGCGCTGCGATTCGCGCTGAGCAGCGAACGCCTCTCGTCGATCGTGCTCGGCCCGCGCAACACGCTGCAGCTCGACCAGCTGGTACGCGAGGCAGGTAGCGAGCCCCCTTACCTCGACGAGCGCAGCCTTTCGGATCTACGGGAGCGGCTGGTCACCGTGGGGGTCTACCTGTGACGCCCGAAGAGCTGTCGACGCTGGTGGGCATCGCGGCAGAGGCCGCCGAGCTGGTGCACGGCATCTATCAGACCCCCTTTCGCGTCGACTACAAGGGACCGCGCGACCCGGTCACGGAAGCGGATCGCGCTGCCAACGAGCTCATCTGTGCGCGCCTGGAAACCGCCTTCCCCGGGACGCCGGTGGTCGCGGAAGAGAGCCCGCCCGAGCGCTTTTCGGAGTATCGCCAGCACGAGCGAGTGTTCTTCGTCGATCCAATCGACGGGACGCGCGAGTTCGTGCTGCGCAACGGCGAGTTCGTGGTGATGATCGGCGTGCTCGAAGGTGACCAGGCGACCGCCGCGGTGCTGCACGCGCCGGCGACGGGCATCGCCTGGGCCGGCCTGCTCGGTTACGGCGCGTTCGAGCTCGGCAGCGACGGCTCGCGCAAAGCGATTCAGGTGTCGAGCACCGCCACGCTTTCCGAGGCGCGCATCGTGTCGTCACGCTCGCACCGCACGAGTGAGCTCGAACGCGTGCTGGAAGTGTTGGGCGCCCGCGAAGTGATGCTTCAGGGCAGCGCGGGGCTGAAGGGCGCGCTGGTCGCCCGCGGTCAGGCGGAGGCGCACGTCGCGCCGCGCTATGCGGGACAACGCTGGGACGTGTGTGCGGTCGACGCGCTGGTCTGTGCCGCGGGCGGGCGCGTCAGCGACGCGCATGGCCGGCCGATCGACTATCGCGCGCAGAGTCTGGTCAACGATTCGGGCGTGGTGGTCAGCAACGGGCCGCTGCACGAAGCGCTACTCGAACACCTGGCGCGCGTGCGCGCCGAGGCCTGAGCGCTTCGCGGGGGCGGAGAAGAGCCGGCATGAAAGCGCAGTGCGACGTCGTCGTGATCGGGGCCGGGATCATGGGGCTCTCGCTCGCTTATCACTTGGCGCGCTACCAGCCGCGCCGATCGATCGTCGTGCTGGAGGCCTCGTATTTGTGCAGCGGGGCGAGCGGGCGCAATGGCGGCGGGGTGCGCGCACAGTGGGGCAACGAGCTCTCGGTGCGGTTGATGCAGGAGAGCCTGCAAGAGTTTCGCAGCTTTGCGCGAGAACACCGCATCAACACCTGGTTTCGCCAGGGCGGGTATCTGTTTCTCGCGCGCAGCCCGGCGCGCGCCGAAGAGCTCGCACGAAGCGTCGAGGTGCAACGACGCGCCGGCCTCGACACCGAGCTGCTCGACCACGACGCGGTGAAGCGAATCGTGCCCGAGCTCTCGACCGAAGGCGTCCTCGCGGCGAGCTACAACCCCAACGACGCCGTCGTTTTCCCGTGGCCTTTCGTGTGGGGCTACGCCGAGGGCGCGTGCGCGCGCGGTGTGCGCATCGAAACCTTCACGCGCGTGACGGACGTCGAGGTCAAAAACGGCCAGGTGGTGGGGGTCGAAACCGAGCGCGGCACAATCAGCGCCCCCACGGTGGTGGTCGCCTGCGGCGCGCTGAGCCCCGCAGTCGCGCGCATGGCGGGGGTCGACTTGCCCACGGTCCCCCATCGTCACGAGATCTGCGCGACCGAGCCGCTCAAGCCGTTCCTCACGCCGCTGGTGGCGGATCTCACCGACGGCCTTTACTTCTCGCAATCGACGCGGGGAGAAATCGTCGGCGGCATCAGCGACGCGCGCGCGCCGCACGGCCCGAGCCAAACCTCCTCCGCGCGCTTCCTCGCCCTCTACGCGCGCTCGCTGGTCACACGCTTCCCTCGCCTGGCCGCCGCACGAATCCTGCGACAGTGGGCGGGCTTGTACGACATTTCCCCTGATCTGGGTCCGATCCTCGGCGGAGTCGACAGCCCGCGCGGGTTGTTCCTCGCCAGCGGCTTCACGGGCCACGGCTTCATGATGGCGCCGGTGGTGGGGAAGCGCCTTGCCCAGCTAATTGCCGAAGGAACGCGCAGCGTTGAAATCGATACCTGGACGCTCTCGCGCTTTCGGGAAGGGCGACCACTTCCAGCCGACATGATCATTGGCTGAAGCTCGTGCGACGGCCGGTCCTCCGGTCGCGGAGTGCACGTTTGCAGCAGAGCTGACGCGGCGATCGGTCTGACGGCATTCGTTGACAGCAGTGAGGCGCACAGCATACGTTCCGCTGGGACGGGAAATGTCGTTGTTCTGATTTCCACACTTGGGCTTCAGGCTACCCGTCGCTCGTCGCCGTCATTCGCCCGGGAGGATTCCCCAATGCTGCGCTCTTCGCGAAGGCTCGCGTCCCTGATTGGTTCGCTCGTTCTTGGAACCGCTCTGCCCGCGGCCGTTTCGGTCACGGCCCTTACCGTCATTGGCTGCAAAGACGAGAGTCAGCCGGAGTACTGGGTAGACAAGCTGGGCGAGGCGAGCTGGCGCGCGCGCGCGGTGAACCGCTTCGAACAGTTCTTCGAAGACGCGCTGACCCGCGCCAACAAAGACCTGAAAGCCCCTGAGGTTCAGGATCTGATCAACAAGAGCGTGGAGCCGCTGACCAAGGCCTACGTCGAAGGGGCAGACCAGCTCGACCCGAAGAGCCGCGTCACCTTGATCAAGCTCCTGTCGGGCTACAAGGACAAGCGCACCGAGCCGGCGCTGAAGAAAGCTTTCGACGACTTCGCCAAGAACCCACGCACCAACAAGGACGATCAGGACATCAAGTGGGCGGCCATCGCGACGGCCGACATGAAGCTCGAGTCCCTGGCGGGTCCCATGCTCGAAGCATTCCTGAAACTTCGGGCGAACACCATGCTCGGAGGCGTGGTCTACAAAGACTACAACGCGGCCATGCTGTCGATGCCCAACAAGGCTTGGGTGGGGCCGCTCATCCAGAAGCTGGATGCCGAAGTCACGCGCCCGCAGGGTAAGAAGAACAAGGACGCCATCGAAGACTACATGGACCAGCAGTTCTGGCAGACCACTGCCGCCGCGCTGCTCGGCAAAATCGGCGATCCCGCGGCGGTCGAACCGCTGATGAAGGTGATTCTGGATCCGGCCAGGGTCGACTTTCAGGCGACCGCGATGGTGGCATTGATCCAGCTCGGCAAACCCGCCACCGACGCAGCCGTCAAGCTGCTGAAAGGGCAGGACGAAAAGCTCGCGACGTACTGCCTACGGCGCATCAAGGACACCGGCGGCGACGCCAAGGGCAAGCCGTGCGTCCAGTCCGCCGCGATCATCCTGGGCTCGATCGGCCGACCCGAAGCTGCAACGGCGATGATCGACGTGCTGAAGTCCGAAAACGACGATGCCACCAAGGCGATCATCGCGCGCGAGCTGCCGAAGCTGCCGGCCACGCCGGACTCGACCGCGGCGTTCAAGGCCACGTTCGAAAGCCTGCCGCTCGACGCGCAGATCCCTCCCGGACAGCCGGCGCTCGAGGTGCTGACCGAGGCCTCGGGCGGCTTCTTCGATCCGGGTCTGGTGCCGTGGCTGCTCGGGCGCGCCGAATCGACCAAGGGCGACGCCGACGAGCGCAAAGCCCTGCAGCAGTCGATCACCGTGACCTGCATCAAGCTGGCAAAGCCGGACCAGCTACCCTTGGTGAAGAAGGCGGCGGCTTCGTACGGCACGCAGCTCGAGAAGGACCTGCTCGCGCAGGCGGAAGGCTTGCTCAAGGCCTGCGGTGACCGTGCGCCCTGCTACGTCGAGGCCATTCAGAAGGCCGAGAATCAGGAGCGCAAGACGCAGTTCACCGGCATCAAGGCCGCGTACATGGCCGGCATTTTCGGCAACGAGCAGACTCGCGACGAGATCGTGAGCCGCCTCGAGAGCATCGATAACGCCGCCGTGCGCTTCGTCTCGGCTCAGGCCATCGACCGGCTTTCGCCCAAGGGTTCGAAGGCCGCGGTCGACAAGATGAACGCCATCATCGAAAAGAACGCCAAATCTCCGGATCGCGATAAAGCCATGGGCGACGCGCCGCTCAGGCAGGTGATGTACCGCTTGTCGGCTCGCGGCGGCTGAGATCCTTCGGCCGGCCGCGCCGGACCGCGCTAAGCTCGAAACTTCGATGGCAAACGTCGCGATCGAGGTTTTGAGCGGCAGCCAGCTCGGCAAGGTGCTGCGCTCCGAGGCGGACGTAATCCGCATCGGGCGCGCGCCCAGTTCCGACCTCCCGCTTACGGACGCCCACGTCTCCGCCCAGCACGCGCGGCTCCTGGTCGGGAGCAGCGAGGTCGTGCTGGAAGACTTGGGTAGCAGCAACGGCACCTGGCTCGTGCGAGCTGGAAAGCGCACGCGCCTGTCCGAAGCCGGCGCACGAGTGGTCGCTGTGGACGGCGACGAGCTGGAGCTCGGTGGCGAGGGCGACCAGGGCACCCGGCTCCGTCTGCAAATCGCGCCCGACCGCGAGACCGGGCAGCTGCTCGCGGTTCGCCCGCTGGCGGACCTCGAGGCCAGCAGCAATAGCCTCGACGAAGCCCCGCGCTTGCGCGCGCTGCTCGCCGCGCTGCGCGCCATTGGCGGTGAGGAGTCGCTCGAGGCCGCCGCGGGCGCGGTCGCCAGCGCCGCTCTGGTGCTGGTTCCGCGCGCGACGCACGCAGCCGTGCTGCTGCGCGACGAGAGCGTGCCGGTCAGCGAGACCGTGACGCACGGGCTATTGCCCCTGTCGCTGCGCGTACGCGCAGCGGACGGGAAGCCGTGCCAGCCGCCCGCGCCGTTCGCCATACCGCGCAGCATTCTACGCAAGGTGCTGCGGGAGCGAGCAGCCGTGGTGGTCGCGGACGCGCCGAACGAGGCCATGAGCTCGGAGTCACTGCTCGGCGCCAGCATCTACAGCACGATGGGTATTCCGCTCTGGAAGGGCGAAGAAGTGCTGGGCGTGCTGCAGGTGGACAGCCGCGGCGCGCCGGCGATGTTCGGCAGCGCGGACGTCAATTGGCTCGGAGTGCTGGCGGCCAACGCTTCGCTCGCGATCGCCAACGCGCGTTTGATTCAGCGGCTGTCGAGCGCGGGGCAGGCGCTCAAGAAGGAAAACACGTTTCTCCGTCGGCGCGAGCGTGCGCGCTCGGACGGCGGGGAGATCGTCGGCAAGAGTCGCGCGATGAGCGAGCTGTTCGCGCAGCTCGACAAAGTGGTCGACACTCGCGTGAGCGTGCTGATCCACGGGGAAACCGGCACCGGTAAGGAGCTGATCGCGTCTGCGCTGCACCAGCGCAGCAAGCGTCGTGACAAACTCTTCGTCGCTCAAAACTGCGCCGCCTTCCCGGAAAACCTGCTGGAGAGCGAGCTATTCGGGCACAAGCGCGGCGCTTTTACCGGCGCCACGGAAGAGAAGAAGGGCCTGTTCGAAATCGCCGATGGCGGCACGCTGTTCCTGGACGAAATCGGCGAGATGCCGCTCACGTTGCAAGGCAAGCTGCTACGCGCGCTGCAAGAGGGCGAAGTGCGCCAGGTTGGCGGGACCACCACCAAGCAGGTCGACGTGCGCATCGTCGCCGCCACCAACCGCGATCTGGACGTCGAGGTGCGAGCTGGCCGCTTTCGCGAAGATCTCTACTACCGCCTGCGCGTGTTCCCGGTGCGCGTGCCGCCCTTGCGCGAGCGGCGCGACGACGTCCCTTTGCTCGCTCGCTATTTTCTCGCCCGCTACACGGCCGAGTTCGGCAAATCCGTGGAAGGCTTCACGGACGCGGCGCTCAACGTGCTGTCCGCGCACGACTGGCCCGGCAACGTGCGCGAGCTCGAGAACGAGGTGCAGCGCCTGGTGATCCAGGCGGATCCGGGTGAGGCGATCGACGCCCCGCTCTTGAGCCCTCGCATTCGTCAGGTCGAGGATCTACTGCTCGGCGCCGGAACCGCCAAGGGTACGCTGCGCGAGATGGTGGACCAAGTCGAGCGACAGATTCTGATCGAAGCGCTCCGCGAACACGGCAACAACAAGACCGCCGCGGCCAAGACGCTCGGCATCACCCGCGAGGGTTTGCACAAGAAATTGAAGCAGCTCGGAGTCGGCTGATCGGCGACGGCTACTGAATGCCGTACTCGCGCAGGCGCCGATAGAACGTGCGGCGCGGAATACCGCTGACTTCAGCGGCTTTCACGCGGTTCCAGTTGCAGGCGCGCAAGGCGTCGAGAATGCGCTCGCGCTCGGTGCGGTGGTGCTCGGACGTCGTGCCCTTGCTGCCGCGTCGGGCCGCGCGTTCGCTGCGCTCGGTGTCGCTCACCGTGTCCGGCTCCGCGCCGCGTTCGCCTGTGCCGCGCTCGCCTGCGCCGAGCACGGGCAAGTCGAAGTCCTCCGGCAAGAGCTCGTCTTCCTCGCTCATGACCCAGGCGTTCAAGAGTACGTTCTCCAACTGGCGCACGTTTCCGGGCCAGTCGTGATCGGCGAGCACGCGCAGCGCCTCACGCGAGACCGCTTTCTTCTCGCGCTTGTAGCGCGCCGAGAAGATACCCAAGAAGTGATCGACCAGCTGCGGAATGTCTTCGCTGCGCTCGCGCAGCGAAGGCAAGTGCACCTCCACCACGTGAATTCGGTAAAACAGATCCTCGCGGAACTTGCCCTCGCGCACCAGCGCTTGCAAATCTCGGTTGGTGGCGCAGATCACGCGCGCGTCCACCGCCTGCTCCTGACTACCGCCCACGGGGCGCACGGTCCGCTCTTGCAGCACGCGCAGAAGCCCTGCCTGCATCTTGGCCGGCGTCTCGCCGATTTCGTCGAGCAGGATGGTGCCGCCTTCGCACTCGCGAAACAGGCCTTTGCGCTCGCGGTCGGCGCCGGTGAAAGCGCCCCGCACGTGGCCGAATAGCTCACTTTCCAGTAAATTTTCCGGGATCGCGCCGCAATTGACGCCCAGCATCTTGGCGGCGCTGCGCGGCGAAGTGGCGTGAATGGCGCGCGCGACCATCTCCTTGCCGGTGCCGCTCTCGCCGGTGATCAGCACCGGCACGTCGGTGTCTTTGACGCGATCGATCAGCGCGTAAACGCGGCGCATCGCGGCGCTGGTGCCGACCAGACCGTGGTAGCCGAAGTGCCCGTACAGCGTGTCGCGGGCGTCTTTCAGCTTGCGCCGAGTGCGCTTCAACTGCTCGGTGCGGTCGCCGAGCAATTCGCGCAGGCGCGCTTGCGCCTCTTCCAGGCTCTTGTTCGCCTCGCTGAGCTCGTCTGCGCGCGCGCGGTTCTCGCTGATCAGCCGATTGTTCTCCAGCGCAATGGCGACTTGATCCGCGAAAGCTCGCAGAGTGGGCAGCTCCTTCTCGAATTGCACGCCTTTGCGCACGCGCGTCTCGACGTACAAGGCGCCGCACGCGCGACCGCTGGGGGCAAGGATCGGCACGCACGCGACCGACTCCAGCGATAGCTGATGCACCGAGGCAAAACCCGCAACTCGCGTGTCGCTCTGCGCGTTGAGCGCGACGATGGGTTGCTGTGAATCGATCACCTGCTCCGCTATCGAGCGAGAAAACTCCGGATCCGGGGCGTGCGCGCCGCGCGCACGCGAGGTGTGAATCCCCAGCGTTCCGTCCGCGTTCCTGAGCAGCAAAAGCCCTCGTTCCGCGCGCGCCAGCTCAACCGCGTAGTCGGTGATGCGCGCGGTGAGGCTAGCCAGGTCGAGCTCGCCGGCGAGCTCGGCGTTCACTTCGAGCAGCCGAGACAGCCGGCGCTCGAGTGGGGTGGCCGAGAGCTGCGACAAGTTGGTGGTCGCGGAGTTCAGCGTGTTGCCGCTGCCCTTCACGTCTCGCTGCAGGTTCGAGTTGAAGGGTAAGAATTCGGTCGCCGCGCTGCCCACCGCGGCCGGCACCGCGCTTCGCAGCTGGCTGCGGCGCGCGTCGTTCCAATACACCTCGCGCAGATCACGCGGCAGTCTCGCGCCGATGTCCTCGAGCACGGCGACCGCTTCTTCACGATCACGGCGGGCGAGCAGCGGCTGGCCCCCGCTCTCCTCCAACTCGGCGCGCGCCTCGAGCGTGCGCCACAGCCACTCGCGCTGCCCGGCCTCGCGCGATGCCGACAGCGCGTCTTCGAGGCGCGCCCGGGCTTCCACCTCGTCGCCGGCCACCGCCGCGGTGCGCGCCATGGCCAGCAGTAACAGCGGGCGGTGCGCCGGGGCCTCGCCCAGCGCAGCGCGCGCCAGTTCGACGTGGCGCCGCAACGCCGGCACGTCGGGCTGTGTCAAACGTACACCCCACAGCACGCCCTCGAGACGCGCCTCGGCCGCGTCGATGCCACGCCCGAGCGCCTCGTATTCGGCGGCACAGGCTTCGTACTGACGCACCGCTTGCTCGAGCTGTCCCTCTTTCACGAACAGCTCGGCCTTGAGCCCGCTGAGCTGCGCGCGCGTACCCGACGGTAGCTGCGCGCGCTGCTCTTCCAACATCTCGATGCGCGCCCGCGCGCGCGCGACACGCCCCAGATAGAGGTCGAGGTTAGCCAGGTTGAGCAGCGCGTTGCGCACGGTCTGGCGGCGACCGGAGCGCCGCCCAAGGTCGAGCGCAGCCTCGAACTGATCGATGGCGCCCGCGATGTCGCCGCGAATTCGCAGCACGACCCCCAGGTTTGCGCGAACCACCGCCAGCGTACCCGCGTCGCCCGCGCGCTCGGCGGCCGAGATCGCCGCTTCGTACACGGTGCGCGCCTGATCGGTGTGATCGGCGCGCTGCAGCTCGGTGCCTTGCGCCGCCAGCGCGACCGCTTCCACCCGCGACGCGCCGAGCGCGCGAGCCCGCTCGACCGCGCGCTCCAGCTCGGCGCGCGCTTCTTCACGCCGGCCGAGCAGCGACAAGCCGAGACCGTGCACGGCCAGCGCGTCCACGCCAAGCTCGCTGTTCTGCTCCGAAAGCGGGCCCAGAAGCTCGATCGCCCGAGCGTACTCGCCGACCCCCAGGCAAGCGCGCGCGAAGTAGAGCAAGAGCTCGCTGCGCTGCGCCTCGCCGAGCTCCGGCTCCTCCAGGAACGGCAGCAAGCGTTTTCGCGCCGAGGCTGCGTCGCCGAGCCCGAGCTCGAGGCGTGCATGGGCGACCGCGACCGCCGCGTCGTTCCGCTCGGGCGGGAGCTGCGAGAGCGCTGCCTCGGCGTCGGTGAAGCGGCCGCGCTCCAAGAAGAATACCGCGCGCGCGAGCGGCTCAGCGGGCAGCGCGAGCTCGCCCTCCGACGTACCCAGCACACGTTCGATATCCGCCGCCGAAGCCACCGCCTGACTAGCGATCAAGCGCACCAGCCGCTGCAGCTCGCCCGGCCGCCCCGCGGACAGCTCGACCACGCGCGTGACCAGGCCCTCGGTGAGCGACGGAATCGCTCGCCGCAGCAGATCGCGCGCCGCGTGCTGGTCGAGCGGCGGAATGGCGATCTCGCGCTCCGCCGGGCCGAGGCTCTCGCCGCCGACCACGATCAGGCGCGCGTTCTGAGCTCGCGCAGCGCGCAAGCGCTCGAGCGCGCTCGGACCGAAGCGGTCGGCGTCATCCACGAGGATGAACACGCCGGCGAGCGCGGGATAAGCCGCGAGCTCCGCCTCGATCTCCGTGTCGCTGGCGGGCATGTCGAATAGCACGACCGGCTTGCCTTCGACCCCCAACGACCACGCCAAGCGCCGGAGTAGCGCGGTGCGGCCCGAACCGGGCGGGGCCGAAAGACGGAGCAGCCCCGCTTCAGGCAAGCCGTGGCCGGCCTCCAGAATTTGCGAAGAAATGCCGTCTATTCCGGTGACGGGCCAGAGCGCGGCGACGGCCTCCGCATCTTCGGAAGGCGCCGGCAAACCGACCGCGCGACGCAAGGCGCTGCCAAACTCGTCCACTGACGGGTAGCGATCTTGCGGAGCGGTCGCCGTGGCGCGCGCCACGATGCGCTCGAGTTCCTCGCTCGCGCCGGGCGGCAGACCTTCGACACTCGACGCCTCCACCGCTTCGCCGAGCGTCACGCCGAGCGCATACACCTCGGCGCGCACGGTGAGCGGCTTGCCCTCGAACAGCTCGGGCGCGGCGTAGCGCGGACTCAAACCCTCGGCGATGCTGCCTCCCTCGCGAAAGGGCGCGGCCAAGCCGAGATCGACGAAGGTCGCATTGCCCGACGGCGCAACGATCACGTTGGCCGGCTTCACGTCGCCGTGCAGCAGGCCCGTGCGATGCAACACCGTGAGCTGGTCGGTCGCGCTGAGCAAGGCTCGCACCACCTCGAGCAGGCTGCGTCCGCTTTGAACGAGCGCGTCGAGGCTTTGGCCGTCGACCATTTCGCGCACCATGAACGCGCGAGCGGACCGCGGTAGACGCCCGAAGGCGACCACACGCGGCAAGCCCAAGCCCTCGAGGCCCGAGAGCGCCGCGGCTTCGCGCACCAGCGCGGCCATTTCTCGCTCACTGGCGTTCTCGGCCAGCACTTTCAAGGCATAGGTGCGCCCCGAAGAGCGATCGCGCACCGACCAGACCTCTCCTCCCCCGCCCTGCCCGAGTCGGAGAAGCGCCTGATAGCGAGGAGGAATTTCCGGCTCGCTCACGACGTCACTCGCCCCCCAACGACGCGGGCGCGCCGATCGAATCAGATCCCGTAGTCGGCACCGACCCCCAAAAAGAAACCGCTCAGCCCGAAGCCAACGTCGAGGCGCCCGACGAACCTGCGGTGCGGCTTGTAGCGCAGGCCGGTTTGAGCGGCGATCCATGGAAACAGGATCGGCTTGGAACCACCGTCCGCCCAGCTCGGCTCTTCGAAGTCGTTGTAGTGCTTGTTGTCGTTTCCGCAGTACGGGTGCGGGTTAGCCGGAGCGGTGCAGCGAGCATAGTTGTCGCCCCCGGTTGGGTAGGCCTGATTGCGATACAGCGGCCCGAACACCAACCCAATCCCCGCCCCCATGCCGTAGTTCAGCGCGAGCTCCGGTGAAAACGGATGGCTCCACAGAAAATCGGCGGTCAGATAGAGCACCTTGATCTTGCTCTCGACCAGCTCCCACGCGTCCGGGCCGTCGCTCGTCGACTTGAACGGCGTCGGATCCATGCCGTAGCCCGCGAGCCACAGACCGAAGTCGTACTCAAAGTTGTCGCGACGGATGCCGAACTCCACGCCACCGGAGTGCGCGACCACGGTCGTTCCGCCATCCGCAAACAAACCGATCACGAACTTCGGCACGATGATGGCGCGGTAACGCGCGCCCACGAATTGGTAAGTCTTGCCCGCTGCTTCGACCGGCGAGGACTCCTCCTCCTTCTCGTCTTTGACCGCCTCCTTTTTGATCTCCTTGCTCGGCTCTTCGTCGGCCTTCTCCTTTTCAGCGTCTGCCGTGTCAGCGGAGTCGGTCGACTTTTCGGCCGAGTCATCTCCAGCCTCAGCCTTGTCGTCGGCGAAAGCCGGCGCGGCGGAGAGCAAAGCCCCCAACACTACGAGCCCGGTGAGCCCAACACGTGCAGCCATGTGAGAAGTCCTCCAAGGAAATCGCGGGACCGGCTCGACCCCGTGGATGGGCCTGGGCCGGCGCGAGTTGCGCCATGTTGGCACGCAGCTGTGCCACTTGGCAAAGCCTATGAATTCATGGGCTTGACGTTTGGCACACCGCCCAAGGCATGAATTTGTTGCCGCAGTGGCACGCCCCTGGCCTACCCCAGGCGTAGAAGCGCTGGAATGCCCGACTCTGGCACACCCTGGGCCACAGCCTCCCCGCTATTTCTCGCCTTAATCGTCGCAGCTGTGGCGGCGGCGCGAGCAGAAAGTTACCATCGAAGGGTGATGCGGGCCCTGCTCTTTGCCCTCGCCCTGGTGGTCGGTACCGGGTGTGCCGCGCATTATGTGAATCGCGGCGCGGACCTCTACGCCGGGGGCCGCTACATCGAAGCCGCCGAGGTTTTCGAGCGCACCGAAACCCGTCTGGCGACGTCTTCTGCACCGGACCGTTGCCGCTATGGCTTGTACCGTGGCGCCACACTCCTCGCGCTCGGGGACAGTCCCCGCGCCGAGAACTGGCTCCATTACTCCTCTCAAATCTTGCAGACGGAGCCCGACGCCCTGTCGGAGGAGGAGCACACGATGCTCACCCACGCGCTGCGCGTGTCCGCCGCTCGGCGCGGAGCGACGCCGGCCCTCCCCCCGCACGACGGCACCACCGTGGCCACGAGCCGGCCGGTCTCGCCCGACGCCAACGAGAGCCCGAGCAACTAGCGCTCGAGCTCACGGCTCGCGCGTCGCCACGCCGAGCTTCGAAACCGAAAATGAGAACGAGCGTTTGGGCCCGGTCACGGTCACGCGAATCGTGTCCTCGTCTTTCCGTGAAAACGCAACGCTGATGTCTTTGTCGAACGGCGTTGCGAGCGTGTAGCTTCCCGCCTGCGGCAGCGGATCGGCCCAGCGCATTTGTACGCCGTTGATGGCCAGATCCCAGGTTCCGCGGTCTCCTTGCCAACTGCGAGCGCCATCGACCTGGATGCCAACGCTCGCGTCGCCGTCGAGCGCGGTCTGCGTGCGGTCGCCGCTGCCGTGAGCCACGCGCCCGCTTGCGAGATGAGTCCAAATCGTGTCGTGCTGCACGTGGCGCGTCTTGGCGACTCCGTCCCAGGTGACGTGCGCAGTGCCGTTCAAGGTCACGAAGCCATTCGAGAGCTCGATCCATTCGTGGTCGACCTCGATTTGACCGGCGTCATTGCGCGCGACCGTGATCTTCGAGGTGCCGGACAGCTCGCGCCCGCGGTAGCTGCAGGCGCCCGGGTTCGCGCCGTACTCGATGGTGAGCGTGGCGGCTTCCAGTGAGAGCTCGGCGCACGGAAGCTGCGAGGCAACGAACGCGCGGAGCTCGCTCGCGGCGGTTTCTGCGCCCTGGCCAATCGTGAAGTGGGTGCTGATATCGACGCTGCTGGCCGTGAGGCCCTCTGCTTCGGAGGCAGCGGTGGACTCTTCCAGAGCTTGGCTGGCTTGCTCGAGTGTGAGCGACTGTTCACGCTCGCGCGGGCAAGCAGTTAACAGCGTGGGCAGGAACAGCGCGAAAATCAGGCGTTTCATCGAGGCAATCTCCTTCGCCCGGGAAGAGTTGCAGCGACCATGCCCGCGCAGGCTCTCGCGGGGGAGCGCTGTCGCACCCGTGCCTACCCGCCGCCCGTCTGCGGACGGCGGGTGCGCTGGTAAACGACGACGCGCTCAGCCCTTCGCGTCGCCGCGCGCGAAGATCGAGGCCACGTAGTTGAGCACGTCGGTCGCGCTCACCTCGTTGTAGCCGAAGTAGCGCATCAGGCGCGACTTGATGATGTCGATCTTCTCCTGCGTTTCCTTGTCGACCACTGCGGAGACCAGGGTCTTCAGCTTGATGCTGTCCTTCTGATCTTCGAACAGCTTCAGCTCGAGCGCGCGGCGCAAGCGGTCGTTGGTCTGCCAATCGAAGCGCTTGCCTTCGACCGCCTTGGCGCCGATGAAGTTCATGATCTCGCGCCGAAAGTCGTCCTTGCGATTCTCGGGGATGTCGATCTTCTCCTCGATCGACCGCATCAAGCGCTCATCGGGCTCTTCGTCCTGACCGGTGTAGCGGTTCTTGACCTTCTCCTTGAGGGTGTAGGCCTTGATGTTGTCGATGTAGTTCGCGGCAAGCTTGGCGATCGCCTCTTCGTCGGCGCTGATCGCGCGCTGCACCTCGTTCTTGACGATTTCCTCGTACTCGCGCTTCACGACGCTGATGATCTCGCGGTAGCGCTTGCGCTGCTCCTCGCTGGTGATGAGCGAGTGGTGGGTGAGCCCTTTTTCCAGCTCGTTCAGCACCATGAATGGGTTGATCGCGCCCTCGCCAGCGTCACTCACCAGCGCGTTCGAGATCTTGTCCTGCACGTAGCGCGGGCTGATGCCTTCCATGCCCTCGCGCTTGGATTCCTTGCGCAGCTCCTTCACGGTGTCCTGCGTGTAACCCGGCAGCACCTTGCCGTCGTACAGCTTCATCTTCTGGAGCAGCGCCAAGTTGTGCTTCTTCGGCTCTTCCAGGCGTGAGAGCACGGCCCACATCGAAGCGACCTCGAGCGTGTGCGGCGCGACGTGCTTTCCACGCACCTTCTCCTGATTGAAGTCTTTCTCGTAGATGCGAATCTCGTCGGTCAGGCGCGTGATGTAAGGGATGTCGATCTTGATCGTACGATCGCGGAGCGCCTCCATGAACTCGTTGTTGAGCAGGCGCTTGTACTCGGCTTCGTTGGTGTGGCCGATGATCACCTCGTCGATGTCGGTCTGCGCGAACTTCTTGGGCTTGATGCGGTGCTCTTGCGACGCGCCGAGCAAGTCGTACAAGAAGGCCACGTCGAGCTTCAGCACCTCGACGAACTCGACGATGCCGCGGTTCGCGATGTTGAACTCGCCGTCGAAGTTGAACGCGCGCGGGTCGGAGTCCGAGCCGTACTCCGCGATCTTTCTGTAATTGATGTCACCGGTGAGCTCGGTCGAGTCCTGGTTCTTCTCGTCCTTCGGCTGGAAAGTGCCGATGCCCACGCGATCTTTTTCGCTCAGCAGCAAGCGCCGAACGCGGATGTGGTTCGAGACCACCTTGCCCCAATCGCCGTCGTAGCGCTGCAGCAGGCCGTTGAAAATGAAGCGGCTCGCGGGGTCCATGTCCCCTTCCACGCGCACGCGGAATTTGTCGTTGGACAGCCCCAAGCGGTCGATCGCCTTCTCGCGCCACTCTTGCGGAATCAGTCGGAGCGGCTCTTCGTGCATCGGCGAGTCGAACACCTCGGCGCCGCCGCTGGCCAAACCGCTCTCCGCCAGGTTCACCCATTTGAAGGTGAACAGCGCGCCCTCGGGGCTCTGCGAGTAGCGCTCCAAACCCTTCTTGAGCAGGCGCGCGATGGTCGACTTCGAGGAGCCGACCGGGCCGTGCAGCAAGATCACGCGCCGCTCGGGGCCGTAGCCTTCGGCCGCGGCCTTGAGCACGTTCATCAGGCGCATCAGCGGGATGTCGAGCCCGAACACGGCGTCCTTGCCGTCGTCGATCTCGTCGCGGAAAAAGTTGTAACGGATGAGCTTCTTCTTGTTGTCGATGTACTCTTCCGTGCCGTACGAAATGGCCATGTCGTACACGCGCTGGAAGGCGTTGCGCGTCACCTGCGGTCTGTCGCGAACGATGCCGAGGTAGTCCTCGAAGCTGCCCTCCCAAGCTAGATCGCGATAGCGATCGTAGTCCTGCATGGATGCGATGAGCGAGACCATCCCGCCCGGCGCGGATTCCTGCGTGCGTGCATTCGTACCCGATTCAGCCATGTGTTTTCCGCCTCGGTTGAAGCAGAATTGAACCACATCGCGCGCGGTCCGTCACCCCGAGCGGAAGCGGGCCCCCGGCGCGTCGTCGGCCTCCGGACCGCAAGTGCCGCTCGCTCGCAACAAACGCGGTTTCAGCTGGGAACCTGGGAAAACCGCCGGGTGGGCGCAACTCCGACAGTGGCGGCTTTTCGCGTGTCGGGCGGGCGCGCGCCGCGCCGCCGCAGCTCGCGCCCGCGAGGGTCGGCCGACACACGCACGGGCCCAGGCACGGGTCGCGCTCGCGGAGCCCAATGACCCGCCGCGCGAAGGCGCGAGCGTGCATTCTTCGATCCGAAGTCTCGACGGGATCGAAATCACTCTCATGAGTTATTCAATGTCGACACGCGAGTGGTGCCACGCAGCGCGCGCTACGCCGAGAGCAAGCGCTCGTTCCACCCGCGCGAGTGGCTGAGGCGTACTTCCTGAAGTGACAAACCCGTGACGAATGTGGCCCGAACGCGTCGTTCTCTCGCCCCCGAACAGGCCCGGGACTAACATATTGCCGTCCGCCATGTCGACTACCGCCGAGCCGAGCCGTCCGTCCGTGAGTTTGCCGAGCGAGATTCCAATCGGTGTGCTGCCGACGCGACTCGACGATCCGTCGCTCTACATCAACCGCGAGCTCTCCTGGCTCGAGTTCAACGCCCGCGTGGTCGCCGAAGCGGACGACCCCAGCGTGCCGCTCTACGAGCGACTCAAGTTCTTGGCCATCTTTTCGACCAACCTGGACGAGTTCTTCATGGTGCGCGCCGCCGGACTGCAAGCGCAGACCTACAGCGACATCGATGAAGTGCCGCCAGACGGCCTACCGCCGGAGCAGGCGCTCAGCGCGATTAGTACGCGCGTTCATCAACTGACCGCTCAGCAATACCGAATTTGGAACGAGTTCGTGAAGCGGGAGCTGCGCAATGCGGGCGTGGCCCTGATCTCGGCCGATGAGCTCAATCAGAAGGAGCAGGCCGCGCTCGACGACTACTTCACGCACAACATTTTTCCGGTGCTGACGCCGATCGCGATCGACCCGGTGCACCCGTTCCCGCACATCCGAAACAAGAGCATCAACGTCGGCGTGATTTTCGACAAGCGCCTGCACTCCACCGAGCCGTCGTTCGGCTTGGTGCAGGTCCCGACCATGCTGCCGCGGCTGATCCGGGTGCCGCTGGAAGGAACGCGGCGCGCCTTCGTGGCGCTCGAAGATCTGATCTTTCGCCACACCAAGACCATCTTTCCGCAGCTCAAGTTGCTGGGGAAGTACGCCTTCCGCGTGACCCGCAACTTCGACATCGAGATCGACGAGGAGGAGGGCGAGGACCTCTTGGACACGCTGCAGGCGGAGCTCCGGCGCCGCGAGCGCGGTCACGCCGTGCGCCTGGAGGTGAGCGGAGACGCGCCCGAAGACTCGATTAACTGGCTGTGTCGAGAGCTCGAGCTGAACGCCCCGCGCGACGTCTACATGGTCGATGGCCCGCTGTTCCTCGGCGACATGACGGTGCTCACCTCCGGCGACGAACGCCGGGACCTGCGCGACGAGGCTTTCTCGCCGCAATACGTACCGCCGTTGCGCGACTCCGAGGATTTCTTCGAGACGATCAAGGAACGGGACGTGCTGCTGCACCACCCCTACGAATCGTTCGAGGCCGTGATCGATTTTCTGTGGCAAGCCGCAGAGGATCCGCGGGTGCTCGCGATCAAGCAGACCTTGTACCGAACGGGCGGTGAGTCGCCCTTGGTGCGTGCGCTGCAGCGGGCGGCCGAGCTCGGCAAGCAAGTCACGGCTCTGGTCGAGCTCAAGGCGCGCTTCGACGAGGAAAGCAACATTCAATGGGCGCGCGCGTTGGAACGCTCCGGCGTGAACGTGATGTACGGCCTCTTGGGGTTCAAGACCCACGCCAAGGTGTTGATGGTGGTGCGCCGCGAGCGCGACGGACTCCGCCGTTACGTTCACCTCGCCACCGGCAACTACAACCAGCAAACGGCCCGGCTCTACGAGGATATTTCGCTGTTCTCCGCGCGCCCTGAGTTCGGCGAGGACGCGACGGCGTTCTTCAACATGCTGACCGGCTACAGCGCGCCCGCGCGTTGGAACCGTTGGATCGTATCGCCGCTCGGCTTGCACGAAGCGGTGCTCGGCCTGATCGCGCGGGAAACTGCGCACGCTTTGAGCGGCCGCCCCGCGCGCATCGTGGCCAAGATGAACTCACTGGTGGATGCAGACGTGATCGCGGCGCTCTACTCGGCGTCCCAGGCGGGCGTGGAAATCGATCTGCTGGTGCGCGGCATTTGTTGCCTACGCCCGGGCGTCCCCGGGGTCAGCGACCGCATCAAGGTGCGCGCGGTGATCGATCGCTTCTTGGAGCACGCGCGCATTTTTCATTTCGGCAACGGCGGCGCTGACGAAGTGTACTGCTCGAGCGCCGACTGGATGCCACGTAACTTTCGACGGCGCGTCGAGGTCATGTATCCCATCACCGACGACGTGCTGCGGGGCCGCATGATCCAGGAGATCTTGGGCACCATGCGCGAAGACGGCTTGAAGACCTGGGTGCTCGGCCCCGGCGGTAACTACGAGCGAGCGAGAGACAGCGGAGCCGTGCGCAGCCAGCAGCGCTTCATCGAGCTCGCGCGCGAGCGCGCACGAGAGAACGAAGCAATTCTGGGCTTGGCCAAGGCGGTGGTCGCGCCGGCTGCGCGAGCGCTGGACAAGCTGCGACGGCGGGCTGGAAAGAAGCGCAAGCGCCGTCATCGCGAGGGCTGAACGCGCGGACACGCTGTCGGCCGGCTGACGCTGCGAGGCGAGGGTTTGTCACGCTCGCCCGCAACGACTAGCCGGTAAACCCTGGAATCTTCGACATTTGCGGGGGGCAGAGAGCGCGGCACGGCGCATGCTTCAAGTAGCCGGCAGTAGCGATGACGAACTCCGCCGACCCCCGGGACAAGCAGACTCTAGGTAATCGCCGAGCGCATCGCCGCGCCGCGCTCACCGCGCCGGTGTTGGTCGACTCGGCGCGAGCGCACCACACCGGCTACTGCCGTGACGTATCCGAAGGCGGACTCTCGATCGAGCTGCAGGGCGATCTTCCGGTCGGCACCGCGGTCGACCTGTACTTCGAGCTACCAACGGGGATCGCCATCGAGGCGCGCGCCGAGATCGCTCGCCGGGCCGAGCGCACGTTCGGCCTGCGCTTCCAGAGCTTGAGCGCGGACGACCGGCGCGCAGTCGTAGCCTACTGCGAAACCTGGAAAGCCGCGCTGCTCACCAAGTGCGCGCATCGCATGGCTTCGATTCCGAGCACGCGTATCGTGCCTTCCGAACTCTCCAAAGCACCCGACTCGCAAGGCACGGCCGCCACGTTCGATTCCACCGAAGCGAACAGCGGAGTCCGCATTCGCGCTGCCGAAGCCTGGCGCGGCCCCGGAACCAGCTCGAAATCTGGCTAATGCGCTAGTCCTCGCTGGGCTGGAACTCGATTGGGGACGACGGTGCGCCGTCGTGCACCGCGCCGTCACCGACCCAATAGACGTAGTTCGTGCACGCACCGTCGAGGTAAGCGTCGACGCTGAGCACCGCGCCCGGCGCGGTGTCCAGAGTGAAACCGTCGAAGTCCAGATCGGTGCGCGTTACCAATTCGGCGACGTCGCCACCGACGAGGCTCAGAGAATCATCCCGCTCCAAGCCTTCGGGTTTCACCGCGGTGATCGGACTCGAGCCCACTGGCTGCGCAATGACGTCGAAGGCGCAATCGAAGCCCGACTTCTCGGTGTCGCAGCCGACGAATATGCGCCAGTGACCGCCAGTTTGGTACTCGACGAACACACCCACGCCGCTGCCCGGCTCGACCTCGAGCATCTGGCCGGTATCGATCACGCCACGCTCGATCTCGCTGCCGCAGCTGCCGCCGCCGTTACCGTAGTCGTGACGTGAGCTGTGGTCTCCGTAGCCGCAGGCGGTGGCGGCGAGCAAAGCGGGCAGCGCGAATTTAAGCAGAGTCTGCGACATCGGTGCTCACTTTCCGTCAGTGGCGGCCGCGAGGCAAGCTCGGCCGAAAACCTCCGCCCCCGCCCCCGCGCGGCGCGGGGCTAAAAGAACGCGGTGAACTCGGCTCGACCGCCCGGGGACTCGGCTCGAGCGCGCGAGGCCGCGGCGCACTCGGCTCGAGCGCGCGAGGCCGTTGATAGCTCGGCTCGAGCGCGCGAGGCCGCGGCGCACTCGGCGCCGGAGCGGACGAACGCGAGCGCTCCGGACTGAACGCGCGGGGGCTCGGTGCACTCGGTTCGACCCGACGCGACGGCTCGCCCGCCGAGCGGCCCGCGCGCGGCGCGTAGGATCGCGGCGCTTCGAACTGCGAGCGCTCGCGGGGCGAGTACTGCGCCGGACGGGTGGCAGGCGACGCCGACGACTGGGCGCGCAACCGCTGGGAGGGGATGGCGCGAGCGGGGACGCGCGCGGCGGACAACGGCGGGCTCGACACGTATTGCGCTCGCTGCGGGCCAGCTACGCCGACGCGGGCCGGCGCATAGCGTCGGGTGTTCGCTGCAAGGTGCGTGACCAGAGTCCGATCGCGCACGACGTAATAGTGAACGTGCGGGTAAAAGACGTACGAACTCGGACAGAACACCCACGGGGTGGACACGCCGTACCAATAGGATACGGCATAGCCGTTATACCAAATGTAGTCGGGGCCCATCGGCGCCCAACCGACGTACGCGTATGAACCGGTCGGTACGCGCCAAGACACCCAAGCCGGTGCGTAGCGATAGCCCGGCACCCACGCCCAACCGGTGCCTCCGACCCATACCCAACGGCCGTAGTGGAACACGACGCCACCGAACGGGTAGTCGCTCACCCAGACCCAGTTGCTGTCTTCATCCAGCGCCCAGTGACCGGAGCTGACGTAGGGCGCGAAGCTCGTGCCGACGACGTCCGCGCGCGGCACCCACACGGTTCCGTAAGTCGGGTGCTGCACCCAAGTGCCGTAAGGATCGAGCGTGGGGCGAAAATCGCTGAGCGCTCGCGGATCGCGATCTTCGACGTCGACCGGTTCGGGCGCGCTGCGCGCCCGATCTTGCAGCAGCGGGGACGGCGACAGGGACGGCAATTTCGACCCGTCCCCGGGTTGCGGGTTCGGGTTGGCCGCCGGTGGCGGGGGCACGGCGGGGGTCGGACCGTTCGCCGGGGCGGAGCTCGAAGACTGCGGATCGAACCAGCCGCTGTCAGCGGCCGGCGCGTCAGCCGCATAGGCTGTTTGGCCACCGACTCCGGCAATCAGCGCAACGACGAGTAGCGCGCGACGAAAGAACGAGTGAGCCATAGACATCGCTGGAAGCATGGGACCAACCCTCGGCAGGAGCAAACGGTATGCCGGTTGGACGTTGCCGGGTGAAACAAGCTTCACCGCGAGTGCGCCTCGCCGAGGCAAGGTGGTACGCTAGCGCGCGAATGCTCGAGTTTTCCGATGCCCGACGACAGATTCTAGCCGCGGCCCAAGTGCTGGAGTCGGAGTCGGTGACCCTCGCGGATGCGGCCGGTCGCGTCTTGGCCGAGACACTGCACGCTTCAACTCCACTGCCCCCGTTCGACTACAGCGCAATGGACGGCTACGCGCTGCGGTCGACCGACGTGAACGGGAATGCACCCTGGGAGCTGCCTGTAAACGGGGAGTGTCGCGCCGGAGATACACCGGTCGCGCTGGTCGCGGGGAGCGCCCTGAGAATTTTCACCGGCGCGCCGCTGCCGACCGGCGCGGATGCGGTGCTCATCCAGGAAAATGTAACCAGGACAGAATCCGGAATTCGCTTCACGCACCCGGTGGCACCGCTCGAAAACGTGCGTCGAGCCGGCGAGGACCTGGCTTCGGGCGCGATCGGAATAGGAGCAGGAACTCGACTCGGCCCATTCCATTTGGGTCTCGTAGCGGCGCTGGATCGAGATCGGGTGCGCGTAAGCCGGCGCCCGCGCGTCGTGATTGTGCCGACCGGCAACGAACTGCGCGCTGCTGGCTCGGCAGCGCGCCCGGGCAGCATTCCCGAGTCGAACAGCGTGGCGCTTTTGGCGCTTTGCGCGGCCGCCGGCGCCGACGCGCGCCTGGGCTCGCGCCTCGCGGATGAGACCGCGACGGCCGCAGCGGCGTTTCGCGGTGTGCTCGGCGCCTGCGACTTGCTCGTCACCGTGGGTGGAGTGAGCGTGGGAGATCACGACATCGTCCGCCCAGCGCTGACCGAAGCGGGTGCGGCGCTCGAGTTTTGGAAGGTCGCCATCAAGCCCGGCAAGCCGCTGACTTTCGGGCGAGCGGGGCGCACGCTGATCTTGGGTCTGCCCGGCAATCCGGTTTCGGCGCAGCTCACGTTTGCGCTGTTCGGCATGCCGCTCTTGCGCGCGCTGCAAGGCGACGCAAAGCCGCTGCCGCCCGCGCTGCGCGTGGTGCTCGCAGAACCGTTGCGGCAAAAGCCGGGGCGGCTCGGCGTGTACCGCGCGCGATTGGAAGCGAACCGCGCGCTGCTCGACCAGAATCAGGCCTCTGGCTCGACCGTGTCGCTCGCGCTGGCCGACGCGCTGGTGTTCGTACCCAAGGACGTGAGCGAGCTGGAAGCGGGCAGCGAGCTCGACGCCGTGCGTTTGGCGGAGCTGTGAGCGAAGAGCCCTGGCTTCGCTTCGGTATCTTCGTGGGCGGCCGCGGTGCGCGCATGGGCTATGTCCCGAAGGGGCTCCTGCGCGGACCGCACGGCACGCCGCTGATCGAGCGCCTGCTTAAGGAGTGCGAGCTCGCGCTGCCCGGCGCCGCACGCGTGTTGGTGGGCGATTCGGCAGCGTATGCCGCGCTCGCGCTGCCTACCCTGCCCGATGCTCCGCCCGGAATCGGACCATTGGGCGGGCTGCGCGCTCTACTGCAACAAGCCGCGCTCGCCGGAGAACAAGCGGTGATTGCGCTCGCTTGCGATATGCCGTTCGTGAGCGCGCGTTTGCTGCGGCGGCTCGCGCTCGAGCAACCCGCGGCGACGGCGTTCGCGCCGCGCGAGGGCGCGGGCTGGGAACCGCTCTGCGCACGTTACGCCGTGGGCGCGGCGGGCGCGGTCGAGGCCGCGCTGGAGGCAGGCGAGCGCTCGCTGCAGCGCGTGTTCGCGCGCCTCGGCGAGCAAGCAGCGGAGCTCGAGCTCCAACCCCACGAACGCGGCGAGCTGCGCGACTGGGACGAGCCGGACGATTTGCACCGCGACGGAGGCTAGGCCCGAAACGAACGTCTATTTCGGTTCGAGCACGATGCGGCAGATGCGCCAATCGGGCAGCACCTCCGCGCCGAAACCGCGATAGAAGCGGATGGCGTTCTCGTTCCAGTCGAGCACCGACCACTCGAGCCGCCCAGCGCCTCGCGCTTCCGCTATGCGCCGGACTTCGCTGAGCAGTGCCCGCCCAATGCCTTTGCCGCGCTCTGACTCGAGCACGAACAAGTCCTCGAGGTAGACACCGGGACGCGTCAGGAACGTCGAGTACGTGCCGAAGAACAGCGCAAAGCCCAGCAATCGATCGGCCGCTTCGGCCACGATGGCTTCCACGGCAGGGCGCTCGCCAAATAGATGCCGGCCCAACGCTTCCGCGCTGCCGCTGACCACATGACTCAGTTGCTCGAATACGGCCAATTGCTGAACGAGTTCGAACAGGCCCCGCTCATCCCCGGGTCTTGCTGCGCGGATTCGAACGGTCGATGCCGAAACCGGCACGTTTCCTGGGCTCATGACCCGCGCACTATTGCGCGCGAAAAGATCGAAGTCACGGCCACCCTTGAAACAAGGGATTGGCATGAGTGCGCCGTCTCTCCGAAAAGATACAGTGTGGTTCTACGCAAACGCAGCTCGGCCCCTTGACCGAGGTGAGCTCCTTGGACAGGGTTGAAGAGTCCATGTCGAGACCCGCAACGGAGGTCGACAGCGCCCTCACCGCGCAGCTGGCCAGCGTGCATCCACTGCCGCGCACCGACGAGCTGGTCTCGCTAGCGCGTGCGGCCAGCGCCGGTGACCCAGACGCCGTCAACACGCTGGTCGTCAGCGTCGGCGGCGGCATGCTGAAAACCGTCCGCAAGGTGCTCGGACCGAGCCACCCGGATGTCGAAGATGTAACGCAGGACGCGGTGCTCGCATTGCTCTCGGGGCTGCGTGGGTTTCGCGGCGAGTGCACGGTCGCGCATTTCGCGCATCGCGTGGCGCTACTCACCGCCCTCGCCGCGCGACGCCGCTTTCGCACCCGCGACCGCTGGACCGAGCTCGACACCCCGCCGGAGTCGGTCGCGGACGATCGCGGTGCCTCTCCCTTGGCACGCGCGGTCGCCAGCCGACGGCGCACGCTGGTCCGGGAGCTGTTCGACGAGCTCTCCGAGCCGATGGCCGAAGCGCTCGCACTACATTTCGTGCTCGGTTACACGGTGGAGGAAATCGCCGCAACGGTCGCCGTGCCGGCCAACACGGTGTGGAGCCGCCTTCGCCTGGGCAAGCAAGCGCTGAGAAAAAAACTGATCCGCGACGTGCGGCTTCTGGAACTCTTACGTTCGAGGGATTGATGTCGCTCGAGTGCCGCAACGAACTGGTCCTGCGTGAGCGACGGGGCACCCTGTCGAGCACGGAGGAGCTTGCGTTGCGCGCGCACCTCACGAGCTGCGAAGCCTGCCGGATGACCCGTGAAATCGGCGAGGCATTCGAGGACCAAGCCGAACTCGATGCGGAGGATGGCGAGCGCATCGCGCGCCTCGCCGCGAATGCCAAGCTCTCGCTGGGACAGCCGGTGCGGAGCCGCGCGTTCCGAATCGCCGTGCTGGCCGCTTGCTTTTCGCTCATCGCTGGTGGCGCGGCCGCCGCGATTGGCTGGCTGCGACAGCCGAAAATCGACGTACCGTTGCCTGCAGTCGCCACGAGCGCAACGCACGCCGCCGTCGGGGCCAGGCCGCGCGCTCTCGTCGCTCCGCCAAGCGCTGCCGCGCAGCTCGCGAGCAGCGCTCCCGTGCCAGTCGAAGGTTCGGCCCCGGCCAGGGCGCCCGCCTCGCAGACTTCGCAAACCTCGCCGGTGCCGGCGACTGCCGCGCAGCTTTTTCGCAAGGCCAACGACGCACGCCGGCTCGGCCAAGCGCAGCAAGCCATTCAGCTCTATCGTACGTTGCAGCGAGACTTCCCGAGCTCGGCCGAGGCTCTGCTGTCACAGGTTTCGCTCGGGGGGTTGCTGCTGAACCGCGCCTCGGCGGGGGCCGCGCTCGAACAATTCGATCACTACCTGGCCGCTTCGCCCGGGGCGGCGCTCGCTGCCGAAGCGCTCTATGGCCGCGCCCGGGCACTGCAAGCGCTCGGACGTCAAAGCGAGGAAAAGCGCACGTGGCAGCAACTGCTCTCACGCTTTCCGGGCTGTCCCTATCGGGAGAGCGCCCACCGCCGCCTCAGCGAGCTGCGCTAGCGCGCTTTCGGTTTGGACGCCCGCATGGCTTTGCGCCGGAAGCTGCTGCTCGTGCTCGGCGCGAGTCTGCCGTTCCTGGCTTTGGTGCTCGCCGCGCCGGGTCGTGCCAAGGCCGAAAGCGCAGCGAAGACCGCCGAGGACTCGCAAGGGGTCATCGAGGTCGCGGTCGTGGCCGACGAACAGGGCTTCGAAGCGGTACGCAGCGCCATTGGTGAGCGCAGCTTCGCACCGGCGACGCTGCGCTTCCTGCGCAGCGAGCGGCTCGACCTGCGCGAGTTGATCCGCGAGAATCAGGGTCCCTCGGACGTACTCATCCGCTGCTGGGTCAACGTGGCGGATCGACGTCACGCCCGCCTGTATTTCGCGGATCGCGACGCACAGCGCTTTCTGATCCGGGAGCTCGCGCTCTCAGGCAACCTCGGCGAACTGGATCGAGAAGCGTTGAGCCAAGCGCTGGAGCTCTCGATCCGGGCGTTGCTCGAGGATCGGCGAGTGGGCATGACTCGTGAAGAAGCACGCTCACTGCTCACGAAAGCCGAAACGAAGGCGCCTGAGACAGAGCGCACTCAGCCGAGCGAAGCCGCGCCGACCGTCGGTGCTCACCCGCAGCCTGGACTTTCGGCAAGCGCGTTTTGGCAATTCGCGAAGCAATCGAGCGAGCTCGCCCTCAGCCACGGCCCCGGCTTGCTGCTTGGCTACGAGCGCCCGCTCGGCGCATTTCAGGGCAGCCTGTGGCTTTCGGGGCAGTATCGAGTTTCGGAACGCTTTCGCGATAGCAGGATTGGCCTCACGCTCGACGGTGCTGCACTGCGCACGGGTGTCGAGCTCTCGCGCAGCTTTTCCAGAACGGCGTTTTGGGGGGTGCGACTGGGCGGCGGGCTCGACGTCCTGCACCTTTCCCCGACCCGGGGTAGCGGGGAGGCCGTGCCGACACTGACCGCCGCGCGCACCCTGAGCGTTCCCGCGCTGTCGAGCGCGCTGCTCGTGGGGAGTGACGTCGGAGCGCGGCTGCGCGCTACGCTCGCGTTGGTCGCCGAGGTTCCGCTCACGCAGCTACACTATGACGTGGAGCTCGAGGGGAGTCGCACGCGCGCGGTCGACAGCTGGTCGGTCTGGCCCGGTCTAGCGCTCGCCCTCGGCCTGCACTGACGGCACGCGTGCGTCTTCCCAGCCTACCCAGTAGGGACCGTCCGGACCGTGCTCACGCTTCCAAACCGGCACTCGTTCTTTCACGCGATCGATCAGCGCCTGCGCCGCGCGGAACGCCAGATCGCGGTGCGGCGCGCTGGCCGCGCAGACCACGGCGATGTCGCCGATCGCGAGCGCGCCCGTGCGATGCAGCGCAGCCAGCCGAACCTCGCCGAACTCGCGCTCGAGCTGTTCGCCGATGCGGGCAAGCTCCTTTACAGCCATGCTCGCATAGGCCTCGTACTCGAGCAGGCTCACGGCTCGATTCTGATTGTGATCGCGCACCGTCCCGACGAACACGACCACGCCACCGGCTTCGGGGCGCGTGACCAAGCGTAGCCCTTCGTCGACCGAAAGCGCGGAATCACGCACCCCGAAGCGCTCGGCGGCGGTCGTTTCATTGCGCAAATAGTCGTTACGCCCCCCGGTCTTCTCGGCGAGCAGGGTTGGGCCGATGAGCATGCCGCGATCGAACGCCTTCAACATGTCGTAGACGGTGAGCGCCGCCACCGAAGCCGCGGTGAGCGCTTCCATCTCGACGCCGGTTCGGTCGAAGGCCTCGACGTTGGCGCGAATCTCTACCGCGCGCTGCGCGCGCTGCAATTCCAGCGTCAGCTCGACGCGCGTGAGCGAGAGCGGGTGGCAGAGCGGAATCAGCTCCGAGGTGCGCTTGGCCGCGAGAATCCCGGCGATGCGGGCGGTGCCGAGCACGTCACCTTTCGGTGCATCCGCACGCTCGAGGCGCGAAAATGCTTCGGCATTCATGCTGACCCGCGAGAGCGCGCTCGCGCGACGAACGCCGGCCGCCTTGGCGGAAACCGAGACCATCCTCGCCCCACCCTGCGCGTCGAGGTGCGGAGCCTCCGCGCTCACACCAACCAGTTCCGCGTAAGCGGCGAGCAGGCGCTCGCTCGCGCCCTTGCTGGCAATTTTGCTGAGGGTGTAGCGCTCGAGCGGGCCCAGGCCGCTCCACACCGCGGCTTCGAGCGGATGTTTCGCGCCCAATGCAGCCACGAGCTCGGGCGACGCGCGATCCGCCGCGGGCTCCTGACGCGCGGCGATTGGCTCGGGCGTTGGCACACACCGCGACAAGATTGTCAGGGTGCGCTCGACATCCACGGCCGGCGCCGCGCCGAGCGCGCACAAAACCAGGCGATCTTCCAGCGAAAGGCTGCGCCATGCAGCGAGAGAGGGCTTCCGCCCCGCTACATCCGCGGCCCGACGCGCGGAAAACGGCATCAACCCGAGGTCGTCTCCGATCGCTTCGAAGGCGTACGGCTTCATCGCCGGCAAAGTATCACCGGGAGATTCCGAAGACCACGGCGTGTGCTAGCAAAGCAGCGTGGGTGCCGCTTCCTCGTCCAAGGTAGTCGATAGTCGCGGCCGGGCTCTGCGCGACCTTCGCATCAGCGTCACCGACCGCTGCAACTTTCGCTGCAGCTACTGCATGCCGCGGGAACACTTCGCGAAGGACCACACTTTCCTGCCGCGCGCGGAGTTGCTTTCGTTCGAAGAGATCTCGCGCTTCGCGAGCGTGGTCACCGAGCTCGGCGTGCACAAGCTACGCTTGACGGGTGGAGAGCCGCTGCTGCGCGCCAAGCTCCCAACCCTAGTGGCACAGCTCGCGTCGCTGCCGGCGGTGGACCTGGCGCTCACCACCAATGGTTCGCTGCTTGCGCGCGACGCCCAAGCGCTTTCGGACGCCGGACTAAAGCGCGTCACGGTCAGCTTGGACGCGCTCGATCCAGCCGTTTTCCGGCGCATGGCGGACGCGGACTACGACGTGAGCGACGTGCTCGCAGGGATCGACGCGGCGGCGCGTGCTGGGCTCGGTCCGCTCAAGATCAACACGGTGGTTCGCAAGGGCGTGAACGAGAGTGAAGTCCTGCCACTGGCTCGCTACTTCCGTGGCACGGGCCACGTGCTGCGCTTCATCGAATACATGGACGTGGGCATCACCAACGGCTGGCGGCTCGACCAGGTCGTGAGCGGGGAGCAGTTGGTCTCCATGCTGACCGAGGAGCTTCCGCTGGAGCCCCTGCCTGCCAACTATTCCGGCGAGGTAGCGCGTCGTTTTCGGTACCGTGACGGCAGCGGTGAGCTCGGCGTGATCACCAGCGTGACTCAGCCATTCTGCGGAGACTGCACGCGGCTGCGGCTGTCGTCGGACGGCAAGCTCTACACTTGCCTGTTCGGGCGCTCGTTTCACGATCTTCGCGCTTTGCTGCGCTCGGGTGTGGGTGATGGTGAAGTAAAGGCGTTCGTCGAGGAGCTTTGGGCAGCTCGCGGCGACCGCTACTCCGAGCTGCGCTCGGAGCGAACGCGCGCCCTGCCGCGCGTCGAAATGAGCTATATTGGGGGTTAGGTGGGCTTTCGATTACTTTCATTAGGGGTCTGGTTCAGTGCAGTGGGCGTCAGCTGCAGCGCACCGCTGCCCGCGGCGGAGCCAAGCCGTGGGCTGACCGCGTCCAGCGGCCTTCGGCTCGGTGGAAGCGCGGTGACGACAACCAGGCCAGCACCGCCTGAGCCCGAATCGGTTACCGCGGCAGCCGAACCAGCCAGCGCCGAGAGTTTGCTAGACCACTCCGAAGAAGAAGAGAGCGAAGCGCAGGCCGGCGAGCAAGCGACCGAAAACGAAATCGACCTCGTCTCGTTGCCCGTTCCCGGATTCCAAGCCGCCACGCTGGCGGTGCCTCGCGGCGACGCTCCCTTTCGCCTCGTGGTCGCCGCCCACGGGGCTGGCGGCGACCCCGATGCCACCTGCTCCTCGTGGGCACGACGCACCCGAGGGCGCGCGCTGATTGCATGCCCACGCGGCCGCGCGATGTCCGAACTCGAACCGCACGGCTTCTACTACCCGGACCATCACGCGCTCGAAGCGGAAGTGCTCGCGCTCGTGGCGGCCAGCGAGACTCGCTATGCGCCGCGCCTGGTAAATGACGGCGCCGTGTACTCGGGCTTCTCGCAAGGCGCGACCATGGGCGCGCTGTTCTTGCCCGCGCGAGCGGCGCGTTTTTCGGTGTTGGTGCTGACCGAAGGCGGTTACGGCGAATGGACGCGACGCACGGCGCAGCGGTTCCGCACTACTGGCGGTGAGCGGGTGCTATTCGTGTGCGGAACCCGACACTGCGCCGCAAGCGTGGCGAAGAGCGCTCGGGTGCTCGAAAGCGCGGGCGTGACCGTACGCACCGAGACTGTTTCGGGCGGCGGGCATACGGATCGAGGCCCGGTCGGTGAACGCTTGGATGCGCTCGTCGATTGGGCGCTGTCGTGGCAACGATGAACATCGTTAGCGCCGCGCAAGCCGTAGAAGAATAGTCAGCCAACGGGGCTGCAAGATTCCAGGGGCATGACCCCGCACCGCGCGAGTGCCTGCTTCGTCACAAGCGAGGCCACCAAACGAACGAGCGAGGCCACCTAACGAGCTTCCGAGTGAGTCGTCTCGTTGGCAGCAGCCCAGAGGCCTCGGCCATGTCATCGTTAGACACGAGCGAGATCGGGAGAGCGCTATTCACCCGCTTTCAATCTGTGTATTCTTTGAACGGAGCGCAGTGCCGTGAGCCACAAACTTTTGACGCGTCAGTTCGCCTTTCTGGTCCTGGGTACTCTCGCTTTCGCAGCCGCGTGCGGCAGCGCGGGGGACGACGACGATGACGGAAACACCGGCGGCGTCACGAGCAGCAGCGGGGGCGGCGGCGGTCGCTCGGGTACGGGCGGTAAGGCCTCGACCGGGGGCAAGGCGACTCAGACCACGGGCGGCAACGGCCCCAACCAATGCCTGAGCATAGCGACACCCGTGCACGGACAAACCTGCCCGACGAACGGCTTGTATTGTGAGGGGACCGCGGGCCCGTGCCTTTGTCAGGCAAGCGGGACCACGACCACGACCGGCGGCCGACGCGGCGGCGGCCAACAGCAAACGCTCGCCTGGAACTGCTTCAATGTCGGCACGACCGGTGGCACCACCGGCACGGGCGGTAGCGGGCAAGCCGGTTCATCGGATGGCGGCGTTTCGAACGGCGGTCAGGGTGACGGTGGCGACGCCGGCTCCGGACAAGGCGGCAACGTCGGCGGAGTCGGCGGTGGCGGCGATACCGGCACCGGTACGACCGGCGGGACCGCAACCACGGGCGGCACCGCAACTACGGGTGGCGCTGCGACCACGGGCGGCACCACGCCAACCGCGGGCGCCGGCGGCGCGTAGTACGACACTCCGCTGTTGAAGGCCGCTAAAAGCAGGCGGCCGGTCGAGGCCTCCGCACGCGCACGTCAGCGCAAGCAGCGCGCGTGGAGTCTTGCTTCGACACCGAGGGCTAGCGTCGTGCACGAACCGGTCGAAAGGCGCTCGTAGCCGGGTCTTCAGCGAACAGCTGCCACGAGGGATCGTCGTTCAGCGCCTGACGAAGCACGGGGTGCGAGGCCCGTCCGACGACGACGATGTCGTACCCGGCGAGCCATTCTCGCGCGTCGGAAGCGCGCGGCTCGGCATAGGCTCGGGCGAGCGCTTTCAAGAAGGAGAGAGGCATGGTTTCGGCACGCGCGTCGTGCGCGATGCGCCCCTTGAGCTCGGGGTGGAACCAGAGCAACCGATCCGCGTGCGCTTCGTCGACCAACAGGTGTAGCGAGCCGCCCGCGGCACGCGCCACCTGGTCGCTGAAGGAGACGGGAAAATCCCGACGCTGCACGTAGGCAGTGCCGAGCGGAATGCCGAACGCAAACAACACCAAAGCAACGCGGGGAAGCCAACGCGCCATAAACTCCAGTACGCGGTCGAGCTCGAACAGCAGATGCTTGCCGAGCGCCCGGTCGGCCGCCGGAGGCAGAAACGCCACTGCTACCAAGGCAAGCGGCGCGGCGTGGCGCACCGAGGTGGCGGCGAGCAGAACCAGTGCGAGAGTCGTCAAGAGCTCGAACGTCGACAGACGCCGCACCCCCACCGCGAGTAGCAGCAGCACCCAGGCAATCAACAGCACGACTTCGGGCGACTCACCGAGCGATGGCCGCTGCCACTCGGAAAGATATACGCGAAATTCGGCGTTTCCGAAGGTCGATGCGTAGTAGCCAAACAGCTTGCCGCCGTACGGAGATACGAACAGCGCGAGCGCGACGCAAAGGGTGAGAACGACGTCGCGCGCGAGCTGCCGAAAGTCGAGGCCGCGCTGCGCACGAAAGCCGTCGTACACGCGACTGACCAGCGCGACGCCGGTGAGCGCGGGCGCGAGCAAGGCGGAGCCGTGCAGGTTGCCCCAAAGCGCCGCGCCGGGCACGAGCCACCACACGGCACGGCTCGGGGAACGCGCGTGTTCCGAAAGCACCCACACGAACCCCGCGAGGAGCGGGAGCGACAACGTTTGAGCGCGCGCAACGGTCAGCGACGTGAGCGGAAGCAGCGCGAGGAGACCCACGAGCAGCGTACGAACCGGCGTGGCCGAGCGCCGCGTCAACGCAAACTCGGCGGCGGCCAGGAACGAGACGCAGGTGAGCGCCGAAGCCAGCAGCGCCACGCCCGGCATGCCGACGGCCCGTTCGACGCCGTACAGGATTGCATGCGCCAGCCACTGCAGATCCACGCAGCGCTCGCCGAAACCCTGTTCGGTCAGCAGATTTTGCTGAATGAGGCCGCCCTGGGCGATCTCGCGACCGAGCACCAAATTGAACCAGGTATCGCCCCAAATCACGCGCGGCGTGCGCAGCACCATCGCCAGCAACGCGAAGGCGGACAGCAGCCGCGCATGCGGAGCGCGTAGAACCTCCGGGCGCGACACCACGCCGCGTCGTACCAGCGTCTGGCGCTGGGGTCGAGTGCATCGATCGGGATGGGGATGGTCTCGCTGCGCGTTGTGCAACCATCGAAACCCAGGCCGAGCGTCAGCGAAGCGCGAGCCTAGTCCGCCAGCGTGTGCGACGCTGGAGGCGAAACGCGGGCCTCGCGCGCGACCGCGAGCGCGGCGAGCAGGACGGTGATGACCCCGAGCTGAACCGCGCACGCAACACCGAGCACGCGCCGCGTGACCTCCTGCTGGACCACGGTCAGCACCGGGCCGAGCAGCGAAAGCCCCCAATTCAAAGCGACCAGCCCGAGCAGCTTTCCCCCGCCCAGGGGCACCCCCCCCTGCGACGGGAAATACCGAAGCAGGATGAAGAGCGGAAGCAAGAGCAGCATCAGGTCGTACACGAATAGATGTGGGCTGAGGATGACTCCGAGCGCGAGGGTGCTCGCCATGGAGAGGTCCCAAGCGCGCGTGCCGGGCTGCCACGGTTTACGCCACCACATCCGAGCGACCAGCGCGCTCAGCCCGAGCGCGACCGCCACGCCGAACGCGCTGGCGAGGCGCGCGGAGACACCGTCGAAGAGCAAGGTCGCGAACTCGAACGACCCGTGTAAGCCTGCGGTGTTATAACCCTGGCTGCGAACCAGCGCGACCAGCGCCCCCCCGCTGTGCAGGTAGCCGCGCATCGCCTCCGGCAAGGTGATGAAGCCGAGACCGAGAAACGCCAGACTGCCGAGCGCGGCGGCGAGCAGAGTACGCACGCGCCCCGCCGCCAGCAGCGCGACCGCCAAGCCGAGCGCCAGCGTGGGCTTGCACGCGAACAAGCTCAGCGCGAACCCCGCGAGGAAGTCTCGACGCTTTCGAAGCAAGATGAACACGGCCGTGAGCACGCTCAGCCACACTGCGGTGATCTGGCCGTTCAAAAACCAATGCAGGGTCGGGTAGTAGCGAGCGGCAATGAACAGCAGTGCCGGCGCGCTCAGTGTGAGCGAGAGCTCGCCGCGCAAGGCCCGGAACAGAAGCCAAAGCGCGCCCACCGAAAAAGCGAGAAACGCCGTCAGAGACAACCAGTAGGGCAAGCACGCAAAGGGCGCGAACAGCCAAGCAAAGTAAGGTGGGCTGACCCACAGCGCGACTTGGTCCGAACTCCGCCCGAGCAGCTGCTCCTGAAAATGTTGCTGGGCGACCGCGTCGTTCAGCGCCGTGGAATTCTGGCCCGTGACCAACGCGCCAGCCGCGTAAAAGCCCAGAAAATCGCCGCCGAACGGCCGCTGCTGGGAGCTTTTGCCGAACACGCCGAGCGCGTCGAGCACATCGACCAGCAGCAAAACTCCGAGCGCGATCGTGGGGTAGCTGCGAATGCGCCGCGGAGTCAGAAAGCGGAGCCAAGCGTCGCAGGCTCGCTCGAGCGCGCGCGCAGCGGTCACGACGCGCTTCCGGATTTGATGCGTTCGCGAAACACCACGTAGCGGTTGGCGATGAAGTTGAGCGACATGCCGGCGAGGATGCCGAGCGCCGCCGCGAGCTGCAGCGGCAGCGCCGGGAAGGTGCTGGAGAACAGCTTGGCCACGGAGAAATTCACCAGCGCGCCGAACGACGATGCCACGCAGAAACCCAAGAACTGCCGGAACATCGATTCGTGCCGGGCGTACGAGAAGGTGAAGCGCCGGTTGAGCAGGAAGTTGCTGACCACCGAGACCGCGATGCCCCCCGCGATGGCCAGGTCACGCGACGCGTGCTGATGCAGGAGCAAGGTGAGAACGCCCAGGTTTACCAGCGTGCCGGACGCGCCAACGGCCAAAAAGTGAAGCACTCGGCTCCAGGCACCGAACTTGTGAATGAACAGGCGCCGAAGGTGCTGGATGTAACGCAGGCGCTCGGCGAACGTGAGCTTGCTCTGCCCGCGCTTGCGATCTGCGAAATAGATCGGGATCTCGCCGATGTTCTCGAGCCGGCATTTCACGATTAGCTCGAGCCCAATTTTGTAACCGACCGGGTTTAGAAAATCGGCCTTGGCGAAGTCCGCGCGGCGTAGCGCGAAGAAGCCGGACATCGGGTCGCGCGCGCTGGAGAACGGCCGCGCGAGCAGGGTGGCGATTCTGCTGTTGAGCCAGCGGAAGAAGCCCCAGTCCTCGTCGGTGCGCGCGCCCGCGACGTAGCGCGAGCCGATCACGAACTCTTGCCCTACATCGAGGGCCAGGATCATTTCGGGGATCTTCTCCGGCGGGTGACTGAGATCCGCGTCCATCACGACCAGCACCGCGTGGCGCGCGCGCTGCAGCCCCTCCACCACCGCCGCGCTGAGGCCGCGGTTCTTCTTGCGCGTGATCAACTGCGCGAAGGAGTAAGGAAGGCCCGCGACCACCGCTTCGCTGCCGTCCTTGCTGTCGTCGTCCATGATCAGGACTTCGAGATCGATCTCGTAAGATCGTCGAAGCGCGTCCAGCCGCTCGAGTAACTCCGGAAGGTTCTCCGCCTCGCGGTAGGTCGGGATGATGATCGAAACCCCGGTCAGGATTCGGACGTCGGCAAGTCGCCCCCGCGTCGTTGGAATTCCGTTCCCAGGCGACTCTGCATTTTCGGCATTCAGCTGGCTTTGACCCGCGTTTCCCAAGGACTCCGGACTCCCTCAAAGCGGTGAAGACGCCGCAAGCTAACGCGTGTCGCAAGGCGTGGGCTGCGAATCTGGCGGCAGGGTCGGCGCCCGGCCGATAACAACCTGTTTTTATTGGTAAATTCGCTAAGACTGCAGCGGGTTTCGCGATTTCACTGCAACGCCGACTCTCGCGTTCGCCCCAGGGTCGGGCAGGCGCGGCTGCTCTGCCGCTGCGCGGCGCCTTGCGTTGCCCAGCGCCGGTCAGCCCGTCGAGCGCGCACGCTTCCGCGGGGCCACCCAAAGCAATTAACGCGCGTGTAAGCCATCACCCTTGGCCGAAAGCGGCACAAGGGCGGCAGTCCTTCCTTCAGCGAAGTCGTCGAGTCGGTGGCGTCTTAGCGGGATGGGGCCCGGGGCGCGGGCCCACGCTCGATGATGCACGCAATGAGTCGCATCACTGGCGAAGCGCGCGCCTTCCATTATCCTACTGCCCGCGATGATGCGCTTTTCTGGGACCGGGTTGCTGGTTGGAAGTTTGTTCGCGGTCTCGGCCTGCACAGTCGACGGCGACTATACGTACGACAGCGAAGGGGGCGCTGGCGGCAACGGCGGCAATTCGAGCTCGGGCGGGCGCGGTGGCTCCGGCAACCAAGCAACGGGGGGCACAACGAACCCATCGAGCGGCGGCACTGGCAACGGGCAAAGCGGCGGCAGCATCTCCAACGGCGGCAGCAGCAACGCAGGAAGTGGGAACGCCGGTGAGGGCGGCGACGTGTCGTCCGGGGGCATGGTGAGCACCGGCGGCGCACCCAACATGGGAGGCGGCAGCAACAGCGGAGGCGCGGAAATAGGGGGCCGCGGCGGCGGCGTGAGCACTGGCGGCACCGGCAACGGTGGTGGCGCGAGCACCGGCGGTAAGGCGGGAACCGGTGGGACCGCGACCGGCGGCAAGGCAGGGACTGGTGGCACGAGCACCGGCGGTAAGGCGGGAACTGGTGGAACTGCGACCGGCGGCACCAGCGCCGGCGGTAAGGCGGGAACCGGTGGAACCGCGACCGGCGGGACCAGCACCGGTGGCGGTGGTAAGGCCGGAACCGGCGGGACTGCGACCGGTGGGACCAGCACCGGCGGTAAGGCAGGAACCGGTGGGACCGCGACCGGCGGGACGAGCAGTGGCGGAACCAGCACCGGCGGAACCAGCACTGGCGGAACCAGCACCGGTGGGACCAGCACCGGCGGCGCAGTGCAGGTAGCAGCTCTGACGATCACGCCCGCGACCGGCTACAGCGCGAACTACGGAGGAGTTTCCAACAACACCTCCGCTACGGCCCGTTTCGTCGTGAAAAATACGGGGTCGGCTGCCTCGGCTGCGATCACGCTCGCGATCAGTGCCGGAACTCCGTTCACCATTCTCACACCGGGCGCTGGTGATTGCGTGAATCGGATGACGACGCTGGCGAGCGGGGCGTCTTGCACGGTGCAGGTACAGTTTCTACCGACGACTCGTGGCGCAGCTGCGGCGACTCTTTCGGCTTCCGCCACGAGCGCTTCGACCGGGTCGCTGAATCTTTCGGGCACCGGCTTGGCCCCCGCGGGGCTCAGCTGGACCCCCCTGTCCGGTGCGTTCGGTCTGACGCCGGTCGGCACTGGGAAGACGATGACGTTCACTCTCACCAACACGGGTGATGAAGCGACCCCGGCCATCTCTTTCTCGACGTTCGCCGATACCGGTTCGTTCGACTTGGTGTGGCTCACCGGAGGCTGCGTCGACGGTGATTCTCTGGCTGCGGGCGCCAGCTGCGACGTTCAGGTCAAAGCGATGCCACCGGGCTCGGGAGGGTCCATGAACGGAACGTTGGAGGCCAGTTTCTGGGTAACGGTCTCGCAACGGCTCGCCGCGGACGCGACGCTTACTGCCAACGGCGTGTTCAACTGAGACTCTAACGAGCGACCTTGGTCAGGTGGAACATGGCCCTTCGTTCTTTTTCGGTACCTGGCGCGCTGGTCGGCGCGGCTCTGACGCTTTGCTGTAGCTCCGGCGGAGAAGGGCGCGAACGACCGAGTCAATCGGGCAGCGGCGGCTCGGTTTCGGTCGGAAGCGGAGGCAGTATCAGCGTGGATCCGACGACCGGGGTCGATCCGTCGGACATGCGCATGCTGCCGATTCGCAAGAAGGTGTGCGACGACGCGGGGCATTGCTCGTGCTTGCGCCTCGCGCTGCTCGGCACGCTGGACTCGGCGGCAGCGAACAAGGACACGCAACCGTTCGTCGATTGGCTGAACGGTAACAGTGAGGGCACGGCGAGCGTCACCATGGTGTCGACCAAGCCCACGATCGACGCGGCGTTTCTCGGCCAGTACGACATTTTGTTGGTCGCCAACGTGAACGGTTGGACCTTTCGCGCCGACGAAAAGGCGGCGGTTGCGCAGTGGGTACGCGAAACGGGCGGCGGTCTCATCACGCTCACGGGCTTCACCAGCAGCGACGGTGAGCCGGCCGCGACCAGCCAACTGATCGAGTTCGCGGGCCTTCGTTATCAGCCGCCGAAGGCAGCGGAAAACGGCCAGCCGCTCCCGGTGTATTTCAAGGGCGGTACCGTCGATTTGAAGCAGTGCCTCGGCTGGAGCGGCAGCTACGACCCTGCCACGACCACGCCGATCAAGTTCAAGCCGCAAGGCGGATCCATGACCAAGCTCACGCTGAACCTCGACTATGTTGGCGCGTTCATCGGTTGGGGTGTGAGCGCGCCGGCAGAAGCGACCGTGGTGGCGACCGATCCGGTCTCGAACGCGAACATCGCGGTTGCCTACGAGGTCGAGGGCAAAGGCCGGATCTTCGTGTTCGGCGATGAATGGGTGATTTTCAAGAGCCAGTGGCTACCGCAAGGCAGCCCCAACAATCGCCAGATGGATCAGTACAACCCGTGCTGGGTTCCGGCGGCGAACGGCGCCGAGGGTTACTTTCATTCGGTGCAGACGCTCTATCAAACCAAGCAGTTTTGGTTCAACGCCATCAACTGGGTCGCTCCGCCGAACGAATGTAATTTCGTGGTGAAGGATCCGGACGTGGTGATTCGATAACGACTCGCGACGCGTCGCATCGTTAGCGTTCGCCCTGCAGGCCCGCAAATCCGCGCTTGGAATCGCAGTCGAAAAAGGGAAAGAGACTTTCCATTCACGACTACGATTCGCTGATCACGATTCGAGACGTGCGTGAACGCGTGTCGATGTCGCGAAGTCGAGTCTCCCGTGCTAGCGTGGATGATTCGGGAGAGACGCGAACCGATGCTTCGTCCTCGTACTCAAGCTTTGTCTGGCAAAGTGGTCGTGGGTCTATTGCTTGCCGGCGCGGCCTGCGCGCAGCCCGAAGGCTTTACGAGCGATCGAAACGCCACCACCGGAGGCGCCGATGGCGAGGACACCGGAGGCGCGGCAAGCGGTGGCGGCGGCACGTCGTCGAGCGGCGGCAGCACCGCGAGTAGCGGTGGCAGCGCGTCGGGCGGAAGCAGCAGCGCCGGAAAGGGTGGCTCGACGACGGGCGGCACGCTGAGCGCGACCGGCGGAGCCAGCGCAAAAGGCGGCGCCACGACGGGTGGCAGCAGCGCGAAGGGCGGCTCGACCAGCACCGGCGGCGGAACCGCAAAGGGAGGGTCTCCCAGCAACGGCCCGCCGGGCACCACGCTGCTCTCGGACGACTTCGAGGATCAGGAAGCCGCCGATTGGTACGCGGCCGACATGAACGGGACGCGCGCCGTGTCCATGGTGGACTCGGGTTATGCGTACGTGATGACCTCGAGCGAAAAGGCGTTTTCGGTCGGTGGCAACCGTGATTGGACCAACCAACGCGTGGAAGTGAGGGTCAAGTTCCTCGAGGCCGCGAGCAGCCCCGTGCTCTACCTGATGGCGCGTTGGGCCGACGCGAAGAGCTACGTCGTGATCGAGCTCAGGCCGGGTACCACCAGCAGTCCGAAGGGCGACATGAAGCTGCGCCAGAGCTACAACGGTGGCACCAGCGACATCTGCCGCTACAAGCCAGACTCGTTGTTGCCCAACACTTGGTACACGATCGGTGTTTCGCTGAACGGCGGGCTAGACTCGACCGCGACGTTGCTGTTCGACGGTCAGCCCGTCGCCGCCGATGTGCCTTGTAAGCTCACCAAGGCCGACCCCGTCGCGGGCGGCATCGCGCTCGGAATCCAAAGCGGCAGCGCCGCGTTCGACGACGTGCTGGTGAAAGTTCCGTAGCGCCGAAACGGCGCGGGCTAGCGCGGGCGCGTCCGTTCGTACACCCACACCACGGGCACGCCGTCGAGGGTCTCGATGCGCGCGGGGACCACCGTGTCGTAGTTGACCCAAATCTGGTACTCGACCGGCGCCATGTGTTGCTCGTGGTGATAAAGCGCGAAATCGGACTGGTGAATGGCGAGCGTGCCTTGCAGGTCGCTGCGAATACGTCCGTCTTCGCGTAGCATTTCCCAGCTCTGCAGCGCGGTGTCGTGCACGAATACGCTGTCGCCCGGGCCGCTGCGCTCATTGAGAAAGTCGACCAGCGAGCCCGTGGTGTAGCCCCAGAACGTGCGATTGAGTCCGCGCGTCGCTGCGCCCGCGGTGCCGCCCACGAACGGCGTGTAGAAGCTCAGCGCAAAAGGGTGCGAGTGAATCGTCATCAATAGCGGGGCAACACTCACCGAAGCAAACGCGAGCGGCGTGAGCGCTTTCGAGGCCGGGCCTCGCTCGCCCAGCCACCCCTTCAAATGCGTGAGCAGCATCGAGAAGCCTTTGCCGGCCAGCAGGCACAGGAAGGGATAAGCGGTCATCCAATGTTTGGTGCCGCCGAAAATCGGTGTCTCGGAGGACCACCACGGCGCGTAGCTGACGAGCAAGCCAACCAGCCAAAAAAATTGGGCTGAGCCTGCGCTCGGCAGAAGCGGCGGTCGAGCCACGGGGGTCGCGCTGTGCTGCGCGTCGTCCCGTACGAACGCGAGCGCCGCAAACGCGCCGATCACCGCGAGCAACAGCGTGACGAACGGCACCGTGCCGAACGTCATCAGCCAGGCGTAGCCTTCGGGCATGGGCGGCTTCCAGTAGGTCCGCCCGAGAAACTCCATGTTGTAGTACTCGTGCTGAGTGTGAAAGCGCACGTACTCGGGGAAGCGCAGCCAGGGCTCGAACCACATCCAGGGCCACAGCGCCAAAAAGACCAAAGGACCGAGCACTGCCATGTACCAAAGCGGGCGTGGCACGAGCGGCCGCGGCAAGCGCTGCGTGCCCAAGAGTTCGGCCACGACCATGACCAGCAGATGGGCTCCGAGTGCGATCGGTAAGAGCCAGGCGTTGTGCTTGGTCTCGAGCAAGAGTCCATAGAGTAAGCCGCTGCCCCACAGCCAGCGCGTGCGACCGGTTTGCAGCGCGAGAAAGTAGGCGTAGCTCGTGGCGAGCCACATCGTGGTCACCGGCACGTCGAAGCACGCCAGATGCGCGTGGTAAAAGACGCGGGGCAACAGAGCGAACGCCACCGCCGCAAACACCCCGCCGACGCGACCGAGCGCGCGGCGCCCCCACAGGTACAAGATCGCGACCGCGAGCGCGCCCATGGCCATACCCGGAAGGCGATAGGCGGTGCCGGGCTCTTGGATCCAGCCGAGCTTTTCGTGAAACAACTGGTGCGAGAAGGCGAACAGCACCTTCATCAGCGATGGGTGCTCGTGATTTACGACCCAGTAGCGATCCACCGTTTCACGCTGAATGGCCGCGCCCGGGTTGGTCAGCAATAGATCGAACCACGCGCGATAGGCGCGCGCGGCCTGGAAGTAGAAGCCTTCGTCACGCGCGTAGCCGAGCGTCGACGCGGACGCGAGCAAAGCAACGAAGTAAGCCGCTGCCAGGCCGAGCGCCAGGCGGCGGTCTCCTTTCTGCTCGAAGCCCTCGCTCATCGAACCTCCGCTTCGAAGCAGAAATCACGATTCTGAGCGACCCGCGTTTGAACTTCGAAGGTGACCTCGACCGGACCGGTACCAGGCGGCATCGGAAAGTCGAAGGCCGAGAAGCCCTGGTCGTCGTTGAACAAACGCCGCCCGACCTCCTTGCCGTCGACGTACGCCGCAAACTCGACGGGCGTGCCGCCGCCGTCGCGCGAGCGAAGAAAGCCGCGGCCGCCCCAACCGTGCAGCTTCTTCCCGCTCGGCACCGACGGAAAGCGGAGGTGAAGCATCGCGTTGACCGGTGGGTGCGCGAAGATGCAGCGCCGCGGACGATACGATTGATCTTCGATCACCGTGAGGCCGACGAAGTAGTCTTCTCCGCCGCTGCAGCGGTAGCGTTCGCGTGGATACGCGGGGTGCCCGCCGAGGCCGCCGGCGCTCGGCCGTGCCTGTGCGGTATAATCGCAGGTGCGCTCGGCCTCGCCGTTCCACTCCACGACGAACAGCTCGTTTTGCCGCACGTGGTCATTGAAGGCGTAGAGAATGGCTTCGAACTTCGGGTTTTCGAGGCGCCTGACTTTGAAACGACCGATCGCCTCCGAGGAGAGCTCGCGCCAATTGGCGAGTTCCGGCGAGCGCTGCTCGAGCACGCTGACTTCGATCGCGTGCGCGTAGCCGCTGTCCTCTGCCCGCGCGACATCGGCGAGCGGCATCAGATCTTCGCCGAGCGCCTTGCGCGCCAAAGGCTCCGCCCAAAGCGGCGCGATGGTGACCAGATCTCCATCCTGCCGCTGGTGCTCGACCGCGGGCGCGAGGTCCTCCCACTCTGCTTCGACCGGCGCGGCACCCACGAAGTAGAGGTGGGCTGAAAGCTCGGCGACGCCAATCAGTGGCACCGAAAGCCAAGCCAGGCGCTGGAATTGCATGACCTAACGCGAGGTTGCCACAAATTTGCTAGGTTGCGGCTCGCATGACGTTCGCAACCGAGTTCGTCGCGTTCGCGCAGCAGGCGCTCGAGCGCCTGGACACCGCCGCCATCGAGCGCCTGGCCGAGGAGCTGTGCGCGGTCCGCGCACGCTCGGGGCGGCTGTTCGTGCTTGGCGTCGGCGGCAGCGCGGCGAACGCTTCGCACGCGGTCAACGACTTCCGAAAGCTGTGCGGCATCGAAGCCTACACTCCGACCGACAACGTGGCCGAGCTCAGCGCCCGCACCAACGACGAGGGCTGGGATACGACTTTCGCCGCCTGGCTCCGCACTAGCCGACTGTCCGAAAATGATTTGCTGCTGTGCTTGAGCGTCGGCGGCGGGGACCCTGCGCGCAACGTGAGCCCGAACCTGGTGCGAGCGCTCGAGCTAGCGGCGGAGCGCAAAACGACGGTCGTGGCCGTGGTTGGCCGTGACGGCGGCGCTGCGGGCCGCGTAGCGCGTGTCGCAGTCATCGTACCGACCGTCGAGCCGGCCCTCGTCACTCCGCTCACCGAGGCCTTTCAATCGCTCGTCATGCACCTGCTCGTCGCTCATCCGAAGCTGCAGCTGAACCCCACCACCTGGTAAAATTCGACGGTGCCGAGCAGGGGCGCGCGCACTCCGAGCTGCCCAGTTCGCTATTGACAGGCAGCGGCAGGAACATCAAAAGTCCGAGCCAATCAGGACCGGCGGGCGAGTCAATCGGGTCCGCCCGCACAGCCCCTTTTTACGGTGGGATGATGAAGCATCGATTCTCGGCCTGTCTGGCACTCGCGCTGCTCGGCGCTAGCAGCTCCGCTTTTGCGCAAGCAGCGGCGCCCGCGAACGCTCCGGAGCCGACGCCCCCCGCGGAAAGCGCGCGCAAGAAGCCCGCTCGTTTCGAGCTCGGCTTCTTCGGCGGCGTTTTCTTCCCGTCCAAGAAGCACGAGCTGGCCGCGCACGGGCCGTATCAGAAGTACGCCTCGACCGCTCCCGAGGTGGGCGGTCGGCTAGGCGTGTACCCGCTCGACTTCCTGGGACTCGAAGTGGAGGGCGCCGCGATGCCGACCAAGGTCGCCGACGGCAGCAGCGCCGGCTTGTGGGCGGCGCGCGGACACCTGGTCGGACAAGCGCCGCTCGGCGCAGTGATCCCGTTCGCGGTGTTCGGCGCGGGTGCGCTCGGCGCGGGCAGCAACGCGCTCGGTAGCGACTCGGATCCCGCCATTCATTTCGGGGTCGGCGCCAAGGTCGCGCTCGACGACTTCCTCTCGCTGCGACTCGATCTGCGCGACACCATGAGCCAGAAGCACGACGCTTCTCAGGGCGCGCAGACGCACCACCCCGAGGCCACGCTCGGGCTCACCTTCAATCTGCGTCCCGGCAAGGCGCCGCCGGAAGCGCCAAAACCAGCGGCAGGGCCTGCGGACAGCGACAACGACGGCGTCCCCGACGACAAGGACGGCTGCCCCGCCGAGCCCGGTGAGATGGCCAACGGCTGCCCCCGACGCGACACCGACGGGGACGGCTTCAGTGACGACAAGGACGCTTGCCCGAAGCAAGCCGGCAGCGCACCGTGCGGCTGCTCGCCGGTGGACACCGACGGCGACAAGGTCATCGACGAGCTCGACCGTTGCCCCGGCGAAGCAGGTCCGATCGAGGGTTGCCCCGATCCGGACGCCGATCGCGACGGAATCCCCGTTCCTCAAGATCGCTGCCCCGACAAACAAGAGACGAAGAACGGTTACGAGGATTCGGACGGCTGCCCCGACGAGATCCCGGAGGTGATCAAGAAGTTCACCGGGGTGATCCAAGGCATCGAATTCGATCGCGGTAAGGAGACCATTCGTCCGGTCTCGACGCCCATCCTCGACGCCGCTCTGAAGGTGCTGAACGACTACCCGACGCTGCGCGTGTCGATCAGCGGACATACCGATACGGACGGCGTGCGCCAAACCAACCTCGACCTGTCCAGGCGGCGCGCGGAGTCGGTGAAGGCGTACTTCGTGGGTAAGGGCGTGGACGCGAGCCGCATCGAGACCCGCGGCGCAGGGCCCGACGAACCGATCGCTGACAACAAGACCGCTGCCGGCAAGCAGAAAAATCGCCGCATCGAGTTCAAGCTCATCGACGAAGCCAAGCGTCCCGACGAGGCCAAGAGCCCCGAGAAAGGTCAGCCGTGAACCGCTCCCGTATTGCTGCTTCCTTGGCCGCCGCGACCCTGCTCGCTTCCACCTCGGCCTTTGCGGAGGACCTGCCGACGGGTCTGATGAAGGCCAAGACGGCTACCGGAGGCCAAGAAAACGTGGCCTCCGCGGGCTTCGAAGCACCCGTGGCTGCGCCGGCGGAGGTCAAGGATTCGACCGAGCTCAAGCTCTCCGCGGGCGGGCTGTTCTCGGGTGGTAACTCGAAGTCGATCGCCGCGACCGGTTCGACCAAGCTGCACTTGCGCCGAGAGATGAACCAGCTCGATGGCGCGCTCGCCGCCAACTACGGGCGGTCCGCGCCCCAGGGCGAGGGCGATCTGGAAACCACGGTCGAGAACTTCCAGGGCAAGATTCGCTACGATCGCTTCGTGGCCGAGCACGTCGCGGTGTTCGCTGCGATGTCCGGCCTGCGCGATCGTTTCTTGGGCCTCAGCCTGCGGCTCAACCTCGACCCTGGTCTCGCCTACTACTTCGTCGATGTGCCGAAGCATCGACTTTGGACCGAGCTCGGCTACGACTTGCAGTACGACTTCCGACGCCCCGAAGCCATCACGGCCGCAGCGGCTGCCGGCCAAGACCTGGATCGCGCCGAGGTGCGCCACAGCGGCCGCCTGTTCCTCGGTTACGACAACGCGCTCAGCGAGGCCTTCACCTTCGACACCGGCGTGGAATATTTGCAGGCGCTGAAGGAGACCGAGAACTTTCGCATCAACTGGGACCTCGGCATCACCTCGCGCGTGGGCGGCAACTTCTCGATCGCGACGACCCTGAACCTTCGCTACGATCACAACCCACTACCGGGTGTGAAGCGAACCGACGTCACCAGCGCGGTGAGCCTGGTTTACCAGCTGCTCTAGAAGCTCGCGGCCTGCCGCCCAGCAAACGGGCGTCCCCGCTGCGCTGCTTTTCTCGGAAAGCGCGGAGCGCGGGCGCCTCGTGGTATCGTCCGCCACCGTTTGGCTTCGTCCTCGCTCGCTCGTCTGGGCTCTTTCGTTCGCGCGTATGGCGCGAAGTCGTGGCGCTTCCTGCACGCGGACGGCGTCGGCTTGCCAGACGCGGGCGCGCGTGAGCTGCGTATCGCCCCCGCCCTCGCGCTGCTCGCGAGCGCGGCCTTCTTTCTGGTCGGGTTGTGGGAGATCGCCGCACCGTTCGGCGCTGGTCATTTCGCGGCCTCGACCGCGGTCACGCTAGCCGGCGAGAACATGCTGCGGTTCCGGACACTGCTACCGATCACCGACCACCCGCTGACCTCGCCCACCTGGGCCGATGCCTACTATCATCACCCATTCGGTATATTTTGGACCGCGTCGGCGTTCGTCGCGGTGCTCGGCCACCACGACTTCGTGTGTCGGCTGCCACCGCTGCTGTTCAGCACGCTGACGCCACCGCTCTTGTATGGGCTCGGCCGCGCGCTGTGGAGTCCGCTGGCCGGCGCGCTCAGCGCGCTCGCGTTCGTGCTCACGCCCATCGCCCTTTCCTACGCCCAGTTCAACGCGCTGGAAGTGCCCGTCATCTTCAGCACGCTCCTCGCGAGCTTCGCGTACGTTCGCTTGCGGCAGAGCGGCAAGCGACGCTTCGCCGTGCTGGCGGTGCTCGCGGTCGCTCACGCGGTGAACAGCGACTGGCCAGCGTACGTGTTCGCGGCCGCGCTGCTCACGCTGCTCTTCGTGCACGCCTTCGTCTTTAGAAAAAAGCTCTCGCACCAGGAATTTCAGCGCTCGGCCAGCCTGTTCGCGTGGCTCACCGCGGTCTTGGCGACCATCGGCATCGGTTACTTGGTCGCACTCGCGCGCATGGATCAGCTGGGCGAGCTGATCGCCCAAGGCAAGGTTCGATCGCTGAGCGGGGATCGCACGTTGCCCGCGCTGCTCGCGGCGCGGCGCTATTGGATCGTGCTCATGTTCACGCCGCTCGCGATCGTTATCGGCAAATTCGCGGCGCCGGTGATCGCGCTCCGCGCGCTCCTTCGATGCGACGAGCGCGAGGCCATTCCGCTCGCGCTCCTGGGCATGGCTCTGTTTCAGTACTTGGTGTTTTCGCAGGGCGCGGACGTACACGTGTTTTGGCCGCACTACTTCGCGCCGTACTTCGCGCTTTCGCTGGGCGCGCTCGGCCAGACAGCGTCCGAGCTCTGCACGCTGCTCGCCGCGCGGCTCGGGCGCGCGCAGCTCAGCCCAAGACTGCGCGCCGTGGCGCTCTCGCTCGGGTTTCTAGTGCCGTTGCTCACCGCGCGCGACGCCTTTACGACGCTGGTGTACGCGCGCAAGACCGGTGGTCGCTTCAACGAGCGCGGCCATTTCATTCAGCCGGACAAGGACAAAGTCGCAGCGCTGACGTTTTTGTCCGGGCGTCTCGCCAAAGACGCGATCGTGGTGCTGGACCCCAACATGAAGCGCTCGCTCTGGGTGCCCTGGGCGCTCGAGCGTGCGACTCGCATCGACGGCACCGGAGTCGTACGCCGCGCCGAGCGCTATTTCATTACCGATGGCCGCTTCGCCAGCAGCCAATCGCTGGTCGAGAACGCGCGCCACGGCAGCGTCACGGCGGTCGGGCCGTTTTGGGTCTTCGACCATGACGGCAAACCCGGCCCCGTCGAGGGCTTTGCGGTCGAGCGGGAGGAACCGAACTTGCTCGAGCGCTACTTCGTCTCGTCGACCCACGCGCTACGGCGAGTTCGGCCCGACCCCTATTGGACTTGGGAGCTGCGCAACCACCTGCGCCAAACTCCGAACCCTGAACCGACCGCGCCCCCTTCGACTCGCGAAGAGCTACGCATCGCGCACAACATCGCCATCAGCAAGGGCGACATGACACGTGCGCGAGCGTTGCGTGCCCGCTTACTGCAGGGGGCGGACACCAGCGCGGCCACCGTGTACGAGGATGGCACGCGCCTGCTCGCCACGCGCTTCGAGGACGGCGCTTCCGACGTACTGAGCGTGTACTTCGAGTCCACCGGCGCCGCTGACCAGCGCTTCCGCATCCAAAGTCGGGTGGAAGCAAAAATGGCGGCCTCGCTCGTACCGGCTGACACGCTAGAGTGGGAGGTCGGGCTGCCCTCGCTGATTCAGCGTGATCTGTGGCGACCAGGCTATCTATACGTGAGCGTCACCGAGATCCTCAAGCGCCCGGGACGCGAGCGTTTCAGTGGTTCGTGGATCAACACCGGACAGGAGCTACCCCTCAAAGCCAAGAACGGCGCGAGCGAGGTGACCTTGCTCGTGCTGCCATGACCGATGGCGCCGGTACGCCCTCTGCAACCGGCGAGCTCGTGCGCGTGGCTCGCAGCACGCTGGCGTTCGGCGTTGTCACACTAACTGCTGCGTTTGCCGAATCGGTTTGTGTGCTCGTGCGTGCGCGTGGTGGTTTCGCGCTCTGGTGCGCGGTTTTCGCGCAGTTCTGGCTCCCTGCGCTGGCGGCGGCAGCGCTCGGGGCTGCGAGCGTCGGCGCCGTTCGTGCGCTCGGGGGGCGGCTGCGCGAGCAGGGGCTGCTCGGCAGTTTCGCGGGCTACCGACCGCTCGACGCAATCGCTGCAGCGTCGTGCGTTGCGCCGCTCGCTGTGCTCGCCTCGAGCCGCATCGTCTGGACGCTGACCGGCGAGCTCCGGAATCGCGAGCTGGCCGCGCTAGCGTGCGCGTTGCTCTCCCTGCTTTTCGCGATCGTTGCTGCCCTGGTGTGGGCTTACTTGCTCACGGTCGCGCGCTCGCTGCGAGAGCGCAGGAGAGGGGCAGGGCTAGCGCTTACATTGGTCCCGGGCATCTTGCTCAGCCTGGCCACCCTGTGCTGGTTTTTCCTCGAAGCCGGGTTGCGACAGCTGGATCCGTTCCTGCTCGTTGCTCCCTGCGCGGCGCTCGTCGCGACGCCCGTAGCTTTTCGCCTGCACCTTCTACTGCAGAGGCGTGGCTCGCCGTGGACGGCGCTGGCAGCGGCCACGTGTGTGTCCGTTTTGGGTGCACTGACAAGTCTGATCGTGCCCGCTACCACGGCCCGGACCTACCAATCCGGCGCCTGGTCACGGCCGGCGATCTCGATACTGCGCGCCCTCACCGACTTCGATCGCGACGGCTACTCGAGCTTTTTCGGCGGCGGCGACTGCGCGCCATTCGATCCGAACGTGCACCCCGGTGCGAAAGAGATCCCGCGCGATGGCATCGACAACAACTGTTTCGGCGGCGACGGAGGGCACGCGCGCCCGCTCGTGGCTCCGGCGCCCGGCCACGAAAGCTCGAAGGGTGAAGGCCCCCGACTCAACCTGGTGCTGATCACCATCGAAACTCTGCGCGCCGATCACGTCTCGTTTCTCGGCTATCACCGTTCGACCACGCCCAGACTCGACGAGCTTGCCAAAACGAGCGCGGTGTTCGAGCGCAGCTATGCAACCACGCCCACGACGCGCCTGTCCGTGGCGGCGCTGCTCTCGGGGTTACTCCCCTCGTCCATTCGCTGGCTGAATCAGAGCCGCGAGCGGCAAATGCGTCGCATTGCAGCGGACACGCCCTGGTTGCCCGCGCTGCTGGCCGAGCGCGGCTACTTCACGCTGGCCGTCCACACGAACTTTCGCGCGTTCACGGCGGTCGAGAGCGCCGGATTCGATCGCGGTTTCGCGCGCTACGACACCAGCACCACGTTCAGCTATTCCGGCGGCACCATGCACGGGTTTCCGGGCGAAGCACAGGTCGATCGCGCGCTCTCGCTGCTCGACGAGCGGGGCGGGCGCCCGCTGTTTCTCTGGCTCCATTTACTCGAACCGCACTATCTATACGAGCAATCGCCCAACGTGCCGAGCTTCGGCGGGGACGAGCTCGCGCTGTATGACGCCGAAATCGCCGAAGCCGACCGACAAGTCGGGCGACTTCTGGACGGGCTCAGGGCTCGCGACCTGTTCGATAGCAGCTTGCTCGTGATCACCGGTGACCACGGTGAGGAATTTGGCGAGCACGGCCAACGCTTTCACGGCTCGAATCTATTCGACCCGCAGCTGCGCACCGCAACTCTGCTGCGTATGCCTGGTCTCGGACCGCGCCGGGTGCGCGAAGCGACCAGTTTGCTGGATCTGGCCCCGACCGTGCTTCGTTTCTTGGGCGTCGAGGGCGGCTTCGACCAAGCCATGGGGCGAGACTTGGTACCGTTGCTGCGCGACGGCCGCCCACTCGAGCCGGGGTTTTTGATCGAAAACTTCAGAGTCGACGACGGCACGCAAGCCCTGCTCGGTGTGCTCGACTTCCCGTTCAAGCTCGTACAGACCGAGCAGCGCCTTTCACTCTACGATCTCAGCCGGGATCCGGGCGAAACCAGGAATTTGTGGCAGCCCTCCGACGAAGTCTCCCGCCGCCTCACCGACCGGCTATACGAGTACATGGAGAGCGGCCGCGCTCGCGGCACGAACCGGAGTTCAGAACCATGAGCCACCCCAAATTCTTCGTGCTGGGCGGGGCGGGGTTCATCGGAAGCCACCTCGTCGAATCACTCGTGACCCGCGGCCCGGTTACGGTCTTCGACAACCTCTCGGTCGGGCGGCGCGAGTTCATCGCCGAACCGCTCGCGAGCGGCGGCGCGCGCCTGATCGTAGACGACGCCTCCGATCTCTCCCGACTCGAAGCGGCGCTGGCCGGGCACGACGTGGTGTTCCATCTGGCCGCAAACCCCGAAGCGCGCTGGGGGCTCTCGAACACGCGGCTGGATCTGGAGCAGGGTACGATCGTCACCTACAACGTGCTCGAGGCCATGCGACGAACCGGCGTCGAGCGCCTGGTGCTCGCCTCCTCGGGCACCGTCTATGGCGACACGCCCGCGCCATGCCGCGAGCAGGATCTTGGGCCGCTGCCGATTTCGCTGTACGGCGCGAGCAAGCTGGCAAGCGAAGCGCTGGTGAGCGCGTTCGTCTCCTGCTTTGCGTTGAAGGCCTGGATTTTTCGCTTCGGAAACGTGGTCGGGCCCCGCGGCACGCACGGCGCCGCGCTGGATTTCCTGAACAAACTCAAGGCCGATCCGGAGGAGCTCGAGGTCTTGGGCGACGGGCGACAGTCCAAACCGTACGTTCACGTCAGCGACTGTGTCGCCGGCATGCTGTTCGGCCTCGATCACGCGCGCGAGGCGCTGAACCTGTTCAACCTGGCGCCCCGCGACTTCACCACGGTCGAACGCATCGCGAGGCTGTGCATCTTGGCCTCGCCCTACCCCAACGCCACCATTCGCTTCACGGGCGGGGAGCGCGGCTGGCCCGGCGACGTGCCGACCTCACGCCTCGATCCCGGGAAGTTCGAATCGCTCGGTTTTCGCACACGCTACAGCAGCGACCAGGCGGTCGAGTCAGCGATTCTCGCGCTCAGCCGGGAAGTGTTCGGCGGGGCGTGAGCATGCAGGCGGTCATTCTCGCGGGCGGTCTGGGCACTCGACTCTTGCCTCGAACGCAGGCGCTTCCAAAGTCATTGATCGAAGTCGCGGGGCGTCCGTTCATCGCCTGGCAGCTGGAGCGACTGGCACTGTCGGGCTTCGCCGAGGTGGTGCTGTGTGTCGGCCATCTCGCCGCGCCGATTCGAGAGTTCGTGGCCAATGGCAGCGCTTTTGGCCTGGCCGTGCTGTACGCGGAGGACGGCGCAGAGCCGCTCGGCACGGCGGGCGCGCTCCGCAACGCGCTGCCCCTGCTTGCCGATACCTTCCTCGTCACCTACGGCGACAGCTACTTGCCCTTCGACTACTCGGCCCCTTTGCGCGATCTGCAAAGCCATCCCGAAGCGCTCGGGACGCTCGCGGTTTACAAAAACAGCGGCCAGTGGGACGCGAGCAACACCGAAGTCGAAGGACAGCGCGTGCTCCGCTACCAGAAAGCCGCGAACGACCCGGCGCTCAGCTACATCGACTACGGCGCGATGGCGCTGCGTAAGAGCGTGATCGCGGCGCTGCCCGCGACGACCGCGCTCGGCTTGGAGCGCGTGCAAGCGGAGCTCGCCCGCGCGGGCACCCTGCGCGCCTACGTTGCCAGCGAGCGCTTCTACGAAATCGGCTCGGAATCGGGGCTTTCGGCGCTCGAGCAATACCTCGGCGCCGGCTCCCGGCGTTAGCGCGCGCGGAGGTTCAGAACCCGCAACAGCCCCACTTTTTGCCTAGATACTGCTCGACCCGAATCCGCTCGGCGCTCGGCAGCGGTCGAGCGTACATCAAGATCTCACCTACCCGACCGCTGAGTCCATGGCAGTCCGCGTAGAGCGAGCGACCGATGAAGTTTCCGGCGCGCGGGATCACGCTCGGCAGTGCCACCTGCTCCGACGTCATGAACTGAGCGTCGATGCGCAGCTCGGCTTTGCCGGCCGCGTCGTGCACCCAGCCGAGCAAGGTCGTCTGTTGGGTCGCGAAGGTATCGCTCGGGCCAGTCACTGACCGGTCAGCAACTTCATAGTGAATCGAACCTTGGTTACGCCCGAAGTCGATGTCCTCGACCTCGGGTCCGTTCGAAAACTGCATGATCGACGAACAGCCGCCACCATCATTCACTCGCACGATCGTGAAGAAACTGAGGCCCTGGCTAAAGTCCTGAAAACCCTCGGCGAGAGCCATGGAATCGTCGGTTCCATCGAACTCCAACATCGGTAGGCCACTCTCTTCGTCGGCGACCCGGCGCGGTCGGGCCGTGGCCGCAACCTGCGCGGCGTCCTGGTGGTTGCCCGATTGGTCGAGCCACTTGGACACGAAGCCCGTCGTGGTCTCGGTCACGCCGCGATCAGCCGTGAACCACAGCACCAAGCCGTCCTCCGGAATGTCGGGAACGGTGCTGGTGCCTCCGGTCGCACTCGTGCCACCCAGCGCGCCGCCGCTGCCACCGCGAGTAGCCCCGCCGCTGCTAGGGGCACCGCCGCTCGTCGAAAGCCCGCCCTGAGCGGCCCCCGCGACGCCGGCCGCCGCCGAGCCTCCGCGCCCGCCGTTGCCGCCTGTTGCGCTGCCCCCGCGACCTGCCGAGCCTGAAGAGCCCGCGCCGCCCTTCGCGCTGACACCGCCGCTGCCGCCGGCGCCGCCGCTATCGCCTTCGTTGGAGAACGGCTTCCCGGCGCAGCTGGTCGTGGCCGGAGCCAGCGCCAACGCCAACGCGGCAAAGAGCCGGCTGAGCGCGACTCGCCTGAGACCTCGTTCCACCACGGGACATAGGATAGGACGAATCCGCCCGCCCGGATCTGGTTTGGTAACGCACTGATAGCGCCGGCCATGGAGCCAGCGCCGGAGTCCCCCTGACGCTTACCTCAACCTACCTCTCGCTCGCCGACACGAGCGGTGTTTTTCACGGCCAACGTTTCCGAAGTCAACGCCTCCGGAAACACGCTCGAGTTACGGAACTCGCGCGCGGGCCGAGCAAACAGGTACCCCTGAAGCAAATCCGCTCCGAGCGATTGCAGGGTGTCTCGTTCTGCCTCGGTTTCGACGCCCTCGCACACCACGCGCGTACCGAGCTCTTGGGTACAGACCGAAATCATCGAGCGCACGATGCTGGCCTTGGTCGCCGAAGCGTTGATGCCGCGTACCAGTGACATATCGAGCTTGGCAATGTCCGGCTCCAGCTGGCTGAAGCTAGCGAGCCCCGCATAACCCGCGCCGAGATCATCGACCGCGATGCGAAATCCGAGACTGCGTAGCCGAGCCATCTTCCCACGCACGTCGGGAATGCGCTCGAGCGAGCTGCGCTCGGTCACCTCCAGCACCACGCGCGAGGCGTGCGCCGAGAGCGCCGCGTTTGAGCTGTACAGATCAGCGTCGGCCAGATCCGCCGCGTGTAGATTCACGAAGATCGCGCTATCGGGGGGCGCATCGCACAACCGCTCGGTGACTGCCAAACGAATGCGACGGCCGAGCTCCTGAGTTCGCCCTAAGCGCTGCGCCGCGTCGAACAACAACGCTGGATTGCCGAGCGTCGGCTCACTCGAACGGACCAGCGCTTCATGCCCGTAGACCGCGCGTTCCGGCCAGCTGACGATGGGTTGGAAGGCAATCCACAGTTGCTCGAGCGCCCGCTCGAAATGCGAATCGAGGCCCGCCTGATCGCCGATCAGCCAGCCCTCGGTTTCGTACAACTCCAGCGCACGCCGCTTCAGCTGCGCCAGGCGATGCATAGCGGACGCGTCGCGCACCACCTTGGGTAGGTCCAGCACCTCCGTCGGCTTCTGCAAATACCGAAAGCCACCGTACTGCACCGCCGAAATCGCGGTTTCCAAGCTGGGATTGCCCGTGAGCACGATCACCGGTACGTCCAGGTTCGACTGTCGCACCAAACGAAGCAGGTCGATCCCGGACAGCCCCGGCATTTGCAGATCGGTAACGATCACGTCGAAACCCGGAGAGGAGCGCAGCGCGACCAGCGCTTCTTCGGCGCTCGACACCGCTTGCGCCTGAAACCCCTCAGCTGTGAGGACCCTCCGCACGGTTGCCCGCAAGAGATCGTCGTCGTCGACGACCAGTACGTTTACCGCCTGCGCTAACATCATTCCCTCACTGTTGAGGGACGACAGGCCGCCAGCCGACTTAAGAGCTGAAACAAAAGGTCACAGGGCTGGGAGCTGAACGAAGAACAGGCTCCCGGCTGGCTCATTCGCCTCAACCCAGATTCGGCCCCCGTGAGCCTCGGCAGCCAGGCGACAAAAGGCGAGGCCGAGACCCCGGCTGGCACGCAGCGGGGGCACCGAATTCGGCTCGATTTGGAAGTATTTCTCGAAAATGCTCTCTCGATGCACGTCCGGAATGCCCCGCCCCTGGTCGCGCACGCTGAGCCTGACCGCGCCATCCTCGGGCGCCAGCACTTCTATCTTGATGGCGGAATTCGCCGGGGAGTACTTGAGCGCGTTTTCGACCAAATTCTCGACCAAACGCAGAATCAGATCGCGATCCGCGAATACTCTCCCGGGTGAACGCAGCTCGGTCACGATCTTCTGTCCCGCGGCCTCGGCCGAGCGACTAAACAGCGTCGCGACTTGCGTCACGACACCGGCCAGCTCGACTTCCTCGCAGCGCGGAACCAGTCGCCCATCCTCGCTGCGACTGATGTCGAGCAGGTTCAGGATCATGCGGTGCAGCGCAAGCGAGGCGTTGGCGGCTTCACCGAGGGAGTCGCGGGTTTCCGGCGCCAAAGCGGGGTCGCGCAGAGCCAGCCCCAGTAGCGCATAGATAGCGGTGAGCGGACCTTTCAGATCGTGCACGATCAGCGTGGACAGCTCTTCCTTTTGACGCTGCGCGTGGACCAAGGCGTCGCGCTGAGAACGAATGAGGTGATAGCCCTCGGCGAGCTCGTCGCGCAAACGCCGGATCCAAAGCAGAGAGCGCACCCGAATCAGCAGCTCGGTACGATTCACCGGCTTGGTCAAGAAGTCATCCGCGCCCGAGTCGAGCGCCTTGCGATGAGAACCCAAATCCAAGAGCGCAGTGAGAAACACCACAGGCATGTCACCGCCGCGCGGCAGCGCCTTGATCTGCCGGCAGGTCTCGAAACCATCCATGCCCGGCATGAGCACGTCGAGTAGCACCAGATCGGGCGCCTTCTCTTGCACCATCTCGATGGCGCGTGCGCCACTTTCGGCTTGCAGCACCTCGTAGCCCGCGGCGCTGAGGTGACCTTCCACGACCAAGCGGTTCTGGAGGTTGTCGTCGACGACCAAGATGGTCTGGCGAGCGTTGGTCTGCAAAGTCATCAGCTGTTCTTGGGCGCCTTGAGGTAAGATTCGATGGCAGGGCCGAAGGCGCGCGTATCAATCGGCTTGCCGAAATAGCCGTCAAAGCCCAAGTCGAGCAGGCGTTGACGATCCCCGGACATAGCGAGCGCAGTGACGGCGATCACAGGCAAATGTTGATAGCACGGGTTCTCCCTGATTTCTCGCAACACTTGCTCACCGCCGCCCCCCGGAATCTGAATATCGACCAGTACCAGCTCAGGGGTATTGGAAGCGAGGCGCGCGGAGGCTTGCCCGACGGTCGTGGCTGAATCGATGGTGTGACCACGGTGCTCGAGCACTTCCCGGAGCAGTCGCAAGTTCAACGGGTTGTCTTCGACGACCAGGATTTTTGCCATCACCCTTCACGCTCCTGCTCTTGGCCGTAGGCAACTCGCGCGCGCATCACGACGCCCTCGCCGGGTTCGCGGAAGGCTTGGGCAGCGTGAACGCGAAACGGCTACCTTTTCCGAACTCGCTGCTGACACTCACCTGCCCGCCGTGGAGCTCGACTAAACGCTTGGTCAGCGCCAAGCCGAGCCCAGTGCCCTCCGGACGCTCCCCTCCGCCCGAGGCGAGTTGTTCGAACTCCTTGAAGAGCCGCGGCAGGTCCTCCGCCTTGATGCCGATGCCGGTATCGCGACACGACACCTCGACTCGATCCGAGTGCTCCTCCACTGCGAGCGAGACCGAGCCACCCCGGTCGCTGAATTTGATGGCGTTCGAGAGCAGGTTGTAAAGCACCTGTTTGACGCGCGTCGCGTCGATGTAGAGCTGCGGGAGGCCCGACGGAACCGACACGGTCAACGCCACGCCGCGCTTTTGCGCCAACGGTTCGACCGAACCCCGCGCGGCGTCGACCACTACATCGAGCTCAGTCCATTCGCGCGCGAGCTCCATCCGCCCCGCTTCCACCTTGGACAGGTCGAGCACGTCGTTCACCAGGCTCAACAAATGCCTCCCGCTGCTGAGCACGTACTCCACGTACTCCGCTTGTCGCTTGCTGAGCGGCCCTGGAATTTGCTGCTCCAAGAGCTCCGAGAAACCGATGATGGCGTTCAGCGGCGTGCGTAGCTCGTGCGACATATTGGCCAGGAACGCGGACTTGAAGCGGCTCTCGCGCTCCGCGCGCTCCTTCTGGCGCGAGAGCTCGCGATTGGCGTCCTCGAGCGCCGCAGCGTAGCTCCTGAGCTTCTCCTGGGCCGCGCGCTGCTCGGTGCGATCGAGCACGAAGCCAACGGTCGTCTGTGTATCTTCCAGCAACACCACGCCATGGAGCACCGGAATTGCGGCGCCGTCGCTGCGCAGGAGCTCGGTCTCGTACGGCGTCGCCCGACCCGTGCTTTTCAGCTGTTCGATCACTGCTTCGCCCTCGTAGCGTCCCTCCGGCGTGGTCAGCGCGGCCCAACGCAGCGCCTTTTCCGCGAGCGACTCTCGAGGCCGCGCCACCATCTCCAGAAAAGCGTCGTTCGCATCGAGCAGCACGCCGTCCAGATCGGTCAGCACGACGCCGATGATGTTGGAGCCGATCAGCTTTTGGAAACGGGCCTCGGTCTCCCGCCGCAAGTGCTGCTCGTGCAGACGCCGATTTTCATCGTCGAAGTGCTTGCGCCGCAGCTGCGCGCGCAAGCGCGCCTTGAGCACGTCGAACTCCGCCGATTTCGCGATGTAGTCGTCGGCGCCGGCGTTGATCCCTTCGATCATCGCCGCGCGCTCGTCGTAAGCCGTCAGCATCACCAGCGGTATTTCGCGCCAGGCCTTGCTGGCCTTGATCAGGCGGCAGGTGTCTTCGCCCGAAAGGCCAGGCATCACCCGGTCGAGCAGGATGCAATCGACCGGCTGCGCCCGTAGCAGCTCGAGCGCTTCTTCGCCCGAGCCGGCCAGCACCACATCGTAACCCTCCTGGTAGAGCTCGCGCCCGAGTACGTCGAGGTAGGTGGCGCTATCGTCGACCGCCAGCACCCGTTTCGGACCGAGCAGGCTGCCCCTCTGCTCGACCGCGCGGACCGCGCCGCGTAGCAGCGCCGTCAGGCGCGCCAAGATCACCTCGAGATCTTCGGTCTTCTTCAGGAAGGCGTCGGCGCCGGCTTCGAGCGCGGCGAGCTCTTCGCGCCGGCCTTCGGCGGCGGTGAGCAATAAGCAAGGCGTGCCGCGTAGCGCGGCGTCGGACTTCAGCCGGTGTACCACCGTAACGCCGTCGATACCCGGCAACACGCCGTCGACGATGATTGCGTCGGGGCGCTCCGCAGCCGCCGCGCCCAGACCCTCCTCGCCGCTGGCCGCCTCAGCCACCAGAAACCCCGCGCGCTCGAGCGCCGCACGGAGCTCGGCGCGGAAGGTAGGGCTGTCGTCAATCACCAGCACGTGCTGCGCGGAACCTTCGCTCGGCGACGCGGCCAGGGCGAGCACGCGCGCGCGTGACACGAGCCGGCTGACGTCGTACGGCTTGCCCAGGTACTCGTCTGCGCCCGCGTGAATGCCGTGCACCCGGCTGCGCACTTCGGCCTCACTCGAGAGCAGCATGACCGGCAGCGCAGCGGTGGTCGCACCGTTCTTGAGCTCGCGCAAAAAGTCGATGCCGCTCCCGTCCGGCAGCAGAATATCCAGCACGACCAGCGCGAACGCGCGCTCGGCCAAGGCGGTGCGCGCAGAGCGCAAGTCTTCGCACAGCGTGACCTCGAAGCCCGCCGCTTTCAGGGCGTCACCGACGTCCATGCGAACGGTCAAGCTGTCGTCGACCACGAGCACGGCCGCACTCATCGTCCGCGCGCCTCCCCGTCGTTTCGAACGAACGCGGCGAGCGCCGGAGCTACTTGCTCGATCGACAGGATCTGCTCGGCCGCGCCGATGATTTCGGCTTCACGGGGCATGCCGTAGACGACCGAGCTTGCCTGGTCCTGCGCAATGGTCCGGCCCCCCGCGCGCCGAATGGCGAGCAGCCCGTCAGCGCCGTCGCGTCCCATGCCGGTGAGCAAGCATGCCGCCGCCTTCGAGCCGAGCTCTTTGGCTACCGACTCGAACAACACATCGACCGACGGCCGACAGGAGTGCCGCTCCGGTCCGTCATCCAGCAGCAGCCGCCCTTCGCGAATCACGAGGTGGCGGTCGGGCGGCGCCATCACGACCCTGCCCTCACCGAAGCCGGGCAGGCGCTCGCCGTGGATTGCGTGAGTTACACTTCTGGCTGATTGCGCATCCAGCCACTCCGCGAGCGCGGTCGCAAACAACGGACCAATGTGCATCACGAGCAGGATCGGGATCGGGAAACTTTCCGGGAGCGCGCGCAAAATGGTGACCAGCGCTGCTGGCCCGCCGGTGGACGCGCCGATCGCAATGCACTGGACCTGTCCGTTCGTGAGAATGGTGCCAAACCTCGCAAGGTCAGGCTGCTGAACGCGAGCGGCGACCGTGCTGCCGAGCCGGGCGCGCGGGTGGGTAATGACCTTGATCCTCGACACCAGCTTGACGGTCGACACCAGCCTTCGTTCCCAGCTGCCTTCGGGCTCGGTTCCGTCGGGTTTCTCGAGCACGTCCACGGCGCCCGCAGCGAGCGCCTCGTACGTGCGAAACAATTCGCCACGATTGGTGGAGGCCGAGACCACCAGGATCGGCGTGGGGCAATAGGCCATGATGTACTCGGTCGCGGCGAGCCCGGTCATGACCGGCAACATCATGTCCAGCGTAATCACGTCCGGACGTAGGCTCTGGCACAGCTCGATCGCAGTTTTGCCGTCGCCCGCTTCGCCCACCACCTCGAGCTCGGGGTCGGCCGAGAGCACCTCGATGAGGCGCCGGCGCACCGTCAAGGAGTCTTCGACTACGAGCACTCGGCGTTTGATCATGTGTTAACCAATCAGGCGACGAATGACGTTCAAGAGTTGACCTTGGTCGAACTCACCCTTGACTATGTAGGCTTGCGCGCCGACTCGCTCGCCGCGCTTCTTGTCGTCCGGCGCATTGCGTGAGGTGACCAAAACAGCAGGAATCGCGCGTAGGACGGGGTCCGCACGCACTTTGCTCACGAACTCGAAGCCGTCCATGCCCGGCATTTCGACATCCACCACGAATAGGCCGTAGCGCTTGAGCGCGGCCTTTTCCAGCGCCTGCTCGGCATGCACGGCCAGCTCGACCTCGTAGCCTGCCGACTCCAGAATGCTCTGCTCCAGCATGCGGGTGGTGAGCGAATCATCCACGACCAGAATCGGCAGGCGCGCGGGCGCTGGCGCAGCCACGGCCACCCCGCGTTGGTTCTCCGCTGCCAGCAGCAGCGCCGTCGGGTCGAGTACGAGCTGGGGGCTGCCCTCCGCGTCCAGAGTCGCGCCGGCCACGACCGGGTCTACCTCGACCAACGAAGGCAGCGCACGAACGACCACGTCGCTGGTACCGACCACGCGATCGACGCCCAGCGCAGCCGCCCGACCACCGACCGAGACCAAGACCGTCGACCATACGGCGCGAGCCGCTGGCGGCGGCGCACTGGGCCGTAGCGCGCGTGACAGCGGTACGAACGGCAACACGTTGCCCTCGTGCACGAGCGACTCGCTGTCCTTAGAACGCGCGATCTCCTCGGCGCGCACGCGCAGCGTGCAGCGCACGGCATCCAGCGGAATCGCGTGACTGTCGCCGGCCACGTCCACGATCAGCGCGGAAAGCGAGGCTACCGAAATTGGCACATCGAGCGCGAACGTCGAACCCACGCCCTTGGTGCTGTCGATGGTGACCTCGCCCTTCAAGCGCTGGATCGCCTCGCGCACGACGTCGAGGCCGATGCCGCGCCCCGCGAGCTGGGTCACGCTCGCGCTGGTCGATACACCGGGTGCAAGCAGCACCCGCATGACTTCGCCCGCTGACATGGAGTAGGCCTTCTCGCTGGTCAGAAAGCCACCGTCGACGGTCGCGCGTCGCACGGCCTCGACGTCGATGCCCCGACCATCATCGCGACACTCGAAAGTCGCGCGGTTCCCGCGCCGACTCACGCGCAGCGAAACCGTGCCAAGCTCGGGTTTGCGCGCCGCTGAGCGCTCGCCCGGCGCTTCCAGACCGTGCACGACGGCGTTGCGAACCATGTGCAACAGCGCGTCACGCAGGGTCGCGAGCACATAAGCGTCGAGCCGAACCTCGCCGCCCGAGCTCGTGAACTGAACACGCTTGCCGAGCGACTCGCCCGCGTCGAACACGGCCCGCTCCAGGGCTGGAAACAGGCTCTGCGCGGGGACCAGGCGCATCCGCTGCCCTCCCTCGCGCAGGTTGCCGAGCTCGCCGTCGACCTGCTCGAGACCCGACGATAAGGCCCGGTAAAGCTCATCGGTCTCGTCGCGCATCGACTCGGCCAGCTCACGGGCCTTGCGCACAGCACCCTCGGATACGAGGCCCTCGACACCCTGCGGGGCCAATAGATCGAGCAAGAGCCGCGCCGAACTGGCGCAGCGCGCGCAGCGGGCGAGCTCACGCTTCAAGGCGGCGGTCTGCACGGATGCCTCGACCGCTGCCCGCAACAGCGCATCGGTTTCGTCGATATCCACCCGCACCGTCCGCAAGGTTTCTTCGGGAGTTGCGCGAGCGGTCCCGCTAGGCGCGGCGGCAGCGGGTGTTGCCGCTGCCGCTGCCGCGGGAGCAGGCCCGGGCGCGTCGAGCGCGCGGACCCCGACGTTCAACCGATCGGTCAGTGAAAGTAGGTTTCGAACGTCTTCCTGACTGGCGACCCTCCCGGAGTCGCGCAGCGAAAGCAGAATCTCTTCCAGCGCGTGCGCGAGCTCTGCGAGCTCAGGCCGCCGCACCACGCGCGCAGCCCCTTTCAGTGTATGTGCCAGACGCAGGAGCTTCGGCACCAAATCCGGGTCCACGGGCGCGCGCTCGAGCCCCAACACCCCCTGACCGAGCTGCTCGATCAGCTCCCGCGCTTCGACTCGAAAGTACTGATACGGATCGCGCGCCAAACCGACCTCCTAGGCCCCGACCCGTACTTGAATTACCTTCAGCAGCTCGCGCGAGAGGCCGGCCAACTGAGAAGCCGTCTGCAAGGTCTGACCAGAGCTGGCCTCGGTTTCGCGCGACGCTTGCGCAACGTTGGCGATCGCCGCGTTGACCTGCTCGACGGCGCTGGCCTGTTGCTTGGTGCTGAGCTCGATCTCGCGCGCGGCCTCGGTCGTGGTGCTGACCAGGCTGCGGATCTGCCCGAACGCGGACGCCGCGTCGCCGAACTGACGCGCGCCCGCGTCCACCGCCTTGGTGCCGCTCTCGGTGGCCATCACCGTCGTGTTCACCGCTGCGCGCACCTCGTCGATTAGCCCGCGGATGTCTTTGGTGGAACCACCGACGCGGTCGGCGAGCCGGCGAATTTCCTCAGCGACCACGGCGAAGCGCTTACCGGCGTCACCGGCGCCGGCGGCCTCGATGGTGGCGTTGATCGCGAGAATGTTGGTCTGCTCGGCGAGCTCGTTGATGATCTCGAGAATCCCGCCAATTTCTTGAGATTTCTTACCGAGGTCGAGCATGTGAGTGACGACTTGATCGACCTGGCGCTTGATCGCGTTGATCGATTCATGAGTGCGCTGAACGACTTGATCGCCGGACAGGGCAGAGCTCGCGGTCTCGGAGGCAATTTGCGCGACGCGCTGCGAGCTGCCAGCGATTTGCCGCGAAGTGGCCAAGAGCTCGCTAATGGTCGTGGTGATCTCGTTCATTGCGGTTGCCTGCTCGCGAGAACCCGTGGCCTGCTGATTGGCCGCCGCCTGGAGCTCGGTCGAGGAGCTCTGGATGTGCTGCACGGCAGAGCCGATCTGGCGCGAGAGCGTGCTGGAGATGAAGTAGCCGACTACGGCGACGAACAGCACTCCGAGCATGCTGCCCCAGATCATCACCCCCCTGGTGGTCCTGGAGCTCGCCTCGGCCTCGCTCGAACGCCGCTCCAAGAGCGTTGCCTCCTCGTGATCCATCTCCCCGATAAGCCGGCGAATTTCATCCATCGCGCGCCGTCCGACTCCCGCAACCATCAGCGCCTGCGCCGCAGGGAATCCGCTCTTTTCGCGAGCCTCGGCGACGCTCGCCAAATGCGTGAGCTTGGTGTCGACCACGGCGCGCAGCGCCGTGACGCGCCGCTGTTGCGCGGGGTTGTCACTGGTGAGCCGTTGGACCTCGGCCATAGCCTCCCGAGTCTTGGGTATCGCGGAGCGATAGGGCTCGAGGCTGACGTCTTCGTTCGTGACCACGTAGCCGCGCACGGACGTCTCGGCCTCTGCGACGGCAGCAAGGAAGTCCGCCAACTTGGTGCGCACTTCCAAGGTGTGCACGACCCAGCGCGAATCGTCGGTCAAGCGCTCGGCGTTTTGATAACCGAACAGCGCAACCACAACCAACACCAGCGCGGCCACCGCGAAACCCGCCCCGAGCCGTTTTCCGAACGTCCAAGACCCCAGCATGATTCATGCCTCCTTCTTCGGCCGCGCCCGGCCGACTCGCTCACGAATGCTACGAACCAGCGCCGGAACGCCGATCACGACCCGAACCTGGCCGTCGAAATTGACGGTCACGCGCTCGTGCCCGCCAAAATCCGCAGAAGCTTCGGCCGTGGAGAACGCGCTCGCCGGCAACTTGCGAAAGTCCGTGAGCGCGTGGAACGCGAACGCAACCGGCTCTTCCGTGCCGACCACGGCCAGCCAACGGACTGGCTCGGTGCTCGACTCGTAGCCGAGCAGCAGCGATAGCCCGAACACCGGCACCAGCACGCCGCGCACCGCGACCAGGCCGAGAAGGGCCGGAGCATTGCTCGGGAGCGGCGTGAGCTTTTTTACCGCGAGCACCCCCGTTAGATGGCTGGTGCGAAGCGCATAGCCGTCACCGCATACGCGAATCAGCAGCAGGTCTTCGAGCCCGTCGGCAGCCCCGCGGGGAACGGCCGCGAAGCTTCGATCGAACTCGGCACGTAACTGCCCGGCGGTGAGTTTGCGCTCGAGCGTGTCCGACGAGCTCAAGAGTCGCCTCCCAAACTGGAGAGCTCCGCCTGACACAGTAGCGTCAGCGCGTCCCTCGAAAAGCCTCCGCCGAACAACAGCAACCGTGAAGCATCCTCGCGGTTCAACAACAGCAGCGCCTGAGCCAGCTCTCGGCGCGCCGCCGAACGATCGCCCGAGCGCTTGGCGAGGAGGCCCAAATGCAAGTGCGGCATGGAAAACCCGGGATCCAGATAAATCGAAGATTGATCGTGCGCTGCGGCGCCTGAGAGGTCGGCAGCGTGCTCTCGACAAAGCGCCATCAGGTAGTGCGCGCCCGCGTGAAGTTCGTTGATTGCAAGCAACCGTCGACAAGCGTGTTCGGCGTCGTCCAGCGCGCCCTGATTGGTGAGCAGCACGCAGAGCAACAAGAGTACGTCTGGATCCTCGCTTGCTTCGACCGGAAGTGAACGCAAGATGCCGGTCGCTTCTGCGAAGCGTTCGTTTCGCATCAAATCGAGCACGCGCTCGAGCTCTGCGTTGCGACCCCGAGCCTTGACGACGCTCGCCCGGTCGTCCGCAACGGGCGGCGGCGCGCGCAGCAGCGCGGCGTGTGTTCCAGCGAGTGCCGTGATGCGTTCCGAGGCGTTCTGGATGGCGTCGACCCAAGACGCTGCCGAATCGACGACCGCGGGCAACTCAGGCAGGGTCAGCTCTACACTTTGTGACTCCGGACGCACCTCGTCCGGCCCGCGGCGGCGATAGTAGAACGTGTCGTGCGTGTGGCAGAGATGGTATTCGTCCGATAGCCCGCGCAACGTCTCTGCGTGACCGAGAAACAACAGGCCTGCAGGCTGCAGCGCACGCGCGAAATTGCCCACCACGCGACGCATCACCTCGGGAGTGAAGTACATCACCACGTTGCGACAAAAGATGACGTCGCAAGCGAGCGCGCCCCAGAACCCCGGCTCTTCCGAGGACAGGTTCCGTTCCTCGAACACCACCATTTCGCGAATGCTGGGGTCGAGCAAGAATTCGCGCCCCTTTTCGGTAAAATAGCGAGCCCGAAGCGCCTCGGACGTGGCTCGCAGCGACCACGAGCTGTAGCTGCCGCGCGCCGCTTTCGCGAGCATCGCTCGGTTGATGTCAATGGCCAAGATACGCACGTCCCAGCGCGAAAGCTCGGGGATGGCTTCGCGCAAAGACATGGCCAGTGAGTACGGCTCTTCACCCGAAGCGCAGCCCGCGGACAGGATCCTCAACCGACGTTGTCCTCGAGTGCGCGCGGCATCGCGCACGCTCGCGGTCAGCGCCCGAAAGTGGTCTGCATTGCGAAAGAAGAAGGTCTCGGTGACCGTCAACTCCTCGGCCAGCGCGCGCAGCTCGGGAACACCGCGGCCTGGCGCCGCCAAGAACTCCAGGTACTGCTTGAAGCTCGCGCACCCGTTCGCTTCTCGCCGCTTCTCCGCCACGTTGGCCAGGAAATCGAGCTTGTCATCTGAGTACGAAAGCCCGAGCCGCGAGGCTACCAGCTCACGCAGTTGCTCGAGCTCGTGACTCTGGAGGCTCGGCACTACGCCTTCGCTTCCATGCCCGCGAGGGCCGACCAGGCTTCAGGAGGGAGAACGCTGGCCGCGCGCAGGACGCGGAGCAATTGGCTGTCGTGCGTGGTGAGCGATTCGACCAGTCCGGACGCGCCGCTATCGACCAACCCCGGCAGGTCTTGCAGCTCGTCAGCGCGCAGCTCGCGAATGCCGAACACCTCACCGACCGACAGTGCCACGTCTCGAGAGTCGAGCTTGAGCGTCACGTACCGGCTGGCACTGCTGGGCGCGCGCTCCGTGCCGAGCAGCAGCGCCAAATCGACCACGGGCAGCGTGGCGCCGCGGATCACCGACAGGCCGAGCACGAAGGCTGGCGCCGCTCGAAACGGCTCGATTGGCAGCGGGCGCATGATTTCCCGCACGTGGCGGATGGGCAGCGCGCACGCGCGACCCGCGCTCGCGACGACGAGCACCTGCAAATGCGTCGAGTCAGGATGCGAAGTAGAGGGCAGCATCTCGCAACCACGAGGGCGACTACGGACTCGGCATCGTACCGAGAGCGCCAGCTCAGTTTCGCTCTGACTGGCGCGCAGATTTTCCAGGCTAGACGGCTACCTGGCGGCGGGGCAAGTCCCGGGACGCTGGCGGAATTCGCCGCTTACTGCTCGGCGACGTCGGACGCTTGCGGAGCGCCCTTGCCAGCCACGGGGATACGTATTGTGAACGCGGTGCCGGCGCCGATTTCGCTCTCGAACGAGAGCGTGCCGCCGTGCGCATCGACCACGATGCTGCGCGCAATCGAGAGCCCCTGTCCGGTGCCGCGGCCCACGGCCTTGGTCGTGAAAAACTGGTCGAAAATGCGGTGTTGAATCTCGCTCGGGATCCCGCAGCCGTTGTCGAGCACCGTGACCTCCACGAAGCCGTCTCGGCAGCGAGAACTCACCTTGATCTTGCCGAGCCCGGCCGGCTTGGCGTCAGCAATGGCGTGAGAAGCGTTGATGACCAAGTTCAAAATCACCTGGTTCAGCCGGCTGGCGAAGCACGTCACCGGAGGCAAATCCGCGAGGTCGGTCTCGATCACGGCCACGTTCTTGTACTCGTTCTGCGCCACCGCCAGCGTATCTCGAATGGACTGATTCAGATCGCTCGGCACCATCTCGCCCTGGTCGGCGCGCGCGAAGGACTTCATCGCCTTTACGATACTGGACACGTGCTCGATGCCTTCCCGTGACGAGCTCAACGCCTTCGGCACCTGCTCCAGCAAGAAATCGAGGCTGATCTCCTCGGCGCATTCCGAAAGTCGCTTGCGGGCACCGAGCGCGTCCGCCGGAGCGGCGGCCACCGCGTCGTTGGCCAGAAACAGATAGCGAACCAATTGATCGAACGACTCGCTCAAGAACAGCACGTTGTCTCCGATGTATTGCATCGGCGTGTTGATCTCGTGCGCGATCCCGGCCGCGAGCTGGCCGATCCCCTCGAGCTTCTGGGCGAGACGCAGCTCGCCTTCCAGGCGCTCGCGAGTCTCGACTTCCTGCTTCAGCTTGGAGTGCGCGGTTTCGAGCTCCGCCTGCGCAGCGCGCAAGGCTGCATTCTTCGCCACCAACGCGTCGCGCGCGCGCGCGAAGTCGTGCGCCCGTTGCTGTTCCGCCGCGGCCCAACGCGTGGTGTCCACCAGCTCCTGTTGCACGCTGCCACGCTCGCGCATGGTCAGGTACCACGAAAGGGCAGGTGAGCGTGCCGCGCTCACGATCAACGGTCGGTTGCCGCCGTCGCGAGTCAGGAACAAGACGTTGGTGTCACTCGACCTGGGCTCGCTGAACACGTTCTCGAAGCCCAACAGCTGCAGCACGTCCTCCGCCGCGACCAGCGCCTCGAGCGGTCGCCCCACGACCTGGTCCCGCTCGAGCCCGGTGAGCCCGAGAAACGCTTCGTTGACGGCGGTGACCGAGCCTTTTGCGTCCACCACGAGTACGCCGTCCGGCAGCTGGTCGAGCAGCGACGGCGCTCCCATGCGGGGCGACGCTTCGTGTTCGAAGGCTGCCGGTTCTCCCATCATGGGGTGTCTCGGGTGAGCTTGCGCGCCACCGCGACCAGCAGCTGGTCCTTGAAGGGTTTAACCAACCAGGCCTTGGCACCCGCGCGCCGAGCCTGGGCGATCGCTTCCGGGTCTGCTTCCGTGGTCAACATCACGACCGGCAGGCCGCGCCGCGTCAGCTCGTCCTTCACCGAGTCCAGCATTTCGAGCCCGCTGAGCCGAGGCATATTGATATCGCAGATGACGAGCGATAGCTCCGTGCAGGCGTGAATGGTCTCGGCGCCTTCGAGACCATCAGCGGCCTCGACCATGCTGAAGCCGGCGTCGCCGAGCGCGTCCGACACCTGCTGACGAATCGAGCTCGAATCGTCGACAATCAATATCTTCTTGGGGTGCATCTGTTTCGCCGAACTGCCGTCAAAACAGCAGCAGCTCTCCCTCGCTCGGCAGCTCGTCGTCGACGGAGCGCTCACCCAAAACGATGCCCGCTTCGAACGACGCGGTCAGCAGCAGTAGCACCGTGCCGGCGCTGCAATCGAAGCGCTCGCGCACGTCGTAGTCACGCTGTTTCGGCGCAGGCGAGCCGAGCCGGCGGGGCACACCTACATCCACGGACACGTCGCGTGCCCGCAGCTTGTTCTTGACCCGACCCAGGAGTTGATTGACGAGCTCGCTATTCCAATCGCTGACGCTGCGCGGTGCCCCGGCGCGCAGACCCGCAGCGCCGCGCGCCGTTTCGAGCACGACGCTCCGATCCGAACACAGGGTAAGTGAGCCTTGCACTTGCCCGACGAAGTCGACCTCTGCGCACAAGGAGGCCTCGGGGTCGACCGATTCGACTAGCCATTTCTGAGGGGTTACGATCAGGCCGTAATCCGCCATCAACTCAACGCAACTTTGCCTCAGCGTTTGCGACAGCGCGCCGAGGTTCAGCGCGGTTACGCCGTTCTCGTCCAAGGCTGAAATGGTCATTTGCGTGTTATGCGTCGCGTCGCAAACGAACTGTCGATATTCGCCAGTATTAGTAGGAGCTTTGACGCTTCATCTCCCAGCGACCAGCTTTGCGAAGGCTTTAGGGAAGGCGCAAAATGCTCACCTTGACCGGCGCGCGGACGTGGTCCGATGATGGCTTTAGGCCCTCTCGAAAGAGGGTGCAGCGTGATGCGGCTTAGGCTCGATCAGCCCGGGCCGTAAGTAGAGGTGGAGAGTTTCGCATGCTCATGGCACGGCGGCTGAGGACCCGAGGGGCAGGCTAGGCCTTGCGTCAACTGCTCGCGCGGCAGGTAGAGGAAGCATTCGGAGGTAGTCCTCCGAGCGTGGCAGGGCTCCAGGCTTTGCTGACAGCGGTGGAAGCGACGTACGAAGCCAGCGAGCTCGAGCGCGAGCGCTTGGAGGCCGTGCAGCGCGAGCTCCGTCAAACGGAGAAGCTGCGCGCGGTGGGGCAACTCGCGTTCGGCATCGCCCACGAAATCAACACGCCCATCCAGTTCGCCGGGGACAGCGTGCATTTCCTGCGCGGCGCGTTCCGCGAAATGGTGGAACTCACCCAGCGCGCGCAAGACCTCTGTCACGCAGTGGAAGCTGGGGGTGACCCTCGTTCTGCGCTGGCCGCCTATAAGGCCGCGGTCGCCGACGCCGACCCCGACTACCTGCTCGACGAGCTACCGAAAGCTTTCGAGCAAACCGTCGAAGGCTTGAAGCGCGTCGCGCAAATCGTGATGGCCATGAAGGAGTTCGGGCGGCCAGACCAGAGCGAGAAGGTGCTCGCCGACATCAACCGTTGCGTCAACAGCACGCTGACGGTGGCTCACAACGAGCTCAAGTACACGGCGGACGTACAAGTCGAGTTCGGTGAATTGTGCCCCGTTCCCTGTTACCCGGGCCAGCTGAGCCAAGTCGTGCTGAACCTGTTGGTAAACGCCGCGCACGCGATTGCGGAGCGTTACGGCAGCAGTGGCCGCGGTCGCATTTTGGTTCGAACCGCGCAGGAGAGCGACGGCGTGCTAATCAGCATTTCTGACAACGGCTGCGGCATCGCCGAAGCGCACCAAACGCGGATCTTCGAGCCGTTTTTCACCACCAAGGAGCTCGGCCGAGGCACGGGACAGGGCCTGTCCATTTCCCGCGCGATCGTGGTCGAGAAGCACGGTGGGTCTCTGACGTTCGAGTCGCGCGCGGGAGTGGGGACGACGTTCCATTTGCGGCTGCCCATGGCGGAAGCTCCGGGCGCCTTCGGCCCCAGGCGGGAAGCAACCGCACATGGCTGAAGCGCCGGCCCTGAAGCGGATCTTGTTCGTCGACGACGAGCCGCGCGTGCTCGATGGCCTGCGCCGGAGCTTGCGCGCCAAGCGCAAGCAATGGGAGTTGGTCTTCGTGGAGAACGGCAAAGCCGCTCTGCTGGAGCTCGCACGGGCGCCGTTCGACATCATCGTGACCGACATGCGCATGCCGGGCATGGATGGAGCCGATCTGTTGCTGCAGGCGGCTGCGCTGCAGCCGGAAGCCGCGCGCATCGTGCTCTCGGGTCAAACCGAGGAGTCGGCGGCAACGCGCGCTGCCACGGTCGCGCATCGCTTTCTGACCAAGCCGTGCGAGCCGGAGGTACTAGAAGCGACGCTCTCGCGCACGCTGGAGCTGCGGGCGTTGCTCGCTTCCGAGCAGCTCCGCCAGTTGGTGGGCGGCATGGCGGCGTTGCCCAGTTTGCCCAGCTCCTGCATCGCGCTGAACCGCGCGCTCGGCGACGAGCATGGCTCGCTCGCGAACGTCTGCGCCATCGTCGAAAAAGACGTAGGCATGGCGGTCAAGGTCTTGCAGCTCGTAAACTCCGCATTTTTCGGCGTTCCACGACGGATCACGAGCGTGGAACACGCGGTGAGCTACCTGGGGCTGAACACGATCAAGAACTTGGTGCTGTCTCACTCGCTGTTCGCCGAGTTCGGCGGCGAAAGCTTGGAGAATGCGGAGCGGCAGCAGACGCAAGCGCTCCTCTCTTCACGAATCGCGCGGCTGCTGGTCCCCGACCACCAGCTCGCGCAGGTCGCCGCCACTGCCGGGCTGTTGCACGACGCCGGTTCGCTCGCGCTCGCCAGCCGGCTTCCCAAACAGCACCGTGAGAACGCGGAGCTCGCGAAGCGCGAGGGCACTCCCCTGCACGTGATTGAAAAAGCGCGCTTCGGCGTCAGCCATGCCGAGGTCGGCGCGTATCTGCTCGGACTTTGGGGCCTGCCCCATGACGTGATCGAGGCGGTGGCCGCGCACCACACGCCCTGGGAAGAGCTTCGAGTGTTCGACGCGAGCGCCGCCGTGCGCGTCGCGATCGCGCTGGCCGCCGAACTCACCGGCAACGACGACCCGAGCGCCGGCGCAGACCCGCCGCCCGAAGACGCCGTCGCACGCTTCGGGATCGCCCTGAAGCTCGAGCAAATTCGGCGCGAGCTCTCGGGCTCGCTACCCAAACCGACGGAGCCATCGTGAGCCGACCCCGAGTATTGTGTGTCGATGACGAACCGCGCGTGCTGGAGGGCTTGCAGCGCATGTTGCACAAGCACTTCGCTGTGTTGGTCTCGGTCGGCGGCGAAGCGGCGCTGGCCCGGCTGAGCGCGGGCGAAAGCTTCGACGTCGTGGTGTCCGACATGCGCATGCCCGGCATGAATGGCGCGGCTCTGCTCGCCCAATTCCGGCAGCGCGCACCGGATACGGTCCGCATGCTGCTCACCGGACACGCCGAGATCGACGCCGCGATCGCCGCTATCAACGAGGGCCACGTATTCCGCTTCCTCACCAAACCGTGCGCGCCCGAGACCTTGGCCGCCGCGCTCGAAGCCGCGGTAGAGCAGCATCGGCTCATCACGGCAGAGCGGGTCTTGCTGGAGCAAACGCTGGTCGGCTCGGTGCGAGCGCTCACCGAGGTGCTGTCACTGGTGCACGCCGAGGCGTTCGGCTCGGCCAGCCAGCGCCACGAACGCGCGCGCGCCATTGCCGAGCGAATGAACGTGGCCGACCCCTGGCACGTGGAAGTGGCCTCGATGCTGGCCTCGGTCGGCTACGTGGTGCTACCTAACGAGGTGCTGGCGAAACTGAACGGCGGCCAAGCGCTCGACAGCGCCGAAACCAAGATGGTCGCGCAAGTGCCCCAGGTGGTGGAGCGCGTGCTCTCGCACATCCCGCGCCTGGAAAAGGTACGCGAAGTGTTGAAGCACCAGGGCGGGTGGCTCGGCGCCGAGGGTGGCGCGGGCGGCGATGCGGCGATGCCCGTTGGCGCGCGCATTCTGCACGTGCTCCACGACCTGATCGCGGCCGAGGTGGCCGCAGGTGACACCCAGAGCGCGATCGCCGCGCTGCGGCAGCGCGCCGCGCGCTACGATCCCGCCGTGCTCCAGGCGTTGACCGACGTTTGCGAGGTCCCAGAGCCCGAGGTTCGCGCGCTCGCGCTGCGCGAGCTTCGCGCGGGCATGGTTCTGGCCGACGACGTGAAGTTGGAGACGGGCATGATGATCGTGGCGCGCGGACAGCGCCTCACCGAACATTTGCTGCTGCGGCTGACCAACTTTCACGCCCGCCGCCTGAGGGAGCCCATTCTTTGCGAGATTCCTCATGAAATCGCGACTGCGATGGCAAAGGAAGCGAGTCAGCGGTGAGCGAGAAGCAACGCTCTCGGGTGCTGATCGTCGACGACAACGTTTCGAATCGTCTGCTCCTGCGCGCCCACCTCGAAAACGAGCACGAAGTGCTGGAGGCCGCTGATGGGCCGAGCGCGCTCTCGCTGGTCGAGCGTACGCCGGTCGACCTGGTGCTGCTCGACGTGATGATGCCAGGCATGAACGGTATGGAGGTCTGCCGGCGCCTGAAGGAAAATCGAGTCGAATACCTGCCGGTGCTGCTGCTCACCGCGCTCGGCGAACGCGACGATCGCTTGGCCGGGCTCGAGTCGGGCGCCGACGACTTCTTGAGCAAGCCCGTCGACCGGCAAGAGCTGCTGTTACGGGTGCGCACGTTCCTCCGTTTGCGCGATCAAGATCAGCGCATCCGCCAACAACTGAAAGATCTCGGCGAACGCGACGAAACCATCCAACTCCAGCTCGATCAACTGCGCGCGGTCGACGCCATGAAGGACGACCTGGTCTCGCTCCTGGTTCACGACCTGCGCAATCCGCTCGCCGGTATCATGGGTTTTTTGGGCATGTTGGCCGAGGACGTCACCGATCAAGATCTACGCAGTCAAGCCGATATGGCGCTCGAAGCCAGCAGTCGCTTGCGTGAAATTCTGGAAGACATTCTCAGCGTGCGCATGCTCGAGAGCGGCAACATCGTGCTGCGCAGGGAGTGGGTCGAAGCGCGGAGGCTGGTCTCAGACGCCATCGGGTCCGTCTCGGGTGCGGCGCGCGCGCGTCAGGTCGAGATCTCCGCGGTCATCGACCGCAGCGACATCGCCATTCAGGCCGACCGAAAACTGGTGCGCCGCGCGATCGAGAACCTGCTCAGCAATGCCGTGAAGTATTCGCCGAGCGGCAGCGTCGTCCGCGTAGCCGTGAGGCCGAGCGGAGACGAGGTGCAAATCGAGGTCGCAGATCGGGGCCAAGGCATCCCCAACAACCTCAAAGAGCAGCTATTTCAGAAATTCGGCTCGGTCGAAAGCGCGCGCGGCGAGGCGCGTCGCGGCGTCGGCCTCGGCCTGTACCTGGTCAAGCTGGTCGCCACGGCGCACGGTGGCCGCACTCTGGTTCGCGATCGCCGGGGCGGCGGAACCGCGGTCGGCCTCTTGGTGCCGGGCCCTTGATCCGGCTCGACGCGAGAAGGAGAGCATCGGAATGCAGCAGTCGACCCTCGAGATCTTGAAGGACGAGGAAGGCTCGGTCGCCATCGGCTGGGCCTCAGACGACGTGCTCTACGCGCGGCTGTCGGGCGGGCTTTCGGCGGAAATCGGCAGCGCGTTCGCGCTCAAACTTCAGTCGTTGTGCGAGCAGGTGCCGACGCTCGCGTACTTTTCGGACGCCAGCGAGCTCAGCCACTACGACCTCTTGGCGCGCAGCTCCTTCGTGCGCGTCGTGCTCGCCAACCGGCGCAAGTTCGCGAGTCTGGTGATTTTGACCTGGCCCGAAGGCATCTCGCCCGTCACGCGCAATTTCGTGTCGGTCCTAGGTGACCCGATCGAGGTGCTCACCGACCCAGCGGAGTTCGACGCGAAACTGCTGCGCGCCGCGCCACACGGCAAACATCGCCTCGACCCGAGAACGTGGGTTCAGCTACCACGCACGCTGACCGTGCGCCGCTGAAGTCAGCCCAAGAACGGGTTCAGCGTGCTCTGAAATTGTTCCGCGGTGAACGGCTTGGCGATCAAGAACAACGCGCCGGCCTCGGAGGCCTTGGCTGTCATCTCGGGCGTGCTCTCGGTAGTGATGAAGCCGAGCTTCACGTCGATTCGCTGATCTCGAATTTGCGTGAGCAGCTCGTAGCCGTTCATCTCGGGCATGTTCCAGTCGGACAGCACCAAATCCGGACGATTCTTTTGAATCGCCGCCAGCGCTTCGACGCCGTTACCCGCCTCGTCTACCTCGCACTCACCGAAGCCGGCCTGGCGCAAAGTGCGCCGCACGATGAGACGCATCGCCTTGCTATCATCCACTACCAGGATCCGTTTGCTCATCACGACCTCTCCGATCCATACGGCGAACCGCGCCGGAGCCTTAGGCCCCAAAGATCCATCGCTGAAACGACAAAAATGCAGCCTTGAATCAAGTTCCACGCCAGGCGGCCGTTCAGCCTCGAGAACGCCTATGACTACCCGCCTGGAAACCGAGCAATGGTTGAACATCATCGCGGAGTCGGCCTCGGAAGTGGCCACTGTCGCACTCGGTTTCGAAGGCTGTCAGGTACGCGCACAAGCCACCACTGTTCCGGACGGAATGGTCGGTGCCTATCTGCCACTCGGCAGCAACGAACAACCCATGCAGGTCGGCTTCCTGTCCGATCCAGCTGGTTGCCAGGCACTCGCCAAGGCGCTCTTAGGCATGGCTCCCGAAGACGAAGACCTGGCGCTCTCGGATCTGAGCGACGCCATCTCCGAGCTCGCCAATGTCGTGGCCGGCGGGATCAAGCGCCGGTTGCCAGGCGGAGTTGAACTCAAGCTCGGCCTGCCGCTATTCGTGATGGGCTGCGTGCAGCCCAACGATCACTTGGCGATACTGACGGCGGAGCTGCAGTTCGGCCCGATCACCGCGGTCGTCTTGCTCGCCACCACGCGCGACAGCATCGTCAAGCACCTCGCGAGGCCCGAGACCAAGGTGGCGCGCGTCGGAACCTAGCTCGAGGTTTTGGGGGCCGCGAGGGTTCGGGCGCGCTGGTCGTGCTCGCCGGCGGTAGGCAACACGGCGCGGCGCAGCTCGGCACCGCAGCCGCGCAGGCCCGAATTTGGGTTCGGCCGCCCGCGCGCGGGCAGCCATTGCCCTCCGGGCTTTTCGGGCGCTAGGCTAGCCGCGCTCGATGATCGTTTCGCGTGCGCCGCTGCGCTTCTCGCTCGGAGGGGGAGGCACGGACCTTCCGGCCTACTACCAGCGCTTCGGCGGCTTCGTGGTCAGCGCTGCCATCGACCGCTACGTGTACGTCACTGCGAACAAGCGCTTTTACGACGATATTCGACTTTCGTATTCGGAGACCGAAATCGTTTCCAGCGTGGACTCGGTTCGGCATCGAATCTTTCGCGAAGCGCTCAAGATGACCGGCATCGAGCGCGGCATCGAGCTCACCAGCGTGGCGGATCTACCCGCCAACAGCGGGCTGGGCTCTTCCAGCAGCTTCACGGTGGCTCTGCTGAACGCGCTCCACACTTACAAACGCGAGTTCGTGTCTTCGCAGCGGCTCGCCGAAGAGGCGTGTGAGCTCGAAATGGTGCGCCTCGGGGATCCCGTAGGCAAGCAAGACCAGTACATCTCCGCTTACGGCAACGTGACCGCGCTCACCATCGAGCCGAGCGGCGCCGTGAGCGTGGAGCCGGTTCCGGTGAGCGCGCAGGCGCTCGACGAGCTCGAGCACAATCTGCTCATCGCCTATAGCGGGATTGAACGGCCAGCGCGCACCGTGCTCAGCGAACAGAGCAAGCGAGTGCAAGACGGCGATCCCAACTCGCTCGCGCGCATGCAGCGCATCCAGGAGATCGGGCGTGAGGTGTACCGCTTGCTGTCGCGCGGCAGCATCGACGAGTACGGCGCGCTCCTGCACGAGCACTGGCAAAGCAAGCGCGGTCTGGCCAGCACGGTCAGCGAGCCGCGCCTCGACGAATACTACGAGGCAGCGCGGCGCAAGGGCGCGCTCGGCGGCAAGCTGATGGGCGCCGGCGGCGGCGGTTTCTTCATGTTCTACGTACGGCCCGAGGCGCGACGCCAAGTTTGGGAAGAGCTGTTGCGCCTCGGTCTCCGCTTGCTGCCGTTCCGCTTCGACATGGATGGCGCCCGAATCGTGGCCAATTTGCATAAGAGCTGAGGGTCGCCCTCCCGCGCGCTGCTTTCGCGTGTCATGGTCAATGCCCTCAGCGTCCCGAGGAGCCGCCGCATGGGGTCGACCGCAGGCATTTTTACTAGATTAGCGTCTTCGGTACGACGGCAATTCCTGAGTTTTGGGTGCGCAGCCGCGCTCTCGCTGCTCGGCTGCGGCGCGCGCACCGAGCTGCCGCCGGGCACCGTGGAGCCGATCTGCAAAGGGCTCTCGGTGGAGAGCGTTCGGCTGGGCGAGGTCAAGCAAATGGACCTGCTCTTCGTCATCGACAACTCGCTGTCGATGGCGGACAAGCAAGACTTGCTGCGCGATGCCATTCCGGCGCTCGTGCGTCGGCTCGCCAACCCTTTTTGCGTGAACGCCGATGACCCGAGCGTCGAGCTACCGGTACCGTCGGTCAATGATCCCTGCCCCAGCGGTTACCGCCGTGAATTCGACGCGCTGCTCGACATGCACATTGGGGTCATCACTTCGAGCCTCGGCACGGCGGGCGGGCAGCTGTGCACCGGCGTGAACAACGAGCAGCACGATGACCGTGCGCATCTGGTGGGCACGCGCCCACGCGGCGCGCAGATCCCCACCTACCAAGGCCTCGGTTTTTTGGATTGGGACCCGAACGCGCAACACCTACCCCCGGGGCAAACCGAGATTGAAGCGCTGGAAACCGACTTCGGCTCGCTGGTCGCCGCGGCGGGCGAAAACGGCTGCGGCTTCGAAGCCACGCTCGAAGCTTGGTACCGCTTCTTGATCGATCCGGCGCCGCCCGAGCAGACCGTGGTGGAGGGCGGGACCTCTCACCCCGTTGGTATAGACACCGCGCTGCTCGCGCAGCGCGCGCAGTTTCTGCGGCCCGACTCGCTGGTCGCCATCATCATGCTCAGCGACGAGAACGACTGCTCCGTTCTCCAGCACGGTTCGGGCTTTTTGGTGGGGACGACCACCGCGGGCTTCGAGTCGTTCAACATGCCCTCGAGTACCGCGATCTGCGACCAGAATCCGAACGATCGCTGTTGCAGAAGCTGCCTGGGCGCGGACGTCCTGGGCTGCCCGAAAGTGCAAGACGACGCGAACTGCCGTGACCACCTGAGGGTCACCCCTGATCCGACCAATTTGCGCTGCTTCGAGCAGAAACGCCGCTTCGGGGTCGAGCTCTTGTACCCGACCGCGCGCTACGCGGTGGGCCTGCGTAGCCGCACGCTGTGTCCCGATTCGATCTACGAGGACGCCGATTGCTCCTGCGCTGCGGCGCGCGAGCGAGCGACCCGGCTGGGCCTGCCCGCCCCGCCATGCGGCCCCCGGGAAACGGGGAAAGTCGTGGCAAATCCGCTGTTTCAAAACCTCAGCAACGAACCTGCGTTCGAACGTGACGGCTCGCAGGTTTTCTTGGCGGGCATCCTGGGCATTCCTTGGCAGGACATCGCGACCGCGCGCACCCTCGCGGACCCGACTCAGCTCGAGTACATGACCGCCGCTGAGCTCAGCCGGGTCGATCCAAAGCTGGGCGTGGATCGCTGGCAAGTGATCTTGGGCGACCCGGTGACCTTCACTCCGCCGCTGGATCCGTTCATGCGGGAGTCAGTGGGGGCGCGCTCGGGCAACAATCCGATCACGGGCGACAGCATCGTGGCTGAGACCTCGCTGGACCCGGAGGCGAACCCGATCAACGGTCACGAACGGGACACCAAAGACATCGATCTGCAGTACGCCTGCACCTTCCCGCTCAGCGCACCACGCAACTGTGACACGGCCGCACCCGGAACGCGCTGCGACTGTCGCGACGAAAGGCCCACGGATCCGATTTGCCAACCGCCCTCGGGCGGCATTGGAACGACCACGCAGCACTATTCGAAAGCCTATCCCGCGCTGCGCGAGCTCGATGTGCTGCGGCAGCACGGCGCGAACGCAGTCGTGGCTTCGATCTGCCCGAAGACGCTGCTCGGCGTGAACCAAGAGCTCGAATTCGGCTATCGACCGGCGATCGCTGGCCTGATCAAGCGCCTGCACTGCGCGAACCTCGACGCCGAGTTCGAGACCGATCCCGACTCGGTCGACTATGGCACCGTCAATTGTCGGCTCTTTGGCGTGACCGGACCGAGCGACCGCTGTTCGTGCGACGCGCTCGGGCGCTCGGAGCCGGACGCGGCAGTGCGCACGGCGCTACGATTGAAGCTCGAGGCGATCGGGTTGTGCGGGCGCAACACCGGCGTGGACTGCGCGGCGCTCTGCGGCTGTGAGATTTTGCAGACCCGGGGCACCGGGCTGGAAGCCTGCCAAAACGACCCCGACGACGCCCCGATCGATCCTACTTCGCAAGCTCGCGTCGATGGCTGGTGCTACGTCGACCCCGCACATGGCTTCGGGTCGCCGACCTTGGTGCGCGATTGCCCGGCTGGCAATTTGCACAACCTTCGCCTGCTGGGCAGCGCGGCGCCGCGTCAGAACGAGCGCCTGTTCTCGGTCTGCGGAGAGAGCTGCTCGGCGCCGCGCGCGTATTGACGTCGGAATTCAGGGCGGCGAAGCGTTCGTCCCCGTTCGCCGCGCCGCGCGCGAGCGGATGAAGGCCGTGAGCGCCGCAGCCGCGCGGCGACCGCGAAACAGCGCGAGCAAGGTGACCGCGAACAGCGGCAGCGAGATCGCGAACGTGCGCGGAAAATAGGAAAAACGCAGCGTGTTCTCTGAACCGACCAGGCGAGCCGCGACCAGACCGTGTTCGTTCAACGCCGGCTCGCCGTTCACCGACCAGCTCGGATCGTAGTTCATGTTGTAAACCACGAGCGCTGAAGGGCGGGCGCCTTGCACGCGGACGACGGCGCGGTTCGGCGTCCACTCGACCACTTCAGCGGTGCCAGGGCCGTCGGCGACGTAGGCAAGGCCGCGATAGCCGGGTGCGTCCGCGGCGCGAACGGCCGGCGTGAGCTCGGGATCCGCGCCGTAGCAATGAACCACACCCACATTGTCGAACATGGCCAACAACATGGGCGCCGCCCAATCCGGCTGCTGGTAAGAGAGCGGCGGACTCAGACGATGTTCGAAAGACTGCGCCGGAACGATGCGGTCCGGCGCGCGCATCCAAAACGCCTGCTGGAACGGCACCTGGTTCACTGCGACCAGGTCGCGAAGGAACAGCGCGAGCGGCAGCAGCAGCACGAACCCGAGCCAGCGCCGAGGCTCGAGCTTTCTGTCGAGCCAGGGACCAACCGTGTCGACGAAGGCAAGCCCCAGAAAAAACAGCATCAGATAGTGAAAGCGCGAAGGCACGTGCTGCGAGCTGAACGGCGGCACCTGGTGCAAGAGCGCCCAGGGCGAATACTCATGAAACGCCCCGAACCCGAGTAACAGGCAAAGCAGCCCACACAACTTGAGCGATTGGCCGCGCGTGCCGCGCGCGAACACGAGCGCGAACCCGAGGCAGAACAGGCCCGCGCCGCCCACGTACAGCCCCCACTCGTGCCAGTTGTAGGCTGGAACGCGAACCGGGCGCGAGCCGTAGCGCTGCGTGGGATCGGTGAGCATCACCACCAGCTCCGCGAGCCCAATCTTCTCGGGCGAATCGATCAGGCGCGGCGCGCCGCGCATGTAGTCGGCGAGGGCGAACAATTTCGGCGCCGAGAGGCCGAGTGCGACCACGCCACTGACGGCCATGTGGGCGATCGGCCACGAGCGACGTTCGAACCCCGCAACCAGCAAGGCGTACAGCCCCAGGAGCAGGGCGGTCTGCGGCAACGGATAGATTCCGCCCGCATAAACCAGGTAAGCAAAGCCCACGCCCGCATAGACCGCAGGGCGCACGCTGAAGCCTTTGAACCAACCCTTCTCGGCGCTGCCGGCAGCGCGCCTTCGCCCCTCCTCGAAGCAGAGAAAGAGCCAGGGAGTCAGCGCGTACTGCAAATGCCAGGTGTGCCCCACCGCGGCCTGCAGCGCCCAGCGACCGTTCAACACGAACAGACCGGCGAACGCCGCACACAGCGCGGGGCTTTGCGAAAAACGCCGGGCCAGCAAGTAGGCGCCCCAAAGGCCCAACAAACCATTGCCCACGACCTCGAGACGCAGCGCGGTGCGAATGTCGAAGAGAAGGTAAATCGGCAGATACGGCGAAACCAGGTTGGTCGCTCCCTCGACGTAGCCCCACGCTGGCACGCCCCCGCACAACCAGGGGTGCCACCAAGGCCCCTCGCCGTACTGCTTCAAACTGAGCGTGGTGATGTAGCGATAGGCGCTGTGAGCGTCCCAGTCGTGAAAGCCATAGGTGCTGAAGTCCGCGAGCATCGGAGCGAGCAGCACGAAGAAGGCTGAAAGGAGTAGGGCCCACGCAGCCAGCACCAGGCGCCCCCGATGGGAGCCGAACAGCGCGGCCGCGTAAGTCGTTGCGCGCCGTCGCAGATCGGGAAGCGCGCTCATCTCCGCCCTTTTATCGGCTCGCTGCCACGGCTTCAACCGCTTGCACGAGCGACCCCGCAGGCGTACGAAAAGCGAGCGTGACTGCCGCGAACGTCGCTGGGTTTTACGACCGGGTCTGGGATGCTTTTGGAGAGCTCGACCGCGACAATCCCGCCGCCTATCACCGCCGCCGGCTAATCCTTGCGCTGGTGCGGGAGCACGCGCGCAGCGCGAACCAGGTGCTCGAGGTCGGTTGCGGGCAGGGGGCTCTCTTGAAAAAGCTCGAGCTCGAGCTGCCGGCCGCGGTCGTCCACGGCGCAGACGTCTCGCCCCGCTCGCTCGAGAAGTCGCGCGCGCTCGGCGCTCGCGCAGAGCTATTCGAGCTGGACCTTTCGGCCCTCGATTTCGAAGCGCGCCATGCTCCCCGCTTCGGATATTTCGACTTGGTCATTTGCTCGGAGGTGCTCGAGCACCTCGCGGACGACGCGCTCGCACTGTCGCGCATCGGAAGCTTGCTCGCGCCCGGTGGGCATTTGATCGTCACCGTGCCGAGCGGGCAGAAAACGCGCTTCGACGTGGCCATCGGGCACGTGCGCCACTACACCCGGGCCGGGCTGGCCGACCTCCTGCGCCACAACGGCTACGACGTCGAACGGGCCATGGCGTGGGGGTTCCCATTTCACAACCTGTATCGCCGGCTAGTCGCGGCCGGAGCGCGCCTCTCGCTCGGAGCGCAGGGCGAACGGGGACTCGCGCCGCCCAGCGGTGCTCTCGGGCTCGGCTATCGGGCGCTCGCGCGCGTGCTGAAGCCGCTCTACTTCCTCAATCGACCGTACTGGGGCCCGCAACTGTTGGCCGTGGCGCGCAAACGCTGATCGCTCAGAAGGCCCACCCGCTGCTCCGCGGCACCGTGCTTGGTTAAGATCGGTTCCTCATAGTCATTTTGCTGCAGTTCGGTCCCCGGCCCGCCCCGGCGTGAGCATTACGCTGTGGCTGAACGCCCGCATCCTGGCTGGTGCGCGCCAGCAGCCGACGGTTGCGCGCTATGGTAGCAGTCGCTTGCCGATGGTGATCTCCGACGAAGTAGCCCAGCGCGTACAAAGCCGCGTGGGCACGACCATCGCCGACAAATGGCGCTTGAGTCGCGTGCTCGGCATCGGCGGCATGGCAGCGGTGTACGCGGCCGTGCATCGCAACCAAAACCGGGTCGCGATCAAGATGCTCCATCCGGAGCAGTCGCTGAACGAAACCGTTCGCACTCGCTTTCTGCGCGAAGGCTACGTCGCCAACACGGTCGACCACGCAGGCGCCGTGCGCGTGTTCGACGACGGCGTGGTGGAGGGCTCCGCATATCTGGTCATGGAGCTTTTGGAGGGCGAATCGCTCGAAGATCGTCGGGAACGCCTTGGAGGGCGGCTCCCCGCCTCGGATGTGCTCGCGCTGTGCGACAAGCTGCTCGATACGCTGGCGGCCGCGCACGACAAGGGCATCGTTCACCGCGATATCAAGCCCGACAACTTGTTTCTGACCGATGACGGCGTGCTCAAAGTGCTCGATTTCGGTATCGCGCGCCTACACGAGCTTTCGCAGCCGGGCGGCACCACGGCCGGCACTTTCATGGGCACGCCCTCGTTCATGTCGCCGGAGCAGGCGCGCGGGCGCTGGGCCGAGGTCGATGCGCGCTCGGATCTGTGGGCGGTCGGCGCGACGATGTTTTACCTGCTCACCGGGCAGCTGGTCCACGATGGCGATAGCTTCGCCGATCAGCTGGCGCTCGCCGTGCGCGAACCGGCGCCCCCGCTTTCCACGATCGACGTCAAACTGCCAGAGGTGGTGACCGAGCTGGTCGACCGCGCGCTCGCCTATCGCCCGGTAAATCGCTTCGAAAGCGCGCGCAGCATGCAGGTCGCGGTGCGCGCGGCGCTGCGTGTGACCGGTCCGTCGCAGACCGCGAGCATCCGCGTCGAGCTCGACACCGATCACCGAAAGCTCGCGGGCGAGCACCAAACTCTACTGGCCACGCCCGACCCGCAAACCCCCGGGCGCGATCGACGCACGTCGGCGGGCGCAGTGGCAATCGTGGCGGCAACTCCGGAAGAAAACCCCAAAGGCACGCGCCGCTGGTGGATGGCGCTGGCAGCTGCGGCGCTGCTGTTCCTGGTGTTCCTCGGCACACGCTGGGTGACGGGCGGGCAGGAATCCCAGCCAGTCGCTGCTGAACGCGCGGCAGCCGCGGAACGTGCGCGGAGCGCGCCACGGAACCTCGAACCCGCACGCCCAGCGACCCCTGCTTCGGAGAAAAGCCACGTCACGATCGAAGCCGCCAAGCCGATCGAAGTAACGCCCTCGGCGGTGCCCATTCCGGTGCAGGGTAAACCCGCGAGCGCGCGCGAACCGGCACGCGCCGAGCACGCGCACAAGGCCGAGGCCAAGGCGACTCCAGCGCCCGCCGCGGCCCGCGAACCCGCGCCTGCGCCTGCTCCCGCTCCTTCCGCAGCGAAGTCCGAGAGCTTGCTCGACAAGCGTTTCTGATAGAGTGCGCCGGCGCCCGATGAAACCGGAAATACTGCTCTGTTCGCTGGCACTCTCCCTGTTCGCGCGCGCGTCCTTGGCCGGTGACGCCGCTGCAGAAGCGCTGTTTCGCGCCGGACGCGAGGCGGCGGACAAGGGCGACGACGCAGTAGCCTGTGCGCGCTTCGAGGAAAGCCACCGGCTCGAGCCGGCTGCTGGCACCGTGTTCAACCTGGCGCTTTGCTACGAGCGGCGCGGGCAGCTGGCCTCCGCGTGGCAGCGCTTCCGGGAAACGAAGGATCGGCTACCGAACACCGACGACCGCGTCGCGCTGGTCGAGCAGCGCATCGCAGCGCTCGAGCCGCGCCTACCGAAGCTCACGCTCAATCTGCCGGCGGGCAGCGGCGGCGCCACGGTGTTACGGGATGGCGTCGAGCAGCGTGGGGCAACCCTGGGCATCGCGGTTCCGGTCGATCCGGGCGCGCACGAGATCGTCGTGCGCGCGCCCGGCCACGCTCCGCACAAGGAGGCGGTCACCCTCGCCGAGGGGCAGAGCAAGGTGCTCGAGCTAACGCTGGGCCCCGCCGAGGCGAGCACCGCGGAGGTCTCGGGCAAGCTCGAGCCGACCCCGGTGAGGTCCAGCGGTTCCTCGCAGAAGACGGTTGGCTACGTGATCGGTGGCGTCGGGGTCGCCGGCATCGCCACCAGCATGGTGACCGGCGTCATGGTCCTGAACCGCAAGAGCAAGGTCGAGGATGAATGCACGGACGGCGTGTGCACGCGCGCGGGCGCAAATGCTGCCAAGAGCGGCCGGACGCTGTCCACGGTGAGCACGGTCGCTTTCGCCGCCGGCGCGGTCGGCGTGGGTGTCGGCCTGTACCTCACGCTCAGCGCAAAGCCCGACAGCGAGAGCGCCAAGCTCGAATTCGTCACTGCGCCCGGCGCAGCGGCGCTCAATCTGAGCGGAGCCTTTTGATGACTTCGAACGTCCGACTTCTGCTCGCCTCGACCGTTTCGCTCTTTGCTTGCAGCACCATCGTCGGCGCTGACTTCGACGTCAGCGAAGGCTCGCGTGGCGGGACCAGCTCGACCAACGGCGGAGCCGTCGCGCAGGGCGGGCTCGCCAGCGGCGGCATGCAAGGTACTGGAGGCAGCACGCCGACCGGCGGCACCGCATCGGGCGGTGCGACGTCGGGCGGAAGCGCCGGCACCGCATCGGGTGGAACGGCGGGCGCCAGCGGCGGCGCGAACGGCGGCAGTGCCGGTCAAACCAGCACTGGCGGCAGTTCGACCGGTGGCGCGAGCACGGGTGGCACGCAGGTTGGTACCGGCGGGCTCGGCGTGAGCGGTAGCGGCGGCGAAGCGGGCGAAGGCGGCGTGGGCGCGGGCGGCGCAGGCGGCGATGGCCCAGGCGGCGCAGGCGGAAATCCCGAAGGGGGCGCGGGCGGGGAAGCCGGTGGCGGCGGGGGCCCGATGGGCACTCCGGTCATCGTACTGAACGAGGTCAAAGGCCAGGGTTCGGGGGACGACTACATCGAAATCTTCAACCGTGGCCCCGGCACTCTCAACCTGGAGGGTTATGGCCTCTCGGACGAGAGCAACACCTTCTTTTTCCCGGCTGGCGCCACCATCGCTCAAGGCGGGCACGTGCTTCTGCTCCTGGGTCAACCGCCGCCGGGAGCGAACGCCACGTTCATGTGCTTCACCCCGAACCCCTGCTATCACGCCACCTGGGGCATCTCCCAAAACGGCGAAACGGTGTATCTGCGCGGGCTGCAAAACCAGGTGCTCGATTCGACCACCTATCCGAGCCAGAGCGGCGCTAGCGCCATCACCAACGATCAGACTTGGGGTCGGCTGCCGGACGGTCAGGGTACGTTCCGCGCCACACGCCCCACGCCGGAAGCCATCAACCAAGCGCCGTAGCGCTCGCCTCCGCCGCGCGGTCGGTGCTCAGCGCGTGAGCAAGACGCGCGACAGTTCCGGCGCGTCCCCCTCGCCGAGCGTGTAAAAACTATGGCCCTGGGCGTCGAACGTCACGCCCTCGCCCTGCGCTTCTTCCGCCACCGGCAGCGGGCAGGGCTCGCCGAGCAACGCTTCGGCCAGGCTCGTACCCGGTTGGCGCTGCCAGAGAAACACGCCGTCATAACTGCGAATCAAGAGCGCGCTGCCGTCCGGAGCGACGCTGCCCCCCGTGGCGAGCGGGCTTCCGATGAGCGGCGCTCGACCGAAGCCGAGCGTGGTGACGTATTCCAGAGCGGTGATGGCGGTCGTCGAGTGCGGCGCGTGCGCGACGTACACGCGCGACCCGTCCGCATCGCCTTTCGTCGCAATGTAGAGGTCGCCGCTCACCGGATCGACCAGCAATGTTTCCGCGTTGTGCGGCTGGTCCGGGTAGCTGAAGTAGAGCGACTGAAACGGCAGCGTCAATGCCCTCCCGCGCTCGCTCGGAGAAAGCGCAGGCTCGAGCGCGCGCTCGATTTTGATGCTGGTCGTGCGGATGCGATCGTTGTCACCGATGTCCGCGACGTACAGGTAGCTTTTGCCGCTCTCTGGCCCGGGCCCAACGCCGATGTCTTCCCAGTCCTCGCTGAGCGCGCCACTCAGAGTGAGCGTAGCCACCCAAGCGCCATCTTCGGCAAAGGCGTAAACGTCGCTCGATTGGCCCGAGTCGTTGTGGGTGAAGAAGATGCCGGGAGAGAGCTGGCTCGCACACAGCCCCGAAGCCTCGGACAGCACCGGGATTTCGAGCTCGACGCTCGCCGAGCGGGTCGCAGCCGGGCAAGCCGAACCCGAGCCGGCCGCGCCACCGCTGCCCGCTTCCGAACCGCCGGAATCGCCCGCATGGCCACCTTCGCCACCTGCGTGCGCTCCGCCTTCGCCAGCCGTCGCGCCGCTCGCGCTGCCGCCGGGACCCGTACCGGCACCACTACTTGCGCCACCGCTCGCAGCACCGCCGCGTGACGGCGTGCCGCCGCGCGCGAGCCCGCCGCTTTCGCTGCCTCCGAAACTCGCGGCGCCCGCGGTTCCACCGCTGACAGTGCCGCCACTGGCCGTGACCCGGCCACCGCTGCCGCCCGTGTCAGCCTGGTTCGCGCCGTCTCCGCAAGCCGGTCCCGCGAAGCCAATCAGGCTGGCCAGAGCCGAAAACGCGCGCGAGTGTCGGGCGAACAAGCGCCCGACACTCGCATTTTCAGACACGCACTCGAAAGCAAAATCGTTCTTGTTTCGGCCGAGCGTTCGTCAGTGCGCCGTCCATGACGAAGGGGAAGGGCCGTTACTTTCAGTCGTGCTCGAAAGTAGACCGCGGCCCACTGGAGTCTCCGGCATGTTTTCGTTCGCTAGCGCGACCGCGAGCACATCGCCCAGCGTATCGGCGAAGTGAAACTCGAGCTCGGCTCGCACTTCCGCCGGCACGTCCGCGAGATCCGCCTGGTTCTTGCGCGGCAGCACGATGTGTCGAATGCCCGCTCGGTGCGCGCCGAGCACCTTTTCTTTGACGCCGCCAATCGGCAGCACCCGCCCGCGCAGCGTGATTTCGCCGGTCATGGCCACGTCGCGCCGCACTTTGCGGCCGCTCATCGCCGAGACCAAGGCGGTGGTTATGGTGACGCCCGCGCTCGGCCCGTCCTTCGGGATCGCACCCGCCGGCACGTGAATGTGCGCTTCGATCGCGCCCAGGCTCTGCTGCGGAATCATCAGCTCACGCGCGTGGGTGGCCGCGTAAGTCAGCGCCGCCCGCGCGCTCTCCTTCATGACGTCGCCGAGCTGACCGGTGAGAATCAGCGCCACATCGCCCCAGCCATCGGCCTCGACGCTGCTTTCGGGGCGAGCGCGACCGTGCAAACGCCGCACGGCTGCCTCGACGAACATGATGTCCCCGCCAGCTGGCGTGAAGTACATGCCCGTCGCCACGCCCGCTTCGTCCGCCTCGGCCGCTTGCTCCGGGTGAACGCGCGGTCGACCGAGCAGTTTATGCACCTGCTCGGCATCGACCGTGAGCTCGGCAGCGCTGCCGGAAGCCAACTTTCGCGCCAGTTTCCGGGTGACCGCGCCAATTTGCCGCTCCAGCTGGCGCACGCCGCTTTCGCGTGTGTACTGACTGATCAGGGCGCGTAGCGCGTCGTCCTCGAAGGTGGGCTGAGGCTCGTGCGTAGACAGGCCCGATTCCTCCAGTTGACGCGGCACGATGTAGCGCTTGCCGATCTGCAGCTTTTCGCGCTCGGTGTAGCCCGCGAACTCGACCACCTCCATACGGTCGAGCAGGGCCGGGGGAATGGTGTGCAACACGTTCGCCGTGGCGACGAACAACACCTCGCTCAGGTCGAACGGCACGTTCAGGTAGTGGTCGGTGAAGGCGCTGTTCTGCGCCGGGTCGAGCACCTCGAGCAGTGCGCTCGCCGGATCGCCTTGGAACGACACCCCGAGCTTGTCGACCTCATCCAAGAGGAAGACCGGGTTCTTGGTGCCAGCCTGCTTCAAGCCGGAAATGATGCGACCTGGCATGGCGCCCACGTACGTGCGCCGGTGCCCCCGGATGTCCGCTTCGTCACGCGCACCGCCCAGGGCGATCCGCACGTATTCACGACCGAGCGCGCGAGCAATGCTCTTTGCGATGCTGGTCTTGCCGACGCCGGGCGGGCCGACGAACAGCAAAATTGAGCCCTTCCGCGCGTTTCGCGCCGAAACCTCCGACCCGCGCTGCCGCGAAGCCAGCTCGCGGACGCTCAGGAACTCGAGCACGCGGTCTTTCACGTCACCGAGGCCGTAATGGTCCTCTTCCAGCACCTTTTCTGCGAGCGGCAGGTCGAGCTTCTCCTCGGAGCGGTTGGTCCAAGGCAGCTCCACCATCCACTGCAGATGGTTGCGGATGACCTGAGCTTCCATCGATTCGGGACCCACGCGCTTCAAGCGGCCGAGCTCGCGCTGCGCCTCTTCCCGCGCTTCCTTGGGCAATTCGAGCTTGGCGAGCTTCTGCTCCAGCTCGGCGACCTCGTTTTCCTGGTCGGCGTCACCGAGCTCTCGGTGAATGGCCTTCAGCTGCTCACGCAGGTACATTTCGCGCTGTTTGCCGCCGATTTCCTCGGTCACGCTGTCGCGAATGCGCTGCTGCGCGGTCATCAGCTCGATCCGGCGTTGCAAGTGCACGAGCACCTTGCGCAGCCGATCCTCGACATCCAGCGTCTCGAGAAGCCGCTGTTTCTCGGCGACCGAAAGCTCCAGATAGGTGGCCACGAGATCGGCGAGCTCGCCGGGCCCGCTCACCGCGCCCACCACCTGGGTCAGCACGTCTTCGCGCAGGCCACGCTGCTTACCGAGGTCCATGGCGCGTTCGCGCACCTCCTTGTACAGCGCAACGAACGCCGAATCGTTCTCGTTCAGTGGCTTCATCTCCTCCACGGGCCGAACCACCGCGTGCGAAACGCCGCGGTCGGTGCGGTATTCGATGGCCGCGCCGCGCTTTTCGGGCGTGAGCAGCAGCTGCAGACCGCCGAGACCGCGCTGCACCTCGCCGATGTGCGCGATCACGCCGATCGAATAGAGCTGTTCGGAGCCAGCCGAGTTTTCTTCCCGCTCACTGACGGCGAACACGGTGCGATCGCCTTTGAGCGCCTCCTCCACGGCACGGAGGGAATGTGCGCGCCCGACGGCGATGGGAATGGTGGTACCTGGAAATGCAACGGAGCCCCGCAGGGCCAAGACCGGTAACTGGCGACGCTCTGACATACCTTTTTACCTGCGCACGAAAAGCGTGGTGCGCTAGGCCCTCCCCTACCTGCCCGAGTTACCGGGTGAGCGTCATTCGGACAGTCGCGCGACGCTAACGATTTGAAAGCCCAGCAATTCCGGCCAAAGCTGGCAAACGCTCGTCTCTAACGGCTCGACGAAGCGCGCGTATCCCCGATAAAGCCGAGACCCTTCGAGCGCAAGGTGGTCCCCCGAATTTACAGCAGCCTGGAAGCGCGCGCGAAGCCAGGGCGCCAGAGATTGAGCTAGCGAAGGCGTCACGCGTTGTTCGATCACGCTCAGCCCGGAATAGGCCAAAAGACGCCCGACCGAGGCGCGCGTGAAGAAGCGCAGGTGAGTCCGGTCGTACAGGCCCGATTCGGCGTATTCGAAGCGCCCTGCAAGCGTGAGCAAGCGGTTGTACCAAACCGCGTAGTTCGGAACGCTGACCAGGAACAGGGCGTTTCTGAGCCCGGGAAACCGAACCAAGTCGGACAGGAACTGAACCGGGTTCACCACGTGCTCGATCACGTCCGAGAGCAGCACGGCGTCGAACTCGCCACCCTGCGCGGGCTCTGCAAGCCAGCTCGAGAGCTCGGACTGGTGCACCACGTCACACGCGGCGCGCAGCTGGGCCGCGGCTTGGGGGTTGGGCTCGATCGCGGTGAGGTGCGCGCGCGGCGCGAGCGCGCGCACGGCACGCGCGTTCGCGCCCGCGCCGGCGCCCACGTCGAGCACGCGCGGCGCTGCCGAGCGCGCGGCCACGTGGCGAGCGAATAGCGCCAGCAGCACCGCGTTCGGCCGCTCGATATAGGCGTAGTCGCTGGCCCGATAGTCGAGGGGGTAGCCACGCGCGCTCGCCATTTTTTAGCGCGCTGACGATAGCCTTCGGGCAAGGTTCGTGGCTAGCTCCGCCGCATGCAGCGAGGCCTCCGCGCGCTCGAACTCAGCACCGAGGTGAACCCCGGCATGGCGCGCCGCCTGGGCCGGCCCCGCAACGTGCTCGATCTCGGCTGCGGCGCCGGCATGAACGGCATGTTGGCCAAAAAGCGCGGCGCGCACGTCACGGGTGTCGAACCCGACCGCGCCCTGGCCGACCGCGCCGGTCGCGTGCTCGATCAGGTCTTTTGCCTGGATCCGGGCGACGAGGCGGCCCTGGGTCATGCCCTCGGCGACCGCTCGTTCGACCTGATCCTGATCCCGACACGCCTCGAGCAAGTCGGCGCGCCCGAAGCGCTGGTTCGCGGCGCGGCCCGCTATCTCACCCCAGGGGGGCGCCTGATCTATGCCGTGCGGAACGAGTCAGCCTGGCCGCTCCGCCTCGGCCTGAGCGGCAGGGACCTGGGCTTCGGGCCAGTCACCGGCGCCCCAGCGCGCTTTCACAGCCGTGAAAGCGCGCTCTCTTGGGCGCGCGACGCTGGCCTCGAACTGCTCGAACTGGGTCAAAACCCGTTGCTCCTGAAATCGCTGCGCGGCGTGCTGAGCGACGAGGTGTTCGCCAGTCTGAAGCAAGACGAAGCAAACCCGAGCGGGTTTCGCGATTGGTCGCTGTACGAGACGTACCAAAACAGCGTGCTGCCATTGGAAGCCAAAGCCGCGGGGCTTGCTCCCGAGCTGCTCGCTTACCAGCACCTGGTGGTCGCGCGAAGAAAGCCGCTGCCGGGCCCACTCTCGCTCACCGTCGGCATGCTCACCATGGACGAGGAGCCGAGCATCGCCCGCATGATGGGCGAGATCCGGCGCTATGCCCCGGATGCGAGCATTCTGTGCGTCGACAGCTCGGTGAAGGATCGCACTCCGTTCATCGCTGAAGAGCTCGGCGCGCGCGTGCTGCGCCAACTGCCGCCACGCGGTCACGGCCCGGCCATGGAGCTCTTGATGTACGAGGCCGCGAGCCAGAGTGACGCGCTGATCTACCTCGACTGCGACTTCACCTACCCGGCGGAAAACATTCCGAAAATTCGCGAAATTCTGGAGAGCGGCGCGGACGTGGTGAACGCGGCCAGAATCCGCAGTCGACCCGAGGCCATGCCACTCGCCAATTACCTGGCCAACAAGGCCTTCGTGCTGTGCGCGCAAGCCCTGAACGGCGTGCCTATCTCCGACTTGCACAGCGGCATGCGCGGCTATCGCGCCTCGGCCATCCGCGACTTCTCCTTCAACGGAGAAGGAGACGCGCTGCCGATCGACACACTGCTCTGGCCGGCACGCTCCGGTTACCACACGGTCGAAATTCCAATCGCCTATCAAGAGCGGGTGGGCGTCTCCAAGCTGCGCAAAGTCGCCGGCACGGTCTGGACGTTCGTGCGGCTCGCTCGTACCCTCGAGGTCGGCTCGCGCACGCACAGCGGCTACGACATTTGGGATTCCGCGGAAGGGCCGAAGTCGTGAGCACCGCTCGGCGCGGCATCATCCTCGATCGCGACGGCACGTTGATTGACGTGGTCCGCGATGAGGAGACCGGCACGCTCTCGGTGGCGTTTCATCCCGACCAGTTGCGCTTCCTGCCTGGCGTGCTCGACGGCTTGCGGGCGCTCAGCCAGGCAGGCTTCGTGCTCGCCATCGCCACGAACCAGCCCGGCCCGGCCAAGGGCCAGTTTTCCCGCGCAGCCGTGGAGCGCACCAACCTCGCGCTGATCGCTCGCCTCGCCGACGCCGGTGTTTCAATCGCAGCGCTCGAGGTGTGCCTCCACCACCCGCAGGGCGGCCCAGGCGGCGATCCGACGCTGATCGGCGACTGCGCGTGTCGCAAACCAAAGCCGGGCCTGCTGCACGCGCTGATCTCGGGCCTTGGGCTGGATCCGAGTCGAAGCTTCATGATCGGCGACTCGCCGAGCGACGTCGAAGCCGCAAGATTGGCGTCGATGCGCGCGGGCCTCTTGTTCTCGCGCGACCGCTGTGAGCTCTGCCCGCTGCGCGGCGGGCCGCCCGGCAAGCCCGAGCTGGTCGCGGCGCGCTTCGACGACCTGGCCCGTCTCATCCTCGCGGCGCCCAGCCCGCTCGCCTGAGCCTTACCAGCAAGGTCGCGTCAAGGCTTCCGCGAATAGAGATCGAAGTCCTCGATCCGCTTGCTGAGCTCATAGCGCGACTCGATCAGCTGCTGCAGCTCCGGAAAACCGGGCAGCGAATCGCGCGAGTCGAGCGTATCGCCCGTCACCGAGGGGAACACGTCCCGGCTCTGCACGACCACCAGCGCCGGCGGGTTCTTCCTCAGATCGGAGAGCAACTCGCGCCGCGCATAGTCCGCTTGCCAGGGGCTCCGCTGCGCCACGTTGTAGATGAAGCGACTCGACGGTTCGCGCCCGGAGAGCCAATAGATGACCGGCTCGAAGCCCCACACGAACACCTTGTCATCGCGACGCGTACGCGCGCGCACCTCGCGCGCCACCGCGCGATCGGCGCTCAGCGAATAGTCGGCCACGTACGAGAGCTCGGTGTCCATCGCTTCGCGCGTGTCGTACGGCGCCATGCGCACCAAATAGTGGAGCCGGATCCAGGATCGCTCCCACAAAAACTGGGGCAAATCACGCACCGCGTAGCGCATCGGCACGGCGACCGCGACGAACGAGAAGAACGCCAGCGCGCCCCCCAAGCCGCCGCTCAAACACTTTCGCCAGAGCTTGTACAGCCCGAGCCCGCCCAAGAGTGAAATCAGCGGCAGGGTCGCGCCATAGTGATAAGCGAAGAATTTTCCCTGCATGGCGATGCCCGCGACGTGAATCGCGATCACCCCCAAAATCAGGAACAGCCCTTCACGCTCACGCCGCCCAAGAGGCGCGATCGAGATCGCCGCGATCACGCCGGCAGCGGCGAGTGCGGAGAACTTGAAGAACGCTTCTTCGATTGCGTAGTAGAGCATGTCGGACGCTCGCCGCCCCTCCCAGCTCAGCGTGGTGTAGCCCGGCGTGAACTCGGCCATCGTCCAGTAGAAGTCGTGCAGCCCGCCTTTCAAGGCAAACCAACCAATGCACAAGAAGGCTGGCGCCGCGCCTCCGAGCGCCAGCGCTGAAAGCGGGCGAATTATCACCCACGCACCCTCCTGCGGGCGGCGCGCTCGTTCGTTTTGAGCCAGATAGGCCGCGCAAACCAGGGCACCGCCGCCGAGCGGCGGCTTCAACAAGGCCGCCACGCCGAAGGACGCGCCCACGGCCAAAGCCAAACGCCAGCGACGCGGCGTCTCCTCCAGCGTGAGCGCCAGGCCGAGCAGTGTAAAGAACGCGCCGAACGTCTCTGGCTGCCCCGTGTGCCAAAAATCCATCTCGAGGTGGATCAGCGCTGCGACCGCGCCACCGACCAGCCCGATCGTCTTGTTCTCGAACAGCGCGAAGGAGATCCTGCGCATCAGGGCCACGCAGCCGAACAGCGACAGCGCCTCGAGCAAACGCGGAGCCATCATGTTCTTGCCGAACAACAGCTCCCCCAGCGCGTACACGAAGAAGATCCCGGGCGGCTTGAAGTCCCACAGCTTGCCGTACGGCACTTCGCCGTGCAGCAACCCATCGCCCACCATCGCGTAAATGCCCTGATCGCGTCCGAACGAGAAGGTCAGAATCAGCAGGGCTGAAGTGACGATCGTCGCCCAGGCCACGCCCTTCAACCAGAGGTCTGGATCGCGCACCGCCAGACGTGGCACCACCTCGGCTGCAGGCGGCGGAAGTGAAGAACTTTTCATCGGCGTCCCCACGCTAGTCAACGCCGCAATCGCGCCGCAACCCGCAGCGCGCGCGTAGCGACGAAGCGCCGAATTTCTGGCCGATTGCGCGAAACGCGGACTCTGGTCGTTCCGGCTCAGTTCGCGACGCAGTGACCCATGCTCTGGGTCCCCTCGGACTGACAGCGGGCCGTCGTGGGTTCGCGGCAGATCAAGTCCGGGCACACGACGCCGCACTTCATGACCTGGGCCACTGCGTTCAGGTAGATCTGAGTGACGCTCGAATTCGCCAAGTCGACCGGTACTTTGCAGCCGCACTCGTTGCTCACGAACCCGGTGCACGGCAGACGATCGAGCGAATTGTCACAGCTCTGCGCGGCGGTCAGCAGCTTTGGCAAATTCGCCATCACCATCTCGCACGTGGCTTGCCCGCCCGCGCCGGCTGCGCCGCCCGCGACCACCCCACCACTACCTTTGCCCGCGGCGCCTGCGCTCGCTGCACCGCCCGCGGGCATGCCACCACCGCCTTTGCCTGCTGCGCCCGCGCTCGCTGCGCCGCCCGCGACGAGCCCACCGCTGCCTTTGCCGGCGGTGCCCGCGCTCGACAGGCCGCCGCTGCCTGCGCTCGTGCTGCCGCCTTTCCCACCCGCGCCGCCGAGCCCGGCGCTACCACCGGTCCCGATCATTCCCGCGCTGCCCGAGCTTTGGCCAGTACCGCCGGTAACCGTGGTCGCGCTACCACCCGTCGCCATCGTCGCGCTACCGCCGGTCGCGCTGCCCGCGCCAGTTGCGCCGCCGGTTCCCGAACCGCCGCTACCCCCGCTGAACAAATCGGTCCCCGCCTGACCGCCGCATGCGGCGACCACGACGAGTATCGAGAACCAGTTCGTCTTACCGAGGGCGCGTCGCATCGAGAACTCCTCCGGATGGGGTCGCGCCCGAGGGTCTCTCCGGGTCCAGAATCGATCCGGGCCCAGAAACCGGCAGGCGCGCCGTTCAGTTTACTCCATGCCCGCAGCGGCGCCGCTGTTTCCAGCGCGAGCACCTTGACGAGCGCCGGCTTCGCGGGGAAAGTCCGCTCGGCCGCGGGAACCGCCGGCCAAAGCGCCCCTAGCTCAGTTGGATAGAGCATCGGACTTCGAATCCGAGGGTCGTAGGTTCGAACCCTACGGGGCGCGCCAA
>DASZQI010000009.1:0-5315 GCA_035549735.1 Polyangiaceae bacterium | reverse complement strand
GCTGCAATTTTCCAGCTCACCTCGGCTGAACGAAGGCGCGCGCTGCCACCGCATTCCCGGGTGAGCGTGAGCGACGAGGGTCAGAGCTATCGGGTAACCGTGACGGGTGAGGGGACCACCGCCCAGAAGAGTTACACCGATGCGCCTCGAGACTGCGCGCGTCGCACCCGCTTCGCCGCGGTGTTTGCGATTCTCACGTTGATGCCGCCCGAGCTCGAGCCCGAGCCCGAGCCAGAGCCAGAGCCAGAGCCAAAGGAAGCACTGCCCGAGTCAGCCCCGAGCCCCGGGCCGGCGCCAGAGCCCGCAAAACCGCCTGCCTGGCCCGATTCGAATACAACCCACGTGGGTTATTCATCTCTCCCGCACGAAGCAGAGGCTGAAGGCAGCGCTTCTGCCACGAGCGAGCGCGGGCCGCGCCAGCGACCCGTGCTGCGCGTCGAGTTGGTCGGGTTCGGTGAGACCGCGCTCGGCGCGTTCCAGGAACCGCGCGGGCAGAGCGTCGGCGCTGAGCTCCGCGTGCTGCTCGCGCGCGCGGATTTCGCCCCGCTGCTCACGGTCGGATTTGCGCCGCCCTCTCGGCTGCAGACCGGGCGAATCGACGTCGATCTTCAACGCGCGCAAGTGGGGCTCGGGGTGCGCGCGCAGAGCGCGCTCGGGCCGCTCGACGTGGGCGCCGATTTCAGCGTGCTCGGCGCGCTCGAACACGTCGGCGGGCTCGGCCTCGAGCGCCCCGCGCGGGAGAGCGGTCTCGAACTCGGAGCACGCGCGGCAGCGCTCGTGTCACTCGGGTCACTCGCATCAGGCCGCGTCGGCCCAGTGCTGGCAGTTCACGCCAGCGCGTTCCCCGTCCCCAACCAGTTCGAGGCGTTGCCGCGCGGTGACGTCGGTCACACGCCGCACCTGTGGCTGGGCGCTTCGCTGGGCGTCTTTCTCGGACTGTGAACGGCGCCGCAACCTAGTTGGTCGCTTTGCGGTACCAGGCGAGGTTGGCGAACGAGGCCTCGACCACCGCGCCGCGTGGTGCGCGAATCAGCAATCGCCAAATGTGCGCGACGTCGATGCCGTTCGGCTTCAGGCTGGGATCTTGGCGCGTTTGGCGGAAAGATTTGAATGGGATGGTGTAGAAGGCCCAGCGCTCGGTGAGCAGAACCATCGCGTCGAACGAGTTGCCGCAAGCGTTCGGTACGGGCACGCCGTATTTGTCGTTGAACTCGGGGTTGCCGACTTGCATGCCGGCGTCCGAGCCCACGCGCATGCCGGCATCGTTCAGATAGAACGTGGACGGTTGGCACTCGCCCGCTTCGTCATCACTGGTGATGTCGGTCAGCTCGAGCGTAAGCCCTTTGTCGTACAGGCTCTTGGCCCAGAACGAGAGGCCCTCGAAGCCCGTGGCGTCGCCGCCCACGAGGGGCAGCGGGACATCGGTGGACGACGGGTCGTGATAGACACCGATGAAAGAACCCCAGTCGTGGTTCCCTGTCGACTTGAATAGAATTCCTTCGTTGAGCTCACACAGCGGTGGCGTGGTTGCCGTGAACAGGGGTGTCACGGTGACCAGCGAGGTTTCCACGCCCTGTTGATTCGTCCGGTCTGGTACTGAGTACCAGCGACCGGAAAAAAATCCCGGCACGGGCTGGAGCTCGTACTTATCCATCTGCGCGCAGTCGGGCGGCGGCTCGTCACGCTTCGCTTGACTGCAGCCCGCGAGTGCGAAGCCGAAGGTCGCACAGAGCACGAGAGCCGTGGAAAGGCGTCGCGTCGACATGGTCACCACCAAAAGCTGCCAGAGAGCGAGAAAACGTGCTGGTCCGGCGTGGCGCCAGGGTCATCGCTCGGGGGATAGCCGGTGCGCACGATCACGTCACTGCCCGAGTTGAAGTACGAGTACTGGAGGGCGAGCTCGTCGCGGCTCAGCCAGTCCGTGTGAAAGTGCAGGCGCGGGGAGAAGATGTTGAAGGCCGTGGCGCTGTCGTCGCTCTTGGCTGCCGCGTGGTCGAAGCGTGCGGACACTCCGAACCAGGAAAGAGCCGAGTACGAAACCTCGGCGCCGACCTTGAGCTTGTTCACGCCGTCGTGGTCCGGATCGTCGCTCTTTACGCCTGCGCCGACGCCGAAGAGGCTCAGGCGGACATCGGGGCTCACCCCTTTGAAAAAGTCGCCATACAGCAGTCGGGCCACGCTGACGTCGTATTGTGCTCCGTATACCGTGATTCCGCCATTGCCGTGGCTCTCGGGACCGAGGTACTCTCGAATCAGGCCTGGTCCGCCGCGCGCATTCAGCACCTCGATCACGCCCGAAACGACCGCAGCGTGGGAAAGGTCGGTGTGCGCGACGCCGGCGTAGAGGTGTCCGCCACGGCCCAAGGTAAAGCGCAAATCAGCGCCGAGGACGCCAATCTTGCCGTCTTGGATGTCGCCGGGCGTCGAAAGATCGTCTTGAGTCCAGGCGGTGAAGTAGTGCAGGCCTAGCTGCGCGACGTCGTCGTAACCGAGCACGCCGTGCAGATGGTTCACGAAGGTCGTGCCGACGCCCATCGGCGCGTCCGCGCTGGGCGTGCCCTCTGCGCCCGAGTCGGCGAAATCATTCGAGCCCTCTGGCACCAAGAACGGGGCCGGACGATTCAAGGAGCTGCCGATGCCGTGCTCCAGCGCGAGTTGGAATTTTTTTCCGAGATCGACGCCAGCGGTGGTGGTGACGCCAACGGTGTTGGTGCGCGCGATCAACGGGGTGCCGTAGCGACCCGCGTCGTACTCGCCCATCGCGCCGTAGCGTCCGGTGAACACGCCGACCTTGACCTCGAAGGGCGTGTGAATGGCTTGCGATAGGTTCACGGCGACGAAGGCGCTGGCGATGCCCGGCTGCTTCGTGGCGTCGAAAATACCCGCTGCGTCGGTGGCCGAGCGAGAGGTGATGATCGCCGTGCCCGATACGGTCGAGTTGCCGTAAGTGAAGTTCAGCTGAATCCACGGGAGTGGAATCACCCCAGTATATTCGAAGCGAGTTTGGTCTTGCGGGATCAAGGGCGGGCTGTGCAGCGCCGTGGACGACTGCCCGGGCTCCGGATCCTCTCGCTTCAGAACCGCAAAATTCATCGGCGCCAGGATGTAGCCATGAAAATCCAGGACCGAGTCCTTGGACGTGCTCGGGGAACGGCCGAAGGGCGTAGCGGGCGGAGCGCTTTTGCTCAATGGATCGCCGGCGTCCAGGCCGATGCGCGGCACTTTGCTGCCGGTTGCCTGGGCGTGCGCGACGCCTGGCACCGCGGCCATGAGCGCAGCGAGGACCAGAGTTCTTAGCAAATCGCGTCGCATGACTGTCCCTTGCTTTGACGAAGGTCCGGAGCGTGCGCCGGAACCGGCCTGGTGCTGAAACGTCGGGAGGTGCATGGCCTAAAAGCTCACCTGCGCGCCCACCGTGACCACGTCCTTGTCGTACGGGTAGGCGGGGTTGGCGTCCGTGAAGTCGCTGTAGAAGAAGCGCGTGTAGGCGATCTCGATTCGCTCGGGCGCTTGCCAATCGGTGCGAAACGACAGGCCGGGCGTGATGGAGTAGGTGGCGAAACGGCCGCGCCCGCCGACCTGTGTCACGCCGTTGGAGTTGAGAGAGGAGTCGACCGAGGGCTTCGTACTCGGGTTTCTATAGGTGCCATAGCTACGCAGCGTGCTGCTGAGCCAGGGCAGCATTCGGTACTCGAGGTCGAGGCCGAATTGATAGCCGTGCGGCTTCTCGAACTTGCCCTTGACCCCTCGGGCCTTGTCGTAGGCCTCCTCGTCGGTCGAAAGCGTCTGGTGATAGATGCCCGCGATCGCGACGCGCACGTCGGGTCCACGCCCGTCGAAGGGCTGCGGATGCCACAGCACGCTCGCCAAGCTGAAATCGTACTGGGCGCTGATGGCGAAGAACTTGCCGGTGCCGCCGCTATGCAGTCCGAGGTAGTTGTTGGTCGTCTCGCGGGCGCCTTGGGTCCAGTCGACGGTCCACCAAACGCCGTCGTGCACGGCGCCAGCCGTGACTAGATTGTAGTAAGCCGCAGCCACGCCAACGTGTCCCCACTGATTGAGGAACGTTTGACTCTCGATCGCAAAGATATCAATGCGACCGTCGCGAGGCGCGGTGTCGCAGTGGGCTGGGCGGTCGGGCTGGCACTCCGGAATGTCCTCGATGCGAACCAGCGGATCGCCGGTGGCCAGGAACTTGCGCTCGTCGGTGCCCGCCGCATTGGCGGCGTGCAACTTCACGACGTACTTGCCCTTGTAGTTCAGGCCGATGTGCCCGTGCTGCATCATGGTCGAGACGCCGGTCTCGTTCCATCCGGTGTAGCTGCCGCGCACGAAGAATTCGGGCACGCCGGGCACAGCGAACAGGCCGTGGGCGGCGAACAAGCGGAAGTCGGAAGAAAGATCGTATTCCGCGGTCACGACTTCGCCGTAGCCGCGCGTACCGAGCAAGGGACCGAGTACACCCCAACCCCACTGCCCAACGCCCGCGTAGGACTCGACGAACGCGCCGGCCTTGACCTGTAAGCGCAGGGCGCCCAGTGATTGCGGCGTGAAGAGTACGAACGCAGAGTTCGCGGCGGCGCCAGCGCTGGCCTGGTAGTAACCCGCGTACTCCTTACCGACCGTGTTGATCGAGTACGTGACGAAGCCACCGATGATGGCCGTGCCGTAGCTTAGGTTGAGTGTTAGCTGCCCGCCCGTGGCGAACGGAGTGCGGCCCGTGATGCGCGGTGGGACGTGAAGCGGTGTCGACGCCTGGCCGTCGCCAGCCGGGGTCGGGCGATTGCCGAAACCGATCGACTGGTATCCGGAGATCTTTCCACCGAGCCGAAAGGACCATGCGTCGACGTCGGTGGGCGCGCCGAAGGACGGCGCGCGACCGCCGGGTGCCGCAGGAACCGGCGGCGCCTCGGGGGAAAGGCTGGGTCCAAGCGGTCGGGGCGAGCCGGGCAGTGAGTCGATAGCGGTCTTCGGTGCAGGAGGGGGGGCGGGCGCGGCCGAAGCGGGGGCAGCCGGAACAGACGCGGGCGCGGCCGCTGTCGGAGTCGGAGCGGGCGCCGCTGCGGCCGGCGGTGGAGCGGGGTCCTCCGCGCGGGCAACCCCGCTCGTTAACGCGGTCGCGGTGACAAGCGAGGCCGCCAGGGCCCCAGCGACCGACCCCCTCTTGACCCTCCTGTCGTCGAGCGGTTCGCAGCCGACGCAGCCGGCATTGGCCGAGCTCTGGTGCTGCACGCAATCCGCGGGTGTCGACATCGGCGTCCGACTGCTCCTTGCTCGTGGCTGTCCTTAGCGGCTCGCTTGGCGGTGGGCCGGCG
>DASZQI010000008.1:0-5928 GCA_035549735.1 Polyangiaceae bacterium | reverse complement strand
CTGAGTCCACGTGTCGGTGACCGGGAAGGAGAACTTCGGCGACTTGCAGGTTTCGGTCGTACCCGTGCAGGTGCCACGGTTCGTAGTTCCGGCTGGCGGAACGGAGGGCGTCGTTTCGGCCATCACGACGCTGACGGTAGCCTTGCCCGCGTTAGGGGCGGTCCCTCGCGTCCAGAAGGTGATTCCCTTGTATGCGGAAGCGTTGAAGCAACCGGTCGTCCAGATCCCGAAGCCGCCGCCGTACTTAGAGGCGGCCTCGGTGGAGGCGAGCCCGAGCGCGCCGCTCGTGTGGCCCGAAACGACCGAGAACGTGGGGTTGCCAGTGCCGTCATCGTAGGAGAAGACGCCCCCGAATAGGCTCGTGCCGCCGATCTCAGCGATCTTACAGCCGCTAGTCGCAGCTTCACCGCTGAGTCCCACGGTGCAGGTGTCGAAGGTGGCGATGGTCGCGGCCGCGACGACCGCCTTCGTGTCGCAAATCGAGGGACCGGTACTCGCGTTTCCGCCTCCGCCAGTGGTGGCGCTGCCCCTTCCTCCGGAGCCAGCACCGTTGGCCGTCCCACCCGTGGCATTGGAGGAACCGGCGCTGTTGCTGGAATTGCTGGCGTCGTCCGTGGTGCAACCGGCGAACAGGCTAGAGGCGAGCAGCGCCGCCGCCGAGATCGTCTTCGCCGAAGTGGTGTGTTCAGTAAGCATGGTCTCTCTCCTTTGTCTTCGTGGTTCCGCTAGCCACCGCCGTCCGCTCGGCGTCGGCGATAAAAGGCGATGTCGTCCAGCCAGAGCTCTACAGTTGCTCCGAGAGGGATGGTGATCTGCAGCAGTCGGATGTCGCGTGGATCAATCCCGTCCGGGTTGCGATTCGGGGTTGGTTCCTGATAGAGCTCCCGCCAAGGGATGAGGTGGAGCTGCCACCCGTCGCTGGTCTCTATCCGCGTCCGGAAGTAGTTGCCGCATTCGTTCGGCGCGGGAGAACGTGAGGCGCTGCTCACCTGATTGTTGGAGTTGTAACTCTCTGCCGTTGCGCTGTTCGGCGCCGGGACGCACCGATAGTCGTCTGGCGCTGCGTACGTCGTCGTAGAATTTCCGGCGACCACTTGGCGCCAATCGCCCACCATGAACCAGATGGTTTTGTTCGTCGGTCCGCGCGCGTGACCGGTGCGACCTGGGTTCTTCGCCCAGAAAGAGATCCCTTCGTAGTCCGTGCCATCTGCGGGAGGGACGTTGGCGCCCAAATCCCAGGTTCCAAATAGTGAGCCCCAGTCGGTGTGTCCGTACGACTGCATATAAGCAGCCCAGGAGCTGCCGCATCGGTCGCCCTCGGGGATGCGTTCGAGCGGCACGTTTCCCGTGGTCGCGTTGGCTACGTTCGCGTTGAACACGCAGGTGCCTGCGTCGGCCAGGGCAGTGCCTCCATCGGCGCCGGTAACGACCGGATGTGGATCCCAGCGGCCACCCGCGCAGTCGCCGGCCTGATACCAGCCCGTTTGGCCTACCTCGAATGGGTAGATAGGCTTGAAATCGTAGACGTCCGCGAGCGAGCAGTCGAGCGAAAGCTGTGCCGCCTTGGGCTTGTCCGCGGCGCAGCCTAGCGGCCACGGAAGCGCGCACAGCAGAACGGCCAGGGAAATCGAGCGCCTCATTGTCGTCACCACCAAAAGGTTCCGGCCAAGGACAGAACGTGTCGGTCTGGGTTGGCGGTGGGGTCGTCGAGCGGCGGGTAACCTGTGCGAACTGGCACTTCTCGTCCGTAGGTGAAGGCCGAGTAGCTGAGAGCAACCTCGTCGCGGCTCAACCAGCCGGTATGGGCCAGCAAGCGCGCAGTCCAAACGCTATACGCCATGCGGTTGATGGCGTTGTTTGGACGCACGTGATCGAAGCGACCACCGATTCCGAACCACGATGAGAGGTTGTAGGTCGCCTCCGCGCCAGCCTTGAGCTTGAGTACTCCGTCGTAGGTGGCGTGGCAATCCAGCCCGGCGCTGTCACACGTCTGGGAGCTATCGTTGCTCGAAACGACGGTCCCGATGCCGAACAAGCTGACCAGTACGTCAGGGTGCTGGCCTCGGGATTGCTCGCCATACACGATGCGGGACAGGCTCAGATCGTATTGCGCACCGAAGGAGGTGAGCGAGCCCGTGCCGCCGCTCTCTGGCCCGAGGTACTCGCGAACCAAGTCCGAGCCACCGCGCGCATTCAGGACTTCGATGATGCCGGACACGGTGCCGGCGTTGGTCGCCTGGGCTCTGGCACCACCGAGGTAAAGGTGTCCAAAGCGGCCGGACGTCAAACGCGCGTCGAGCCCCAACACGGTGATCCGACCGTCGGGCAGTGTCCCTCCGGTGCCTTCGTCATCGGCGCACCAAGACGTCAAGTAGTGGGCGCTGAACTGAACGAGCCCCGCGTAGCCGAAAGCCGCGTGCAAATGGCTGACGAAGCTCGCGCCCGTGTTGGGATCTGCAAAATCGTTCCAGCCATCGGAAACGATCGAACGCGCGGCCCGCCCGATCTGCCCGCCAGCGCCTTGCTCCAGCACGAAGCTCGACTTGCCCAAACGAAACCCCGCGGTGATGGTCTCACCGATCGCGTTGGTTCGCGCGATGAGCGGGGTAGCATAGCGACCCGCGTCGAACGCGCCCATTGCCCCGTAGCGTTGCGTCATGCCGCCGACCTTCACCTCGAACGGAGTGCGGAACGTGTCCTCGAGATTGAAACGTAAGAACGCGTCCGTGACGCCCAATTGGTCGACCGGATCGTAGATCGCCATTGCGTCGGTCAGACTACGGGCCGCAAGGATCACGGTGCCCACGACCTGCGTGTTGCCGTAGCTGAGGTTCAGCTGCACCCACGGCTCTGGCAGTACGGCGGTGTACTGAAAACGCCGAAAATCTTCGGGCGTGAGCGGTGGGCTATGAAGCACCGTGCCCGCTTGACCTGGCGTCGGGTTTTCGCGGCGGTGCAGGCCGAGGCGCGCGGGAAGCAGCAGGTAGCCGTGGAAATCGAGGACGTACTCTCGGGAGACAGGGGCGACGCCAAATGGAATGGACGGCGGCGCGCTGCGCACCTGCGGTTCGCCACTGGCCATGCCGAGGCGTGGGAGTTCATCGCTGAGTTCCTGGGGGCGAGGGGCTTGCTCGTCGGCAAACGCCGGACTCGAGAGGCCGAGCAAAGCCAGGATGAGCATGCCTTTCAAGCGGAGGATCATGGGTCGCTTCCTAGAAGGTGAGCCGTGCGCCGAGGGTCACGACGTCGCGGTCGAGCGGTCGCGCCGAATTGTTGTCGGCAAGGTCGCTGTAGAAATAGCGCGAGTACCCGAGTTCGATTCGGTCCGTGCTCAGCCAGTCGCTGTGTAGCGCGAGCACGGGGGTCACGTTGAAGGCGGACCAACGCCCGCGTGAATGTCGATACTCGGCGACGCCCGTGGGGCTCTCGTTGCCGCTCGGATCCACGTAGCGTGTGAACGTCAGGCGCGCGACGTCGCGACTCTCGCCGAATACGCGCACGATGGTGCTGAGCCACGGCAGGATCGCGTACTCGACGTCAGCGCCCAGCAGGTAACCGGTCGCACCATCAAAGTCGGGGTCTCGGGTGTCCAGCGTCCAGCCGTGATTGAAGGCCACGGCCACGCGAACGTCGCGCCCATTGCCGTTGAAAGACTCGGGGTAGCGGAGCACGCGGGCGAGGCTGACGTCGTACTCGAGCGCGATGGCCGCAAGCAGACCGTGTCCCTTACTGTTGGGGCCAAGGTACTTGTTGCCCATCTCACGACCCCCGGCGGTCCAGTCGAGGCCCCACCCGATTCCGTCGTGCACCTGGAAGCCATGCCTGAATCGCCAGGCGGCCCCGCTCACGCCGACTTGGCCGAAGCGGTCCATCTGCCAATGGCCCTCGAGCACGTACACGTCCATGCGGCCGTCGTGGTGCGCGTCGGGCGTCGCGCTCTCCGCCTGATCGGCCATCCACGTGCGCTCGTTGGTGCCGCGAGCGGCGGCGAAATGCGCTTTTAGTGTGAGCCTGTTTTGGTAGGAAAGACCGGCGTGTGCGTGGTGTACGACGGTAGTGATGCCTTCCTCGGCCCAGCCGGTATAGGTGAGCCGCTCGAAGCCTTGCGGGACTTCGGGAGCCACGGCCAGCCCGTGCTCGAAGTAGAGCCGCACGTTCGGGCTTGCGTCATATTCGGCGAGCGTCGTTTCGCCATAGCCATGCACCGCGATCAGCGGACCGAGTAGCCCCCAGCCCCACGGGCCTGGAGCGCCATAGCTGGTGCTGAACGCGCCGACCTGGAAGCGCAACTTGAGCGCGCCGAATGCCGGTGGCGTGAAGTTGAGGTACGCATTGCGCATCGCCGGGCCATGCTGCGTGTTGTAGTAGCTCTCGTGCTGGATACCGCCGAAGCCCGCCTCCAGCGTGGCGTTGGCGCTGAGAACCCCGTTGCCGTAGGTGAAGAACAGCACCCCGGCGCCGCCGGCGTAGAACGCGCCGCGACCTGCGGTGCGCGGGGGCACGTGCAAGGGAACGCCCTGATAGTGCTCGTCCGCGGGCTGTCGACCAATACCGGTGCTCTGCCAGCCCGACACGCGCCCACCAATGCGGAACGACCAGTCTCCAGCGTCGCTCGGCGCCCCGAAGGAGGGAGCACGACCACCCGGCGCAGGGGGCACGACTGGAGCCTCTGGAGACATTCCTGGCGCCGGCAGTCGCGACGGCCTGGGCACGGGCTCTCGGACTTCCTCGGCGTCTGCGATGCTGACACCAATCAGATAGCCGAGCGCCGCCAGGAGTCGCAGAACGCCGCGTACACGACGACTCCCGGGGAGCATCGCGGCCCGTACATCGATCATCTTGTTACCGACTACTCGCGCCGAAACATCGCACGAGCTACGCGGCTTCGTAGCAGATTCACCGCTGCTGAGTCACGCAAACTTCGGTCTTTGCAGAGGATACCTGTTGACGAATCCCGCTCTGGACTTGTCGAATCCGAGCATCAATGACGGATACGTTTCGCGAGTTGACCTATTCCGCTACGCTCCTCCCCATGATGCGTCACGGCGCGATGCAAAGACCTGCCGGGAAAAGGAGGTCCTGCCGATGGCACTAGACATTCGTGTGTCGCTGGCGGGCGCGGATCAGTTCAATCCACCCGGCCATGCCACGGATCGGCCCAACGGTTTCGGCGAGTACCTGTTCCTGCGGTTTCGCACTCGGATGGAGGTATTGACGGCTCGCGGTCTCGAGACCTGCGAACCCGGGACTTGTCTGATCTACTCTCCTGGCCACCGTCAATGGTACCGCGGGCGCGACGCTTCCTATCGAGACGACTGGTGCCACGTGCAAGGCTCGGACGTCGGGCGGCTGCTTGAGCGCGCTGGCCTGCCTCGGAACACGCTCTTTTGCCCGCACGGCACCACCGGCTTCTATCCGCTTCTCATCGAAGAAATTCACGTCGAAATGCAGCGGCAAGCCCCATTCTGGGAGGAGCTCGTCGCCTGCCTCGTTGCGCGCCTCATCTTGCTGCTCGGGCGCTCACTAGCTCACGAAAACCTGGATGGGGCTCGCCAACACGAAACGCTGCGACGAGTCCGCGAGCAGGTCCACGAGCACCTCGCAGACGCTTGGACCGTAGAGCGCATGGCTGCCCTCACCGGGCTGGGGGAAAGCCGCTTTGCGGTTCTCTATCGGCAGTGCTTCGGCATAAGTCCGATTGAAGACCTGATTCAGGCGCGCCTCCGCCATGCGCAGTGGCTTCTGACCAATCGTCACACGACCGTCGGTGACGCCGCCGAGAAGAGCGGGTTCCGCAACGTTCCGCACTTCAGTCGCGTATTCAGCCGCCGAGTGGGCGTAAGTCCGAGCGAGTACTACCGTTCGTCCAAACGCTGACCGCAGCGCGGTGCGACGAAGCGCGAAACACTAAAACACCCAGTCGCTAGC
>DASZQI010000007.1:0-176321 GCA_035549735.1 Polyangiaceae bacterium | reverse complement strand
GCGATCGTCGCTTATCGGCAGCCGATCACGCGTCCCGAGATCGATGACATTCGTGGTGTCGATTCGGGGCCCGTTTTGAAAGGTCTGCTCGAGCGAGACTTGATTCGGATCATCGGGAAGAAGGACGAAGCAGGGCGGCCCATGTTGTACGGAACCACGAACGTGTTCCTCGAGGCGTTCAGTCTGAAGAGCTTGCGCGATCTGCCGACCCTCCGTGAGTACACCGAGCTCAGCGACGAGTCGCGCCGCGATTTCGAAGAAGAGACGGGTGAGCGTGCGCCGGAAGGCCCGATCGAGGCACCGCAAGGCGAGCTGAGCGCAGACGATGAACAAACGCCGAGCTCTGAGTCCGGCTCTGCGCCACCCGAGAGCAGCGAAGACGGCGAGACACTCGCCGCCACCCCCTCCGACGACTCTACTGACTCTGCTGAATCCGACTCTGTTCCGCCGTCGAAGGCCGACGATGAGTCGCACGACGAGTCAGATGATGACGACGACGAGTCGGACGATGATGACGACGACGACGACGATGAGTCGGACGACGACGACGACGAGTCGGACGATGATGACGACGACGACGATGAGTCGGACGACGACGACGAGGACGACGACGACGACGACGACGACGACGACGATGAGTCGGACGACGACGACGACGACGACGACGACGACGACGACGACGAGCCGGACGACGACGAGAAGACGACCGAAGCGAGTAGTAGCTGAGCTTCAAAAAGGTGGGGGGATACGGGTCGCCGGCGCACTAGGTGTGCTGCGCGCGGCGGTCGTCCTTCGTGCTGCCGGCGGCGGGGTCCGCCCTGCGAGGGCCCAATGTGGAATCGGTACCAGGCCAGATTTGCGCATCGGCCCGAGGGCCAATCGGTCCCGTCCTGGCGCTCCCAGACCCCTGCACGTATAGCTAGAGTGAAACTGGCCAGGAAAAACTGCCTGAAACCAGTTCCTTGACCCCTGAGACCGGCCCGGGGACACATCACATACGGAGCTTTTCGACACGTGACGCAACGCCCGTCTCCGAACCCCGTGGCCAGTCGGCCGCCGACCAACGTCATCCCCCTTCGGGTTGCGGATTCCGACGCGACGTTGGTGAGGGCGCTGCGGACCGGGGACGCGCATGCCGGCGCGGTTCTGTTCGATCGCTACGCGGTGCACGTGCGGCGGGTTCTCGCCCGCGTTCTCGGTCCCGATCCGGAGCTCTCGGATTTGTTGCAGGACGTGTTCGTTGCCGCGCTCGGTTCGTTGCACAACATCGAGGATCCCTCAGCGCTGAAAGCGTGGCTGACGCGAACGGCGGTGTTCACGGCGCGCGGTCGCATTCGGCGCCGCGCCCGTTGGCGATTTTTGCGCTTCGTACCGGACGACGAGTTACCGGAACCCTCGGTTCCAGCACTCGACACCGAAGGCAATGAAGCGCTCGCCGCGGTGTATCGGGTTTTGAAAGCGCTGCCAGCGGATGAGCGGATCGCCTTCGCGCTGCGCGTGATCGACGGGATGGAGCTGACTGCGGTGGCAAGCGCGTGCGGGGTATCTTTATCCACGATCAAGCGTCGTCTGAGCGGCGCTCAGCAACGCTTCGACGAGCTTTCGAGTCGTGAGCCAGTCTTGAAGGCTTGGGTCGCAAAGCGAGGGGGGCTCACACAATGAGCGGTTTGGAAACCCTGCAAGAGCTCGGCAAGCGCGTCGCCGGGGCGCAGGATAAATGGCTGGAGCGCGCGGTCCCGCTGGACTCAGCGCGGGATAATTTCCTACTCCGCGTGGGCGCGGCGCGTCGCGGGCGCAACGCGCTCTGGCTGGTTGCGGCAGCGGTTGCGCTCGGCATCGTGCTCGGCGCGGGGGCTTTCGTGGCTCCGCGTACGTGGTTCTCGAGTCAGGCAGTGCAGGCGATGGTGAACAGTCGCCCCGCGCCGCAAGAGTCGTGGATTCGCTCGGAGGCGAGCGAGCGGCTGCCGATCGATTTTTCCGACGGGTCGCGTATTACGCTCGAGCCGGGCTCGCGCGTGCGCATCGCGGAGCTGCGGCCCAATGGCGCCACCCTGGCAGTCGAAACCGGCGCTCTCGACGTTTCGGTCAAGCATCACGTGCAGACCGACTATCGCCTGAGCCTGGGCCCGTTCCTGGTTCGAGTGACCGGGACCAAGTTCAACGTCAGCTTCTCGCCCGAGCAGGACACGCTGCGCGTGTCGATGCGCGAAGGGAGCGTGGTGGTGTCCGGCTGCGCGCTGGGGGATCCGCGGCCGCTCCGCTCCGGTGAGAGCCTGACCGCGTCCTGCCGCGACTCGCGCTTCGAGATTTCGCGTGGTCAGGCAGCGAACCAGCCCGCGGTCTTGCCAAAGGCCACCGACGTGACCGACGTGGAGGCGATGCCCGTGTCGAGCCCGGAGGAGTCCGCTCGGGCGACCGCTCGCGTGGTCCGGCCCGAGAGTGAAACGACCTGGCAAGCGCTCGCCCGCGCCGGCAAGTTCGAGAAGGCGCTCGGCAGCGTGGACGTTTTGGGTTTCCCGGCCGAATGTGAGCGCGCCAGTAGCGAAGAGCTGGCGTTGCTCGCTGACGTGGCTCGATTCGGGCGGCGTCCGCAGCAGGCCATCATGGCGCTGACCTCGCTTCGGAGGCGCTTTCCCGGAAGCGGGCTCGCGAGCGTGGCGGCTTTCAATATTGCCCGCGTCCACTTCGACCAGCGGGGCGCGTATGATGAAGCCGCGCGATGGTTCCGAGTGTACCTGAAGGAGCAGCCGGGCGGTCCGCTCGCGCGCGAAGCGCAGGGCCGGTTGATGGAAGCGCTGTACCGCGGGGGCGATCGCGCGGGCGCGACGCGCGCGGCGGAGTCGTACCTCGCCTCGAATCCCAACGGTCCACACGCGCGCTTGGCTCGCACTCTGCTCGGTCGCTGAGCTTCCGGGCCCGCGCTGCTGCGCCGCGCGTCTACTGGTGTCGCCTCGGGCTGCTGCTCGCCTTCGCCTGGCTGCTCTGTTTTCGTGCAGCGTCGGCGTGGGCGGAGCCTCGTCACACCGCGATCGCGCTCGTGAGCGGCGGCGCAAACGCGGAGCTGCACGCTCGGCTCCGAGCGGAGCTGGCGGGGCTCGGCTGGCGCGTACGGGAAATCCCGCTCGGAAATGATCTCGCCCTGGCCCAGGTCGCGCGGCGAGCCCGCACGCTCGCGGTATTGCGAGTGGGGCGTTCGGCAGAGGGGATCGAGGTTTGGGTTGCACCGGAAGTCGATTCCGAGGCTCGCAGTGAATGGGTGGATGTCGATCCGAAGCGTCCGGAGCTCGCGGTGCTGCGTGCCGTGGAGGCGCTCCGTGCGCGTTTCCTCGAGCTAGGCATCGAGCCGGAAGATCTACGCGACGAGCCGAGCGGCGGCCCCGACTCGAGTTCCCCGGCCCGCGCTGCAGGCGGTGAAACGACGCCTGAGCGCCGTCCCGCGGACTCGAGCACGGATTCGAAAAAGCCGACCCCACCGGCCGAAACAGACGAACCGGACCTGATCGAGACCGACGCGAGCGCGCTACCGCTCGCGCCCGAGAGACCCGCGGCTCCCCCAGCGCCTCATGCGCTGTGGCTCGGGGCCGGTGGTGGGATCCTGACTGGTTCTCAGGACCTGGGGCCGAGCGCCTCGCTAAACGGGGGGCTTCGCTACGTGCGAGACTCGTGGCTCGGGGTGGATCTCTCGTTTTGGTGGCCTCCGGCCGCGGCGCGCATCCACGGTGACGAAGGCTACGCCGATGTGCGAGCGGCCTTGGCCGCGCTCGGCATCGAAGGTCGTGATCGCCGGCGGATGTGGACGCTCGCGGGTGGCGGTGGCGTGGCGCTGGTTTCGCTCAGCATGGACGGTTACGCGCAAAAAACCGGATACAGTGACAACAGCACGAGCGTGTTCAGTGCCATGCCGTTCGCGCGAGTCGCGACCGAGCTCGACCTCGCGTATCGGCTACGCCTGCGCGCGGAAGGCGCGGTCGGCTTCACGATGCAGCGCGCGCTGGTGCGCTTCGATCAAAACACGGTCGCGATTTGGGGGCGCCCGTTCCTGTCGTTGAGCCTGGGTCTGGAGTGGGCTGCGTTCGGAAATTAGCTTTTGGCTTTCGGCTCAGCGGGGTCGGGGTATTTCTCGCTGAGCTTCAGCACTTGTTCGAACAGGGCAGGGTTCTCGAGCAACTTTCGCACCACGAGCCACAGGGCTGGGTCGGCTAGGCGTGCATTGCCCGTTTTTGGGGGCGCCTTACCGCGCGGGGCGCGCGTGATCGCGGAGGGGCCGCGTTCACGCAGGGCGTTCATGGCGTCGACGTAGCGCTTGGTCGGGAATAGCTCGCCCGTTTCCCAGCCTGTCACTTCTTTCGGGTCGACGTCGAGCGCGGCGGCGAGCTCGCGTGCCGTGCAAGAGAGGTCTTTTCGGAGCTTCTGGATGTCTTCGGGCGACACCGGCTGACCATATCATGGCGCTCGATTTTGGGCGCAACTCGCGCGGCGGAGCGACCGACCGGAGCGCGATGCTTCGCCTGCGTGTGCTCGAAGCCGTTGCGATCGCCCTCTGCTGTGTGGGCTGCGTTGGCGGTCCAAACTTGGGGTCGCGACCAGGTCCGCCGGAGGTGGAGGTCACGCCGAGCCGACTCGGAGGCAGCGCTCGCGTGGTGCGCATCGATGTGATTGCTGGAGAAGGGGGGGCGCTTTCGCCGAATGATCTCTGGCTCTTCGCGGGCGAGCTCAGCGACTACCACCTCGGGCGCATCAATCGCCGTGATTTGCCGGCGACGCTCAGCGAACGCATGGTGCCGGTCCGTGTCGAGGGGGAGCGCGACCGGGGGCGCGTCTCGCTCCTGCCCACCGTGGTGCTCGAGCCGGGCGCGCGCTACACGCTGGCAACCCCGGGATGGGGACAACTCGCACAGTTCGACGTCGACGCTCAGGATGATACGCCGTTGCTCGAGCGCGTGTGGCCGCCGACGGGTTCGACCGTCGGCCGCCTACTGGTGTTGTGCGGCGGGGCAGTGCCAGCCGAGACGTTCGAGGTGACTCTCGACCCGAGCGGACTCCCGGTGGCGATCGAGCCGAGCTTCGGTACGCTCCCTGATGGACGCATTTGCGTCTCGGCACACTTGTCGAATGACGGCGAGGCACCGGGGTTGCTCGGACTTCCCCCGGAGGCGGGCGGAGTACTGCTCGATCCCACTCCGTTCGAGATTGCCCCGAGTTCCGCTCCGGAAACCGCTTTGTGTGACGAGGGCGAGCTGGCGCTCGGCCCGGGCTGTGCGCGCGTCGATGACGACCGCCTGAACGTGCGGAGCGCGGACGAGCCGCTGCTCTGGGCGCTCGAAACGAACGGCAGCGCTCGCATCGAGCCAATGCCGGCGGCTGGGCGCTGGGTCGTGCGCGGGCTCGAGCCGGACCGCGAGCAGCGCGTGTGGGGGCGCGCGATCAGCGTGGGCGGCGCCGAGCTGCCCTTCGACGTGAACGTGCGCACGTTGCCGGAGCGGTCGCACTTGGTTTTGAACGAGGTGCTCGCGAACCCGCTGGGCAGTGAGCCTGCCGCGGAGTGGGTGGAGCTCTTCAACGACGGGCAGAGCGCGGCCGAGCTTCTCGGACTGTGGCTGCGCGACTCCGCGGGCGCGGTGGAGCTGCCCGCTGCGACGATCGCGCCCGGTGAATACGCGCTGCTCGTTCGCAGCGATTTTCCAGCAACCCTGAGCGGCGACGTGCCGCCGCTTCCGGGAACTCAGCTCGTGCGGCTGCCCCTGCTGGCCAAGGGCGGCCTTTCGAACTCGGGCGAAGCGCTCGATATCGAGGACGCCAACGGCCTGGTCCTATCCCGTTTTCCGGCGCTCGCAGCGCGGCGGGCGGGCGTGAGTCTCGCGCGAACGCGCGTGGACGCGTTCGACGCGGATGCCGGGGCCTTTGCCGAGCACGGCGCGCCGGGAGCATCGCCGGGCACCATGAACTACTGAAAGCTGGGATTTTGCCGACTACGTGCCCGAAATGGTCATGCGATCGACGCGCAGAGTCGGGGCGGCCGTGCTGGTCTTGAGCACCAGATCGTTGGCGACCGCCCCGACGCTTTTCAGCATGGCGTCGAGGTTGGACGAGATCGTGACTTCGCTGACCGGGAAAGCGAGCTTGCCGTTTTCGATCCAGAAGCCGCCCGCGCCGCGCGAAAAATCACCAGTGACCGCGTTGAAGCCGAAGCCCATCATTTCGGTCACGTACAGGCCGCTGCCGGTGTCCGCGAGCAAAGCCTCGGGCGTCATGGTTCCAGCGAGCAGCAGGAAATTGCTGGTGGACGGGCCAACGCCGCCGCTGCGGGCCGCGGAGGCGGTCGAGCGCCGGCCGCCGAGTTTTCTGCCGCTGTAGCTGTCGAGCAGGTACGTCTTCAGCACGCCTGCTTCGACGACCACGTTGCGCCGAGAGCGCAGCCCTTCGCCGTCGTACGGGCGCGAGCCCGGGGCGCGCGGCAACAACGGATCGTCGACCAGGGTGAGCAGCGGGCTCCCTACTTGGGTGCCTTCGCGGTCGAGTAAATACGACGATTTTCGCCAAATGGCGCCGCCCATGATGCAGCCGGCAAAGGTGCCAATCAGCGAGCGCGAGACGTCGGGATCGAAGACAATCGCGGCTTCCGTGGTGGGCACCTTGCGTGCGCCGAGCTTACGCAGCGTACGGCGCGCCGCTTCCGCACCGACGGCCTCGGGGGGCTCGAGCTCGGCGCGATGGCGATGCGCGGTCCAGTAGTGCCCCCGGCGCTTTTTCCCGCCCTCGTCTTCGACTACCGGCGCGACCGCGAGCGACGCGTAGGAGCCGCGTTGCACGCCGGAAAAGCCGCTGGAGAGCACCAGCGCGGAGGTGCCCGTGCTGCGCGAAAACGTCGCGCCCTCGCTGAGCGTCAGGCGCGGGTCGAAAGCGAGCGCGGCGCGCTCCGCCGTCTCAGCGATGCGAATGGCCTCCGGCGCCAGAATCTCGGCAATGCCCGGATCGAATAGATCCAGATCCGGGTGCGGCGGGCTGCAAAGCTCGCTCGGATCGGCAGGGCCCGCGAACGGATCGGGCTCGCTCAACTCGGCCAGCTCGAGCGCGTCGGCCACCAGGCGCTCGATGCCCGCGGGCGTGACGTCGCTGGTCGAAGAGAGCGCGACGCGCTGGCCGCGGATGACGCGCAGGGAAAGGCCGCGGTGCCCCGCTTCTTCGACTAGCTCGGTTTTTCCGAGGCGCACGCGCACGCTCAAATCGAAGCCACGCCGTGCGCTGACTTCGGCTACGTCGGCACCGGCGCGGCGCGCGCGTTCGACGACATTGCTGGCCAGCGCTTCGAGCTCGGTCGCTTCCGCGTCTTGCATCGAACCCACGTCTAGCACGGATTGTCGTGGGGCGCGGCGCGCGCACTAGCGCATTCGGCGCAAAGAATGGGCGGTCCAGGCGGCGGCTCCGGCGAGCACCAGCGTGCTCCAGATCAGCGCGTAGCCGAGCGGCCCGCCAGCCACGGCGCGCGTGCCGAAGTCTCCGTGAAATTGGGTATAGGTGGCCTGCACGCTCAACCGCGGAAAGAGCACCACGACGAACACCGCCGCGGCCAGCAGCGGCGCGCCGATCAAACGCACCAGCACCGAAAACATGGGTCCGCGCGAGGAGCTCAGCGCCAGAGTGAAGCCGAGCGGGACGCTGGCCACGTCCGAAAGCAGGACGAGCGCGTGCAGCACTCCGAGTCGCCGGCTCGCGTCCACCAAGTACGCGTAGGCCCAGTCCGGTTCGAAGGCGAGAAAGTAGGCGGCGGCCGGGGCCAGCACGAGCAGGCCGAACAACGTCACCAGGGTGAGCGGGGCAACTGCGAGCGCGGTTTTGCCGCGGCCTCCGCCGTCTCCGAACACCCAGGCGAACGCAGCGCCGAGGGCGAGACCGAGCAATGGGCCGAGAGGAGCTGGCATTGACCTTTGGCGCTCGCTTAGCTGAGCTCGGGGGAAGCGCTGGCTTGCGCCCAAAAGCCGAGCAAGCGCGCGCCGTCGACTCCGGTCAGCGCGACGCGTTGCGCGAGGCCGTCGAGCAGCGCAAACAGCTGCGTGGCGTCGTTGTTCGCCGCACGAGCCAGCCGAGGCGTGTGCCGCGCGAGCAGCGTGATCTTGGCCAGAGGATCGGCGAGCTCTGGGCTTTGGGTGAGATCGCTCCCCACCGCCCTGTACACGGTTTCCGGCAGCGAATTGCGTTCGAGAAACCGCTGTCCGATGGCGAAGCTCGTGGCCCCGTAGCGCGTGCGTTCGAGCTCGGCGCGCAGATCGATGCTCTCGCCCGCCTGTTCCCAGAGCTGCACGTAGTTCGTCCCGTCGAACACCAGACAGCACATGGCCCCGATCTCGGAGAGCAGCCCGCACACGAAGGCAGTGCCCGGTTGGGCCAGGTTGCTCTCTTTGGCGATGCGATGTGCGATCGCCCCCGAGGCAACGCACATCTCGTGCAGCGGCAAGGTGAGCTCCGCCTTGTTGCGGAAAGCGGCGAACAGGGCCATGGCCGCCGCCAGCTTGTTCAGTTCGCGCAGGCCGAGACGCATCACCGCGACCTCGATGCGATCGATCTTTCCCATGCCGTAGGCGGCGCTGTTGGCGACGCTCATCACCGCCGCGGCCAGGGCGGGGTCGGTGGAAATGACCTTGGCGACTTCCGGAACGCTCGACGTGTCGCTCGATGTCAGCGCCAGTACCCGCTGGGTGGTGGCGGGAAGGGGGCAGACTTCCACAACTTGATCGAGCAAGGCATCGGTACTGTCCATGCCCTTGGGAGCGTACTGCGCTCGTCCGGCGCGCGCGAGCGTTTCGACCGCGGCAGCGTGTCGCAGGCGCGTTTGGCCTCAGTCGCTTTCGGGCCGCGCGTTCGGGGCCCGTTCCTGCGCGTCGACACTGGGCGAATTCAGCGCTAAACCGGGCACTATGCATCGCCAAACCGTCTCCCCCCGGGGACGCTGCGGGTCCGGCTCTACCTGGAGCTCGGGATGAACGCGGACGAGCTGCGCGGGTTGCTCGAAAAGGTGCGCGCGGGTGCGCTCGGCGTGGACGGCGCGCTCTCGGCCCTCGAGTCGTTGCCCTTCGCGGAGCTCGGCTACGCCAAGGTCGACCACCATCGCACGCTGCGTCTTGGCTTCCCCGAGGTGGTGCTCGGCGATGGCAAACGGCCAGAGCAGATCATCGGCATTGCGCGCCGCCTGCTCGAAGCGCGCGAGAACGTGTTCGTTACGCGGGTTCGTCCCGAGGTGTCGCTCGAGGTTCGCGCTGCCCTGTCGGAACTCGTCTACGAGCCGCTTTCGCGCACGCTGAGCTACGAGCACGGCCCGATACCCCAGGTGCAGTGCGAACCGGTGGCGGTGGTCAGCGCCGGTACCAGCGACATTCCAGTGGCTGAGGAGGCGCTGCAGACGTTGCGCATTTGCGGCATTCCGGCCGTGCGCGTGTTCGACGTGGGCGTGGCCGGGATTCATCGCTTGTTTGGCTCGATGGATCCACTCGCCCGCGCGCCTGCCGTGATTGTGGTCGCCGGTATGGAAGGCGCGCTGCCGAGCGTGGTGGGTGGACTCATCGGGACCCCGGTCATCGCTGTTCCCACTTCGGTGGGTTACGGCACCGCGTTGTCTGGCTTCACTGCGCTACTCGGGATGCTGACCAGCTGCGCCTCGGGCGTCACCGTCGTCAATATCGACAATGGCTTTGGTGCGGCGGTGGCGGTGGCGCGCATGCTGCGCCGGGCGAATCGAACATGAACGAAAAATCGGGCACGGGTAGCGGGAAACTCGACCCTTCCACGCTGACCTCGATCCAGATCGCCCCCGAAGTGCGCGCCCACCAGCACGCGCACCCCCGTTCGCATTCCCACCCCCATTCGCATTCGCACCCGCACTCGCACGACCTACCAGCCCCGGTGGCTTCACCGAACGCTCCGCTCGAGCGCGGCGCGGGTATCGGCCGCACGCTGCTGCTCGACGCTCCGAGCGGCGTGGCTGGGGACATGACCATTGCGGCGCTCGTCGACCTCGGCGTGCCGCTCGAGGTGGTGAGCGCGGCGGTCGCAGTGCTCGGCATGGACGGCTACGCTCTGCGCGCCGTGCCGGCGCGCTCGGGCGTGATCGGCGGCAGCCGTTTCCTGGTCGACGTGACCGGAGCGCAACCAGAGCGGAGCTACGCCCAGATCGATCTCTTGATCGAGCGCGCGCCGCTCGAAGCCGACACGAAGCGCTTGGCTCGGCGAATCTTCCGGCGTTTGGCCGAGGCGGAAAGCGCCGTACATCGCGTGCCCATCGAGTCCGTCGCCTTTCACGAGGTGGGCGCGATCGACGCGATCGTCGACATCGTCGGAGCGGCCGCGGCGTTCGCCCACCTTGGAGCCCGCGTGGTTGCCACGCCGCTCCCGCTGGGGCGCGGGGTGGTGCACTGTCAGCATGGGGAATTGCCGCTGCCGGCGCCCGCCACCGTGCTCTGTTTGCGCGGCGTACCGACCTACGATTCGGGGCTCGAGGTCGAGCTCGTGACGCCGACCGGCGCGGCCATCCTGGCGACGGTTGCGGAGGAGTTCGCGTCGTGGCCGAGCTTCGCGCCGGATCGGGTCGGCTGGGGTTGCGGGTCGCGAGAGCTACCTGGCGGGCGACCGAACGCGCTGCGCGCGGTACTCGGTTTCGCGAGCAGCAACACCGCGGAGCAAGCGACGCACGTGGTCATTGAAGCAAACATCGATGATATGAGCGGTGAGCTCGCGGCGCACGCCATCGACGCGCTGCTTCGGGCGGGCGCGCTCGACGCTTGGGCTGCTCCGGTGACCATGAAAAAGGGCCGGCCTGGGTTGGTGTTGGCCGCGCTCGGCGAGCGGCCGCGCGCTGCTGCGCTCGCCTCGGTCATGCTCTCGGAAACCAGCAGTATCGGCGTGCGCTCGTTTCCGGTTTCTCGTACCGAGCGGCCTCGGCGCATGGTCGAGGTCGAAACGCGGTTTGGTCGCATTCCGATCAAGGTGAGCGAGGGCGCGTACGGCCCCGCGCTCGCCAAGCCCGAGTTCGACGCCTGTGCGGCCGCCGCGCAGCGCGCCAACGTGCCCGTTCGCGAAGTGCTGGAAGCCGCGCTCGCGGCGTACCAAGCCCAGCACTGAGCCAAACGAGCTTTATCCCGCTCAGTCCGGGCGCTCGAGGCTAAAGCCGGCTGCTTCCCAGGCCAGCACCCCGCCCTCCAAGAAGGCGACCGGAACGCCCTGCTCGGCCAGCTTGGCCGCAAGCTCTTTGGTCTGCTCGCCCGAGCGGCAATAAAGCACCGCCGGGTTGGGCAGCATGTGCAGCTCGGCGAGACGGGTTTCAATCTCGCTGGAGGGAAGGTTGACCGCGCTCGCGATGTGCGCGCGCGCGTAGACCGCCGGCTCGCGGACATCGACCAAGCTGATGCGCCCGGCCTTGACCAGCGCCGCGACTTCCTCGGGCTTCAGCGCGCCCTCGGCTCGCGGCAGGAAAGGATCGACCATCTCGCGCAGCTGCGTGCGCTTGAGCGCGCCGACTTTGCCGTTGACCGGCCGACCCTCGTGAAAAACCACGAAAGTGGGCACCGATTGCACGCCCAGCTGCCGCGCGATCATCGGCGAACGATCGATGTCGATCGTCACGATCTTGCACTTTCCCTGGAGCTCCTTGCTCAGCGCTTCCAGTTCGGGCGCCACGACTTTGCAGGGGCCGCACCATTCGGCGGAAAACTCCACGAGCACTGGCAGCTCACTCATCATGACCTGCTGCTCGAAGTCTCGTTCTGTGACGGTTTGAAGCGCCATGTGCGGATCTATGTCGACCATTCGCGCCGGTGGCGCAAGCCCCCCTCAGCTGCTGGCGTCGATTGCCCCGTCGGCCGGCGGCACGCTTCCGCGCGCGGCGCCGACCCGGCGGGGTGCCGCGGTGATGGTTCCGAGCAACAGCCAGGTCAGGAGACTCAGCAGCAGCACCGCAACCAGGCAGGGCAGGGTGTTGTCTGCCAGCGGGCGCACGAACAAATAGCTCCAGCCGGCCGCGCCGGCGCTGGCCGGCAAGGAGGCAGTACGCCCCGCCACCGCCACTGCCAAGAGCCAAGCGGGCGTCATGGCTGCAGCCGACAGCGCGGGAAGGGCCGCCGGTCGCAAGCGACGCTGCAGGTAGATGGAAAGCGGAAGATGCCCGAGCGAGCGTGCGCCGAGATCTTGATCCTGCGAAGCGCGACGAAAAAGCTCACTGCGCAGCAGCCACGCCACATCGATCGCGCGTAGAAGACCGAGGCACAGCGCGAGCGCGAGGCCGGGGCCGAACCAGCGCGCGAGCGCGGCGGCCCAAAGTACCGTCGGCAGCCCGCCGAACACCTCGAGCGTGCGCGTTAGCGCGCCATCGAACGCCGTGGGGCCGCTAGCCGCCGCGGCGCCGAAGGCGAGCCCCGCGACGGTCGCTACCAGCACCGTGAGCGAGCCGTAGCCGAGCAGCGCGCGCGCCCCTTCTGACAGCGCCGACCAACCCCCAAGCTCCGCGTTACCCCGGGACCAACCGGCACCGAACAGCGCCAGCAGCAACAACGTGGTCAGGCCGAGCCACCAGCGGCGCCGTCGAGAAGCACCGCCGACCTCGATCAACGCGGGTGCACGCAGGTTCAACGGCACCGCTTTGGGCGCCGCGCGATGAGCGAGACTCACCAGGAAAACCGCGAGCGACGAGCCGCCGAGCGCAAGCGACATACCCGGGATGACGTCGCCTTTGGCGAGCCTATCGAGCACAATCGGGGCGGCGCCGTCGAGCTCCAAGACCAACTCCAGGCTCAACGCGGCGGTCATCAACCAGGGCAGACCACTCGGGCACGCGCCCGCGACGGTCGCAAGCAGCTGCGTTAGCCGGGGCGTGCTCGGAGATCCCGGGGTGTTCACGATCGGCAGTGCGTGACGTGACAGCAACGAAGCGCCCAGCGTACCCGTGAGCAACACCGCGAAAGCGTTGCGAGCCAGGTTACCTTCTGGGGCACCCAAGGATGCTGCGACGAATGGCGCTGGTAGCGTGACGAGCAGCGTGGCCAAAAGCCGCGTCGCGACGCCCCAGCGCGGCGCGCGGGTGCGCTCGAGTCTTACCCAGGCCGCCCCCAGTACGACCGCGCCTGCGAGCGCCACGAGCAGCCGCAGCGCGCTGAACAGTGCGAGGCGAAGCGGGATCCCGAGCGCTCCCGCCGCTTGCGCGGCGGGGTTGCGCAGCACGCCGAGAGCATGCAGCACCCAGGTGCCGTAGTGAGTTTGGGCGAAGGTTGCGACCACACGACGCGGGCCGTCGAGGGTCACGAAATCCGAACCCTCTTTCAACCAGAAGCTTTGCCACGCGAGCACCGCGGAGCGCGCTTCGGCTTGGCTCATCCCCAGCGTGACCAGCGGTCCGCGTCCGGTCACGTGTGAGAGTACGTGCGTGAGGCGTTCGGCGCGTCGCACGTCTTCCACACTGCGAATGGCCCCGAGCGCGGGGATCAGCTCCGACAAGGAATACGTATCGAGGTGAAGGATGTCCTCGACCCGGAGCGCGTTCGATCGTTGCGCCAAGCGGCCGACCATTCGCCGCACGACTTGAGGCCTGAAATCGAACGCACGGTCCTGCCAAAATCGCTCCCAAAATGCGATCGCGTTTTCGGGTGAGTTCAGGTCCTCGTCGCCGGCGACGCCCATGCGCCGTGCCACGGGCGTGAGCGCGCGCGCGACGCGACCGCGCGCTTCGCTGGGCAGCTCGGCCAGGCCAGGCAAAACGTGCGGCAAGGCGGCTCCGCCGAGTCGCGCGAGCTCACGTTCGGCGGCCGCGTCGTGGCCGAGCGCCAGGCGACGCACGGCGCCCTGTGCGAGGTCGTGCACGTTGCGTGGCGCGACATTGAAGTAGAGCGGCAACTCCGCCTGGGGGCTGTCGACGCGGCCTTGTGCACTCAACGAGGAGAGCGCGGCCATCGCGACCACGGACGTCAGTGCCAGGGTCAGCACTACCCCGAGCAGCCGTGCGAGAGCGCGCCGCACCGGCCCGGCTCAACGCAACAGCAGGAAGCCGGCAATCGCCGCGGCTGCCATGGCGAAGAGCACCATGAAGCCGACGGCCGACGGCGGAAACCCGGTGGTCGGTAGATCCACCGGCTCGTCCATCGGGCTATAGGCCGCGATCGGCGGATTGGAAGGGACGCGCCCTGCTTGCGCATCCGCGGCCGCGAGCACCTCGGGCGTGATGGCGCTCGCCATGCCGACCATGGTGTGCCCAACGCGCAGCCGCCGCGGATCCTTCTGGGCGTCCAGGCTGGGCGGCATGGTGGCCGCTTCTCCTGGCGAAACGTGGGCCGAGAGGCGGATGGTGTTTTCCTGCGGTGCGACCTCGGGCAGCGCGTACTTTTGGTACACGAGCTCGCTTCCCTCGGTGGCTTCGGGCAGGCCATCGCCGTCGAACTGCGCAACGATCACCGTGATGTTGTCGTGCCCTCCGGCGCGATTGGCGCGCTCGGTGAGCTCGCGACACGCCTCGAGCGGATCGGGGACGGTCGTCAGCACCTCGCGGATCTCGTCGCTGCGAATCATCCCCGATAGGCCGTCGGAGCAGAGCAAGATCACGTCCCCGCGCTTCAGGTCCACGTAGGTCAGGTCGACCTGCACCGTTTCGGCGGTACCGAGCGCTTGCAGAATGATGTTGTTGTGCTCGAACGTCTCGGCTTCTTCTTCGGTGAGCTGCCCGGCTTCGATCAGCTGGTTCACCAGCGATTGGTCGCGGCTGACCTGAACCAGCCGACCGCGGCGCAGGATGTAGGCGCGGCTATCGCCGACCTGGGCGATGAACAGGCGCGAGTCGAGCAGCGCTGCGATCGTGGCCGTGGTGCCCATGCCGCGCCGAGTGCGGTCCGCGCGGGCCTCACTGAAGATGCGCACCCCCGCGTCCTCGACCGCGCGTACCAGCGCACGAGCCAGGTCGTTGTGATCGTCGAACGGCCCGGAGAGCGAGAGCTTCTCGTAGATGATGTCGACGGCGAGCTGGCTCGCGACCTCGCCGGCGGCGGCGCCGCCCATGCCATCGCAAACTCCGAGCACGGTGCCGCGCTCGCCGACGATCTGCTCGCGATCCGCTTCCATCAGGCTGCGGCTGCCGCGAGTGAGATCGGCGATCAGAAAGTTGTCTTCATTGTGTTCGCGGATTTGACCGACGTCGGTGCGACCAAACAGCCGCAGCTTGATTTCAGCGCGCTCTGCCGTGGCTTCGCCGGTCATGACCTGGCCCTGCCCGTGTCGACATCCAAGCGAAAGAGGTGCTGCCCGATGCGCACGTGGTCACCGCTCGCGAGCTCGTGCTCGCCGCGGATGGCAAGGTAGGTTCCGTTCGAAGACCCGAGGTCCTGAAGGAGGAAGGTGTTGGTCGCGGGGTCGCGCATGAAGATCGCGTGTCGACGGCTCATGAAAGGGTCATTGGTGAACACCAGGTCGCCGGATTCGCGCCCGATCACCGTCTCATCGCGCCCCAAGTAGACCACATCTCGTGTCGCGCCCTCGACCGTACGCTGACCGAGCCGAGCGTAACGAGGGAGACTCGGGGAACCAAATACACGCGTGCCCCTCTCCGTGGCGGGCCCGAGGCCTTTCTCCGCGTCACTCACGACCTCGAACCTTAACACCTCAAGGCCTATCAGGACCAAGTCCGCGTTTTGCAGCCGTTCGGCCGCCCGAATTCGCACGTATACCCCGTTCACCGAGGCCAGGTCGCGCACAAAGAAGCGGCCGCCGCGCTGAAATACGCGGGCGTGACGCGGCGAAACGTAGGGATCGCTCGGTAGAAGGATCGCGCCTTCCTCGCGTCCAATGTCGGTCTGTTCATCAGTAAGTGGGTATTGACGTCCGGGAGTTCCGTCCTGAGCGATCACCACCAAGCGAGCCGCGACGAGCTGCGCGGTCGGGGAAGGGCCCGGCAAGCTCGCGTCGGGTGTGTTGTCCCCGCCGAGATTGCCCCCGCAAAATTGGCAGAAAAGCGCGTGTCGCGCGTTCGCGCCGCGGCAGCGCGGGCAATGCACGACCGCGTCCGAAGCAGCCCCGTGCGCGGTAGCGGCTGCATGCGCGCCGGGTTGGGGTGCAATGCTGGTGATTGCCGCCGGCCGAAGCACCGGAGTCGGCCCCTGCGCGGCGGCGGGTGCGGGCACCGATTGCGGGCGTGGGGCGACGGGGACCGGCACTGCTAACGATGGTGCAGGCGGCTGCGGTGGCGGAGTCGGCGAGGCGACGGCCTGCGCCCCGATCGGGGAACCACAGTTGAAACAGAAACGCCCCGATGCGGGGTTGCTCGAACCGCAGCGCGGGCACGGCGCGGGTGCGTTCACGTCACCTCGTGGACCGAACTCGAAGTTCGGCGCAGCGGGTCGGGGAAGGGGTGCCACGCTCGCGGGTTGTGGCGGCGCTGCCGCGGCGTTGGGCGCCGAGGGGGGCATGACGCGGTTGCCGCAATCACGGCAGAACCGGAGCCCTGGAGGGTTGTCGCGGCCACATCGCTCACAGCGCACGGTGGATTCAGATCCCTTACCAGTCGTCGTCACGAAAGCCTTGCTCGCGTCACCATCGAGGTAGCGGTTCACGCACTTCGAAGACCAGCTCGAGGGCAATGAAGTGGGCGAGACCGAAGCCAAGGTAGGCGTCGGCCCTGGGCTGGCCGGCGCTGTCGATGAAGTTCCGCAGCACGAATGCGCGGTACATGGGGGCGAAGCCTACCACGGTCGACTGCGTAATCTGAAACTCTAGTCCGGCGCCCAAAGTGGCCACAAGGCCGCCCGTCTCGGCCCCCCACTCCGAACCATAGAGCGCGAGCCCGGTGCCCATCGCCAGGTAGGGCGTCAGTCGCGTCCGCTGATCCAGGTAGTACCGCGCCTCACCGCGGAGCTGCTGCAGGATCGCAAGGCGCAGCAGGTTCGAGGACTCGTGTCGCGAAAACTCGTAGGCCCCCTGCACCAGCCAGGGGCCCCGGGACCGGTAGCCGGCTCGGATCATCAGGCCCCCCCCGGAGCCTAGGATGCAGGGGGTGCCGGCACCGGAGGGGCATACGTCGGCCGCCGACCCGAGCGTTTCCAATGCGAGCGCCGCCCCATACTGAAAATACTCCAGGCTGTTGGGTGGGGGGCCCGGAGCGGGTTCCGCAGCAGCGCGGGCGCTGCCGAAGAGCACGCCGAGGAGTAGGAAGGGGCGCAGAACGTCAGCGCGACGCATTTGAATGTCGGAGCGGCTTGACTCGGGTGACGTCCTTCGTTTAATGCCGGGTCGGGTCCGAGAGGAAGCGCTTTCATGGAACTCTACCTCGACCGACGCGCGGTCCGCCAGATTCGCCTGTCCGCCCAGGAAGCTATCGAAGAGGACGACTCCGAGTCCCTCCGCGAAGACATCCTAGAGGCGTTTACCGAAGATCAAGTCGAGGAGATCGAGCGTCGGCTCGACAACGGCGATTTCTTCGAATTTCTTACCGATGTCCTCGACGAATGGAGCGGGGACGACGTCGACGAACTGTTCGAATTGCTCGAAACGCAGCTCGGTGAGGTCGGCATCGACCTCAAGACCGAAGCCAAGGTCGAGGATGCGGACGAGTCCGAAGAGGACGAGGACGACGACGAGGAAGAGGACGACGAAGAAGAAGACGACGACGAAGACGGGGACTACCTCGACGACGACGAGTGACCCTCGTCGCCAGGTCCGGGCTCGCTGGCCGCTGCTATTTGAGCAGTCAAATGCGAGCGGCAGCGGCCGGCCACCGAGCTGAGCGTTGGGCACAGTGCGTTCGCGCACTGGCTGAAGCGCGAGGTCGGTTCCTTGGACACGAGTAGTCTCGCCGCGTCACAGGCGCCCGGTCGGTCCCCGCTGCGCAGCGCGATCAGCGCCTCCTGAAAAAGTGCGTCGTCTCTGAGCCGGCTCGTCGGATGGTCGCTCCACACTCGTCGGAACTCGGCGCGCGCGCGTGCGGGATCGGAAAACCGATCGCGATAGATTTCAGCGATGCGGAAGCGCGCCTCGGCATAGCTGCTGCGCTCGTAGCTTCCGCTGAAGTGCGCGGCCTCTCGTTCGCGTAGCAACCGTTCGAGGTGGCCGAGCGCGGCTCGGTCCTGGCCGCGAGCCTCGTCGATGCGGGCGGCAGCGAGCAAGGCATCGTCCCAAAATGCACCCTTTGGGTAGGGGAAGCGTTCGGCCTGGGACAGGTATGCTTCCCGCGCTTCTTCGCTGCGCCCGGCCTCTTCGAGCCACTGCGCTCGGGTAAAAGTGAGGCTTTCCTCGAGCTCGGTTCCCCGGACTTCTCGGAGCAGTGCGTCGAGCTCCGCGAACGCGGCCGCCTGGCCCCGCGCCGCGCGGACCGCTTCGAGCAAACGACGGGCGGCGTTTCTCGCCACTCCCGACCCGGGAAAGCGCAACAGGGCTTTGCGAAGCAGCGCGTAGCCGGATGCGCTGTCGCCCCGCGCGATCACGCTTTCTGCTCGCGAATAGGCCGCGCGCTCGGCCCGCTCGCCGCCGCCCTGTTCGAGTTTCTCGTACGAAGCCTCGGCCGCCGCCCGATCGCCGGCTCGCTCGAGGCTTGCCGCTTCGCGGTACAGGGCTTCTTCGCGTTCGCGCGCGTTCGGCGCGGCGTCGGCCGCGCGGTGCCAGCGGGCTGCGGCCGCCCGATAGTCGCCTTGGCTATAGGCGCGTTCTGCCTCGGTTTGCTCCGCCACGAAGCGGGGCGGCAAGCGCGTGCCGCAGCCGAACAGCAAAAGGCCAATGAGCGCGCGCCGCATCAAGGCGCCCGCCCGAGCGCGTTGCGGATGCGTTGCGCGGCGTCGAGCACGTCCTCGCGCGTCAGATCCAGATGGGTCACGAAGCGCAGGGTGTGAGACGCAAAGGGTGCGACCAGGACCGACACCTGTGCGAGTCGCTTCGCTACCGATTCCGCGCTTTCGTCGAGGGTGCGGACGAGCACGATGTTGGTCTCGACCGCGCTCGGATCGGTCTCCAGCGCCGGCAGTTCGGACAGGCTTGCTGCGAGCAGCCGCGCATGGTCGTGGTCGAGCTCGAGGCGCGCCCGCTGATGGCGAAGGGCGTAGAGTGCGCCCGCGGCGAGGACACCCACCTGCCGCATGCCCCCGCCCAGCATTTTGCGAAAGCGTCGGGCCGCGCGGATCACCTGGTGCGAGCCGACCAACGCGGAGCCGACCGGGGCGCCCAGGCCTTTCGAGAAACAGACGCTCACCGTATCGAACGGCGACGCCAAGCGCGCGGGCTCAACGCCCATGGCGACCGCGGCATTCCAGAGCCGAGCACCGTCGAGATGGAGCTTCAGCCCGAGCTCGCGCGCCGCCGCCGCGATCGCGAGCACGTCGCGCTCGGGGAACACGCGCCCGCCCGCACTGTTGTGCGTATTTTCGAGGGCTACCAGTTGCGTGCGCGGGTGATAGTCGCGCTCCGGTTTGACCGCGCTCAGCATCTCGTCGGCGGTGAACAAACCGTTCGAGCCGACGCTCGCGAACTGAACGCCGGCGAGCGCTGCGCCAGCGCCGGACTCGTAGAACGCCATGTGCGCAGCGCGGCCGAGGATCACTTCGTCCCCCGGACGAGTCTGCACCAAGAGCGCAATCTGATTGCTCATCGTGCCCGATGGCACGAACAGCGCGGCCTCCTTGCCGAGCAGCGCGGCCACCTCTTGCTCGAGGGTGCGCGCGGTCGGATCCTCCCCATACACGTCGTCACCGACTTCGGCGTTGGCCATGGCTTCGCGCATGGCGCGGCTGGGGCGGGTTACCGTATCCGAGCGAAAATCGAGCGCGGTCACCGAGTCATTCTAGAGCACTTGGGTCACTCGCGTCGCTCCAGCGCGGCCACGAGCAGCTCATAGGCCACGATTTGTACGGCTTGAGCCAGGTTCACCGAAGGCTGATCGGCGACCATCGGGATGCGCAACGCCGCGGTCGAAAGCGCGAGCTCGTGCTCGCCCAAGCCGGTTTTCTCATTGCCGAACAGCACCACCGAGCGTTGACCCCGCTCTGCGCGCTCGACGACCATGGGCGCCAGGCGGCGTGGAGTGTAAACCCCACTCACGCCGCGCCGCGCGGTGGTGGCGACCACCAAGTCGTACCCGGCGACCGCATCGGCCAGGTCGTCGAACAGACGCACCTGGTTCAGCACGTCCCAGGACTTGACGGCCATCTTGAAGGCCATCTCGTGTTCGGGGACGCAGAGTCGCGAGGGCCGTACCAGCGCCAAGTCGCTGAAGCCCATGGCTTTCAGCGCGCGCGCGGACGCGCCCAGATTTTCGGGATAGTGCGGCCGCACCAGCACGAAGCGCACCGAGCCGTGAACGGGCAACGACAGTCGCGACGGACTACCCAGATCCTTCACCGAGTTTCCTCTCCATATGCCGAACGCGCGCAGCGAAAGCCGAGATCGGGGCGCTGTGTGTCCGGCGTCGCGCCGTCGCGCGCTGCGCCGCGAAGCCACGGGCCTCCACTCGAGAAGCTGCCGCCCCGCACCACGCGGCGCAAGCCTTCGTTCTCCTCTGGCACGGGGTCTTGATAGCGTTCCCGATAGGCGTCCGACTGCCACTCAGCGACATTACCGGCGAGATCCAGGATACCGTCCGGGGTCCGACCTGCGGGAAACGCGCCGACCGGCGCCAGCTCGGCGTAGCCGTCGCTGTCGTCGTTGGGAAGCAGCCCAAGCCGGCCGTGATTGCAGGCGTGCGCGTTGTACCAATCACCCCAAGGGTAGACGCGCCCGCTCGCCCCGCGCGCCGCGCGTTCGAACTCGGCCTCGCTCGGCAGGCGGGCGCCGCGAAATCGGCAATAGTCGCGGGCATCTTGGAAACGCACGAAAGTTACGGGCAAGTCTGGGCGCTCGAAGCGTTCGGCGCCAGCCGCGTAACCGGCGGGCGCGCATAGGCCGGCGTCGACACAGCGCGCGTAGTCGCGGACCCGCACCTCGGTTCGGTCCAGCCAGAAGGAAGGCAGGATCACGGTGTGACGTTCGAGCTCGTTCGCGAACGTTTGTTCGCTGCAGCGCTGGGCGAGCGGCTCTTTTCCGCATTGCACGGCCGCCGCCAGGACTTCTTCGGGTGTCGAGCCGAGCACCGATGGTCCGGCGGCGATGCGCACCATCAGAGCGCCTTCGGACGTTTTGGTCAGCACGCGCACGGAAGAGTTCGCCTGCGCGTTGGTGGCATCGTCCGCCGCGCGCAGCCGCCCGCTCGTCGCACCGATCCCCGTCAGCGTCACCAGCAGGAGGGCGCGCGCGCCACGGGTCACGGTACTTGCGGGGCGGTGGCGCCGCCGTCGGGCAGTGGTTCGGCCGAGTCGGCTGGCTTGGGCGCGAGCGCGATGCCCGCGTCGGGCACACTGACCCGTTCGACTCGGGGCGAGGCCGAGCTCTTCGCGCTCGGCGCGGGCTTGGCGTGGGGTTTGGGGCTTTCGGCCAAATATCCCAAGGCAACGCTGGCCGCTGGCGCAGCGCTCGCGGGTTCGCTTTCCGGCATGAGGTCGGGGTTTTCCGCGTGGCGCAGCCCGCTCGTCAGCTGCATGGCGGCAATGCCGAGCAAAGCCCCCACTGCCGCCCCGCCGATGGCGTTGCGCGTACCGCGTGATTCGCCGTGCTGAGCTCGGTATGAAAGTGCGTGGCGTTCGTCGGGCAGCGTTGGCAGCGCGCTACGCGGCACGAGCTCCAGCGCCTCGGCCAGCGCATTGCCGAATTCACGCGCGCTCTCGTAGCGTTGGCTGAGGTCCTTGGACATGGCCCGGAGCAGCACGTGATCCACATGCTGGCTGAGTCCGCAGGCAGCGGCGATCGGAGAGGCCTCCTCGGTCGCGATCCGCGAAGCCACGGCCATTGCGTCTTCGCCTGCGAACGCGCGAGTCTGGCTGATCGCTTCGTACAGTGTCGCCGCCATCGAGAACTGATCGCTGGCGGGTGAGAACGCGCCCTTGGCGATCGACTCAGGTGCGCTGTACGCCGGAGTGCCGAGCAAACCGCCGTCCCGTGTGAGCGTGGAATCAGGCACGCGGGCGATGCCGAAATCGGCAATCTTGCTGCCGGTGGCAGTCAAAATGATGTTCTCGGGTTTGATGTCACGATGCAGCACGCCGGCCGCGTGCGCCGTCGAGAGCGCGTCACCGATCTCGCGAGCCAACCCAGCCGCAGCCGCGGCCCCGAGCGGTCCGCGCTGCAGCCGTTCCTTGAGGGTGGTGCCGTCCGCATACTCGAACACCAAATACAGGCCGAGCTCGGGATCTTCGCCCATGTCGAAAAGCGCCACGATGTTCGGGTGCGCGACACGGGCCGAAGCCCGCGCTTCTTGTCGCATGCGCTCGAACAACCCTTCCAGTTGCTCCGGCGAAAGCCGAAGGTCGTCTCGCAGCAGCTTCACGGCCACGCTGCGCGCGAGCACCGGGTCATGCGCGAGCAGCACCCGACCCATGGCGCCGCGTCCGAGCAGTCGCACGATCTCGTAGCGCCCGATTTGCGCGGGTAAAGACCGTTCGGCGACATCCATCAGGCTCGCCGCATCTATCCACGGCGTCTGGGTGATGCCAAAAAAATTCCCCGGCCTCGTGCACTCGGCGCACGCCGTCACAGGAAATTTCTTCCACCGGAGCTCTATTTGTGGCTGCGGCCCGCGCCGGCCCGCGCTCCCGAAATGAAGGCGGAAGGGCTGGTCTTCTATTCCTCGTCGTCCGGCTTTGCGGGAGCGGGCTTCGCGGGAGTGTCCGCCGGGGGGTTGGGCTTCGCGGGCGGCGCAGGTGCGGGCTTGGGCGGCGGCGGCCCGTAGTCCTCGCGCAGCTTCTTCAGCAGCGCGTCGCGCAACAAGGTCTCGTGATACGCCGGCATTTGGGCGAGCTGTACGAACACCTTCACCCCAGCCGCGGTCTCGATCACCTCGAGCGCGCCGTTCCCCTGCGCTTTTTGGCCGGGCAAGGGATAGCGAAACAGCACGTAGGCGGCGTCGACGTCCTTTTCTACGACCTCGTAGCCGCGATCCACGCGCAGCAGACGAAGCGCGCCGCTAAAGGTCTGCGCTTTGGTGTAGGACGAGCCGGCCTCGACGCGTGCGAGCGCTGCGCCGGGTGACCCGAAACAGACCGCTCCCAGCGCCATCGAAAGAGCCAGCCGAAGCTCGCGCGCGGTTGCCATCGCTCGTGCCGTACCGGAAGCGAGCTCCGCTGGCCAAGTTTCCCGCGCGCACACGTTACTCGGGCAAACGCCCTTCGAGCAGCGCGCGCGGCCCGGTTTCGAACAGAAACTCGCCTTCTTCCTTACCGAAGAGCTTCTCTATTCGTTGCATGCCGCGCGCGACGTCCTCGACGTCCGCCACTCGGTGCGCATCGCTGCAGGCCGCATGATACAGGCCGAGCTCCAAAATCGCTTCGGCTGCGCGCTGCGGACTCTTGCCATACTTGCCCACCAACGCCGCGGTGTCGAGCAGGGCGGCGGCACCCGCATCGACCAGCCGCTCGAGCGGGTCGAGTGAGTCCCAGAGCACGCGGTAACGTTCCGGGTGTGCGATCACCGGGAGCAGCCCGCCGCGGCGCAGCTCAGCGAAACAGCGCGCCACCACCGGCGGGAAATCGACCGCGTAGAATTCGAGCAGCACGGCTTTGCCGCCCGGATAGGGCAGGCCATTTCCCGCACGGATGCGGCTGAAGACTTGGTCGTCGAAGTAGTGCTCGCTCGAGAGGCTCGTCTTCGGCAGCCCCGGCTGAGACAAGCGGGGCTGCATCGCCGCGAAGGCGCGCTCGAGCCCGGCCTTCTCGTTATCGAACATGCCCGGTCGCATGTGCGGCGTGGCCACTACCCATTCGAAGCCGAGCGCGCGCAGCGCTTCGAGCATGCGCACACCCTCGTCTTCGTCGCGCGCGCCATCGTCGACGCCGGCCAAGTAGTGGCAGTGCAAATCGACCAGGCCAGGCATGCGCGGAGCTTAGCTGAGCCGTCGCCCTTGTCCCGCGGACGAGCGAGGGCTCACGCGCGCGAGCAGAGAATGCGCGAGCAACCTGCGGCAGCGGCGAGCGCCGCGCCGCTCATCGCCTCACCCGCACCCTCGACGCACACGTACGCATCGAACCCCGGCACCTTGGCGGTGGAAAACTCGAAGGGCGGGCGCTCCGGCCAGTCACCGCCCTGAAACAGAACCCCCGCCCACGCTGCCAGCTCGTCGCATTCTCTCGCTGGGCCCGCGCCGGCGACCAGCATGCCCAGCGTGTCGGCGAGCGCCACACTGCGCACGTTGCTGCGGCGGCGGGTTGCTTCCAGCCAGCAGGCCAAGGCTTCTTGGGGATTCGATGAGCGGTGCACGCGCCGTTCCTGGACGGGGGAGTTCATCGCGTCGATTATCGGGGCGGTCGCGCTGCGCGGCCAAGTTTCGGCCTCCGCTCGGGCCCGAGCTCGAATCCGCTTCGGAGATCGAGCTGGAACGAGGCGATCCGAAAGGCTAAATAGCGGCCTTGTCAATGCCGGCTCCGACGCTCGTCCAATTGTTCAACGAGCGTCGCGTACTGGTGGTCGCCGGGGCAGGGGGGGTGGGAAAGACCACGGTCGCTGCGGCGATCGCGCTCTCTGCTGCCGCGCGCGGCAAGCGCGTGTTGTGCCTGACCGTCGATCCGGCCAAGCGCCTGGCCGATCGTCTGGGGTTGGACGCGGCTTCCGGCGCGGAGCAGCGCATCGATCCGCGCACGTTTGCGACCGCCGGGCTGTCGCTCAGCGGCGAGCTCTCGCTGGTGATGCTCGACACCAAAAAGACCTTCGACGATCTCATCCGCCGCCACGCTTCCAGCCCGGAAGCCGCGCAGCGCATTCTCGGTAACGAATTTTACCAGTACGTCTCCACCCAGCTCGCTGGCACTCAGGCCTACATGGCCATGGAGACCGTGCTCACCGCGCTCGGCGACGCTCGCTACGACCTGATCGTGCTCGATACGCCGCCGACCAGTGACGCACTCGATTTTCTGGACGCTCCGGGGCGCCTGATCGAAGCGCTCGACAGCGCGGCCCTGCGTTGGCTCGCCCAAGCCTTCGAACGCTCGGGCCGTTTCAGCTTGAATCTGGTGGCGCGCGGGGTGGCTTTGGTGCTGCGCGGCATCGCGCGTCTCACCGGTCAGGGCTTCCTCGAACGCTTGGCTGAGTTCGTCACCGAAGTGAACGAGCTCTTCGGCGGCTTCAAAGAGCGGGCGGAGCGCGTTGCGCGCGCGTTTCGCAGCCCCGAGTTCGCCTACCTGCTGGTCGCGACGCCCACGCCCGAGGCGCTCGGTGAGGCGACCTTCTTCGCGGAGCGCCTGGCGCGCTCCGGCATGCGCGCCGACGCCTTGGTCGTCAATCGCGTGCATCCCGCTGCCGGCGCGATGCCCAGCGCGGCCGAGGTGCGCAGCGCGCTTCTCGCCCACGATCGCGAGGCGAGCGACGGCCTGGTCGAGCGCATCTTGGTCGCGCACCGCGCCGAAACCGCGCAGTCCGCGCGCGAGCGGCAAACCGTCGAACGGACCCTCACCCTCGGCGGCGCGCTTTCCGCAGCGCAGATCCGGCTCGTGATCGAAGTGCCGGTCTTTGCCACGAGCGTGCACGACGTGGCCGCCCTGGTGGCGGTGAGCCGCCGCTTGGCCTGACCGTCACATGGCCACTAATGAGCGGTCGTTTGGAAGCCCCCGAAATCGGCAATCAGGGATACTTTGGGGCCGGGGCCCCAAAGTAGGAGGTGGGGCCCCGATCCGGCTTCGCCGGTCGGGGCGGAGGACGAAGTCCTCCGGAGAGGAGCGGGCCGGGGCCCCAAAGTAGGAGGTGGGGCCCCGATCCGGCTTCGCCGGTCGGGGCGGAGGACGAAGTCCTCCGGAGACTAGTGCGCGCGCTTCTGACGATAGTGAACCGTCACGGGCACCGAATCGAAGCCGAAGCGCTCCCGAATCTGGTTCACCACGAAGCGCTGATAGCTCGTCTTGATGTGCTCGGGGTGGTTGGCCATGGCCACGAACACCGGCGGTGAGCTCTCGGCCTGCGTGATGTAGTAGATGCGCGGCGCGCGACCCTTGTGGGTGGGGGGCGGCTGCTTATCCAGCACTTCTACGAAGAAGCGGTTGAGCTCGGCGGTCGTCACTCGCCGGCGCATTTCCTTGGCCGCCTTGGTGGCCAGGCGCGCGAGCGCCTCCACGTTCTCGCCGCGCTTCGCGCTGATCGGCAAAATTCGCGCAAATTGCGCAAATCTCAGGGTTTCCTCGGCTTGCTCGAGCGCGCGCTTTTTGCCCTTGCCGTCGAGCAGGTCCATCTTGTTCAGTCCGACCAGCACCGCGCGACGGCGTTCGATGCACAACGCGAGCAGGCGCGCATCCTGCTCCGAAACGCCCTCGGTGCCGTCGCACATCAAGATGCAAACCTCCGCCCGCTCGATGGCACGGATAGCGCGCAGCACGCTGACCAGCTCGACCCCGCGCTCGACCCGCGAGCGGCGGCGAATGCCGGCGGTATCCACGATCACGAACTCTTGTCCGCCGAACTCGACTCGCTCGTCGATCGGATCGCGCGTGGTCCCGGGCCGATTATCGACGAGCGAGCGCTCCTCACCCACGACGCGGTTGAACAGCGACGATTTCCCGGCGTTCGGGCGGCCCACCAGCGCGATGCGCGGCGCGTCGTCCGGCCCCGCGGGCTCCTCCGGTGCGAGTGGTGGCAGCAGCTCACCGATCGCTTGCCCGAGCTCGGCGGTGCCGCGGCCATGCAGCGCCGAGACCGCGATCAGGCTCGGCAGGCCGAGCTCGTACAGCGGGCCGAGGTTGTGCTCGTGTTCGCGAATGTCGACCTTGTTCGCGACGTAGACCACCGGCTTTCCGCTGCGCCGCAGCACCTGCACCGCGTCGCGGTCCGGTTCGGTCGGCGGCAGCGTGCCATCGAGCACGCACACCACCACGTCCGCCTCTTCGATCGCGGTCAGCACGTGCCGCGCGATGCCGCTCTGCATCGGATCGTCGCTGGTCGGGTCGAACCCGCCCGTGTCGACCACGGTCAGGTTGCGCCCGCCGACGTGCGCGTCCGAGTAGTGCCTGTCGCGGGTGACGCCCGGCAAATCGTGAACGATGGCGAGCTTCTGCCCGACCAAGCGATTGAACAGGGTGCTCTTGCCGACATTCGGTCGGCCTACGATCGCAACAATCGGCGTCATTTGCGCTCCGGCGTGCGCCCGTCGCTTTCGCCGCGAGCCGAATAACCGAGCTCGGCGAGCTGGCGCGGCGCGTCCTTCCAACGCGGGCTCACGCGTACGAAGAGCTCCAAGTAGACTTTCTGTCCGACCAAGGCCTCGATGCGCGCGCGCGCCGCGCTGCCGATTTCCTTGATCTTGCTGCCGCCGTTGCCGACCAAAATTCGGCGCTGGCCGACTTTGTCGACGTGTAACGTCGCCAAAATACGCACGACCGGGCCCTCTTCGTAGCTATCGACGCTCACCGCCACGGCGTGCGGCACTTCGCCCGCGGTCGCCGCCAGCACCGACTCGCGCACGTACTCGCGCGCAAAATAACTCGAAGGTCGGTCGGTGAGCGTGTCCGCAGGGTAACCCGCCGGTCCCTCGGGCATCAGCGGCTTGAGCTCTTCGATCACGCGCTCGGGTCCGTCCGCGTTCAGCGCGCTCAGCGGGATGATGGCGTGAAAATCACGCAGCTCCTGAAAGGCACTGAGTAGCGGCAGTAACCGCCCCTTGTCGCGTAGCAGATCGACCTTGTTCAGGAGCAGCAAGGTCGGTACTTCCTTCGGCGCTGGCAAGCGCTGGATGAGGTCGCGGTCTTCCGGATCGATCGGATCCTCGCCTGCCTTCTTGCCCCGTCCGAGCAAACAGCCCACGTCGGTCATGAACAGCACCGCGTCCGTGGTACGGGCGGTCTCGAACGCCGCGTGGTTCATGCGCCGACCGAGCTCGGTCTTGGGCCGATGCACCCCCGGCGTGTCCACGAAGGCCATCTGCACGTCGTCGCGCGTGAGCACCCCCAGCAGCGCGTCGCGCGTGGTTTGAGGTCGTGAAGAGACAATCGCCAGGTCCTGTTCGAGGACCGCATTGAGGAACGTCGATTTGCCGACGTTACTGCGACCGAAGAGCGCAATCGTGCCGAAACGCATGGGGCGGGCGAGCGGGGTACCCCCGAGCGTCGCGGTTTGCAACCGCGGCTGCGCCCCCGCGGTGTTTCCACCCAAGACCGCCGGACGCCGCCTCTTTCCGCCCGCACTGTCGGGTTTGGCCAAATTTCCGCGCTTTTGGCTTAAACCGGACCGGGCTAGGTCGCGAGCAGCGCACCGATCCGGGTGAGCGGCGTGCCCGCCGCATTTTGCCCGAAATTGCCGACGCCCAGCCCGAACACGTCGTTGAGCAGCGTGAAATACAGATCGCGAAGCGGGCGCGGGTCGAGCATCAGGTGCTGGTCGTTTTTCAGACCGAGGTTCTTGCCGCCCACGAGTGCGAGCGGCAACCGGTCACCTTCGTGATCGCCGCCGTGCATGCAAGCCCCCAGCAAGACGACCGAGTTGTCGAGCACGCTGATCGAGGGGGCTTCCTCGATCGCGTCGAGCTTGCGGCAAAGATCTGCGACCTTGCCGACGTTCCACCAAGTGATGCTGGCGAAAGAGTCGCCGCCTTCGTGCTGCGCGCTGTGATATTCGGGGCAAGTACCCCCCTTGGGTCGCGAACCCTCGGCGGTGAAGGCGCGCTGTTCGACGTGGTCGTACGTGAACTCCGAGCGCTCGTCTTCGAGCATGTACGAGATGACGCGCGTGACGTCGCACTCGAACGCCATGACTATCAGGTCGTTCATCGCGTCAGCGTGCGCACCCTTGTCGTAGGTCGACGTGGTCTGGCGCGGCGCCACGGCTGATTGCTCGGCTCGCGGGAGGTCGGAGGCAGGCCGCGCAGGGCAACCGGGGTTACCCATGCCGGCGGAGACACCGACCACCCGGCGCTCGACCGCTCGCACCGACTCCAAGAACTCATCCATGCGACGCCGGTCGGTCGCGCCGAGCCGCGCGCGCGTTCTCGAAGCATTTTCCAGGACCGCGTCGAGCACGCTCTTGTTTCGCGCGAGCCGCTTCTGTGCCTCGACCGCGGAGCTGCCGGCGACGTCCCCCGAGATCGCGACCAGTTGGTTGAAGACCTCGAGCGGATCCACGAGCTTATAGAGGGGCTGCGTGCTGCTCGCCCACGAAACGCTGCGGCTGCTCGAGCACGGCTCGCCGTCACAGCTGCCGAGCGGCGTCGAAAGGCCCAACTGGAGCGAATCACGCCCAGTCTTGCCCCGGAATGTTTCGTGCTGCGCCAGCACCTGATCGACCGAGATACCGTTCGCTTCACTGAGTGCGAGCTCGGCCCTGACCCGAGCGGCGTCCACGCAGGTGAGCCAGGCGCCCCCGAGACGGCCATGGCTCGCCTCGACATGGGCGCTTCCGTCCGAATTGAACACCGAACCGTTTTCCAGGTTGGTGATCACGGTGAGCTTCGACTTGAGCGATGCACCGAACGGCGCGAGTAAAGACGACAGCTGCCAATCGTCACCGTTTCCAGCGCTGGCGGGCCGCCAGAAATCGGGGGCTCCGTTCGGTAGATAGATGGGCAAGAAGCGGCGGGGCAGCGCCGGTGTTTGCGCGCGGACCGGCTTCGGCTCGAGCGATTCCAGCCAGGGGAGCGCCAGCGCGACGCCAGCCCCTCGCAGCAACGTTCGTCGAGACACCAACTGACTCATCGCTTCAGCCTCCACCCCGACGAGAACGAAACGCTTCGGTCGCGACCAGCGCCTGAATCAAGCGGCGAATACTCGGGCTATCCCCCGAACGCAGCCACTCTCGTCGAGCGCGCTCGAGATGCACCTCATCGCCTGCTGTTACGGTTCTGCCGAGACCGTAAGTCAAAAGCTTTTTTGCGAGGCACGCTCCAAAGTTCGGATCGGACGCAACCGCGCGCGCAAGCCCCTCGCGTCCGGACAGGACCTGCCCTTCGGGGTGCTCCTGCGAAGGCAGCAGCGAGGCCGTCGCGTCCACCGGCGCGCCCTCTTCGTAGCTGGTTCGGTACAGGCCAATCGCGTCATACTGCTCCAAAGCCAAGCCGTAAGGGTCGAAGAGCGCGTGGCAACCCGCGCATGCTGGGTCGCGTCGGTGCTGCTCGAGTCTCTGTCGCACGTCGGGCGTTTCGCTGGCGCCCCCTGCGCCAGCCGAATCGCCTTCGAGCTCGGGCACCATGGCCGGCGGCGGCGGCGGCGCCGTACAGAGCAAGTTGCTCGCAATCCAACGTCCCCGTCGCGACGGGGACGTGCGGCGATCGAGCGACGAGAGCGCCAAGAAACCAGCGAGCCCGAAGAAGCCGGCCCGTTCATCGCCACCATACTCTACGCGCTCGAACGTGCCGGACCCCGTCAGATCCGTGGGAATGCCATACAGGATCGCGAGTTCCCCATCGATGTAGTTGATGTCCGCCGTCGGGAATTCGAACCAAGAGCGTTCACTTCGCAAAAAGTCGGCGAAGTAGAGCAACATCTCCTGGCTCGCCGCGCGCGCGACGCGCGGCGACCATTGATAGAATTTGGGCGACACCGGGTGCGACCACACCCCTCGTGCGCCGAGCCACTGGCCCGCGAAATTCGCAACGAAACGCTCCGACTTCGGGTCGTCGAGCAGACGATCGAGGTTCGCGGCCAAAGCTTCGGGCTGGTCGAGCGAGCCGCTCGACGCCGCGTCGAGCAGGGCCTGGTCCGGCGCGCTACTCCAGAGAAAGTAGGACAATCGCGAGGCGAGCTCGAACGAGCTGAGTCGATGCGGCTCGGTCGACTCGGGCATCGGATCGAGCTCGATTCGATAAAGAAACTCGGCGCTCGACAGCAGCGCCCGCAAGGTCAGCGTAAACGCCGCGGATTCATCGTCGCCCATCGCGCGGGCCGAGTCGAAGACGCCACGATAGGTGCGGAGCTCATCCGGCTCGAGCGGTCGTCGGAACAGACGCAGCCCGGCCTTCTGAACGCAAGAGTTCGCGCAGGCCGAGTCGCTCAGATTGCACGACACGAAGCGAGCTCGGAGCTCGCTCGACGCCATCACTTCGGTGGCGAGCGCGGCGGCCGCTTCGAAGTAGCGCTGGTATTGCGCTTCGTCGATTCCGAGCACCGACGCCATGTTGTCGAAGCCGTCGAGCTCTCCGCCTCGCCAGCTGGCATTCGCGGGTTGAAGGGCGGTGCCGAGCACGTCCTCGACCGTCGCGTTGTACTCCGTCGAGTTCAGACGATGCAGGTCCTTCCTACCCGGGTCGACCGTCTGAACAACACCGCCGGAACCAGCGGCTGCGCTCGCGCTTCCCCCGGTCGCGTTGCCGTCGCGTCCCCCGGGAATGCCGTGCTGTGCTTCGCCGCCGGCGTCGCAGGCCAATGCGAGCTGGCTCAGCCAAAGGCCCCCAACCAAACCGATCGCTCGCCAGCGCGTCGAGCCGAACCTTCCTGTTCGCTCCTTGAGTCCGCGAGGCTGCCATCGCTTGGGTCCGCTCATCGGCCTACTCACAAGGTGCAGGGGGCAGCGGCGATCTGCTCAGTTTTGTCAGGAGCCGCGCGTTTCTTCGGCGATTCAGCTTGCCGAACGGCGCCCCACGCGAAAAGACTGTGCCGCCCATGACCGAGCCGTCGCCGCCGGAGCCCCGACGCTCCTCGTTGCTCGATCGCGCCCGGGGTCTGGCCATCGACGCCGGTCCCCTCGGTCTATTCACGGCGGCGCTCGTCCTTCTGACCACTTTCGGCACCCTGTCGGATGCAGGCCTTTGGGAGCCGCCCGAGCTCAGCACGGCCGAGCTTGGGCGACGCATCGCGCACGGGCTCTTCGGTGCAAGTGGCTTCGGGGACGAGCCAGTGCCCACGCGCGGTGAGGTCGGGCGAGGGGAGCTTCCGGTGCTCGCGGTCGCGCTCGGCTTCCGTCTGTTCGGGCTCACGCCCTGGGCGGGTCGGCTGCCGCTCGCGCTGTTCGGCTTGGCCGGCCTGGGCGCGGTGTACTTCTTGGTGTCGCGTCTGTCCTCGCGTCGGGCGGCCTGGCTGTCGGTGCTCGCGCTCTCGACCATGCCGCTCTATTTCTTGCAGGCGCGCACCCTGCTCGGCGACGGCGTGACACTGGCCTCGGCGCTGTTTGCGTGGGCCGGTCTGGGCGTCGCGGTCTTCGACGCGCGTGCACCCGCAATAAGGATTGCGGCGCTCGCGCTCGGGTTGGCGGGGCTGCTCGCCGGCTTCTACTCGCGAGGCCTGGTGATCGGCGTGGCAGCGCCGGCGCTCGCGGTGGGCTTTACTTGGCTAACGCTGGCGCTCAATGGTGCGAGCGGGGATCGCCTCGGCGCCAGCGTGGGCGCGCTCTCGCTGTGTCTGGGCCTGGTCGCCGCGACGTTCGGGGCCTGGGCGACCTTCGTCACTTCTCCCGACCACTACTCGATCTGGGTAGGCGCCACGACCGGCGGCGCGTATCCCGTGCCCACGTTCGACATCATGGTACGCGAGCTCGGCCACGCTCTCTTTCCGTGGAGCGCGGTCATTCCGCCCGCGCTCGGCCGCGCGCTCGATCCACCCTCATCGCTCGCGCGGGACGAAGCGAGCGCGCGCGATCATGCTCTACGTCTGCTCGCGCTCAGCGCGGCTTCGATCACTCTGATCGCGCAAACTGCGCTTTCCACCGAGATCGGCGTATTGCCTTTCGCTGCGCCGGGCGCGCTGGCCGTACTGTGTGCGTTGGCTTTGCTCGATCTGCAACGCGGCGCGCGTGCCTCGCGGACGTTCGGCCTCGCCGTTGGCGCGCTGGGCGTGCTGCTCGTCCTCGACTTTCGCAACTTTCCCGAAAAGGGGTTGGTGCCATTCTCGGTCGAAGGCGCGGTCTTTCCTTATAGTTTCGCTAGCCCGGGCTTTCGCATCATCGCGCTGAGCGGCTGCTTCGTCGTAGCCTTCTTCCTGTTGGTTCAGGAACGTGCCCAGCGCGCCCGGCTGGGCGTGTTTCGCGCGCGCGACTACGCGCGTTGGCCGCGAATCCTGTACCAGATGTGGGCGGGCAACCTGTGGTTTGGCTGGCTCGTCGTGGTCTGCGCGCTGATGGGCTTCGAGTTCATCTTGCTGCTCAGCGACCGCTACCTTCACTACCTACCGCTCGAAGCGCTCGGCGAAATGCCCAGGCTGCTCGTGCGAGGCGGTTGGATGCTAGGCCTCGCGCTGGTACTGAGCCCGCTGCTCGTCTCGCTCGGTCGCGATTTGACTCGCCTGGTGGTGCGGCCGTTCAGTGCGCTCGCCTGCCTGCTGCGCCGCCCGTCACTCGCGTCAATTCGCTTCGCGCCGTCGCGCGGGGCGAGCGCGCTCGTCGTGGTCGCGCTGGCCGGCGCCACGCTCGGCTTTGGCTATTACCCGGCGCTCATGCAGCAGATCTCGCCCAAGCGCTCGTTCGAAGCCTATCGTCGCTTCGCCGCGCCTGGCGAACCGCTCGGCCTCCTCGGGGGTGACGCCGCGGCCGCGCGCTATCAAGCGGGTGCGTCAGCGCGCGCTCTCGCGGACGTCGACCAAGCACTTGATTGGCTGCTAAACGGCAACGAGCGCCGCTTCGTCGCCTTGCGCTCCAGCGACTTGGCCAGCCTGAACGCCGGCTATCGCGCTCGCAGCCAGCCGCGCAAGAACCTGCCCGTCCTCGACGCCGCCTCGAGCGAGATCCTTTTGGCAGTGAGCCGCCTGCGCGGCTCCGAGCGAACGCAAAACCCGCTCGAAGACAGCGTGCTTCAGCAAGCACCGACCCCTCAACATCCGCTCGACGTCGATCTCGGCGGCAAGCTCGCGGTGCTCGGTTGGGACGTCACCGACGAAAATGGTGCGCGCGTCGACTCAATCTTCCCGAGCACTCGCTATTTCTTCACCATCTACTACCGCGTGAACGCTCGCCTGTCCGGTGCCTGGGAAACGTTCGTGCACATCGACGGCTTTCATCGACGTTACAACGCCGATCACGCAACCTTGGGCGGGCGCTACCCGCTCTCGCTCTGGCTGCCGGGTGACATCATCGCCGATCGCGCGGTGCTGCGTTTGGAGCCTAATTTCACTCCTGGCAGTTATCGAGTGCTATTCGGCTTGTACATGGGCGAACGTCGGCTCGAGGTCAGAAGCGGCCAGCACGAGGACAACCGCATCGTCGCCGGCACGCTGCTCGTGCGCTGACCCACGCTGTGCGCGCTGGGGCAAATCGGTCAGCGCCGGCTGGAGGTCCGGAGCGCGAGCACCCACACTGGGCGCGGCGGGTGCCGCGCTCGTCGTAAAATAACGGCGTGAATCGCGACTCGTTCCGGGTCCTAGAACGCGAGCCCCGGGCCGGGCTAGCCATCCCGCGCGAAGCGGTGCTAAGCGGATCGAGTGAGCAGCAAGGACGATCCGAAGCCGTCCGAGCGCCCGCCGGCTTCCAACCGGCGCAGCGCAGAACGCATCGACGTAACCTGGTCGGTCGACTGCGAGACCGAGGACACCTTTCTGTATGCGAACATCACCAACATCTCCGAGATGGGGATCTTCGTGCGCACACAGGAACCACTCGAGGTCGGCACGCGCCTCAAGCTCAAGTTCTCGCCGCCGGGCACCGAAGAGCCATTCATCGCTACCGGTCAAGTGCAGTGGGTAAACCCCGTGCGCATGCTCGCCGACAACCCCAACCCCGGCATGGGCATCCGCTTCGTGAACCTCACCAGTGAAGAGCGCGAGCGCCTAGTCGAGATGGTCCACACCATCGCGTACATCCGCAGCTCCACGAACTAAAGCCGACCAGCTCCACTTGCGCTGGCCCAAGCGTTCGTCGACCTGCCCCCCGCCGCTGAACCCGAGGCGCCGCAGACAATAGTCGAACAACGACGGGACTTGGGGCGCGCGCATCAACAGCGCTGTGCGGGCCGTAAATGGCCTGGAACCGGTCCCGATGGCCGTGTGCGGCCGCACGATTTCATCGCCGCGTTGCCGGGGTCGGTTGCCTCCCGCAGCACACTACTGGCGCATGAGGCGCTGCTGTGAGGCGACCCCAAAATCAAGACGCGCGTTCGGTTGCCGCGCACGTTTATGGCGAAGGCTTGGCCGGCGGCGGTGCGAAGTCATTGTCCGCGGGGCGCCCGGCCGCGCGCGGCGCAGCACCGGTCGCGGCGGCGCCCTTGTCGTGTGACGCGGCAGGGGCCGCTTTCCGCGCTGCGACTTCACTTGGCTCCGCATCACCGAGTGAAGCGAGCGCGGCTTGCGCGCGATCGGCGTAGCCGGGCGCTTGGAGCAAGAGCTCGTACTCTCTGCGCGCTCGCTCGAAGTCACCGAGCGTCCGGTAGCAGCCGGCTGCTTGCCAAGCGGCCTCTCGCCCCGGCGGCGAATCCGGATAGCGTCGGTACACGTCGTCGAATAGCGGCGTGGCCGTCGGGCAACCCGATCGCGCGCGCGCGGACTGCGCTGCGTACAGCGCGGCGGACGCGGCGTTGTCGCCGCCGCGCGAGGCCACGTCAGAAAACCGCCGCTGAGCTTCGTCGTAGCGGCGGTCACGGTAGGCGCCCAGCGCTTCCGCGTAGGCGCGATCGCTGTCGCCAGCGCGAGCCGCGGCGGCGCCGTCGCTGAGCTCGTCACTTCGACTAGCCGCGGCCTCGGCAGCCTTGGCCGCGGCAGCTGGGGGCGGCGCAGCGGGCAAACTGGGGCGTTCTGCCGCACTTTTTGCTTCGGCGCGACGCTCGTCGCCGGCTGGCGCATCGGTTTGCTTTGCCTTGGCCGCATCGCGTGGCGTGGCGCGCGGTACGACCGCGACCGTCTCCGGTTCGCCTTCGGGCACGCCGCGCTCGGTGACCATCATGCTCTTCTGCTCACCGGGTCGCGCGCGCAAGAGCAGCAAGCTCGAACCGATCACGAGTAGCAAGAGCGCCGCCATCGCCAGCTGCGGTCGCATTGCGTAGCCGGCGAGCATGCTCACCGCGCGACCCAAGCGTTGACGCGCCGGCAACTCGCGTCGCGCGCGCCGCTCTGCTTCCAGGATGCGCAGCTCGAGGCCTTGCGGTGCGTCGAGCAGCGGCAGCGCGCCAACCTCGCGCGTGGCGCGCAGGCGAGTGCCGATCTCTTTGCAGCGCGCGCAATGCTCCATGTGGCGCTTGGCGGCCGCGCTCGTGATCTCGTCCAGCTCGTCGTAGAGCAGGTCGAGTACGATCTGATCGAACTTCTCGCAATCCACGACGGTCCTCGGTCTCCTTGCGTGCTAGCGCAGCGCGCGGCTGTACTCTTCGAAGTCGCTCAGCGCTTCTCGCAATCGGTCGAGCGCGTAGCGCATGCGGCTTTTGACGGTATTTTCCGGGGTTCCCGTGACCTCGGCGATCTCTCGGAACGGGAGCTGCGCGACCTCGCGCAGCAAGAACACCTCGCGCTGTTCGTCGGGGAGCGACTCCATGGCGCGCAAGATCGAGGCCAGCACCTCGGACGACTCGGCGGAACGCTCCGCGCTCGCGCGAGGGTGGGGGTCGGCCACACTATCTCCTAGAGGGGGCGCGCCCTCGGGGGCACCCGGCGGCCGAACGTCGAGTGAAGCGTGTCGGCGATGCGACTGACGGCGCTGTTGGTCGACGCACAGGTTGCGCGTGATCGAATACAGCCAGGTCGAGAAGCGCGCCTCGTGCTTGAACTCGCCTGCGTTCTGGACGACGCGCAGGAACACGTCTTGCGTCACGTCTTCGGCGAGGCTCGACTCTCGAAGCTGTCGGAATACGAAGTTGTACACGGTTCGGCTATGGCGTCGCACGAGCTCGGCAAACGCTTGCGCGTCGCCTCGCTGGTAGCGGACCATGAGCATTTCGTCCGTTGCATCGCCCTGCACGGCCGGCATTGGGGGTGACCACTGCGCGGCGGGGAGGGGGGAGGGGGGGCCCGAGCTACCAAGCGTCCTGTGCCCGTCTTGCCGATCCATTCAGACGTTCGGCAACGGAGATCGATCTCCACTCCGCATCGCGCTCTTTCACGCTACGCTGTGGCACCAAAGCCCGCAAGATGGCTAGGTTTTGGCGATGGTCGGCCGGCCGATAAGTGAGTCGGCTAGCCGGTTCTTGGCGGAGTGCTCGCGCGCGAAACTTTCAGGCTTGGCGAGCATGCCTCCTTGAGAGGAAGATGCTCGGGTTCGGAGGAGGTTGCGGTCACTCGCGACGAGGAAATAAAAGGTAGTCGGTGCCTGCAGAAAGCTGGGTACCGGCCACCCATGAGAGGGTCATGATGCGCCTCAACACAGCTTGGTTCATTGCCGCGTTCGCTACGTGCTTCACCACCGCGTCTTATTCTCACGCTCAGGGGGCTGCGGCGCCCGCTGCGCCCGCCGGAGGCGCGGGCAACACCGCCAAAGTCGGCGCAGCTGCGAAGGCCGATGCCAAGGCAGCGACGGGGGCCGGAGGCAGCGCGGCAGCGCCCGCGGGCTCGACGACGCCGGCGCCTGCAACGCCTGCGGCAGCGACGCCCGCTGCGGCTGGTTCGACTTCCGCTACTACTCCCGCGGCTACCACTACTCCCGCGGCGACGACCACTGCGACAGCCGCGACGACTGCCGCGCCAACGGGGGTGCCCGCCGCTACGACGACGGCCCCGGCTGGAGCCGTGGACGGCGCGACCTACGTGGTTCGCCTGCGCGACCTGGAGCAGCGCATCGACGAGTTGAAGGAGCAGATTCGCCGTAGTCACACGCGGCTCAGCCTGCTCAGCGACACGATCTTGTCCGGCGGCGTGGGCGGCGCTCGCGCGGAAATCAGCTTCCGCAACGACATCAGCAACGCGTTCAGGCTGACCGGCGCGGTGTTCGTGCTGGATGGCGTAGTGCAGTACAGCAAGCAGGACGATTCCGAGGCCGGCTTACTCGCGTCGCAGAAAGAGATTCCGATCTTCAGCGGCGCGATTCCTCCGGGCGACCACACCTTGCAGGTCGTGCTGAAGCTTCACGGCTACGGGTACGGCGTGTTCTCGTACCTGCGCAGCTACAAGTTCGACGTGAAGTCTAGCCATTCGTTCACCATCACCGAGGGCAAGACCGTCGGGCTCGAGGTGATCGCGTGGGAGAAGGGCGACGTGACGACGCCGCTCGAGCAGCGCCCGGCCATTCGCTTCACCGAGAATCTGAAGGCGGGCTTGGCTAGCGAGGCGCCTCCCGCGCCAGCCGGCAAAGCGGCGCCAGCCGCGACCCCGGCTACCTCGGGTAGCATCGGCGGCGGAGTGTCAGTGGGCGCAGGAGGCAAATGATGCGGCGGCCCAGTCGGCGGGTGGCGAGCGCACTGGCTCTCGCCACCTCGCTCCTATCCAGCGCGGCTTTCGCGCTCGATTCGGATGATGCCCGGCATCAGGCCGAGACGGCGATCGGCCATCTCGAGACCGAGATCGTCCGTGGTGGTCCCCCACCGAAGAGCCTGTTCACGCCCCCCACGCCGGCCGAGCGCGTCGCCGCAGGCGACATGCTGCTCCGCACCAAGGACTACGACCGGTCCATCGCCGAGCTGTCCAAGGTGATCGAGCTGTACCGACAAGGGAAGGTGCCGGAGGCAGCCTATGCCGACGCCTCCTTCATGATCGGGCAGGCGTACTTTCAGTCACGGCAGTACCTGTCCGCACGCCGGCACTTCCGCGAGGTGCTCGAGCAGGCGTCGCGGCCTTCGTTCGAAGGCTACGTCGGTCGCTCCATCAGCCGCCTGGTCGATGTCGCGCTGCGCACCGGTGACATCGACAGCCTGGATTTCGTGTTCGCGCGGCTCGACAAGCTGCCCGCCAGCGATCGTTCGGGTTCTCTCCCCTACGCCCGCGCCAAGGCCTTGTTCGCGAAGAAGGAATTCGCGACGGCGAAACAGGCCGTCAACCTGGTGCCGGCGGGCTCGGAATACGCCCTGCAGAGCCAATACCTGCTGGGTGTGCTGCTCGTGCGCGAGGCGACCCCGGTAGTGACCACACCGCCGGCTACGTCGGCGCAGCCCACGCCGGGCAGCCCGCCGGCTCCGCGCCCTCAGCGTTTTGCGGCTGCAATCGATCAGTTCCGTCGCGTCACCCGCATGCCCGCCAAGACGGCCGAGCAGCGCCAGGTGGTGGACCTCGCGTGGATGGCGATTGGGCGGCTGTTCCACGAAACCGACGCGTACCTGGACGCGGCCGAGGCTTACAGTCACATCGATCGAAGCTCGCCCGAATTCGCGACGATGCTGTACGAGCTCGCGTGGGTGTACGTGCGGCTCGGCGATTTCATGCGCGCCCAGCGCGCGCTGGAAGTGCTGGCGATCATGGACCCGCAGAACATCGAGGCCGCGGACGGCTCGTTGCTGCGAGCGGATTTGATGCTGCGCTCCGGTCAGTTCGACAAGGCCTTGTCGCTGTACAAATCGGTTCAGGGCAAATTCGACCCGATCCGCGATCAGGTCGATCGCTTTCTGCAGTCGACCAACGATCCTGCCGTTTACTATGACCGCCTGACCGCCGATCAGAGCTTGCCGAGCGACGACAAGCTGCCCGGCGTGGTGATCGAGTGGGCGCGGGAGCAGGCCGAAGACGAGCACGTTTTCGGGATGATCGAGGACGTGAACCATTCGCGCGACTTGCTCAAGTCGTCGCGAAAGCTGGCCACGCGGCTCGACGCGGTGCTCAAAGGGCCGACGCGCATCAAGGCCATGCCCGAGCTCCGGGCGCGCATGCAGCAGGCGCTCACGCTCCAGAATCGGGCGGCTCGCGCTCGCCGTTCGTTGGCCGAAGGGCTCGACGACGTCTCCTCCGATAGCGGTGGTGAGCTCGGCACGGTGCGTCAGCAGCGGCGAGAGCTGATGAAGCGCATGGGCTGGCTACCCGTCAGTGAAAGTGATTTCGCGAAGCGCGACGAGGCCGGCGAGCGGCAGTGGAACAAGGTCTCGCAAACCCTGCAGGGGCTCACGCTGGAAGCCGACAAATTGAACGCCATCGTGAACGGCCTGAAGCGCGTGCTGCGCGAGGCCGACCAGCATGCCGTCACCTCCGATCCGCAGAGCCGCGATCGCTTCCGGCTCGAGATCGAAGCCAACGAGAGGGATCTCGTGACCTACCGCCAGCGCATCGAGGAGTATCGCAACGCGATCGACTCGGGGCGCGCACAAATCGGCTTCGGTGACTCGCGCTACGTCGAAGACGAGGATGTTCGCCGCCGTTTTCGCGAGCTGTTTGCGCGCGAAATCTCGCTGTCCGCCGCCGGGCAGGGCGGGGAGAGCGCCGCTAGCTATGCGCGCACCATTCAACCGCTCCTGACGCGGCTCGACGTGATCGATTCGCGCCTCGACGCGCAGGTCCGCGGCCTGGACGAGCAGTCCAAGGTCGAGGCCGCCGAAATCGAGCGCAAGGTGAACGGCGAGGTCGCAGTTTTGGAAACGTCGGCGCAGAACCTGGACACGCTCGACCAACAGGCTCGCCTGCTGGTCGGGGAGCTCGCGATGAAAAACTTCGCGTTGGTGCGGGATCGCTTGAAGAGCGTCGTGCTGCGCGCAGACGTCGGTATCGTGCAGGAGGCTTGGGAAGTGCGGGAGGAGCAGCGCGTGCGAGTGCGCAATCTGCAGCGAGAGCGTTCTCACGAAGAGAGCAGCTTGAACGACGAACTTCGTGAAGTGCTCGACGACGCTGCGGAGGATCAGCAATGATCCTCGGGCAGAGCTCTCGGTTTCACTTCGCGATCGCGGCGGTGCTCGCCACCACGCTTGCGATTCCTGCCGCGCACTCGCAGACCGCGGGCGCCGCGGCCGCAGCGGCCGGCACATCCGCAACCAGTCCAGGCGCGGGCTCAGCCGGCGCCTCCGCTGCTGCCACTCCGGGGCCTTCCGGTGCGGCCGCCGCAGGCGCTGCTGCTGCCACGCCGGCTGCCACACCGGCGCCCACCGCGAGCGGTCAGCCAGCCGCTGGCACCGTCGCGCCAGGTTCGACGCTGCGCCTGCGCAAGGCTGCACCCAAGCTGCCCGCGCCGACGCCCCAGCAACTGAAGGCCTATCAGCTCCTGCTCGATGAGTCGCGGGAGTACGAGCGAGGGGCCAAGGACTTTCGCCGCACGCTGACGCAAATCGTCCGCCACCACTACGAGGAGCGGCGTCGCCGCGTGCTCTCGGCGCTCGATCGCGAGATCAAGGCCGAGAAGCTGGGCCTCGAGGACGCCCGGAACGAGGCGATCGCGCGGCTCGAGCGCTTCATCGAGCGCTACAGCGGTTCGAACGCCGACCAAGAGGCCACCCCGGACGCGATGTTTCGGCTGGCGGCGCTGTACGAGGAGCGCGCGCGCGAAAAGTCCGACTCGGACATCGCGGTCGGCCTCGAGCCCGCCATTCAGCTGTATCGCCGCATCATTCGTGAGTACCCGAAGTACGAAGAGGTCGCGGCCGTCCACTACTACCTCGGGCACGCGTTCACCGACGCGGCGCGCATCGACGAAGGCCAGCAAGCCTGGCGTGCGCTCGTGTGCAACAACCGCTACCAGATCAAGGACGATCCGAAGGACAGCTCGAAAATCGAGCTGCAACCGCTGCCCCAGGACCACGACGACAAGTATTGGAACGACTGGTACAACCGTCATCCCATTCCGCTCGATCAGACCGGCGCCAAGGCGGGCAAGGTCGGGGTCGCGCAGCGCCCTGCTGCCGCCAAGGCCGCGCGCCTCCCGGGCGGCGAGGTGGACGAGCTCAAGTTCGCGGATCCTTACGAGGGCTGCCAGCCGTTGCCGCAGAACACCCTTCCCGGTGACGAGCCGCGCTACATCGCGGAAATCTGGTGGCAGCTCGGGAACTACCACTTCGATCAGATCGACCCGCACGGTGGCCCCTTCAACCTGAACCGCTCGGTCGCTTCTTACGAGCGTTCGATGCAGTTCAAGCGCCCGCCGATTTTCGGCGTGTCGATGTACAAGCAGTCGTGGGCGTACTTCAAGCAGCAGCGCTATCACACTGCGGTCGACTGGTTCGTGAAGCTGCTCTTCTACACCGACGAGCAGGAGGCGAAGACCGGCGATCCGGGCGCCGACTTCCGCTCCGAGGCGTACACGTACATCGCCGGTTCGCTCACCTACGTGGATTTCGAGGGACCTCCCGGCGAGAACCCGTACATCCCGCGCAACGACGTGCTGGATACCGAGACCGATCCGCTGGCTGCCGAGCGCAAGATGGCGGTCGCCATCACTCGCGTGCAGGATCCGGCCCTGATCCCTCAGGACAAGAAGTGGACGGTCGAGATCTACAAGTCGCTCGCGCAAGAGTTCATCGAGATCACGCAGAACCGCAACGCGGTGGCGATGCTCGAGCTCACGCTCAGCAAGTTCCCGATGAACCGCGACGCGCCGGTGATGCAGAACAAGGTGGCGGAGCTGTATGACCAGCTCGCGCGCCTGGCGCCGGAAAATTCCGCAGCCCGCGCCGAGTACGCCGGGAAGGCGCTGGAGGCGCGCACCAAGCTCGCTCAGTACGTCGGCACTACGCCCTGGGTGGACGCCAACAAGGACGATCCCGAGGCGCTCTCTACGGCCGAGCAGCTGGTAAAGGGCGGCCTGAAGCGCGCCGCAGCGGATCACACCAACTTCGCCCGCGGGTACTACGAGAAGGCGCTCGAGCTGAACGACGAAGGTGAACAGCGCACGCTGATCGAGAAGGCCATCGCCGAGTATCGTTTGGCCGAGACCGGCTGGAACGCGTACATCGAGCAAGACCCCACCGCGATGGACTCGTACGAGAGTCGCTTCTGGCTCGCGGACGCTCGTTATTGGGTGGTGGTGTTGCAGGTGGCTCTCGGTCGCAGTCCGACCGGGGAAGAAGTGCGTCTGGCGCGCGAGGCCGCGTCCACCGTGCGCGACTCGAACGAGGACGACAAGTACCTGCAGCCCTCGGCCTATTACGTCGTCACCATCGCCGAGAAGGTTCTGGAGGACGAAAATCGCAAGTTCACGCAAAGCAACGGCCAGCTCGGCATCGAGAAGCGAACGGAAGTGAAGTTCTCCGGTGACGGGGAGGGTCGCAAGGTGGTGCGTGACAACGTGCCGCCGCAGGTGCTCGAAGCGATCAAGGCGCGCGACGAGTACAACGATCGCATCGCGCTCGACCGAGACCCGCAGCACAACGGCCTCTTGTACGCGTTCCAGTCCGCCGATTTGTACTTCGTGTACGGGCAGTTCGACGAGGCACGCAAGCGCTTCCGCCCGCTCTACGACCAGTACTGCGGCAAGAACGAGTGGGGCTACAAGGCCTGGGAGAAGCTCATCAGCATGAGCAACTTCGAGGGCAACGCCGACGAAAGCCGCAAGCTCGCCGAGGGCAAGAGCTGCGCCTACAACGAAGAGTCGCACAAGGCGGAAGACGCGATCCGCAAGCCCGTGAAGCAGGGCGTGGCCTACCTCGACGCGCGCAAGCTGTACGAGGAAGCCGAGAAGATGCCGGACGGCCCTGCGCGCGCCAAGAAATGGCGTGAGGCGGCGGCGGCTTACAAGGTGGCGCTCGACGCCGCTCCGGATCGCGACGAGGCGCCCGAAGCGGCGATGAACGGCGCATTCGCCTACAAGCAGGTCGGCGAGTACGACAAGGCCATCGAGATGTACGAGCTGTTCATCTCGCGCTACGGCAGCGAGCAGACGCTCACCAAGTTGAAGAACGGCGATCCGAAAGCGACGCCGCCGGTGCCGGCCAATCCGAAGAAGTACGAGGATCGCGTCGGCTATCTGAAGAATGCGTACGACGCGCTAGCCGCGGCCTACGTGCTGTTCTTCAACTATCCACGCGCGGCCGAGACGTACGACAAGATCAGCAATAACGCGAACTTCAAGCAGGCCGATCGCCGAGAGGCCGCGCGTCAGGCGCTGCTGCTTTACTCGAGCTTGGGCGACCGCACCGGCATGACCCGTTCACGGCAGCGCTTCCAGGACTTGGGCGCCTCGCCCAAGGAAATTGCGGAAGCCGATTACACGATCGCGACCGCGGATCTGAAGCGATGGGATCCGTACAGCCCCGACACCGGAGCGAACGCCAACGCGCGACGCGCGGCGCAGCGCACGATGGAGGACTACTACAACGCGAACAAGAACAAGGACGCGGCCGCGCAGTACGTGGTGCAGGCAGCCTACTGGTCCGCGCGCACGCGCAAGGCGGTGGCGGCCGGCGACACCAACAAGTGGTGGGATTCCACCATTCAGGCCTTCGACAAGTGGAAGCGCCTCGCGCCGCAGGAAGCGGGCAAGAGCACCGCGCTCGGCTCGCGTGAAGCGGGCATGGCGGCGGAAGGCGAGTTCGCCCTGGTCGACGAAGAGCTGGTGAAGAAGTTCGACTACGAGTCGGGCCTGCATCGCTATCGCGGCACGGTCGTGGAAGTGATGAACAAGTACCGCGCCGACGTGGTCGAAGCGAAGAAGTGGGACGACAAGCTGCAGCACATCATCGATAGCTACGTGGCTGCGGAGTGGACCGCAGCGGCGCTCGCTCGCCAAGGCACGGTCTGGGACTCGGTGCGCACCGGCCTGTACAACACACGCCCGCCCGAGCTGAAGATGTTCGATGCCAAGCAGGACGCGCTGCTGAAGAAGGCAGAGAACAGCGACAATCCCGATCTGCAGGCCAAGGCGGACGAGATTCGCGTCTCCGTGCAGCAGGGCTGGCGCGATGCGCGCGAAAAAGAGCTCGCGGGCGCCGACGAACTCATGGTCGACCGTTACGGAAAGTCGATCATGGTGGCTCGACGCTACAGCGTGTCGAACCCAGCGGTCACGCGTGCGATCAGGCGGCTCGCGTTCTTCACCGACGTGATCGGGGAAGCCAAGATGAAGCAGTACACTGCGGGCGTGAAGGACTTGAACTACACCGAGGGCATGTTCCTCCGCATGCGCCCGGGTCAGGTCGTTTCGCCGACACCCCAGGGGGCTCCACCTCCGCTACCGGTGAGCACTCAATGAGGTCCAAGGTGAAGCGAGCCATGATCACACGCTTCCAGCTGGCTGCCGTGCTCGGCGCATTGCTCGCGCTCGGCTGCGGTTCGCAGGCGGCCAAGCCTGCCGAGTCGCCGGTCACGGCCGCGCCGAGCGTGCCCGCACCGGCAGCGAGCGCGGCCACGCCGGGTCAACAGTTCACGATCAGCGATGCGCCCACCAGTGGTGAAGCGTCCGCTGAGCGCCCCAAGATGAACGCATCGGCCGCGAGCGCCTACAGCGCGGGCATGACCGCGTTTCAGAACGGCGACTTGGCCGGCGCGAAGACGCAGTTCACGCAAGCGACGCAGGCGGACCCGAAGGCGTACCAGGCGTTTTACTCGCTCGGCGTGGTGCGCGAGCGGCTCGGCGATACGGCCGGCGCTCTCGCCGCCTACCGCCAAGCGACGTTGATCATCGCTGATTACGAGCCGGCCATCTTCGCCTACGCGGTCCTGCTGGCCCGCAGCGGTCGCGCCGACGAGGCGGTGGAATACGTCAACGGCCGCATGGCGGCCATGCCGAAGAGCGCCGCGGTTTCCGCGGCCATGGCCGAGATCAAGTCGATTCAAGGCGATTCGGGCTCGGCCCAGCGTTACGCGCAAGAAGCGCTGAAGAAGAATCCCGATTACCGCCCGGCGATGGTGACGATCGCGCGCGATCACTACCGCGCGCGACGGCTCGATTTGGCGTTGTATGCGCTGAAGGGCGTGCTCGATGGCTACGGCACCGAGAACCCGCCGCGGGACAAGAACAACGCTGAAGCGCACCTGATTCGCGGGCTCATCTACAAGGAGCAGGGCCTGCGCGGTCCCTCGATGGATGAGCTGAAGAAGGCGCTCGACACCCGGCCTGATTTGGTCGAAGCGCGCGTGCACCTGGCGACTTACTTGCTGGAGGCGGGTAACCCGGTCGAAGCAGCGCCGCTCTTGGAAGGCGCGCTTCGCTACCAGCTCGATCACGTGATTGCTCACCTCAATTTGGGCGATGCCTATCGTTTGCTCGGCAAGGTCGCGGAGTCGCGGCGGGAGCTCGAGTGGGTCGCGCAGAAGGATCCGGCGCTCTACCAGGTGCACTACGATCTCGGGGTGTTGTTCCTGACCTCCGACAACGTGCCCGGTCTGACGCCGATTCAGGCCGTAGACCGCGCTATTTCCGAGCTCGAGCAGTACAAGAAAATGCGACCGCGTCAGGCGGGATCGAACGACGACACCGACGAGCTGCTCACGCGCGCCAAGACCAAGAAGGGCCTCCTCCAGTCGAAGGAGGACGAGGCCAAGGCGGCCGCAGCGGCGCCTGCACCCGCAGCCACGCCCGCGGCCGCACCCGCAAAACCCTGAGGCAACCATGACGCGAAGCACCTCTTACCTGCTCGTTTTGCTGACCCTGCTGGCGCCCGCCGTCGCGTTCGCTCAGAAAAAAGGGCGCGTCGTCACCATCAGCGAGGTCACGATCGTCGGCCGCGTGCAGAAACCGATCGCCGCGGTGGACGTGAGCCGGATTCAACCCAAGCTCACGCTCGCCGAGCTGCGCCAGCCGTTTCTCGATCGCATCGAGAAGGCGATTTCGCACGATCCTTTCTGACGGCCTGTTCGCGCCGTGGGCGCGTGGCCAAGAGGCAAGGTGCTGTACGCGATTCTCGCCGCGGTGGTCTCCGCTGCTTGCGTGGGCGCCCCGCTCTGGCGAGCTCGGCAACTCGCGCGGCACGAGCGGCCGACCGCGAATGACCTCTTGGCCCGCATTTCCGCCGCGCAGTCCGGAGATCGCGTGGCGGATAGTCTGTGGGAGCTCGACGAGCTGATGATCCAAGTGGACGGGGCGACGCGCGCTCCGTCCGAGCTCGGCCGCGCGCTCGCGCGCGCGTCGCTCGCGAGCGGCACTGCGTTCGCGGTGCTGACCCTGGCAAGTCATCCCGATCTCGCGCATCTACCTGAGGCAGGTATGTCATTCGGCGTCGGTGTAGTTGGCGCCGGCGCCGCGAGTTACTTCGGCCGATTGGCCAAGCAGCACGCCGAGCGCGCCCGAAATCACTGGTCGGCGCTGGCGCGTTCGGTTCGGCGAACGATCGAGGCGACCGGCAAGAGTGCGTCCGACGCGCCTCCCGGCCAATGAGTCCGTGCGCTCGGTCGCCTTGGTTCGGTGGATGCGTTGTGGACCTACTGCAGACTTTGGCGCTAGGCTGATGCGTCCGTTCGCGTTTCGGGAACAGGGAGATTGGCGGCGCTGTCGAAGCTGACATTGTCGTTCACTTCCGCCGGGACTTTCAGGCATCCAGCATGACCCAATCCCATCAGCAACCCGGTACTTCTCAACGTCCTGGTCAGATGACCGCGGTGATGCGAGCCGTCGCCGCGACGGGGCCGAAGGTGCTTCGCATCGGCGTCGTGCAGGCGGGGCGCGTGACGGAGGAGCGCATCATCAAGCAGCGCAGCCACGTCACCGTCGGACCGAGTGAGAAAAACTTGTTCGTCGTCGCGACCCCCTCCATCCCGACGAGCTTTCGCTTGTTCGAGCTGGTCGGCAGCGACTACCACATGAATTTTTTGGACGGGATGCAGGGGCGCGTTGCGCTGCCGACCGGTATCTCGGATCTCAACGTCCTGAAAGGTCAGGCACGTCGCACGTCGCAGGGCGCTTACCAGGTGCGTCTCACCGACGACTCGCGCGGCAAGGTCGTGATCGGCGACACCACGTTCCTGTTTCAGTTCGTGGCGCCGCCGCCGGTGCAGCCGAAGCCGCAGTTGCCGGTCGCCGTGCTACGCGGCGCGAGCACGATCGACTGGAACAGCACGATCATTGCTGCATTTTCGTTCCTGTTCCACTTCCTGCTGCTCGGCGCGGTCTACTCCGACTGGCTCGATCCGGTGATCGACGATGAGGTCGCGGTTGCGGGCCTGATCGATTCATTGAAGAACTTGCCGCCTCCTCCTCCGGTGGAAGAGAAGCCCGAGCAGGTCGAAGAGAAGACCACCGAGAAGACCGAGGTAAAGGCCGAGCCGACCAAACCAGCGGCTGGCCCCAAGGGTCCCGCGCCGGGTGCGATGAGCGAGAAGCAGGCGGCTGCGGTGAGCAACCAACTCGAGCAACTCGAGATGCAGACCCTCGGCGCGCTGTCTGCGAGCGGCCCTGCAACTGCCGGTGTGCTCAAAGGCGGCGAGGTCGCTACTGGCGCGCTCGATCAAGCGGCGGCGAGCAGCGCCGGCGTCGGCGCGGGCGGCGATCTCAAGCTCGGCGGCGGTGGCGGCGCGTTGCGTCCCGGCGCTACCGGCGGTGGGCTGGCTGGCATCGGTTCGACCGGTCGCGGCACCGGCTCTGGCGATACCGGCTCAGCGGCAAAGGTTGCGGGCCCGAAGGGCAACGCGAACGTCGGCGGAGCGGCGGTCAGCGGCGGCACAGTGAGCAACGCTGCGCGCGTGGTCGCCGGCATGCGGGCCGGTTTCCGCGCTTGCTACCAGCGTGGTTTGAACGAAAACCCGGACGCCCAAGGCAACATCCGACTTACCATTCAAGTGGGCCCCGGTGGCGAGGTGCGTGGCGTTACCGCAGTACCCTCGGGCACTCTGCCCCAGTCGGTCGTTAGCTGCGTTCAGGCGCGCGCCAAGGCGGCTCAGTTCGACCCTCCGGAGGGCGGATCTGCGGCGATCCAGGTGCCTGTCACCTTCGTCAAGCAATAGCTCGGCGTTGCAGGCACAGTGCAATCGAGGGGATCGCAATAACCGTGTTCGTTTTCCTGGATCGCTTGAATGGCGGTTGCGATGAACGCACCACAACATTCGTGTCCGTGTGCAACGTCGCTCCGTCCGTTTCGTCCGCCCAGCGGCCGGGGAAGCCTCTGATAATGCTCGGGTTTCCCTCGACTCAGTGCGTTGACAGACGAAGCACCAGGTTTCTATACTGCGCTGGCTTCCGTCGAGAGGGAGGCTGAGAGGTCAAATGGGATCGACCGGAAAGGCACGAGGCCTAGTCACTTTACTCGCGCTGCTTGGCGTAGCTGGCGCCGCTGGCGCGCAGAACGCGCCAGGCGCTGCCAACCCTCAGCGCCCTGCCGTTGAGTTGGGCGCGGGTCAAGACGTCGCGTTGTCTCCGGAGATGATGGCGGCGAACGCGAAGAGCTTCCTGCCCGAGATGGATCGGGGCGCAGCGGTCGTTCGACGGTTGCTCGCGGACGCGCGCGAGCGTCGCGACGTCGTGCGCGTGCTTTGCCTGAACGACAAGCTGAATCAGATCGATTTGGCCAGTCGCACGGCGAGCGATCGCGTCGAGTCGCTGAACGCCGCCGCCCAACAGAAAGACGCGGATCGCACGAAACACGAGTACACCGTGGCTGCGGTTCTTCGCGATCGGGTGAGAACGTTGGTGAACGAAGCGAACCAATGCATCGGTGAGCAGACGGGCTTCTTCGGCGAATCCGCTGTCACCGTGGACATCGACCCGAACATCCCGGATACCGATCCTTCGGACTACCCAGATGATCCTCTGGTGAGTACTCCCCCGGTTCTCAGCAGCCCGACGCTGTAGTAACAAGCTGCTTAAGTCCACGTTCTTTCTCTAGGAAACGGATCGGGCTCATCATGAAACAGCGCCTGGTACTTGCCGCGGTGCTCGCCGCGGCTGCGATTCCCCTGCCGGCTCATGCCCAGCAGTGGCTTGCAGATCGACGTCTCAAAGAAGGGATGGGCATTCGAGTCGGTGATCTCGAGTTGCATCCCGCATTGGGCGGCGAGTTTGGTTACGACAGCAATTACTTCCAGACAGCTTCGAACGAGCTGTCCTCCTACCGCATCCGCGTTACGCCGGCGCTCAGCCTGAGCACGCTCGGCCAGGAGCGTCGTAAGGAAGCTCCGGGGGAAGGAATGCCTCCCGCGCTGACTTTCCGGGCGGGGGTTTACGCTGCGTACAACGAGCTGATTGCCACCAAATCCGATAACTCGGACACGTTCTCGAATCAGCGTCACGTCGACGTTGGCGCAAATGCGCGCATCGACATCAATCCGCAGCGCCCGTTCGGTGCGGACATCTTCGGTGATTTCGAGCGCATCGGCGAACCCACGAGCGACGACTCGATCGCAGGCACGAACGGTGGCGACGATCGCGCGTTCGACCGCATGACGTTTCGTGGCGGCGCGGGCGCCGTTTGGCGACCAGGCGGTGGCTCTTTCGAATGGCGGCTCGGCTACGAAGCCCTGCTGAATCACTTCGAAAAAGATACTTTCGACGCCGACGACAACATTCAGCACAGCATCGTCACACGAGGCCGCTGGAAGTTCTTTCCGCGCACCGCGCTGCTTTACGACGCCGCGTATCGCTTCATTCGTTACACCGGGTCGAGCGATGGCGTGAAGCTGAACGACGGAGACATGGTGCGCGCGCGCGTCGGTCTCAACGGTCTGATCACCGCTCGCCTGGCGTTGCTCGGCATGGTGGGCTGGACCTCGTCGTTCTACGACGGCGGCGGCCAGGACGCGGACACCATTCTCGCGCAGGCCGAACTGAAGTATTTCGTGATCGCGCCGCACGCGGTCGAAACGGCGAGCACCGGCCTTTCGACGGTGGCGCTCGGTTTCACCCGCGAAGTCTCGAACAGCTACCTGTCGTCGTTCTTCACCCGCAACCGCGGCTACCTGAGCGCGAGCTACTTTCTGGGCGGCGTGTTCGTGGCCTCCGCTGAGGCCGGGTTGGCGTTGGTTTCGTTTCCCGAGGGCATCGATTACGCGGCCTTCGATCAGAAGCGCATCGACGCTCGACTGTTCGCGGAGTACCGCGCTAGCAACTCGATCGGCATCAACGCGAGTCTGCTGTTCGCCAAGAACATGAGCGATGACTTGCAGCCGAAGGCGGGCGGCCCGGTCGACGATCTCGACTACTCTCGATGGCAAGCTTTCATCGGTCTGCGCTGGTTCATGTGATTGAGGGACGGTCCCGGGGCGGCTTGCCGCGCCGGGAGCAGAGCCAGGTCAGGTGGTTCGCGGTTCGCGCTCTGGTCGCGTTGCTGCTGGTCCTCGCAACGGTCTCCTGCAGCCGGAACCGCGCAGGCCAGCGCGTGAACCTGCCGGCGCCCTCCGAGCGCACGGTCGTGGGTCCCGGCGACGTGTTCACGATGGAAATCGTGGGCGAGAAGGATCTGCCCAAGGAGTATCAGATCTCCGCCGACGGCTCGGTCGACATCCCGTACATCCACACCATCAAGGTGGCGGGCCTCGAGGCGCCCGAGGTCGCGAGTTTGATTCGCGATCGAATGATCGAGCAGAAGGTACTGATTGATCCGAGCGTGATCGTTCAGGTCAAGGAGTACCACAGCCGCCGCATCACCTTGCTCGGCCAAGTCGCGAAGCCCGGGAGCTTTCCGTACACGCCGGGCATGACCTTGATTCAAGCAGTGTCACTGGCCGGCGGCTTCACGGCCATCTCTGATACCGATCGCGTCAACATCACGCGCAAGGGCAACAACGGCCGGACGTACACCGCGATTCTGAGCATCGGCGTGATCATGGAAGGCAAGGCGGCGGACGTGCCGCTGCAAGCCGGTGATCAGATCTACGTGCACGAACGGCTATTCTGAGCGCCCGCGCGCCGTCACTCGCTCGGCGCGTAGCGAAGTGCCGCCAAAAGACGTAGGCCCGGGCTAGTGGGCGCCAGGAAGCGATCTTCTCCCGTTGCTGAGGACGATCTGGAGAGGGCGAGGCCCGCGCCCGCAGCGAGCGTGACGGTCCAGGGTTCCTCGCGGGCCGGCCGGGAACGGATCGAACAGAGCCATTCGGCGGGCAAGAGCCGCGTTTCGATGGCCTGGGCTCGCGCGCGCTGGCTGCTCGCTTCGCCGAGCGAAGGGAGCAGGAAGAGCTCGCCGCTGAGCGCGAGTAGCTCGTGAGGCAGCAACTCTAGCGAGAGCCCGAGCGTGACGGACCCCTGCGAGCCCCAGCGCAGCGTGCCAAGCTCGACGCTCGGTCGCAAACGAGCCGCGAGCTCGAACCCCAGCGTGAACGCACCCGGTTGCCATTCGAGTGGGAGTGCCGGTGCGAGCACCACGCTGCCCGCGCTGGCGTACGCCGCGCGGTTGCCGAACGGCAGAGTGAGCTCGAGTCGCGGTTTGATGCCGAGTGAGGTCGTGAGCTCGCGCGCATAGGCGAGGCTCGCGTGTGGATCGCGCTCCGCGCTCGCGTCGAGTGGCCCGGCGCTCTGAGAGGTGAGACCGGCGCTGCCGGCGCCGGTCTGGTGCAGGATGACCGGCAGGGCCAGGCCGAGCTCGAGGTCACGCCCGAGGCCGAACGCGAGCAGCAGTTCTTCCTCCAGTACGCGCTCCACCAGCTTCACCTCGCGACCATTCGGATCCGGGCTCGGCACGCTGGCGCGCAGCGGTGAAAACAGCGCTTGAACCGCCAGCGTGAGGCCAACTCGTCCGCGCGGTAGCGCGACCGCCGCGGGCAGGCTGACGAAGCGCGCGCTTCCGCTCGCGAGCCAGAGTGAGTTGGCATCGACGCAGGGGCTGGTCCCGCTCTCCGGTTGGCACTCGGTGGCATGGCCGGGCATGGCGACGCTACACGCACCGATCAGCAACACCGCGGCTCGAATCGCTGTTCGGAGCATCTAGCGAATACTATTCCGAGAGCCGTCGCAGGTGCGCGCTTCAATGCCGGTTCTTGGTTGACGCGGCGCTCTTTCGCTAGCATGCGCCGAGGGTGATCGGTAAGTTGAACCCCCTGCTGCTGGGCTCGGCCTCGCCGCGCCGCCGCGATATTTTGACCGGGCTCGGCCTGCCAATCGTGGTGCTGCCGGCAGACGTGGTGGAGGACGTTTTGCCAGGGGAGCCCGCGCTTTCGTACCTCGAGCGAATCGTTTCCGACAAGCTTGCCGCCGTGGCTGCCCGCGCGGCGGGGCTCACGTTTTCGGCGATTCTGGTGGCGGACACCAGCGTCGTGGTCGGTGAGCGCATTCTGGGCAAGCCGAAAGACGTGGCAGAAGCCGAGCAGCTGCTGGGCATGCTCGTGGGGCGCAGCCACGTGGTTTACACGCGCTACGCCATTTCCTCGGCCGCGAACCCTGGGGCGCCTGTCTGCGCGCGCACAGTGGCGTCGCAGGTGACGATGCGCGCGGCCTCGCGCGACGAAGTTCGCCGCTACGCGGCCACCGAAGAGGGGCTGGACAAGGCAGGTGCCTACGCCGTGCAAGGCATTGGCACCTTCTTGATCGAGCGCATCGACGGCTCGTATAGCAACGTCGTCGGGCTTCCGGCTTGCGAGGTCGTGGCCGATCTCGTGCAAAACGGGCTGCTCGCGCAATTTCCATGAGCGGGTGGCGCGAGCGCTTTCGAGCCGCACCCGTCGCTGCCGACGGCGTGTGGCTCGCACTGTTGGCGCTCGGTCTGCGACTCGGCGTGGTCGCCTGGGCGTGGCAACGCTTTCCGCCTGCCGATGACGGCAGCTTCTATCACAAGGTGGCGGATCGCATCGCGCACGGGCTTGGCTACACCTGGCTTTGGCCCGACGGAGCGGTGACCTACGCCGCGCACTATCCAATCGGCTATCCGGCGTTGATAGGCCTCGGCTATGCCTTTCTCGGAAGCCATCCAGAAGTGGCGATGCTGGAGAACGCGTTCCTCGGCGCGCTCGGCGTTTTCGCCGTGCACGGCCTGGCCGCCCGAGTTGGGCAGCGAGGTCCGGCGCTGCTGGCCGGGCTGATCGCCGCGCTCCACCCCAGCGTGCTCTTTTACACCCCAGCCTTGATGACCGAAGGTGTCACTGCAGCGGCGTTCGCGTTGCTCGCTTGGCTGAGCCTCGAGGCGCGAAAAGGGGGCAAGGGCCGGATTATTGCGCTCTCCGTGCTGGCCGGGGTGACGGTGCTGATTCGTCCGCAGGCGTTGCTGTTGATCCCGGTTTTCGGCGCGTTTGCGAGCCCGGCGCCGGGTTTGGCCAGGCTCCGCTCGGCCGCGCTGGTGACCGCGCTTTCGGTGTTGGTTTGCTTGCCTTGGACGCTCCGCAACTGTCAGCGGCTCGAGCACTGCACGTTCGTGAGCGCGAACGGAGGCTGGAACCTGTTCATTGGTTCGGCGGACAAAGCGACCGGGACCTGGGTTTCGATCGACGAGCTCGGCGTGCCAGTAGAGTGCAGGCATGTCTTCGGGGAGGTAGACAAGGACCAGTGCTTTGGTCGCGCCGGCCTCCGCAACGTGCTTTCACGGCCAGGCCACTTCGTCTCCTTGATACCGAGCAAGCTGGCAGCGACCTTCGACTGGTCGGGCGCTCCGGGGCACTACCTGAACGCATCGAACGGGTCGGCGTTCGACGCCGAAGCCGCGCTCACGCTCGGGATGGTCGAGCTCTTGGTCCAGCGGGCCGTACTGAGCGTCGGTCTCGTCGCGCTGGGGCTCGGCGCCGGCCCGCGCCGGCGGTTGCGTCTTTCGCTCGCGGTGCTCGCGCTGGTTTGTCTCTTGGGCCCTGCGTTATTTGCGCGCTGGTGGCTGGTACGCTCTGCCTGGATCGCGCATTTGCTGCTGATTCCGCTGCTGGCCTGCTTCGGTAAGGAGCTGTTTCGCCGCCCCAACTTTGCCTTCGCTGCCGCGGCGGTGGGCGCCACCGCGCTCACCCACGCGCTGTTCTTCGGTGCGGGTCGCTATGGGCTCGTGTGTGTGCTGCTGCTCGTGCCGCTCGTGGCCGAGGTTTTTCGGCGGGAGCCTGAGCCGGGCTTTTGACAGCCGAAGCCAGGCCAGGCGATACTTACAGCCATGCCGCTGATCGAAACGGAGGAAGCCGCCCGCCGCCTGGCTCGGGCCATCGCCAGCGATCTTTCCCTCTACAACGAGGAAAAAATCATTCGGGGCATCGAGGGCGACAGCCTGTTCGACGAACTCTCGGAGGAGATCGAGGAAGGGCGAGCCTTGTATAAGAGCCGCGTTTCCCCGGAGCTCTACCATCGGAACTACTACGACCGCGCGCTCGTGGACATTTTGGTCAAGTCCAAGGGACACATTAAGAGCAAAATCTGGTGAGCGTTCAGCGCTTCGTGCTCGGCCCGGGCCAGCGCGAGCGTGTCGACAAAGTACTGGCCCGAAAGTGCCCGGGTACGTCTCGCGCGACGGTTCAGCGTTGGATTGACGAAGGGCACGTACGCATCGACGGCAAAGTCTGCCGCGCCAAGGACCTGGTCGGGGAAGGGGCGGTGCTCGAGTTCGAGCCGCTGCCCGCGCCGCTGAGCGAAGCCAGCGCCGATGACAGCGTGCGCTTCGAGGTCCTGTACGAAGACGATGCGCTGCTCGTGGTCGACAAACCCGCGGGTCTCGTGGTGCACCCGGCTCGTGGTCACCGCACTGGAACGCTCGTCAACGGTCTCTTGGCGCGGGATTCGTTTCAGGCGCTCGCGCCGGACTCCAGAGACCCCATCGGGGCCTTGCGTCCCGGCATCGTGCATCGGATCGACAAGGATACGAGCGGCGTACTGGTGATCGCCAAGACTGAACAGGCGCGCGAAGGGCTGAAAGCGCAGCTCGCGGAGCACAGCGTCGAGCGCGCGTACCAGGCCATCACCGTCGGCGTGCCGCGTGCGGGTGAGATTCGCACGCTGTACGGGCGCGATCCGCGCTCTCGCTTGCGCTTCACGTCGCGGGTCGAACAGGGAAAATCAGCGGTCACGTCGGTGCTCGTGCTCGAGCGTCTGCTGGGCGACCGCGCGGCGCTCGTGGAGTGCCGGCTCGAAACCGGTCGCACGCATCAGATTCGAGTGCATTTGTCGGAGCAAACCAAGACGCCACTGCTCGGCGACGCGTTGTACAAGGCGAGCCGGCTTCCGCCTGAGCTCGAGCCGGCGGCAGCGGCGATTGGTCGCCAGGCGCTACATGCTCGGGTGCTCGGTTTTACGCATCCGCTGAGCGGGGAGCGCCTGCGCTTCGAAGCGCCGCTGCCGGCTGATTTTCAGCGCGCACTCGAGATGCTTCGCTCGGGTTGAGCGAGCGCGCTCGCGTCGCCGAGCTTCTGCGGGTAACGCAGGCGTAGGACCGCCAGCGCCGCGAAGCCGACCAGCACCGCCCACCACAAGGTGGCAAATCGAATCAGCATCATCGCGGCGGTAGCGGGGCCGTCTGGGACGTTGCTGATGCGAACGAGTTGCTCGCGAATCATGCCTTCGACCACGCCGAGGCCGCCCGGCAAGGGTACGAGCGCGCCCGCGAGCGTGGCGGTCGAATAGAAGAAGATCGCGCGCTCGAGCGCGATGTCCGTGTGAAAGCCGCGCAAGATCAGCCACATCGCGACGCCCTCGGCGGCCCACGCCACGACCGACAGTGACGTCGGCACGAGCAGCGCGGCCGGCCCAGCCACGACACGGAGGCTGGCGTACGCCTCGCGCAGGCGTGGCGCGAGGCGCGCGAGCCGGCCCTGTCCGCGTTCGAGCCGCCCCAGCACGCTCAGCACCGGTCTTTCCCACACGATTGCCACGAGGCCAGCAGCGACCGCGAACGTTCCGGCGAGCACCCAGCCGAGGCCGCCAGCAAACGCCGTGCTGCCAAGCACGATCAAGACGATCACGCCGATCGCGTCGGTCAATCGTTCGGCGACGACGATCGGTGCGGTGCGCGCGACCGGAACGTCATGGGTCTTCCAGAGCACGGCACTCTTGAACACCTCCCCGACCTTGCCGGGCGTCACCGTCAGCACGAACCCCGACAAAAAAACCAGCAGACTGTCGACCGCGCCAATGCCGGTTATTCCGAGCCGGCGCAAGTAATACTGCCACTTGAAGAATCGGATCCCGTAGTTACCGCTGGCCAGCAGGAGCGCGAGCAGGAACGTGCTCCAGTCGTAGCGCGCGAGGCTCTCGCTCATGCGAGAAATGCCGGTGTAGAACGCGAACGCGCCGTACACCGCGATACCCAGCAACATCGCGACCACGAGCCGGCGAACGAAGCGATTCACCGCGCGCGCCCTCGCCACTTGCGCACGTAGAAGGTCACCACCACGAGCAGCGAGAACGCAGAAATGAGCGCGAAAAGCCAGCGCGGCCCCGCGGCGCGGCCCCGGAGCAGGCCAGCCGGCGGCCGCTCCACGACCACACGGGCCGAAGGCGTGCCGGCTGTCGTGGGGGCGATCTTTGCGGCCTGCATCGCGCGTCGGCTTTACACGTGCGCCAAGCGGCCGGCAACTCAGTCGAGCTGCCGCTCGGCGAGGCAATGGTGCTAAGCTCGCCGTTGACCGCGGCGGTGAGCCGCCATGAGGCCGAAGCTTTCGACGTGACCACCGCCATTCCGCTGAATAAAGAAGCCGATCTGCTCGACACTTGTGCCCAGGCCTGCGCCCGCTTGCGGAGCCAGGTTTCGCGGGTCGTCGTGGGGCAACAGGTCGTGGTCGATGCCCTTTTGGTCACGTTGCTGGCGCGCGGGCACGCGCTGCTAGTGGGCGTCCCAGGGCTCGCCAAGACCCTGCTCGTCGGCAGCATGGCCGAAGCGCTCGGGCTTTCCTTCGGTCGCGTGCAATTCACGCCTGACTTGCTTCCGGCTGATATCACCGGAACCGACGTGCTCAACGACGCCGACCCCAGTCCGGGCTCGCGCCCTCACGTCAGCTTCATGCCCGGCCCCATCTTCAAGAACCTGGTGCTGGCGGACGAGATCAATAGAACGCCGCCGAAGACCCAGGCCGCGCTGCTGCAAGCCATGCAGGAGCGCAACGTCACCGTGGGTGGCGCCACGCATCTCTTGCCGGATCCATTCCAGGTGTTCGCGACGCGAAACCCGATCGAGCAAGAAGGCACTTACCTCTTGCCCGAAGCACAGCTCGACCGTTTCCTCTTGGAAGTGCACGTGGACTATCCGACCGAGGAGGAGGAGCGCGAGATCGCGCGCCGCACCACGTCGGGCGAAAAGCCGCGCATCGATCCGGTGGTCACCGCCGACGAAATTCGCGCCATTGGCCAGCTCGTCCCGCGAATTCCGGTAACGGAGGAGGCGGTGCGCCTCGCCGTGCGCCTGACCCGGATTTCTCGCCCGAACGCGGCGGATGCGCCTGACGCGGTGAGTAAGTACGTGCGCTTCGGCGCCGGCCCTCGCGGCAGTCAGGCCCTGGTTCTCGCCGCGAAGGCGCGCGCCGCGCTGCACGGTGAAGCGGCCGCCGATGTCGACGATATTCGGGAGCTCGCGTTGCCGGCGCTTCGTCATCGTTTGGTGCTGGGCTATCGTGCCGATGTCGACGGCGTGCGCGATGAAGACGTGGTGCGCGCCATCGTCGAGCGCGCCGGGCGCTCCTGACTTGCCATGGACCTTTCGGCTCTGAAGGAACAAATCAAGCGGCTGATGATCGAGCAGCTCGATCTTCGCAACAAGCGCGAGTCCGACATCGAGGACGACGCTCCATTGTTTGGCGCGGGGCTTTCGCTCGACTCGCTCGATGCTCTGCAGCTGGCGATGGCCATCGAAGAGCGCTTCTCGGTAACGGTGCCCGAAGGGGAGGCCGGGCGCGCAGTGTTTGCGTCAGTGACCGCGCTGGCCGAGTTCGTGGCGCGGAACAGCTCGAAATAGCGGAGCGTCCCATATGTCGCTCGCCGTGTCGCGCATCGCCATTACCGGACTCGGGGCCATCTCCGCGCTGGGCTCGAGCGCCCACGCGACCTTCTCCGCGCTGTGCGAGGGCAAGCGTGGACTCGCGCCGCTCTCGCTGTTTCAAGTGCCCGGGCTCGACTCGGCCTTGGTCGCCGAAGTCCGTGAGCTGGCGCAGCCGCCCGGATTTTCGCGCAGCGACGCGCTTTCGCTGTGCGCAGCGCGCGAGGCGCTCACCATGGGCGGCTGGCAGCCGGGTTCGGCGCGCCTCGGTCTCTCACTCGGTGGCACCGCGGGGGGCCTATTCGAGACCGAGAACGAACTGTTGCTCGGAAAGGGCAGTCAGAGCGATGTCGAGCGAGCGCGGCGCTTCGTCACTCATCCGCTCGCGTGCAGCGTGGACCGTTTGTCCGAAGCGCTGGGTCCTTTCGCCTGCACCGCTAGCGTGTGCAGCGCTTGCTCCAGTGGCGCGGTTGCGATCGCGCTCGGTGCGCACTGGATCGCGAGCGGTCGCGCGGACGCGGTTCTCGCTGGCGGCGCCGAAGCGCTCTGCCGCATGACCTGCGCGGGGTTCAGCGCGCTCGGTGTGGTGGACGAGAACCCCTGCCGGCCTTTCGATACGCGGCGCGCGGGGCTCAACCTGGGCGAAGGCGCAGGGCTCTTGCTCTTGGAAAGCGAGGCCCGGGCCAAGCAGCGGGGTGCCCCAATTCTCGCTTTTCTCAGCGGGTTCGCGGTTGGTGCCGAGGCACACCACATAACGCACCCGGAACCGTCCGGTGAGCGCGCCGCCAAGTTGATGGTCGAGGCTATGTCTCGAGCAGGCCTGTCCCCCGACCAGATTGACTACGTGAACGCTCACGGCACGGGCACTCGCGCGAACGACGCCATGGAGGCGCTCGCGTTTCGACGCGTCTTCGCTTCAGCTTTGCCCAATGTGCGCGTTTCCTCGAGCAAGGCCCAGCTCGGCCACACTCTCGGGGCCTCGGGCGCGCTGGAGGCCGTGATCAGCGTGCTCGCGCTCGAGCGCGGGCAGGTACCCCCGACCGTGGGGCTCGAGGTCCCCGAAGCCAGCGATCTTCGGCACGTGCTCCAGACTGAGACGAGCAAGCTTCGTGCGGTGGCGTCGAATTCGTTCGGGTTCGGCGGCATGAGTGCGGTGCTCGTGTTCGAGGCCGAGGATGCGCCGGTCCGCTCGGGGCATCGGCTCGAAACCGAGTTGGTGGTAAGCGCCGCAGCCACGGCAGGACGCGCACTCACGCGCGACGGTGAGTGCGCGGAGCTTTCGCAGCTAGCCCCGATTCCAGCGCCGTTTGCGGTCGATCCTCTGGCCACTCTCGATCCCGATCGCTCACGGCGCTTCGATCGCGCGAGCGCGCTTTCGTCCCAGGCCAGCGAGGCGTGTCTCGCCGCTGCCGCGGTTGCGCCAGCGAACTGCGGGTTGGTCGTCGGCACCGCCTACGGTAGCGTCGAGCGTTCGTTCAAGTTCATCGAGCGGCTGCTCGAGCGCGGGCTCAAGCTGGTTCCTCCGGCTGAATTCCCTCAGCTCGTACCGTCTGCTATCGCCGCGAATCCTGCGCTTTACTCGCGCTTGCAAGGGCCCGTGCTCGCGGTCGCGGACGGCGCGGCGAGTGGGGAGAGCGCATTCGAGGTCGGAGCGAGCTTGCTGGAGCTGGGTGTCTGCTCCGCGGCGTTGCTCGGCGCTGTGGAGGCTCACGATTCACTCACCGCGCGGCTCTGCGAACGGCAAGCCCCTGAGCGGTCAGTGCGCGGCGAAGGTGCGGGCTTCGTATTGCTCGAACACGCGCAAGACGCGCGTGCGCGCGGCCGCACACCGCTCGCACGGCTCGGCGCTCACGCGCAAGAACGCGGGATGACGCTCAGCGCCGCCTGGGCGCCGCCGCGCGAACCCTCGCGCGCGCGTCTCGTGCTGCCCGTCGCGGATGCCGAGCTCGACGTCCTGATTCGGGGGAGCGCGTGGGCGAACGTCGCTCGCCATACCATGTCCGAGTATCTCGGCTTCTTCGAAGCCGTGGGCGCGTCTTCGCTGGCCTTCGCAGCGGCGCTCGTCGCGCGTGGCGCAGGCGAGGTCCTCGTCGTGAGCGGAAACGCAGCGGCGCGCTACGTGGTTCGCTTGGAGCCACTCGGGGAACGATGAGAGCGGCGAGCGTGGTTGCTGCCGCCGCGCTCTCGGCTCTCGGGCGCGGGCACGCCGCGTACGGCGTTGGGGAAGTAGGCGAGCTTCCTCCCGCTGGGCTCGCCTTGCACACGGAGCTCGATTGGGTGAGACACCCGTTGTTCGGCCGCGTGCCGGCAGAGGCGCTTGCCTCGTCGGCCGCGGACGGTGCGGAGCGTTTGTTGTGCAGTGCGGCGCTCGATCTCGCTGCGCAACTCGACCAACGCTGTCCCGGCTGGCGTTCGCTGCGTCTCGGCGTCGTACTGGGGACGTCCGCCGGCGCCATGCAGACGCTCGAGCGCGCATTGGCCGGGCGTGCCGCTTCCGCGCTCTCGTCGGCGGATGCGCGCGCGGCCAACTATTTTTCCCCGATTTCCCCGTGCCTGGCGACGCTCGGTGTCGACCGTGCCCAGGCGACCGTGGTTCAGATTTTGGCCGCCTGCGCGTCTTCGACGATCGCCATCGGGCTCGGTTGCCGCTGGTTGGACGCGGACGACTGCGACTTGGTCATCGCTGGCGGCTATGACGCCTTGAGCGCCCTGGTCGCCGCGGGTTTCGACTCGCTTTCAGCGCTCACGCGCGCGCGGCCCCGACCCTTTCGCGTAGGTAGAGACGGAATGGCGCTCGGCGAAGGCGCGGGCCTGGTCGCTCTGCGGCGAGCAGCGGCCGACGACGGCGCGCTGGGGCGCGTGTTGGGCTTCGGCGCGAGCTCCGACGCTTTTCACGTTACCGCGCCGGATCGCGAAGGTCGCGGCCTCGTGCTGGCGGCGCGCGCCGCTCTCGCGGACGCCGCACTGCCTTCAGAAGCCGTCGCATGGGTCAGCGCGCACGCCACGGCCACGCCCTACAACGACGCCGCCGAAGCGCGCGCTCTGAGCAGCCTGTTTGGTGCGCGCCCGCTAACGGTTCATCCCTGGAAGGCCGCGATCGGCCACACCCTGGGCGCAGCCGGTGTGTTGGAATCGCTGGCGGTCTGGGACGCCCTGGCGCGCGGCGTCTTGCCCGCAGCAGCGGGGGAGGGGGAGCAGGAGCCCGGTTCGTCACTCTCACTCGCGCCGCGGAATGGGGCACAGAGCGCTTCCGTCGCGCTCAAGGTTTCCGCGGCGTTTGGAGGCTGCAACGCCGCGCTGTTGCTCGGTGCGGGCGCTGCTTCCGATGTCGGCGTGGCCCGCCCGCGACAACCCGTTTTCGTACAAACGGTCGCGGAGCCCGTCACTCGCGCCGACCCTGAGCTCGTGGCCCGTTTGGCGACAGGCGAGCACGCAGCGGCCGCGAGCCGCGCGGACTCACTTTCGGAGCTCGCGCTCGCCGCCGTCGCGCGCCTGCTCGTTGGCTGGGGTCAAACGCTTTCGGAAGCGACGGCCGTCGTGGTCGGAACGTCTGCGGCGACCTTGGAGCTCGACGAGCGCTTCGACCGCCGCCGTCGTGCGCGCGAGCCCGTCGAGCCGCGGCGGTTTCCCGCGACCTCACCGAACTTGTGCGCCTCGCTGTGTTCGATCTGCTTCGGCCTACGTGGCCCCGCGTTCAGCGTCGGCGCGTCGCTCTCCGTCGCCCGGGAGGCGCTCTTGGTCGCCCATGACTTGGTCGCCGCGGGTGACGCGCCGGCTGCGCTGGTTCTGGTCGCGGAGGACGCGGGCGAGGTGGTGGCGGATCTGTTTGGCGTGGCGGGGTTCCCCATTCCAGCCCGCGGTGCGCGTGCGGCGCTGCTCGGCACGGGCCCGGGCTTCTTGCTTCCCCGTGCGGCGCTGACCGGCGACGAGCGACTGCCGCTTCGGGACCTCGGGCCGCTCAGTGGCTGGCCCTTTGGATAGGGCGAGCGCTCGACCCAACGGCGAGCCGCTCGGGCGACTGCGGCAAGCGGCGGTTTCGAGCCATTGGAACGATTTTTCAGTGCCAAAGCGGCTTTTCGAGCCCGGAAACCGCCACGAGCCGCTTGCCCCAGGACGCCTAGCTCTTCTACCGTCCCCGGGAATTGGTTAGGCCCGACTGGCGTTTCCCCGTCGCGTCACTACTCAGCCCCGATCCATGAAGTTCGCTCCCCTTCGTATCGCGTCGTTTGCCTCGTTGCTCGTGCTCGCGAGCTGCAGCAAGGAATACATCCCGAACACCGACGTGGAGGAGACCGATACCAATCACCAGATCATCGAGTTTTGCGAGAAGTACCGGCACGCGGTCGAGTACCGCAACGTGGCTCAGCTGCTCGAGTTCGCGCATCCGAGCTACTACGAGGACGGCGGCACGATCGATCCGAGCGACGACATCGACTACGCGGGGTTGAAGGATTACCTGGAGAGCAAGTTCAAAGACACCCGCGGAATCCGCTACGAAATCCGCTATCGCAACATCACCGCGGGTCGCAAGGACGTCATCTTCGTCGATTTCACGTACAGCGCGAGCTACAAGATTCCGACCGCAGACGGCGACGCTTGGCGTCGAAAAGTCGCTGACAATCGGCTCGAGCTGGTGCGCGACAAAGAGAGCTTCAAGATCATCTCGGGCATGTAAGGGCCCGCGACGTCAGGGCACTGGGGTGTCCTCGCGAATGCTGACGATGCGATAGCCGTCGCCTTCGGGGCGCAGAAAGAACCCCATTTCGTCGGCCAAGACGCGGTTCTTTCCAGCGTGTGAAACGTTCAGCCGCACGCGCACGAACAGCTGATCCGCGCCCAGGTCCGGCGGCAACGCGCGCTCGGTTTGCAGGCTTTCCAGCTCCCGGCGCCGATAGACCTCCACGTCCTGCTCGCGATACAAGGGCACGCCGCGTAGCGGACTGAAGTCGACCTGCAGAAAGCGCGAGCGCAGCGCGCTGCGCGCAGGTTGCCGCCCTGTCGAGGAGTCTAGCTGCGCTTGCTCGCTCAGCAGTAGATCCACGTCGCTCGGCGATTCGGCGACGAGCGCACGGAAAAAGCGGTCGACCGTGGCGCGCGCCACCGACAGACGGCGCGGCGCGGTGAGCACCAGCAACGGCGAGTCAATCGTGCCTCGCGCGCTCGCGTCCGGTAGACGCAGCACGGGATCCACCGCGACGCCGGGGGCCAAGCGCGGCGGTCGCTCGGCGCCGGGATCGGTCGTCTCGAAATTCGCGGCGGGTGCGGCGCAAGCACAGGCGCACAGCGCGACGAGCAGCGGCGCGTTGCCGGTGAGCGAGCGCGCGCCCGAGATCACAGCGGTTCGACGCGCGGGTCGTCCGTGCGCGACAGCGTCACCACGCTGCGCTCTTTGACCGCGGTCCAACCCGCGGGGAGCGTCTCGAGCTCGGAGGCGATGATGGTGAAATGCGTGCTGTCGATGCTCGGAATGCGCGCTTGCCGCGTGCCGTCTTCCCCGAGCAGCTCTTCCACGTCGAACTTGCCGCGCAGCAAGCGATAGCCGGTCACGCCGTTGCGGTGCACCGCCAACATCGACTCGCCGTTGGTCACCAAAATGTCGCCGCTGTTGGGGCCGAAGCCCTCCTCGGCGCTCAGACGATCGACCAGCGCGATCGAGGCGCGCAGCGCCGCCACCACGTGCGGCGTGGCGACGTGACCTTCGTCCAGGTGCCCCGCGTCGTGCAGGAACGACAGGAACAAATAGAAGAAGCACTCGCTGTCGGTCTCGCCGCGCACGTTGCGGCGTAGGAACTCGGGCTGCGACGCCAGCAGGCGTTCGCGCAGGTTTTCGAAGCCGCCGATCGTGCCCGTCTGCGCGAACACCCAAGAGCGGTAACGGAATGGATGCGTGTTCTCGGTGCGCAGCGCGCCGACGCTCGCTCGCCGCACGTGCCCGATCAGCACGTCGGTGCGAATGTCTTCCGCGGCTTCGGTGAGATCGATTTCGTCGCGATCATCGATCGGACGACGCCTGAGTAAGATCTCGCCTGCTTGGTAGAAGCCGAGTCCCCAGCCGAGGGGTTCCGCCGGAGCGCGCCGCACGCGCAGCAGCTCAGCATTCGATTTCAGCACGCGCGCTCCTAGGTCGGAGCGGTTGCCAATGAAGCCGAACATCCGTGCCATCCTTTGGAATGATACCGCTCAGCGCAGCTCTCGGCATCCTTCGGTTTTCGATCGCGTCTCCGGCCTGTCAGCCGAGCTAGCGCGGTTTGAGACGAGGGCTCGCGCTCTGCCCGCAGACACGCTAGCCCTCGAGTCGTGGATCGCACCGCGTTTCGGGAAGCGCTGCTGTCTGTGATGGATCAGAAGACGCACTGGGCTTGGCCTGGATTCACGTCGGGCAAGGTGCCGCGTGAGCGCCTTCACATTCACCTGGAGCAGGAATATGCGACCTATGTACGCGACTTTCCCGTGCTCGTGGCTCGAGCCTACGTGGCTTGCCCTGTTGCCGAAGCGCGCCGCGAGCTGATCGCGAACGTTTATGAGGAGGAGACGGGCGGCCTGTTCGCGGGTCGCCCGCACCCGGAGCTGTTCCTCGAGTACCCACGGGGCCTCGGCATGGACTTGACGCGCTTCGAGTCCGTCGAGCTCTTACCTCGGGCTCGAGAGTATCGAGAGGTGCTCGATACGGCCACCTGGCGCCAGGGCTGGGAAGCCGCCGCCGCGGTGACCACTCTGTTCATCGAGGGCACCGCCAACGAGCGCCGCGATCTGGACGGGGCATCGCCGCCTCCGCCACCGCTCGAAGAGCACCCCCTCGTTCGGCACTATGGTCTTTCGCTCGAGCATCTGGCGCTGACCAAAGCGCACCGTACGGTCGAGGGCGACCATCGCCGCGCCGCCTGGCACGTCGTGCTCGATTTCGTGGGTGAGGCCGCCCGCCCGGTCGTGGTGGACGCAATGCGGCGCGCGCTCGCGGCGTGGCTCGCCTACCGGGACGAAGTGGCCGCTGCGTGTGGTCTCGGAGAGGGCTCGCGCTAAGCCCCTGCCGGTTTCAGCCTGGGCGAAACCAGCTAGGCAAATTCCGGCACGGGGGCTGGCGTTTGCCGCCCAAGGGCGCGAAAGTCCCGGGTACTGCCGTGACGCGCGCCCGGTTTGCCGTGGCCGCGAACGGCGATGGAGAAGACCGTGAACAGTTCTGGGAAGATCTTGGACGCAGTGCGCCGCCATGCGGCGCTGGGCCTGCTCTCGCTTTCGGCGCTCGGTTGCGGCGCAGTGTACCCGGAGCTCGCGACGCCTGCGCGCGAGCCTCCACCTGGATTCGTGTTCGAGCCGGCGCCGCCTCCGGACCTCCTGTATCTCGCTTTCCTGAAGGCTGCGATCCCCGACAAGACCCGCGACGGAAGAGCCTGGGATTCCGTCGGTGGCTCGCTCCCCGATCCGTTCGCCAAGCTGATGCTCGGCGACAAGCCCCTGATTGTCACGCCGGTGCAGGCCAACACGCTCAATCCGACCTGGCCGAACCAGAAGCGCGGCAACTACGAGATCGCTAGTGGGGCTCGCCTGCGCGTCGAGCTTTGGGACAGTAACCCCATCAACAATCACCCGATTTGTTCCGAAGAAGTGCGCGACCTGAGGGATGAAGTTTCAGCAGGGGGGCGCATCGAGGTGACCTGCGAAAGCGGCGCCTACATCGAGCTTTCCGCCGAGCCCGCACACGGCAAAATCGGCCTCGGACTCTACTACGAGATTCGCACGGACGACGTGGTCGTGGTGCGCGTGATTCGTGAGTCACCGGCGGCTCGCGCTGGCGTCGCGCGCGGCGATCAGATCGTCAGCATCATGGGTGAGCCGGTAAAGGGCATGGATCAGGGCCGCGTGCGCAGCCTGATCAATTCCAACGGCTCGACCGGGCTGCGGCTCGCGCTGCGAGCGGGCAAGGGGGCGGAGCGCCAAGTCGAGCTCAAGGACGGACCCATTTACCCGCTGCTCGGGGAGGAGTCGCCGTAACCGCGGCCAGCACCATGTCCTCCCCTCAAGCTTTCGGCGAGGGTGGTGCGATCGTCGTACCCGAACCCGCGCGTGACACGCTGCGCGTCGCCGGTGCGGACGCCAAGACTTGGCTGAACGGCGTACTGTCGTCGGACGTCAGCAAGCTGACCGGGCGACAGGGCGTCTACGGCCTGCTGCTCAGCAAGCAGGGCAAGGTTCAAGCGGAGCTCGACCTCGTAGAGGGGCAGGACGCCGCGGTCTGGATCGGCGTGAGCGCGGGCCGCGGTGAGCGCGTTCAAGAGCAGCTCGATCGCGTCTTGGTCATGGAAGATGCCGAGCTCACCCGTGAGCCGAGCGTGCGCTGGCTGCGTTTTCATGGTCCCAAGGCGGTCGAGATCGCTTTCTCGGTGCAAGAGCGAGTGGCCGCCGGGGCCATCGACTGGTTGGGGGTGGGAGGGGCCGCTCTGGCTCTGCCTGAGGTTGCGGTTCCGGCTGCCCTCGCGTCCGCGCGTGCGGCGGGCGCGCAGGAAGTGGACGCCGAGCGCTGGCATGCTCTGCGCATTCGCCAGGGCTTTCCGAGTTTTGGAAGTGACTTCACCGACGAGGATAACCCACACGAAGCGTCACTCGACCGGCGGGCGGTGTCCTGGACGAAGGGCTGTTACCTCGGCCAAGAGGTCGTCTGCATGCAGGACATGCGCGGCCGCGTGAAGCGAAGGCTCGTAGCGCTCGAGCTCGATGGAGCCGCGCCGGCGATCCCCGGCAGCGAGCTCGAAAGTCCGGGCGAAGCCGGGCCGGTGGGGCGAATCACCAGCGCGGCTCGGGACGGCCGGTCTGCGGTGGCCCTCGCGCGGGTGAAGTTTCCGTTTTTCGAGGGCAGTCACCCGCTCAGCGTGGGCGGCCGAGCTGCGCGGATTCTCAAGCCGGGACCCGCCGGAGGTGGTAGTTTCGAGCCCTGATGGCGTCCGACGATCGTCTCGGCAAGTTTCCCGAAAGTCGCTTTACCAGCTCCGGCTTGCGCGTCGCGGAGGACGCGCTCCAGCTGATCGCGATGACCCCGCTGGTGGGTTTGCGACGTGTGGCCCCCCCTGGCAGCAGCGTCGTAGCCAAAGCGGAATTTCTAAACCCTGCGGGTAGCGTGAAAGATCGCCCCGCGCTCTCGATGATCCTGTCGGCCGAGCGCGCCGGTCAGCTGAAGCCGGGCGCGACCTTGGTCGAGGCGACCAGCGGAAACACAGGCATCAGCTTGGCGATGATCGCTGCGGTGCGCGGCTATCGCTGCATGCTGGTCATGCCCGAGGACATGAGCCTCGAGCGTCGCTACATCCTGCGCGCCTACGGAGCGGATATCGTGCTCACCCCCGCGGCGGATGGCATGAGCGGCGCGGTCACCCGGGCGCAAGCGTTGCTGGCGGAGACGCCGGATTCGTTCATGCCCAGCCAGTTCAAGAACCCAGCCAACCCCCAGAGCCACGAGCTCGGGACGGCGCGCGAAATTCTGGAACAGACCGGCGGAAATATTGCGGCTTTCGTGGCCGGTGTGGGCACCGGCGGAACGATCACCGGCGTCGCGCGTGCGTTGCGTAAAGAGCTCGGCAAGAAAGTGCGAATCGTCGCGATCGAGCCGGCCAACAGCGCGGTGCTCAGCGGCAAACCACCCGGAATGCACGGCATTCAGGGGCTCGGCGCCGGCTTCGTTCCGGAAATCGTGGACCGCAGCGTGATCGACGAAGTCGTAGAAGTCACCGACGTGGCAGCGGAGCGCATGGCGCGCCGCTTGGCGCGCGAAGAAGGGCTTCTGGTGGGCCCGTCCTCCGGGGCAAATGTCCACGGCGCGTGCGAGGTGGCTGCCCGCATCGGCAGCGGTAACGTCGTCACGATCTTGTGCGACTCCGGGGAGCGATATCTGTTTTGACATCGCCTTGAGCGGCTCGCCCGCGGTAGGCGAGTGGCCGCTCGTGTAGTGCTGACCGCTACCGCTTTCTCGGCCGCCACATTTTTGAAGTAGGTCTACTCGAATGCAGCGCTATACTGTGCGCGCATGCAGTGTGTTCGGGGATTTTCCGTAGTTTTTCTCAGCGCAGTGGCGCTCGCGGTCGCGTGCGGGGGCACGCCCGAGGTTCCGAACGCCGACGGTTCCGGCAACAAGCCGGGCGCCGGTTCCGGCGGCAAGGGTGGCTCCGGTGGCACGTCGACCGGCGGCACCATCAATATCGGCGACGGCGGCGAGGCGGGCGAGGGCCAAGGCACTGGCGGCGCCTCGAGCGATGGCTGCGCCACGATCACCTGCGGCACTGGCCAGCGCTGTGAGGAGGTCCGGGGCGTTGGAACCTGCGTGGACAACACCTGTGACGATTTGAACTGCAAAGACACGGAAGAATGTGTACCGGCCCCGGGCGGCGGCAACGTGTGCACCAGCATCGCTTGCGACTCCGACGTCGAGTGCCCGATCTCCCGCTATTGCGACGGGAAGAAATGCGTCGATGACGTGTGCGAGCCCGACACGCGCACGTGCGACGGCAACGACGTGCGCGTGTGCGCCTCGAACGGCGGCGCGAATCCGCCGTCATATACCTGCGGCAGCGCCGGCTATTTCGACAGCGTGTGCAGCGACGCGAACGGCACGAGCGGCGCGGGCTGTGGTTGCGAAGGAGACTGGGACTGCCCCGAGTTTACGGTCTGCGAAGCCGGCGTGTGCAAGGGCACCGGCGTCGAGCCCACCTGCACGCTACCCCCCACGCCGTTCAAGGACGTGCTGCCGAAGCTCGAGTTTCGCTGGGGCGGCGTGAGCAGCGGGAACCCGAACGCGACCGGCAAAGCGTTTCCCTGGTCGGCGCAGGTCGGCTCCACTCCGGTGGTCATCAACCTCGACGACGACAACGGCGACGGCCTGATCAACGAGCTGGATTTCCCAGAGATCCTGTTCATGAGCTACTACGGCGACAACCCGCAACAAGAGGGGGTGGTGCGCGCCGTGCACGGCGGCGGTACCAACGCGGCGGGCGAAAGCATCAAGGGCCAGGACTACTTCGCCCTATGCGGCACCCGTCACTGGTTCGAGGGTGAACCGGTGCTCACGGATTGCGACGCCAGCGACGCCAACGCCGAGAGTCGCACCGCGGCGCTCGGTCGCGCCTCCGGCATGCTCGCCGCGGGCGATCTCGACGGCGACGGTATTCCGGAGATTGTGGTGCCGCTCGAAGGCGGCGCGATTCAGATCTTGAATAACCGCGGTGAGGTCATCACCACCAGCGCAACGGGCCTCTGGCCTTCGGGTGGCACTTGGCGCTACCCGGCGCCGGCCATCGCGAACCTCGATTTCGCTGGCCTGGCCGAGGTCGTGGTGGGCAATCGCGTGGTCACTTTGACCCAAGACGCGAACGGTAAGCTCGCGGTCGATCGCGTGTTCGCGGGCCAGCTCACCACGGGCACCATGCACAACGGCGGTGAGAACGCGCACCACGGGCCGACCGTGTGCCTCGCCGATTTGGTGAGCTCGCCAGGCCTGGAAATCGTGGCGGGAACGACGCTGTACCGCTTGCCGGCGGCGGCGAATTGCACGACGCAGCCAAATAGCGACTACTGCCGCGGTCGGCTCACCGCGGTCTGGGACGCGCCCACCGCCAACCCAGGCGCAACGTTCCTGCCGGCTGCGCCGCTCACTCCAGGTGAGGGGTTCTGTGCGGTCGCCGACGTGCTCGGTGCAGACACCGTTGCCGCGCCCGGTCCCGACAACCCCATCGACGGGGTGCCCGAAGTGTTGGTGATGGCGGACGGACACCTTCTGATCCTCAATTCCGCGGACGGGAAGCTGCTACGCGACATCAACCTGAATGGCGGCACGCAAGGTGGCGCTCCGAACGTGGACGATTTCGACGGTGACGGTTTCCCCGAGGTGGCCATCGCGCTGTCCGACTTCTACACGGTGGTCGATTTGCAGGCTCCCCAGGCCACCAATTGTCCGGCATGGAACGCGCTGCTTCGCCAAGGTCAGGATCCGCCGGGCACGAACCCGGTGCGTAACCCCGGCGGCAAATGCACGCGCGATAACCAATGCAACGCGGGCGCGGTTTGCAACGCAAAGGCAGGCCAATGCGTGTGCCTGCAAAGTGGCTGGAAGCGCGACACCGAGGATGATTCGAGCAAGGTCACGTCGTCGAGCGTGTTCGACTTCAACGGCGATGGCGCGGCCGAGGTGGTCTACAACGACGAATGCTACTTCCGCGTGTACGATGGCGCGACCGGCGGGCTCTATCTGCAGCTGCCTTCGCTCAGCCGCACCATCATCGAAAACCCCGTGGTTGCGGACACCGACAATGACGGGAACGCAGAAATCGTGTTCGTGCAGAACAACGAAACGCGGCAGTGTGGGGATCTCGACGACCCGCGCACGAACCCCAATCGCACCAGCCTGAATGGCTGGCCCGACGGCGTGGACAACGTGCCAATCACCGGGCTGCCGAACGGTATCGAAGTCTGGGGCGATCCGAGCGATGTCTGGGTCGCCGCGCGTCGGGTCTGGAATCAGCACGCCTATCACGTCACCAACGTCACCGAAGGCGGGCAGATCCCCCTGCACGAGCCCGAGAGCTGGCGCCCGTTGAACGGCCGGCTCTACAACACGTACCGCTCGCAACCGCGAAACTACGGTGTCGCGCCCGATCTCACCCTCACCGCGATTCAAATTTCGTCGCCGGACGTGGCTTGCGGCGAGCTCTCGGATGAAATCGAGATCTCGGTGCTCGTGAAGAACGCCGGTGACCTCCGGGTCGGTCCCGGCGTCCAGATCTCGTTCTCGGGCAGCTGGAGCGGCCCCGCGCTGAACGCGCCGCTCGAAGACATGTCTGGTGCGCCCATCACGGTCACGCTCACCAAGAGCCTGGAACCCGGCGCCTCGACCATCGTCACCGTGCGGTACCAAGCGGGCAACAACGGTCGCAGCGACCTTCCGGTCGAGGTTACCGCGGTGGTCGACGCCGAGGGCGCCGAGCGCGAATGCCACGAAGACAATAACGAGATCACGGGCCCCATCGAGCCTGGTGAGGCGCTGCCCGACTTGCGCTTGGTGATGGGCACGGCGACCGGTTGCGCATCGCCCAAAGTAAAGGTCACCGTTTACAATGACGGCGCCGCACCGGCGAGCGACGTGATGGTGCGCATCTATGCGGGTGACCCGGCACAGGGCGGGCAAGTGCTCGGCGAGACCAACATTCCCGGGCCGATTGCGCCCGGCGAAAGTGTGGTCATTACGCTCACGCTCGAGGATGAGCTGCAGCGCAAAGTGACGCTCTACGGCGTCGCTGACCCGCTCGACACCATCAAAGAGTGCAACGACGCCAACAATTTGGACAAAGGTCCCGAGCTCGACTGCGCGATCATTCGCTGAGTCGAGCCGGTTTGGGGCGCGCGCCGGCTAGCGCCCCTTGAAAATCGGGGGCCTGCGCTCGAAGAACGCGCTGACCCCTTCGCGTGCGTCGGCGCTCGCCAGCAGGGCGAGCTGCCCCGCACGTTCGCGCGCCAGCGCTTTGTCGAGCGTGCCCGTGAGCCCGTCGCGCACGGCGCGCTTGATGGCCCGCACCGCGAGCGGCGGGCTCGACGCGAGCTGGGTAGCGAGGGCGCGAGTCTCGCTCGCGAGCGCAGTTTCGGCCACCACGCGGTTTACCAGGCCAAGCGCGAGCGCGTTCGCTGCGTCGATGCGCGAACCCAAAAGCAGCTGCTCCATGGCCCTGCCCGCGCCGAGCAAGCGCGGTAAATGGAAAGTGCCGCCACCATCCGGCATCAGACCAATGGCCACGAACTTTTCCTCGAAGTAGGCGCGGGTCGAGGCCACCCGCAAGTCGCAGGCAAACGCTAGATCGGCGCCAAAGCCGACAGCGGGGCCGTCGATGGCGGCGAGCACCGGCTGGGGTGCGCGGTCGATCGCCCTTATCAAGCGGTGAAAGCCGTCGAGACGAGCCGCGAGTCGCTCGGGGGAGTCGAGGTCAGCGCGCGCAGAGCGCAGATCCACACCGGAACAGAAGGCGCCGCCGTTGCCACCGAGAACGATCGCGAGCACGGTTTCATCCCGAGCGTAAAGCTCGAGCGCGCTGCCCAGCGCTTCCACGAGCTCGGCGTCGAGCGAGTTCTTGCTCGCAGGGCGGTTGAGGATCAGCTCCACCACCGATCCGTCGCGTGAAGTGAGCAGCGCGGCCTCGCTCATTGCGAGCACGATACCACGACCTCGCGCGAATCCCGGTGAGCTCTGATGCGGGAAATCTCGCGTTTTGCCGGCAACCGCGGGCCGGCCGAGAAAGTGCTAGAAACCAGCGGCTCCGGTCGGGCCCTCCCGCCGTCCGCCGGCAAAAGTCTCATCATGGGTCGCCCTTTTCCAATTCCCGAAGCTATCCCCCTGGCCGAGCAGCGAGGCCAAAACTACTCGGCGCTGGTCGCCTTGATGCAGCGCCTGTTGGAGCCCGACGGCTGTCCGTGGGATCGCGAGCAGGACATGCCCTCGCTGCGCAAGTACGTGCTCGAGGAAGCGTGCGAGGTGATCGACGCTATCGACTCGGGCGACCGCGAGCAAATCCGCGAGGAGCTCGGTGACCTCGCGTTGCAGGTGGTGTTCCTGTCCGAGCTCGCGCGCAAAGAGGGCAGCTTCGGCCCCGACGACGTGATGCGCGGCATCGTCGAAAAATTGGTGCGCCGTCACCCGCACGTATTCAGCGACACGACCGTTGCCAACAGCGAAGAGGTCCTGGTCAACTGGGAACGCACCAAGGCCGAGGAAAAGAAGGGACGCGGCGTGCTGGAAGGGGTCGCTCGCTCGCTGCCCGCCCTGTATCGGGCGCAACGCATGAGCGACCGAGTGGCTCGGGTCGGCTTCGATTGGCCCGATGGGCGCGGTTCGCGCGACAAAGTATCCGAAGAATTGCGCGAGCTCGACGAGGCGCTGGCTGGCGGCGATCCCGCGCGGGTCGAAGCCGAGCTCGGCGATCTGCTGTTTGCCCTGGTAAACCTGGCGCGCCACGCGAAAATCGACGCAGAAACCGCGCTGCGCGGGGCCTGTGACCGTTTCACCGCCCGCTTTTCCTACGTCGAGCGGCGCGTGAAGGAGGAGTTCGGGGGTTGGCCGCGGGGCGAAGACGGAAAGCCTGCCCCAGGTCCGACGCTGGCCGTGCTCGACGGCTTCTGGAACGAAGCCAAGCGAGCGCTGCCGTGAGCGACTCCGCGTCCTCTGCGGCTGAGAGCTCGTCCGCGAACCTCGAGTTACTCGCGCGGCTTCCCGAGGAATGGGAGCGCACGCTCGCTGAAATCGGTGAGCCAAAGTACCGCGCTCGCCAGATCTTTCGTTGGATTCAGCAGCGCGGCGTGTTCGACGCCGGCGCGATGTCCGACCTGGCGCTCGGGCTGCGCGACCGCTTGAGCGATTTGGGCCTGCGCGCGCCCGCGGCGGTCGGTCGGGTGCAGCGTTCCAGCGACGGCACGCGCAAACTGTTGCTCGAGCTCGGCAGCAGCGCGCGCGTCGAATGCGTGCTGATTCCAATGACTCCGCTCGACGTCGACGCGGACTCCGGCGCGGTGGTCGAAGACGAAAGTGAAGGCGACGCGCCGGAACAGAACCCGCGCACCCGCGTTACGCTCTGCATTTCGACGCAATTCGGCTGCGCCATGGGCTGTCGCTTCTGCGCGAGCGGGCGCGCCGGACTCTTGCGCGGCTTGAAGGCGTCCGAAGTCGTGGCCCAAGTGCTCATCTCGCGCCGCTACTTGGAGCCGGGGGAGGAGCTGCGGAACCTGGTGTTCATGGGCATGGGCGAGCCGCTGCACCACTATGACGAGACCGTGCGCGCGCTGAGGCTCTTGATGCACCCGGATGGCCTCGGCATGAGCCCGCGGCGCATCACGGTCAGCACGGTCGGCCTGGTGCCGGGCATCCGCCGCTTGGGTCAGGATTTCGACGGCAAGATCGGGCTCGCCATCTCGCTGCACGCGCCGAACGACGCGATTCGTAGCCAGATCATGCCCATGAACGATCGCTACCCGATCGCCGAGCTGATGAAAGCGCTGAGGGAGTACCCGCTCCCGCGGCGCCGCCGTATCACCATCGAATACACGCTGATGGACGGTGTGAATGATCGCGTCGAGCACGCGCTCGAGCTCGGCCGCCTGCTCCATGAAATTCCGGTGAAGATCAACCTGATCCCGATGAATCCGGTGGCGGGTTCGGGGTTTGCCGCGCCGCCCGCTGCGCGGGTTCAGGCCTTTCAGGAGCAGCTTTCGAGCATGGGCTACAGCTGCTTCGTACGGACCCGGCGCGGGGACGAAGTCGATGCCGCTTGCGGCCAACTGGCCCTGGCGCCCGACGTCGTACCCCTGCGAAAGCAGCGGGAATCAGCCGATTAGAGTAGGCTAGCTCCAAGCGAGAGAGGGCAGATGTTTCAGAAGGTCTTGATTCTGAACCGCGGCGAGATTGCGTGTCGCATTGCTCGCACCTGCAAGCGGCTGGGTGTGCGTGTGGTCGCGGTGTACTCGGACGCCGACGAAAAAGCGCCACACGTCGGGCTGGCCGACGAAGCGGTGCGCCTCGGCCCAGCGCCGGTGCGCGACAGTTACTTGAACCTCGACGCGGTGCTCGCCGCGCTGAAGACCACCGGCGCCGAGGCGCTTCATCCGGGCTACGGGCTGCTCAGCGAGAGCCCCGCGTTGGCTCGCGCGGTGGAGAGCGCAGGCGCTACTTTCATCGGCCCGAGCCCGGAGGCGCTCGAGCGCCTCGGCGACAAGCTTTCGGCGCGCGCTCTCGCTCGCTCGGTGGGTGTGGAGCCGCCGCCGGGCAGCGCGGAGGCGATCGATCCCGAAGATACCGCGCGGCTGGCTGCAGAGGCCGAACGCATCGGGTTGCCGTTGATCGTCAAGGCTGCCGCTGGCGGCGGCGGCATCGGCATGCTCGTGGTGCGCGATGCGGGAGAGCTCGCGCGCGCCGCAAAAACCTGCACTGATCGCGCGCGGCAGGCCTTCGCCGACGGGCGCGTGTACCTCGAGCGCTACCTCGAACGCCCGCGCCACGTGGAGGTTCAAATCTTCGTCGACGCAGCGGGGAGCGCGGTGGCACTGGGAGAGCGCGAGTGCAGCGTGCAACGCCGCCACCAGAAGATCATCGAGGAGAGCCCGTGCGCGGCCGGGCTGTTCGCGGGTCAGCCGGGCGAAGCGCGGCGAACGGCATTGTTCGAGAAGGCGCTGGCGGTGGTGCGGGCGGCCAATTACCGCGGCGCAGGCACGGTCGAGTTCGTGATCGATGCCCAGGGTCAGCCCTATTTTCTGGAAGTGAACGCGCGCTTGCAGGTCGAGCACCCGGTGACCGAAATGGTGACTGGTCTCGACCTGGTCGAGCTGCAGCTGCGCATCGCCGCCGGTGAGCCGCTTCCCGAATCGGTACGCAACAATCGCCGCTCCGGTCACGCGATCGAAGCGCGCCTGTACGCGGAGGATCCGGCGCGCGGTTTCTTGCCGCAGCCCGGGCGGCTCGAACGGCTGGCGTTCCCTCAAAATATGCCCGGAATTCGCGTCGATACCGGGTTCGTGGAGGGCGGGGAAGTGACGCAGCACTACGATCCTTTGATCGCGAAAATCATCGCGCACGCGGAGACTCGCGCAGAAGCCAGCGCCCGCCTCGATCGGGCCCTGGCGGCCACCGAAATTCGCTTGATGGGGCCGAAGTCGGTGCGGCAAACCAACCTCGAGCTGCTGCGACGGGTGCTCGCGTCACCCGAGTTCGAGGCCGGCGAGTACGACACCGGGCTGGTCGAACGCTTGGGAGCGCCGAAATGAGCGGTACCCTGAGCGAGGACTTGCTCTCGCGTGCCCGCGCCTGGCAGAGCGCGGATCCGGATCCAGAAACCCGGGCGGAGCTCGAAGCGCTGATCGCCTCCGGGGATCGGGCGGAGCTCAGTGAGCGACTCGGCGCGGAGCTCGACTTTGGTACGGCTGGCCTGCGTGGCGCAGTCGGTGCCGGGCCCGCGCGGATGAATCGCGCGGTCGTGGTACGCGCCAGCCGTGCGCTGGCCGAGCACCTGCTCGTGCGCGTCCCGGATGCTCGCGCGCTCAGCATCGTGGTCGGCTACGACGCTCGCCCGAACAGCCGTGCGCTGGCCGAAGCGGCGGCGGGCGTGCTGCTCGCCGCGGGTATTTCGGTGCGCTGGTTCGACGCGGCCACGCCCACGCCGCTGGTTGCTTACGCTTCCCGCGTGTTTTCTGCGGCAGCGGCGCTAGTGGTGACCGCGAGTCACAACCCTCGGGGTGACAACGGTCTCAAGATTTACGACCAGCACGCGAGTCAGATGGGTCCGCCCGCCGACGCGGACGTCGCTCTGCGCCGCGACGCGCTCGGCCCTGCCAACGAGATCCCCTGCGTCGACGCGCTAGCGACACGACAGGGGGCGCTCGGCGCCACGCTCACGTCCTTGGGGCCCGACTTGTTTCGGCGCTATTTGGCGGAGCTCGACGCGGCGCTGCCGGCACGGCTTTCATCTCCTCGCTTGCGCATCGCCTACACACCGTTGCATGGGGTGGGGCGAGAAGCGTTCGAAGCGGCGCTCGCGCTGCGCGGCTTTTCTGATTTGCACGTCGTTCCGTCTCAGGCCGAACCGGACGGCAGCTTTCCGACCGTCGAGTTTCCGAACCCCGAGGTCGCGGGCACGCTGGACGCGCTGCTCGCGCTCGCCACCGAGGTCCACGCGGATCTGGCCATCGCCAATGACCCAGACGCGGATCGATTGGCGGCGGCCGTGCGCGAGCCGAGCGGTCGCTTCGTGGCGCTCACCGGCAACGAAATAGGCGCTCTTTTGGCTGATTTCGTGCTCGGACAAGCCTCAAAGTCGCCCCAGCCGCTGCTCGTCACGTCGATCGTTTCGAGCCCACTGCTCGGCAGCGTCGCCGAGAAGCTCGGTGCTCGCTTCGAACGGACGCTGACCGGTTTCAAATGGATTTGGCGCGCCGGCAGGGTGCTGGAGGGTCAGGGCGGAACGCGTTTCGTTTTCGGCTGCGAAGAAGCGCTGGGCTACTCGATCGGCCCGCTCGTGCGCGACAAAGACGGCATCGCGGCGGGCGTTTGGCTAGCGGAGCTCGCCGAACGCCTGCGGCGCGAAGGCAAGACCTTGCGGGAGCGGCTGTTCGAAATCTACCGCGAGCACGGCGCCTGGGGGAGCGCGCAACGGTCGCTCACCCGACCGGGTAGCTCCGGCGCTGCAGCGATCACCAGCATGATCGAACGGCTCGCCGGCAATCCGCCTGCGGAGCTCGCGGGCCAGGTTCGCCAGGGGTTCGTGGATTACCGCTTCGGCGCGGAGCAGCGAGCCCCATGGCTCGGAGCGAGCGCGCTGTTCGAGCTCACCTTCGCGGGCGGCGCGCGCGTGCTCGTGCGCCCGAGCGGCACCGAGCCGAAGCTCAAGGTGTACGCGGACGCCATTCGGCCCCTCGAGCCTTCAGAAACACCGCTCTCCGCGGCAACGCGCGCAAAAGCCGAGGCGGAAGTGCTGGCTGAGCAGCTCGCGCTCTGGCTCGAGCGCGAATAGCGGAGCCGCGGCGCTAGACCTCGAGGTCGAAGCGGACCACTTCGGTCTCGGCCAGCTCCGGGATGGCGTTCTCGACCGAAGTACGGATGTCCGCCGCCGTACCGACCACCACCACCAGCAAGTCTTCTTCGGGCAGGCGCGCGCGAAGCGCTTGATTCACTTCGTCGAGCGTGGTCGCAGCGACGCGCTCGAGGTAACGCTCGTAGTAGCCCGCCGGCAGGTCGTACAGTTTGGAGTCGAGCTGAAGCCCGACGCGCTTGGCAGGCGTGTCGATCGCGAACGCGTGTGACCGCGAGAGATAGCGCTTGGCCCAGGACAGCTCTTTCTTGGTCACCCCGCGCTCACGAAGGTCGTGCAGCATTTCGAGCTGCAGGGCGATGCAAGGGCCCGCGTCTTCGGCCTTCGGAAACGTCCACATACTGAAGGCTTGGCGGCGGCGGTCCACTGGCAAGCTCGAGTACGCGCCGTAGGACCAGCCGCGCTTGGAGCGCACCTCTTGGGTCATGCGTGCCGTGAAAGTGCCGCCGAAAATCGTGTTCCCGACCATCAGCGCCGTGTGGTCCGGGTCCCTGGGGTGGGTGCCCTGACCGCCGATCAAGATTTGAGTCTGCGTGCGTTCGGGCTTGTCGACCAATACCAAGCGGCGTTTGGGCTTCATCACCGGATCGGCGACGTCGACCGCTTCGCGCGGAGCGTCGACCAACGCGCTTGCCACGCGCGCCGACAGCGCCTCCGCCTCGTCGCGCTCGATGTCGCCCGAGAACGCGAACAAGAGCCCCGTGCGTGTCGCCAGGCGCTTGGCACGCTCCTGCACGTCACGCTGCGTGACCCGGCGCAGCGACTCCGAAGTGCCGCTCACCGGGCGACCGTAGCCGTGCCCGTCGAACAGCGCCTTGCGAAACCAGCGGCGAGCCAAGCTGCGATCGTCGTCGAGCGTCTCCATCAGCTCGGCCTCGGTCTCGCGCTCGAGCCGCCCGAGCTCGTCTTCGGCGAGCCCGGGCCGGGCGAGCACGTCGCTCACCAACGCCAGGAAAGGCTCGAGTGAACGCCGAATCACGGTGCCCTGAAACACGGTCGCGCTGGGGCTGACCTCGACGCTCAGCGCGCCGCCCAAAGAATCGATGATCGTGTCGATTTCCTGCGGATTCTTGCCGCCAGCGGTGCGTCGCATCAGGCGCCCGGTGAGGCGAGTGAGTCCTTCCCGTCCTTCGGGATCCAGCAGCGACCCGGAGCTGCTGCCGACGCTGACCGAAATCAGCGGCAAATCATGACTGGTCTCGACCAGCACCTCGGGGCTCGAGCCCGGCTCGACTGCGGCCATCACGGTGCTTCTCCCGCCGCGGTCTGCGGCTGCGGTCTCACGAACACGATCGAGCGCGCCGAACGCGTGAAGTATTTGCGAGCCACACGCCGCAGCTCGCTCGGCGAGATGCGGCGCGTGAGCTCGAGCCGCTCGAACGCCGCCGCCGGGCGCCCCAAGAGCACGTCGTAGAATCCGATGGTCGAGGCCTTGCCGTCGACGGTGTCGAGCCCTGCCAAGAGGCCGAGCTCGAAGCGCGCCTGGCTTCGCGCCAGCTCCTCGGTCGGAATCGCTTCTTCGAGCACTCGATCGAGCTCCTCATCGATCACCTTGAGTAGCTCCTCCGCCTGGTGCCCTTCGCGACAAGAGGCGAAGATCTCGATTAGCCCAGGGTCCTTGAAGGGTCCGACGAAAGCGCGCACCTCGCTGGCGAGCTCCAGCTCGCGAACCAGGCGCCGGTGTACGCGGCTCGCGCGTCCGCCGAACAGCACCTCGATCAGCAGCGAAACAATCGGATGATCCCAATCGCCGATCGCTGGAGAGTGGTAGCCCATCACCAGCTTGTCCGTGCTGGTCGGCTTCTGCACCTCGCGGCGGCGCTCCTCGAGCTGAGGCGGCTCCGGGCGCACGTCTTCGAGCGGCAGCTCACTCGGCCCGATCAGGCCATAAGCTTGGCTCAGGCGCGGGAGCAGCTGTGCCTCGGTCACGTCGCCGACCACGACCAGGGTGGCGTTGTTCGGGGCATAAAAGGTCTTGTAAAAGGCGGTGCAGTCGTCGGTCGTGAAACCTTCGATGTCTGCCATCCAACCGATGGTCGGCCAGCGATAAGCGTGCGCGGTGAACGCGGTGGCCCACAAGAGCTCGCTCACCGAACCTTCCACGTCGTCTTCCACGCGGTAGCGCCGCTCGTTGGCGACCACTTCCTTCTCGCTCTTTACCTGTGGGTCGCGCAGCACCAGCCGCGACATCCGCTCGGCCTCGAGCTTGATCACGAGCGGTAGCTGATCCTTGGGAGCCGCCGCGTTGTATTGGGTCCAATCGAGCCAGGTCGAGGCGTTGACTTCGGAGCCCGCCTCCTCGAGCAAGCGATCGAATTCGCCGGACTCGCGGCCCTCGACCTCGTTGAACATCAAATGTTCGAACAAGTGCGCGAGCCCGGTCTTTCCTTCGTGCTCGTGGCGCGAGCCGACGTGAAACCAGGTGTGATACGCGACCACGGGCGCCGAGTGATCTTCGCACAGCAGAAGCTCGAGCCCGTTCGCGAACCGAAAGCGCTCGATCGTGAGCGTCGGACCGAACGGCAGCGTCTCGATGTGGCTGACCTTGCCCCAGGTCTCGGCTTTCTCGTTCAATTGCAAAAGCAGCGCTTGGCGGCGGGAGGGCTTGGCTTTGGCTTTGGCGCTTGGCTTCGGGGCAGCGGGGCTCGGTGCCGCTTCGGACGCTTGCATGCCGCACCCATACCACGGAAGGTGCGGAGTCGGGCCGTCAGCTTTCCAGCTTGAGTACCGCCAAAAACGCATCCTGCGGCAATTCGACGCTGCCTACGGATTTCATCCGGCGCTTACCCTCTTTCTGCTTCTCGAGCAGCTTTCGTTTGCGCGAGATATCGCCGCCGTAGCACTTCGCCGTCACGTCCTTGCGCAGCGCGCGGACCGTTTCGCGGCTGATGATCTTGGCCCCGATCGCGGCCTGAATCGCCACTTCGTACTGCTGGCGCGGCACCAGCTCCTTGAGCTTCGCGGCCAGGGCGCGGCCGCGCGTGTAGGCGGTGTCGCGGTGCACGATCACGCTCAGCGCGTCGAGCGGGTCGCCGTTCAGCAGCATATCGAGCTTGACCAAGTTGTCGGCGCGATTGCCGAGGATCTCGTAGTCCATGCTGGCGTAACCACGCGACACGCTCTTCAAGCGATCGTGAAAATCCATGATCACTTCGGCCAGAGGGATCTCGTAGGTCACCACGACGTGGTCTTTGGTCGCGTAGTGAATTCCGAGCTGGATGCCGCGTCGCTCTTCGCACAGCGCCACCACCGGCCCCACGTACTCGGCGGGCACGTGGATGGTGAGCTTCAGGATTGGCTCTTCGATGCGATCGATGTCCCCGACCGGCGGCATTTTCGAGGGGTTGTCGACGCGCACCAGCTCACCCGCCTTGGTGTAAGCCTGGTAGACCACGCTCGGCGCGGTGGTGATCAGGTCCAAGTCGTACTCTCGCTCCAGCCGCTCCTGCACGATTTCCATGTGCAGAAGGCCCAGAAATCCGCAGCGAAACCCGAACCCGAGTGCGTCCGAGGTGTCGGGCTCGAACTGAAACGAGGCATCGTTCAGGTGCAGCTTGTTCAGCGCGTCGCGCAGGCTCTCGTAGTCCGCCGAGTCGGTCGGGAAGATACCCGCGAACACCATCGGCTTGATTTCACGGAAGCCGGGCAGGGGAGTGGTCGCCCCGCCGTGCAACGAAGTGACCGTGTCACCGATTTTGGTGTCTTCGGTGCTCTTGATGTTGGCCGCTAGAAAGCCGACCTCACCAGGCCCGAGCTCGGTGAGCGCCGCGGCGTGCGGCGCGAAGCAACCTATCTCGGTCACTTCGTACACGCTCTTGGTGGCCATGAACTTCACGCGGTCGCCCTTGCGCAGCGTGCCGTCCATGACCCGCACCATCACCACCGCGCCGCGGTAGCTGTCGTACCAGCTGTCGAATAGCAAGGCGCGCAGGGGCGCCTTCGGGTCGCCTTTGGGCGGCGGGATTTGGTTCACCACCGCCTCGAGTACGTCGGTGATGCCGATTCCGGTCTTACCGCTCGCGAACACCGCGCCGCTGCAGTCGAGGCCGATCACTTCTTCGATCTGCTCGGCAGCGCGATCGACGTCGGCGGAAGGCAGGTCGACCTTGTTGATGACCGGAACGACCGTGAGATTGTTTTCGACGGCCAGGTAGGCGTTCGCCACCGTTTGAGCCTGCACGCCCTGCGTCGCATCCACGACCAAAAGGGCCCCTTCGCAGGCTCTCAGGCTGCTCGACACTTCGTAGCTGAAGTCGACGTGGCCGGGCGTGTCGATCAGCTGTAGCTGATATTCGACCCCGTCCTTCGCGCGATAGCGCAGGCGCACCGATTGCGCCTTGATGGTGATGCCGCGCTCGCGCTCGAGCTCGAGCTTGTCGAGAAACTGATCGACGCGCTCGCGTTGAGTGACCGCGCCGGTCACGTCGAGGATGCGGTCGGCGAGCGTGCTCTTGCCGTGATCGACGTGAGCGATGATCGAGAAGTTTCGGATCTTGTCCGGTTCGGTCGCCATTCGTTCCAGAAGCGCAAGGCCGGGAGCCCGGGCGGGCGCGGGATGTAGCACTCCGTTGGGGAGCACGGACAGGAATGCGCGTCCTCGACTGCGATTGACGGGCACCTCGCGCGGGGGCGGCGCGGCGCGCGGCTACTTTTTCGCGGCCTTGCTCGGCACGTCGAGGCTCATCTGCCCAGGCAGCGCGTGTTCGTACCGGCCGAGCACCAGATCGATTCCTTCGCGGATGTACACGGCGACCGGAACCTTGGTGCGCGTATGCAGCAGATGGAGCCGCTCGTTTTGCTCGGGCGTGATGTAGACGGTGGTCGAAATCTTTTTCCGAGACATGAGCGCTCTGCCGCCGCAGTTGCCAGCCGTTACACTAGATTCCCATACGTGCGTTGTCAATCGCCACAGCCGGCGATGATGCCGTAAATAATCAATAATTCTATGTACTTGCAGAGAAGTTCCGCGTATCCCACCCGACCGGATTGCCGTTCTCGGGCAGCTCTCGGATCTGCTGGTAGCGGCTGGCCGGCCTGTGCTGCGCCCTGGCAACTCGCCGACTGCCGTCAGCTGGCCGGTGGTTCGCCCTACCGCTCGCGTCCACGGGTCAAGCTGCCACGCCGAAGGCTCGGGCTGCGGCCGGGCTTTTGCCTCGACTTCCCTGGTGTTTCACCGGGGGGCGCGCTAGAAAGCGAGGGCGTGGGCCTCTCTGTAACTCTGGGGCGCGTTCGGTGCGCCGAATGTTCCCCGCCCTTCCGCAAGCTCTACAGCAAGGACTTCGAGACGACATGAGGGTGTTTTCGTCGGCTTCCCGCGCGTTTGCTGCGCAGATCGTCCTAGTGGCTGCGTTCCAGTCTGGGTGTAGTTCTTCTAAACCGGCGGAGAACGCATCCCCGACGGCCCCACGCGACACGCGCATCGTCCATGAGGATTGCCCGATCGATTCGAACTCGGCCGAGCGCTTCGACGCGAACGCGGACGGCAAGGCGGACGTGGTGGTCGTTCGCGACGGCAACCGCGACAAGTGCCGCGCTACCGATCTCAACTTCGACGGCAACATGGACAGCTTCGTGTACTTCGATCTCGAAGGGAAGATTCGCCGCCGTGAGACCGACTATGATCGCGACGGCCGGGTCGACGAGATTTCGACCTATCGCGGCGGTGTGATCGTGGAGAAGCTGCGCGCCACCATGCTGGCCAACAAGGTCGACACCTGGGAGTACTACGAAGCCGGCAAGCTTGCTCGCAGCCAACGTGACTCCGACGGGGACGACGTGGTCGATCAGTGGTGGGAGTACCCCACCGCGGGTTGTCCGGTCATTCACGCGGACGTGAACAACGATGGTCGCCCGGACGTCGGCGCCAGCGTCGATTACTGCAAAGAGACGGGCTACGTGCCGCCCGAGCGTCAGGATTTCCGGCAAACCGAGAGCCCGAACTTCCAACAGACCGGGTCGCTGCCCACCGAGCTCGAGTCGAAGGAAGCGCCGGCAGCGGCGCCCAGCGACGCGAACAAAGCCGCGCCGCCGCCACCGCCCCCGCCTGCCGCGAAGCCGGCCACTGCCCCCGCAAAGTCGGACGCCAAGAGCGGAGGGAGCAAATGAAGACCGCACTCTTGTTGACCGGGTTCGCCGTCTCGGTTGCGTTAGGGGTGGCTGCCTGCGGCGGCTCCAATTCGGGCAAGGCCAAGGCTCCGCAAAAAGAGGTGGCGGGTGTTCCGGCGGACGACAAGTCGCGCTGCGACTTCCAAGGCAGGGCGGACCGCGAAACGTCCGAGGCGACCGGCCCTGGCTCGACCTATCCCAACATTCGTCGCGTGTTCGGCATCATTGGCAACGGGGAAGATCGGCGTCGCGTGCTGCTCTGCCGAGAGGTCGACACCAACCTGGACGGCGCCAAGGACATCGTGCGCACGTTCAACGACAAGGGCGAGCCCCTGAGTGAGCTCTCCGACTCCAACTACGACGGCAAGATCGACACCTGGATCACCTTCGCGCGCGGCCGCGTGTCCAAGATGCAGATCGACAGCTCGGGCCGCGGTGAGCCGGACGAGACGCGCTTCTACGTCGGCGGCAAGCTGTCGCGGGCGCAGCGTGACACCAACCACGACGGCAAACCCGACGTGTGGGAAGTGTACGAAGACGGCAAGCTGCAGCGCATCGGAAACGACCTCGATTTCGACGGCCATGTCGATCGCTGGGACCGCGACGAGATTGCTCTCCGCGAAATCGCCGACAAAGAGCGGCAAGAGGCAGAGGCCGAGCAAAAGAAGGCCGAGCAGGAAAAAGCGCGCGAGGGCGCTGCTGCGGCCGATGCTGGGGCCACGGACGCGCGTGTCAGCGTGCGGCGTCGCCAGTAGCCGACAGTTTCAGGGCGGAAGCGCCCGGCGCTGAACCCCGAGGAACATGTCCGAAGAACGGTTGCAGAAGGTGCTGGCTCGCGCCGGCTTGGCGTCGCGCCGCGCGGCGGAGGCGATGATCCTCGACGGCCGCGTCAAGATCGATGGTCGCGTGGTGCGCGAGCTCGGTGTACGCGTCGACCCGCGCATCACGCGCGTGGACGTCGACGGGCGACGCGTGGTCTCCGAGCCGCTGGTGTACGTGATGCTGCACAAGCCACGCGGCGTGATGTGCACGCTGAGCGACCCCGAGGGCAGGAAAACCGTGGTCGACCTGCTGCACGGCGTGGGCGCGCGCGTGGTGCCGGTCGGCCGCCTCGACTATCATACCAGCGGCGCCATCCTGTGCACCAACGACGGTGACTTCGCGCAGCGTCTGCTGCATCCGAGCGGGGGCGCGCCCAAGGAATACGTGGCCAAGGTCAGAGGCCAGGCCGACGAGCGCTCGCTCGAGAAGTGGCGCGAGAGCATCGTAATCGAAGGGCGCTCGACCCGCCCCGCGGACGTGCAGCTGCTCCGAGTCGAGGGCGACAAGACCTGGCTCACCATCGTGCTGCACGAGGGTAGGAATCGCCAAGTCCGTCGCCTGGGCGAGGCAACCGGCTTTCCAGTGCTGCGCTTGGCGCGAATCGCGTACGCCGGCATCACCACCGAAGGCTTGCGTCCCGGCCAGTGGCGTCACCTCACGCGCGAGGAGCTCATCGAGCTGAAGCGCGCGTACGGCGTGCCGAAGAGCGTGCGCACCGCGGCCGCGCCCAAGACCAGCGAGGGCCGACCTCGGCGCGCGCCGTCCGCGGCGCGCCCGAAGAAGAAGAGCAAGGCGCGCGGCAGCGCGCGTACGCGTCGCGGCTAGCGCGTCATTTCGCGAGGTGCGCGAGCACCTTCGCGCCTTCGCGGAACATCACGTTCACTTTGCCGCCCTCGAGCACCTGGTCGACGTAACCTTCGCCGAACTTCGGGTGAATCACGAGCTCACCCACGCGAAAGGTGCGCTCCATGGAGTAGCGGGTGAAAGCGTCCACGGCCTTGCCGAGCGTCTTTTCCGCCCAACCTTCGTAACGTTGATGCTCGGTGCGCGCCTTGTTGGCGGCGCGCACGCCGCCGGAAGCGCCCTCGGGGCGCGTCGACTCGCCGCGGGGCGAGCGCACGCGCACGCTGCCGTCCCGCGATTTCGCGTTGCGGGGCTCGCGGTAGTTGTGTTCGGTGTTGCAGGTCAAACAAAGGACGCGCTTGGGCGCGCCCCCGACCATCGCAACGACACGATGGCCCAGATCCATTCGACACTTGGTGCACCAGGCGTCGATCTCACTTCCAGCGGACAGGGGCTTCACTCAGATTTTCTCCTCGGCGTCGGTCTTTCCTGGCGATGCAGGGGCCTCGGCGGGTTGCCGGGCGGAATCGGGTGGAGGCTGCGACGGGCGGTCGCGGCGCACGCTCACCTTCGTGCGAACGTCGGGCGTGCTGCGCAAGCGCGAGTCGTTGGGGATGAATCTCACTTCGGTCTTGATCTCGAAAGAGAGCGTGGTGAGGACCTTGGCGAGCTCCTCGGCGAAATTGGTCTGTTCCAGGAAATCCCGTACCTCGCGCGCGACCGCGCGGTATAGGCCATTTTTCGTTTCGTCGAGCTGCGAGAACACGACCCCGAGCGCCTCCTTGGGCAGCTTCAGGTCCGAGACCAGGTTTCGGACGTTCTCGGGCCCCTCGCTGAGCTTCTCGTAACCGGCTTCCAATACCCGGCGGATGAGTTCCGGGATCAGTCGCTCGAGACGACGCTGCTCGCGATCGGGTTCGTCGGATTCTGGCGGGCGTTCGGTGGCCACGCGCGCGGGTCGTACCGTGGCAAACGGGGCGCGTCAAATCGGGGGCTCAGTTCGGCAGCGCCGGCCCTGGCCCCCAAATGCGCCGTTCTGCCGCCCGTTTTGCTAAAGCAATGGTAAAACGTCCATGCCATGTCGATGCTCCAGTTTCGCGCTCGTCGCGAGCGCGTGCTCGAAGCGATTCATCCCGGAGCGCTGCTCTTGTTTTCGGCGCCGGTGGCGATTCGAAACAACGACGTCGAGCACGAATACCGGCAGGACTCTGATTTTTATTACCTGACGGGTTTCGACGAGCCCGAAAGCGTTCTGCTCCTGCGCAGCGAGGGCGAAGCGCGCTCGGTGCTGTTCGTGCGTCCGCGCGATCCCGAGCGTGAAACCTGGGACGGGCCGCGGGCGGGCGTAGAGGGGGCGGTCGAGACCTTCGGCGTGAACCAGGCGTTTCCAATCGCCGAGCTCGACAGCAAGCTGCCTGAGCTGCTCAGTGGTGTGTCCCGCCTGTACTACCGTTTGGGCCAGGAGACCGAGGAGGACGCCCGGGTGCTGCGCGCCATCGCGGCGCTCCGCCGCAAAACGCGCCAGGCCGTGGTTTTCCCGACCAGCATTTGGGATCCGGCGCCCGTTCTGCACGAGATGCGGCTGAAAAAGAGCGAGGAGGAGCTCGAGCTGATGCGGAAGGCGCTCAGCGTGACCGAGGCGGGACACCGCGAGCTGATGCGGGTCACGCGCCCCGGCATGTACGAGTACGAGCTCGAGGGTCTGTTACGTCGAACGTTTCGCGCTGGCGGGGCAGAGCGCCCCGCTTACTCGCCGATCGTGGGCTCTGGACCGAACGCGACCATCCTTCATCACCGCCGCAACGATCGCCTGATTGAAGACGGAGACCTCGTTCTGGTCGATGCCGGCTCGGAGTACGGCTACTACGCGTCCGACGTGACCCGGACCTATCCGGCGAACGGGCGCTTCACTCCCGAGCAGGCCAGCATTTACGACCTGGTCCTGGCCGCGCAGCTGGCCGCGATCGAGGAGACCCGACCTGGGGCGACCTTGGAGCAGATCCACGAAGCGGCGTTGCACGTGATCGTGGACGGCCTGATCGAGCTCGGTTTGGTGCAGGGGCCGCGCGAAGAAGCGCTCAAAGAGCAGCGTTACAAGCCCTTTTTCATGCATCGCACCAGCCACTGGCTGGGCATGGACGTGCACGACGTCGGGCGTTACTACACGGCGACCGAGTCGCGAAAGCTGGAGCCGGGCATGGTGCTCACCGTGGAGCCCGGTGTGTACGTTTCCGCGAAGGCGGACGTGGAGCCGCGCTTCCGTGGGATCGGCGTGCGCATCGAGGACGACGTGCTGGTCTCCGAAAGCGGACCGGTGGTGATGAGCGCGTCGATCCCGAAGACCATTGCGGAAGTCGAGCAAGCGTGCGCGCGTTAGTCGCGGGAGCGCTGCTTTTGGGCGCAGCGCTCCAAATCAGTCTGGCCGCGCATGCGGAGCCACCGCCGTCACCGGCCCCGACGTCCGCCTCGTTAGCGCCAGAGCCGGAGCGCGGTTCGTACGTGCACACGTTCGCGGGGCTTGGTTATGGGCGTGGTCTGCGCTTCAATAACCCTTTCAGGTTGCAGACCGAGCTCGGCGATGACGGCGAAAGCCTGTCGCTCACCGCGGGCTACGTCGACCTCGGCGCCGGAGCGCTGCTCGGCAATCCGCACGGCTTGCAGCACGGCGCGGTGGCCCATTGGTCCCTTGCGGCCCAGGGCATCAGCCAACACGTGCTCAGCCTCAGCTATCTGGCGGCGTACCCCGTAACCCGCGATCTGCTCGGGTTCGCCCGGGGCGGTGTGCCGGTGGTGCTCACGCCCGACGTCAGCCCCGGTTGCGAGGTGGGGTTAGGGGCGGCTTTTCTCCTGAGCTCAGGACTCGGGCTGAGCGCGGAGCTGGTTTCGAGCCTGTTTTTCGGGGCGGCGACCTGGGAGCACGACCCCAACATGTTCCCGGTGCTGTCGTTCCAGGTCGGCGCGTGGGTTGATTACGAGGTGTTGCCATGAGCACGTGGTCGGCCCTCGGGCGTCGCTTGCGAGCGCTTCCGACCTCTCGGACGGCGCGCGTTGGGCTCGGCTTCATCGTGCTCGCGTTTTGCGCGGCGCCGGTTCCGGGCGACGTCGGTGGCTGTGGGCAGGGAGCGCAGCAGCTCGACGCGGGCGCGTTTTTCGCCAGCAAGCAGAGCATCGATTGCCAGCGCTGCCAGGAGTGCAAGCTCCAGAACCGCACCTGTGAGCACGTCTGCGCGGGCGGCCCAGTGCCGGTCGAGTTCAGTGAAGGCTGCATTCCGCTCGTTCACGACGGTGAGGCATGCTTGCGCGCGCTCGAGGCTGCGAGCTGCGACGACTATGCGAGCTACGTACGCGACCAGGGCGCGAGCACACCCACCGAGTGCGACTTCTGCCCGCGGAGGGCCGAATGAGCAAATTAGCCCTGCTCCTCGCCCTGCTCGCCGGTACGAGCGGCTGCGCAGCGGGCGCTCGGCTCACCGCCGATCGCCGCGACTACACGCTGTATCGAGAGACGCGTGTGGCCGCGACGCCGGAGCTGCGGCTCGGTGCCAGCGGGCGCTACTTGAAGGAGGAACCGAACGGTCGCTTTCGCGCCGAGGTCGAGCGTTCGTTCGCGCGCGCCGAGCCGCGTTTTTTTGCGCAGGCTTACGATCGGCCGAGCCTCTTGCGCGCGTACCTGCGCGCGCTACCCGACGGTCCTCACGCCAAGGAGGCGTCCGCGCGGCTGGATGAGTTCGGGCTGCTCAACAAGTTTCGCGCGCGGAATGCTGCGGCTTCGGACGCGTTCGTCAGGCGCGTGGAGGGGGAGCTGGTCGCAGCCGAAAACGGCCGTCAGACCTTGATCCGCGAAGTCTCGACCCTGGTCTCTTTGATGGTCCGTACGCGCACGTTCGGCGCGCCCACGTCGGAGCTCGATCACGAGCTGATCTACCGATTTCGGTTGTCTCCACCCGCTGGCGTTTGCGATGACGCGCGCTGCAGCAAGCCCCTAAGGTTCAGGTATGCCGTGCCCGACGCGGGAAAGCTGCTGCCCCGCGAGCTTTCCGGCGCGCTCTCGATCGAGCTCAACCGCGGGAACGTCGCGGGCTTTTCGCTGGCCGGGCGCGAGATGTTCAGCCGCATCGCGGAGGCCATCGATCGCAAGCCCATCGAAAGCTCGAACCTGCTGGCGCGCACCGAGGGTATCGCGCGGGCGGTGCAGGTGTTCGAAAACGCGACCAGCGCCGCGTTCTCGAGCGCGGAATGCAAGAGAGACGTGATCGCGCCGGTGGTGCTGCAGCGCGAGTGCGGCGGCGTCCGCATGACCGTGACCGCGGCTTCGGAACCAGGGCAAGAAGATCGAGTCGACGTGGTTGCGGTGCCGCCCGAGCGCCGATGACGCTCGCGCTTCCGTATCTGGAGCTGCCCGACCTGGTTCTGCTCGAGCCGGGTAAGTTGGGTGAGGGGATCCCAGCGCTGAGCTTGAAGCCGTTCGGCGTGCTGGTTGCCGCCGGCGTCTACTTGGGCGCGCTCAGCGCGGCGCGCTACGGCGCGCGACGCGGACTGCAGGCGCGAGCGCTGTCGTGGTTCATCGTGCACGTGGTGGGCTGCGGCTTCCTGTTCGGTCATGTGCTCGACGTGCTGCTGTATGCGCCGGAACGGCTGGCGCAGGACCCCTGGGCGCTGTTTCGGGTGTGGGACGGGCTCTCGAGCTTTGGTGGTTTCTTCGGTGGCGCCGCGGGCGCGCTCTGGTTTGGCTTTCGTTACCGCGTCGGCGTTCTGCCTTACGCGGACGTGGTGGCCAGCGGGCTCCCGCTCGGATGGCTCTTTGGTCGAGCGGGGTGTGCGCTGGTGCACGATCACCCGGGGATCGCGAGCGAGGCCTGGTTCGCCGTGGCCTATCCGGGAGGGGGCCGCCTCGATCTCGGCTTGATCGAGCTTTCGCTCACGCTGCCGATCGCGATCGCGTTTTTACTCATGCAGCGGCGCGCCTGGCCCTGGGGCTTCTTCTTGGGCGGTCTCTGCGCGGCCTATGCGCCAGTGCGCTTCTTTCTGGATTTCTTGCGCATCCGCGAGACCGTGTGGTTGCCGGATGGGGAGGTGCTTCCGGATCGCCGCTATGCTGCGCTCACACCTGCGCAATGGGCGGCGCTGTTGCTGTTCGGCTTCGGAGTTTGGCAGCTTCGCCGCGCGATTGCGCGCAGTGACCAGGATGCGTCGTTCGCTCCGCCGAAGGCACCGCGGGCGTTTCGGCGCCCGCGCTCAGATACGGATCTTGAGCGTGGAGGGCAAGACGCGAGCGACCAAAGGTAGGCGTCCGGGAGTTTCGCCATCCATGTCGATCAGCACCTCACTGCCCGTGACCAGCGGCTCGGCTCGCACCTCCGCGCCCCGAGCGACGTGCACGCCCGGCTCGCGAACGTGCGTGCCCTTGTAGATGTGCGAGGCGAGCCCGACGCTGCGGAGTCGCGGGAGATCCCCGAGCGCGACCACGTCCAAGAGGCCGTCCGTCGGATCGGCGTCGGGCGCGATCTTCATTCCGCCGCCGAAGTAACGGCCGTTGGCCATGGCGACGTTGAAGATCGGACCCTCCACCAGAAGCTGCCCGTCGACCGTGACGCGCACGGGCGCGTTCGTATAGACGGCGAGCGCGCGCAGCGTGCCCAAAAAGAAACTCGCCCGCCCGCCCAGCCATTTGGGGGTGGTGTTGACGATGCGGTCGGTGAGGCCGCCGATGCCGAAGCTGGTCACGTTTACGAACGCGCGCACGATTTTGCTGCCGTCGTGCGCGGTGAGCTCGAGCGCGCCGAGGTCGATCGGTCGCGGGGGACTCGACATCAGGCGCGCCACCGCTTCCTCGACGCCTTCGCCGAGCCCGAACGTTTTCCGAAAGTCGCCGCCGGTTCCGGATGGGATCAAAGACAGCACTGGGCCCGGCACTGGGCGCCCTTCTGAATCCACGAAGGCTTGGGCAGCGTCATTAAGGGTTCCGTCGCCGCCCACCAGCGCAACGCAGTCGACTCCGTCGGCGTGGGCCTCTCGCACGAGACGCGCTGCGTCGCCGGGTCCGCGTGTTTCGGCGCTGTCCGCGAGCGCCCCGGCGCGCTCGATTTCGCGCAGAATATGGGGGAGCCGCCGGGCGGCGGACCCGCTGCCTGCCGTCGGATTGGCGATGACGCGGACGCGCATGAGGGGGCAGGGTCACAAATCGGCTCGCACTCCGCAAGTCCGCGGCACCAAGATCGGCGATCGGTTACCTCTTCGCGGCCTTGCTAAAGAGTCCGGTCGACCCCCGGAAACCCCGGAAACTATCTGGGGTTGGCCGGCCTGTTGGAGCGCACGCCCCCGTTTCGCGCTGCGTCGGGAGCAAGCGCGCGGCCCAGGGCGGGAGGCCGGAACGCTCCGGGGGGCTTGAACGCGGAAAGCTCGGAAGTTATCGTAAAAACGTGGCTACCGGTTTCGGCCTAGGCGGCTGAACCAAAGCACCACTTTCAGGGCGACAAGGTAATTTAGAATGGCGACCGAGGATGCGCGCAAGCTCTTCGTTGCGGGCTTGCCGGAGTCCATCACAGAAGAAGTGCTGCGTCAGATTTTCGAAGCGACCGGCGGCAAGGTCGTTGAGGTGAGTCTGCCGAGAGAGCGCGCCACCGGTAAGGTGCGCGGCTTCGGTTTCGTGACGTTCTCGACTTCGGAAGAAGCGAACCGCGCGCGTGACGAGCTAGATGGATCACTGCAAGCGGGACGATCGATTTCGGTGAGACCTTTCTCATCGGAGCCACCAAAGCGCGGAGAACGCACTGAAATGCGCTCCGATTCGCCGATGGGGCCTGGCGGTGGCGGAGGCGGCGGCGGCGGACCGGGAGGAGCATCCGAAGATCGGACCCTCTACGTCGGCAACTTGCCGTACGACACCAGTCAGCAAGAGCTCACTCAGTTTCTAACTGAGTTGGGTGTTGGTCCCGTTGCTCGCATCCATCTGCCGACTGGTCCGGATGGTCGCATGCGCGGCTTTGGCTTCGTCACCTTGGGCACCGCGGAGGCTGCGCAAGCAGCACTCGGGCTCTTGAACAACGCGGACATCCGCGGCCGTCGCTTGATGATCAACATCGCGCATCCGCGCGGGGATCGACCTTCGATGGGGCCGGGCGGCGATCGCTCGCGGCCGCCTCCGCCGATGGGCGGGCCTCGCTACCCGACGGAACCGCCGATGTCTTTCGAGGGCGGCGGCGGGCCGCGTGAGGGTGGGCGAACTGCGCCTCCGCCCGAAGGCGACTCCTGGGATTCGCGTCCGAAGAAGAAGAAGGTGAAGGGCGCAACGCCCGGGCGCGAACGTCCCGGTGACGAGCGCAAGCGTGGCGGCGGCAGCAGCTGGCGTTCGCTTGCTGACTCGGACGACGAGGACTGAGCGAACTACTGCACGCCGAAAGGTCGTGCTCGAACGCGCGGTTAGTTCGGAATTCTTGCAGTGATCTGCAAGGTGATTGTATCGGCTGGCCAAATGCTGGCCGGCTGGTCGGCGGTTGGCGTTCGGCACGATTGCACCTCCGTCAGCGCACGTGCTAGGACGTGGTCCCCTTGCGGTGGCGGCCGACTAATTCGGTAGCCCCTCGGCGGCGCCAAGCCGCTTTCGAATCTCTGAGCACGATCGATGATTTTCGATTGGCTATACGGCCTGTTCTCGAACGACCTGGCCATCGATCTCGGTACCGCCACGACGCTCATCTACGTCAAAGGCAAAGGTATCGTGAGCTGTGAGCCGTCGGTCGTGGCGGTGTCGCGCGACGCGCGCGGAGAAAAACGCGTTCTCGCCGTCGGCCGCGAGGCCAAGGAAATGCTCGGGCGTACCCCGGGTAACATTCAGGCGATTCGCCCGCTGCGTGACGGAGTCATCGCTGACTTCGAAATTACCGAGGCGATGCTGCGTTATTTCATCGCTCGCGCCCATAACCGGCGCACGCTGGTAAAGCCCCGCATCATCATCTGCGTGCCCTTCGGCATCACCGAGGTCGAAAAGCGTGCGGTGAAGGAAAGCGCCGAGAGCGCGGGCGCGCGCGAGGTGTATCTGATCGAGGAGCCCATGGCCGCGGCCATCGGCGCGGGTCTGCCCATCACCGAGCCGAGCGGCAACATGGTGGTCGACATTGGCGGCGGTACCACCGAGGTCGCGGTCATCTCCCTTGCCGGTATCGTGTATTCGCAGAGCGTGCGCGTGGGCGGCGACAAGATGGACGAAGCCATCGTGGCCTACATGAAGCGCAAATATAACCTCGCGATTGGCGAGCAGACTGCGGAGCGCATCAAGATCAGCATCGGCAACGCCTACCCGCTCGATCAGCAGTTGACCATGGAGGTCAAGGGCCGCGACATGGTCGCCGGCATTCCCAAGACCGTCGTCGTGAACTCGGACGAGATTCGCGAAGCGCTGGCGGAGCCGATCAACGCGATCGTCGAAGCCGCGCTGCTCGCGCTCGAACGCACGCCGCCCGAGCTGGCCGCCGACATCGTCGACAAGGGCGTGGTGCTCACCGGTGGCGGCGCTCTCTTGAAGAACATCGACGTGCTGTTGCGCGAGGAAACCGGGCTGCCGGTGATGGTCAGCGATGACCCAATCAGCGCAGTCGTTTTGGGCAGCGGCAAAACCCTCGATCACCTCGAGCTCTTGAAAGAGGTCACGATCGGGTGACGCTTCGCCAGCGTCGGTACTGGCTGGACCTGCCGTGACCCGAGCGTCGTTCGTCCTATTTTTACCGTCCTCCGCCGGGGTGCGGCCGTGACGGTTTTTCGACGCTATCGCGATATCGTGGTCGTGGTGCTGCTGCTCGCAGTGCCGTTCTTCTTCTTGCGCGCCAGCATTCGCCGGCCGAGCGAGCTCACGCCGATCGACCAGGCCGTGCTGCGGGTCGCGGCGCCGCTCGAGTACATCTCTTCCGCGCTCGCGCGCGGCGTGTCCTCGCTGATCGGCGAGTACGTGTACCTGGTCGACGTCAAGGACGACAACAACCGCCTCTCGTACGAGAACGCGCGCTTGCGCTCGCGCGTGCGGGAGCTCGAGCGCGCCGAGGCCGAGAGCCGACGCCTGCGGCGACTGCTCGGTATGCGCGACACCATTCCGGACGAAACCGTGAGCGCGGTGGTGGTGGGCAAAGACACAGCGGAGTATTTCCGGGTCGCGCACGTCACGGTCGACACGCCGAACCCGCGCATTCGCGTGAACATGCCGGTCATCGCGCTCGATGGGGCGGTGGGCACGGTCGAGCGCGTGGCGGGTGAAAAGGTCATGGTGCAGCTGGCCGTGGACGCCGGCTTCGGCGTGGACGTCGTGGTCGAGCGCACCGGCGCTCGCGGTTTCGCTCGCGGCACCGGCGACCGAGCGCGCTACGCGGTGCGCGTCGAGTTCGTGCACCGCACCGACGAAGTCGAAATCGGCGATCTGTTGGTGACCAGCGGCGTGGGCTGTCGCTTTCCCAAGGGCATTCCGGTGGCTCGGGTGAGCAAGCTGCAAAAGCGGGACTTCGGCATCTATTCCTCGGTCGAGGCCGAGCCCACCGTCGATTTTTCCCGGCTCGAAGAGGTGCTGATCATCTTGAACGACGCCGAAGACTGCGACACCACGCCCAAGAAGCTCAAGGGCACGCGCGCCCAACGCTGAGTCGAGAACCCAATGCGTGGCGCGGCTTACATCCTGGTGGCAATCCTGCTCCTCCTGGTGCAAGCCAACCTGTATCGCATCTTCGGGCCGCTTTCGGGCCTGATCAGTAACCGTTGGTTACACGGGCTAAGCCCAGACCTGGCTTTGCCGCTGGTCGTGTTCGTTGGCGTGCACGAGCCTTCGATGGCCAAGGGGGCGCTCTTTGCCTTTGCGATCGGCTACGCGCAAGACATCCTCGCGGGCGCGCCGGTCGGGCTGTTCACGTTCGTTTCGGTCGTGGTGTGGTGGCTTTCACGCATCGCCGGCGTGCGGTTGACCGCGCAAACCTGGCTGACGCGCGTGTCGCTGGGCTTCGTGTTCAGCGTGATCGAGGGCGCGCTGCTGCTGGTGCTGCTCGCGGTGTTCGGCAGCGACAATCGGCGTCCGGTCGAGCTTTCGAACATCGTGCTACCGCACGCCCTCGCCACCGGGCTGTGTTCGCCCTTGCTGTTTCGCCTGGCCCAACGCATGCGTCAGGGCCCCACCCCCGTGCGCGCGCCAGCTGAAGGGCCTGCCGCATGAGCTTTTTGGTGCAGCGCTCCGACGTGGGCGAGTTCCGGCGCCGCTACCGCTGGCTCGTGCTGTTCGTCATTTTGATCTTCGGCGGGCTGATCGGGCGCTTGGCTCAGCTGCAGATCATCGAGGGCGACATGCATCGCGCGCAGGCGCGGCGCAACATCGTGCGCGAGCGCTACCTGGCCACGACGCGCGGGGTGATTCGCGACGCCTATGGCCGCGTTTTGGCCGCGAATCGCCCGGCTTACACGGTGTACATCACGCCCAGCCGCGTCGATCTCGAACACACCTGGCCGAAGCTCGTTCGTCTGCTCGCCCTCGACAGCACCGACAAAGAGCGCTTCGAGAAGCGCATTCGCGAGACGCAAGCCGCGCTCGCCGCGCAAAAGCGCGGCAAGGAGCGCGATCGCCGCGCTGACCAGCAAGTGGTGCTCAAGTACGACGTCGATCGCGACGCGGTGGCGTGGCTCGAGACCCACAATCCCGCCGGCGTGGACGTGACTCCGACGCCGGTTCGTTACTACCCCTACGGCGAGCTCGGCGCGCACATGGCCGGCTACATGCGCGAAGTCGACTCGGAGACGCTGTCGCGGCTCGAAGAGCGCGGCTACCGCGCGGGCGACCGCATGGGCGCAGTGGGCATCGAGCGGCGTTGGGAGAGCTACCTGCGTGGGCAGCGGGGGATGCGCAAGCTCCTGGTCGGCCAGCGCGGCAACGTTAGCCGCGATAGCTTGGAAGAGCTCGAGGCGCGCTATCTCGAGGAGCCGCGACGCATCGAACCAATCCCGGGGCGCGACGTGTCTCTGACGGTCGACATCGAGCTCGTCGCGGCGGTCGAGCGGGCCATGCGCGGCCAGCTCGCGGGCGCGGTGGTGGTGGTCGACGTGCGCACCGGCCGACTTTTGGCGGCGGTTTCCAAGCCGAGCTTCGACCCCAACGTGGTTTCGGGCGGCAGCGGCATCGCCGCGGCGGTCGACGCCTTTCGTCGTCTGAACACCGATCCGTTGAAGCCGACGCTCGACAAGAGCATTTCCGCGGCCTATCCCCCGGGCTCCACGTACAAGCCGTTCACCGCTTTGGCAGGGTTGGCAGATGGGCTGGTGGACCCTGCCGCCGAGGTCGACTGCCGCGGCGGCTACGAGTACGGCAAGCGCTTCTTCCGTTGCACCGGCGTGCATCGGCGCGTGAAGTTGCACGACGCCATCGTTCAGTCGTGTAACTCGTACTTCTACGATCTGGGGGCGCGTATCAGCATCGATCGCCTGGCCGCGATCGGTCTCGACTACGGCTTTGGTATCAAGACCGGCATCGGAGTAAACCCGGAGTCGCGGGGCCGTATGCCGACGCGCGCTTGGTATACACGCCGCTACAAAGAAGCATTTCGCGGCGGTTTTACGCTGCTTTCTGCGATCGGGCAGGGCGCCAGCACCGTCACCGTGCTGCAGCTGACGCTCGCCTACGCGGCGCTGGCGAACGGCGGCACGCTCTATCAACCTCAGGTGGTGCGTACGATCGAAACCAGCGACGGCACGATCGTGCAGGAATTTCCGCCGCGGGTCCGGCGCATGGTCAGCGTGGATGCCGAGCACCTCAGCCTGGTCAAGAGCGCACTCGAGGGCGTGGTCATCGAGCGCCAAGGCACTGCCTACAAAGAACGCATCGAGGGCGTCGACATGTCGGGCAAGACCGGCACCGCGCAGGTCACGCACGTCACTCCGCGCGGCGTCGACCCCGACCGCGTGTGGTACTTCAACCGCGACCACGCTTGGTTCTCGGGGTTCGCCCCGTCGCACTCGCCCGAAATCGCGATCGTGGTGCTGGTCGAGCACGGCGGCGGCGGCGGTAAGAACGCCGTGCCAATCGCCATGCGAGTCGTGCGCGACTGGCAGAAACTCAAGGAAAAACGGCTATCTGCGCGTTCTGACGCAGATCCCAACGGACGGAGCAACCTGTAATGCGCGGCGATCGCATCTCCTTCCGGGCGGCGCCATTGCTCGACATGCCGCTGATGTTGGCGGCGGTGGCGGTCGTCACGCTCGGGCTCGTGAACCTTTACAGCGCGACCAGCGTGTACGTCGAAAGCAACCAACACTCGCGACTCGCTGACACCTACGTGTCGCAGATTTATTGGGTCGTGGTGGGCGCGCTGCTCGCGATCTTGGCCGCGGCCATCGACTATCGGCACTACGAGCGCCTGGCCACGTTTTTCTACGTGGGCGGCATGATCTCGCTCGGCTTGGTGTTCATTCTGGGCAACGACATTCGCGGCTCGTCGCGCTGGATCGAGATCGGCGGTTTCGCCTTTCAGCCCAGCGAATTCATGAAGATCGTGGTGATCTTGGTGGTCGCGCGCTTCGTGCACAACGACCCCAAGCTAGAGCCTCGAACGCTGGTCGATCTGGTGCCGCCCTTGTTGGTCACCGCCGGCCCCTGCGTCGCCGTGGGCCTGCAGCCGGATCTGGGGACTGCCATCATTTACGCCCTGATCGCTGGCTCGATTTTGTCGATGAATCGTGTGCGCCGCCGCACCCTGCTCCAGCTCGTGGCCATCGCCGGCATCGCGCTGCCGCTCGGCTGGAGCTACGCGATGAAGGACTATCAGAAGGCTCGCATCACCAGCTTTCTGAACCCCGAGGCCGACAAGACCGGCACGGGTTGGCACGCCCTGCAATCCCAGACCGCGATCGGCAACGGTCAGGTCTGGGGTGAGGGCTTCATGCAGGGCACTCAGAATCAGTTCGGTCTTCTGCCCGACCAGTTCTCCGATTTTCCGTTCGCTGTGTTCGCCGAAGATTGGGGCTTTCTCGGCGCGATCGTGTTGATCGCCCTGTACGCGTTCATCACGATTTGGGCGATTCACATCGCTTCACAGGCCAAAGATCGCTTTGGCGCGGCAGTCGCGATTGGCGTCGGCGCGATGGTTTTCTGGCACGCGGTCTGCAACATCGGCATGGCGATCGGCGTGCTGCCGGTGGTCGGCATCACCTTGCCGCTCTTCTCGTACGGCGGCTCCAGCATCGTCACGATGATGATCGGCCTGGGGCTGTTGATGAACGTCTCGATGCGGCGCTGACGCCGCGAGCGGCTAATCGATCTTGAAGAGGTCGTCGAGGTCGTCGCGCGACAGGTTCTTGGCGCCGCCCATGTCCTCGCTGAGCACGGACGAGACCAGATCCTTCTTCTTCTGCTTGAGTTGCAGGATCTTCTCCTCAATCGTCCCGGCGGCGACCAAGCGGTACACGGTGACCACCTTCTTCTGACCGATGCGGTGCGCGCGATCGGACGCCTGATCTTCGACCGCCGGGTTCCACCAGGGGTCGAAGTGGATCACGGTGTCGGCAGCGGTCAGGTTGAGGCCCGAGCCGCCCGCCTTGAGGCTGATCAAGAAGACCGAGATGGTGGGATCGGTCTGGAAGCGATCGATACGCTCGGGGCGATCGGTAGTGCTGCCGTCCAGGTACTCGTAGCGGATCTTGTCCTCGTCCAGCGCTTCGCGGATGAGCTTGAGCATGGACACGAATTGGCTGAACACGAGCACCTTGTGCCCGCCCGACTCGACCTCGTCGATCAGCTCGCGAATCGCGGACAGCTTGCCGCTGTCCTCGTGACTGAATTCACGCGGCAGGCCGAGCAAGCGCGGGTCGCAGGCCGCTTGGCGGAGCTTGGTGAGGCCGGCCAGAATGTGCAGCTGGCTCTTTCCGAGGCCCACCCGTTCGACTTCGCCCATGACCGTCGCGCGCACCTCGCGCAGCACTTGCAGGTAGATGGCTTTCTGATCGGGCGCCAGGTCGATCAGCTTGTCCACCTCGAGCTTGGGCGGGAGATCCTTGGCCACCTCTATCTTGGTGCGGCGCAGGATGAAGGGGTGAATCACGGCGCGCAGGCGGGCGGCAGCCTTGGAGTCACCCTGGTCGATCGGACGCGCGAACTTTTCTTCGAATTTCGGTAGCGGGCCCAGTAGCCCCGGGCTCACGAACTCGAAAATCGACCAAATTTCGCTGAGTCGGTTCTCGATCGGCGTACCGGTGAGGGCCAGGCGGCGTTCGGCGCCGAGCTCCTTGGCGGCCTGAGCGGTCGCGCTGAGCGGGTTCTTGATGTTCTGGGCCTCGTCCAGAATTGCGTAGTCGAGGCGCAGCTTCTTGAGCAGGTCGATGTCGCGGCGGAGCAGCGCGTAGCTGGTGATCACCACGTTGGCGTTCTCCAGCTCCTCCATCTGGTCTTTGCGACCGGCGCCGTGCCACAGAGCGGTGCTGAGGGTGGGCGAAAAGCGTTCGATTTCACGCACCCAGTTGCTGACCACGCTGGTCGGCGCGACGATCAGCGCGCGCAGTGGCGCGGTCTTCTTCTCGGCCTTCAGGTTCAGGAGCAAGGCGATGGTCTGAATCGTCTTGCCGAGGCCCATGTCGTCGGCGAGCACGCCGCCCGAACCGATTTCGTGAATGAACGACAGCCAGGAGAGGCCTTGTTCCTGATACGGGCGCAGCGTCGCTTTGAGCCCCTTGGGCTTCTTGGCGGCTTTGATCTCGTCGATCGAGGCCAGCCGCTGAAACAGCTGCTTGGTGTTGGCTGCGACCTGCGCGTCGCTCGCCTGGGACAGCAAATCTTGCACGCGACCCGCGTGCGACAGCGGGATCTTGCCGTTCTTGCCGCCGGCTTGGAGTAGCTCGATTTCGCGATCGATCATCTGGCGCACGCGATCGGCGTCCAGCGGCGCGAAGGAGTTGTCCGACAAGCGCACGTATTTCTTGCCCTCGCGCAGGCAGCGCTCGAGCTCTTCGCGATCCACACCGACGCCGTCGCTTTCGTAGCTGATCTTGACGCTGAGCCAGTCGACGCCGCTGGATACGCGCGCGCTCATGGCCACTGGGGCGGTGCGCACGTGCGTGCCGACCAACTCTTCGGGAATGTACAGATCCCAGTCCTCGGGCAGCGAGCCGACGCCCTCGGACCAAAAGCGAATCGCGTGCTCGCCTTCCGCCACGAAGAACTCGCCGCTCTCGTCCGCGCGCAGCCCGAGCTCGAGCAGCTGCTCCACCGCGCGTTGCTGGGCGGCGATGTCGCAGCGGATGCAGCGCGCGCGCTTTTGCCCGTCTTCGGGCGGGACGATCATGATCGGCGGAGAAATTCCGTCGGCGCGCACCTCGACCTCGCGCGCGCCGTAGGCAGCGCGCAGCGCGACCTCGACCTGCGTGAGCGAGCCGCCGGCGCGCATCCGAAATTGCGGCTCGAGGTCAATCACGTCGGCCACCTGCGACAGCTCCGGCAGCTCGGCGCCGATTTCGAGCGCTACTTTGGGCAGACCGTAGGTAATGAGGCCGATCAACTCGGAGGCCGGCTCGGCGATGGTGGCGCTGCGCAGCAGGCGGCGTAGCGCGGCCGGGGAAACTCGGTGGTCGAGCGGGCGTGCGGTCCCCTCGTTGGTGTCGATGTGATAGCCGGGCGTGCCCTCGAACCAACCGCCGTTGGTGAGCGAGAAACGACGCCCGTCGCTCGGGCGTTCAAAGGTGACCTTGGCCACGATCGTGTCGCTCACCATCTCCAAGTCGAAGCGCGGCTTGAGCGGCTCTTCCAGGAAGCGCAGCTGCATCAGCGCCGGCTCGAGCAATACGCGCCGCTCGCGCAACAGCGGAAGGAGTTCGGCGGCATCCTCGCCACGGATATCTACCGCTGGATGACGCGGATTTCCGCTCTCGAAGCGCGCGAGCACGCGCAGCGCGGCGCGGTCCGGGGTGGGCGCCGCCGCTTGCCAGCCGAGCGCCGAGCTCGGCAACAACGGCTGCCGGTTGTCGACGTCCAGCACCGTCACGGTGAGGCCGCCTTGGCGCACGTGCACGCGGAACTCGAGCTTCAGTGAGCGAATCGTGCCTTCAGGCGCCAGCCAGGCGCCAATGCCGGTGGAACGCGCGCTGACGTCCTGGGTGGGGGCCGTCGGGTAGTGCCCGACCGGGGTCGGGACCTGCTGCACCTGGGCACGACGCCTGCGATCCCGCCGACGCGCGGCCTTACCGTTGTCGCCCTGACTCGGCGCGGGCGCGGCCTGCTGCTGCGTCGGCTGCTGAGGCGCTTCTCGTCGCGGCATCTGCTGGCGTGCCTTGTTGCGCACGGTGATGAGCAAAGCGGCGACGTGCTTGCAGTGCTGGCCGGTCTTCTGAAACGCAGGGCAGGTGCAGTGCGAAGTGATGCCTTCTCCGCCGAGCCGAATCGTGACCTCGTACGGATCGGGGTCGGAGCCTTTGACGCGGCCCTGGGCGCTGCCGTCGTTCAGGTGGACTTCATCGACCACCTTGCGCTTCTCGTAGTCGAGGCCGCGCAGGAACGTTCGAGCTCCGAGCAGGCGACGGAGACCGCGATCAGAGAGTGTAGAAAGAGCGTCAGCTAGTGAGGACAAGGTATTCTTCGGGTTTGGAATGTCCGTGCCGCGACGGGGCGGCAGGGGGAGTCAGTTCATGAATGGGGCGATCGCCAGCGCGAGGGCCGCGGTGCCAACGAGCAGCGCTTGCGCCGCTGGTCCGGCAGCGTGACCGAACAAGTCGGCCGCGCCGTCACCGGCGACGGCGAGAAGGGGTTCAGCGCCGGCTTGGGCACGTGCCGAGCGGCACGCCGAGTTGAGGGTGGCGCGGGCCAGGTCGAAGGCCAGCGCCGATGTAAAGCCAACCAGCCCGGCGAAGAGTACCAGGCTCATCAGCCCCTCGACCGCATGGGTGCTCTCTCCGCCGCTATATCCGACCCGCAGCCCGAGCGCGAGCGCGGCTGGAACCGCCAAGGCGGCGAGCGCTTCCGGCGCCAGACGCACGAAGGCCAGACGGGTGGAGAGATCGATGCAAGCCTTGTAACTCGGCGAGAAATCCGCCGGAATCAGCGCGATTCCGTGCTCGCGCGGGAATTTGCGCAGCTGACGGTCGACCTCGCCGGCGAGCTCGCGCGCACCGCGCACCGCGCGGCGCGTGCTCGACCCAGCATAGGCCAAGATCAGCGCCGCGCCGAGCGCGCCCGACCAGGTCACGATCGGTTCGAACAATGCAACTTGTATCCGCAACTCCTCACGCGCAAGGGCCGGCACCGCCAGCGCGGAGAGTAGCGCGGCCGCGGTAAGGTTCGTTATCAGCTGCGCGCGGGCGCTCGCGCCGACTCCCTGCATCTCATCGAGCCGCAGCGAGCGTCGCTGAGCCTCTGAATCGGCTCCCGCGAGCGCGGCGACCGCCGGGGCGCCATCGGCGATGGTGGCGACCGCGCTCGCCGCGAACGCGAACGGCGCGGAGCCGAGCAGCGCGGCCCAGGTGACGAGTGAGGTCCAAACGCCGCCGGAAGCAAAGCCCGCCTGCTCGCCTAGCCGGAACGAGAGCGTGGCCGCGATGCCGAGCACGGCGAGTGGCAGCAATGCGGTCTGCAGCGCGCTGCCCAGGCTCGTGATCGCCGCAGACCCGCCGCTGACGCGCAGCGCTTCGGCCGCCTCCCGGGGGCCACCCGCGGGGCGCAGCAGTCGCGCCCAGACCGGAAGCGAAAGCAACCAAGAGGCCGCCGTGCCGATCGAGCCCGCGCTGAGGAACACCCAGAAATGTTCCTTTTGCAGCCACAAGCTGGCGCCGCACAACCCGGACAGGCCGATCACCGACGTGCTCAGGTAGCCGCGCACGATGGCGCCGCTCGGGGTGGTCATTTCCTCGGTGCGCACGACCGAACAGCCAAAGGCGCTGGCGAGCACGAAGAACGCGCGGACCACGAAGGGCAGCAAGACCAGCGCGAGGGAAGGGGAGGCGTCACGGCTCGCTGCGGCGAGGCCGAGCGCCAGCAAGGCCACCTGCGAGGTCGCGGTGGAGACGAACAGGAGCGCTGCACGCGTCGCGCTTTCGCCCAGATGACTGCCGGAAAGCTCGCCCACCAGTGTCGGATTTCTCGGATCGTCGCGGGTGAGACCGAAGCGCTGCTCGGAGGCCACGTCGCCGCCGATATCGACCGCGGTCTGGAACAGCCCGCCCGAGCGCTGGCAGACGAGCGCGGCCAGCGCGGCGCCGAGCGGGAAGCTCGCTAGCACCGCGGTCACGTCGAGCGAAAGCGCCATGGCCTCCTTGGGCGCGAGGGTGGTGCCGCCGAGTAGCGCGAAAACGGTGCCAAAAACCGCGATCAAGCCGAGGCCGCTCAGCGCTTCCGCGCACAGGCTGGCTGCGCCCCCCGCGCGCATGGCGAGCGACAAGGCACGGTCCAGCCCGCGTGAGGCCGCGACGACCACCTGCACGCTGGCGCCTACCCCCAGGCGCAACGCCGCGTACGCGGCCGCCCAGCAGAGCCCCGCGCCGGCGACCAAGCCGAGCGCGGCGCTGATTCCCGCTGGGATGCGACCGAGGCGATCGCTCCCCCCGAATTCGAGATGAAGGCCGAACGTGGCAAGCGCCAGGGCGGCAGCGGCCATGCCCAGAGCGCGGGCCTGCCGGGCGCTAAAGCTCGCGGTGGCGCGTTCGAGCGCGCTGCCAAGGCGCTTCAGACGCGCGGCGTTCAGCCCTGAAACGAGCACACCGCGCCCGACGACCAATGCATAGGCCAGGGCTGCTACTTGGATCGCGAGGATTAACGCGAATTCCGTCACGGCGAAACAACACGCGCGGCTCCGGCGCGCGAACCCGGCAACAAGGAGAGCGCAAGCCCCAAACGACTAGCGCCCATCGGCCGTGTTCACCGCTCGCGGGGTTGCTCCTGGCTGGAACCGAGCCGGCCAAGCTGGACCGGGATTCCACCAAAGCGCGCCCCCAGGAGCGGCAAGCCTTGAGAGACGGAGGATCGCTTAGCACGGTTTCTTTCCGCGGAGCAAGCGCACTCCATTTTGACGCGCTTTTTGGGCATAGCTCCGCTTCGCCCCCCCCGCGGGCCGGCGAGTGCAACGCCTGCCCGGCGCTCCCCGGACTGCCCGCCACGGCCAGGGGCCAGGCGGAGCGTCGAACCTTACGGCTTCTTCTTCGTCTGGATCACCATCAGGTGATACTTGCCGAACTCGCTTTGCCCGAGCGTGAACAGCACCTCGATGAGCAGACGGTAAGGGGTCGAACGGTCCGCGATGATGATCGCTTCAGAGCTCGAGGGATCCAGACCCTTGGCGCGCCGAATGGCGACGTCGGTCTTGCGGGCTGCCTGCAGCGCGTTGCCGAGCGGCACGATGTAAAGATCGTTCGGTCCGCCGCGCTTGAAGGCCGCGCCGACGCCGGTTTGAGCGGTCGACTCGCGGCCGGGCAGGCCCAGGATCTTGTTCTCACCGACCAAGATCTGGCTCTTCGAGATGGTGACGATGATGCCTTCCTGATGAGGAGGCGTCGAAATGAACGAAGTGGGCAGCCGTAGGTCGTCGCTTTGCGGAATGGCCGCGCTCGACTCACCTAGGCTCTTCAACAAGAACACCAGGATGATCGTCATGATGTCGAGCATCGCGGTGATGTTGAGGAAGTTGATCTCCGGCTCGGTCGCGTTGCGGCGGATGGCTTTGCGGAGCTCGGCCTTGTACGTGACGATGGACCCAGACGGGCCCGGAGGGCCGGCTGGCTTTTGGCCAGAAGGCTCGGTCATCGCGGCACCTTGAAGTTGACGTTGTCGAACAGCGGATCGCCCTGGGGGGTGCGGCGCATGGCGTCAATCACTTCGATGATGGTTTGGTAGTCGGTGCCGGGGTTGGCAACGATGAAAAACTGGTTCTCGTCCTGGAAGTCGGGCGAAGCGTTCTTCAACCGGGTGGCGCACGCGGTGAGCGCCTCGTAGTCGTACTTGCCGTTCTTGTTCGGGATCGCGTTGCCGGGCCCCACGCCCATGCAACCCGGTGCGATGTTGCCGCCCGAGGCCTTGAGCGAAAGTCCGTCGTTCACGATCAAGACCGTGAGGTTCAACGCCTGCGACTCGATCTCGCTGCGAACACCCGAGCCGCGGCTGGCGGGCGGCGTGGTCTCGATGCTGGCCGTGAACGTCACTGCGACGGTGGCCAGCACGAAGATCAGGATGTTCACGATGATGTCGAGGAAGGGGACGATGTTGAGCTCGCCACCCTCCTCCGATGGAGCCAGCTCAACGGGTTGGCTGAGCCGACGGATCTTGCTGCGCTGTGCTGCGCTGAGTGACATGCGCGCTCGAACCCGACGGGATCAGTACGACCCGGGGCGTTGGCTGATGGTCAGCAGGTTGAAGGTGCGCTCCATCGTCGACTCGAGGTCGTGCTGAATCGCCTTGGCGCGAGTGTGCAGCACGATGTGAGTGATCATGCAGAACACGGCGATGCCCAGACCGAGCGCCGTGTTGTACATGGCTTCTGCGATGCCGTTCGACAGCATGCGCTGTTTATCGGCCTGACTGAGGCCCGGCGCGGCGATCGCGCCGAACGTTGCGATCAGACCGCTGACGGTGCCGAGCAGCCCGATCAGGGTTGCGATGTTAGCGAGAGACCACAACGCACCAACGCGTTTTTCGGCCTGCGGCTTCAGCTCAGAGAGCTTCTCGCTGAGTGAAGCGTCGATCTCATCCGGGCCCTTGTTGGCATGGGTGAGGCCGGCCTTCACTAGCTGCAAGATCGGGAAGTCGCTGGCCTCGCAGAGCTTGATGGCTCGGTCGATGTTTCCCGCCGTGACGAGCTTCTTGACCTGCGCAAAGAACTCCTTCGAGTTGACGCGGTACTGGGTCATTTGGAATGCGAAACGTTCGATCACGATGGTGAGCACGATTGCCGAACAGCAGAGATTGAGGACCAAAAAGGTCGGATTCTGCTTGAACGACTCGACGAGCTGGCTAGATCCGCTGTGACCTTCGGCTGCGAGGAGCAGGAACTGCATTACCCCTTCTTCCCTTCTTTAAGCCGGACTTTCGGGCTTCCAGGTAGTGGAACGACGGTGAATCGAGCCGCGCGACGGCCGGGCTCGAGGCCAGAGCGCACTATAGCCGCCGCGAACTTGCGAGCGCAAGCATCCCTCTTTGCTTGGGATTTCGTCCTCCTGGCCGGTCTTCCTCGCCGTTTGCGCGCGGGGCAGGGAACGTGGCGCGCTTCGAAGTCGAGCGTGCACGCCTCGTGCGTGATTCCCCGCGAGTCGAGCGCTTTTGTAACGAACGCGAGCGCTGGCTCGAGTTCCGCCAGCCTCCTTGCATAAGCGCTTATCGTGGCGTTCGCGTCGCGCTGGTGCGCGCTCAGAACACAAGCGCACACACGCACACCTTGGGGTTTGCGTTGACACGGACGCGCAGCGAGCTGCGCTCAGCCGTTAGATGAGCTCTGCGGCGAGCTCCTCAACCGGCGCGGCGAGCTCCTCGACGGTCGAGCCGAGGGAGGATAGAGAGGAGCGAGTCGAGTCATTCGAATGCTCGCGTGTCGCGCGTCGTCGTCGTGCAACACGCGTCGCCGATCCGTGTCGTGACGCAGGTCACGAGATGAAGCTTGCCGCGTTCGCGCGACGAGCCGCGCGAACGCGATACTTCAGTGGACGACACTCGCGCTCGACCACACTTCACCCCGCTCGGTTGGGGAAGCTCACGAGCGCCTGTCAAGGCCGTGCTACGACGCGCCGCGTATCGAGCGAGGACGAGCTCGGCGCAGATCGCCCGAGCGCTTGAAACTTTTCGCGGCGACGGTTGTCGCTACGTTCCTGTGGTGCCGGTCGAGAGGTCGTTCGAGTGATGAAACTTTGTGCCTCAGCGCGAACAGCGGCGTGGAATCCAATCTCTCTTGACTCAGCGGGTTCAACTTGAACAGAATGCCCCGGTCCGATTCCGCCGATGTCGTGCGGGTAGGGCGTCCGAGGCGTCGCCGCGGTCGTTTCTAGGCTGTTCGTGTCTGCTCTCCGCAGGGAACAAACCGAAGGCCAATCAGGAGCACTAGCCGGAGTAAACGAGAAATGTCGAGTATGTGGCATCACTTCCAGGCGGGCGGTTGGGCAATGTGGATCATCCTTTTCTGGCTGATCTGCTCGATTGCGGTAATCGCAGAGCGCGCAGTTTATTTGTTCGGGTCGTCCATCAACAAGGAAGTATTTCTCGCGACTATGCAGAAGTGCATCCTGGCCGGCGACATCGCGAAGGCCGTGAAAATGTGCTCCGCGGCGAACGCGCCGCTCGCGCGCATCGTCCAGGCCGGCCTCGTCAAGGTCAACCGTCCGGACGAAGAAGTCCAGGCGGCCATGGATGAGGCAGCTCTTCGTGAGATGCCCCGTATCAGCAAGCGGACGGGCTTCTTGGCTCTGTTCGCCAACTTGGCCATGCTCAGCGGCCTCTTCGGCACCATCGTCGGCCTTATCAAGGCATTCGGCGCGGTCGGTGGCGAATCGGTCGATCCGAGCCAGAAGGCGCGAATCCTCGCTGAGGGTATCGCCGAGGCCATGAACTGCACGGCGTTCGGGTTGCTCTCCGCAATCACGGCGCTGGTCGGTTTCGCAGTGCTGAACGGCAAGACGCAGACCCTCGAAGACGACATCAACGAGTCGTCCGTCCAGGTTCTCAATCTGGTGGTTGCCAACCGCCAGAAGGTGAATCTGCAGGGTCTCGAACAGGCGATGTGAGATTGGTCTGAGTTGAGCGATTCGCGCGGCGGCGCAGTGTGCACCGTCGCGCGCAGCTCAATCCAACTTCTGGAGTATTGCGATGGCCGGTATTGACGTCGGCGGCGGTCATGGTGGTAGGCGTTCTACGAACCACGAAATCCCGCTGATTCCCTTCATCGACTTTTTGCTGTGTCTGGTGGCGTTCTTGCTCGTCACCGCGGTGTGGTCGCAGATGGCCCGCATCAACGCCGACGCGCGCGTCCCTGGTCCGCCAAAGGACGAGCCGCCGGAGGAACAGAAGAAGGAAAAGCAGCTCCACGTCGAAATGCGTGGAGATAAGAAGTTCCAGCTCGTCTGGAAAGAGGGCAACACGGTCGTGAACACGATCGATATCGATAAGAAGCAAGTGCCCGTCGGTGAGAAGGGCGACTATCGATACCCCGACCTGGCGAAGAAGATCGCCGACGAGTGGAACGCCAACGGGTCGCACCGCGCCGGAACCGACAACAAGTTCGACCAGGCCGTGCTGCACTCCGACAATTCCACGCCTTTCAGCGACGTGGTCGCGGTCATCGACGCGATTTACTCGCCGAAGCGGGACTACAACTTCGGGGGTAAGACCCAGAAGATGCCGTCCTTCAACGTCACGTTCGCGGTGAACTGAACCATGTCGGAAAAAGCCCTCAGCCGCTTTCACCAGCCGATCGCCGTCCCCGGTCGTCGTCTGCTGCACCACATCCCGCTGCGCTTCGTGCGCAAGAAGGTCGTGGGCGGTGGCCAGCGCGCGATGAACCACGAGATCCCGCTGATCCCGTTCATCGACTTCTTGCTCTGCATCGTGTTGTTCTTGCTCGCCAGCTTCTCCGCCAGCGGTGAGTTGCCGATCGACAAGAACATCAAGCTGCCGAACGCGGAAAACGTGCTCGACATGGCCGAGGCGCCGATGGTGGCAATCACCGGCACCCAAATTCTGGTCGACGGCAATGCCGCCGGCAGCACGCGTGCCATCGAAGAGTCGAACCGTCTGCAGCGCATCGACGAGCTCTTCAACGTGCTCAAGAACAAGCGTGAGTTGTGGAAGCAGCTGAACCCCCAGCGCGAGTTCCCGGGCATCGTCATCCTCCAGGTCGACCGCAAGGTCCAGGCTCTGGTGGTGAAGAGCGTGTTCCAGACCGCAGCATTCGCTGGCTATCCGAACGTCAGCTTCATGGTCGGCCGCCTCGGCAAGGGCAGCTGATCTTTTCCTCTGGCTAGAGGTCCTCTGGGCCGGCATGCTCGTCGCGTGCCGGCCTTGTGTTTTGAGCCACACCGGTTTTAGAGAGCGAGGGTAAGCATGGCGACGGTGCGTAGAGACGCGCGAGAGCCGGGTCTTCCTTCGCTGAACGACGCGAGAGCCGAGCGCCGCCGCGCGTTGGTCATGGGCAAGGCGCGGATGCCTGGCATTCCGCTGCACTTTTGGCTGTGGACCGCGGTCGGCATTGGGGCGTTCGGAATCATCTACTGGCGTATCGCGCAGGGGCAGCTGGAGGCCGCGCGCAGCAAGGTGATGGCCAAGCAGCGCGCGATGACGGTGGCGCTCGGTCCAAAACTGTTCCCCTTCCGAGACAAGGTCGAAGGCTGGGTGCGCGAGCTCCGACGTCCGTGGACGGCCGATCACATCGCGCCCACGGCGAACATGGAGAAGATTGGCGGCGGCGCCTCGATTTATCTGCGCCTTCGGCTCGTGAACACGGGCAGCCCGAAGGACATCCGCAACGCCGCGAAGATCTCCCTGCGTGACGGGTTTACCTCGTGCTTGTTCGTGAACAAGCCGAGGGCGGTCAGCTCGGAGGGGGCTCCCCAGTGCCGCACCATCGGCGACTGCGCTTCTGGGCTGCTCTGCAACGAATGGGGCACCTGTACGCCGCCGGAGCAGCCGTACAATATGCGGCTCGTTTATCGCACGCTCCGCGTGCTTTCGAGCGAGTGGACCGACGAGCTCCACCAAGTAACCAGCGAGCTCGGCCTGTCTGCCTACGATCGCGATCTGGGCAACGTGGCCAAGAGCGACGTGCCGGTCACGGTGGAGCTCCTTTCGCGCGCCAAGTACTTCACGCTCGTGCTCGATGAAGATCCGGCCGGTGGCTTGCCCCCTGAGGTGAAAGATGCCGGCGAATCTCCGGAGGAGCGGGTGCAGCGAGTGCCGCATTTCGCGCGCGTCGGCATCTGGGACTTGGCCAGCGGGGATCCCATCGTGCGGCTGCGCGCGGAGGCCGCCTCCGAGATGGTGTCGATGGGCAAGGAAGCCGTGGTCAATGAAGTCAATCTGGCGGCGCAGCACCGGCAAGCCAATAGCTGCGGGCTCGCGCTGCACGTGCGCGACGCGCTGTCGGCGAACAGCGAAAAGCCGGCGCCGTGAGCGCCTAGCCGAGCTCTACCCGCGAGGGCGCGGCACGCCGTAGCCACCGCCGCCGGGTGTTTCGATGAGCAACCGGTCGTTGGCCTTCACTTCGAACCGCGCGCAGGCGGGCACGGTTGCTCCGTTCAAGGCGTTTCGGCCACGCGCCCCCGGCTCGCCGCCCGCGAGGCCGAAGGGCGCGCGGCTTCTGCGCTCGCTCAGAATCGAAACCTCGGCAGGCGTGAGGAACTCGAGCTCGCGCCGGATCCCATCACCGCCGCGGAACGCGCCGGCCCCGCCCGAGCCGCGTCGTAGGCTCATTTGCACCACTCGCACCGGAAAGCGCTGCTCGAGCAGCTCGACGTCGGTGATGCGCGTGTTGGTCATGTGCGTGTGCACACCCGAAGCTCCGCAGAAGTTCGGACCTGCGCCTGCGCCGCCAGCGATGGTCTCATAGTAGCCAAAACTGTGGTTGCCGAAGGAGAGGTTGTTCATCGTGCCCTGACTGGCTGCGCAGAGGCCGGCCGCGCCGAGCAGCACGTCGACCACGCGCTGGGAGGTTTCGACGTTGCCGCCCGCGACTGCGGCGGAGGGACTTGGGTTGAGCACAGAACCCTCGGGGATGTGCAGTGAGACTGCGCGCAAGAACCCCCCGTTCAGCGGGATACTTTTGCCGACCAAGGCGCGCAAGAAATAGATGACCGCAGCCAGCGTGACGGCTCGCGGCGCGTTCAGGTTGCCCGGCACCTCGGAGCCCGTGCCCGAAAAATCGATGATCAGGCCGGTTTCTCGCGGCTTCAGGCGCACCTCGATCGGCGTGCCGTCGTCGAGCGCGTCTGCAAAGTGCCGTTCGCTCGGGCCGAGCTGAGCGAGCGCTTCTGCGACCAGCTCGGCGGCTTGGTCTTGTACGAAACCCATGTACGCAGTGACCGTGTCGATCCCGAGCTCCCGGACAGCGCTTCCGAGCAGTGAGGTGCCCGTGCTCAGCGCGGCCAACGCGGCCTCGATATCGGCCAGGTTCAAGCGAGGATTGCGCGCCGGGTAGGGCGGGCTGGCCAGGCGCTCGCGCAAGAAATCGCGGTCCAGGCGGCCGTTTTGCACGATGCGTTCGGCACGAAACAGGACGCCTTCCTCACTGAGCGAGGTCGAAAACGCGGGCATCGAACCCGGGGTGATGCCGCCGATGTCGGCGTGATGTCCGCGCGCGGCCACGAATGCGAACAATGCGCCCGCGTGGTCGTGCACCGGGGCAACCACGGTGACGTCGGGCAAGTGCGAGCCGCCCAGCGCCGGATCGTTGCTGATGAACGCGTCACCCGCCGAAAGCTCTGGGTGCAGGCTCACCACGGCTCGCACCGACTCGCTCATGGCCCCCAAATGCACGGGAATGTGCGGAGCATTCGCGATCAACGCGCCCGTGCGATCGAACAGCGCGCAGGAGTAGTCGAGCCGCTCGCGGATGTTGACGCTGGAGGCGCTGCGCCGGAGCGCATACCCCATGTGCTCGGCGATGGACATGAAGCGGTTGCCCATCAGCTCGAGCTTTACTGGGTCGCGCGTGGGCGCGGAAGCGAGTGGAGCACGCTGCGTGGTCACTCGAGCAGCGGCGCGCGCACGCAGCACCCCGCTCGCGAGCACTTCCAGCTCGAACCCGGGGTCGAGCACGATGGTCCCGGTTTCTTCGAGAATCAACGCTGGACCGAGTAAGCGCTCGCCGCTCCGCAGGACGCTGCGCAGGAATACCGGCACGTCATCGACCCAGGCTCCTTGGTGAAAAAGCCGCGTCGTACGCCGGGGCTCGGGTTTCGACGCGCTCCGGCCCGGCTCCGAAAGCGCGGGAACGCGCGCGGCCTCGCCGCTGGCTTCGACGCGCAGACGCCGAAGTCGGAGCGGTTGGTCCGGGCGGTCGTAGCCAAACTCCGCGCGATGCTGGGCGTGAAAGGCCCGCGCGAGCTCGCTGGCCGAAGCGAGCGGGAGCAGCGTGCTGGTTTCGGTGCCGTCGTAACAGAGCTCGACTTGCCGGCGGAACACGACCTCGCGCGCACCATCGCGTTCCAGCGCGGCGCGGCCCTCACGTTCGAGCTCGAGGAAAGGCTCTTCGAGCTCGGCCAGCGCAGTCGGAGTCAACAGCGGCGCGGAGAGCTCGCGTGACCCATGAAAGCCGAGCACCGCGAGCCCCATGCCAAAAGCAGACAAGACCGATGCGAACGGATGAAAAATCGCTTCCTGCATGCCGAGCCGTTCCACGAGCGCACAAGCGTGCTGCCCGCCCGCGCCCCCGAACACGAGCAGCGCGTGCGCGCGCACGTCGTAGCCGCGCTTGACCGAGACCTCGCTGATCGCGTCGGCCATGCTCTGATTGGCGATTTCCCAAAATCCTTCGGCTAGTTTCTGCGCGTCGAAGCGGGCTTCGCCAGGGTCGAGCGCGCGCGAAAGTGCGACGAGCGCGCCTTGGACGCGCGGCAGATCGAGGGGGAAGGGGAATTCGTCAGGAAGCAGACGCCCGAGCGCGAGATTGACGTCGGTGAGCGTGAGCTCGCGCGCCTCCGGCCGCCCATAGCTGAGCGGCCCCGGTCGTGCGCCGGCGCTTTCGGGACCCACCGACAGCCGATGCCCGTCGTAGCGGCAGATCGAGCCACCGCCCGCGGCGATGGTGTGCACCACCAGCATGGGCGCGCGCACGCGGACTCCTGCGACTTCATGTTCGTGCCGCACGTCGAGCTCGCCCGAGTATCGACACACGTCGGTCGAGGTGCCCCCCATGTCGAGCCCAATCAGCGGGCGCCCGCCGAGCTCACTCGAGACCCTGGCGCAGGCGACCACGCCGCCGGCAGGCCCTGACAGGATCGCGTGGGGTCCACGGCAGCGCTGCGGTTGCGAAAGGCTCCCGCTGGAGCGCATGACGAGCAATCGGCTGTCGGGGAGCGCATCCGCGAGCTCGCGCAAGTAACGGCCGAGGCCGGGCGTGAGATAGGCGTCGAGCACGGCCGTGTCAGCGCGACTCAAGAATCCGAGCTCACGACTGAGCTCGTGCGACAACGAAACTTGCGAAAAACCCAGGCTCTGCGCGACCTGCCCGAGCTCCCGCTCCAGGCTGCCCTCTCGGTAGTCGTTCAGCACTGCGATGGCCACGCTCTCGATGCCTGCGGCTCGGTGCCGAGCGAGCGCTTCCCGGAAGTCATCGAGGTTCGGTCGCGCGAGCAACGTGCCGTCCGCGCTCAGTCGGGCATCGACCTCGAGCACCGCTTCGTGCAGAAGCGACGGCTTGCGAATGTTCAGCTCGAACAGATCCCCGCGCGCCTGCGTGCCGATCTCCGGCAAATCAGCGAACCCGCGAGTGATGACCAGCAGCACTCGCGCGCCCTTTCGCTCGAGCAGCGCGTTCGTGGCGATGGTCGTGCCCATGCGAATGTCGCAGGGCGGAATTGGATCGTCCGCGCCCAGCCCGAGCAGCTGGCGAATGCCTGCGAGCGGCGCGCGATCCGAAGACAATACCTTGACCACTCGCAGCGCGCCGCTCGCGCTGTCGTGCAGGATGCAGTCGGTGAACGTACCGCCGCGGTCGATGAAGACGCGAGGGCGCTGCGCGCCCTCCGCGATCGCGGACAAAGGCGGCATCCGACGGCTAATTCAGCAATTTGAGCGGGGGAGCCCCAGGTTTTGGGTTTCCGCGCAAGTCGAAGGCCAGCTTCCCTTCCTTGAAGTCGACCACCACGTGGCCACCGTACTCGAGCTCACCGAACAAGAGTTCCTCGGTGAGCGGGCGCTTGACCTCGTCCTGTAGCAAGCGGCCGAGCGGTCGTGCGCCGTTGTCCTTGTCGTAGCCCTTCTCGGCCAAGTGCGCGCGGGCGGCCTCGGTGAGCTCGAGCGTGACCTGTCGCTCAGAGAGCTGCTTGTTCAGCTCCTTCATGAACTTGTCGACCACCAGGTTCATCACGGTCGGCGACAAGGGGTCGAAGGCGATGCGCGCGTCGAGTCGGTTTCTGAACTCGGGGCTGAAGGTGTTGCGGAAGGCTGGATCGTCGCGGCCGCGGCTTTCTTGATGGCCGAAGCCGAGCGGAGCGCGAGCCAGATCTTGAGCGCCCACGTTGCTGGTCATGATCAAGATGACGTGGCGAAAATCCGCCTTTTTCCCGTTGTTGTCGGTGAGCGTGCCGTGATCCATCACCTGCAGGAGCACGTTGAACACGTCCGGGTGCGCTTTCTCGATTTCATCCAGCAACAGCACGCAATGCGGCGTCTTGGCGACCGCTTCGGTCAGCAAACCACCGCGGTCGTAGCCGACGTAGCCGGGCGGCGCGCCGATCAAGCGCGAAACGGTGTGGCGCTCCATGTACTCGCTCATGTCGAAGCGCAAAAGCTCGATGCCGAGCGTCGCTGCGAGCTGACGCGCGACCTCGGTCTTACCCACGCCCGTGGGCCCGGTGAAAAGGTACGAGCCGATTGGCTTGTCCGGCGGGCGGAGGCCCGCGCGCGACAGCTTGATCGCGGTCGACAGCTCGCGGATGGCGCGATCCTGACCGAACACCACTTTGCCCAGATCTTGCTCCAAATTCCGCAGCGCGGCGCGGTCGTCATGGCTGACCTGGCGCGGCGGAATTTGCGCCATTCGCGCGACCACCGACTCGATGCGCCCGATGTCGACGACCGAGCCCGGCCCGAGATCGAGCTTGGTATCGGCGCCGCCTTCATCGAGCAAATCCACGGCCTTGTCGGGCAGCTTCTTGTCGCGCAGGTGGCGGTCCGCGAGTTTCCCGGCGCCCTCGATGGCCTCATCCGTGTAAGTGACCTCGTGAAACTCCTCGTAGCGCTTCTGCAGCCCTTTGAGGATTTGGATCGTCTCGTCCACGCTCGGCTCGAACACGTCGATCTTCTGAAAGCGACGCGCGAGAGCGCGATCGCGCTCCACGTGGTTGCGATACTCTTCGAAGGTGGTCGCGCCGATGCAGCGCAGCTTTCCGGTCGAGAGCGCGGGCTTCAACATGTTCGCGGCGTCGAGGGTGCCACCGCTGGCCGCGCCTGCGCCGATCACGGTGTGGATCTCGTCCACGAACAGGATCGCGCCCGGGGTTTTCTCGACCTGCTTGAGCACGCCCTTGATGCGCTTCTCGAAATCGCCTCGGAAACGCGTGCCTGCGACCAGCGAGCCCATGTCGAGCGCGAAAATGGTGCAGTTGGCGAGCGGCTTCGGCGCATTACCGCTCTGAATCAGCGCGGCCAGCCCCTCCACGATCGCGGTCTTGCCGACGCCCGCGTCGCCCACGAACAGCGGGTTGTTCTTCTTGCGCCGGCACAGCACCTGAATCGCGCGCCGCAGCTCTTTGTCGCGCCCGACCAGGGGCTCCACGTCGCCGTTCTTGGCGCGCTCGTTCAGATTGACCGCGAACTGCTTGAGTGGATCTCCGCGCGGCTCGTCCGGCCCGTCTTCGTCGTCCTCACGCTGCTCATTGCTCGTCTCGCTGAGCTCGAGCGAGTCGTCCTCGCTGCCGTCTTTGGCCACGCCGTGCGAGACGTAGTTGACCACGTCGTAGCGCGTGATGCCCTCGGCCTTCATCGCCTCCGCCGCGGGGCTCTCGGGCTCGGCAAAAATGGCGATCAACACGTTGTGCCCTTCGAGCCGCTCTTTTCCGCTCGATTGCACGTGGAACGCCGCGCGCTGCAGCACCCGCTGAAAGCCGCGCGATGGGGTGGGGCTGATGCCTTGGCCGTCGGGCACTGCGGGCAGCTCTTCCCGCAAAATGCGGTCGAGCCGCGTCTTCAGCTTGTCCACGCTGCCGCCGGATTTCTTGATTACCTTGGCGGTCGCTTCGTCGTGGAGCAGGGCATAGAGCAGGTGCTCGACCGTCATCACATCGTGGTGACGGCGCTCCGCCTCGCGCAGCGCGAGGTTGCAGGCGATTTCCACTTCCGGGCTGACCTTCACTTCTCTCCGAACCCTTCCGGCTCCGCCGTGCACTTGAGCGGGTGGCCGTGCTCTTTCGCGTAGTCCGTGACTTGCGCGGATTTGGTTTCGGCCACGTCGCGGGTGAACGCACCGACGATGCCGTAACCTTTGTGGTGTACGTGGAGCATGATCTGAGTCGCTTCCGTCTCGCTGACGTGGAAGAACTTGATCAGCACGTGGACCACGAACTCCATGGTCGTGTAGTCGTCGTTGTGCAGAACGACGAGATAGCGGCGCGGACGCTCGACGTGGACGCGTTGCTGCGTCTCGAGATCGCCCTCTCCGTCGGGGTCGCGCTTGGGGCGGTCTGTCGCCATTCGGATTCTGGCGAAATTTGAGCACGCTGGCCCCCGCTGTCGAGCCCCTCCTTCGGCTAGGCGCGAATATCCCGCAAACATGGCCGACGGACGCGCACTCACGCGCGCTTTTCCGCTCTCAGCGGGCGCGTGGTGCGGGCTCGGCGCGGTTTCGGCCCGACCGGGCCGGTCACGCGGCGGTCCCCACCCGCCGCGAGCAGGGCTCAGGTCGCGGTCTTGGCCGGAGCTTTGGGCTTGGCCGCCTCGGCGTTCTCTTGGGCGCGTTTCTGCTCCCAATCGAGGTTCTTCTTGGCGCGACGAATGCGCTGGCGGCGGCGGGCTCGGGGGTCTTGCGGGCTTCCCATGGTGGCGCGTCGTTTAGCAGGTTCCCTGAGCGTTGTCTCGTGAGAAGAGGGGTTCTAACCGCTCAAATTTCCCAGGTTTCCCCGCCGCGAAGTAGCTTTTGTAGGTCGGGGGTGCCGAATTTGGCTTTGGCCGCGCTTTGATGGGCGGTCAGGGTCGCGTCGTAGGTGGGTCGGGGGGAGGCGTAGAGCACGCCCAGCGCCACTGGAAACTCGGGGAACGGCAGGTGCGTGAGCATGTGCGCGAAGGTCGAGTTGGTCTCGTCGTGCACCAAAATGTCGTCGAGGGTGATGCCGTTTTCACCGATGCGGACGCTTTCGAGACGAAGCGTCTTCGGGTCCATGCGAATGCCGCGGTCGCCGTTGGCGCCGAACAGCATCGGCTTGCCGTGCTCGACCCGGAGCTGGTTCTCGGCGCTTGCCGGCTTGTCCTTGATCGCGTCGAACGCCCCGTCATTGAAGACGTTGCAGTTCTGGTAGATTTCGAGGAACGCCGAGCCCGTATGACGCGCGGCCCGGCGCAGCACGTCGCCAAGGTGCGCGGCTTCGGTGTCGATCGAGCGCGCCACGAAAGAAGCATTGGCCCCGAGCGCAAACGCGGACGGGTCCATCGGCTGGTCCGCGGAGCCGTAGGGCGTGCTCTTGGTCACCTTACCGAGCTCGCTGGTCGGCGAGTACTGGCCCTTGGTGAGGCCGTAGATGCGGTTGTTGAAGAGCAGGATCTTCACGTCCACGTTGCGGCGCAGGCAATGCATCAGCTGGTTGCCGCCGATGCTCAGGCCGTCCCCGTCACCCGTGGCCAGCCAGACCGAGAGCCCGGGGTTTGCCACCTTGATACCGGTCGCGAACGCCGGCGCGCGCCCGTGGATGGTGTGAAACCCGTAGGTGTTCATGTAGTACGGGAAGCGGCTGCTGCAGCCGATCCCGCTGACCCACACGATGTTTTCCGGTGCGATGCCGAGCTCCGGCATCATCTTCTGCACGTTGGCGAGGATCGAGTAGTCGCCGCAGCCGGGGCACCAGCGGACGTCCTGATCGGTCTCGAAGTCTTTTTTGGTGAGACGAGTCGGTTCGACGATGTTGCTCATGGCGGGTCAGCTCTCGAGTACTTTGCGGATCTTGTCTTCGATTTCGGCGATCTTGAAGGGCTGCCCCTGAATCTTGGGGAAGCTCTCGGCCGGTACCAGAAACTGGCTGCGGATGAGCTTCACCAGTTGCCCGAGATTCAGCTCCGGAACCAGCACGCGATCGAAGCGACGCAGCAAGTCACCGAGGTTCTTGGGGAAGGGGTTCAGGTAACGGACATGGGCGTGAGACACGTCGAGCCCCCGGGCGCGGCTGCGCTCGACCGCCTCGCGAATCGCGCCGTAGGTCGAGCCCCAGCCGAGCACCAAGAGCTTGCCGCGATCGTTTCCGACTTCGATGGCTTGCTCGGGGATGTCGTTCGCGATGCCCGCGATCTTGGCCGCGCGCACCAGGCACATCCGCTCGTGGTTGTCCGGCGAGTACGAGATGTGACCCGAGTCGTAGTCCTTCTCCAACCCACCGATGCGATGCAAAAGGCCGGGAGTGCCCGGGATCGCCCAGTTGCGAGCCAGCGTCTGAGGATCGCGAAGGTAAGGGTGGAAGCCGTTCGGATCCGTGCGGAATTGCACGTCGATCTTGGGCAGCGTGGCCACGTTGGGGATTTTCCAGGGCTCCGCGCTGTTCGCCAGCGAGCCGTCGGTGAGCAGGATCACCGGGGTCATGTACTTCACCGCTAGGCGCACCGCTTCGATGGCCTGGAAGAAGCACTCGCCCGGGGTGGAAGCCGAGATCACGCAGAGCGGCGCTTCACCGTTACGCCCTTGCACCGCCTGCAGCAGATCGGCCTGCTCGGTCTTGGTCGGGAGCCCCGTGCTCGGACCGCCGCGCTGGATGTTGATGATGACGAGCGGCAGCTCGACGCTGATGGCGAGCCCGATCGCCTCGGTTTTCAGCGCCATGCCTGGGCCGCTGGTGCTGGTAACGCCGATGGCGCCCGTATACGACGCGCCGATGGCCGCGCACACGGCCGCGATCTCGTCCTCCGCCTGAATGGTGGTGACGCCGAAGTGTTTGTGCTTGCTGAGCTCGTGCAGCACGTCACTCGCGGGGGTAATGGGGTAGGCCCCAAGCACCATTTCGCGACCGGAAAGCTGAACCGCGGCGACGAGCCCGAGCGCGGTGGCCGTGTTGCCGCTGATGTTGCGGTACAGCCCCTTTTCGACGGGGGCGGCCGGCACCTCGTAATGCGTCTGGAAGATCTCGGCGGTCTCGCCGTAAGCGTGTCCGGCTTTCAGCGCGAGCACGTTCGCGGCCGCGACTTCCGGGCGCTTACCGAACTTTTGATCGATCCAGCGCAGCGTCGGGTCGAGCGGCCTGCCGTACATCCAGAACATCAAGCCCAAGGTCCAGAAATTCTTGCAGCGGTTGGCCTCCTTGTTGGAAAGCCCCGAGTCTTTCACCGCGTTCTGGGTCAGCTTGGTGATGTCGATCGCCAGCACCGTGTAATTCGAGAGCGAGCCGTTCTCGAGCGGGTTATCGGCGTAGTTCGCCTTCTTCAGATTGGCCGCGGTGAAAGCGCCGCTGTTAACGATCAGCACGCCGCCTTTCTTCAGGTCGCGCAGGTTGGTCTTCAGCGCGGCCGGGTTCATCGCCACCAGCACGTCCGGTGCGTCGCCCGCGGTGTAGACGTTCTCCGACGCGAAATGGATTTGAAAGCCGGAGACCCCGTAGGTCGTGCCCGCGGGGGCGCGGATTTCGGCGGGGAAATCAGGAAAGGTGGCGAGGTCGTTGCGAGCGAGGGCGGCCGCGACCGTGAATTGGTCGCCGGTTACCTGCATGCCGTCGCCGGAGTCCCCGCAGAAGCGCACGACGGCGCCGCGTAGGACTTTTTCGTGAGAAGAGCTGGGTTGTGGCGTTGGGGAGCTGGAGGCCATGGCTTGAATTGCGCGAAATTTGGGGGCTCCATTCCATTGCCGAGCCACCCGATGGGGATCTCGGGGTTCAGCCCCCGAGGGTCGAAATATAGACTCGAAAAACTTGGGAAACCTTCCTGTAGCGGCTTTTGGACGCGCTGCAAAGGCAGGGCCGGCGGGACGGCCTTGCCGGCCTAATTCTTGGGCCGGCAGGCGGGTTTCGCAGGCTAGGCGGACGGCGCGGCGTGGCGCTCGAGCAGGGAGGCCAGCCTCGGGGCCGCTGCTTCCACCTGTTTTTTCGCCATCGGTCGCAGCTTTTCGTAGGCCGAGCGCACGCCGCCGCTGTTTGCTCGGGCGGCTTTGTCGTCGGTGACCTTGAGCAGGGCGTCCGCGACCCGGCCGGAGTTGGTCTTCAGGTACGCGCCTGCCGGTACGCGCTTGGCGCACGCTTCTTGGTAAATCGGGTCGAGCGCGGTGAGAAAGTCGTCCAGGAGGCTCTCCACCACCTGCTTCACGAAACCCGGGCGGACGCTCTGGACCACCTTGTAGGCGCCCTTGATTGCCATACCGGTGAGACCGCCCTTGTCGGCCACCTCTTGATCGAGAACGGTGAGCGCGTCCTGGACGACCTGGTTCCGCTTGTCGCCACTGCCGAGCTGCTCCGAAAGACTCGCCATATCTGCGTCTGCTCCTCTGAAATGGGCTCGACGAGCCCGGTTCCGCGCGCCGAGGGCGGGGGGCTCCACGGCGGGTAGCCGCTTTTAGCACCACTTCGAGGCGCGCGGGGACGTCCGCTCGGCGGTGTTCGGCGGCGGAGTCGCCGGGAGCGCCTGCCCGCGGCGCCCCGCCGGTTGGCCGTATCGGGGGCCGCCGGTCAGAATCACCAGAATATGCTGCTTTCGGGCTCGAATAGCGATCGTGGCGCGAGCGCCCTTCCGCTGCCCCCTGGGTCCATTCTAAGAAGGCGCAGCCCGGCGAAGAGTGGCGATGTCGCCGCCTTCCGGAACCCTGAATGAGTGACGAGCTAAGGCAAGGCGGTCGGCTCGGTGACAACGAGCTAGTGCTGCGCATCGGCCGCGGCGGCATGGCGACCGTTTGGGTCGCACGCGAACGAGCCGCCGATCAAAAGCTCGAGCGTCTCGTGGCGGTCAAAGCGATGCTCAGCGAGCTCGCTGAGGAACAAGAGTTCATCCGCATGTTCCTGGACGAAGTGCGGCTCGTGCGCAGCATTCGTCACCCCAACGTGGTGGACGTCTACGACGTCGGCGAGAGCGACGGGGTCATGTGGATGTCGATGGAATGGGTGGAGGGCGAGAGCCTGCACGCCGTCATCGCCGAAGCCGGCAAGCGGCGGGCGATTCCGCCCGAAATGGCCGTGCGCATCATTGCGGACGTTTGCGCTGGTTTGCATGCGGCTCACGAGCTGCGCGATTCGGAAGGCGTGCTGCGCGGCGTCGTTCATCGGGACATCTCGCCGCACAACATCTTGATCGGCGCGACCGGGATAGTGAAGCTCGTGGACTTTGGCGTGGCCAAGGCGGTCGGTCGCATTTCAGAAGCGACGCGCGCCGGGCAGCTCAAGGGCAAATTCGGCTACATGTCGCCCGAGCAAGCTGCAGGAAAATCCATCGATCGCCGGAGCGACCTGTTTTCGCTGGGCATCGTGCTGTTCGAGCTGACCACCAGCCGGCGGCTGTTCCGCGGCGAGTCGGACGTCGAGACGCTGAAGCTGGTGACCTCGGGTCAGGTGCCACGCCCGTCGAGCATCGACCCCAAGTACCCCAAGGAGCTCGAGCGAATTGTGCTCAAGGCGCTCGAGCGCGACCCGCGCGCGCGCTATCAGACCGCCGCCGATCTGGAGCGCGATTTACGGGGGTTTCTCAAAGCAGAACACGTGGTGGTGCCGCAAGGCGGCATAGCCGGGCTGCTGAAGAAGGTGGTCGGCGAGCGCGTCGAGCAACGGCGGAAGGCGATTCGCGCCGCGCTGAAGGCATTGAGCAGCAGTAGTAGCCCGATTGCCGCGGGTGAGTTGCTGTCGGCGGATCCCGCGTTCACGCCGACGGGCAAGGACCGCATGACCGTCAGCGGCGTCAGTGTCATCACTGGTACTGGAATCTCGGGGCCAGGCATCGCGGAGATCCCGGCTGCCGAGGAGTCGGCGCTCGCCGGTCGCCCGCGGCGCCGACGCCGCTCGAGCCGCGTGAGCTGGACCAGCGCAATTGGCTACGCCATCGGCGTTGCGGGGTTAGCCATTGCAATCATCGTCCTGGTGTTCTTGACTCGCTGACGGTCGGAGCCGTCGGGCGCGCGAGCGAACCGGCGGGCCGAAGGGACCCCGCTGCAAGTCTGGGCAGCATTGCGAGCGTTTTGTGACAGTCTCTATTAACCTCCGCGTCGCGCGGGCGGGGTTAAACCCGAAGCCCGCGCGCGGCCAAAGTCAAAATGGGTAAGATTCTCGTCGTCGACGACCAGCGAAACATGCGCACGACGCTGGCCATGATGCTGCGCGGCGTCGGCTACGAGGTAGACGAGGCCGCCGACGGCGCGCAGGGCCGCGAGAGCGGCGCGACGGGCGCCTACGACGTCGTGATCACCGATCTGCGCATGGGCGAGTACGACGGAATCGACGTGCTGCGCGCGGTCAAAGAAGCGCAACCGATGACCGAGGTGATCGTGATGACCGCCTACGGCACGATCGAGAGCGCGGTCGAGGCCATGCGCGTCGGTGCCTTCGACTACATTCAAAAACCCTTCACGGAGCAGGAGCTGATCGTGAAGGTGTCGAAGGCCTTGGAGAGCCGGCGCTTGAACGGCCAAGTGCAGCTTTTTGCCCGGGAATTCAAGGAAAAGTACCACGTCGAGAACGTGATCGGTCGCTCGCAGGCCATCCGCGACGTGCTCACGCGGCTGATCAAATTCGCGCCTACCGACGCGACCGTGCTCATCACCGGGGAGAGCGGCACGGGCAAGGAGCTCATCGCGCGCGCGGTTCACGCGAACAGCAAGCGCGAGCAAAAACCGTTCGTGACCGTGAACTGCGCGGCCATCAGCGAGACGCTGCTCGAGAGCGAGCTGTTCGGTCACGCGCGCGGCGCGTTCACCGGCGCGATCGGCGCGCGCAAGGGCCTGTTCGAGGAAGCGGACGGCGGCACCTTCTTCTTCGACGAGATCGCCGAGACCACGCCGGTGTTCCAAGCCAAGTTGCTGCGAGCCATCCAAGAGGGTGAAATTCGCCGCATCGGCGAGAACAAGCCGATCAACGTCGACATTCGCGTGGTCGCTGCTACCAACGTCGATCTGCAGCGCGCCGTCGAGGAACGCCGTTTTCGACAAGACCTGTATTACCGTCTGAACGTGGCGCGTTTTCAGCTGCCGCCGCTGCGCGACCGCAGGGAAGACATTCCGCTCTTGGTCGAGCACTTCATGGCCAAGTACAGCCGTAAGATGAACAAGCGCGTGCGCTTGGCCGACGGCGTGATGGAGCGCTTGGTCTCCTACGAGTACCCGGGCAACGTGCGCGAGCTCGAGAACTTCGTCGAGCAGTCGGTGGCGCTGTGTATGGGCGGCATCGTGCGCGTGGACGACATTTTGCCGCGTCCGCCCAAGACCGAGGAGAAGCGGCAGGGGCGCACGCTGGCCGACATCGTCGACGACGCAGAGCGTGAAGCGGTTGAATCGGCGCTGCGCGCCTGCGACGGCAGCCGTGAACGCGCGGCCGAGGCGCTCGACATCAGCCCCACCACGCTCTGGCGCAAGATGACCCGGCTCGCGATCAGCTTCGAAGATCGCTGAGCGAGGTAAGCCGCCCGGGTAGGCACATGCTATGAGCCGGCCGATCGCTTGAAAGCCGAGCTATTCGACTATCCGCTTCCGGAGGCGCAAATTGCGCGTCGGCCACCGGCTGCCCGCGACGGCGGGCGGATGATGGTCGTGTCGGGCTTCGAGCGCCAACATCGAAAGGTCGCGGACTTCGCCGAGCTGGTGCCGGAAGGCGCCCTGCTGGTGATGAACGACACGCGAGTGCGGCGCGCACGCGTGTTGGGTACGCGGCGCCCCGCGGGCGGCAAGGTCGAGTTGCTGTTGCTCGAACCCTTGGGCACGTGGCCCGATGGGCGCGAGCGCTGGCGTGCGCTCGGACGCGCGAACAAGCCGTTGCGTGAGGGCTCGCGCATCGACGCGGGTGAGCTCGAGATCGAGGTCGTCGCACGCGCGGCCGAAGAAGGGCTGCTCGAGCTCGCGATCTCCGCGCCGAACACGGTGGAGGCGACCCTCGAGCGCGTGGGTCACGTGCCGATCCCGCCGTATCTCGGGCGCGACGACGATGGCGAGGACGTCGAGCGTTACCAAACCGTGTACGCACGGCGAACGGCTTCCGTCGCAGCGCCGACGGCCGGCCTGCACTTGAACCAGGCCATGCTCGCTCGGCTCGCGTCTCGAGGGGTAAAGCTCGCGCGCCTGGAGCTCGAGGTCGGGCTTGGCACATTTAGACCGGTGACTGCGCCCGATCTCGATCAGCACGCCATGCACGAGGAGCGCTTCGCCGTGGACGCCGAACTCGCCGCGCAAATTCACGCGGCCCGCCTGCGGGGTGCCGGCGTGGTGGCGGTCGGCACCACCGTCGTGCGCGCGCTGGAGAGCGCAGCGGATCCCGAACACGCGGGCGAAGTGCAACCTTTCTGCGGCACGACGCGGCTGCTCATCCAGCCGGGTTATCGCTTTCGGGTGGTGGACGCGCTGCTCACCAATTTTCACCAGCCCAGGAGCACTCTGATCGCGCTGGTCTCCGCGTTCGCGGGCTACGACGCGACGCGCGCCGCGTACCTGGATGCGCTCGCGAGCGGCTATCGGTTTCTGTCGTACGGCGACGCCATGTGGATACCGCGGAGGGCAGGGTGATTCGCTTCGAGGTCGCCGCGACGTCGGGCGGCGCGCGCGCTGGCACCCTGTCGACCGCGCATGGAGACGTGCCGACCCCGGCGTTCCAGCCGGTCGCGACTCAAGCCAGCGTGAAGGCGCTGTCGGCCGAAGACGTGGCCGGCAGCGGCGCGCGGCTGGTGATCATGAACACGTATCATCTCTGGCTTCGTCCAGGGCCGGAGCTCGTGGCCGAGCGCGGTGGCCTCCACGAATTTTCGCGCTTCCCGCACGCGATCACCACCGATTCGGGCGGGTTTCAGGCGTTTTCCCTGGCCGAACGCACGCGCGTCGACGAAGACGGGTTCGAGTTTGCGTCGCACTTGGACGGCCGGCGTCTGCGCTTGAGCCCGGAGGAAGCCATGCGGGTGCAAGGGCTGCTCGGTTCGGATATCGCGATGCAGCTCGATATTTGCGCTCCAGGTGGCTCGTCGCGCACGGAGCTCGTGGCCGCGGTCGAGCGCACCACGCGCTGGGCCGAGCGCTGCCTAGCTGCGCGTTCGCCGAAGCAAGCGGTCTTCGGTATCGTGCAAGGCGGCACCGACATCGAGCTTCGACTTCAGCACGCCGAAGCGCTCGGCAAATTGCCGTTCGAGGGGCTCGCGCTGGGCGGCTTCAGCGTGGGTGAGCCGATCCCCGACATGCATCGGACCCTGAGCGCGGTGGCGCCGCACTTGGACCCGGCGCGACCGCGCTACCTGATGGGCGTTGGAACGCCCCTCGACTTGGTCCACGGCATCGGCTGCGGCGTCGACATGTTCGATTGTGTGATGCCCACCCGCAATGCACGAAATGGGCAGGCGTTCGTGCCGTGGGGGAAGGTGGTCGTGAAAAACGCGCAATTCCGCGACGACCCGCGGCCGCTCGACCCCGACTGCCCGTGCCCCGCCTGCGCGGGCGGCTACTCGCGCAGTTATCTCAGGCACCTTTACATGGCGCGCGAGATCCTCGCGCATCGCCTGCTGACCGCGCACAATCTCTGGTTTTATCAGGGTCTCATGAAAGGTGCGCGAGCGGCCGTGCTCGCCGGCTCCTTCCCCGCCTGGGCTGCGCAGACACTCGAGCGTCTTTCGGGTCGATAGACCCGTAAGGCGCTGCCGTGTCATGATGACGAGTCCACGGTTTCGATGAGCGAGAAGAAGCAAATCGGCAAGATCCTGCTTCGGCAACGTGCGTTGCGACCCGACGATCTCGACCAGGCGCTCGCGGAGCCCGGGGAGGGGCGGCTGGCTTCGCGCTTGGCTGCCGAAGGAACGATCAGCGACGTGGCCGCGCTGAAGGCGTTGTCCGAACAGCACGGCATACCGGGTATCGATCTGTCTCAGATCTGCCTGAAGCTCGAGCACCTCGAGCTCTTGCCACGCGAGATCGCCGAGACCCACGCCATCTTGCCGGTGCTCGAGCGGGACGATCGCTTGTTCGTGGCCATGGCCGACCCGCGCGAGAAGCACGTGATCGACGAGCTCGAGTTCGTAACCGGCAAGCGCGTCTACCCGTACGTCGCCTTGGCCCGCGCGCTCGCTTCGGTGATCGAGCAAGCGTACACGCGCAAGACTCGCGGGGAGAGCTACTACATCGGCCCCAACTGCCCGCCCGCGCTATTGCAGAAGCTGGGCATCGACGAGAACGGCGAGCCGCTCGCGAGCCCGGAAAGCGCGGTGGAGCTGCCCACTACCGCCGAGGCCCCGCTGTCTGCGCCGGGCGTGGTGGTCGATGATGAGGTTGCTGGCGTTTCCCGGGACGACGACATCGAAGAGCGCGATTTCGGAGACACTTCGCGTGAGCTCAGCGTCGTAGGGCTCAGCGAGGTGCCGCCTCCGGGGGCGGACAGCAAGACGATTCTCGTGGTCGACGACGAGGCGGAAATTCGTCGCATGCTGACCCACCTGCTGTCGCGCGCGGGGTTCCGCGTGCTCGAGGCGGACCGGGGTATGGTGGCGCTGCGCATGGTTCGCGAGCACGCCCCTGATCTGCTCGTGCTGGACGCGATGTTGCCCGAGCTGCACGGGTTCGAGATCGCGAAGCGCATCAAGAACAGCGAGCGCTACAAGCACATCCCGATCATCATGGTCAGCGCGGTGTATCGGGGCTGGCGTTACGCGGAGGACGTCAAGCAATCCTTCGGCGTCGACCATTTCATCGAGAAGCCCTTTCGCATTCAGGAGATCGTGCAGTGTGTCGAGTCCACACTGAAGGAACGACCGGCGTGGCCTGCCGACGTCGCGCGCGATCTGTCGGCCGAGGCGGAATCAGCGCTCAACGCGGGGATCGCCGCTTACCGAGACGGCAACATCGACGAGGCGATCGCGCACTTGAAGCGCGGGACCGCGATCGACCCCTTGGCGTTCCGCCTACATTTTCACCTCGGCCTCCTGTACGGAAAAAAGGGCGAGGTTTTCGACGCGATCTCGGAGCTCGAGGCGGCGATCGACAGCAACGGGCAGCATTTCCCGGCGCTGAAGAATCTGGCGATTTTGTACCAGAAGGCGGGCTTTCGAAACCGCGCGGTGGAAATGTGGGAGCGTGCCCTCCCATTCGCCCCAGACGACTCGACACGCCAGTCGATTCGTCAGCACCTGCTGAAGCTGCTTTGAACTGGGCCGCTCGGGTGGGGATGGCCGCGGTGGGCACCACCCCCGAGACCCAGGATAGCGGGAGTCGCCTCAGCCTGGCGGCCGCTCGGGCTGACGGGCCGGCCGTTGAGCCATCGTGCTCGTCTCGCGGTGCTGAAAAGTGACGTAGGAATGCTAGCCTCGCGGTATTCTGCGTCCTCGAACTGGTCGACCTCGACGGCGTCCGGCTGAATGAAGTTCCTCTGTCCTAGCTGCAAGGCGAAATACCAGATAGCCGACGAGAAGGTCGCCGGGCGCTCGGTGCGGATGAAGTGCCGCAAATGCGGACACCTCATCCACGTCTCGAGCGCCGACGCGATCGCCGGCTCATCGGCGCCGCCGCCCGTGGATGACGGGGACGGCGCCGATCCGATTGCGGTCGAGACGCCGCCGCCTGCAAAGACAGGTGCCCTCGCACCGCCTCCGCGCGTCGAAAAATCGAAGCCGCTCGCGTCGCCTTCGGTCGCGGGGAAACCGCCCCCACCCGCTAACAAGGCGACGTTGGTGGGGGGCGCTGCTGCACCCGCGGCCCCATCCGCGACCGAGACACCTGCACCCGCCAAGTCGCGCTTACCCGCTCCGACCAAGCCAGCGCCGTCTGCCGCGAAGCTTTCGCCGCCTGCAAAACCTGCTGCTGCTGCTGCTGCTGCTGCGCCTGCGGCTCGTGCGAGCGCCGACGCCGCGCCTGCGGCGGCGCGGGTTCCTCCGCGCGCTGGAACGGGCGCAGCGCCATTCGCTGCGGCTTCCGCGCTTGCCGCGAGCTCGAAAGCGCCGGTCGTGGCGCGCAAGGCGACGCTGCCGATGGGCGCGCCCGCGCCGCGCGTGAAACTCGCGGATGACGACGGCGAGGAAGAAGCGACGCGCATTGCGGCTCCCGGTGCCTTAGCCGGCGCGTTCAGCGCAGCCGTTGCCGAACACGCGCCCGCGGCGGTTGCCGATCCACTGAACATGCCGGGCGACGAATGGTTCGTCGGCATCAACGGCGTGCCCGTGGGACCGATTCGCTTGAGTGAGCTGCGCTCGAAGGCGGCGTCCGGCGCGATCACCAAAGAATCGTTGGTCTGGCGCGACGGCTTCGAAGAGTGGCGGCCACTCAAGAGCTTTCCCGAGCTCGCCGCGATCGTCGAAGAGGGGCTCTCGAGCACGCGCGCGTCGATGCCGCTCGACGCGGCGGGCGCTGCGCCGGGCGCTGCGGCTGCCGCAGGGCGTCCCGCCACGCTCGCTGATCCGTTCGCGCCGCCCGCGTCGCAGGTGAGTGCCACTCCAGGCGCCGCGGTCACCGGCGCCGCTGTCGTCACCGACGACATCGCCGGCTTCCGCCGTCGCTCGGGTACATCACCCGCCGCTTGGATCGCGATGGTCGTGGCCGTGCTGTTCGGCATCACGCTCGGTTTCGTGTTTTTCGGACGCAATCAACCGGTGGCCGAAAAAACCGAAAAGCCTGCGGAGAAGGCGACCGAGAAGCCCGTGCCGACCGCCGTGGCAAAGCAGGAAGCCACTCCGGAAGAAACCGTGGTGAACGTCGATCCGAAAGCGGTCAGCAAGGGTAGCTCGGGCGCCGTGAAGACCGCGACGAAGACCGAAACGGATAGCAAGCTCACAGGTGGCTTGAAGGGCCTCGGCCTTTCCGGCCTCTCCGCCAACGGCCCGAAGGGGCCCGGTGATGTAAACGGAAACGCGCCAAGCGCGGGTGGGACACTCGATGCGGGTCAGTTGCAGAGCACGGTGGCGCGCTACACCCCGAGCGTGAAGCGCGGCTGTTGGCAACCCGCACTCGATTCGCGCGACAAGGATGCGCCCGCATCGGCGCGCGTGAGCGTCGCCATCACCATCGCGCCCAGCGGTAGCGTGCAAAACGTGAGCACCAACGGCGATCCGCGTGGCTATCGCGGGCTGGCCAATTGCATCGCGGGCAGAGTGCGCGGCTGGCAGTTCCCCGCGTCTGGCAGCGGTACGACCGTGAACGTTCCGTTCGTGTTCGTCGCACAGTGAGCGCCGCAAATATAGGCGCGCCCGGCGAGCGGAACTCGTCGGGCGCGGTCGCAGTCGTTCGTAAGCCGGGTTCTGTTCGTCGCTCGAGTTGCCCCGTGCGGCGTGGCGGTCATTCCTCTGGGACACGCGTCGCCGCGTGCCTCTTGCGGCCTACCCAGGGGCTCGGGCGGGCAGCCCTCGAACGCCCCTCTACGTGGCCTTGCTCCGGATGGGGTTTGCCGTGCCGCGACCGTTACCGGTCGCGCGGTGGGCTCTTACTCCACCGTTTCACCCTTACCGGGGGAACGTTGCCGTTACCCCGGCGGTTTCTCGTTTTCTGTGGCACTTTCCTCGAGGTCACCCTCACCGGGCGTTACCCGGCATCCTGCCCTGCGGAGCCCGGACTTTCCTCAAGGCGTGGCAAGCCACGCCCTGCGATCGCCTGAGCGACTGCGGCGCCGGGACCCTAGCACGGAAAGCGAAAGCGCTACGCCGCGTTGGCCCACATCTCGCGGACGGCGCTGAGGTCGCCGATCTGGCTCTTCAGCTTGCGCTTCGCGCGCGCCTCGAGCTGCCGAGCGCGCTCGCGCGAAACACCCAAGCGCCGACCGATTTCGGCGAGTGACAGCTCCTCCTCCGCGTCGGCCATCAGCCGCTTTTCAACGATGTAGCGCTCGCGTTTGTCGAGCGTCTGCACCGCCGTGCGCACCACGTCGCGCAACTGCAGCCCGAGCTCGTTGTCGCCCAGGCTCTCTTCCTGACTGATGCCACCGGCGAGCAGGGTGTCTGCCAGCGTGGTCGCCGAGTCGTCGAACACCTTGGCGTCCAGCGAAACGTCATGCGACTCGAGGCGTCGCACCATCGACACGACCTTCGCCTTGGGCAGCGCGAGCGCCTGAGCCAAGAGCTCGTCGGCGTGATCGCCTTCACCCACCAGGTTGGTGATGCGCACGCGCTCTCGGCGCAGCTTGAAGAACATCTTCGAACGCAGCGCGCCCGAGCCGACGCCGACCAAGCTCCACGAGCGGATCACGTGGTTCAAGATGTAGGCACGGATCCAATAGGCGGCGTAAGTGACGAAGCGAGTGCCGCGCGCCGGGTCGAACTTGTTGAGCGCGTGCACGACGCCGAAGTTGCCCTCGGCGATCAATTCAGACACCGGCATGCCGTAGCGTCGGTACTTGAGCGCGATCGCGACCACGTAGCGGAGGTGCGATTCGACCAAGGTTTGGCGCGCCGACTCGTCGCGGGTGTCCTGCCAGCGGAGCATCAACGCCAGCTCGTCTTCGCGGGAGAGCTGGGGGAACCCATTCACCCGCGCCATGTAGTGAGCGACCTCGGAATCAATCTGTCGGGCCATGTTCTTTCCTGACCTAGGTTCGGCTAACTTGTGTCTAGGACAGGAGTTGATCAACCTGCCCGAGCGGTGGGTTTTGCGACCTGTTGAGCCAGAGCTCGGGTGCAGGTACGCCTTGCGTTCCGCGCGAGTTGCGCAACGAAACAGCTTCGGACGCACGGCAAGGCGATAGAGACGCCCGACGATGGCGGGTACGGGCGCACCGGAATGTGGGGCGATCTACCACCCCAAGCGAGGCATTTAGCCTCGCATCTAGCCCAAGCGCAGGCCGACTGGCCGGCACTTGGCGGCCGGACCAGGGCGCTCGAGCGAGGGCTCGCTCAGACCTTGAAAGAGGAACCGCAGCCGCAGGTTCCCGTTACGTTCGGATTGCCGAACTTGAACCCGGAGCCGTGCGTGGTTTCGACGTAGTCGATCTCCGTGCCGTCCAGGTACTGGTAGCTCAGCGGATCGACGTACAGCTTGACCCCGTGGGACTCGAACTGTTCGTCCAGGTCCTGGGGCGTCTCCTCGAAGTAAAGGTCGTACTGGAATCCAGCACAACCCCCGCCGATGACGCGCAACCGCAAGCCCTGACCCTCCAGCCCCTCAGAGGACGAAATCTCACGGACTTTCTCCGCGGCAAGGGTCGTAATCGAGATCATCCTAGACGATAGCCTTTCTTCACTGCTTTGCCAGAACCCGGCGAGAATCCCTGGCTCTCGGCCGTAGTATAGGCAGGGAGGGAAAGCCTGACCAGTGGCATTGCCAAACGAGCGCCTCAGTTTATCTTGGGTTCTGGGGGCTACCGTGGTTTCCGTGGTGGTGTGCTTCCCGCTGCCGGCAATGGCGCAGCAAGCCGCAGCGCAGGCGCCGCCCGAGGCTCCACCGCCACCCCCGGCGCTGAGCCTGGATCCGGCACGCGTCGCCGAGCCCCGGGTCGACGCGCCTCCTCCGCCTCCGCCACCTCGGCGCCGTGACGCAAGCGAGTCGTCGGCGGGCACCAAGCCTTCCGCGGACGAACGGCGGGAAACCCAGCTCCCGGCTGGCACGCCACAGCCCGGATTCGTTCACGATGGGTTCTACCTGCGGGTAGGGCTTGGCGGCGGCTACGGCAAGACCTCGGTCCAGACGGACCGGGTGAGTCAGCCCGACGTTTCGCTGCACGGCTTCGGCGCGGCCTTCGACGCGTGGTTTGGTTGGACGCTGGCTCCGGGCTTGGTGTTGGGCCCAGCGCTCAGCGTCTCGAGTCAGCGTGCGTCCTCCGTCGCGGTAGGGGAGCAGAAGAGCTCGGGCGTGGCGACGCACGCGCTGCTCGGTGCCTTTCTCGACGCGTTCCCCAACCCGCACCAAGGCCAGCACTTCGGCGGAATGTTGGCGTTGGCCAGCCTGAGCGAGACGACCGCGGATGGTGCTTCAGCCACCGACTACCAAGGTGGGGGGCTCGGGCTCTCGGTGTTCGCGGGCTACGACGCTTGGATAGCGCGCGAGTGGTCGCTCGGGGCCATGCTGCGCCTCGGTGGTGTCGCGACGCGTGGCTCGCAGAGCATCGACGGGCAAAGCGTGGACAAGCAGGGCACCGCTTACGGCATGTCGCTCTTGGTCACGGTCGTCTATCACTAGCTGCGTCGTCGAGGCGGAGCACGATTCCTGAGCGGCAAGCGTAGATAGCGCTGCCGGGTGCGACGCTGGCCGGGCGGAGGGGGTCGGCGCAGGCGCTGCCTTCGACCCGTGCCACGCTGCCATCCGGCTGAATCGCCACAACGTCGAGGCCCGCGCGCGCGACGAGCACCGAGCGATCCGGGCCGAGGAGCAGCTGGCTCGAGGGCGGACGTCCGGAGCTATCCAGTGCTGGCAGGGGTGTGCGCAATTTCTCGCGCCCGTCGGGGCCGAAGGCGATCAAAAATTCGCCTCCGCCCAGCACGACCAGATCACTGCCGGGGTTACTGGCGAGCGTGGACCCGAGCTCGAGATCGGGTTCGGAAAAGCGCGTGGTCACGGTCTCGCGCTCCACATCGAGCTCGCTCAGGCGGCGCCCTTCGAGGATGGCCGCGACGCGGCGCGGGCCTGTGCGCGTCGCGGCGTCCACGTGCGCGGCGAACGAGCCGCGCTCCAGCGTTTCTCCGGAGGGAGTGAGCTCGAACACCGCGCCGCCGTTGGTGACGACCAGCGGCGGCTGTCCGGGCAGGATGCTGTGCACGTCGTGCTCGAGACGCGTGGTGAACACGACGTTCAGTGCCGCGTCGAGCCGAGCCAAACGGCGCCCGCTAGCGATCAGAATTCCGCCGTCGTCCGTGGGCGCGACGCTGGACGAAGCGTCGAGGCTCGCAAACGGCAGCAGGGTCTGAAACAAGAGCTGGCCGCGGGCGGAGAAGCCGAGCGCTTCCGCGCCCTGCGTCAGCACTAGGCGCGTGCCGTTGCCCTGCAAAATGGTGCTGACCGCCGCGGCGCTGGCACCGAGCCGGGCGCTCCACGAAAGACGCCCGCGCGCGTCGTATTGCACGAGCGTGGGCGTCAAGAGCGAGAGCAACACCGAGCCATCTGCTGCCACGACCGGGGGGTGCGCGATGCCTCCGGCCGCGCGCACCCGCCATTTCACGGTTGGGTTGCGCGGAAGGGCGAGCGGGCTTCTGGCGCTGACGACGCGCGCTTCAGCGAGCGAGAACGTGTGCGCGAGCGTCGGGTCGAGCTCGCCCGCGCGCGCGCCCGCGCTGAGCACGGCTGCCAGCGCGACCGCGGGAACCAGGGCGTGCTTCCGCAAGCGGAGCCGCGCCTTGCTGTCATTGCGTCTCGACATGAACCAAGTACTCCGTGTCACTCGCCGGAGCGACGTCGGGCGGGGGCGTTTCTGCCCACGGATTGGGGACCAGCGTCAGCTCGATACACACGCGCTCGCCCGCGCCAGCAATCTTGGCGCTGCGCCACGGGCTCAGCGTGTCCCGTGGCGAACTCTTGAACCCCTGTTGGCGCCAATGCACGCGAACCGGCACGTCGCGGTCCGGGCCAGCCAGAGCTTTCACCTCCAATACCGCCTCGCGTGGACGCGGGTGATCCGACGCTTCTTCCACGACGAAACGCACGGAATCGGGGCTATTCGTGCACACCACGTCCACGTCGCGCATGAACGCGAGCTGCCCGCGTAGAGAGCGCCCAGGCGCGACGCTGCTCGCGTCGCGCATCGAGTCGTTCGGCTCGAGCTCGCGTTCCGCGCTCGGTTCGACCGCGGCGAGCTGCAGGCGATAGTCATCCGAGACGTTTTCGTAGACCGGCGGGGCGCCGTTGCGAGTGTAGGCGTCTTGATCCTGCATCACGGCGAGTAGGTACTCGCCGGGCGGGAGGGCCAACTGGTTCAACAGTAGATCTCGCCCGGGCGTGCCAGGACAATAGCGGCCGAACGGAGACTCGGAACCCTTCGGATAAATCCAAGTGCAGAGTGCGAGGTTCGGTAGCGCGCTGGTCATCAGTCGCACGGCGCGCGTCCCGCTCGGCACGCTGAGGGCATAGAAATCGCGGTCGCTACGCGCGCGATCCAGCCGCTGGCCGAGCCGCCCGCTGATGACGACGCCGAACGGCAGAGCGTTGGCCTGGCTGGCCGCATCGTTGGGCTCTGATTCGCGCCCGGTGAAGGCCGGAGGGCGCAGAGCGCGGGCGAGCGCGACTCCCGCGACCGCGAGCAGCGCCACGACCACGACCCCCAGAGCGAAGACCGCGAAGTGGCTGCGGCGACGGAGCTTCTTCTCGTAGCCCTCGACTTCCGCGCGGGTCGCGGCTTCCGCGTCTTCATCGGTGAGTTTGGAGAGCTCGCCCGAGGAGAGCAACCGTTCGACGCTGCTCGCCCCTTCGCTGCGCAGTTCGCTGACCAGCGACTCTCGCAGTTCGATGATGGTAGCGGGACGTTTGTGAGGGTCTTTGGCCAGCGTGCGTAGCACCAGCTGATTGACGCTGTCGGGGATCTGCAAATCGGGTCGACGCTGGCGCGGTGAGACCGGTTCCTCCAGCAAGTGCTTGGTGAAGACGCCGAGCGGAGTGTTGGCGTCGAAGACCGGCTCACCAGTGAGGCAGGCGTAGGTGAGCGCGCCGAGCGAGTAAACGTCGCTCAGTGGGTCTGCGCCCTCGCCCCTGATTTGCTCGGGTGACATGTAGTACGGAGTGCCGACGATCGCGCCGCGCGAGGTGACCTCCGACAGCTCGCTCGACTCGCGGAGCTTGGCCAGGCCGAAGTCCAAGACCTTCACCACTTCTTCGCCCGAGTGTGCGCGTACGATCAGAATGTTCTCGGGCTTCAAGTCGCGGTGAACGATGCCCTTTTCGTGCGCTTCGGCGAGCGAGCTCGCGATTTGAACCACGAGCTTCGCGGTGCGCTCGACGCTCAGCGCGCCTTCGCGCCGGATGATGCGCCCGAGATCCTCGCCGCGCAGATATTCCATGGCGAGGTAGACCAAGCCGTCGGAGGTGCCGAAGTCGAACACCTGCACCGTGTTCGGGTGCGATAGCTTGCTCGCCATCAGCGCTTCGCGTTTGAATCGCGCGACCTGCACGCCGTCTCGCGTCAACTCACCGCTGAGCAGCTTGAGCGCCATCAGCTTGCCGATCCGCGCGTGCTCGACGCGGTACACCACGCCCATGCCGCCGCGGCCAATCAGCTCCAGGATGCGGTAGCGATCGGCGATCGTGCGACCGATCAGCGGATCGGCGACGTGTGGCGGCTCGGTGGCGCGCTCGTGGAACGGAAAGGCCGCGCTCGCAGGAGGGCGCGCACTGCGCTGGGCCAGGCTGGCAGGGGCATCGGAGACCGGGCGAAAGGCCTGGTTCGTTGCCGTTTCGCTGAGCAGGGCGAAGGCCTTGCCGCAATAGGCGCAGTAGTGGGCGTCCGCAGGGGCCGTGCGTGCGCATTCGGTACAGAGCAGCGGGCTATGCGGCTCGACTTCACTCACCTGCGACCCTTCACCACGAAGTCCGCGAGCACCTCCGGGACCTGCGTTCCGCTGCGTGGGCCAGCGACCGCGCCGCGCAGCACGCCGAACACGCTTACTCGCTCTCCGAGTGCGAGCGTCAAGTGGGCGCCGTGCACGACCTTCACGAGGCAGGGTGGGGTTTTGCAGCCGCTCTTCACGTCCAGCAGAAACAACGAGCTCAGCTCACTGCCACCGACCTCGATCACGCTTCCGTCGAGCGCGACCTTCCAGCCGCGCTTTTGCTCGAGCGCGGTTGCGATTGCGTCGTAAGAAGCGGTCGCGCTCGCGCGCGCTGCCCGACCTTCGTCAGCCAGATTGGCGACGCGACGTACTCGAAAGGAGAACGAACGGGGCGCGAAATCTGGCGCGCTGGCGCGCACCGAAACCGAGGTTTCTCCCAGCGCGGATACCGAGAGATTTTGAATGAAATGGCCGTCCGGTTCCAAGGTGATCGGCCGCTCGCCCACGGTCACCGTCCCACCCTTGAGAGTGCGACCGGCGAGCACGAAAGTAGGAGTTTCGATGGTGATACTGTCGCCGGGCGCCTCGATGGTGAGTGGAGCGACGCCGGTTTGGAAGGTCACTTCACCCTTCTGTGCGGGGCGATTGGGCGGCGTAATCACGTAGGGCACGCGGCGTTCCAACTTGCGAACGCTCGATTCCAGGCCGCTCAGCTCCTTGCTGACGTCGATCGTGTGGACCGCCTGGCCATTGGCGGCGAGCGGCACGGCGTGCCCGTCGACGACCACGGTGCTGCCTGGGATCGCCTCGACGCGCACAGTGAGCGTGGGTACGGGCTGCGCCAGGGAGCTGGTGTCGCCGCGCACGCGATACTCGAGCGGCACGGTGACGGCGACTCGGTTCTCACGTGTCGAGCCCGGTGCGCTGAGCACCAACTCGAAGCGATTGTCCCCGACCTTGAGTGCGCTCGGCACTTCCAACTGCGTGTGCCCAGCCAGGAAGGTCGCGCCGACCTCACCGAGCCGAACGCGCTCGCCCTCTTTACAGTTCGGGCAGGAGAGTTCGAGTCGCTCTTTCCCGTCCGGCGAAAGCGCGAGCTTCGCTTCGATCGCGCCCTGGCCGCGCAGTGAAAAGAATACCCACAGTCCGCCCGCCAGTAACACCAGCGCCGCGAACAGCACGCCGAACGCGAGCCAAGGCGGGCGTCGCGCCTCCGGAACGGCGGGCTCGATCTCCTGCTGGGCGGGCGAAGGAGGGGGAGGCGGAGGTGAGAGGAAGGGTTCGGGCGGGGCGGTCTTGGCGACACCCGGATTCAGCGGGGCGATGCCCGGCCTCGCCACCCCCAGGATCGTTTTGCTCGGCCCTGGCACGTTGGGAGGTGGAGGCATCACGAGCGTCCCCATCGGGGGCGCGGCGGCGAGCGCCGGAGCACCTCCCTCGGGAGGAGGTGGAGGCGGGGAGGGCGGCTCGGGTGGCTCGGGCGGTGGGATCGGAGTGCCGGGCGGCAGAACCGGCGTGGGCGGCGCGATCCCCATGACGGTGCGCTTCCCGAGCGGAAGTGTTTTCGAATGGGACGGGACGGCACCCGGCGGCGCGACCGCGGTGGGGGGCGGCTCGGCCGATGCAGGCGGCGCGGCGGCGGAGACGCTGGGAACTGGGGTTTGTTCCGGAACCGGCGTGGCCATGCCGATGATGGTTCCACTGCGAGCAAGCTTCCCGGCGGACGGCGCCCCAGCGCCAGTGCCGGTGCTAGCCCCAGCCCGATCCGAACCCGGAGCGATGGGCAGGACGGGCCCCTGGCCGAGCAGGGTTTTCTTGAAATCTCCGCCTCGCGGCGCGGGGGCGGGCTCGCCAGCGGGGGCCTGGTTAGCGAAAGCCTGGCCACACAGGCTGCAAGCCGCCGCTTGCGGGACATTTTGAGTTCCACAGCGCGAGCAGACCAACATCCGCGGCCACTATACCCCGGCACACGGCGAGAGGGCGCGGCAAACCTGCCCGGCCGAGCGGCTTCGGTTGCAAGGTCTTTGTCCGATTGCTCGGCTTTGGCCTAACTATCGGATGCGAAGGGTCCCGTGCTCGCCAAACACATCATCCCCTGTCCGGACGTCGGCGACCGAAACGCGGTCAAAGTCGTAAATTTTGCGGGACTTCGCGACGGCCGAGGTCTGGGCTCCGGGCCCGGGGTGGGGCGCGACGCGGTTCGCGGAGGGTCGGTATGAGCGTCACATTGCTCGACATTTGGCGCGCGGCGCGGGTTCGTTCGGTGCCTTTTTCGGGCGAAAGTGCGGGTTATGTCGTACTCGCGCTGTGTGAAGAAACGCGCGGCACGCGCTTGCTCGAACTCGCCGACGTGGAGCTCGTCAGCGACGGCAGCGTGCGGCCCTCGAGCACGAGCACCTGCCCCGAAGCCCAAGGTGAAAAGCAACTACGCGCTCTGCTCGCGCGGCTGCTCGAGGTCGCTTCGTCCCCTGGCCCATCCTTGTGGCGTGCGGCGGGCCGGAGCTCGCCCGGCGGCGCAGCTGGGCTCGCCACGGAGCTGCAGAAGGCGCTCATCCCGTTCAACCGCGCGGCCGCCCGGCGCGCGCTGCTGCGGCTATTTCGCGAGACCGAACGCGCGGTGACCGATGGACGGCTCGGCGACCCGCCTGACCAGGGTTCAGAGGAGGGCTTGCTGCGCCTCTCTCCGCCGCCCGCCAAAGTGATCGAAACCGAACCGCTGCCTGCGCGGCCGCCGGCCAAGGTGAGCGAGCGCGAGCACGCGCCGAACCCTCCAGAGCCGGTCGCGCCGCTACCGCCCGTCGACACTGCGTTCGAGCAGGAGCCACTCGCGGCGCTACCGCCTGTCGACACCGCGTGCGAGCAAGCGGAGCCACTCGCGTCGCTACCGCCTGTCGACACCGCGTTCCAGCAAGGAGAGCAGCTCACTCGACCGGAGACGGTCGTGTCGCGACGGCGCGCTGGGCTGTCTGCGCCGCCGCCCCCGCTGCCCGTTTCGGAGCGTGCTCGAACGTCGCGCACGCCGCGGATGGGGTCGATGGACGTCGCGGTCGTTTCGGTTCCGCCCGAGCTGCGCGTTGCGGTTCGCACACCGTCCCCGCCGCCGCTGCCGGTAAGCGACGACCTGACCGAGCGCGTGCCCGAGGTTTCGGAGTTCCTCGACAGCGAACTACTCGAGGAATCGCCGGCTCTGGTCGTTGGCGTACACGTGGCCGACTCCGAGGAAGCCGCGGAGCCGGTTTGCGACGAGGAGCTCGAGACACGGCCGCTCCCACTACTCGCGCCGCCCGCACCCTATGAGGGCGTGGCAGCGCAACCCACCGACGTGAACGAGCTATTACGCGGCTTTCAGGTCGGAGGCGGGCTGGCCGAATCCGAGCTGCGCCGCGAGCTGAAAGCGCTCGCAGGTGTGGACCTGACGCCCGGCGCAGCGGTCGACGTCGTCCCGCGTTGACGCCGCTTCGGGGTGTGCGATCGTGACGCCGCATGCACCTACAGAATCTGGCAATCCTGAAGGGCCTGGTTTGCGTCGCTTGGGCTGACGGCAAGGTTCTGGAGTCTGAGCACGCGCTGCTCGACGCGCTTCTACAATCCTTCGCAGCGACGCCCAGCGAAGTGCACGAAGTGAAACAGTTCGCCGAGAGCAAGCGCACCCTGTCGGACGTGCCGATTCACGATCTCAGCTACGACGACCGACGTGTCTTGCTCACGCAGGCCGTGCTGCTGAGCTTCGTCGATGGCGAGCAGCACGAGCAAGAGCGCAAGCTGATCGACGAGCTGTGTCGCGTGCTGCGTATCCCGACCATCGAAGCCGATGGCATCGTCGGCGCCGCCGAGCAGCAAGCGCGCGCGCTGGTTCCGCTGCTGCAAAAATGAGCTTGCCCCGCTGGCCATCGACTTGACGGTGGCTTGCGCCCCGCGTGCGAAAGCCGGGCGGGATTGACTCGGCGTCGGCCTTCAGCCGCGGCCTATCTTGGCCTTCAGTCGATCGATCTCTTTGAGCAACGCGATCGGGCTAAACGGTTTGGTGTAGTAGGCCGTGGCACCAGCTTGGGTCGCGCGCGAGCGCGAATCGTCGTCGTCCAGCGCGCTGATGATGACGACCGGAATCGCGCGCGTGGTCGGATCAGCGCGTAATTTCCGACAGACCTCGAAGCCGTCGTACTGACCCGGTAACATCAGATCCAAGAGCACGACGTCGGGTGGGCTGGTGAGCGCGATGTCCAGCGCCTTTGCGCCGGAAGCGACCGCGGTCACCTCGTAACCACGCGCTTGGACCAGCGCCTCGATCATTCTGCGGATCGAGTCCTGATCCTCGCAAACGAGAATCTTCATCAGCGACGAGCATAGCTCAACACCCCCCGACCGCTAAGACCCGATTTGTCATGGGAGCCGACGCGTGGCCGCCAATGAAGGGCAAAGTCGGATAGCCGGCGGCGGACCTTCGCGCGCGTTGTGGGCGGCGCGCGCTCAGGCAAGCGGTAGTGTCAGCCAGGCTTCGGTCGCGCCGTGAGCACCTTCGCGCAAACTGAGCTCGCTGCCCAGCGCGGTCGCCGCGGCGTTGGCGGCGAGCAGCGCCAAACCCGTGGGCCTGCCCACGCTCGCGGGATCGGTCGCGTAGCGCAAGAGCGGGATCCGCAGCGCTTCCGGGACCGGCGGCCCACCGTCTTCGATGGCGATCGCCGCGCCGAGTTCGGTTGCATACACCGACAGGCGTACGACGCCGCCCTTCGGCGTCGCGGCAATGGCATGGGCGAGCAGGAGCTTGAGCAAGAGTCCGAGCGTGCCCTCCGCGCTTTTCACCTGAAGCTGCTCGGGCAGGCTGACATCGACCGCGATGCCGTGCCTCGATGCGCGCGTGGAATTCGCGGCCAGCGCGAGCCGGCAGGCCGCGACCAGATCGACGTCCTTGCGCGGCTCTTCCGTGGGCGCCTCGGCAATCAGCGCGAGCTCGGCGGAGACCTCCGAGAGCATTTGCGCGCGTCGCGAGAGTGACAGCGAGAGCTCGCTTTGCGCATCGAGCTTGGCAGCCGCGGTCACGTCGGCACGCAGCGCTTCCAGGTTGCCGCGCACGATGCGTTCGAAGGCCGACGCAGCGCCGCGCAGGGCATCGAGCGCCAGGCTGCCTGCGTGGGCGAGCGCCGGGGCCGGGGGCTCGGTCTTGACCTCGCCGCTGACCAGCACCGTGGCCAATTCACGTGCGTAGGCTTCGCCCAGCTCTTGCGCTTGTTTCAGCTCTTGTCGAAGCTCGTGTACTTCGCGGTGATCACTGGCGCCGTCGGCTTGCAGAAGGATGGACTGAGTCCCTCCTTCTAGCTCGAACCACCCGCCATGGCGGGTCGCCATGCGGCTCAGCCAACGGCGTTCGAGCTCCCCGGTCGCCGCGACGTCAGGGCCCAAGTCGACGCTGATGCGCACCCAGTCGTCCTGGCGCCGAATACGAATTTCGGTTTGCGACGCGCCGGCTGCCGCTTGCGTGACGAGCAGGTTCACCATGCGGCGCAGATCCGCTTCGTCGCCGAACACTTCGGTGCCCGCGCCGGGTTCAATCGCGATGCGAGCGCTCGGGGCGACTTCATAGAGCAGCGCGGCCAAGTCGATGCGGCCGCGTCGCGCTTTGGTTCCGCGTGAACCGGTGTTGAGCGCGCTCAGCATCGCGATGGCGTCGTCCAGCGCATCGAGCGTGGTCTCTACGGGCTCGGGCGCGGGTTCGCTACCGCTCGGGCGCTGCACCTTGACGACTTCGTCGCGCAGCGTCTTCGCCGCGCCCCGCGCCTCCTGCGCGAGCAACCACGACAGCTCGTGACGAGTCAGCCTTTCGTTCGACACTGGGCGGATCTTACGCCGGCCCGGAAGGCAACGGCTACCCTGCTCGGAAGGGCCAAATGCTCGAAAGAGGCGCGAAAGACTACACCATACGACATCGCGCCGGCCGCTCCAGCTCGCCGGCCGGCGAGTCACTGGCCTGGTGGCGAAGGTGGCGCGGCGGCGGGCTCGGCTGTAACACCGAACGACGCAATGCGCGGCTTGGTGTTTGGCTTGGTTGCGGTTTTCGCGACGGTCTCGGCGTGTGGCGGGAACAACAGCAGTCCGAGCCCTTTCTCGAACAGCGGTGGAACCAGCGGCGGCGCGGGCACCGCGGGCAGCGCCGGGGTCGCGAGCAGCGGTGGCAGCAACACTGGTGGTAGTGGAAGCGCGCCGGGCTTGGGCGGACCCTGCATCGACGACGCTCAATGCGACGACCAGATCGCATGCACGGACGATTCCTGTGATCGCGAGCTCGGGCGCTGCCGCTTCGCCGCGGTCGACGAGCGTTGCGCGGATGGAGTGTTCTGCAACGGGGTCGAAGAGTGTCAGCCCGGCGTAGGCTGCCGCGCGGGATCTCCGGAGCAGTGCTCGGACATGATCTCGTGTACCATCGATCGCTGCGTCGAAGAGACTCACTCCTGCGAGCACGTTGCCCGAGACGCGGATGGGGACGGTGACCCCGTGTGGAATTGCGGCGGCGCGGACTGCGATGACGACGATCCGGCCATAAACGGCTCGCAACCGGAGATTTGCGGCAATTTACGCGATGACAACTGCGACGAGAGGATCGACGAGATGCCGTGCGTCGCCCCTTCGCACGACACCTGCGCCGATGCCCTGGTCGTCGACGCAGACGGCACCTATCCGCTCTCGCTTTTGGCCGCGAGTGAGGACGCCACGCTCAGCTGCGTCGAGTCGGGCGAGACGCGCCGGGACGTGGTGGTGGCGCTCACGGTGCCGCCCGGCCCCGCCATGAACGTGGACGTGATCGCGCTCTCCGACGACGCGGGTCTCGCGCTCTCCGCTGCGACCTCGTGCAGCAAGCAAAATACCGAATTTGCCTGCTCCGCGGCGGTGACGCTGCCGGACGAAGACGATGGACAGATCGCGCGTTTGCTGCTGCGAGAGCTTCCGCCAGGTGCGTACCCACTGTATGTGAGCGGGCTCGCGAGCTCCGACGTGGCGCTGCGCGTCGCGTATCGAGAGTCCGAGCCGGCGCCCAGCAACGAGACCTGCGGAACCGCGCTCGAGCTTGCCAGCGGCGAGAGCGTGGTCGCCGAGCTTTCCGGCGCGAACCTGGATTCCAGTAGCGCGTGTCAGCGCTCTACGTCCGACCTCTTCTATCGCTTCCAGCTCGACGAGCCGCAGGACGTGGTGCTGCGAGCGATCTCGCTGGACGGAAATGGCACGCCCTCGCTGTCGTTGCGCAACCAGGGGTGTGTCTCCCTGGCCAGCGAGCTCGATTGCCGTGCGGGCCAGCCGGCGCGGCTGTTCGTTCGTTCGCTACCGGCGGGGACCTACTTCGTCAGAGTCGGGGCAGGGGGGCCGAGTGACGTGGAGCTGAGCCTCACGTTGCGGCCACCTACCGTGCCCGCAGCGGATCAGGGTTGCGCGGCGCCGCCGCCGATTCCAGTCGGAGTGAGCCAGGCGATCGAGCTCGGTGACCACGAAAACTCGCTCGCCAGCGCCTGCTTGCCAGGTGCGGTCGATGCAACGCGCACCCTGACGCTCGAGCAGCGCTCGGACGTCTTGCTGGTCGAACGCCTCTCCTCGGGCGACACCGGGGCGGTCAGCTTGCTGCGCCCCGGCTGCGACGAGAAAGCGAGCCTCTCCTGTGCGGCGTCGGACAACTCACCCGTTCGTGCGCGGGCGTTCGGCTTGGCAGCGGGTGACTACGCGGTCGTGGCGGAGAGCCGAGTGGGCGCTCCGGTCGAGCTGACCGCGTATACCCGCCCGGCCGGGCCAGCGACCTTGGTCGCCTTCGCGGACGGCTGCGCGGACGCGGTGAAGGTTCCGGAAACCGGAGGGCGATACTCCGGAAATACCAGCAACGCACACGCCGATTTCGAGGCGGGATGCGACTACGGCGGCGTCTCCGCCGGCGGTGGGCCGGACCAAATGCTGAAGCTTAGCCTGTCCGCACCCCGCAGGGTGATTCTGGACATGAGCGGCAGCGACTACCAGACGCTGCTCGTTGTGCGGCGCGCCGATGAGTGCCCCGGAAACGAAGTGCCGCACGCTTGCGCGCCGGGACGCGCCGCCGCCCGAAGCTTTTTGGATCTGGTGCTGGAAGCGGGCGATTACTACCTCCAAATCGACGGCTTTGCTGGTGGTTCCGGACATTGGCTCCTAGACGTATTCCTCGCTTCGCCGTGAGCCGATAGCTCGCCTGCGCTCGACTAATTTGGCCATGTCGGGCGCGACGCCATAAGACGCCCCCGTTGGCAACCCTCGAGGGTGGGGGAACGGCGTGAAGGCGTCTCGCATGGAACTCACTCTCAGCTCGAATCTAGCACCCGCGCAACCCCGCCCCGTACAGCCGTCTGTGCGCCTTTCGGGCACGCTCTGGGGCCTCGACTGGAGCGAGCACCTGCCGCTCTCGATCGGAAACCTCGAGATCGTGCAGAGCTCGTACGAGGCGGCCGCCCCCTTCGTCAGCCAGCATTACCCCGCGATCTTCGAGGAGACCGCGAGCGCCGCCCCGTTCTCGACCAGTCAGCTCGATTCGAGCAAGGCCCGCTACTATCAAGCGATTGGGGATTTCTTCGAGTTCAAGGCGGGCGAACGTACGGTCGGCTTGGTGGTTTGCACGCCGCTCGACTGGGGCACGTACTACGTGCGCAGCGCGGCGTTACTGCCCGAGTATCAGGGCTTCCAACCGATTCAGCACTTCTTCTCGCGCCTGGTGTTCGAGGTGCTGCGCAGCGTCGGCGTAGAGCGAGTCGAGCTCGACGTGGCGCCCTCCAACCTGGCCATGATGCACGTGGTCACCCGCCTGCGCTTCAACGCGACCGGGACGCTGCTGAGCGAGCGCTGGGGCGCGCACGTTCATTTCACCAAATTCCTGAGCTCGAGCAGCGAGCACACCTTCATCGAGCAGTTCTGCTCGGGTCCGAAATACCAACTCCGTCATTCTCAGTGAACAAAGAAAGGACAGCGACCATGAAGAAGCGCTTTGCTCTCAGCACGTTCTGATGCGTGAGACTGGGAAACGCCCGAGGCGGGGGCTCGCGCTCTCGCCTCCGGCGTGCCGGTCTAGATGGTCGCTAACGAGGAGGATCGGTCATGCTCACTCAAGGTCTACAACGTGAAATCGAGGCGTGCGCCGGGCGCTTACACGCGCACCCGTTGCTCGCCGCAGCAAAGAGCGGCGCGGTGCCGCCGGAGACGGTCGCCAAGTATCTGAGCAGCGTGCTGTACTTGGTGCGTCACACGCCGTTTCATCTGTCCCTGGCGCGCGACAGCGCGGAGCAGTGGGGCGACCTCGAGCTTCGGCGCTTCTTCCAGCACAAGCTGGGCGAGGAGCACGGTCATGACCAATGGGCCGAGTCGGACCTCAAGGAAATGGGCGCGCACTTCGGCTCGAGCGTCGGCGCGACGCGCGAACCTTGTCGGGCGATCCTCGCGCTGGTTCGCGATCTCGAGCGGGCGATTCGCGTCGCGCCAGCGTCGTACCTCGCTTACATCTTGTTCGCCGAGTACATCACCGTGCTCATGGGTCCGGTCTGGGTCGACGCGCTGCGCGAGCACTGTGGCGTGCCCGCGGACGCACTGTCGGTGGTGTCTCGCCACGCCGAACTGGATCGTGAGCACGTCGCCGAGTGCGTGGCCGAGTTCGACGCCTTGCTCGCCGCGAGCGACGCGCCCCGAGCGTTCGATACGCTGCGGGTCGCCATGTCGCACTTCGAAGCGTTTTGTGACGAGCTGCATGCGCTCGCGCGCACTGGCGATGCGGCCTAGCCGTGGCTGACGACGCGCATAGCCTCGAGCTCGAGGCGCTACGAGCGACCTGTCCGCTACCGGCAGGCTGGCAACTCACCGCCCCGTTGTTCGACGCGGCGAGCGTGCCGGGGCTGCGGCTGAACCTGGTCGGGCTCCTGGCCCGCGCCGAAGATGGGCGCGAGGCGCTCGGCAGCGCCGGCGCGCTGGGCGAGCTACCTATCGCACGCGCTTACTTCGAGCTGTTCGAACGCATCGCGGTGCTCGAGGCGCTAGCTCGACCGCGTGAGCGCTACGCAGCGTGGCGCGCAGATGGCGAGCGTGAGTCGCTCACGTTCGCCGAAGTGTTTCCCGAGGCCCCGGCAGGGGCTGACTTTCAGTACTCTCGCTCCAACGGTGTAGCGGCGGGACCAAGCTTTCAGCAGGCGTGCGAGGCTGCGGCCGCCGAGCTGGTCGAGCGAGATCGATTGCTACGGGCCTGGTACGGGCAAGTGCTCCCGGTGCGTTGCAGCTTGCCGGACGACCTCGCCCTGACCGCGCTCGAGCCTTGGTACGAGTTCGAAGCCTATTCGTTTCCATTCCGTGTCCAGCGCGCGGGCGAGCTTTCGGTGGCAGCGATCTTCGGGTTTCCGAAGCGCGCGGAGGCGCCATTGGTGTTCGGCACCGCGGCCGGGACCAGTCTGAAGCGTGCCTTCGACGGAGCTTTGCGAGAATGCCTTCAGCGCTGGGGCTTCCTGTGGGGGGAAAGAATTCCGAGCGCGGCGCCAAGTTTCTCGCCTACTGCCGACTATCATCAAGAGTTTTTCCTCTGGCCGGCGATGCACGCCACGGTGCGCGATTTCCTTTCAGGCGCCCACTCGGGTCTCGACAGGCTCTGCGCGCTCGCGGAGTGCGGTGCGGCTCCGCTTCGCTTCGTCGATTTGAGCCCGGCGACCGGCGCTCGGGTGGCTCGAGCAGTACCGGGGCCCGGCGCTGAGCTTCCACTGACGTTTGGAAGGGGGCATCCCTCTGCTCGCGCGGCGCTGCCTGAATCGCTGCGCGTGCATCTTATCGCTTAGGAGTGTTATAGGTCGGGGTCTCTAATGGTCCGGCCCTTCATTTCCATCCCGGGGGTGGAGGTGCTCGACGAGCTTGGTCGAGGGGCTCACAGCGCGGTGTTCCGCGTGCGACGGGGCGGGCGCTACTACGCGACCAAAGTTCCCCAGCACGATGGCGATGCGCACCCGCCGGAGGAGTTCACTCAGCGCTTTCTGCGCGAGGCCGTGACGCTAGCGCGCGTTCGACATCCGGCGCTGCCCGCGGTGATGGAAGTCGGGCGAGCCGGCGAAGTGCCCTACATCATTATGGAGCTCGCCGCGGGGGAAACCCTGGCCGAACGGCTGCGACAAGGGCCGCTCGACGAGGATCAGGTCACTGAGCTCGCGCTGCAGCTGGCTGATGCGCTCGGCAAAATTCACGACAGCGGCTTGGTGCACCGCGACATCAAGCCCACCAATATCCTGTTCGACTCGCACACGACGGCGGTCCGGTTGGTCGACTTCGGGCTGGCGGGGTCTCAAGCCGCAGGCTCGAGCGAGTCCGAGGTCGATAGCAGCGGGACGCTGCCACGATCAGCAACCCGTCTGGGTGATTCTCGGGCCGATTTGTTCGCGCTCGGCTGCGTGTTGTTCGAGTGCGTGACGGGTGCGGTGCCTTGGAACTCGGCGGATCCGGAGCCGATGCTCGAGCGGCACGCGGCTAGCCCGGCGCTGCCGCCGTTCGTGTCGCGTCGGTTCGCCGGCATCTTGCGGCGCCTGCTCGGGCTCGGTGAGGAGGAGGCGTACTTCGACGCGCACGCGTTGCACGACGACTTGCGTCGTCTGCGCCAGCCCGGCAGCAGCATTTCGCTGCGACCTACTGGTAACGCGGCGAACTTCGGTCGCAGCGCGCCGGTGCCCCTTTTCGGTCGAGATCGTGAGCTCGATCGGCTGCGCGCGGCGTGGCGCGCGAGCGCCTCTGGTCGCGGGCAGGTCGTCCTGGTGCGCGGCGGCCGGGGTGCCGGAAAAACCGGGCTGATTCGGGCGTTTTTGGAGGAAATCGAGAAGGACGGTCAGCATTTCTTCGCGCTCAGCTGCGAGAACGCGCAACACGAGCCGTTCAGCGTCGCACGCCAGCTGATCGAGGCGCACTTGACTCGAGCCGATGGCCTGCCTCCGGCCAAGCGCCTGGCTGCGATCGCCGCGTTTCGCGCGCAAGCAGGGGAAGCGGCGTCGTTGCTACGCGGACTCTCGCCGCGCCTGTCGCACATTTTCTCGGACGCCCCGCCGCTGCCGCGCATGGACGCGGCCGAACATATTTTTTCCGAGGGCTTGGCGGAGCTGATTCACCGCCTGCTCGAGGAAGGCGCCCCCGTGACCGTGGTGATTGACGACGTGCAGTGGCTCGACGCCGGCAGCCGTCGCGTGATCGGTCGCCTGATCGATCAATCGGCCTCGCGTGTGCTCTATCTCTTGTCGGGTCGGGACGACCCGGAGTGCTGGCCGGCGGTCGACCGCCTGCTGCGCACGCTGGAACCGGAGCGGGTTTGGGAGCTCTCTCTCGACGGCTTCGACGAACAGCAGGTGAGCGAGCTCTCGCGCGCGTACCTGGGTCAGGAGCGCCTGGATCCGGAGCTGCTTCGCTATATCGCGGGTCTCAGCGACGGGACACCGCTCGGCGTGCTGGAAACGCTGCGCAGCATGCTCGACGGTGGAGTCCTGGTTCCGTTCTGGGGCGAGTGGCGCTTCGACCGCGATGCGGCGGCGCAAATGGGCTTGCCGCGCGGCTCGCTGGAGCTTCTGGCTCGGCGGATCGCCGAGTTGAATCCGGCTTCGACCGCGCTGCTCTCGGCGGGCGCGGTTGCGGGGATGACCTTCGACGATCAATTGGCTGCAGGAGTGTCCGCGCAATCGCCTGCCGCCGCGCGCGCGCTGTTGTTCGACGCACGGCGCGCGATGTTGGTCGAGGTTGCGGGTAAGGGCAGTCACCGCTTCGTGCACGACGCGGTGCGCGAAGCACTGCTGCGTTCGCTGCTTCCGGATGAACTGGCGGAGCTGCACCAGCGTCTCGCCGAAGCGCTCGATCAAGACGGCTCGCCGCTGTCACGCGTGCTCGAACTCGCCACCGACGGCTTGGATCTGTCGCTTTCGCTGGCTAGCGAAAGCGAGCCTGCTGTGGGCAGTGACGCAACGACCGCGCGCGATCACGGGCCAGCAGAGACGCGCGAATTCGTGATTTCGCTGGCAGCTCACTACCTCGATGGAGAGCCCGAGCGTCGTCCGGAGCGCGTGCTGCGAAGTTGTCGAGCGGCGGCCGAGCTCAGCTTTCGTGCTTTCGACAACGAGCTCAGCCTGCGCTTCTTCCAGGGCGCGGAGCGGGCGGCGGAGCGAACCGGGGCAACGCTGCCGCTCGGCTTCGAGCTGCTGCACGCCGAGGCGCTGCTGCGCACGGGCGCAATCGAGCCGGGCGTGAGCAGGTTGCGCGCGATCGTGACGCGCGCGGAGGACCCGGTGACGCGCGCGTTCGCCCTGTATCGGGCGGCCTGGGCGGAGATGCAGTTCGACACGAAGAGCGCCTGGGCCACGCTGGCCGAGGCGTTTCAGGCGCTTTCGGTGACCCCGCCTGGAGATTCGATCACGGACCTGGTGCCTGGAATCTTGGTCTGGCTAAGGCGTTCGCTGTTCGCGAAGCGGACGCTCGTGCGCGCCGAGGATCGCCGCCGCGCCGAGGTGCTGAGCTCGCTCTACTACCAAGCTGGCCGACTTGCCTTTCACACCGCGAAACCGCTGCGCTTGGTGCACGCCGCGCTGCGCGGCCTGTTGCCCGCCGAACGGCTGGGCACGCCGACTGCGCTCACGCGCAGCTATTCGCTCTACAGCTTCGTGCTGACCGCGCTGGGCTTCCGAACGCGTGGGCGGCACTGGCTCACGGTTGGCGAGCAGCTCGCCAAGTCCGCGCGCAACCCCGTCGAGTATGCGCAGGCGCTGCAGGTACACGTCGCTATCGCGGGTCTGACCGGGAACATCCGCGAGGCGCTCCAGGTGGGTGCGCATTTACTCAACGATTACGGGCATTTTCGTGAGCTCGGTGAGTATTGCCTGACCGCCTACAATCAGCAGCAAATCGAGGCGGTGCGCGGTCGCAACCTGGAAGCTTGGAAGTGGCTGGAGCGGGCTGCTGCGCGTCTGACTCGGCACGAAGGGCCGCCGACCGCGCTCGAGTTCATGGAGGTCAGCGTGCGCGCGGCGCTGCTCTCGCTCGGTCGCCACCAAGAGCCCGATTTCGTGCTCGCTCGGCTGGTCGAGCTCACCACGCGCCCGCGCAAGGCCGGCAACGAGATCATGAGCGCGTATGGTTCGCGCGTACGTCTGTTCACCGAGTGTGGCGAGCTGGGGAGCGAATTCGAAGCGCTGGTAGACGAGGTCAAACGCGCGAAGTTCGACCCGCGGCGCGTGCCGCTCGAGGTCACCGAGTACTACGTACAAGTGGCGCACGCGCGCGTGCACGCTTGCCTGCGCGTCCCTGCCTCCGAGCGCGCGCCCCTGTTGCCGGCCTTGGACTCGGCGCTCGCGGATCTGCGGCTGGCCGCGCGCATGCCACTGCTCGCGGCGCACGCCAAAGCCATCGAAGGCTGCCGGCTATTTTTCGGCGGCGCGCTCTTGGCCGCGGAACGCGCGCTCGCCGAGGCGGAACGGCTCGGGCAGGAGGAAGGCGCCCCCTGGGTGCTCTATGCCGTGCATCGCTGCCGAGCTCACATGCTGGAAGCGGCAGGAAAGTCGGAGGCCGCGCGGGATCAGGCGCGGCTCGCCGAGGCGCTCTCGCGCGAGCACGGCGCGGCCTACCGCCTGCGTTGGATCCGGCAGGAGTTCGGGCTCAAAGCCCAGCACCAGCCTGGCGGGCACACGTCGTCGGCCTGGTCCGAAGGACAGTCGTCACACTCGTCCGACGCCGAGCACGCGCATTCCCGGGCGCGTTCTCGCGGCTACTTGAAATCGCTGGTCCGACTCGGTCAACGCAGTGCGCGCGAGCTGCTCCTCGACGAACAGGTGAGAACGGTACTGGACGAGTTGGTCGAAGCCTTGCGCGCCGATCGGGGGCTTTTGTTCCTGACCCGCGAGTGGCTGGAGGAGGAACGCGCGCTCGGCGCTGCGAGCGCCGAAATGGCGCAGACTCTGCTCGACCCAAGCTCCGAAAGCGGCACGCCGAGCGGAGTTCGGGAGCGGTTGGTGCTCTCTTCCGCGCGCTCGGCGGCGGGCCACGAGCTGGAGGGAGCGCGGGGCTACGACCCTCGACTGGTCGAAGATCTGCTCTCGTTCGGAGCCATCGAGCAGCGTGAGGAGTTCGAGCTCGGTCGCGGAAGCACGCTCGCGAGCTACGCGGACCGAGCGGTGATCGCCGTCCCGCTCAGCGTGCGCGGCGCGCGCATCGGCGTGGTGTACCTCGACCGGCCGCTCCGGGTGGGCGGCTTCTCGGACAGCGATTCGCGCGTGCTTTCGGCGCTGGCCGCGCAGGTCCCGCTGGTGTTCGAACTCGCGCGCTCATTGCGCGTGCGCGAGCGGATAGAAGAGACCGAGCGTGGCGCCGAGAAGCTGGAGGCGATCGGACGCCTGGCGGGCGGCATCGCGCACGACTTCAACAACATGCTCTCGGTGATCCTGGCCGCGTCGGATCAAATTCTGAGCAAACGCAGCACACGCACCGTAGCCGAGGACATCAACACGATTCAGAGCGCCGCGCAGCGCGCTCGCGATCTGACTCGCCAGCTATTGGCCTTCTCCCGTGGCCAATATCTGAATCCCGAAGTGATCGTGCTGAACGACTTGATTTGGCGGCTGGAGCCGATTTTCCGGCGTCTGCTCGGAGAATCGATCGAGCTTTTGCTCGACCTCGATGCCTCGCTGTGTCGCGTGAAAGCGGACCCCGCGCAGATCGACCAGGTGCTCACCAACCTGGTGGTCAACGCGGGCGACGCGATGGGTGGAAACGGGCGGCTCTCGATCGAGACGAGCACCGTGACGGTGCGCCGAGATCATTTTCTATCGCCGCGCGCTCTTGCCCCAGGCCGATACGCTTGTATCGTGGTCAGCGACACCGGGGGTGGCATGGCGCCCGAAACTGCAGCCAAGGCGTTCGAGCCGTTCTTCACGACGAAGGACAGCGGCAGCGGCCTCGGCCTGGCCACGGCCTACGGAATCGTCACGCAGAGCGGCGGTCACCTCGAGCTCGAGAACACACCCGGCGTGGGCGCGACGTTCCGCATCTACTTGCCGGAAACGGTGCAGCGCGCGTCGCTGCCAGCTCCGCCGGAGAGCGGCGATGCGATTCCGCGCGGGACGGAGACGATTCTACTCGTGGACGACGAGCCGCTCGTGCGCGAGTCGACGCGTCGCATGCTGAGCTCGCTCGGCTACAACGTGATCAGCGCGAAGAACTCGGAGGAGGCGCTTGCTATCGCTGGCGAGCGCCTGGAGGCGATCGACTTGGTCATATCCGACGTGATCATGCCGGGAATGAACGGCCTCGAACTGGCTCGTGAGCTCAGCCGCCTGCGGCCCGCGGTAAAGGTTTTGTTCGTCTCGGGTTACACCGCGGGGGTGCTCGCGGAACGAGGCGTGCTCAAAGAAAGCGTCGCATTTTTGCAGAAGCCGATCGCTATGGAGGCGCTGGCACCCCGCTTGCGCACGTTGCTCGAACAGCGGAGATCCTGAGTCCTTTCAGAGCGAAACTTTGAATCTCACCCTGGGACTGGCGGTATTTCCGGCCTGGGGTTAGCCTGAGTCGCCATGATCGGTCGCTCGCCGCGCTACCTCGGTCGTGTTGTTGCGCTCTCGGCTGTGCTGTTTGCGAGCCCGGGCCTGAGCGCGCCCAGCGCGGTTCTGGCCGGCCCTTCGCAGCTGCAGCCGGAGGAGCAGAAGCAGCTCGCGAACGGTGCCCGCGTGGAGCGTCCGCTGACCTTCGTCTCGGGCAAAGGCAGCTACGTCGGAGGCATCGCCTATCAGGTGGTGCACTGCTCCCCAGCCGAGGTGCTATCGGCCTTGCTCGACGTGCAGAAACTCAAGGAGATGCTGCCGCGCACACGTTCGGCGCGCCTGGTTTCTTCCGAGGCCGGCCGGGCGCGGGTCGAGCTCGAGCAGGGGCAGGCCCCGTTCGTGGCGCGCTACACGATCGTGATTGAGCGGGCGCCCGGTTCGGACGAGCTCCGCTTTTGGCTCGATCCATCTGCCCCGCACGACATTCGTGACGTGTTCGGTTTCTTCCGCGTGCGCGCGCTGAACCCGGTCGATTCGGTGATCACCGTCGGGGCCGCAGTCGATCTCGGGCCGGGGCTGTTCACGGGCCTGTTCGAGGATCGCGTTCGGGCGGTGGTGCTGCGCTCGGTCACGAAAATTCGGGATTTCATGGAGCCGGGACGGGTGGCTCTGCTAGGTTACTGAGGCTTTTTCCCGAGCCCGAATGGTCACTCGCGTCGCCGTTGTGGCATACAACACCTACCGCGAAGCGGTGCGCGCCCGTGTGCTTCATGGCCTGCTCGCGCTAGCCCTGGCCACGGGTGGATACGCTCTGGCGGTAGGGGCGTTTTCGAACCGCGCGCACTTGCGAGTGGTGAGCGATTTGGGCGCGGCCTCTATCTCGCTGTACGGGGTGATCGTAGCCGTCGTGCTGGGCGCCACCGCGCTCTATCGCGAGCTCGAGCTCAAGACCATCTTTCCGATTCTGGCTCGACCCATCTACCGGGCGGAGTATCTGGTTGGAAAGTATTTGGGGACCACGCTGACGCTCGCCGTGTTCATCGCGGCCAACACCGGAGCGCTCTTGATTGCGCTCGCCGATCTCTCGGGTCGCAGCGGCTGGCTTTGCGCGGCGATCGGTTTGGGCAGTGTGCTTGCGTTCGGCCTGCTATTTTGGCGGCTGCCACGCTTGCGCACCCTCTTACCGATTCCGTTTGCGATCGGTTTGTGCGTCGCGGGGGCGCTGCTCGCTTCGGGCGCGCCGGACGACCGCAACGTGCTGCTCGGCTCGGCCCTGCTGACTTTGTGCGAGGTGGCCGTGGTAGCGGCGATCGCCACTGTATTTGCGGGTTTTTCGTCGCCTTTCTTGAGCTCGGTGTTCACTTTCGGCGTGTTCATCGTCGGTCGCTCCGCGGACACGCTCGCGAATCTGCCGGTGCGGATGTTCGGGGAAACGATTCGCGCTCTGGGTCAGGGGGTCAGCCGTCTCGTGCCGAACTTGATGCTGTACGTTCCGGAGCGCCCGCTGCTCACGGGCGAGGCAGCCGGCGCGTCACTCCCGGTTTATCTGGGGCTGTCGTTGCTTCACACGCTGTGCTGGGTCGCTTTCCTTCTCACCGTGGCGGCCGTGATCTTCCGACGCCGCGATTTTCAATGAGTGAGGCGAAGTCGAGGCTGCTCGGCTGGGCGCGCAGGGCGGTGCTCGGGCTTTCCTTGGCGCTCTTGTTCCTTTCGGTGCTCGCGACGCGCGCGGTGCTTTCGGGGCGCGCTGCGTTGGAGGAGGCCGAACAGGCGTTCGACCGCGGGGAGCTGCGCGAGTCGGTGCGCAAGGCGCGGGCTGCCGCGGGCTACTTCGTGCCGTATGCTCCCCACGTCGACGCGGCCTATGCGCGTCTCGTGGTCATCGCGCGGGGTGCCGAGACAGCCGGCGATTTGCACCTCGCAGCCTTCGCCTGGAACGCGGTGCGCGCGGCCGCGGTCGAGTCCGCTGCGCCCGGCTTCTCGAGGCCCGAGCTTTCGCTTTCCAGCCGCAACCTGGCGCGTCTGGCCACTCGCATGAGCTCCGCGCGCGCGGGCGGAGACGACGCGGCGCGCGAGCGCGAGCTGCTCCGCACGCTCGAGCGCCCCGAGACGCAAGGGGCTTGGGGCCTGCTCTTTCTGGCCGTAGGGCTGGCCCTCCTGGTCGCGGGGTTGTCCTGGATTGGCTGGATGGGGCTTAGCCGGGAAGGCCAAATCTCGCGCCGGCATTTGGTAACCGGCGCGACGCTGGTCATCATCGGCGCGGCTTGTTGGACGTTGGCCGCCTACCGAGCGTAAAACTCGGGTGTGACCGAGCCGGAAGGCCCTTCGGACCCGCTAGCCCAGTGGGTGCAACGTTTCACCGAGCATTTGGCTCACGAGCGTCGCTCCTCGCCACATACCGTGCTCGCGTACGGCCGAGACCTGCAGGAGCTCGCCGCGTTCTGTCGCGAGCGGCTCGGTGGACCGGTCGCGCCGACGCAGGTCGACCGCAGTCTGCTGCGCGTGTTTCTGGGGCGGCTCGCCGAGTCGTGCGCGCCGACCACGATTGCAAGGAAGCTCGCCAGCTGTCGTGCATTCTTCGGCTATCTGGAGCGACAAGGCGTGGTTCGCAAAAATCCGGCGGCGCTTTTGGCGAGCCCGAAGATCCGCCGCAAGCTACCGCGCTTTTTGGACGCCGAAGCGGCCGCGCAGGTGGTCGAGGCCCCGGGCGCGTTGCCTGAGCCGGAGCGCGTCGAGCTGCGGCGCGACACGGCCCTGCTCGAGCTCCTCTACGGGTCGGGGCTTCGCGTCAGCGAGCTGGTCGGCCTCGATCTCGACCACCTCGAGCTGGCGAGCGACGAGGTCCGCGTGCTCGGCAAAGGCGGCAAAGAGCGGATCGTGCCGGTTGGTTCCAAAGCGCAGGACGCACTGAAGCTCTATCTCGCCGAGCGCCACCGATTCGCCAATGTGCGCGGCGCGAGTCAGGGTAAGGCACTGTTCCTCAGCAGGCGCGGGCGCCGTCTGAGTGTGCGCTGGGTGCAGAAACTCGTGAACCGCTATGGGATTTTGGGTGCCGGTCGGCCGGATCTTCATCCGCACGCGCTCCGCCATTCGTGCGCGACACACCTCTTGGAGGGCGGCGCGGATCTGCGCGCGATTCAAGAAATGCTCGGTCATTCGAGCCTTTCCACGACCCAGCGCTACACCCATGTCTCCATGGATCAACTGCTTTCCGTTTACGATCGGGCGCACCCGCTGGCGCGCGCCAGCGGCCGCGGTCCGAAAAGTCGATGAGAATCGCGGTAGAGCGTGTGGGCGTGCGCTTGCTCGCCGCGAGCGCCGGCGCGGCGCTTGCCGGCCTCGTGGTCGCAGCGTGGGACGCGCGCGCGGTCACGGCCGCGGCAACGGTGCCGTTCGTAGCGAGCGCGCTGTCGACGGCGGGCTTGATCGCCCCGCTTGCGCTCGGCGTTGGGCTGGGCGGGGGAGCGGCGCTCAGCGTCTTGTTGCCAGACAGCGTGTCCCGCGCGTTGCTCGCGTGGTTCCGGCCCGAAGAAGAGGCTCTGCGTCGCGAGCGCTCGCTGGCCCTCGCGCTTTCGCCTTTTTCGGTGCTGCTTTGGTTCTTGATCGTCGCGCGCTGGACGCTGTTCGTGTTCGCTTCGAATCTCGAGCCAGCCGAGTCGGGCGCGCTGATCGGCCTCTTTTCGGTCGTGCTCGGCGCCGTGCCCGCGCTGTGCGTGCCCTTGTTGGCCCGCTCGTTCGGCGCTCGACTGGCTTCTCCGATCGCGCCGATTCTGGCGCTCGCCGCCTCGGTGCTGGTTAGCGCGGCGTTTCTCGGCTCGAGCATCGTGACCGGGGCTTCGAGCGGCGCCGGGAGCGTGCTCTCTATGCTGGGCGTGCTCACCCGCGATGAGCTCGACTTGCGCCCGGTGCTTGGGCTGCTCTTGCTATTTGCGGGCGCTGTTTCTATGCCCAGGCCACGGCGTCCGCTTTCGGCCGTCGCCTACGGCGTGCTGGCGCTTTCGCCGCTGCTGCTCACGCTGCGCGCGGCCGGCAGCGGGCTCGAGTCTGCGCAATTGGCACTTTCTATCGAGCGCTCCGCGCCGCTCGGTTCGCTGCTTTTGCGCCCTCTTCGGCGCCTGACCGATCGCGACCACGACGGTTACTCTGCGCGCTTCGGGGGAGGGGACTGCGACGATCGGCAGCCCGAAGTGAACCCCGGCGCCGACGACGTGCCCGGCAACGGCCGCGACGAAGACTGCTCGGGCTCCGACGCTCGCGAAGCGGTGGCGGCGGTGAAAGCGACCGAGCTACCGAGCGACGCGCGGGCCGCGGCCCTCGCGCGCGTTCCCGAGCATCTGAACGTCGTGCTACTCACCATCGACACGCTTCGTTACGATCTCGGGTACGCGGGTAATCAGCGACCGATTTCGCCCGAGCTCGACCGGCTGGCAGCGGAGAGCGTGGTATTCGAGCGCGCCTACTCGTTGGCTTCCTACACCGCCAAGAGCCTTCCGCCCATGTTGATTGGGCGCTACTCGAGCGAGACTCACCGCGGCTACTCGCACTTCAATCGCTTCGAGAAGAGCGATCCGTTCCTGGCCGAGCGCTTGACTGCCGCCGGTGTTCACACGGTTAGCGTTCAAGGTCACTGGTACTTTTTCCAGAACTACGGCATGGAGCGCGGCTTTGCGTCGATCAATAGCTCCGCCGCGCCGCGAGCAGCACAAGTGGCCGAGGGCGATCGCAGCGTTACCAGTGAGCGCGTGAGCGATGCGGTGATCGCCGAGCTTTCTGCACTCGGCAGCGCACCCAAGCCATTCTTTCTGTGGGCTCATTACACCGACCCGCACGCCGAGTACGTCGAGCACGAGGGCTTCTCGTTCGGCACGGGCAGCCGCGCCGCCTACGACGGCGAAGTGGCGTTCGTCGACCACCACCTGGGCCGGGTGCTGGCCACGCTTCGAGAGGGGCCGCTCTGGGCGAACACGGTGGTCATCGTTACCAGCGATCACGGCGAAGCGTTCGGCGAACACGGCATGATCCGTCACGGCTTCGAGCTCTGGGAAGAGCTCGTGCGGGTTCCGCTGCTGGTGCGAGTGCCGGGCCTGCCGTCACACCGCGTCGCCCAACGCCGCAGCGCCATCGACCTGGTGCCGACCGTGCTCGAGCTGTTCCGGGCTCCGCTGCCCGCGGCTGGCTCTCAGGATTTTCTGAGTGGGAGTTCGCTCTTGCCGGATCTAGCTTTGCCAGCAGGTTACGTGCCGAGGGTGCGGCCCGTGTTCGTAGATATGGCGGAAGGGCCGCACAACGCAGAGCGGCGCGCGTTCATCGATGGCGACACGAAGCTCGTCGTCAGCGGGGGCCGTCCGCTCGGCTTGTACAACTTGGCCGAAGATCCCGCGGAAAAGCGCGACCTCTCCGCGAACAAGCCGGAGCTGGAGGCGGCGCTCGAGCGCTTCCGCGCGTTTCGACGCGGCCTGCGTGAAGTCAGCGTGCGCGCGACGCGCTGATGGGGCCGCGATTCAGGCGACGCGAATCAGCGCGGCGCCACGCTCGACCGTTTCGCCGGGAGCGACCAGCACTTCCTGCACGCGCCCGGCGCGCGCTGCGAACAGCTCATTTTGCATCTTCATGGCTTCGATCACCAAGAGCAGCGCGCCCTTTTCGATCGAATCACCGACGCTCACTCGAACCGCCACCACGCGCCCCGGCATCGGCGCGACCAGCAGTCCGGGTGCCACCTGAGCTCGACGCGCGTTCAGCGCGGGATTGTTCGGCCCGACGCGAAGCCTGTGCGCGTCGGGGCCGCGATTCACGCGCCGTTCATCACCCTGCTCGAACACGCCGAGCCGCAGCACTCGCCCATCGACCAGCACGATCGGCGAAGGAAGGCCGCGCAGCACACGCAGCGTACGGGCGGCGCCCTCGCGCTCCAACTTCACTTCGAATGAGCCGCCCTCATGCGTGCGCTGCACGAAAAGTTCCTGCTCGCGTTCGTCGAGCCATAGACGGAAACGCTTTTCGGGTGGCGCGGTCACCGAACCAACTTAGCATTCGCGGCCCGATGTTTGGAAAATGTCGGCGCGGGGTAATCCTGAAGAGCGGGCGGCGCCGCCTGCTCCTCTGCCGCGCAGACGATGGTGAGCCGGGAGGGCGAATACACGAACAAAGTCAGAAGGCCTGCTAGCGCGGTGAACGGGTCCGGCTGAACGCGCACTTCGGACCAGCCGGTACGGCAGATTCGGGAAAGGTCGTAGCGCTCGTGCAGTGGCACCAGGCCGAACAGGAAGGACGGGTGCCAGCGTTCGTCGTACTGCGGCGGAACCTCTCCCGGCGGCTTGCCGGAGCGCAGCGTGGTGCTCGCGCAGCCACCGAGAAGCAGCACGACGCCGATCAGTGCCAGCGTTCGGCCGTTCACTGCGCGCTCCGCGCGGCGCAGCGAACCCGGACCTGATGTGGCAAATACAGTCCAAGGCTGGCGATGCTCGCCAAATAGGCGCCAGCGCTGCGGCGGATCTCGAAGCTCTCGACGCTTCCCGACGGGCAGAGGTCGCGCGCATCGAGGGCTCCGCCACCGAACGCGCCGAACAAGTATTCGTGAACGGAGACTTCGCGCACGCCCGGGGCGAGTCGCTGCGCGCAGCCGGTGGCGAGCGCGCCGACCGAAAGCGCAACCGCGAGCCTAACGAGCCGCCGCAGGCGAAGCACGCGCGGACGCTAGCACCTGGTGGGAACTCGAAAAAGCTTGCTACAATTGCCGCCGTGGCGACGCTCTTGGAGCTCGGTCCGACGCTCGCGGGCACGGCTCGCGCGGCAATCTCGGCGGCTCTTCGCGGCATTCCGCTGGCACTGCCCGAACCCCGCGCGGAGCTCGCGCACCCCGTGTTCGTCACGCTGCGCAGCGCTGCTGAGGAGTTGCGCGGTTGCGTTGGCGCGCTGACGCCGCGCGAGCCCGATGTCGTTCACGAAACCGCACGCAGCGCGGTCCTGGCTGCCACCGCCGATCCGCGCTTCTCGCCGGTGACCCTCGCCGAACTCGCCAGCCTTTCGATCGAAGTGAGCGTGCTCATGCCGGAGGAACCGGTGCACGAGCTCGCCGAGCTCGACCCCCGCCGCTATGGCGTCGTGGTGCGCGATGCGGCCGGGCAGCGCGGTCTCTTGCTGCCCGACGTGCCGGGCGTCGAGGACGCCGCCCAACAGGTGGCGATCGCCAGGCGCAAGGCCGGCATCCCGGCTGGGAGCCGGGTAACGCTGGCCCGCTTCGCTGTTCGCAAATTCGGGGACCGGGTGGGCGCAGTAGGGATTGAACCTACGACTTCGTCCGTGTGAAGGACGCACTCTACCGCTGAGTTATGCGCCCGAAAGCGGCAGCCCTTCTAGCGCGCCTCGGGCGTTCGGGCAACGGTTTCGTGGGCTTCTCGTCGAGATGCCCGGTTTCGACGTCGCTCCCTTCACACGAGCGGGCGGCTCGATGTTATAGGGGCCCGCTGATGTCCTTGCCGCGCTTGCTTCCCCCCCTAGGCCCTGGCCGGCCGTTCGCGTCGTTGCTGAGCGGGGGTTGTCATGAGTGAGCACGGGATGACCTCGCCTTCAGGGGCGCGCGGCCCGGACAAGCTTCATGGTTTGCTGGTCGTGGGTGGGGCGTTCGTGATCAGCCTCGGCATTTCGCTCTGGGCGAAGCGTACGTCGGAGCCTGAGCAAGGCCTGCCCCCAGCTCCACCGACCACGGCCGGGATCGTCGGCTTTCCGAGCGCGGTCGATCCGCTGCTGACCCTGTCCGCGGCGCGCGACCTGACTCGCCGCAATCTCCTGCGCGGCATCGTCATCGAGGGTGTTGGCCCGAGCGGTACGGTGGATCTGAAGTCCCCCGGCGCTGGCGCGCGCTACTCGTTTCAGAGCTTGGCCGGTCAAGGGCCGCAACCCGCGCGGGTGCCCGGGCAAGTCCCGCGGCGCAATCTGTGCGGGCGGCAGCGCGTCGAGCTGCGCGCGAAAGGGCTCTACGCTGAGCCAGATCAGCTCGATGCTCCGTGTCTGCCCTCGCAAAGCGAGCCCTTGCCCGAGCCGCGCTGCAAGCTCGCCGATCTGTGGGAACGCGCGCGCGCGAAGGGTGCTTCGTCTCAACACGCGGCCCGCATCGAATACTACCGCTCCGCGGCCGGCCCGGCCTGGCGCTTCGAGCTGCCCGACGGCTCAGTCCGTTTCAGCATCTACGGCGATTGCCGGCGTGAGCTCAGTCACGGCGAAGCCGTCGGCAGCGTGCCCTAGCCCTTGCTAGCGAATGGCCGCGCGCAGCGCGCGCCACACGTCCTCGGTGGTCTCGGGCAGCTCGGTGGAAAAGCCGATCGGCTTTTTCGGGCTGTTTGCGAGCGCCGACAGCGACGCCGCGCGGCGCGCGCGCGGAACGCGGTCGAGCTTGGTCGCGACCAGCACCGGAGTCGGCGGTCGAGAGCGGGGTCCAGGTTCGGAGAGCAGCTTGAACAAGTCGAGGTCGTCGGGCTCGAGCCCGCGTCGCACATCGACCAGCACGACCACCGCGGACAGCGTCGGCCGCCGGAGCAGGTAATGTTCGATGAGCTCTGCCCATTGCTGCTTTTCCTGGCGCGAGCGCGCGGCGTAACCGTAGCCCGGCAGATCCACCAAGGTGAGCTGTAGCCCGTCTCTCGCGCGCGCCGCGAAGAAGTTGATCGCGCGCGTGCAGCCCGGCGTCGAACTGGTGCGCACGAGCGAGCGGCGCGCCATCAATCGGTTCATGAGGCTGCTCTTGCCGACGTTCGAGCGCCCCGCGAACGCGATTTCCAAACCGACGGGCGGGGGCAGCGAGCTCACTTGGGCGGCCGCGGCAACAAAGCTGGCTTCGAGGATGTCGTGCTCGGTCATAGCGGCTGGCTTCGCGTGCGCTCTCTAGCTCGAGTTCTCGGGCATGGCACGTTCAGCGGCCGCGCAGACGACGAAGGATTGGTGCAAGCAAGCGCAATTCCGGGCTCTTTAGCGCGAATGCCAGGGCCAAATACACCCCGGCGAAAATACCGCTGCCCGAAAGCGCCACGACCGCTGCCCCGCTTCCGCCCGCGCGCAGGGCGCTCGTGAGACCGAGCGCGACCGCGGCCGCCCCAGCCGCCGCCACCACGATGCGCGCCAGCGAGCCAAAGATTTCTCGGGTGCGGAGGTCCTCGAGCCGTCGACGTAGACCGAGCCACAGCAAGCCCGCTTGCACGCCGCTGGCGAGCGTTACCGCGAGGCTCACTCCCGCGTGGCCCAGCGGTCCGCGCAAGAGCAGGGCTGCCGCGATGAACGCGCCCAGGTCGACCGCAGCCACCTTCACCGGCGTGCGCGTGTCACCGAGCGCGTAATACACCGATACCAACTGACGAACGCAGGCCACGAGCCAGATGCCGCTGCCTTGAGCGACGAGTGCCCGAGCGGTCTCGTGCGCGCTCTCGGCGTCGAACGCCCCGCGCTGAAAGAGCAGCACGACCAGCGGTTCGGACAGCGTGACGCACAGCGCGGTGGCCGGGATTGCCACGAACAACGCCAGGCGCATGCCGAACGAGAACGTCGCCGAGAACTCGGACAGGTCGCCGCGCGCAGCCAGTCGGGATAGGCTCGGCAGCGCTGCCGTTTGCAGCGCCATGACGAAGATGCCTTGCGGGAAGTCGCAAAGCCTGAGCGCCCAGCTGAAGTAGCTCTGTGCGCCGAGGCCGAGCTCCGACAAGAACCGTCGCGCGAGCAGCACATCGACGTAGTAGACGCCCATACCGAGCAACACCGGGCCCATGCGCCTCATCACTTCGCGCAAGCCCGGATCCGCGAGCGAAAAGCGTGGACGGCAGAGAAATCCGATCTTTGCGAGGCTCGGCCATTGCGCCACGACTTGGAGCAGGCCGCCGACCAGCACCGCGGCGGCCAGGGCCAGGCCCGGATCCATGCCGCGGGCGCCGAGCCAGCCTGGCAGCGCCAAGGAGAACGCGATGAACGAGAGGTTTAGCAGCGTGGGAGCGAAAGCGGTGGCCGTGAAGCGCTGGTAGGTGTTGAGCGCAGCCACGCCCAACGCCGCAGTGCCCATGAAAAACAGATACGGGAACACCCAGCGCGTCAGCGTAACGGTACGCTCGTATTGACCGGGGAGATCATGAAAGCCGACCGCGAACAGGTCGACCAACGTCGGTGCGAACACCACGCCCAGCGCCGACACGATCGTGAGCAGGGTGAGCGACAAGCCGCGTACGCGCGCGAAGAAGGCACGCGCGGCCGCGTCGCCTTCGCGCTCGCGGGTGGTGGCCAGCACGGGCAGCACCGCGCTTTGCACGGCCCCTTCTGCCAGCACTTGGCGAAGCACGTTGGGGAGCGCGAAGGCGACGAAAAAAGCGTCGGTCACCGCGCGGCCAAAGACCGCGGCGATCACCTGATCGCGGACCAGGCCGAGCACGCGGCTCGCCAGCGTACCGGCCGCGACGATGCCGGCGCGGCCGGCGATGCGCGAGCGCTCATGCGCCGCGTTGTCTGCCTTGACCGGCGCAGCAGAGCTCGCGGACTCGTCGGTGCTCACGGAGCTTCGCGTGTAGCAAGGCGCGCCCGCGGCCGAAAGGCCCTCATTGCGCGGGCAGCGTGAACTCGTCGACCAGCTCTCCGTCCGCCGTGAAGAAGCGCGCGCTGAGCCGGCTCGAATCGGCCTCGATCAGCCCGGCGCCGTACTTTTCGTTGTAGCGCACGGTGCTGCCGTCGATCGGGACGGTGAAGGCGTAGATGCTCGCTCCGCCCAGGCCGCTCACCACGTAGGTGAGCCCGTTCACGTTGATGCGCTCGTAAATGTGGTCGTGGCCGGCGAGCACCAGATCGGCACCCCATTCCTTGTACGGCCACTGCATATAGGTCGTAGAAAGGTGCGGCCCGGAGGAGTAGGGCGGGTGATGCATCGTCACGAGCTTCCAGCGAGCCTTCGAGGCGGCGAGCCTTTCCTTCAACCACTGCGCCTGCGTGGACGTGGCGCTAGTGCCGTCGGGCTCGTTGGGGTCGCTGTCGATGGCGAAGAACTGCACGTCGCCCCAAACCAAATCGTAGTAGCGCTCCTTGCCGGGTAACGTGAAGTAGTCGAGGTAGGGCGCCGCGCCGAGCGTGTACCAGTCGTGGTTGCCGAGCGAAGGGAAGAAACGATTGCGGGTCGCCCCCGGCCCATAACCCCCGCGGTAGGGACAGATGTACTCGTGGAAGTATTGGCCGATGTTGGCGTCAATCGTGTCGGCGCCGCCGTTCGGATAGTTGTTGTCGCCCGTGGTCAGAATGAACTCGGGGCTCCAGCTCTTCACGAGCCGCGCGACCTGTTCCTCCGCCGGACCCGCGACGCCGTAGTCTCCGACGACTGCGAAGCGCACCGGGCTTCCGTTTGGCCGGACCGGGCTGTTGTCGCAATCGGATGGATCGCCGAAGCCCGAGACCACGTCGCTCGGGGGCCCGTCCGTGTCGGTTCGGGGGTGATCGACTACCGGCGAGCCACCCGCGCCGGTGGGCCGCGTCCCGCCGGTGCCAGCTGTCCCCGACCAGGTCGGGCTGGACACGGCCGCGGCGGGTGTCCGGGCGTCACCCGTAGGGGACGTCCTGGAACCTCCTTTCGGCTCGCAGGCCGGAATGGCCGCCAATGCGAGGAACAGGGATTGGGCAGCCGGAGTGATTCGCACTGTCACCGGACCGTAACATGACGTTAGTGGCCGATCGGCCTCAGCAGAGGGCGGCCAACGGTGGGACCTCGACCATTTTATGTAGCAAAGCCGCTTCTACCGGCAATTTCCATCGCTTGACTCCGGGCCGGGAGCCGACACAATGAATTCCCGCATTACTGTAAACGAGTCGCTCCTGGCTGGTGACGAATCTGTTAAGAGGTCGATCGAGGAAAGTGACAGAAAATTATCCCTACCGGTCACTACAGCGGGGAAAGAACACCTCGGGCTCTTCCTCAGCCGCGGGCGATTCCTTCAACCTCTACATGACCGCCCGAAATCGGAGAACCTGGCTGCGCCTTGGTAGTAGCTGGGCCCTGTTCGCGGCTGCTTTCGGCTTTTCGCTGCCCGCGCTGGCCCAGGCGCAAGCTGCGCCGCGGCCCGCGGCGTCGCCGCAGCCGCAGCCATCGCCGGCGGCTCCGGCGCCGGCTTCCAGCCCGCCCCTGACCCCGGCGCCAGGCGCTGCAGCGGCGGCGCCGCCGAGCGCGCAACCGCCACCCAGCGCGCCCGCGCCGGTGTCCGCACCTGCGGCTCCCGCCCCGAGCGCCGCGCCCGCTGAGGTGCCTGCGGTCGCAGCGGTCGCGGTCGAGCCAGGCCCAGTCGCACCTGCGACCGAGGACGGGGAGCACAAGAAAAAACGCAAGAAGGACAAGGCCGACAAAGACGGGAAGAACGCGAACCATGCGGGCGTGACGACGTCGGCCGGGCGCATTCAGATCAAGGGTCGCGTGCTGGCGTTGGCTGAGCTTCGCAATCAGGAGCGCATCGTCATCGACGGGGCGTCGGTGAATCTGGAGCCCGTGAACAGCCTCGACTTGTCGCTGACCAGCGCGCGAATCGGAATCGAGTACGAGGCTCCGATGCGTTGGATCTCCGCCGTCGCCGAGCTCGAGCTCGAAGGCAAGCCTTCGCTCAAGGACGGGTACGTGCAGGCGCGCGGCAAGCATTTCTTCGCCCGCGCCGGCCAGTTCAAGCTGCCGGTGTCCGCTCTCGAAACCGAATCACCCTGGACCCTGCCGCTCGTGCGTCGCGGCTTGATGCACGACCTGCTCACCGACTGGTTGGACGTCGGTGGTCGTCATCCGGGTTTGATGGTCGGTTGGCGGGGTCGCGGCGGTCTGCAGCCGCGCTTCATGGTCGGCGCATTTCAGGGCGCCGTGCTCGGCTCGGCGCTGGCGAGCGGGGACCGCGACACCGACCCACTGCTGGAGAAATCGATGGACGCGCAGAGCTACGTTGCGCGCGCCCAGTTCGAACCCGGCGGCATCCAACTCGGCGCTTGGTACGAGCATCGCCTGGGTTCTGCGGCGCTGAACGAGTTCAAGCACTACTTCACCGTAGGCGTCGATGCGACGGTCGATCACGTTCTGCCCACTGGCGGCGTTCGGGTCTGGCTGGAGGGGACGACCGGCTCGAGTTGGTACGAGCAAATCAACAAACCGGCGGACGACGATGACGCGCTCTTCGTCATGGGCCGAGCGCTTGGCGGTTACCGCTTCGGCGGCACGGTCGACGACGCTCCGTATGTCGAACCGTTCGGCTTCTTCGGTGTGTTCGAGCCAGACACCGACGTGGTCAGCGATCTGGCGTTCGAGGGTGCGGTCGGCGTGGCCGGCGGCTTCTGGCGCCGAGCGCGCGTGACGCTCGAAGGTCACATCGTGCGCGCGCAACGCAATTTCCCAGCAGGCGCAACCGGCTTTCTGGGTGGTGAGGAACTCGATCGCATGAGTCTGCTGCTGCAGGCAGGAGTGGCTTGGTAATGTTCGTTGTTTTCGAAGGCATCGACGGCAGCGGTAAGACGACCGTTTCGAACCAGGTCGCCGAACAACTCCGGGCGTCCGGGCTGTCGGTCAAGCACTTGCGGGCCGAAGGTAAGTTCGTTTCGGCCGTCTCCGAAGCGATTCGTGACCTCGGGCGTGACGCGCGCAATCTGGAGCTGACGCCGCAGGCGGAGTTCTTCTTGTACGTCGCGCGAGACGTGCAGTTGATCGAGGAAGCGCTGCGCCCGGCGCTCACGAAGAGCGACGTGGTTCTGGCCGACCGGTTCTTGTTCACCGCCGAGAACCTGGGTCGGCAAGGCCGGCATCTGCCGGACGAATTCACCAAGCCCGTGCTGCGCGCGGCAGCAGGTGGCATCGAGCCCGACTTGGTGGTGTTGGTCGATGTGGATCCAGTGCTGGCGCGCGCCCGCCGCAAAGCCCAAAAGCTGGCGGCGTCCGATAAGCGCCCGCCATCGCGCAAAGGGTTATCGGGCGTCGGGCTGCAGCACCGTCTGCGCCGCGGCTACAAGGAAATGGCGGCGCAGTACCCAGGGCGCTGGGCCGTGGTCGACAACGAAGACTCACTCGAAAACACGGTCGCTCGCGTGACGCGCTTGATTCAGACCGCGCACGCCGAAGGCACCGCGCGGGCTCTCGAGCAGTTTCGCGCCGCCGGTCGCGTACATGGCCCGGCGCGTGCGCTCGAGTCGGCCGATCAGGCGCTGGCGGCGTTCTTGGAATGGCTCGACAAGCGGCAGGAACGCGAGCCTCGGGTGGCGGCGTACCTGCTCGGCGGGCAGTTCGGACCGCAGGTGGACGAGCGTCGCAAGAAACTGGCTGAGCGCGTGCCCGAGGCAGTGCTCGCGGCGCTTTCCGGGCTCACGGACGACGTGAGCTGGCAGCTGCGTGAGGAGTTGGTGGAAAAATTTCCCGCCGCCGTGGCGCGCACTTTGTCCGGCATTCCCAACAGTGATGCCCGCGCGGCCGCGCTGCGTTTCCAGCTGTCGCAGCAATTCCCCGAGGAGGTGCTGAACTCCTGCTCGCGTTTCGACGACGAGGCTACGTGGGCGTTGCGCGACCGCTTGTATCCGCAGCGGCCGGATCTGGTGGTCGGTTCACTATCGGGCCTCGATACCGAGCGCGCCTGGGCCTTGCGCACCGAGTGGCTGTCGCGCCGACAGGTCGACTCGACCAGCCAGTACGAGATCGGACGGCTTGCGGCGAAAACGGTGTCCGGTTTGGCGGGCGACCGCGCTTGGGCGATTCGCGAGCGCGCCCGCGGCGCGGCGCCCGTGGCGGCGCTTTCGTCGTTGTCGTTGCTGTTCGATGAAAAGAGCTGGGTTTGGCGAAAAGAGTCGCTGCGGCTCGCTCCGAAAGTGGTGATGGCGGGCATCAAGCGCTCTGCCGACCCTCGCGCTTGGGAAATGCGGAGCGCGGTCGTTACGGATTGCAAGGAAGCCATCGACAGCATTCAAGACATGGACGACGAACGCGCCTGGCAGCTACGCGAGGCGTACGCGGACACGTGGCCGTCCACGGTGGTCAAATCCATGGGCGCTCTCGCGGATCTGGAGCGAGGTCGCGCGTTGCTGCATCGCCAGCTCGCGGCTTTTCCAGCGAACATCTCGTTGCTCAAACATGCGGCAGCGGTCGCTCTGGGCATACACCGGGTACAAGTGTTCGAAGATTGAGGAGTGCGATTCGTGAACCGTGAAAAATTGTTGAAACCTGTGCTCATGGCTGCCCTGGCGGCGCTTCTCGGCGGATGTGGCGGAACTGATCCCGAAGGCAACACGGAATCGACCGGCACCGGCCCGCTGTTGCCGGTGGCCGTCGGCAATAGCTGGGAGTATCGGGTCACCGACAAAGACGGTGTGGTCACGCAGAAGCGCACCACGGTGCTCGATCAGGAGGCCGTCGGCGGCACCGGTCCGAATGCCGCCGTGATGGCGTTCAAAGTGGTCACGCGTAAGGGTGCAGATCTCAATACCGAGACGGGGCTCGACAAGACCGAGAGCTGGCAGGGGCCAGACCCCAAGGATTCGGCGCGCATCGTGCGCTACCGAGAGCTTTCGTACGGCGCGATGACGCAGCTGCTTCAACTCGAAGAGTTTTGGCAGCCGCCGCGCATTCATATCGATGGCTCCCAGATGAACACCAAGGCCGGCGCGATGTGGATCGAAACGTACGTCGAGACCAAGTTGCCGGTCGGAGACGTTGCGCCTGCGCCGTCCGAGGAGAGCGACTACTGGTCGGTGATTTCGCCGGACGAAGCCATCGAAGTACCGAACGGTCGCTTCGAACACACCGTGCACGTACGCAAGATTGCCGCGACCGGCGGCAACGAGGCGAAGGACTATTGGTACCTGCGCGGCGTCGGGAAGATCAAAGAGAGCGGGGCTCAGACCGAGGAGCTCACGCACTACACCGTCGACGGAGTCACTAAATGAGCCAACCCGCGCCGGCACCGGCCGTCGATCCCTCGATTGGGGATGCGGCGATCACCGCCGAGCGCGAGGAGACCAAGTATTTGTTGCCGCTCAGCGGCTTGGACCCGCTGCTCGCCACGCTCGGGCAGCGGATCTTGCCGCATCGCTTCGTCGGGGAAGGCGCAAATCGCCTGCCGGATGCGCACCATTTCGTGACCACGGTGTACTTCGACACGCCGTCGCGGCACCATTTCCGCGCTGCGGTTGGCGATATGGAGCACAACATCAAGGTACGCGCCAAGGAGTACTACGACTTGCATCCGTCGCTCGCCGAGCTCGCGACCACGCCGGATCAAATCGCGCGCTACCAGCCGTGGGTCTGGATCGAAATGAAGCGCCGCGATGGCACGCGCACGCGCAAGCGTCGCTTTCGCCTGCCGAAGCGCGAGATCCCGGCCGTGTTCGGCGGCGGCGGCATCTCGGGTGACGCGCTGCTGCACGAGGCCGAGCGCGAGACCGCGCTGGCCGGTGTCTCGGAGTTGGTCGAGTACGGTGAGCGCCTGGGGGAACCACTGACCGCGAATTGCCTGGTCAACTACCGCCGGCTCTCCTTTCAAGAGCCGGATGGCTCGCTGCGCATCACGGTGGATCTCGGCTTGGCGTTCTACGCGGTGCCGAGCGACCTCTGGAGCCGCGAACAGGCGCTCGTGCGCGGCGCGTTGGGGCGCGCGCGTTCCAACGAACAGTGCGCAGTCGTCGAAGTGAAACGTCGTATGGCGCTTCCTGCGTGGCTCACGCAGACTCTGGATGCAGCGGGGGCAAAGCCGGCAGCGTTCAGCAAGTTCGTGGCTGCAGCAGGAGTCGTGCATGGCCCGGGCTGAGCGCGAGCGCGCGCGCCGGCGCTGGCGCTGGATTCTGGCTTGGGTCGCGACCGCTCTGATCGTGGGCGTCTATTTCGCGTTGCCGGACGGCGAGGACGTGCCGCCGCTCGCACAGACGCAAGAAAGTGCTGACGCCGCGACCGAGCCGCTTCGGCTCGAGATCGTGGAGGTTACGCCGGCGGACGCGAGTCCCGGCGCGGCGGTCACCGTCACGTATATCGGCGCCGAGGACGCGGCACGCGTGCAAGTGTTCGCCGGAAAAATGGCGATGGAAGTGCTGGCGCGCCACAAGGGGTCGCTCGTCGCCCGTCTGCCGACCGGGCTGCCTCCCGGGCGCGTCAAGCTGCGCGCGGTCCAGGGCTCCGAGCGCAGCAAGCCGTACGACGTGCGCCTGAAGGCGGTCAGTTGGCGCAAGCCGTTCCGCAATCTGATAGGCGGCTTTGCGCTGCTCATCTTCGGTATCGGTGTGCTCGCGCGCGGCGCGCGCGAAGCGGCGGGCATCGGTAGCGCTCACGCGCTCGCCCGCGTCGCTGGGCGCGGGCCCGCTGCGCTCGGCCTGGGCGCCGTGGTCGGCGCGCTGGCCCAGTCCACGACCGCAGCGGCCGGTCTGCTGGCGGGGCTCGTGAGCTCGAGCTTGCTCGCGGTCGGACCGGCCGCGATTGCGTTCCTTGGGGCCGAACTCGGAGCGGCCACCGCGCCGCTCGTGACCGGCCTGATCGATCCGCGCGAGGGCTTGGTGGTCGTGGCGATTGGCGTGCTCTGGCACGCGCTCGCTTCGGACCGGCGCTCGCTGGCGTTTTCACGCTTGCTGCTGGGTGCGGGCCTGATTGCGCTCGGCTTGCAGACGCTTCGGCCTGGCTTCGAGCCGTTCGTGCAGGAGCCGTCGCTGCTCGCGTTGGTCGCGCGCCTGAACACTCATGGCGTTCTGGACGTCGCGGTTTGCGCTCTGCTCGGCGCGCTCCTGGTCGCGCTGTTGCAAGGCCCCGCGCCGGTGGTGGTGTTGGTGCTGGTGCTCGCGCAAACGACCGCGCAGTGGGATCTCAATACCGCGCTCGCAGTGCTCTCCGGCTCCGGTCTCGGTGCGGGTCTCGGCGCGCTGCTGACCACGCCCGCGGGTCGCCGCTGCCGTCGCTTCGCGATTCTGAACCTGCTGCTCGGCGCGGCCAGCACCGTGTTCGCCGCAGCCACGCATCGGCTGTGGAGCCACGCCGCAGACTGGCTGGTACCCGGCGTGCCGCACGAAATTAGCTGGGGAAAGCGTATTCTGCTCCCGAACCTAGGCTTGCACCTGGGCGTCGCCTTCGGCATTGCGCAGCTTGCGGCGGTGTTCGCGTTGCTGCCCGTGGCGCCACTGCTCGCTCGTTGGCTCGAGCGGCGCTATCCGGATGTCGCTCCGCGCGAGCTCTCGTCGGTTGGAGATCCGCTCGGCGTGATCCGTTCGCAGCTCTTCAACGTGCTGTCGATGCAAGCAGAGGCGTTGAACCCGCTCGGCGAGCTGGTGCAGCGGGCGAGTCGCTCGGCAGGCCGCGCTGCGGAGCACACTTTGGCTGAAGCGCACTCGGCGCTCGAGGAGCTCTTGATCGGACCGATCTCGAGCCTCGAGGACTCGTCTCAGGGGCGTAAGCTCGCGCGCGCCGCCTTCACCAGCTTGCAACTGCAGCGCTCGCTCGAGGGCCTACATCGACAGGCCGAGCGGCTCGTCGATCGGCGCGTCGCCGCGTCTTCCGGTAGCGCGGAGGTCGCGCCGCTCGCCGAGGAGGACGCGGCCACGTTGAAGGAAATGCACGGGCTTTTGCTCGAGGGCGCGGCCGAGGTGCTGGCGGGCGTTTCCGGTTCGGCTCCGGTCGATCTCGACACGGCGCGCGCTCGCGAAATTCGCTTGAACGGGCTCGAGGCGCGCAGCCGCGGCGGGGTGCTGCTCGGCAACCGCGAAGCGCTCGGTCTACGCAGCCGCTTGGGCGTGCTCGAGCTGGTGGACGCGTACGAGAGCGCGGGCAACCAATTCTACCGCTTGTCGGAAGCCATCAGCGAAGGCTACGTCGAGCTCGGCGCTCGCGTCGGATAGCGACCTCACTCGAGGCCCGCGTGCGCCGCGAACACGCGGTCGATCAAATCGAGGGCGACGCTCACGTCCTGGGCGTCCAGCGCTTGTGCCTCGCCGCGCGCCGCGCGCGCGAGACGCTCGCGTAACGCGCCGCTGAGGCGCATGCGTCCGCCCCCGCACTCGCGACAAACCAGCCCGCCTCGTGCCGCGTCCACCGAGGCGGGCGCGCCATCCGGGCAGGGTTTGCCGCAACTCACGCAGCGCTCGAGGTCGATGCCCCAGCCGAACGCAGCGAGCAGCGGCAAGCCGAGCTCGCACAGCTCGCGTTCGGCGGAGAGTTCGCCTTCGGTCGAAGTCAGGCGATCGAGCAGTCGCTCGAGCAAGGCCCAGGCCTCGGGCTCCGGCGTGCGGGGCGGCGCGGCGCGGCGCACCCAGCTGAGCGCACGGCCCGCCACTTCGAGCCGCGAAAGATGGGACAGCAAACCGAGGCGCGGTCTGACCACACTGGCTTCGCTCAACACGAACAGCTCGCTGCGCGGACGCTCTTCCATGCGCACGTGCAGGGTGAAGAACGGCTCGAGCGCTCCGCCGAAACGTTTTCTGCTGCGCCGGGCGCCGCGCGCGAGCGCCGACACGCGACCGAGGGTTCGCGTGAATAGCGTGACGATCAGATCGGCTTCGGCGAGCTCCACCCGCCGCAGCAGCAAGGCTTCGCTCTCGTGAACCTGCGGCACTCGCTAGACGCGCGCCGCGCGCGAGGAAAGCCGCGACAGCTCTTGCGGCATGTCGTCGCCGCGCGGCTTGAGCACGATGCTGAGCGCCAGCGTGAACAGGATCAAAAGCAGCACGAACGCGATGGCCACGCCAAAGCGACGACCGCGCGCCGGCTTCGGATTCGCGCTGGAGAGTGGCAGCGGCGTGACCCACGCCACGCGTCGGCTCGCGGTGTAACGCGCGAGCACGTCGTCGGCCGGAATACCGAGAGCGCGCGCGTACGATTTCAAGAAGCCGCGCACGAACACTTCCCCCGGCAGCTCGTCGAAGCGGTCGGATTCAATGCGCTCGACGCTCGACACCGGCACGCGGGTGGCGCGAGAAACCTCCTCGACGCTCATTCCGCGCGCGGCGCGCTGCTCGCGCAAAAACTGACCGACGCTGGGCATGGGGCCCAGAGACTACTTCAGCTTCTCCAACATGGATCGGCAATTTTTCCCGGTTTCTGTGCTTGCCGAGAGCTCGATGCAGCGAGCGAGGTCGGCCCGCGCGGCATCGGTTTGACCGAGCTCCCCGTAGACCCGCGCGCGCGCCGCGACCGCGTCCTGCAAGCGACTACACTCCGGGGCTTCGGTTTCCAGTGCACGCGTAAGCGCGTCGAGCGCCGCTTTCGGCTCGCCCTTGCGCTGGTAGGCGAGCCCCAGGTGGTAGCTGCCCACGCAGAACAGCGGCTGAGCCGCGATGCTGCGTCGGAGCGCGTCGATCGCCCGCTCCGAATCCCCGCTCTCGAGATACGCCCAACCCAGGTTTCCCCAGGCTTTTTCCGGCGTTTGGTAGAGAATGTCGTCGCACAAGGGTCGAAGCTCGCTGATCGCGTCGCGAGGACGCTTCGCGTGGATCAGAATCACCCCGAGGGTGTTCCTCGCTTCGCGGAGGTCAGGCTTGAGCTTGAGCGCGAGCCGCGCGTGCTTCTCTGCTTCGGGTAGCCTACAGTCGTTCGCGCTTCGTGCACAGAAGTCCAGGTAGAGCAGCGCGACCAGGTGCTGCGCCTCGGCGTTCTGCTCGTCGAGGCTCACGGCCTTCAGCGCGTGGTCGAGCGCGTCTCTCAGCTGACCCCGCTGCAGCCAAAGGTCGCGGGCGAGGTCATATTCGGTCTCTGCCACGCGAACGGGGTCTTGAGCCCCCGGTCCACCAGCGCTGGGGGAGCAAGCGAGTTTGAGGAGTAAGAAGACCAGGTACCGGTTCCGCATCGAGAGCTTGCCTCAGCGCCCAGTCGCCCGGGCGCGACCCGCGTCACGCGCGCCGCCGCGCAGTTGGTCCTTCACGCCCAGTAGCCCGTAGAGCTCCCGCAGCGCGTCCAGGTCGGGAATTTCCACTTTTTCGTCCTGGACGCGCAGGTAGCCAGACTCCCTCAGGCCGAGCACGATGCGCTTCACGGAGTCGACGTCCAACCCCACTTGCGCCGAGAGCTCGAGCGGCGTCACTTGCAGGGCCTGCGCGCGACCGTCGCTGGTCTGCTGGTGCTGGGCGAGCTTGAGCAGCGCGACGACAATCTTCGACTGCGAATCGCGGACCATCAAAATCTCGATTTGGTCCTCGACGTCGCGCAGCCGGCGTACGAGCTGTTGCACCACCTGCGAGCCGACGTCGGGCGCGACTACCAAAATCTGGTCCAGCGCGGCTGCGTCGAAGCCGAGGGCCACCACGTTGTCCAGCGCGATTGCGGTGGAAGCGCGCGTCGCGCCGTTCAGCTGAGCCGACTCGCCGAACACTTCGCCCGGGCGCGCGATGCGCAGACTGCGCTCGATTGCGCCCACTTGCTTGAACAGGCGCACGCGCCCTTCTTGCAGCAAAAAGGTCTCCTGCGCGGCTTCGCCGGTCCGGAACACCGTGCTTCCCGCTTCGAAGCGCCGACTAAACCGCGCGAGGAGCGCCGCGCGTTCTTGCGGAGTCGAAGCCATCTGCCGGCTGAACTCTAGTCGATTCCGTTGGCCTTTAGGTAGCGAACGGCGAGGGGGGCAAATTGGGCCGGGTGGCGCCGGGGCCGCGCACGTAGAGGGGCAGGGCGGGGGCGCTTTCCACGCTGAGCGTGGCGCCGAGCTCGGCAACCCAACGCGCGTCAGGTAGGTCGAGGTCGGGTGCGGAGAGCAGCCGGTCAGGCAGCGCGAGGTCGCGCGCGACCTCGCCGACCAGCACGCGCTCGCCGTTCAAGCCTGCCAACAGGGGTCCGATTTCGCCGCGCGCAACCGCCCGTGGCTCGAGGACGTCGCGGCCGTCCGCGTTGCGGGCCGCCACGAACAGCTCGCCGCGGCGAGCATCGAGCAAGGCGACGCGCGTGGCGCCCTCGCTTTTCGGTACAGCGGCCAGCATCGCGTGCAGCGAAACCACGCCGACGACCGGCCGACCGAGCCCGAGCCCGAGCCCCTCGGCCAGTGCGATGCCCACGCGCAGTCCGACGAACGAGCCGGGACCGATGCCCACCGCGATGCGATCCAGGCTCGAACGCGCCCAGCCAGCGTCGCTCAACGCTTGCTCGACCAGCGTGAGCATGCGCTCGGCGTGAGCGCTCGGCTCCGAGTGCTCGCTCCGAGCCACGAGCTCGCCGTTGGTGCACAATGCGACCGAGCCGCGGCGCGAGCAGGTTTCGATACCCAGGATGCGCATGCCGCAATGTACACGCCTCGCCGCTCGCGGTCGATTGAGCTCGGGTCTGTCTTTTTGACGCCAGAGCGGCCCGGACCTCGGTCTATGCTCGCTGCTCGATGGCCGGCATCCTGCCCCGCTTCGACTACCGCGCGGACTACGCGGCGGCCAAGGACAAGGGGCGACAGCGCGCAACCTACGAAGACTTGGCGCTGGTGGCGCCCGAGCTCGGTGTGTTTGCGGTGGCCGACGGCATGGGCGGCCACCAGGCGGGCGAGGTGGCCGCGCGGCTGGCCATCGAGGAGGTGCGCAGCGCGCTGGCTGCGCGGTCCGCGCAGCGGGCGGTGGAAGCGTACGTCCTTCGCGCGGATCTGCCCTCGCGGCGCGAGGTGTTCGCGCAGTTGCGCGGCGCCGTGGAGCGCGCAAACCAGCGCGTGCGCGCCGCCGCTGAAGCCAACGAAGAGCAGCGGGGCATGGGCACCACGCTCGACGTCGTATGGCTCGCGCGCGATCACGCTTTCGTCGCGCACGCGGGTGATGGGCGGGTGTACCTGGCCCGAGCGCGCGCGGTGCTGCAGGTCACGCAGGACCATACGACCGCGGAGCTCTTGCGCGCCGAAGGGCTCACGAGCTCGGTCAGCGGCTATCGAACGGGCATTACCAACGCGGTCGGTCTCAGCGAAGTGATCGCGGTCGACACCGCGTTCCTCGACGTGACTCGTGGCGATCGTTTGCTCGTGTGCAGCGACGGAGTGCACGCGCAAATCACCGGCGAAACCGAGCTGGCCGAGCTCTTGCGCAGCGGTGACGCCGCGCAGGCCGCAAACTCGCTGATTGCTCGCGCGGCGCAGGGCGGGCGGGACAACGCGACGGCCATCGTGGTCGAAATCGGTGAGCGCTTCGTGCGTCGCAGCGAGCGCGACCGCGGACTTGACTCGGCGGATCTGGAGCGAGCGCGGCAAAGCCCGCTGTTGGTCGATCTGCCCGAGTCCTTCGCGCTCAGCGCGCTGACCGCGGCGGTCGAGGTCGAGATCGTCACGGGTGAGCGCGTGCCGCGCATCGTGGCGAGCGATCTGGTCGCGTACATCGTGCTCGACGGGGTCGTTCACTACCCGACCAGCGGCCGGCGCATGGGCGCAGGCGCGCTGGTGTTCCCAGAGTCACTAGTCTCGGTCACCGGCGCCCAGGAGTCGCCCGTTGCCGAGCAAACCGCGCGGCTCTTGCGCGTTCGCGCCGACGACTTCGCTGAAGTGTGCTCGGATCCCCGGCTGGCTGCGCAGCTCTACCGGCGGCTTGCGCAGCACCTCGGCCGTCTCGCTTCGCGGCTGCTCTGAGCCCATCGCGGGCGGCCCCTGCAAAAGAGGAGCGCCGGGCCGATGCCGCCTGCGAAAACAGTTGCAATTCGTTCCAGAAGGACTAGGTTGCGCGGGCCTTCGACGCGGGTCAGCCCTGCGAAAGCAGTGCGAAGCCCAAAGAGACGGTCGGTTCGGGGCGTAGCGCAGCCTGGTTAGCGCACCAGACTGGGGGTCTGGGGGTCGCTGGTTCGAATCCAGCCGCCCCGACCATTT
>DASZQI010000006.1:0-53217 GCA_035549735.1 Polyangiaceae bacterium | reverse complement strand
GGCGGAACCGAGGCTTCCGCGACCCACGCCGATAGGCGCGACACGTCACCGTAGGCGGCTTGCACCAAAGCGTTCAGTCGGCACCATTCATGTCGCGACTGAGCGGTGGCGAGAGACATGGCGATTTCGTGTTGCGCAGCGCGACCTGGCGTCGTGCTTTGATCCTTGTTGAGTTGCTCATGGGTCATGGCCACGGCGGGTGGGCAGAAGTCACCCGCCTCGTAGTCGACCGTGCCCGAGATGAGGCCGAACGCTTGCAGGCTGCGCGCCCTCACAGTGACGATCGCATTGTTCGGGTAGTTCGCGTCGGTCTTGCGGGTGAGTGCCGTGTTCTTCGGCTTGGCCCCCTGCACGATCACGAAGCCGGTGGAGGGGACGCTCGAATAGGGACCGAGCACGGGGAACGCAGCATTGGATTGATCGACGAGAGCTTCCCCACCGAGCTCTACCCAATTGGTATGCGCGTAAAAGTCCTGCAGCGCATGCAGAGAGCGCCCCAAATGCACGATCGCCCTGGCGTCCGCTTCCTGCCCCGGCGCAGCCGGGTTCAGATAACCCACGGCGGCAGCTTGATTGGAGGCGACGACCTCTGAACCGCCGCTGAAATTGCAATCGTCGAAGTGATTCGCGTTGACGAGCGCGAACTGGACGTCAGTCTCCACGTTCGCAGCGACGAGAGCGGCCAAGATCTCCGGCTTCAAGAAGTCGAATGCACTAGTGGTGACGGCCTCGTGGTTCGGCTCTTTCGGCGCTGTCGAGAACGGCGCTGTCGCGTGGCCGATTGCCTCGGGTGTGGCGGGACCGTCCGCGGGCCCGCACGCGATGATGAGGGGCAACGCCGACAAAATCAGAGCGTACGAAACGTTTGTCTTTCGCATGCGCCGGTGATTTGCAAACCGCAAGCCAAACGCAGGCACCACGCGCAACGAAATCGAGATGAGTCGTGCTGAGTGGACCCATCTAGTCGATTCTATCAATCATCTGTGAATCAATCTGTGAATCACTATCAAAGTGGGTTAGCCTGGTTAGCTAGACCAAAGTCAGCACGCGGCCGAGCACGTCACGCGCGATCGATGAGGCCAGACGTGGGATGTTTCACGAGCTCGCTTCCCGTCCAAGTACGACATCGTCGTCACTTACGAGAACCTCGCAATTCAGCACATTCCGAACGCGCAGGGGCGCTGGGGCGACTTGCGCGTGCGCTACCCGGCGCAGACCCTGTGGTCGAGCCACCCAATCGCGATCTTGAACGGCGATTGGGTGACCCCTGCACAGCGCGCGGCGGCGGCGCAGTTGATCGCGTTCCTGCGCGGCAAGCCGGAACAGCAACGCGCGCTCGCTCTGGGCTTTCGCCCAGCAAACCCGGAAGTGCCCGTGATCTCGGCGGACGGCTCGGGCCCGTTCAAGGCGGCCGAGTCCTTCGGCGTGCGAGCGAACCTCGGCAGCGTCATCGAGCCTCCGCCCGCGCCCGTCATCCGCAATTTGATGGAAATGTGGAGTCGCCGAGTCGGGCGTTGAGCTTCTCGCAAGTTCGCGGCGAGGCCTTCTTGCCTGGTGCCTAGTACTCGCGACCGATCTCGGCGGGGCCTGGGGTCCGCGGAGCAAGGGAAGGCGGCAGGCGACACCGCAAGGCAATCAGCGAAAAGAAACTTTCGCTGATTCGCGGGCCCTTGCTGCAAAGAAGCTGCAACGGCCTCGCGCCGTCCCAGAGTTGTTTCCCAATCTTCCCTGAGCGGCTTGCAGCGGGGTGGCAGATTGCGCCGTCTCGAAGGCGGGCATGGCCCGCGGGAGCGAGCCAGATGCGTATTCATAGTCGAAATCTGACTGGGTTGAGCTGTTTGTTATTCGTCGCCTATGGCTCCACCGCTTGCGGTGTGGCCGACACTTCCATCGGTTCTGGTGACGACGCCGCCGACGTGGCGTCCGCTCTCAGCGCCCGCGAGGTCGAAGGCTCGGATGACGGCGGCGAGTGCGAGTTGCCCGAGTCCGAGAACTCCAAACGCGCTCTCGGCGTTGCCTTGTACGGTGACGCGCCGTACGGCACCACGCCGACCGACACGGCCGAGTTCAACGCGACTCCTGCCTTCATTCAAGCGGTCAATGCGGATCCCGCGGTGTCTCTGGTGGTCCATGTGGGGGATATCCACTCCGGCAAGCAGTACTGCACGGAGGCCTACAATCGTTCCATTTTCGGTTTGTGGCAGTCCTTCGCTGACCCGCTCGTCTACACGCCAGGCGACAACGAGTGGACCGATTGTCACAAGGTGGCCGAGGGCGGGGGCGCGTACGACCCGACGACAGGTGCAATCAAATACGTAGTAGACGCATCCGGAAGCCTCGTCGACTATGCGGGTGGCGATCCAATCGCGAACCTCGCGCTGGTCCGCGCCACCTTCTTCGCGAGCCCTGGCCGAACGCTGGGAGGGAAGAAGCGCGTCGTGTCGCAAGCGCAGTGCCTCGACCGAGCGCACCCGAGCGACGCGAAGTACGTCGAGAACGTGATGTGGAAAGACTCGAGCGTGCTGTTCGTGACCCTGAACGTTCCTGGCGGTTCGAACAACGACAACGACGTCTGGTATGGTGCGCCCACTCAAAGCGCCGCCCAGGTCCAGGAAGTGAGCGAGCGCACTGCTGCGGATCTGCGATGGCTCGATCGTGCGTTTACGCGCGCGGCCCACGGCAATACGAAGGCAGTCGTGATCGTGGCTCAGGCAGACATGTGGGACCCCGAAAAGGGCGTCGCTCACCAAGCCGCGTATGAGCCGATCGTGCAGCGCATTGCTTCGCTCACGCTCGCCTTTGGCAAGCCCGTGCTGATGTTCAATGGCGATTCCCACGTCTATCAGTCGAGCAATCCGCTTTCCGCGACGGATAGCCTCGCCTACATGCACCCGGGCTACGACGTGCCGAACTTCCATCGTGTCGTCGTGCACGGCAGCACGCTGCCGCTCGAATACCTGCGGCTCAGCGTGGACCCGAAGGCAAACTACCCGCACAGCGCGGAAGCGTTCGGGCCGTTCAGTTGGGCGCGCGTCATTCAATAGTCTCGCGTGGGCCGGTCATAACTCAGACTCGTCAAACCAGACTTCAGCATGCGCAGCTGCCAAGGTCTCAGCCAGCGCACCAGCGCAGCTGTCGTTGGGTCTGTCATGTTGCGGCGCCCCCCCTGGGCGGGGTTCAGGGAAGGTGCGTTGCGGCGAGAGTAACTGCGGCGAGCAGGCATACGGTGGTCAACGTCGCTGCGCCCAGCGCGAGGAACATTGCCACGACTCGCAGCAGCGCCGGCTTGCGCCCGGTTTTCGCGAAGGCAATCGCACTCGCTTCAGCCCGAGCTCGATGAGCTCGAACTGCAGCTTCCGGAAAATGCAAAAGCCGTCCCTGAGTTTGCATGCCCTGAATGTGACATGAGAGAGACTTTATGGTTACTTAAAAGACGATTGTGTGTCTTTTCACCACATTCAAGTCGGCTGACGGGCGCGGGAGCTGCGTCGTCACTTGCTGGCACTTCCAACAAGCCGTGACCGCCGCCTCTGCCGGCAGGGACTCGGGAGCGCCGAGCCCAAGCCGCGTCGCGACGGCGTGCGGGGCCCGCGACTTCGGCGAGAATCAGATCTGCGCTGTCCAGAGTGCGGTGTTCATGAAAGCGCTCGCGGACAACCGTGTCTTGCTCGCGTGGAATCTACTGACTCGACGCGAAGTGCGTCGCGACGGGCAGTGCCGCCGCGGTATTGCCGGCGCTGGTCAAGTGAGGACCGCCGCCTTGGAAATCAGCGCACGTCCGAGCCTCCCAGACCGGATTTAGAAAGACAAAGCCCGGATAAGCGGCGGCCACCTCTTGCATGGCTGCCTTGAGCTCTGCCGACACCACAATCGTCTCGTTCGCCGCTGGCGGCGTCGGGCAGAGCATGTTGCCCGGGCCCACGATTTGGTTGATGAAGTCCAGGCGCCGAAGCTTGGGATACTTCGATTTGAAGTTCTCCACCGCCTGCGTGATTTTCGTGCGCCAGTCGGCCTGGCTCTTGAGGCTCCAGCTGAAGACCATGAACACCACGCGGTCCGGGGACGTCGAGTCGTTCCCACAGGCGGACTCGATGGGCGCGCTCCAGAACGCGCTTTGAGAATTCGCCCACTGCTCGACCCAGGCGTCGTCCTTCCATTTGAGCTGCCAGCGCGCCTTGTCCAGGCCATTTTCGAAGCCGCCGTTGAACAACTCAGAGGTCAGCTTGCCCCCGGTCATCTGATTGCAGACGAACGGCCCCGTCGGGCCAGCTCCGGCCGCACCCGCGGTCCCTTGGCCGGCGTTGCCTGCGCCACCCGCGCCAGCAGCGCTCCCGCCCGCGCCAACCATTCCTGCGGCGCCAGCGCGCGCTAAGCCCCCTGCCCCGCCGCTCGATGTCGCGCCGGCACCTCCGGAGTCTGCTCCGGTTCCGCCGACTGCTCCCCCTCCGCCGTTCTCGCCCCCGCTGCCCATCTTACCCGACTGGCCACCTGTGCTCGCACCGCCAAGTGCAGCGCCACCTGTAGGCGCAACGCCACCGGTAGCGATGCCGCCGGTCGCGAGAAGACCGCCGGTAGAAATCGAGCCCCCCGTCGCAGGAAGACCGCCGGTGGAAAGCGTTCCGCCCCCGCTCAGCGACCCTCCGCTGCCAGTCGCACCCCCTGCTTTGGAACCAACCTGCCCACCGGTCGCAGCGGGCTGATCCGAGCCAGAAGAGCTACAGGCGGGGACGAGTGCGAGAGCGAAAACGATCAGACCCAAGTGCCGAAGCCTTGATTTGGGCGAATTTGCGATCTGGTTCACGAGGGTCTTTCGGGTTCAGGCCGACCAACATAAGTGGTCAGAACTCGAGCAGCCTGCACACCTTTTGTCGCGCATCAGCTCGCGGGCTCAGAATTGAGTGAAGAACTGCCAAGTCACTCTGGGCATCCAAGTAGTGCGCGGGTATTCCGCGCAACCACACAATCAGCGGGTCGTGCGGAATCGATGCCTGAGTTTGGGATATCGGTGGAACCACTTGAAGTCGGTTCTTACGGCAGCGCCTCGCTGGACAAGCGACGCGCTGACCCGCGGCCGCTTTTCGACCACTTTCTAGGAGCGATCGTCCATGAGTTTCGGCACCCGAGTTTCGATTCTTGCCATGCTTCTAACTTCGACGTTGGCGTGTGGAGGAACCGACCCGAGCGCAGCGGGCAGCAGCGGCGGTGAGTCGACCGCTACGGGCGGTGCAGAGACCGCTACCGGCGGTGCGGGGGTGGGTACAGGAGGCGCAGGGGGCAGCCAGGTTCAGACGGGTGGTAGCCCTTCCGCCGCATCACCCGCGCTGCTCCCGTGGAAACTGGGCAACAGCTGGACATACCGTGTCACTGCGTCGGGAGCGGTGACCACCAAAGTGACCACCATCGAAGCCGCTGAGCTCGTCGGCGGCTCTGGGCCCAATCAAAAGCTATCGGCGTTTCGAGTCGTTACTCGGAAAGGCGCCGGTGGGATGGATCAGAGCGTGAGCTGGCAGGCACTCGACGGCGACAGAGTCGTTCGTTATCGCGAGCAATCGTTCGCGGCAATGACCGGCGCGTTGGAACTCGAGGAACACTGGGCACCGTCCAAACTCCATATCGACTCGAGCCCCGCACACTTGGTTTCCGGCAGCACCTGGCTCGAGCAGTACGAAGAAACCAAGGCACCCTCCGGGACCCCTTCCACTACTGCGAGCGGAAGCGACGTGTGGACCGTTGTCTCGGCAAAGCAATCCGTGCAGGTGCCCGCCGGCACCTTCGACGCCGTTGTTCTGCAAAAGACAGGAAGTGGCGGCACCGGCGCAGTGAAGACCTACTACTACGCGCGTGGCGTCGGCAAGGTGAAGGAGGTCGGCTCCTCACAAATCGAGGAGTTGACGAACTTCACGGTCTCGCCCTGAACGCCCCTGAACGCCCCTGAACGCCCCTGAACGTAAGCGACAATAGGTCCGGCAACATCGAGTGGCATCCGGGTCTACCTTGGCGAACAGCGCGGCTGCTGCCTTCCCGTCCACCCTGGTTCCCGCATGCAACGCCTCGATCTTGCGCAACTTCTCGAGCAGAAGAACACGGTCAACCAGGTACGCGACCGTCCCGCACATTCGACGGTCTTTGAGGAAGGCGCGACGGTCGACTCCTGGTTCATAAAATCGGCGCTCGACCCCCACTGACCAGAACGCGGCGAGACCCGGTCGTAACCATGGGACTGCTGCGCGGAACGGACGCCAATGAATCGTTTAATTTCAAATGGTTGCATGGCTCGGGGGGCACAGGGGGCACGGATGAACGCGAGCTTTCGCTCTGCGGCCCTTTGGTTGCTGCTCAGCTGTTTTGGCTGCGCCTCCGATGGCCCGGACGCGGACGGCGGTGCGGGCGGCCGCATCGACGTCACCGGTTTCGCTGGCATGACGGGGGGAAGCACGGCCGCGGCCGGCGCGACGCCAGCGGGAGGAAGCCGCACAACGGGTGGTTCGACTGGCTCGGGGGGCTCCAGAGCCTCTGGCGGGTCGACGAGCACAGGAGGCGCAACCAGCCCTGGAGGGTCAGTCGCAACGGGCGGCTCAGCGGGCTCCGGCGCAACCGGCACGCAACCACTCGGCGCGATTTGCGCGAACGACACGAATTGCGATCAGTCTCAGGGCGCAGCGCTCTGTTGTCGCAGTACGTGCACCCTCTCGGAGCAATGTCCGACGAGCACGACCTATCTGCCATGCAAGTCCACCGCCGACTGTGGTGCGTACGGCGGCGGCAAGTTGTGCTGTGAAGTGACCACGAGCACGAACATCATGCGTTTTTGCACGAAGCAATCGGCGTGCTCGGGGAAGGTATTGCCCTGAGACCGGCTTAGTTGCCTTTCGACCACGCCGCCGCGCAGACCGTGGGGGCTACGGGCGAGCCCGTAGCTTCGCGGAGACGGTGGTGTTGCCGTTCTTGAGGACTTGAACCACGAGCTTCTCTCCCAATCCGGGCGGGGTCGCCTTCAGTGGGATCTTGGCTGGACCCAGGCAGAAGCCGAGCCCGCCCACTGACGGTGGCAGCTTGATCCAACTCGCGCTCGTCGTGACGTCGTCAATCACCCGCGCTGCGCTGCTGCGATCCAGAGAGAGGAGGTTTTCGTAGCGGACGACGCGCATGCGAATGGTCCTGCAAGTGGCTTCGTCCGCGACGATCTGCTTGTCCAGGTCTTCTTGACCCGCTGGGCGCGGGCCGTTGTAGACGACCTCCATGGGGATGTTCGACTTGATCTCGTGGAATGGGTTGTTGACCAGGTCGATGACCCAGGCCTTGTCACAGCTCGGATGGTCGTACGTAGTCGGGGACGCGACGTTCACCGCGGGGAGAGCGGGATCAGTGCGGTTCCGAGACAGCCGCAAGGTGAAGTCGGCCTTGGCCGTCTTGCAGCTACTCTCGCCGATCGCGCTTTCGCTGTATGCGACAGGCAAAGTTGCATCATCCGCTTCCAAGGTACAGGCGGAGCTCAGGGTGGCGGTGAGGCTCATAGCGAGCGGCCAAGACTTGTTCATTGGTAGTCCTTTCTCGGAGATTGCGCCTGCGGCTCACGACATTGCGGTCGCTGCCGCCTCATCGCCAGAATGGGACGACTACGAAGATAAGTATTGTACGTCCTTGCAGGGGCCCGGACCTTTGGGCGAGTATGGCGGCGTCGTGCACATGACGAAGCCCATTTCGGCCCCACTGGCTGCAACTCCGTCGCACCCGTCGCCCCTCTGACTCATCCAGGTCCCCAAGGCGTCTTGGCGACTCCAGGAGGCGTCAAAGTGGAGAGCACAGCTGACCCGTGCTCGAGTCGCTTCTATGATTCGTGACTCTTCATGCGCCTTCGATACGAGCCCGGCGGCTCTCCTGACCAGGCGCGAAAGGCCTTGCTGAAGGAGACGTCCGACTCGTACCCGACGCGCTGCGCGATCTGCGCGAGGCTGTCGGCGCCGCCATGGAGCAGCCCGGCAGCTATATGCATTCGCCTGCCGGTGACGTATGCCATTACAGTCTCGCCGACGAGCTCGCGAAACCGCTCTGCGAATACGGTTCGCGATAACCCCACTTCGCGCGCTAGAAGCTCGATGGTCCAAGGCACGGCTGGCTGCGCGTGGATGAGGCTCAATGTGAGGCCAATCTTGGGATCCGCCAGCCCGCGCAACCAGCCACCGCCGCCGCCCTTCGAGGACTGGATGTGTGCTCTCACTGCTTGAACGAAGAGTATGTCCGCCACTCGTTCAACGACGCTCGTTGCACCGGGGGCCTGCGAGAAGGCTTCGTCGACGAGCAGGCGCAGCGCCGCTTCGAGCGAGGGGCTCGCCCGACCGTGCTCGCCTGGGACATGAATGAGACGTGGGAGGGTCTCGAGCACTGGGTTTCGGCGTCGGTCCTGAAACGCGAAGACCCCAGACACCACGCGCGCGAGCTCTCCTTCAGTCGACCCAAGGCTAATCTCCAGCGGACGGCCGGGGCGCATGCCAGGCGTCCACTTGCGGTAAACGCCGTGACGCGCCAGCACGGTGCTGATGGGTTCCGAGGGTGCGTCCGGGGAGGACAAGAGCTTGTGTCCCTCGCCGTGCGGAACCACGACTAGGTCTCCGGTCCTCATCTCGATCGGGCTCTCGAGCTCGAACTGCACCCAGCAACGCCCTTCGGTGACGACGTGGAATGGTGCGCCCTCATGAGGCGGCTTCTGAACCCCCCAAGGGGCGCGCATCTCGAAGACGCAGAAGACGGTGCTGTCGAGATGCAGGTCGCGAAGAACGTCGCTCAGCGGATCCATTGGCCGCAATACGAAGGTGCAGCGAGCATACCGCTCGCTGCGCCCTCAGGGCTGTCGGAGGTCAACCCAAAGTCAATCACTCACCCGACCCGCTCGCTGCTGGCGTCACGTCAGTCCCGGTAGCGGGCCCATGGCTCCGGAAGGATCCCCGAAAGTCGTCAAATCGTCGGCGCCCATGGCGTGCGCGAGCGAGATGAGGAGCTGGTTGTTGTCGCGGTGGTTGTTGCCAAGATCGATGAAGCGCCCCGGACGGATTCGGCCGCCAGCGCTCCCCACGAGAAGGCAGGGCAGCGTCGTCAAATCGTGAGTGACCCCGTCGCCGATCTCGCTCGTGAACAGCACGAGACAGTTGTCGAGCAGCGTACGGTCGCCCTCCTTGTATGAATCGAGCTTGTTGACGAAGTAGGCGAACTGCTGCGCGTACCAGGTGGCAATCGTGTTGTACGAAGCCTGGGCAGTAGCGGAGTTGTCGTGCGAAATAACGTGGTGGCTGCCGCTGACGTTCAAGAACTGAAATAGGTGCTCGCTCTCCGAATAGGACCACTGAAACGTCAAGATCCGCGTTCTGTCACAGGCAAGTGCGGCCGCCGCGAGATCCATCTGTAGCTGACCAGCTGCCGCATACTGGTCGTCATTTTGCAGATCGACGGCCTGAAGCGTCGGTTGGGAACAACCCGCCGTCGGGGTGGGCGTCGTAGCCCCAGGCGTACCAACCAGGCGCTGCTCGACGTCGCGCATGCCTGCGACGTGTGCTTGCAGCTTGGTCCAGTCCTCCTTGCCGACCTTACCTTGAAGCTTCTGTGTCTCCGCCACGGTGGCATCGAAGACGCTTTTCCGCTGTGCCCAGAGTCGCGCGAGCGCGGGATCCGTGCCACTCGCGCCACCCGTACCACCGCCTCCGGTGCCACCGGCCGCGCCAAATAGGGCAGAAAATACGTCCCTTGGATCTTCGCGCGGAGGGATCGGTTGGTTGGCAGCGGAGTAGGAGATTCGGGCGCGCACTTCCGTGTCACGGACGTGGGTACCAACGTGAAAGCTTTTGAACGTCGTCGGGGGCGCGAGCCGCGTCACGAGATATTGATCGATCGACTGCCCGGTGCCCCACCCAGAGGTATTGCCGGCAAAACTCCTGAAATTGCCGGGCCCTAGTGGTCGCGCAGTCAGCATTCCGCCCGTGCCTCTGGCGTGCATCGAGCCCGCACCGCGCTGCTGTACCGCGGCGTTGAGCTGAATTCCCTTCACGAACGTCAGCTTGCTCTTGAGGGGCTGGAGCCCCGAAGTGAGCGTGTTGAGCGTGAAGTTCGTTTCGGTGCCGGTGGGCCAAAACAGGTTGGCCCGAGTGCCGTTCGGCACAGTGAAGATCACGAGTCGCGTAGGGGCAGCAGCGGTCGTCTGTCCGAAGGCGCGCTCCGTATCCAGCAGCGGGACGGCTGCGGTCGCTGCCAGAGAAGTGCCATGCAGTAGCGCTCGTCGCGAAAGTCTGTTGGACGTCATGGTATCCTCGGTATTGGGGTCACGGAGCAACGGGACTGCGGAAAAGGAACGAGTCGACCTGTGTCATGCCGACGACCAGCTCGACCAGATCCCCGCTGGAGCGACTGAACGTGTCTTGCAGCGTGGCAATCGAGCACGAGTCGGACTGGTCGTCGCTGCGGCCCGAAGCGAAGCGGAACCACTGCGCCACCAGGCAATTTTGCGCTTGGCTACTCTGCGCGAGCTTCTCTGCCAGCTCACGCACACCGGTGAACTTCCCACCGAGGCTCGCGTCGGTTGCCCCGACCACTTCTCCCGAAGCGTCGATCGGTTGATTCGATTCCTGTGTGCGGAACCGACCGACCGCGTCGAAATTCTCGAACGCAAAGCCGATAGGATCCATGAACCGGTGACATGCGTTGCAGCCCGCGCCGGAGTTCATGTGCGCGGAGAAACGTACGCGCGCAGTCGCTCCTTCGCTCAACTCAGGCGGCGTAATGTCTGCGTTGTCTGGCGGAGGAGGGGGCGGTTGGCACAAAAACTTGCTCCGAATGAACTTGCCACGTAACACCGGCGATGTTTGATCCGGGTGAGCCAGCGCCGAAAGCAGCCCTGCTTGAGTGAGGATGCCTGAGCGCGCCTGCGACGCTGGAAGCGTTACCATCGACAGCGCAGTGCCCGTTGCCGTCAGCCCGTAGCTCGGGGCCAGCGCGGCGTTCACGAAACCGACTTGCGAGGTCAGCAGCGTGCTGAACTTGTGGTCGCCGGTCCACAGCAAGTAGCTGATGAAAGCGGGCAACTCCTGCGCCATCGCGTCGCGAACCGCGGGGGTAAAGCTAGGGAACTGTGTGGGACTCTTCGTGGTGATGGCGAGCCGGCTCGCACCGACCCATTGACCGTAGAAGTCCGCGATTGCAGTCCGCGCCTGGGGGTCTTGCAACATGCTGCGCGCCCGGCTCGCGATCTGCTGTTTGCTGGCGAGCTCGCCGCGCTGCGCCGCATCGAGCAATGCATCGTCGGGACCCGACGCCCAGATAAGATACGACAACCGCGTCGCGAGCTCGAACTGATTGAGCGGGACCAACCGGCTGGCGCTGTCTGCGGGGGTCAGCGTCTCCAGCTTGTAGAGGAAATGCGGCGACTGGAGGGCCGCGCGAATCATGACCTCGATGCCCTCTGCATAGCTGCCACCCACACGCCCGGCCGAGTACTGGGTCATCAAGAACTGTTCGTCCTCGGGGGTCGTCGGTCGGCGAAACGCCCGGCGCCCGAGCCTGCGCGCGAAATCGAGCGCGCAGTCTTGTTCGCCTCGAGCAACGGCGTCACATGCAGTGAGCCTCGCCAGATCGGTGACGGCAGCTTTAGCGAGCGCCTCCGATACCAGCACGTATTTCTCGGCATGCAAGGGCGAGACCGTCAGCACCTCCGCGTTGTTGCTGAAACCATCGGTCACCTCGTCGGCGGGTAGAGCATCCGCGGGGGCCGGGTCTACTCCGAGCAGGCTCTTCACACTATTCGCATACTCGATGCGAGTGAGACGGCGCAGCGGCGTGCGCGTCACCTCGCTGGAAGGACAGGATGCGGTGGTGGGTGCCGTCGAGCCACCGGTGCTCACGCCACCGGAGCCACCGGCGCTCACGCCACCGGAGCTGGACGTTGGGTTGCCACCGTTGCCACCGGACGTTGCTTGGCGCCCACCGGCGTTGTTGGTTCCGCCCTGCCCTGCGGCGGTACCCGCTGTCGAGGTGCCGGCGCTGTCCGACCCGGGCGAGCCACCCTGCAGCTCTGCACCGCCCGCGCCGTTCTCCGCTGAGCACGCGAATGCCGCGGCTGCGAGGAGAGTCATCCCAAGACAAGCAATGTGTCGATGCATCAGAACCTCCGAGCTGCGTCTGCTCCCAATAGTAGTGTCGCGGCTCGCTACCACGTGTCCAACAATCTCACTCACTGAGCGATACTTGCTAGTAAGGAAGACATCGAAACTCGGTATCTTGTCCGAGCGTTCTGAAAACTTATCCTGGCGTTCGCGACTCGCGTTGATACCGGAAACAGGCATGCGAATGCGCTAGAAGCGCGATGCAGGCTTCCGATTCGCACGCCGAGGATGATCGCTGCACGCAAAAGACGCGCGAGGTGTCACCATCATGAAACTCTTGGTACTGGGTCCGACTGGCGGGCTTGGCAGACAGATCATCGCTCAGTCCGTCGAACTCGGGCACCACGTCACAGTACTCGCCCGCGACCCAGCGAAGCTCAGTGCGAGACACGAACACCTGAAGTGCATGAAGGGTAACGTTCTCCGAGCCAGTGACGTCGAAGCCGCTCTGGATGGCCAGGACGCCGTCATCAGTGCGTTGGGTGTCGGCTCCTCACGTCGCTCGTTCAATTTGATCGAGGGGGCAATGCCCGTCATCGTGAACGCAATGAAACGACAGGGAGTTCGCCGGTTGATCTTCACGTCAGGCATCAGTCTCAAGCTGGCTCAAGTGTCGCTTCCCCTGAGACTTCTGCTGCGCTTGATGTTGTGGGATCAGATTCGCGACAAGAAGGCCGGCGAGGAGATCTTACGCGATAGCGCGATCGATTGGACGTTGATCTACCCGACCATTCTTACGGACGGGCCCAGAACGGGCGAGTACCGTGTCGGAGAGCATCTCGAGCTCAGCGGCTTTCCGAAGGTGTCTCGGGCCGATGTGGCCGACGTGATCCTGAAGCTACTGACGGATAGCGAGTCGGTTCATCGGGACCTCGTCGTTAGCAGCTAATGTGGTCTTTGACGTGCGTGAGCGATCAGCGGGCGGCGCGCATGCGACGTCGATAGCGCCCCGGCGGCTCGTCGGCCCAAGCGCGAAAGGCCTTGCTGAACGCGACCTCCGATGCGTAGCCGACTTGTCGTGCGATGTGCGCGAGGCCATCGCTCTCCGTGCAGAGCAATCCCGAGGCGACGTGCATGCGTCTGCCAGTCACATACGCCATGACCGTGTCGCCCACGAGTCGGCGAAAGCGTTCGGCGAAGATCGTCCTCGATAGCCCCACCTGGCGTGCCAAGGATGCGATGGTCCAGGGCTGCGCCGGACGCGCGTGGACGAGACTCAACGCGCGTCCGATCTGCGGGTCCAAGAGTCCCCGCAACCAACCGCCGGAGACCGGCCCAGTCGATGCGATGTGTGCTCTCACCGCTTGGACGAAGACAATGTCTGCCGCGCGCTCTACGACCGTCATTGCACCCGGAACCTGGGAGAATGCCTCATCAATCAAGAGGCGCAGCGCGCCGTCGAACGATGGTATCCCTCGACCGTGCTCGCAAGCGACCCTCATCACTCGGGGAAGCGCGTCGAGCACGGGATTTCGGCGGGGATCACGAAACGCAAAGACGCCAGACACCACCCGCGCGATCTCCCCTTTCGGTGAACCGTGCCGGATCTCGACTGGGCGCCCCACGCGCTTACCAGGCGTCCACGCTTCGGTGATACCGTGACGCTTCAGCACGGCCTTGAAGGGAACCGTCGACGCCGATTTTGAGGACGACAGCGTGTGCTCGTCGCCATGCGGTAGTACAACGAGGTCACCCGTCGCGAGCTCGATCCCTTTCTCGCCCCTGAGCTGCAACCAGCAACGGCCCTCGATGACGACGTGGAAGGGAGCGGCTTCGAGGCTATCCTTACGGAGACCCCACGGGGCGCGCAACTCGAAGAGGCAAAACACCGTGCTCTCGAGGCGCAGGTCGCGAAGGAGGTCGCTCAGCAAGTCCATTGCCGTACGATAGGATAACAATTCGGTATCGACCAGCATTCACCGTCCGCATCGGCGGCCGTATGTAGAGAGTCTGAACTAATTGCCTTGCGGAGCCCCGACAGGCATCAGCGGCGCTCGAAGGTCATGCCGTGCACCCTGCGAAATGGCTGCTCTCGGGCCGCGGGTTGCGCAGCACTGCACGGAGAAGGCCCTGTCCGTACCCTGGGCTAATAATTACGTCTCTGTAAGCATCCTCTGTCCGAGAAGAACAGAGCATACGTACCTCGCGCGGGGCATTATCGCCCGGCCGCTGCTTTGACGACGGCCGCACCTCTAAGGATTAAACATGTCCGAGAAACACACTATTCTGATCACAGGTGGCGCTTCCGGGATCGGACTTGCGCTCGCCGCGAACCTTCTCCAGCGCGGCCACCGCGTCATCGCGTGCGGGCGCGACGACGGAAGGCTTCGCACAGCCAAAGGCCGCCATCCGGGACTCGAAACGATCGCGGCCGACGTGTCGAACGCGGCTTCGCGCTCGTCGATGTTGGAATGGCTGCATCGGGACGCGCCCGAACTGTCGATGCTGGTCAACAACGCCGGCATCCAGAATTACCTCGATCTTCGAGCCGCGGACGTCGCCGTTCAGAGGGTGGAGACCGAGATCTCAATCAATCTGAACGCGCCGATCCTGCTTACGATGGCGGCGCTGCCGATCTTGCGGAAGAGTCCGAATGCCACGATCGTCAATGTGACCTCGGGGCTCGCTTTCTGTCCCCTTGCGCAGGTGCCAGTTTACTGCGCGACCAAGGCCGCGCTCCACTCGTTCACCTTGAGCCTACGTCACCAACTCGCCGGTGTGGCGCGGGTTGTCGAACTCGCACCTCCCATCGTCGCCACCGATCTGGATCGGGACGCACGCCGGCCCGGTTCTGGCGGCCCTCCGGGGATTACACCGGAAGCGTTCGCGATTGAGGCGCTCGACCGGCTGTTCGCCGGTGAAAACGAAATCGCGGTTGGCTTGGCCGCCGGCTTGCGCGGTCGAGGAGAGGCGCTGTTCGACGATTTGAACCGGGCGCGTTGAAGGACAAAGTTCCAAGAATGATACTGATTACTGGAGCGTCCGGCACGGTGGGCTGAGCTCTTACCCGCGATGCTTGGACCTCAGCCTCCAGCAGCCTGCGCTCGGAAAAAGGCGAAGGCTTCGTCGAGATACACTTCGGCTGCACCGTGTGGGAGCGGATGCACTGCCAGCAGCACGGGCCAGCCAGCGTGACGCAGTTGCTCGGCCAGGGACCGGGACGACTCAGACACCGTATCATGGGTCCCATATCCGACGTAGAAAGGCGCGCGTTCGAGCTGGCTGAGGTCACGGCCCCGGCGAATTGCACCGCCAGCTATGGCCGCAAAGCCGTCCGCTCGCAGATCACCGCTCAGTGCCAATGCCACGACGAAATATGCACCCGCGGATGAACCGCCCACGTAAACGCGGGTAAAACGCGCTCCCGTCAAAGCCTCGAGTTTCTGCCGCCTCGTGGCGAGCTCCGCAATGAGCTCGCGAGCGTGGTCGCGGTAGCTCTCACCGCTCGTCGGCCAGCTCCACCATCCGTCGTGACCCTTCGGTGCGAGACCCTGTCGTCCGCGCGGCAGCAACGCTGCGATGCCAGCGCGTCGCGAAGCCCGACCGACCACAGTCTGAAAGTTGGTCTTTTGCCGACTCACCTTCGACGGCGGAACGATGCCGTGAAGATAGATCAAAAGCTCGGTCGCCGGCGCGTCGGGCAGAACATAGCAACTCGCTTCGTCGAGCGCGTCGACTCCTTCGATACAGAAATCGCTCGTCGCCCCGTTCGCGGCCGGTGGCCACCGGCGCGCAGCGCGTTCGGGTGCGGGCGCGGAGCGCGCCGGTGCAGGCGCGGAGCGCGCCGGTGCCGGCGCGGGCGCCGCGTCCGACGGCGCCCTTGCTGTTGCAGGCTGTGCTGAGGCGCTCGCGGGGGCCTTCGTCACCTTGGTGCGTGGTTCGAGAGGCTCGACGACGCGAGCCTCGCTGCGACAAGCAGCCGTAGCGAAGATCAAGGCAGCCAAGCGCGCGAACACGTCTAGAGCCTAGCGCGCGTGCGTCGCCCCGGAGGGCGACTAGCTCGCGATAGTTCGAGGGCAGGATCAGCCCGCGGTCGCCATGTCCGGCCAGCAAGGTGGCACGAGTGGGCCTGCGCTATGGGCAGGAGGAGGAAGGCATGCATGATGCCGTTGAACGAGCCGAAACCGACGATCTGACCCTTGTCGTTATCGCGACTCAGCGCTCGTGAGCGAGCAAGCCCGCGTCAATCCCGCGATGTTCATTTGGTTTCGAGTCAGGGTGCCGGCTGCGTCGAGCGTCCCGCGTCGATGGCGTGCACCGCCGAGAGTTGGCGGCGGTAGGCCTCGCCCCGCGTCCCCTGAAGTTCGCCGCCTTCCCCTTGGCTTTGAACGACGAACGCTGGTTCACTGCGACTCGAGACGCCCACCTTCTGGAAGACTTTTGCGAGCGCATTGCGCACGGTGTTTGCTGAGACGCCGAGTACGCTCGCCGCCTCGCCATTCGTGAGTCCGCGGACGATGAGCGACATCGTGCGCTCTTCTGCGGCGGTGAGCGACCATCTGCTGCCATCGACCGAAAGTTCGCCCGAGGCGCTGGCAAGCCACCTGCGCGCGCGCATCGCGGCGCGCAGGTGCGGGAAGAGCGCGTCGAGGCGCGCGCACTCGGACGACGAGAAGATCGTTCCGCTGCGCGTCATGCCCATCCCCCAAAGCTGCCCGTCCATGAGCCAATAGCGCGCGACGAATCCGGACTGCCGGTTCGGGCGCATGAAATCCTCGTAGACCGACATCCTTTCGCGGCGTGCCGCCCCGAAGATGTCCGTGTCGACGGAGAACCCCTTGCCGATCTGCGCCAACTCCTTTGGGGTCATCTCCTGAGCGTAGTGCCATTGGCGCTGGCGCAGGATCTCCTGATCCTCTTTTTGGCCGATCAAAGCCCATGAATTTCCAGGCCGCGCCCGCAAAATTCCCGCAAATTCGCAAGGAACGACGCGAGCGACAGCGGCCACGACCTCTTGCCCTATCTCGGCCGCCGTGGCGCTGCTGGCGAGCGCCTCGACGATCTCGCTGCAGGCACGCCACACCACTCTCTCCTCACTTACGTCACGACCACTCACCGTCCCACTCTCCGTGAGCGATCCATAGCAGAGGCGCGGGGCTCGGTCGATGACATCCCCCCCCGCAATTTTCAGCGATGCGCGGGGGGCGACCGTGGCCACCCCCCGCGCATCGCCGTCACGGTTCAGCGCTCAGGGCGTGCACGGGTTATGGACTTTGACTGGGTACACGTCGTCGGCTTGATTGCCGTCGGTATCGGTCACGACCAACCAGAAGTCCAAGTACGAGTCACGGCAGGAGTTGCCCCCGGCTGGTCCCCAGAACAGGTAGGGGCTGTCGTTGTTCGGAACCACCGTCTGCGGTCCGCCGCGCGGGCCGTAGCTCCATCGATACGTCACGGTCCGGTCCGTCGGAACTATCTTGGAGGCGAAGGCGATCCCGTTTGTCGTCTGAATCTCGAGACCATAGCGGGGGTTGGTGATTGTGCCCACGTTATCCGGTCGAGTGGGGCTGAAGATCCGGACGTGGAGTTTCCCGTCGTCGACGACGGTCGCCGTCCGGGTCGCCGTCCCAGTCAGCCCGAACGCGGTGAGCGACGCGGTCACCCTGCTCGTGCCGAGGCCGAAGACGCTCGTCTCATACTCGAGCAGGCAGCCCGACCAACCGTTGAAGATGGGAGCGTTGGCGCTATTCCAGCCGTCCCATTTGAATGAACTGCAAGCGGGCGGCGAGACTTTGTAGTCGGTCTGCTCGACCAAGAACGTGATCGGAAACCCGAGCTGGAACGGTTGCCCGTCGGTCGCGGGATTCACGATGCGCAGGATCGGAGGCGCTGGCGTTACGGAAACCTTGACGGTAGCGCTGCCTGGGGCACCACTCGAATCGGAAACCGACGCCGTCAGGGTTTGGATACCCGGCGCCGAGATGCCGTACGCGAGCGTCTGTCCGGATGCGCTGCTACCCGCTGAGGTACCATTTAGACTCCAGCCGATAGAGTTCAACGTACCGTCCTCGACATCTATCGCGAGAGCGCGCGCGGAGTTGATGCCGAGGCCCGCCTCTATCCCGTCGGCAGGCGTGGTGATCTGAACCGCGGGTGCGAAGTTCGCCGGGCTGCCCAGGGCGCACGAGACGGCTCTCGCAGCGTTGACGACGCGGTGGTTGCCTCCGGCCGTGGCGACCGTGGACGTGCTCGACAGGCAGCTCTCGACCTGCCCTGCCGATTTCGTCGTATCCGCTGCCCAGGTCAGCGCCGCGACACCGGCCACGAACGGACTGGAGAAGCTAGTCGCGGGCGAGAGCCCGTGGATCGCGCCTGTAGGACTCAGCGGCGTAGTCGCATCGCCCAGCGCAAGGACGCCACCCGCGCCGAAGTAGTCCACGCTCGCGCCGTAGTTGGAAATCGCTGCGATCGAGTCGGCAGCGGGAGGCGCGTCCGTGCCACAGGCGGACGAGAACGGAGGGACATTGGCGTTCGGTGCCGAACACAGACCCGGAGTCGCGCCAACGCAATTGACGCCATCGTTTTCACAGGGGAACCACCAGGTCTCTTCCCAGCAGATCCCCAGGAAGCAGTCCGTCGCATCGATGTTCGTGCTCTTGTTTCCGGCGGACGCGAAGATGAGCGTGTCGTGCTGCTTCCTAGCCGCCCTGGTGATCATTTCGCCGGGTATGTTGACACCACTGAAGGTCGCTGGAACCGGTACCGAGTGGCTCGTGTTGATGATGCTGCCGGGACCCCAGTACATGGGAACATGAACCATGATCTCCGCCTGATCGGCATAGGAGTACTGCAAGTGCAAGTTGCTGACTGGGCCACCGGGGCCCGCAGCTCCGCGGCTGTTTCCAGCCGCCGCGAAGCCCGCGTTCACGACCTTGTTGCCGTGCCAGGGCTTGTCGGGCTCTAGGATGTTGGCGCAGTCGGGGATGCCGAACGTGGGGCAGGTGACCAACAAGGGCTGGTCGAGATCCATGAAGTTCGAGTCGTACCCCGTGTCGAGGATGGTAACCTTCCGGGAAGGCTTCAGCTTGCCGACGGCCAGCAGCTCTTTCCACGCCGTGGGCACGCCGTAGTAGTTCAGGTAGCCGTAGGTCAACGAATCGGTGCCCGGGACTTGCCCGTCCAGCGGCCCTTCCGGGATCTTGTTGTCAACAAAGGCCTGAATGTCGACGGCTGCCGACTCGGGAACCCAGTTGACGCCGACCAACGTGCCGCGACGCGCTTCGTCGAGAGCAATGGAGAGGAGGGCAAGGCCGTTGGCCGACGAGACGCGATGCGGTCCGCGCGGCAAATTGTCGAGCTGGAGCGCGTTCGAAACCAGCGTCGCTGGCTGAGCCTTCGCCAAGTCCACCCTGAGCACGTGCATCGTGGGGACCCCAGGCGCCTTGACGGTCTGCGTGAATGTTTCCGTCGCGTTCCAGCGCGTCATCACTGCGGAGAGCTGTGTCGCGTCGTCGGTGAGAACCAAGAGCTCGTTCTCGGTGAATTCCGCGACGCCGCCGTTCGGGCCGGACACGCCGGAGCGCGGCCGCGCCGGTCCACCTGCTGTCCAAGGCGGAAGCGCGCCCGGACGTACGGATACGGTTGGGTCGACGTTGAAGGTCAAAGGCGGATAGACCGTCGAGTCGGAATCGAGAATCGGGGCAGTCTGAATCACCAATGTGGGCGCAACCGAGCTGCCCGCTTCGCGCGAGCGAAGAGTGGCCGAGGCGGTCGAAGACAGCAGAATCCAGCTCGGCGATTTGCCAATGCCGTGATTGCCGAGCGCTCGATTCAAATCGCTCGTGACGTTGAAACTCAGCGTGGTCCCGCTGACGGTTCCCAGATTCGGCGTCGCGGGTGGAGGGCCCCACGGGTTGTCGTTGGTCCCGTCGCGCCGAGCTAGCTGCCAGCGCTCGTAGGCGAGACAATGCTCGCCACTGTTCGAGGCATCGAGATCATTCGAGCAATTCCAGGTGGCGCCCGTCTCACTGAACTCGCTGGTCAGCGGCAACGCTTCGATGTTCGTGGCCGTGCCGCTCGCGATGTTGAACTTCAAGGTCGCCGAAGTGATGATGCGGCCCACGCCGAGCTGCGCCTTGAGCTGCGCGCGGTTGAAGCTCACGAGCGCCGCCTTGCCGGCCCCTACGCTGAGGGTCGTCGCGGTGCCGAAATTGGCCGTTGGCTGCGCCGATTGGACGGTCGTATCCTTGCCGATCGCAACGCTGGGCTGCGGGCACTGCAGCGCCGTATCCGACGGCGTACCGGTCACCGACGCGGTGCTGCCGTTCAAGGTCCAGGACAGCGCGCCGCTCGTGTAAGCGACGGCAAAAGCGCGATTGTAGGATCCGGGGAGGAAGGCCGTCGGCTGTCCGCGCCCCTGAGCGCCAGTGGTGAACTTGTTGTCCGTCCCGATCGGCAGCGTCAGGGTCGACGGCGTCGGATTCGAGTAGCCGAACACCGCCGCGATCTTCCCATCCGAGCGCGTCTGATAGCACTCGAAGCGCGGGGTCAGGTCGATGTTCAGAGCTCCCCAGTTGGAGAACGGCTTGGCCGTGAACTTGACATCGGGATCGAGCTCCACCTCTTTCGCAAACACGCCCCCCTGGTGTGGCGTGCCGCCCACCGCGTAACGAACGCGCGCGTTGGGCGCGACCACCGTTCCCGCAAACGGCTTCTCGAGCGCGAGCAGGTTCGTGCCCAGGTAACCGAGCATCACCTTATCTGCGGTCGCGGCCCAGGTTCCGCGGTGGTTGAAGTAGCTCTTTACGTACACGAACACGGTTCCCGCCGAAGAGTCGACGGTGATCTTCCCGTTTGACTCGAGCGTAATGCCGTCGATGTAGTACGTGCCAGCGCGCAACACGAGGTTGCCGCCCTGAATGTTGAGCGAACCGTAGCTACCCGGAGCCAGGTTGTTGGTTCCCGTCGTCAACAGCACGTTGGTCGTGCTGGTGTTGAAGGGTACCGTCCACGTGTAGCTCTGCAGCGGAGTGACGGCCGCGTTGTTCTGAACCGTACCCGAAACCGTGACATTGCCCTGCGCCGGCGTCGGAAAGCCGTTTTGCCCGAAGGTGGTCGTCTGCCCGGCTTTGATGGACCCCGAGATCACGGCGCGATCCATCACTTCCGCGCTGGCGGCGACCGTGATTGAGCCGGTCTTGGTATCGAATCCCAGGTGGGCTTTGGTGGTGCCGCTCGCGCTTGCGTCCGAAAAACCCCCGGTCGCTCCCAAAAGCTGCGAGCGATCACCCAGAAGGAGCGTCGAGCTTGAAGCGACGGCGACCTGTCGATAGCTAACCCCCGCCGGAACGGAGAAGCTCATCGCGGTGTTCTGGATCACCGCTTGCCGCGCGGCGCTCACGGTCTCCGGGATGTTCTCCGGGATGTTCTCCGAGCCGCAGCCGGCGAGCAGCGCGAAGCCAGCCAATGCGGCCGTCGGGCACAATGATCTCACGAGTCGTTTCATGCATCGCTCCTGGCGGGTGTCTACAGAACGCTTCTGGGGACAGGCGGTTCAAAATCGCACCGCGCCGTTCCTCTCCCGGAGACTGTTCTTGCCTCGCCAAGCGTTGAAGCGTCAACACGTCCGCGACAGTACATCTGTACTGTGGACAGCCCGCAAACTGTGTGCGACGAGCACTTGAGCGCATTGCTCCGCTACTCGGCGCTTCGCCTGCGGAGGTCTCAGAAATGGAGCCCTCACGTCCGGCGCTCTCAAAAATTCCACATTTAGGTCTTTGCGTCGTCTTCTTTGGACGACACGTGTTCCTCAAAATCCTGACCAGGAGTCCCGCCTTGGTTCGAACTCTCACGTCTATCTCGACGCTCGCGATTCTCTTGCTCTGCCTCGGCGCTTGCGTAACTCATACTGATGTTTCAGACGACGAGGACAACACGATCGGAGAGTCCCGGAGCGCGCTCGGAGAGACTGCGTGCAACACGCAGAGCTGCACGGCGGCGAACTCGTGCTCGTCGCTCGCGATCCCGACGCCGCGACGCTGCTACTACTCGTACGCGAGCTACACGACGCCTTCGAGCACATATGGCAGCGCTGTCTGTCCCAAACAATACACGATAAAAGTGACAGGCTCGACGACCACCCAATTCTCGCCCTACATCGAATGGGGTGACGTGGCGCTGTCCGCGGCGACCTGCCCCAACGCCACCCTCACGCTGACAACCTTCCAGAAATCTCCCACGACGGTCAGCTACACGATGTCGTCGTACCACGGCGTCTGGAGGAGCGGGATCCTCAACACCTGCGAGTTCGTGCTCAACAGCGGCTCCTCGCCACCACCGAAGACCGACATCAATGGACAGACCGTCAGATTGGCCGGCTCGGCAATGCTGTCGGGGAGCCCCCGGAAGGTCACCGTCGGTCTGCAATCAGGCGACGGCCCCTGCTGAACGCACGGCGCAGACGACGTCGTCGCTAGCGATGAGCGCGGTCCCTCCGGAAGGGCGTATACGGCGGGATTCGACCCTCCCACGCAGTGTTAGCGTCACTCGTCGTGTGCGCGTGTCGCGACGCCGAATCGCCGAAGACCGCGCGTCCGCATCCGCCGAGCGGGCAGGCGGTGGCGTCCAAACCGACGGGCAGCGCAAACTCACTTTCAAGCCTATGCCCCATTGAGCAAATTCGGCCGATTTGCTCTTATATTTGGTGCCCCCGCGGAAAAGAGCGCGCTGCGAGCCGCGACCAACGCTGGGCACCCACCGACCGACGCGGGCGCCTCAGGTGCCGCGCCTGGCCGCCAGAAAACTTACCCACCGCGACGCAGTCCGTTGTCCGGGCGAATGTGTCCGGTCACCATGCAGGGCGGGCTCGGCGTTCATCTGGACACAATGCTCCGCCCCGGGACGACCTGAGCTGCGGCAAACACCGGCCCGCGAATCACGAGCCTCAGGCGCGCGCTTTTTTTCGAGCCGTTCGCGCGCGACTCGCCGACTTGCCGGGTGCATTCGCGGTTCGCGACGCCGCGGGCGAGCGCGCCCGGAACCACTCCGCGATACCCGCCATGTGCGGCTCGAAATCACCCGGCACCGAGACGTTGAGCGCGCCGGCGCGTTTGGCCGTGCGGTTCTCGAAGTCGTGTGGCGTGTTGGCGGGCGCGATGACGAGAGAGCCCTTGGGCGCATCGAGCCACTCACCCCCCACGAAGAAGCTCATCGTACCCTCGAGCACGAAGAAGACGTCATCCTCTTCGTGCTGGTGTGCGCCGGGGCCGCGAGTATACGGCTCGAGCCACCACTCCGAGATCGAGTAACGCCCGCGCGTCTCATCGCCGTCAGCCTTGAAAATGGCTGCAACGGGCCCCATTGCATAAGTGCGGCCTACGCCTGGAGGGACATGGACTGGAGCGCGTTTCTTTCTGCTCGGCACGGCGCAATCACGCTAACGCGTCCACGACCCGATCGCCAGTAAGGTTGCCGTCAACGCTTCGGCAGCACGTTGGTGCCTTCGTCTTGGGTGAGAGCGTGTTGGCAGCAAGACTTCAGGCGATGCGCTTGGCCTCTTCGCGGCCGAATGTCTCCGCCAAATTCGCTTCGAACTTGGGCATCTCGCCGGTAAGCGCCAGGTACACGGTGAATACCTACCGGATGCACCGTGGCTGGGTCCGGCCGCCGGTCGGAGCCCTTCCTCCTCGACTTTCGGACAAGCGATACAAGCCGCGGAGACCTGCCTCGCCAAGACGTCCGAAGTCGACCTTGCTCGCACTGGCACCTATCAGGCAGCGTTTCACAGAGCCGCACACTGTCCGCGGGAGCGACCCGCGGCACGAGCCGGGATAGGGCTTCGCGCCGACCAGCCGCCATAGCGACGCACAGCCGCCAATCGCTGCCCACCGCCGCCACAACACTGGTGCACGCGAGCTGCCTCGAAGCAGCCCCCTTCCCTGCCCCCTGGAATGCCGAACGGCGCGAGAACCGAAGCTCCCGCGCCGCTCAGCGCCATCACCCCAAAGAGTGACGCCCCTACTCTTCGCCGACTCCCGCGAGCTCCGGCTAAACGATGCGAATCGGTTCGATCCTTCAGCACCGCGCGGTTTATTGCAGCATCGCGGAGCGCGACGTCGCGGCGCGTGTGAAAGCGCGTGAAGGGAGATCCCATTTCCCGACGCACTGCCGACATCGGGTGGAAATGGCGCGCCCCGCAGCCTTGGTGTGTGACCCCGGATCCCGCCACCCTCGCCAAGGCTATCGCCGACACCCAGAACGCACTCAACATCGTATGGACGCTCGTCGCGGGGTTTCTAGTGATGTTCATGCAGGCGGGCTTCGCGCTCGTGGAGACCGGCCTTACACGAGCGAAGAACGTCGCCCACACCATGGGCATGAATTTCCTCGTCTACTCACTCGGGATGCTTTCCTTCTGGGCCGTCGGCTTCGGGCTACAGATGGGCGGCGTGGGGGCGCTGACAACGCTCGGTGGCGATACCGTGCTCTCTCACGAATACACGGTTGCGATCGCTGGAAATTCGTACGGGTTGTTCGGGATGGAGGGGTTTTTTCTTTCGTCGGCGCTGCTGACGCCCGGCATCGCGACGCTGTTCCTATTCCAGATGGTGTTCATGGACACCGCAGCAACCATCCCCACCGGCGCCATGGCGGAGCGCTGGAAGTTCGCCTCGTTCTGCTTCTTCAGCCTCCTGGTCGGGGGACTCATCTACCCCGTCTACGCGAACTGGGTCTGGGGAGGGGGCTGGCTGTCGGGGCTCGGCAGAACGCACGGGCTCGGGCACGGACACGTGGACTTCGCCGGCAGCTCTGTCGTGCACCTCACGGGCGGCGTCAGCGCGCTCGTGGGCGCCCGCATGCTCGGTCCGCGTATCGGTAAATTCGCGCCCGATGGCGCACCCCGTGCGATCCCAGGGCACAACGTGCCGATGGCGGTGCTCGGGACCTTCGTGCTCGCGTTCGGCTGGTTCGGCTTCAATGCCGGGTCCACGCTTTCGGGTACGGACACGCGCATCGCCATCGTTGCCGTCAACACGATGCTCGCTTCCGCGGCGGGCGCCGTCTCCGCGTGCGTCTACGTCTGGAAGAGCTGGGGCCGGCCAGACGTGACCATGATGTGTAACGGCATGCTCGCCGGCTTGGTCGCCGTCACGGCACCGTGCGCCTTCATCAGCCCGACGGCTGCGGTCGTGGTTGGGTCGGTCTCGGGCGTGCTCGTCGTCGTTGCGACGCGCTTCGTCGAGGAAAAGCTGCGCATCGACGATCCCGTTGGTGCCATCGCCGTTCACGGGTTCAACGGATTGTGGGGTATCGTCGCGCTCGGCCTATTCGCGAACGGCACTTATGGCGACGGCATCAACGGCATTTCCGGCGGCGTCCGCGGCCTCTTCTACGGCGATAGCGGTCAGCTCGCCGCCGGGCTCGTGGGGATCCTCGCGAATACCGTGTGGGTCGGCTTGACGACGGCGTGCTCGCTCTGGGTGCTCGATCGTCTCGTCGGAAACCGCTCGGATCCGGAGGACGAAATCGCCGGCCTCGACGTGCCCGAGATCGGCATCGAGGGCTACTCGCGTGAGATGCTCGGGCTCTCGCCGGGCCAAGGGCCCTCGCTCGAGGCCCAGGTCATGACCGACACGACCCAGGCGCGGCTTCTTCGCTGACTAGCCCGGCTTCCGTCCGCGGTACATCACCTCGCGCTTGGTCGGCTTCGGGGGCTCCGCAGGAAGCGCCGATGTTTGCGGCGGGCTCTGCGTGAGGAAAACGCGCGGCGGAGCCGAAGTGCGTGGCGGCCCCGGGGTTTCAGCCGCCATTTTGACGCGTTTTTCGACCAGGTTCAGCGCCATGCGCAGCGCGGGTGCATTCACGTTCAGGCCGGTGATGATGCAGAGCAGGGACGGACCGACTGGACGAAGGTGGAGCTTGTGATCCGGGAAGGTGAGCACGACGCTTTTCATGTCATCGCCCTGGATCTCGAGCGTCTCCCTCAGGCGAACCAGTCGGGGTCCAACCTCGTCGAAGATCTCGTACGTGAAAACGGCGGGAAGGTCTCGCGCGAGAAGCTGTCCATCCTGCCCGATCACGAAGCTTCCGTGAACGTCTCCCACGTCACGGAGCCCGAGCAGCGCCTCGTCGAGCATGGTTAGGGCCCGAGCTTCTCGACGTCGCTCGTCTTGCTTCTGCCGAAGCCACGCGACGCGCCAGCATCGGAGCTGTTCTTCAAGGCCGCGGCCATGCCCTCCCATACGGCCGCAGCAGACGCTTCCTAGAGGTTTCGGTCAATTTGCCAGTGAGGGCATTGCTCTCCGAGGTCGCGAATCCCCTGACGCGGGGCGGCAACGCTCTTCGCTTTCCTTCGCTTTGCGACGCGCGAAGCAACGACAGGCGAGCGTCATCCTCAGCTCACCCACCAAACTCGACGCGAACTCCTGCGAGCCTCAGAACTCGTCGTAACCGATGTCCCACGCGTCCCCTTTCGGGCGCTGGTCGCCATTCGGATCCGTGGCGAGCAGCGCGGCGTGGCCCCCGGAAAAGCCAGACGGATCCAGCCCTGCGTCGATGCAAGGGCTGCTTGCCGCCAGAAGCAGGGCGCTGCCGTCAGCGTAGCCGGGCGACACAATCTGCGTCCCACTGGCCGCCTTGCACCAGCTCCAATCGCAGGCGTCTACTTGCACCGGTGACTTCGCGCAATAAAGGTCCAAGCCGACCGTGTTGGCGAGTGCACAGGTCGCACCCACCAGATCATTATTCGCGAGCGTCACTTCGAAAGCGACATCCTCTTCGGGAAGGGGCACTCTGAAGCTAGTCAGGTCCAGTGCGGAGGCCCGTGCTTCGACGATGTTGTTGATGGCAAAGAAAGCGCCTCCGTAGTCCGAATGCACGGAAGCACCGGTCGTGCCCCGCAAGGAATTGTTGACCAGCGCCACGTAGCCGTAGGGTGTCGATTGGTCGGTCCCGGGGGTGTCCGAAAGAACCTGCTCGACCGCAACAGCCGTTCCGCGCACCGATATGGCATTGCCGAGGAAGGTCGTTCCTGGAGTTTCATCGAAGGTGGAGAAGAAAGTGAGGTTCACGCGCTGCGCGACGATGCCCTGGCTACCCGGGCTCGAGAGCTGTATCAGGTTGCTCGCAAAAACGCCGCCAACCCCCATGGTCACTCCGGCACTGCCCTGCCCCAGCACGAGGTTATTCGCGACGAATCCAGTCTCCGGCAGATCGAGAACGACGCGCCCATCCTGGGTACCAATGCGGATGCCGATCGAGGTGTCCGAGGCAATCGAAACGTCGTTCCATTCCACGGCGACCGGCCCTCGCGAGCCTTGCCCAACATCGATCGCAGCCGTGTAATCGGCACCACCCGCCACGTCGTTGCCGCAGACTTTGATGTCCGTGAACCGACCCAGCCCACCGGGCGGTAGGGACTGAATCCCAATGCGGCCGCCGCGGACACGCGTTGTCGCCACCAGCGTGTGCGGGTTGTTGAGCGTAATCACCGCACCGGAGCAGTTACTGCACTCGACGATGCAGTTCACGATGGACGACCCCCAGACTGGCTGCGAATCATCGTCGACGCCGACGTCTTTGACTAGCGGACCAGAGGGGACCTCGCCAACCACGGTGACGCCGTCGATGCCACCGGACGTCGTGGTTGCGACGTCGCCTCCGATCACGAGCGACGCGTCGGCGGTGATGCGAGTAACGTAGGCGACCGGATCGCGCACCCAGTCGCCGGCATGATAGCCCCCGTACACGAACACCCTCTGGAGGTTGGCGGTTTGATAGTCGCCAGCAGCGACTGCCAGCGCTTTGCCACTCGCGCGAGCCAAGTCCGCGCCAGCGGCGATGGTCGCTTTCGGACTCAGCCGGGTCCCTGCGTTGGAGTCATTGCCCCCATCCGCCGTGGTCGCGACGAACACCGCATTGCTGTCGGTGAGACGACGGTCGCCATCGACGCCGACAATCACGCCGTCATCGGGTGAGTCATACTTGCCGAGGCAGCTTTCGGTGCGCCTCACGCGCGTAAAGGGCTCCTCGTGAGCCCAGCCACCACCTGCACCGGCAGCATTTGCTCCGCCGAGTCCACCATTAGACACGCCACCCGCGCCGCTCGCCGGCCCGCCACCGATTTCGGACCCGCCGCCTCCACCACCCACCCCGCCGTCTGCGCCAGCACCCCCCTCGAGCACACTGCCTCCGGTGCCGTTCTTTCCGCCACTGAGAGTGCCACCCGAGCTGCCGCCACTCGAGCTGCCACCAGTGCGAGCGCCGCCACTCGAGCTGCCACCAGTGCGAGCGCCGCCATCGGCTACTCCGCCGATGCCACCGCGACCCGCGTTGCCTCCGGTTGGGCTTTTGCCACCGCTGCCCGATCGCCCGGCACTGCCGCCGGTATCGCCGCTCGAATCGTCATCGTCCGCGTCACATGCCGCGAAACAGAGCAGCCCCACGATTGCAACTCCCGCCAGTCGAGTATTTGCCACGACAACCTCCCGACAATTCGTTGACTACACCCCAGTTTGAGCCGCCCCGCTCAACCGCGCCTGCATTATCGATCTCTTCCGAGCCGTTAGCAAGTACTGTCGGGTTTCTAAGCAGGCAGATGAGCCGAATTATTTTTGAACGAAATAAGTTCATCGAATTCGAGTTGGTCGAGCGGCTTATCTGGATCGAATAAACGCTCGAGACGTAGAACAGGCTGATTCTCTCTGCCGCATGGTTCGCGCGGATAGGCGGTTATTTCAGCTTCGAGCAACGTGTCCACGCGACGCACCAGTCCCTCTGCGCGAAGACTTCGCAATCGGACTCAGGCATGCGTGCTCTAGCTGGCGAGGGGTCGCGTTGCAGTAGAGGTGGTCCCCGTTTTGAACGGGTCCCGAGAGGTAGCGCGCGTCTGCGTCGTGATCGGCGCTGGGGTTTGCAGGGGGAGGAGGGACGGCTCAAGCGGCCTTTCCACCACTCCGGCGACCGTCAGCTCACGGCGGGCCCATTCTTGATCGCGACCTGCCCATCTTGAAAAGAAGCGGGCGCAATCCCGTTGGGGCGCGCCCGTTTGTCGTGATCGAGGAGGCCAGGGCTACTTGGTGATGTCGAGCGTCGCCGAGGTGCCGGTCTCGATGCCGTTGGTGCTCATGGCCTGGGCGGTGACCAAGTTGCCGCCATCGATCGACAGCGTGCCGGAGACGTTGGCGGCGTTGAATACGCTATTGCCGCGCGAGATCAACGTGAACCCCGGGGCTTTGGTGATGCCGAACGACCGTGACGACACGCTGTTGTTCTCTACGTTGGTGAACGTCAGTCCGGTGGCGACCAGCGTTCGGTTCACGATGGTTCCGTCAGGTCCCAGGGACTGCATGGCCACCGGAATCGTCGCGTTGACGGTAACGGTACTGGCCGTGGTCATGAACGCGTTGGCGGGTAACACGGCGTTGAACGATCCGAACTCAATGGAATCCGTGCAGTTGTCGAGCCGCTGCACGAAGCCGATGGCGCCCGTCGAGGCCGTGCCGGTGGTGCGCTGGACCGACGCGGAGGCGATCAGGGTCACCCAGAAATCGATGGTGCAGTCCGGCCGGGCGCCGGGGCTAGAGACCACCAAATTCAAGTTGGCGGTCGTGCCGCTCACGACCACGCGCGTGACGGTGGCGGCGCGTGCCACGGGAGCCGATAGCCCCGACAGCGCCACGAAACCGAAGAGCAACCCGCACATTTGCAATGTAAACCGCATGTTCATGGCCTCCGGCGACTCAGGGTTTGATGATGGTGATGTCGCCGCCGGTGTTGCGGGACAGCTCGCCGTTGGTGTTGGTCATTTGCGCGGTCGTGATGGTCTCACCGTCGATCTTCACCGTGCCCGAGAGCGTCGCTGTGCGCGAACGCCCAATTGAACGCTGCAGCGTCATCGTCTTGCCCAGGAGCGTTCGCCGCGAGTTCGTACCCAGCGAGGTGGTATCCGACCCGGTCATGGTTAAGTTGACGTCCAGCGTGGTACCGTCGTCCAGCACGAACAGGCCCGTGATGGTGCCCGTTTCCATGCCGCTCATGGTCAGCGTACCGACGTCGGTGAACAGGCCATAGCCGAACGAAGTCTCGAAGGTACATCCGTCGAAGCGGACGACGCTGATTGAAGCCTGCTTGACCGTCGCGGGCGCTCCGTTGATGGTCGTCGTCGCCTCGAGCATGTCGATGTGAACGGACGTGGAGTCGAGGCCGGTGCTGTTGCCTGCGCACGTGCGCGTCTGCTGCACGTCGAACGACCCACCGACATCCATGCCCTTGGTCTTGATGACCGTCTTGGTGGCCAACGCGACGTTTGTCATCGACGTGAATCCCATGACTACGAAGCATCCAACGATGAACGACCTATTCATACTTTTCCTCCCGGTTGATGTCGCCGCCACGCGCATCAATACATGGGCCAGGCGAGCAGGCAAATGCCGTTTCTACAGGGTGCGTGTCCAGCGCCCCTCGGCAATTCACTCGTGGCGCCAGCGTGCCTTCAAGAACGCCGCTTGACCGTCCAACTCGGGGAACAGCGTGCCGCGATGAATGCCGAGCATCGCGAGTTGCTTTCGAATGCGGGTTTTGGCGATGACGAAGCTACGTAGAAATGGTCTTGCTCCGGGCTTCTGCTCGAGATCTTGAAGGTGCACCGGCGCTGGGAGCGCATCGCCATGCGGAATAGGAACTGCGCGCTCGGTGCGGCCATAGATTTTTCCTCCGTGAAGCGTGAACGTGCCGGCCTGCGCCTGGAGACGTCGATTGAAGCGGTTGGGGCGGACGGCCACTGGTTCTCGCAAGTGTTTCAGGATCTCGGTATCCTCGAGCTTGACCGCTCGAAGACGGTCGTAGAGCTCGGCGCCGAGGCTGCTCCGAAAGTACTCGAGCGTGTCGAGCTCACGGGCCCAGCCCGAATAGTTGCGAGCCCGGGCCAAGGCCGCACGAATGGCAACGTGGAAGCTATCTGGGACGTACAGTCTGCTTCGAGGGCCGGCCTCGGGCCGAGAACCCGGCGGCTCTGTGGCGGGAGTAGTTATTTCGTTCAGGCGCCGCGGGGCGAGCAAGAAGACCTCCCCGAGGTCATTCGAAGCGCTCGCTGGCTCGGAGGACGATTTTTCCTGGTGTGCGCCAGCGAGGTTAGTGTTGCTGGTCGCGAAATAGAGCGCAAACAAGAAATTCTCCGTCCAATCGAGAAGCCGAGTTGGCATATCGTAATGCTGCATCAGGCACAGCCAATCAAAGAGTGTCCGATGATCCCTGGTGGTTGTCCGGCGCCAGTATCCGGAAGTCGTGAACCATGCTCGCTTCGTCGAAGGTGCCTTTCTCGGTCCGGAAGATGCCCGGCACGAGCTTGAACCCCACGGCGTCGTGCCCGCGACACCAAACTTCGGCGAATTGCTCCTCGCGCGCCTGATTATCTTCACAAAGCTGCTTGCGAAGCCGCATGTAAAGCGCAAGCGCCTGCTCGAGAGTCGTGACTGGATCGCGGTCCGTCCCAGCGGTTGCGTCGCTTTCCTTCCCCATTTCCATTCTTATGCCACGTGCGAGACTCGCTAGGCTAGAGCCAGTAGGTCTCTCGCTTTCCCCCACCCTCCTCAACCCCCGCCGCGCTGGCGACTCAGGAAGCGCGGAGCCCTATTCCGGCGAGCGCCGACGAGCCGCCACAGCGACGCACAGCCACCAGCTGAGAGATGGACTGCGAAGGAGACGGCCCTGGCGAGGTCTACTGCGGCAGCATCCTCGTCACCGACACTGCGACGGATGCCGTTTTCCGAGTGAACGCGACGACCGGTGTTCGCACCGTCGTTTCCGACAGCGCGACGCCCGTGGGGCTTCCCAACTTTGCATACAACTACGGCATAGCGATCCAGCACGCTCCGAGCATCCTGGTTCACGGGCCAATCAGAGGAAGCGCGCCGTCGGGAGGTGCCCCGACGGTGACCCAGAAGTGAGAGCATGAAGCGCCCCCCGGAGGAGCTCGCCCGGCGCCATCCGCGACCTCTTCCGGGCACGATTGCCGAGCGCTCGCAATTCCGACGACGGGTGATGGGGTGCGGCTGTCACCCGCCTGCGCCGAACAGGGCCTTCTTGACGATGGCGTGCACTCCCCAATTGCCGTCCACGACCTGAGTTACACCGAAATCCACGCCGACCGAAATCAGCGAGATGGCCTCGTCCTCGGTCAGGTGCTGGGTGGTCATCAGGAAATGACGGGTCTTGCGGAAAGCGTCGCGGAGCCCCAAATCGATCGAGGACTTGGCGTAGATTTCAGACTGTGCCTTGGCTCCGAGCTCGGCGAGGTAGTTGGCGAAACTGAAACCGTGCACCACGTACTCGGTCTGAGTTTCGAGCAGCGGGTATTCGAGCTTTTCCAGAGCCGTGCCCTTCAATGTCGCCTTCTTGTGCAAGATGAACTGAAACGTGCCGGTGAGTGAGCACTCGATGGCAGTGCCGCACAGCTCCGAATCGCCTTGTGAGGCATGCGGATCCCCAACCGAAAATAGCGCGCCCGGAACCGCCACTGGATAGTACATGGTCGCGCCTTTCCCGACGCGCCAGTTGTCGATGTTGCCGCCCGTGTAACTGGGCGGGATGGAGTCGACCATGTCGGCCTCTTTGGGCGCCAAGCCCATGGTGCCGAAATGCGGGCGGATCGGCACGCGCACGTTCTTGAGGATGCCGTGATTCTCCTTCACCGCTGCGTGGTTCACCGGCACGCCGGGATAGTCGATGGTTTTGTGAACCTTGCCGAACGGGTCTTTTTGCGGGAACCAGCGAAAGTTATACACGGCCTTGGCGACGTCGCGTTCGCCCGTAGCGTCGACCTCGTAAATCGTGATCACCTCGCGCGGCTTGGGTTCTTCGATCAGATCCTTGTAATGAAAGCCCCACCAGGCAGCCGCGTTGCTGCCGAATGACTTGCCGGGAAACTTCGGATTTTTGCAGGGTCGCGGCTGGACGTCCAAGATGCGTACCTCGAGGACGTCGCCTGGTTCAGCACCTTTGACCGCGACAGGGCCGGTGCAGATGTGGACGCCCAGGCCCTCGCCAGCACCGCGACCGAACAGCGAAGCGTCCATGGGGCCGGCGCCCCTGCGGTCGACCCCCTTGCGCTTGGCGTCCCAATAGAAAATGGCCTCCACGCCAGCATCGCCGCGGATCATGCGCTCGTAGTCGTCGTAGGCGTGGTGCGTGACGGCCTCGATGGTGACGAAGTCGCCCGACGTCACCTCTACCTGCGGCGCGAGCTTCTTGCTGAAGTATCCCCAGTGCACGGTCTTGTCGTTGGCCGGCAGGTGGTAGTGATTCAACGTGCTGCGCGCCACGCCAGTTTGCGCGTGCGCGAGTGAGGACGAAGTCAGCGCCCCGAGCGCTGCCGCGCCGAGCAACGAGCCAGTCACGAACTGCCGGCGAGACGCATCCGCCGGAACTTGCCCTGCGCCAGGCTCCGAAAACACGGGGTCTGCCGCGCCATCCGCCTGCGCGTCGAATTCGGGCGGTGCGTCGGATGGGGCTCGTGTCTGCGCCTGCGTCTCGGATTCGGGATACTGCGCGTCCATGGGTTTCATCAGGGGGACTCCACGTGCGTGCCTCGAGCTCAACACTCGGGTCTGTTCGCGGAGTCTGCCGGCGCTCGGTTTCGCCGCGACTTCCGGCCGATATCTGAGACCGTTCGGCGTCCATTGCCGCTGCGCGCTTGGAAAATGTTTCGCCCACTCGAAGCAGTTAGAACGAGATCCCCATGACGAGGCACGAGCTGTCCTTGCTCGCGGTGACTGCGTACGGCTTGGGTTCCACCGTCTCGCCCACGACCAGCATGTCTTCACCCAGCGTCACGCCTTCGACGTCGCAGCTGCCCTTGACCACGAGCAGATAGTTTCCCGTAAAATCGTACACTTCGCTCGATGTGATTTCGATGAATTCGGCGCCGAGGCCGCCCGCTGCGTCGAGCGGAACCGCGAAGGTTTGCAGGCCGGTCTTCTGCGCTTCGAACGGATACTCGCTGGTCAGCTCGGCAGCATCCGTGTCGATGCGAACGGGCGTGTACTCTTCAATTAAATCCGTGCTGGCAAAGTCGGGCGGCGATGCGTACGAAAGCAAGAAAAATCCCGTACTGCCCGTGATCTCATGCCCGCTGCCAGGTGGGTTGAAGTACACGGTCCCCGTCGGATAGACGCCCTTGGCGTCGGTCTGCGTGCCATCGATCACGTACACGGATTCAGTCTTCGAATGGTAGTGCAGACCCACGCTGCCGTTTTCGACGGTGTACCAGAGGATGGCAATGTGCTCGGTCTCTGCAGCTCCGGCCAAGATCAGCTTCTTCACGTTCGGCCTGAAGTCGAACCATTCGTACGTCGCTGGGTTCGTCTTGACGTCATCGAGGTCGAGCACGGTGGCCGAGCTCAGAGCCGGCACGTCCGCGGCCTCGTCTTTCGAACTACAGCCCGCCGCGGAAACCAGCCCAAACGCCAGGAAGGACAGAGTCCGGAAACAATTCATGCGGCGAATCTGACCTAGCGGGCGTATCTCCCATGTAAAGCAGGCATGTCGTCTGCGTGAAGTACGCCTTCAAACGGCACGCAACTTCCGCCACGCAGGTTGCGGAACAGCCACTCGGGCAGTGCAGCTCCGGGTGACATTGAAGACGAGACTCGACCCTGGACGGGCACTATCCGCAGACCGGCGTGTGTTGGGAATCGGTTCGGTCACCACCACTCGCAATCGTCGTAACTCGTTCGTGCTCGCGGCCATTCAAGGTCACCAAGCGTGCGCCGCCTTGGCGACTCAGGAGGCGCGAAGCCCTATTCCGGCTCGGGCCGAGCGTCGCTCCCGCAGCTCCGCCCATTCGCCGAGCGCCCCCCGAGCCCGTTAGCGGAGCGGAGCGCAGCCGGGCGGGCGCTCACCGAGCTGCAGCGTGACGCCGCCAGGCCCCACGACTCCCCCCGGCACCTATCAGGCAGCGTTCACAGAGCCGCAGTCTGTCCGCGGGAGCGACCCTCGGCCCGAGCCGGGATAGGGCTTCGCGCCGACCAGCCGCCAAACCGACGCGCAGCCGTAAATCACTGCCCCCCGCCGCCCCCACACTGGTGCACGAGAGCTGCCAGGAAGCAGCCCCCCTGAAATGGCGAACGGCGTGCGCAATGCTTGCAGGTCGTGCCGCGTCCGATGAGCGCCTTGTGTACTGCGCCGATTGTGTTTGAATTCGCGCGGCGATTTATGGCAAATCACCTGCATGTCGGCGCCACCTTCTTGCGCCTTGGCCGTGCGGGTCTTGCGGAAGAAGAAGCGATGAAGAGCCAGCTCGGTGAGCCCCGTCACGCAGGGCATCTGGTGCGGGTCCCGGTCGTCAATTATCCCGGGGTCGACGTCTTTTTTCAGCTCACCAAAAACGGAGAGATCCGCAGCATGCTCCGCAAGGTCGGCGAAGGGCCGCGGCCGCTCGACTTGAACACCGCGGCGCTGGAGTTCGAGACGCAACATCACGCTCAGCTGAACGAAATGTTGCAGGCCGCGCAAGCGGGCAACTTCCGAGCCGCCGAGGGCGGCGTCAGCTGGCGGCTGCTCGATGCCGCTACTCACGAGGTCCAGGCCAGCGCTTTGTTCGTCGCCTGGGACAACCCCGAACCCGACCCGGAGCAGCTCCGTGCCTACGAGATGAGTGAAGACGAGGCCCGCGCCCGGGCCAAGCAGGAGTTCGAGGCGCTGCCCGAAGCGACGCGACGGCGGCTATTCGAGATCGCGGCGAGCAGCGTCGGCTGAACGCTGACGTCCGCGCGGCGCCCTGCCAGCGCGCTCAGAGACGGCAATCGAGCCCAACCAGTCCGCGTTTCGGCTCGCCTATGGTCCGGGCGACGTGGGCCCCGGAGCCCCGCTCGTTGGGGAGCTCAGGCGACCTTCGACACCTCGGCGCTCCCGTTCGGCGCGTACTCGCGGGTCGGCTTCGGAAAACCGCACGACGTTCCGTCGGTGTGCTCGACCTCGTCTTCCCACGGGAGCTCGTAACGCTCCGCGACGAGGTCCTTCATGAAGGTGTAGGGGCAATCGCGCGCACCGCCGCGTACCGCGACGTAACCGCGATGACCGAACTGGTAGATGTTGTTTTCGACGCCCCAGCTGCGCCGCGCCTCGCGCACGAGATCGGGGCGCACTTCAGCGCAAACGATTTCGTCGGGGCGGCCGCCGCCCTGCGCCATCGGCACGCCGTCGAACCCGACGATCATCGCCTCGCCCATCGAGTCGAACGTGCCGTCACTCCCCGACATGCAGACCGACGCGGTGACCATCAAGTTTTGAAATGCGTTCGCCTGATTGGTGATTTGCCAGGCGTGTCGAATGGGCGCGGTATAGCCCGCGGTGCGAATCATGATCTCGGCGCCCTTGTAGGCGCATTCGCGCGCCATCTCGGGGAACATGCCGTCGTGACAGATGATGAGCGACAGCTTCGAGCCTTTGGGGCCATCGCAGACCGGGATGCCGAGGTCCCCCGGCTCCCACGGCTCCACCGGGACCCACGGATGGAGCTTTCGGTAGTAAAGGCGAATCTCGCCGCGGTCATCCACGATGATGCCGCTGTTGTACGGATTTTTGCCGGGATTCTTCTCCATGAAGGAGAAGCAGCCCCAGATGCCGTGCTCGAAGCACGCCGCACGGAGGAGCACGATTTCCGGCCCGTCGAGGGTGCACATGATCTCGGGATTCGTGTCCATCGAGAGGCCGTGCAGCGAGTACTCGGGGAACACGACCAGATCCATATTCGGGTAGCCGCGCCGCGCCTTGCCGACGAGCGCCGCAACGCGCTCCGACTGCGCGCGCAGATCGTCCGGGGTGACGACGTTGGGCAGCTGGAGCTGCACGAGGCCGATCACCACGCCATTCTTCGTCTTGTTGAGGCCACCGAGTCCGCTCATCACTTACCTCCAAACGCAGAGGTGAAACCTTTGCCGGTGAGGGTTTCGGCGCGGTGTCGCCCGCAAGGCAAACAGGCATGCGGCCGGCTGCTGTCCCGCTTTCTTGCGGGAATGTTTCGTCTCGTCACAGGCGCCGCGAAACGTCGCAGAATCCCGTGCGTAGCGCTGGCTAAACGGGCCGGCGCTTAGCGTCCATCCGTGAGTGCCGCGCCGAGCTTCCCGCGCTTTCGAGACGCGCGAGGCGCCGCCTTCAATGGCCTGGCGCTCACCTACGCGCTCGGTGGCTGGGGCGCGGGCCTGTGGATGATCACGCGCGATGCTTGGTTGGTCGCCGCGCCCGGAGTCCTGCTGCTGTTCCACGCGATGCTGATCGCCGCGTACCTGGTCCACGACGCCTGCCACGACGCCATCTTCCAGCGCCACGAGCACAACCGCCTGGCTGGCGAAGTCATGAGCTTCGTGGCTGGTTCGTCGTACGCGGCGTACGAGCGCATCCGGCACCTTCACCTCCGGCACCACCGCGAGCGCATCGACGTGTCGTGCTTCGACTACCGGGCCTTCTTGCGGCGAGCGCCCCGGTTCGTCCGCGGTCTCGTGGTCGCGCTCGAGTGGGCGTACGTGCCTGCGGTCGAGACCATCATGCACTTCCAGGTCATCGTGCGTCCGTTCGTGGTGCGCGATCAGCGCCAGTACTTGCCGCGCGTGCTCATGGTGCTGGCGCTCCGGGGCGCGCTGTTCGCCTTCATTGGCCTAACAGCGCCCCGCGCGCTCGCGCTCTACCTCGTGGCGTACGCGCTCTTGCTCACCGGCCTCGCGTTTTTCGATGCGTTCCACCACACCTACGAATGCTACTTCGAACCCGGCGCGACGCCCCCGGCCCGGGAGCTCCGTTCCCGAACCTACGAGCAGGCGCACACGTTTTCGAACGTCGTCTCGCTCGCTCACCCCGTGCTCAACCTCTTTTCGCTGAACTTCGGCTATCACAACGCGCACCACGAGCGGACCGGGGTGCCTTGGTACCGCCTGCCGGCACTCCACGCCGAGCTCTTCGCCGGTTGCCCCCAGGTGCTCCCGGTGCGCGAGCTTTTCCGATCCTTTCATAGGAATCGCGTCCGGCGCGTCTTCGACGAAGACTACGGCGAGCTCGGCGACGGGCCCGGCCGCGCGGACCGCTTCGTGGGTGCTCACGGCGTGTCCTTGCTTTCGGTGGTGTGACCCTTCGCCGATCGAGCTACTCCCGGCCGGAAATGTGAGAGAAACAAAGCCGAGAAGGAAACGCGCCCAGGCTGCTCGCCATGGCACATCGACCTTCCGTTTCGACATTGGGCACTCGGGGGGGTGCATCACGCCGGCGACTCTTTGCGCTGCTCCTCGTTGCAGCGGGGGGCCTGCTCGGCTGCCAGAAACCGCCGCCTTCGGAAGAAAAGGCCGCAGACACCGCTTCGGCTGCCGCTCCCGCGAAAGCCGCCGAGCCCGCGGCAGCCATGGGTCCGCTGAACGTCGCCTACAACCAGTGGGTCGGCTTCGCCGGCATGTACATCGCCGACGAGCTCGGGCTTTTCAAAAACCACGGCGTCGAGGTGAAGCTGGCGTCGTTTTCGGGCCCGGGCGACTCGATCCCACCGCTCCTCGCGGGGCAAATCGACCTCAGCCTGACCACCGCCAATAACCTCGCGCTGATCGCCGGCAAACAGGCGACTCTGGCGAAGATCGTCTACGTCATCGACGCTTCCGACGGCGCCGACGCGATCGTCGCGACCAAGGCCGTGAAAACCATCGCCGACCTCAAGGGCAAGAAGGTCGCGGTAACGAAGGGCGAGATCAACGAAATGTTGCTCACGCTCGGCCTCGAATCGGTGAAGCTCTCCGAGAAGGACATCACGCTGGTTGACATGAGCCCCGACGACGCCGGCGCGGCGTTCATGGCAGGCAAAGTCGATGCGGCGGTGACGTGGGAGCCCTGGGTCAGCCGCGCCGCCGAGAAGATCGGGCACATCGTGTATTCGTCGAAGGAGCCCGGTGCGAAAGATGCGCTCATCGACGTGATGGCCGCCTCCGACAAGGCGCTGAAGACGCGCTCCGCCGACATCGAGAAGTTCGTCACCGCGTACGACGAGGGCGTCGGGATGCTGAAAAGCGACCCCGAGAAGTGCAAAGCCATCCTCGCCAAGCGCTTGGAGGCAAAGCCCGACGACGTAACGGGCATGCTCTCGGGCGCCAAGATCTACACGCGCGCCGAGAACAAGCAGCTCCTCACGGACGTGCTCCCGGCGACCCTCGTCAAGATCGACTCGTTCCTCAGGAGCCATTCCCTCACCACGACCCAAGTCGGGACCGAGCTCATTGCACGCAACATCGTGAGCCCATGAGACCGGCGAGCGGCGTGGGTCTCGAGATGGGCGCCGACGTTCTCGCGGCGCCCGCCGCGAAGACGCGCCCCCGACGCCGCGGCCTCTTCACGCTCCGAGGCGAACTCTCGGCGCGCGCGTACGGCTCGATTGCGGTCGCGGTGTTCGCGGCGTTGTTCGTGGGTTGGTGCACCCTTTCCTATGGCAACTTGGTCTCGCCGCTGTTCTTGCCGACGCCCTCGCGCGTGCTCGATGCGGGCGTCGAGCTCGCGAAGAGCGGCGAGCTCTTACGGGACCTGTGGGCGAGCAACCTGCGCATCGTCTCCGGGTTCCTGTTGGCGACGGCGGTGTCGTTGCCGCTCGGCTTGTTGATGGGGAACATTCGCTTCTTCGCCGCGCTGATCGAACCGTTGCTCGGTTTCGTGCGCTACTTGCCGGTGCCGGCTTTCATCCCGCTCCTCATCCTTTACACGGGCATCGGCGAGACGCCGAAGCTGCTCGTCATCTTCATCGGCGCGGTCGTGCAGATGGTGCTCATGATCGCCGACGCGACCAAGCAGACGTCGTCGGAGCTCCTGCGTGCGGCGCTGACGCTGGGCGCGAGCCGACGCGAGCTCTTTTCGCGCGTGATCTGGCCGAGCTCCATGCCGCAGATCGTAGATGTTCTACGCCTGAATCTCGGCTGGTCTTGGACCTATTTGGTGGTCGCGGAAATGGTCGCGGCCGGCGAGGGGCTCGGCTACCGGATCCTCAAGGCACAGCGTTTCTTGCGAGTGGACGTGATCTTTTTCTATCTGCTCGTCATCGGCGTGCTCGGCGTTTCCTCCGACTTGCTGTTCCGGGTCGTGCAAAAGCGCCGCTTCCCCTGGGCGGAGGAGAAGCTCGAGTCATGAGCGCCGTTTTGAAGGTGCGCGGGCTCCGCAAGGAGTTCGAAACGGGGTCCGGACGGATCGTCGCCCTCCGCGACGTCGCGTTCGACGTCAACGCTGGCGAGATCGTGTGCATCGTGGGCCCGTCCGGCTCGGGGAAGAGCACGCTCCTCGCCATGGTGGCCGGTCTCGACGCGCCCACCGCCGGGCACATCTTGCTCGACGACGAGCCGGTGCTCGGTCCGGGCAGCGATCGCGGCATGGTCTTTCAGAAGGATTGTCTGTTTCCGTGGCTCACGGTCGAACAGAACGTCGCCTTCGCGACCGCACTCGCGCGCCACAAGCGCTCAGATCCCGAGGCGGCCGCCGAGCGCGCCCGGAGCTTGATTCTCGCGGTCGGCCTCGGCGCGTTCAAAAGGGCGCTGCCGCGCCAGCTCTCGGGCGGGATGCGCCAGCGCGCCGCCATCGCGCGAGCGCTCTTGTGCCAGCCGCGCATCCTCTTGATGGACGAACCGTTCGGCGCGCTCGACGCGCAGACCCGCGAGCAAATGCAGGACCTGTTGCTCGGCCTTTGCGGGCGGGGCGAGACGACGGTCCTGTTCGTGACGCACGACGTGGAGGAAGCCGTCTTTCTCGGCGACCGCGTGATCGTGCTTTCCGCGCACCCGGGTGAGATCGCCGCCGAGATCCCCGTCGTGCTGCCGCGGCCGCGCGAGCTCGAGCAAAAGCTCGACCCAGAGTTTTCCCGCGTGCGCCGCGAGGTCGTCACCGCGCTCCGCGCGGCCCGCCGCGAGGCTGCGGCATGAGCGGTCCGGATCCGGCGCGAGGCGTCGAAGTTCCCTGCCGCGACGGGCGCGTGTTCCGCCTCGCGCCGCGAAAGACGGCGCTGCTCGTCATCGACATGCAGCGGGACTTTTGCGCCCCCGAGGGCGCCAGCGCCAAGGCCGGCGAAAACGTGGAGCCCCTCCGCGCGATCGTGCCGCTCTTGGTCCGCGTCGTAGCGGCCGCGCGCGCGCACGGCCTCACCGTCGTGCACACGCGCGAGGGACACCTTCCGGACCTCTCCGACCTCACGGACGCAAAGCGTGAGCGGAGCCACGCCGCCGGCGCCGAGATTGGAGCCTCGGGGCCGCTCGGTCGCATGCTCGTGCGCGGCGAGTTCGGCCACGACTTCATCGACGAGCTCCGCCCGAACCCGGGGGAAGCCGTCTTCGACAAGCCCGGCTTCGGTGCGTTCTACGCGACCGACCTCGAGGCCCACCTGCGGCAGCGTGGCATCGACCACGTGATCCTCACCGGCGTCACGACCCAGTGCTGCGTTCAGTCCACGCTCAGGGAGGCCGTGGACCGCGGCTACTTCTGTCTAACCCTCGAGGATTGCACGGCTGCCTTCGAGCGGCGCTGGCACGACGCGACCTTCGACATCATCGCGAGTGAGGGACACCTGTTCGGCTCGGTGACGAGCGGAGCGCTCCTGATCGAAGCGCTGCGAGGCGGGACGTGACGGCGACCACTCGCGAAGGCCGGGCTTCGTGATGCCCGCGAACACGCGAGGGGCATCGTGAGTCAAGCCTTGCGGCTCTGGCCGCTGTTGACCGCGCTGCATCGCTACGACAAGAGCTTTTCGACCCGCGGGCGCGGCGCTGGCACGCTCATCGAAGCGCCCATCCTCGCCTATCTCGTCGAGACGCCCTCGGATCGCGTGCTCATCGACGTCGGTTGCGACTACCGAAAGCTCGCCGATCCGGCCCTGCGCGCGCGGTACTACGAGCGGCCGGACGCGATGCTCCCAGTCCCCACCATGCACGAGCAGCAGCGCATCCCGCGCTACCTCGAGCGGCTCGGCCTTGCCCCGCGCGACATCGACGCCGTGATCCTCACGCACCTTCACTTCGACCACGCCGGCGGCCTCCACGATTTTTCCCACGCCGACGTGCACCTGCACGAGCGCGAGCTCGCCGCCGCGCGCGAGCCGGCAGATCCCGTCTACTTCGCCGACGAAGTCGAGCTCCCCCCGCACGTTCGCCTGCACACCGGCGAGCACGCCATCTATCCCGGCCTCACCACCATCGAGACCCCCGGCCACACCGCAGGTCACCTGTCCCTGCTCGTCGAGCTCTCGAGCGGCCCCGTTCTGCTCGCCGGCGACGCTGCGGATCTCAGCGAAAACCTCGACGACGAGGTCGCGCCGGGGCTCTGTTATCGGGACGATCCGGAGCCTGCCGTGGCGAGCATTCGTAAGCTCAAGGCGCTCGCCGCGACGACGGGCGCCGCGCTCTGGCCCAATCACGATATTGAGTTTTTCCGGGGGATGAAGCCCTTTCCCCAAGCGTACTAAGGCCCCATTCCCCGCCCAGCGTAGCGGCGAGCCCGTGCGCCCGAAGCGACCTCGTTCCGGCAATGCGCGCGGGGCCTGAATGGTCGCGGCATCCTGCGCAACTGAGCTAGCGATTCTCGGATGGGCATTCGGCGCGGGGCCGGAATTGTCGAAAGGGCTGGGCATGATTATGCGAGCTGGGCTTGTCGTCGGGACTCTTGCGTGCGTGGTGTCGGCCTGCGGTGGCGAAAGCGGAACCTCGGTCGCCGAGGAAAGCGCGACTTCGGCTGCGCCGCTGCGCCGCGGCCATCGGGAACACCACCACCAACCGCGAAAATGGCGGAAGGGACACCACTGTCCGGGTGAAAACGGGGGTGGCACGCCGGAGTGTGCGCGAAAAGGGAGCTCGTGGAGCCGAAGCTTTGGAACCGCGTCTCAATGGCAGGAGAGCACCGCGATTGCGCTCGATAACGGGGGCGCACCGGTCGTGGCCGGCGTGTATGGGCATCAGCTCGCGTTCGACGACTTCGCGCTCGGGCCCGTGCCCTGGCCCTTCGGTGCCGAAGCGAACGCATTCGTAGCGAAATTCGACGCTTGCGGGCAAACCGTTTGGGCGCGAGGGACGTCGAACGAAAACGACGAGACTCAAGTCGCGTACGCGGTCGCCTCGGATTCCGCAGACAACGTGCTCGTCGCAGGCTCGTTCAGTGGCACGTTGGACTTTGGCGGCAGCCCAATCACGACCTCTGGCGCCGATGCCTTCGTCACTAAATTCGACAAGAGCGGCAACGTGGTGTGGTCTCAGCGCTTCGGGGCCGAAGAGCCTGAAGAAAGCGCAATCGCGCTGGCTACGGACAGCGAGAGCAACGTGCTCTTGGGCGTGAACAGCGCGCAGCCAATGGGCATTGCGGACGGGATCTACACGGGGTCGGTGCTCAAGTACGATCCGAACGGGAACCTTATTTGGGCTCGGCTAATTGCAGCGCCGTACGTCCGCTATTCCGGGAACGCGGCCGAGCTCTCCGCGGTTGCCGTCGATCAACAGGGTAGCGTCTGGGCAACAGGCGTCTTCCTCGGCACTTCGCTCGAGCTCGACGGCACCCCCATCCTCACGAGCCCTGATTCGATATACGGGACGCCATTCCTATTGAAGCTCGACGCAGACGGCGCTCTCGTCGCCGCGACGTCGCTGGCGCCGGAGGGCAACATCGTCAGTTTGGCCGTCGACGCGAACGACGACGCCTTGATCACGGGCCAACGCTATCGCGAAATCAACGACCCGACTCACGGCTACGTGCAACTCAGGGATCTCTTCCTCTCGAAATTCGACGTGAACGGAAATGCTCTGTGGCAACACGTCTTCGCCGATTCGATAGTGGCCGGTGACCTGACGCTGAATATGCTTTTCCCAAACGCGCTCAGCACGGACGCAGACCGCAACGTGGTGCTGACCACCGACTTCTACCGAGGCACGGTTGATCTCGGAGGCGGGCCACTCACGAACGACGGAGATGTCGACCTGCTGCTCACCAAGTTCGATGCGAGCGGGAACTACCTCGGCAGCAAGCAATTCGGCGGCGATGGCCCGCAGCAAGGCATTGCCGTCGCCATCGATCCAAACGGCGACGCGATGCTGACCGGAACCTTCACGACCCACATCGATTTCGGCCAAGGGCCGCTGCCGGCCTATAGCGACCGGGACATCTTCGTCGCCAAGGTGCCGCTCGCGGAGTAGCGCAGCAGGCGCGCCGAGCTTGCCAGCGCTGGAAGGGGTTGGCGGTTCAGGCGAACAGCCCCGGTGTTGCGGAGGCGCTGCTCCCCCAGCCCCGCGGATGCCACCCATTGAAAAAGATCCGCCTATCAGATGCGTTCGCGGTCCGACTGACATTCCAGGTCGAGACCGCGCTCGCCGATGACTCATCGGCGCTCGACCCTGCCCGCGATCGACCTTCCCCACTCCTCGAGAGGGGAACTGCACGGCAGCTAGCCGTATTGGTGGTGACTGGACGGGCACTATCCTCAGACCGGCATGTGTTGGGAATGGTGTCGGTCACTACCACACCGGCCTTCGCGTGTACTCGACCCTCGCCAGCGGCACCGACAGCCGAGTCGCGACGTTCATTCACTCGAAGGTACTAATCGTAGACGACCGTTTGCTCTGCGTGGATCTGCCACGAACCGCAGCCTGCTGCTCGACACCGAACTGTGCCTGGCGTGGGAAGCCTCGTCCGAGAGTCTCAGCCGGCATGGGGCTCTTCGGTCGTAAACTGCGTGCTGGACTGCTCCACTTGCTCGGGCCCGGTGCTGGCGCTCAACAACCCGCCCGTGACGGTGCTGTCGACGCAGGTTCGCGGGGGCCGCATCGGCATCCAAGCGCAGCCACCCGGAGGCTTGGGAAAGTTTCAAACATCACGATTTGCGGCAACCAAGTCGAGGGCAGCGCCGAGTACGACGCGGCGATCGACGTGGGGACGGGCTCGCGGGGCCCCGTCTCTGTCGAATGGAATGACGTCTCGATTTCATCGGATGCGTCGGTCGGTGTTCGCAATACCTGATGAAAGAAAACGAGCTGTGCACCCAGCTTCGGCGCGCGCACTCTCCTAGTGTGGAAGCTCTTCGCAGCGCAGTGGAAATGCGTCTAGAGCGTGGAGACCATCGGCAGCCTCTTAGTACTTCGGGGCGCCGCCCCGAATGGATCTCTAGCTTCGATTCACCCTCGTCGCTCAGTCCGGCGTGCAAGTCCGGGAGAACACGAAGGCGCTGCCACTGCCTGAGCCGACTCTGTTGGTGTCGGCCTGCACCACGAAGACGGTGGGCGAGATGGCGACGATGCGGCCGAACAGGTCGTTCTTCTGTCCCTGGCTGTCCAGTAGCGGACGCCCGACTCGGACCCACTTTCGCGCGGAATTTCGGACGAAGACTTCGACGATGCCTTGATTGAATTGAGTGACGGCTCGCGATGCGGAGCCGATGAGAGCGGTGTCCCCCGCCAGCGCGAGTGCTCCGCCAAACGCGTCTTGTCCATCGCCGAACGGGACGGTCAGCGGAGGACCGGTCTCAGCCCACACTCCGGCCGATCGTTCGAAGGTGTGGACGGCAGTGAACGTACCGTCATATCGAGTGATCATCGCGGAATCACCATCGAGCGCAATCGCCCCGATGCCGCCCGGGAGAAGTCGTGGACCTTGCTGCGTCCAACTCGAACCGTTGCGAACGAAGACGTCAGTGCCCCCGGGCGAACCGGTGAGGCCAGGATGAGAGTCGACAAGGGCCGTGTCCCCTGAAACGGCCATTTGCGTGCCGAACACCTTCAACGGCTCCGCATCGGAGGCCACCAAAGGCGCACCCTGTTGAGTCCATGTGTTGCCGGTCTTCAGGAAGACATAGACTGCCCCCTGCTGATCATTCGCGCCGATCTTCGCAAACGGCGCGCCGATGAGCAGCATATCGTTTCCCGAAAAGCCGACGCGGAGGGGCGTCTTCGGCAGCGCCGGATCGTCCGACCAGAGCAGCTCTGACTGCGGCGACCAGACGCCTCCGGTTCGCGTGAACGTGAGCACTCCAGTTTCGCCCCCCAATGCCGCGGTGTCGCCCGTGATCGCCGAGTATTCTCCCAAACGCCGTATGTAGTGCTGGAAGCGAAAGTCCTGTTGCTGCCAGACCCCGCCGGATGGAACAAATGCATACGCGCCCGAATCGGTGCCGACCAACACAGTATCGTTCGAAACAGCGAGCGACGTGGCGTAGAGCAAACCGCTCGGTCTCACCGCTGGTTCGAGCTTCTGCAGAAGCTTGAACTCGCAAGACGGCTCTGCGGTAGTGCCTTGGCTGCCACCGGCGCCGGCATTCCCGGCGCTGCCGCCTTCGGTGCTGCCCCCATCTGCGCCCGCGCCGCCTTGGCCACCGACCGGGCCTGCGCCACCTTCGGGAGCACCGCCGCCTCCGCCGGCGCCACCTCGAGAAGGAGCACCTGACGAAGCGCCGCCGTCGGTGCCAGCGCCCGAGTTTCCACCTTCCGGGGCACCGCCGCGAGAGTCGCCACCGGCCGCACCACCCGCATCGGCCCCTCCGCGAGTGACGACTCCCCCCGTGCTACCGCCGTTCCCCAGCCCACCCGTTCCCCGTCGGCCGCCAGTGGCGGGCACGCCGGAATCGTCGTCGCCACACGCTGCAGGCAACAAGACCGCTGCCAAAAGAAGGTGCCACGAAGTTCGTAACATGGGAATTCCTGCCGTCCCTGCCATAACGCGACTGCCACTCGGGGAACGGACTTTCGTCGCCGCCAGCGACGCTGACATTCAGGGTTGAGCTCAAATAGAGTCCGAAGCAACGTTGCGTGCTGCCGCGATGAATGTGCGCGACTTTGCAGGCACCACAGCCATCGAACTGCGGGCTAAGACATGATGGGTAAGTCTCCGAAGCGAGGACTGGGATCGGCAACGTCCATTCGCCTGCACCTCGTTCGCTGGGCTCTGTGCCTGGTAGCGGCGGCACTCGCCATGGCCTGCGCGCCAGAAGACGTCGAGCCTCTGGGGGCGAAGAGGTCGCCCGTTGAAGCGATTCTTTCGGCGCCACTCGAGCCCGAGCTCGTCGCGATAAACAGGACGCTCTCTCTAGAGCCAGACCCCGACAACGACGGTAGCGTGCACGACACCTTCGGGTACTCGGTTTCAGTAAGCGGCGATACCGCTGTCGTGGGCGTCCCACAGGACGCCGTCGGCGCGAACAACGGTCAGGGATCGGCGTACGTGTACGTGCGCTCCGGCACGACCTGGGCGTTCCAGGCGAAGCTCGTGGCGAGCGACGGTTTTGCGTACCAGTACTTTGGAACCGCGGTCTCAGTGAGCGGCGACACCGCGCTGATCGGAGCGTCCCGAGTAGACCGTTACGTCCCCGTGGCGAGCGCAGGCGCGGCGTATGTGTTTGCGCGCGCGGGGACCACGTGGACGCAGCAGGCCCGACTGAGCCCAACGGATAGCACGACGAACGACGGGTTCGGCACGTCCGTGTCGTTGAGCGGTGAGACCGCACTCGTGGGCGCGACGCAACCGGGGAGTGGGGTCACCCTGCCCGCGAAGGCGGGCGCTGCCTACGTGTTCGCGCGCTCTGGCGAGAAATGGACCCAGCAGACACGGATGGCTGCGAGCGACGGGGCAGCGGGCGACGCTTTCGGAGCTTCTGTAGCGCTGAATGGTGACACAGCGCTGGTGGGTGCTCCTCTGCATGACTTCGGGGCGCAAGATCGGGGGGCGAGTTACGTGTTCGTGCGTTCGGGGGCCGCTTGGACCGAGCAGGGAAAGCTCATCGCGAACGACGGCACGGCTTTCGACGCTTTCGGAGGGTCCGTGGGGCTCGATGGCAACGACGCCCTCATCGGCGCTGACGCCTGCGCGGACGAAAGGACTCAGGGTATCTGCGAGCGCCGGGGCTCCGCGTACGTGTTTACACGAGCTGGGTCCACCTGGTCGCAGCAGACGAAGTTTTCAGTGACCGAGGGTGACACGGGCAACCACTTTGGCAGCGCGGTCGCGCTCGCAGCTGGAACGGCCATCGTTGGCGCGTTCAAAGCGGGGCCCAGCAACGACCCAGAGAGCGGTCAGGCTTTCGTTTACGTGCGTTCGGGCTCGAGCTGGACCGCACAGGCGATGCTCAGCGGCGACGAAATCGGCGACGGCTTCAGTTATTACCCGCACTTCGGGAGAGCCGTCGGGTTGAGTGGCGATACGGTGCTCATCGGCGCGAACGCCACCGAAATCCAAGGTTTCGCAGGACCCACCGACACCCTGGGCTCCGCGTTCGTAATGGTGCGCTCCGGCATGACCTGGGCCCAGCAAAAGAAGATCAAGCCAAACTATGGCTCCCAGGAAGCGCGTTTTGGGGCGTCGGTCGCCTGCAGCGGCGACTCCGCAATCGTGGGAGCTCCCTCCAATGGCTGGAGAAGTGTGCCGGGTTCGGCGCAGATCTACCAGCGCTCCGAGGCGACTTGGAGGCTCAGACAAACCTTCACGGCCAACGAGCTCTCGGGGTTTGGAAGCTCGGTCGCCATCAGCGGCGACACCGCGCTGGTAGGCTCGACCGAAGGCCCGACCATGTCCAAGTCCGAGGCGCGCGTGTTCGTCAGAGCGGGCTCGACCTGGGAATTACAAGCAAAGCTCCCGATCGAACAAGAGGGCGAGCTGACGCTGGCGCTGGACGGCGATACCGCGCTCGTGGGTTCAAAAGATCCGCTGACGCGTGTCAGTGTGTTCGTGCGGTCCAAAGCCGAATGGAGTCTCCAAGCGACGCTGATTGCTACCGCCGGCAGTTTCGGCTACTCGCTCGCTCTGGCCGGAGACACGGCGCTGATCGGTGATCCGGGCTTCGGAGGAGGGCGAGGCGGGATGGCCTACATCTTCGTTCGCAACGGCAGCGAATGGACGCGTCAGGCCGTACTGAGCCGTTTCGACCAAGCGACGGACGGCTACAAGGATCACTTTGGCTACGCGGTCGCACTCCAGGGGGACCGGGCTGTCATCGGCGCTCCGCAACAAGAGAAGGCGGGTCGCGCGTTCATCTTCGTTAGGTCCGGTACGACCTGGCGAAGAGAGGCCGAACTCGGCGTGAGCGACGATCTAGCGTACCAGAGTTTTGGTTCGACCGTAGCGCTCAGCGGCGATCGCGCCCTGGTCGGCAGACCAGGCCAGGAGCTCGCATTTCAAGGGGGAACCTCTCCAGGGTCCGTCCACTTGTTCGAGCGCTCCGCCACCGATTGGGAGTACCGCAAAGTCTTCGCCGCAGCTGACGGAACCGAGTTCGACGCCTTCGGCGCATCGCTCGCCTTGCAGGGAAAGACAGCGCTGATCGGCGCGCCATTGCTCGCCGGCTCCGCGCCGTTCGGAAACCCAGTCGAGGGCGGCGTGTACATCGTCTCCGTCGACGGCTCCGGCGACGGCGGGGCGGGCGGGGCCGGGGGTGGCGCCGGAAACGATAGCGGGGGCGCAGGCGGAAGCGACGGGCCTGGAGCGGGAGCGGTCGGTGGTGGCGGCGGAGCAGAAGGAGCTAGCGGCGGAAATCACGATGGGGTCGGTGGCTATAACGCGGGCGGCGCGGCTCAGGGCGGCTCCGGTGGTGACGACGCCGCCGGTGAAGCGGGCCGAAGCAGCACCGGCGCCGCTCCAAGTCGTGGGGGCAGCAGCGGCGGTCACACCGACACGACTGGCGGCGTCAGCGACGCCGGAGCCGCCGGAGCAGACGGCCACCCATCACCGCCCACCGAAGGTTGCAGCTGCCGTACCGCGCCCCGCCGCGGGTTGGATCGCGGCGCGCACCTAATGCTCGCGTTGCTCATTCTGGGGGTAGCGCGGCGGCGTTCACGGTAGCGCGCGGCTCGTCGCCCTCGCGCTGCGCCAACGCCCGCGCCTCTTCGTGTGCCTGCGCGCAGTTCACCAATTGAGCCAGCCTCGCTCAGCGCGCGCACGCCGAGCGGGAGAGCATGCCGCGCAAGCTGCGTCGGACTCGGAAGACGCGCGTTCCGGCAGTTCGGAGGGTACGCGCAGCCGGCGTGCCGTGTCGGCCAGGGATAAGCCCTGTTGGGACAGGAAAACCAATCAGGCAGCGCTCCCCAGCGCCGCACCCTGTCCGCAGGAGCGCCCCTCTGCACGAGCCCCGCGCCGACGAGCCGTCCCAGCGCCGCCCAGCCGCTCGTTTTCTATTCCGCTCGCCCAGTGCCGCACTCAAGGTCTCACCCTCTCTCCCCCTTCCCCAAGCCCCCGCCGCTCTGGCGCCTCAGGAGGCGCGAAGCCCTATTCCGGCGAGCGCCGAGTGTCGCTCCCGCACCTCCGCACATTCGCCGAGCGCCCCCCGAGCCCGTCAGCGGAGCGGAGCGCGAAGCGCGCAGCGCAGCCGGGCGGGCGCTCACCGAGCAGCAGCGTGACGCCGCCAGGCCCCTTGCTCACACTGGCACCTATCAGGCAGCGCTCCCCAGAGCCGCACCCTGTCCGCGGGAGCCACCCTCGGCACGAGCCGGGATAGGGCTTCGCGCCGACGAGCCGCCACAGCGCCGCCCAGCCGCAAATCACTGCCCACCGCCGCCACAACACTGGTGCAAACGAGCTGCCGCGAAGCAGCCCCCTTCCCTGCGCCCGTGAAATGCCGAACGGCGCGAGAACCAAGTTCCCGCGCCGCTCAGCGCCATCACTCCGAAGAGTGACGTCCGTCGCGCGGGCCTGCACGTCATGGGACGGGTGACGTCCCTCGGGATGGCGAGTTTCTGGCCAAAATCCGACGACGCTTATGCGGCGCCGATGAATCAGATCCCCAAGGTCGTATTCTCCAAGACATTGAGAGAAGCCAATTGGCCCGAGTCCTCGATCGCGAGTGGAGACCTCGCCCAGGAGATCGCTACTCTGCGAAAGCAGCCTGGCGGAGAGATCATCGCTTGGGGTGGGGCCGGGTTTGCACAGGCGCTCGTAAGAGCTCGACTCGTCGACGAGTACGCCATCATCACTCCGCCGATTGCCTACGGAGGCGGTAAACCCTTGTTCTTCGAGCTCGAGGACGCGATTCAATTCGAGCCCGTCGCGACGACGACCTACCCCGACGGCACCCTGCTTCGCCAATTCACGCCTCGGTGAATGACGCGAGCGTGCCGGTGTCAGCCCATATGAGATCGGCGCGCCATCGCGCCGATCTGACGTCTGAACCGAGCGCCCTCGACTGGACCGCGAGCTGACGTGGGCCGTGAGGGCCGAGCCCGCTTTGGGAGGGAAAGGGCCGGCACGTTCAAACGCGAGCCGAGCTGGTACTATGCTCCTCTTACCCGCTGTCTTGAGCGCGGGTTTTGAGCCAACGATCCTGTCCGATTGGGAAGGTGACTACCTGCAGCCGGGCACGTGGATTGAGGAGAAGTCGAGGTGCGCCGGCTCCTCGGCAAGGGCGCCATGGGTGCGGTGGTGGAGGCAACGCACCTGCCGCGTCGCGCACCGGTCGCGCTCAAGTTCACGGGGCCGCAGATGCTCGAGCTGCCGGGCGTGGTCGAGCGCTTCCTGAACGACGGTCTGGCCGCGTCTCGTACCAATAGCGAGCACGTAGTGAAAGTGCTCGACGTGAGCAAGCTGCCCGCCGGCGTGCCCTACCTGGTGATGGAGTACCTGGAGGGCGAAGACCTCTCACAGCTGCTCGAACCGGAAGGAAGCGCGGGCTGGCGGAAGTGCCCCGCGCGGTGCATTTCACTTTGCAGGTAACTGCGCGGTCGCAAGTGGCGCATCAAGCCGGCATCGTGCATCGCAATTTGAAGCCGGCGAACTGCTTCGTGGTGGCGCGGTGCGGCGTCGGGCACGCCCATAGCTCGGTCTTCGACATCGTCCGAGATCCAGACCCGACAGAGCGGCAGCAAGCGGGGGCTGCCACGCACAGCTCACTTGCACCAGTGCGGGGTCATCTTGAGGCCACCCTGTTCGGCTGCGCGGCGCTAGTTTGGCAGGAAAGTCTGGAAGAATACGAAGACGCTGCCAGAGTGCGCTTAGTGCACTTTGCGACGGGTGCGTCGTCTCGTCGCGCCAATGCCGCATAGCGCGAGCGCGAATAGCGCGCCATAGTCCGATCGTCGCTGACCCGGCGCGCTGCACGAGCAATCATTCGAGTCTAAACTACCTCCGCGGCGCGGCAGCTTGGACACAATCAGGATGCGACAGGCCGCGCTTTTGGCCGAGAAACGCGCGGCATCCAGCTTGCTTTGGGCCGAGGAGCATGCGCCAAGCAACGGTCTTTGGGGTTCTGCTTTTCGTGCTTCCAGTTTCTCACGCCTGGGCGGACCAGAGCGGGAAGGGGACAGGAAAACCAAAGGCCACCGCATGGCCAAGCGAGAGCCGGAGGTTGACCGCCCCGGCCAGTCCGGACAGCGTTTCGGAATCTCGAGCTCCCGCCTAAGCACCTATCGATACAAGGCAACTTTATGCGAACAAAGCTGTGGCGTGACCCTGGCGCCCGCCTTCGGGCCCAGCGTGGCGCACGTCATTGGGCTGCCGCGACCGATCGAAGCAACGCTGTCGCACGACGGCGTTGGCGGCGTTCGCATCGCGCGTTTCGAGCGCGGTCTCGAGTTCCGCGAGGTCGTGAGCGAGTCGCAAGTCGAGCGGCGGCTCTCGTTCGCCATCTCCGCCGAGCCGGCACCCACGGCCGCACTCGACGAACACGTTGCCGTGGGCGGCCCTTATTTCGGCGTGCTCGACGGCACATACGAGCTCGAGCCGCTCGCCGAGCGGTTCGACCTTACTGAAGCTTGCGAGTCGCCAACGCCCCTCCACTCATTTCAACTTCTACGCACGCGTCTGGACCGACTTCATCATGTCCGATCTGCAGTCGGCGATCCTGGAGGTGATTCGAAAGCGCTGTGAGCAGATGTCGCCGCGACCCTCCGACCCATGAACGCAGCGCTCAGCCCCCCGCGGCGAAGAGGGCCTTTTTGACGATGGCGTGAATACCCCAGTTGCCGTCGACGACTTGGGTGGTTTTCCTTGATGGTCGCGTTGTTATCGGCACACCCGGGTAATCGATGGTCTTGTGCAGCTTGCCGAAGGGGTCCTTCTGTGGAGACCGCCGCGGGCGCGCCCGATATCGTTGGGGATAGGCCATCCAAAGGACGTCGGCAGTGGACAGAACGTGCGTTCCGCGAACCAAGAAGCCGTGCTTTGCGCTGGATCGGCCTTTGGGCGCCAGCGTGGC
>DASZQI010000005.1:0-20302 GCA_035549735.1 Polyangiaceae bacterium | reverse complement strand
CCTCGAGCTTGCTCAACTCGACGGGCTTCCTCAGCGCATGAGCCGTAGGGCCAAGCGACCGGACGAGGTCCGTCGAGGCAAGCCCGGAGCAGATGATCACTGGCAAGCTCGGGTTCTGCTGAAGCGCTTCGCGCGCCAATTCATGGCCCGAATCGCCTCCCAGGTTGAGGTCGGTCAGCAGCAGGTTCACGTTGTTCTCGCGGAGCGCCTCTCGCGCGCCAGCTACGTCGGCCACCGGCAGGATCCGGCGCTCAGGCGTGGTGAGAGCCTCGACAAACGACTCGCGGACCAACTCATCGTCTTCGACGTAAAGGATAACGAAGGGGTTGGCGGTCATGGCGAGGCGGGCTCTACGAGGTTTCGTTCCGAAGCGGGCAGCTAGCAGACCGCGCTGGAACTATTTGGTTTCCGAGGACCAGGGGAAATTAATATATTTTTCGCGCGTATCGAAGCAGATATTGCCGTACATTTTCAAATACGACGCACGCCGCGATGGATCGGCATAGACCGCGCCGGGGTCAGCCGTATCGCGTTCGTAGTCCGCGATGTTGCTGCGGGTGAGGGCCCTCGGCAGAATATCCATCGCCTGCGGGATGGATTTTCCTTCCAGCCAATCGGCGGCCTGCTGGCCCATCGCATAACCGAAGATGGATGAAGCAAGGCTGATGCTCGCCTTGTAGGGACTGCCGCGTTTGTTGATTTCGTCGACCGCTTCCTGCTCGCCGTCGATACCGCCCAGAAACTGGTCTGCCCTCGCTTTACCCCCCTCGCGCAGAGCGGCCAGTGCTCCTAGCACGACCGTGTCCGCGCCAAGCACCACATCGATATTGGGTTGCGCCAGCAGGATCATCTTCATCGTGCGATACCCGCCGTCCTTGTCGACCGTAGCTGGCGAAATGTCGGCCACGATGGTCACGCCCGGCAGGGTCCGAAGGACATCGCGCATGGCGGTGAACCGCGGTGCAAGGAATTGCAGACTGTCGTGCGTCAGCAGCACCACCTTGGCCTTTCCGTCATGGCGGGCCCGGATGTAGTTTGCCGCCGCGTCCGCCAGAACTTTGCCCGTCAGATATTGGGGCGCGTTCAGCACAGTCGTCGCTGGCGGCGGCACGATGGCGCCCACATATGCGCCGGCGGCGATCACGTTCTTGAGGCTCGGCGCGAGCGACGGCGGATCGATCGGCGCAACGACGATCGCGCCCGTTCTATCGGTCGTCAGGTCGACCACCTGCTTGATCATCAGTAAAGGATCATTGTTGGCAAAAGCAACGCTGTAGCTGAGGCCTCGCGCCCGTGCCGCGGCTTCGAGTCCCCGACCCGCGCCTTGCATGAATTCGCGCCGGTTATCCTGCACGAAGACCAGCTTTTTCTGCAAACCAGTGGGCACTCTGCAGGAAGGCCGTGCCGCCTCGTACGGTTGCAACTTGACCGGCGTGGTCAGCCCGTCGCCGGCCGAGGCAAGCGTAGTGAGGCCGAGGCACGTGAGCGAAGCGATCGCGGACAGTCGAACCTTCATCCGAGCTCCCCGGCATTCGCAGTAGCAAACACCAGCCGCGCCGCCGTACCGGGAGCGCGATTGATGTATTCTACCTGTGTTCGCAGCGCCGACGCCATCGAATGGATGATCTTGCTGCCGAGGCCAGTGCCCGCAGACTTCGCGTTCGGCGCAATCCCCACGCCATCATCCTCGACCGTCAGCTCGGCTTTGCCGTCCTCGATGCGCTTCAGCCGCACCCGCACTTCGCCGGGCTTGTCTTCGGGATAGGCGTATTTGAAGGCGTTGGTGACCAGCTCCTGCACCGCCACGCCCAGGTTGACGCTGGCGTCCGTGCGTAGCGAAATCGGCTCAAGATCGTATTTCAGGATGGCCGTATGGCCTTCCGTCTTCATCGCCGTTTCGAAGTTGCTCAGCATGGCACCCAGATACTCGTTGAGCGCCACGTTCGTCACATCGCCGGAGGTGTAGAGGCATTTGTGGATCAACGAGATCGCATTGATCCGCGACTGCGTTTCGAGCAAGGCATCCTTGGCCGCCGTATCGGTGACGGAGCGCCCCTGCATCCGCACCAATACGCCCACCAGCTGCAGGCTGTTGGCCACTCGGTGATTGACCTCGGCCAGCAAGACTTCTGCGCGTTCCCGCGCCATGGCGAGATCGGCGGTGCGTGTCTTCACACGTTCTTCGAGGGTCAGATTGATGGCCTTCACCTCGTCGCGTGCCAGTCTCAAGTCCTGCGCGTTGCGGTAGACAGAAAACGCAACCACGCACACCACCAGGATGATGACCACGGCGGCGCCCCCCGATACCCAGCGCAGCAGCGATGCATCGCGTTGCTGTTCCGCGCTGCTCCGCGCGCTGTCCTCGTCGGCGATCAAGATCGCGTTGTAGAGAAAGACATTGATTTCATCCATCAGCGCCTTGCCGCGATTGCGCTGGACCAACGACAGGGCATCGGCGTCGCGGCCGGCGCTTTTCAGCGCAATGCAGGAGTCCATTTCGGCAATCTTTTCGGTCACCGCCTCCGCCAACCGCGGCAGCATGGCCCGGTTGGGGGCGTCCGGCGGGATCAGCCGGGTCAGCTCATCGAGCTCGCGCATTGCCTCCGCCTTGGCCGTGTCATAAGGGGCCAGATAAATCTGGTTGCCGGTCAGAAGAAAGCCGCGCTCACTCGACTCCTCGGTCCGCAGATGATCGCGCAGCTGCTCCGCGGCGATGCGGATCGAGCGCTGCAGCGCAGATTGTTCAAGCAGGCTGTTCCCGCGTTCCACCAGCCAGATGGTGGTGGCTACGATCAAGATCAGGGCCAGAAAGCCGATCGTCAAGCCCGTGCCAACGCCTATCGCCAACCGGCTTCGTCCGTTCATCAATCAAGTCTCGAAGGGATGGGAGCGTTTCGCTCGGCGCTTCATGCCGAACGCGTGTCTATCACCAATTGGGCGCCCAGCAAACTAGGCCTAAAATTGTGAATCGCCCCGGAAATTCCCGAGGCTGTTTCAGTTGAATCCGGCCACAGTGCAGCGCGCGACCACAGTGCAGCGCCCGACTCGGACTGCTCGCGCCGCAGAATCTTCTCTGCCACCGACACGATGGCTGCCCACTCCGACTCGTGGCTCTGACACGTCTCGCGCACTAAGCCAGTCGTGCTGCGACCGTACCTGGAGGCCATCGCATGAAGCGTCCAGGGCCAAAAAGGAATCTCGCGGCCTCCATTCGCGACCGGCTAATGCAGCTCGCTCGCGCTCGAAACGAAGACTTCAACTTCATCCTCAGCCGTTACGGGATGGAGAGGTTTCTCTACCGCATTTCCAAGTCACAACACGAGCTGACTTTCATCCTAAAGGGCGCGATGTTGTCACGGCTTGGTCAGGACACCCGCACAGGGCCACAAAAGACATCGACTTGCTTGGAACGGGCGCGCCGGATCTGGAGCGGCTCCGCGAAATCTTTCGCGAGGTATGTGCCGCTGTGGTTGAAGAGGACGGCGTCGTATTCGATGCGGACTCGGCTCCCTGCTAGAGTAGACGGGTCATGGCCGATCCCGCCCGAAGGCGCGCTTCCTACAGCGATCTGCAAGGCGTTCCCGAGCACCTCGTCGCCGAAATCGTAGACGGTGAATTGGTCACCAGCCCTCGGCCGGCGCCACGGCACGCGCGAGCTGCGTCGAGCTTGGGAGGAGAGCTGTACGGGCCGTTCGACCGGGGTCGGGGAGGGCCAGGAGGTTGGGTCATTCTCGACGAGCCCGAGCTGCATTTGTCGGGCGACGCTCTGGTTCCAGATCTCGGCGGTTGGCGTCGTGAACGCATGCCTGTGCTCCCGGAGGTGACTGCCTTCGAGCTCGCGCCGGACTGGGTCTGCGAAGTCCTCTCTCCTTCGACAGCACCGCTCGATCGCACACGAAAGCTTCCCATCCATGCCCGTGAGCGGGTTCACCACGTGTGGCTTGTGGACCCTTCTGCGCGGATGCTGGAGGTGCTGCGTCTCGATGGCGGCGGCTACCGCATCGTCGGTGCGTGGCACGGAGACGCCATCGTCCATGCCGAGCCCTTCGACGCACATGCGCTGCATCTCGCTGATCTGTGGTCTGCGTAAAGCGCAACGCGCGCTATATGCCGGACAAAAGCAAAGCCCGGAATCGAGGGCTTCTCGATTCCGCGGGCTTTCGGTTGCGCGGGGCGCAACGCGGGCTGTATACCGCGATATCATTAGGCTTCGAGCGGCGGCTGGCGGCGTAGCGGGCAAGTTACCGACCCGCGAACGCACGCCGACTCGCCGCGGATCGGCTCCTCGCCTACGAGCGACCGAGCCCGGTCGTCCTGTCTCCACATGTCCAAGGCTAGCTCAGGGCTCTATGCTATCGTGTGGCGATGTCCGTGCCCGTTTCAACCTCGCTTCCGGTCCCTGCGGCGACTGACGCGGCAAACTCGGACTACGACGAGAACGGGGTCGATTTGAGCCTGGTGCGTTACTCGTTGTCATTGACCCCGACCCAGCGGTTGAAAGCGGTAGAGAATTTCATGAACGCCATGGCCAGCGTGCGCAGGGCCCCGCCCCTCAAGGACGACTCGACGAAGTAAATGGCCGTGTTCGACTTAGGTCGATTGCTCCTCGTCCTCAGCGAGGAGCGCGTAGAGTTCATCATCGTCGGTGGTGTGGCTGCAGCCCTCCAAGGCGCGCCGGTACTCACCCAGGACGTCGATATCCTCTACCGGATTGAGGACGGAAACTTAGAACGGCTTGAGCGCGCGTTGTCCCGGCTCCATGCCGTGGCGCGCGGGGATTCACGAAACCTTCCGTTCGGAAGAAGTCATCTCATGACCACTGGCCACAAGCTCGCGACGACCGATGCTGGTGCTCTCGACGTGCTCGGTTCAATCAACGATAGCCTGCTCTACGACGATTTGATCGGGTCGAGCGAGGAGCTAGAAGTGACGGGTCAGTCTGTGAAGGTGCTGTCACTCTGGCGCCTGATAGAGCTCAAGCGCGCGCTGGCGCGCCCGAAAGATCTCGCGATGCTTCCGGTCCTCGAGGCGACGCTTCGCGAGCGCGAGCGCTGACATTTGGGCCTTCCGTGTCGGAGGGCCCAACACGCGCCGTATACCGTCGCATTGCAGCACAAAATCAAGACGCGGAACCGAGGGCTTCTCGATTCCGCGTTTTTGGTTGCGAGGGGGCGCAAGTACACGCTGTATACCGAGTCTACGTGGGATTTGAACGGCGTCTCGTGGCGTAGCGCGCCGCACCGTGTCGGCGCATGGAAGCAGGAAGAGTGCTCGGCCGCACCGATGGTCTTCAGCCGCCGCGGCTTTGTGCGTGGAGGGTCTTGGCGATTTCCAGGAACAGGCGCAGGGCTGGCGAGCTCTGGGCTCGGCTCGGAGCTCTGGCTCGGCTCGGGTAGTAGAGAAAGAACCCGGGGCTCTTCGCCGCGTATTGTTCCAAGACGCACCGCAGCCGGCCGGAGCGCAAGGCTGCGAATGCGCGGGAAGTTCGAGCCCGGCAAACACGCCGGCGTGCTCATAGTTGGCGGCTTCCGTTTTGTCGCTCTGGTGAAATTCCCTTTCTCAGATCCATGACAAAGCGGAAGCGCACGTCATTCTTCTCGAGACGTTCGAGCGCGGTGTTCAAGTAGTCGGGCTTGATCAGCTCGACCTCCGGATACACGGCGTGCTTCGCGCTGAACTCGAGCATTTCGCGGATCTCGTCGGAGCCCGCGCCTGCAGAGCTGGTCAGCTTCCTGCGGCCGAGCATCAGCACGAGCGGGTCCACATCGAGACGTGCTCCAGCACCGACCGAGCAGTAGACGCCATCGAACTTGACCGTCCACATGTACGGATCGACCGGGTACGACGACGAAACCGTATCGATCATCAGATCGATCGTTCCGACGCGCGCCTGCATCTGTGCCGCGTCCTTCGAGAGGACGACCTCGTGGGCGCCGAGCTTCTTAATCTCTTCGATCTTGTTTGGCGAGGTCGTGAACGCCACGACGTGCGCTCCCATGGCGCGCGCGTACTTCACGGCCAGGTGACCGAGGCCGCCGATTCCGAGCACGCCTACCGTTTTGCCCGGACCGATCCCGTACTGGCGCAGTGGCGAGTACACCGTCGCGCCTGCGCACATCAGAGGCGCGACGCGAGAGGCGTCCATGCCGTTCGGCATCTTGAAGACGAAGTACTCGTCAGCGACGTACATCGTCGAGAAACCGCCGTGGTTCTGCGTTCCGTCGATCCGATCTTTCGTGCCGTACGTGCTTCCGAACTCGGGGCAGTAGACCTCGAGATGTTCCTTGCATCGCTCGCAGCGGCGGCACGAGTCGACCTGAACGCCGATGAGGACTGCGTCGCCGACGCTGACCGTCGTGACGGCGGGACCGACGGCAGTCACCTCGCCCATGATCTCGTGACCAGGCACGAGCGGATACGAGAACGGGCGATTCGCCTCGTTCTTGATGTTGTGAATGTCCGTGTGGCAAACGCCCGCGTAAAGGATGCGAACGGCGACGTCCTTGTCGCGAAGCTGTCGCCGGTTGAAGGTGAACGGCTTCAGTGCTCCATGCTGCTCGTAGGCGGCGAGTGCGTGCGTCTCGGTGTTGATGTGCGTCGTGTTGGTCATATGGGGTCCTATTGACGCCACGCCCGATGCGCCGCGCCGTAAATGTTGAGTTGGTGTTGTTCGTGAACGTGTCGCAGTGTCAGGGGCGAATTGAGGCGCCGTCTCGCGCGTGCTGAAGGGCGCCGGAGAGGCGACGCCGTCGCTCGTACCAGCGGGCGAATGCGGCGATGGCGAGCGACACGCATAAGACAAAGGAGAACCGCGGAACCGAGTCATTCTCGATTCCGCGGTTCAGTCGTTGCGCGGGGGCGCAACTACACGTGGACAACTGCGTTCACGGTGCCGCTCGAGGTGCGGGTGGCCTAGCGGCAAGCACGCTTCCGCCAGCGCCGCCACGGCCAGTGGGTCGCCGCAAAATGGGCGAGGCATTGGGGCCAGCCGGGACATTTCGCCTGGGCCTCGTGCGCGTCGAGCAAACGGACGCAACGAAAACATCCGCGAATGCCCGTAAAGCGGACCATTATTGCATCGGCACGGAAGTTGCTCGCGAGGCATTTCAATGCGATCTCACTCCGAACCGTTTCGATCGGGTGATGATTCCGAGCCGGCAAGGAGGATGTGCAATTGCGCAACGTGGTGCTGATCATGACGGCATCGATTGATGGGTATGTCGCCGCGCCCACGGGGCTGGCGGTCGGGCAGCTTCCCGAGCCGGCCGACCTCAAGCGTTGGAAACTTGAGCGCATCCGTCGCGCTGGGACCCACATCATGGGGCGAGTGACCTACGAAGGGATGGCGACCGTCTGGCCAACATCCAAGGATGATTACGCCGCGCCGATGAACGAAATCCCCAAAGTCGTGTTCTCCAAGTCGCTTAAAGAAGCCAAATGGCCGGAATCTACGATCGCAAGTGGACAGCTCGCAGACGAAGTGGCGGCACTACGGAGCCAGCCCGGTGGAGAGATCATCGCTTGGGGCGGCGCTGGGTTTGCCCAGTCGCTAGCGAGAGCTGGACTCATCGACGAGTACGCCATCATAACGCAGCCGTTGGCCTACGGAGGCGGAAAGCCGTTGTTCCACGAGCTTCCGGACGCTTTGCAATTCGAAGTCCTTGCTACAACCGTGTATGCGAGCGGCACGACTCTCCGGCTATACAAGCCGCGCTGAAGAGCGATGTGGTGCGCTCCGCGCACCTGACGTGAACATCGTGTGAGTCAGGGACGCCGGTCGAGGGGCCAACCGAATGCTGACGTTCTCGCTTGGGCGGGGGAGGAAGGTCGCGTTCTCCTCACACACGGCGTCACGACCATCGAACATCATCAGGCATCTGCTGCGAGACCTGGCCGTGCTCGACACGCAGCGGCTTCGAGCCCTCGGCCCCCGATGCTGGCCGAGTTCAAGGTGCTGTTCATCGACGGCTTGAACGTCGGCTCGTACCTGCGCGACACCCTGATTCAACGGCGACGGCCGCACGGACACGTGCGCTCGCAACGCGATGGGCCTGCGCTGCGCGCTGAGCCCTTGAGTTTGTTCGCGTAGCTCCGAGTCGTCACCGCCCACTGCGACGTGGGCGGTGGCGACGGCGGCGGTCGTCGCTCGCCTCTGCCCCACGTCGAGTTGCGCGTCAGTCAGTGGGTCTAATTCTGCACAGCGATGGCGGGCAATCCGCGCTCACGCTCCGGACCAAAAACGAGGTCGGGCCGTTGTCGCTGTCACCGGCGTCCCCACGAATTCGTTTCGGCAGCGGCAACAAGGTGCCGTGCTTCCCCAAAGGGCCCGCGCGGGAGGCGCACCTTATTGGTACCATCCGTAGATTGACTACACCTACTCATCCCCATCGCGGCGACGGCACGCTTGCGGTGCTGCATCGGCGTCGCTCCCCCAGTCGGTGAATGCGAGCTCCCAGCGACGAATTGCAGCAAGACTGCATAGTAGTGACGCAGGGGGCCGCTTAGGCCTTCACGGCGGGGCAAGTTGGGCCGCTTATCCATCGACGTGCTCTCGCCATCGATCCACCGCCTACGCATGATCTGGGCGATGCTGGTCTTCGTCGTGGCCAGCGTCACCGGCGCAGAGGCGTGGGCCCTCACCGGCGATGCGCCAAAGAAGATCACCGACTATGGCGCGTCGATCTGGCAACAAGGCGAGGGCCTCCCTAACAACTCGCTCCGGGCAATCCTGCAAACCAGCGATGGCTATCTGTGGGTAGGCACCAAGGGGGGATTGGCAAAGTTCAACGGAACCAGTTTCCGGGTCTACAGCGCGCGCACTCCGGGGCAGCTCCTTGAAAGCGAGGTTAGGGCGCTCGTCGAGGGCGAGGACGGCAGTCTGTATATCGGCACGATGGGAGGCGGCCTCAGTATTCACAAAGACGACAAGTTCACGACGCTAGGTAAAAAGGATGGCTTGCCCGACGACATCGTGCGCGCGCTTTGTCGGGGTCGGGATGGTTCCATCTGGATCGGAACCGATGGCGGCGTGGCTCGGTTAAGGAAGGGCAAGCTCACGACCTTCGACGAGAAGAAGGGATTGCCTTCGCCTGCAGTCCGCGCCCTACAAGAAGATCGCCAGGGACTGATCTGGGTCGGCACGCGGAAGGGGCTCGTCATCATCGAAGGCGAAACCGTCATTGACCGGAGTCGCGAGGGCGCCCTGCGCGACAGGGAGGTCTCTGCCATGGCGATGGACGTGGAAGGACGACTATGGATCGCCACCGCGGATACCTCGCTGTTTCGCAGTGACGGCGACACTTTCGTGGCCATGCCCCCAACGCTCAAGCCCGAGGGACGCATCGCTAGCATGTACGTGGACTCCTATGGCTCCGTTTGGCTGGGTACGTTCGACGGCGTCTATCGCCTAGCGGGCGAGAAATTGGAGCATTACCCTCGGTTCGTGGGTTCCCGAAGCAAGAGTGGCTACGCGAACGCGATTCCCATCTCCGACATCTGGGCGATCACCTCCGATAGCGAAGGGAGCCTCTGGCTCGGGTCCTCTGAAAGCGGGTTGATCCGACTGCGAAGGGGCCGCTTCCAGGGGATTACCGCCAACGACGGGCTGCCTTCACCGTGGGTCGACACCCTAGTGGAGTCCGCGAATGGCGACCTCTATGTTGGAACGGTGCGAGGGCTAGGGAAGGTGAGCGGCGACCACGTCACAACCATTCCGCTCGGAAGCGGAGACGAACCGTGCGGCGTCCGGGCCCTGGCAAGAGGCAGTGATGAGGTCATCTGGGTGGGAAGCGACTGCGGGGTCTTCTCCGGTAAAGGAGACCAGTTCGAGAGGGTCCCGCTTCCGTCGCGAGCGGACGAGCGCCTCTACGCCATGGTCAGAACCCGCGACGGCAACCTGTGGCTGGGTTATGCCCTTTCTGGGCTACTTCGCATCACACCGAATGGCGAGACGCGTTGGTTTACCGTCAAAGACGGCCTGCACAGCAATGAGATCAGGACCGCCGTGGAAGCCACGGACGGCACGCTGTTAGTTGGAACCCTGACCGGCGGCCTCAACCAGATCCAAGGCGACCGGGTCAAAACCCTGAGAGCCGCCGGGGAGGGTGCCATGGCCGCGACCTACGACATTCTGCCGACTTCTGACGGTGGCCTGTGGTTCGCAACGCGACGCGGGTTGATGAGACAGAAAGACGGCGAGTACGTCGTGCTTCCAGCAGGGCAGGGCATGCCCCCCATCGAGTTCTTCTACCAGATGCTCGAGGACTCCCTCGGGCATTTGTGGCTGACCTCCAATGTGGGGATCTTCCGTGTCTCCCTGGCGGATCTCAACGCCCTGGCAGATGGCCAGAATAAGAAAGCGACAGTCGCCTGGTTCACGAACGAAGATGGCATGCCCAGCGCGGCGTGTCCGCTCACGACTCCAAACTCAGCGATCCGCTGCCAGGGCGGGCAGCTCTGCTTTGCCACTAACGGCGGCGTGGCTATCGTCGCTCCAAAGCATGCTTTGCCCAGCCGATACGCTCCCCCCTTGCACATCGAAGATGTCGTATTCGACCGGGCCCCCATCGAAATGAAGACGGGAATGGTGCTGGGGCCGGGCCGGAACGACATCGATTTCACCTACGCTGGCCTTGAGTACGCCTTTCCGGCTCGCATGAACTTCCGCTATCGCCTCAAAGGCTGGGATCTGGCGTGGAGTGACCCCAGCGGGCGGCGCGCGGCGCACTACACCAACCTCTCCCCGGGCCAATACCAATTCGAGGTCGTCGCTAGCAACAGCGATGGGGTTTGGAACCCCGCGCCGGCGACCTTTAGTTTTCAGATCGCCCCGCGATTCTACCAAACCAAGACGTTCTACGTTTTCGGCACGATCGTCCTGCTGGGATTCGTGGTCAGCGTAATTCGCATCCGCACACGCCGGCTCAAGCTACGTACGGTCGAATTGGAGGAGATGGTCCAGAGCCGGACCGAGGCCATTGCCCAGCGCAACAGAGATATGCGCCTCGTGTTGGACAACGCAAATCAGGGCTTCCTGACAGTCCATATGGACGGAAAGCTGGCGACGGAGCGTCCGGCAATCGTTGACCGCTGGTTCGGATCGTACGCACCTGAGACGAGCTTCGTGGACTTCATGCGAGGCATCGACCCGAACTTCGCCTTCAAATTCGAGTTCGGCTTCGATCAGCTCATGAGCGACGCCCTGACGATAGAACTGGCCGTCGACCAGCTGCCCACGCGCATTCAGTCCGAGGGGCGCGAGTTCGCCTGCAGTTACACCGCGCTGGTGAAGGACGAGAAGCTCGAAGGCTTGCTTGTCGTCATCAACGACGTCACAGCTGAATTGCTGCACGTGCGTCAGGATGGCGAGCGCAAAGAACTGCTCGCTTTGTTCGAAGCTGTCACCGACGATCGCGCGGGATTCTTGGCCTTTTTTGACGAAGCCACTGAGATGATCGCGCATTTGGCTGAGGTCGAGCTGGATGCGCAAAAGGCGACTCTGCACACCCTGAAGGGCAACGCCGGTATGGCGGGTCTGGCGGTCGTCGCCAGCATCTGCCATCAACTAGAGGACGCGATCGCGGACGCCGGCGCGCCGCTGACCGCCGCGGCGCTCTCTCCGCTGCGGGAGCGCTGGCTCGAGCTAGGCGACGCGCTACGGCCTTTCCTTGGAGAGAAGGGTCGCGACGTAGTCGAGTTGCGCCACCAGGATCTGGAAGTTTTAGCCGAGGAGATGCGCGAGGCCGGGGCGCAGGTTCACCTGCGGGACCGCCTCGCTTCCTGGTTACTGGAAGGCACAGAGCGCCCCCTACATCGTCTTGGGCGCCATGCGGACGCACTTGCCAGGCGATTGCGTAAGGGCGACCTGCAGATCGAAATCGAGTCGCACGGCATCCGCTTGACCGCGAAAACGTGGGCGGGATTCTGGAGTGAGCTCGTGCACGTCGTGCGCAACGCGGTGGATCATGGTTTGGAATCACCCCATGAGCGTCAGCAAGCTGGAAAGACCGAACCGCCTCGCCTGCGCCTGAGCACGAGCATCACCGCGAACAAGCTGTTGGTCGAAATCGAGGACAATGGCCGGGGCGTGGATTGGGAGGCCGTTCGCGAGGCCGCGGGAAGACTGAAACTGCCGAACCAGACCGACGAAGAGCTGGTAAGCAGCCTGTTTTGTTCTGGCCTCACCACAGCCCGGGAGCTCACTACACTCTCGGGCCGCGGCGTGGGCCTGGCCGCGGTTCGCCGCCAAGTCGAGGATCTGGGCGGCACCATCTCGATCATTGCGCGCAAGGGCGAAGGCACGCGCGTCCGCTTCGAATTTCCGCTGCGGCAGATCGGACCGCGCTTCGGTATCGATCCTGGCGATGCAACGAGCACGAGTTCCAGAACGTCCCCAAATTCCGGCCCAACCCGCTCTTCGCCGGAAGCACCGAAGGCGCCCACCGCGCCTGCGTCCTCCTCGGCGTGATTACTTCCGCCGCGGCCTGCGCTTCCCTGCGCAGGCCTATCTCGCTTGGGCGTTCGAGCGCCTGGGTACCCACCGCGACCTCTTCGGCCTCCCCCTCGAAGACCTGACCCCCGCCGCCTTCAAGAAATCGCTCGGCCAGCGTTCGGCGGAGGACCGGGAGCGGCTCGGTCGGTTCGCGAAGCGGCCCGTACCTCGCAAGACTATGCGAACAGGCCGCGCCGAGAGCGTCCGCGGCGGCTTCGGACGGGCCGCCTGGCTCACCTCAAGTGCGAGTCGTGCTCTCGCCGCGCACGGGGGAGGTGCACGCGATCTCGCAGCGTAGATCCACCGGGAGCCTTGCAAGCTCTTGGTGGGCCAGGCGGTGCAACGCGGGACGAAGGCGCGAGCCGCAGAGCTCGTGTCGCGCAAGAACGACGAGGCGTACGAGCTGGGATCTCACGGCGGACATTCTGACCGCGGTGGACTGGCACGTCGCTCGGGGCTACGCCGGCCCGGAGTTTCTGTTTTCCAAAACCGACGCGTTCCCGCGGTACATCGACAGGCACATGAGGCCCTTGAAGCTCGTGCAGCAGAAGCTCGGTCTCCGATTGCTCAGCCACCACAAGGTGGGGCGGCACTCGATGGCGAGCCGAGCGGTGACGGGCGGGGAGTCGATCAAGGCCGTGCAGGCTCAGCTCGGGCACGTCTCCTGGCAGAGCACGCACAAGTACGCGCCTGGGCTCGGGCGCTCAGTTGCGTTTGGTGACCGCGCTCAAACCGCCCGAGCTCCGCACGACGACGAGCCGCCGCGCGAAGCTCATGTCAACCGTATGTCAACCGCCGCTCCGAGCGCAACGAAGGCCGTTTCGTAGAAATAGAAAAAGCCCCGAACTTTCGTTCGAGGCTTCCAGTTGCGCGGGGAGGATTTGAACCTCCGACCTTCGGGTTATGAGCCGGAAGACCCCGAGATCAGCGCACTCACGCAACGATCGGAAATCACTCACAACCATTGAACATGACGCGGAATTTGTTGCTATCGCAGCATCACGGGTCGTCACGCGATGTCACGGCATCTCTGATCGGCATGTCAACGTCAGGTCAACGGGCAGGGAAGGAGGCAGAGCGCCCGAAGGTTGTAGCTCGGGCGGGTGCCAAGCGCGTGCGCCGCCTCGCCCGGATTGTCGAAGTCGGAGGGGCGGCCTGCCGAGCTCAATCGGTGTGCGTCACGACGGGACAGTCGCCCCGGCTGGACACGCCCGGCGGTGAGTGCTGGTTCCGCCGGTCCAGTTTGGTGCTAACGTAGGCAGTGACGGTGACCAAGACAGTGCTCGAGGTGGCGAGGGAGCTAGCGGATGCGCACCGCGCCGAGGATCCCGAAACGCGGGAGGTCTTCCTGGCGAGCTCAGACAATGAGGTACGCCTCGTCGAGGTGTCCGGGGCCGTCGGTCCGACGGAAGGAGGGAAGATCCTCCCCTTCCGCTTTGTGCAACGGCCGGACCTCGGGGTGCCGTACGACTCCGTGGTGGTGCTGTTGAGCCCCGACGAGTGGCAGGAGGTTCGCGCTGGGCGACTGCCGCTCCCGGCGGGATGGGGCAACGCCACCGACCTTCAAAAAATCGCGTAGCGGACGTGGCTACCGATCGCGAATGGGCCGACGCCTTTCTCGCCCAGGCGCGGGCGGACCTTGAGGCCGCGGATGCTGTGGCTGCCTCCGGTGTCGCAGCCTCGTCGCTCGCGATGCTGCTGCAGATGATGTTCGAGAAACTCGCCAAGGCAGCCCTACTTCGCACACGGAGCGCCGCGCTTGAAGACGTCACTAGTACGCACGGGACTGCGCGGCGCGTGCTCCTCGTCCTTCGTCGCGAGCGTCGGCGCTTCGAGCCGCTCGGCGGTGCGAAAGCATGGGAAGACGTCATCTGGATCATCGAGGAACTTGAGCGATCGCACCCGCAGCTCGCCCGCGGCAAGGCAGACGCGAAACTGGAGTATCCGTGGGAGACGACAGCAGGTGGCATCCAGTGGCCGGAGCGCGATCTCCCCGTCGCGAAGCACCTCGGCAATCCGCGAAGCAACCTCAAGACCCGCGTTACGAAGTTTGCGGATCATTTCGCATCGAGGTTCGATCAGCTGTTTCCGTGAGTGGAGGCGATTCGCGGTCGACATCTGGAAGCGATGTCCGGTGTACGGGGCGCGACGCGGTTTGTAGAGCGTTGCGGACGGGAACGCCACAGCGTTCGTTGATGGGGGCATCGCGCGCCAAGCTCCACGACTGATGCCTCGCGCTGCGTGGTGCCACAGCTGCCGTGCTTTGCGCTCGTCGCCCCGAAAAGCGCCTCCCGTAAGGTTGGCCAAGGCCGACTCTGATTCCGGCTGGTCAACGCAACCCGGCAAGGTTAGGGGTCGCTTGAAACGACCATGATAGGCAAACCTGGTCGCAACGACCCTTGCCCGTGTGGCAGCGGCAAGAAATTCAAGAAGTGTTGCGGGAATGCGGCTGAAACAGGGTTCAGTCGCATTGACCGCGAGCGCGCCTTCGAGCGCCTCACTGCTTTCGTCGCGGAAGAGCTGGGAGACGAGGACGACCTGGCCTTCGACGAACTGTGGGGCCGCTGGCTCGAGCGCGCTCACGAGTTCTCGGCTGAGCTCGACGAGCAATCGGAGGCCGTGCTCGCCCCCTGGATGTTTTTCGACCGTCCGCTGCCGGACGGGCAGCTAGCCGTCGAAGTGTTGCTCGCAACAGATGACGGCATCGGCGTCGGTGAACGGAACTTCCTCACGCTGATGCAAGGTTCGGCTATGCACGTGTGGGAGGTGGAGGACGTGCTTCCGGGCGTGTCGCTTTCGCTGCGCGATGTGCTCGAGAACACCCGGATTACCGTACAAGAACTACAGTGGTCGTGAACGCCATTCTTTACGCTACCAGTCCGGGAGCAGAGCCTGAACTCAGGCGCCCGGAGCCGACCGCTCGGCGGCCTAAAACCCAACGCGGTGCACCGGCCGCGTTCACGTCCGACGAAGTGTATTTCCTCCCGGGCGCGATCGAGATTTCTGCCCTGCGCGGCTACCAGGCGCTCGAGCGGCTGCCAGACGGCCGCTCTATTCTGCAGAGGTTCATGGTTCGGGGACATTGGAGGCGCGCTCAGAAGAGCTGGGCCGAGCAGCGCATGCGCTGGGTCGCCCCCTATTGGAAGGGTCCCGACATGGCCGCGATCATCGAGCGCACGTATCGCCTGACGCCCTGACCTAAGGAGCACGCCTCGTTGTGGTAGAAAAGAGTCGAAACAAGTTCACATTGCCCGGGATCGCCGAGCGGATCATCGAATACTTGAAGAGCGTCAAAGGCTCGCGCGTCGTGGATCTCGGTGTATTTCGGCAAGCACGCGAGGCGATTCTCGAGCAACAGGCCAAGGCCACCGAAGGCCTAGAGGAGCTGCATCCCTTTCACGCCGTCGCCACCCATGTCGTGGGAACGGTGACCCACGCCGCAAACCAGATCGGGCAGTTGTCCGAGCTTTCCAAGCTCATGGACCGCATCGAGACTGCCGAGGAGGACTACGGACCCAGTGGGCCACCCATGAGCCCGATCACGCGATCGTACTTTCTCTACTGGACACTGTTCGATCTTGGCATCGGGCTCAAGAACGAGACCCTTGGCAGCTGCGTTGCTGCCGTTTCGAAAGCCATGGGAGCCGATCAAGGCTACGTCGAGTTCGTGGAGCACTTGTGCCGCACGCGTCCCGGGATCTACCTGTGCGAGGGACGAGACGGCGATGCGTTCATCCTTCGAGAGCTGGTGACGGGTAGGGAACACTCAACCATCGTGACGAGCGACTACCAGGCTGACGTCGGCGATCTCTTGCTTCTACGTCTGCTACCCCCGATCCCGCCGCATTTTCGGCAGGCCTTGGCGCTGACCACGCCCTATCGAATCGTGCGCCCCGGCCCTGTGGCGTGGCAGGCCTATTTCGACAGGACGCTACCGGCGCCCACGGCCGCGACCACGCGAGTGAGCGCCTACGAGGCGTTGATGAAGCGCGGCACTGCTCCGCGCGGGGCCCGCTATTGGACCGAGTACATCTTCGAAGCCTATGTGAACCACCAAACCGAGGTGATCTTTCTCGAGGGGCTGCCAGACGTCGACGAGAGCCGCCCGCATTCCAAGGCAAGCACGGATGAGGATCCCCGACCTCCTCCCAAGACCAGGATCGTGAGAACGCTCGGCGCTTCCGAGCTGGAGCGGCTGCCCAAACTCTCCGCCACCTTGATCGAATTCGGCGAGCCGTTCATCGGTGGCGTGCCCCCGGGTGCCACCCTCGCCGACCTCACGCACAAGCTGATCCTGGTCGAACTGGCCTGGAATGCGCCATTTATCATGCAGCACGGCAGTGCGGGCAGCGCCGGCGAGGTGAAGCGCCAGATCGATGCGCGCTTTCCGCTCCTTCCACCCGCGCTCCGTAGGACTCTGGAGAAGATGCTGAGGGAGCGGACGACCCTGTACGCCTACGATCCACGGCTTGCGAGCGCAAAAGCGGTGAGCGACGGCAAGGGTGGCTTTACGGTGCTCGCAGAATCCAGGTTGTTGGACGGGCCGCCAGCAGGATGGAGGGCGCCTTGAGGAACCCGAACGAATTGAGTGAAACTCTCGCGCAGATCAAGCGACCGGGCTCGTTCGCGGCGCAACGCAAAGTCACGGCTCGCGATCTCCAGCTCGAGGTGTCGGGGGTGGGGCCGATCCGCTTTCCGATCTCGAAGGCCAAGGCCCGGGAGCTCTGCGCGGTGGCCCGACCTGCCCGCCATGGCCTCAAGGATCAGACGCTGCTCGATCGCAAGGTTCGCGACACTTGGGAGATCAGCAAGAACCGGGTCAAAATCGACCAGCGCACGTGGAAGAAGACTTTGGTCCCTGAGCTCGACCGGGTCCGTCATGCGCTCGGGCTGGCGCCGGGCTGCGAACTGAAGGCCGAGCTCCACAATCTGCTCGTGTATGCGCCCGGACAGTTCTTCGTTCCGCACCAAGACTCCGAGAAGGCGGACGACATGATCGGCACGCTGGTGGTGGCGCTCCCCTCGGCGTTCACGGGAGGCGCCATCATCGTCCAGCACCACGACGCAAAGGTCGCGTTTCGTGGTTCCAGCAAAGATCTGACATTCATCGCGTTCTACGCGGACTGCCACCACCAGGTGCGTCCTGTCAGCGATGGGTATCGGATCGTTCTGACCTACAATCTTCTCCTCTCGAGCGATGGCGCCAGCGCGCTCCCACAGGTCGCCTCGCGAGAGCTCGACTCGCTGGAAAGGCGCGTCCATGACTTCTTTCAGACGCCGCCTCCGCCGCGCTGGTCGGGCGCCTCACCGGAGGAGCCCCCGGATCGACTGGTGTACTTGCTCGACCACCAGTACAGCCAGAAAGGGCTCGGCTGGAATCGTCTGAAGAACGGCGACGCTCCGCGCACCGCGGCCCTCCGTGAAGTAGCACGACGACTCGACTGCGAGATCTTTCTCGCGCTCGCCGACGTGCACGAGACCTGGTCGTGCGATGACGAGAGCGACAGCTACGCCGGCTATGACGAGTACTCCGGCTACGGGAGGCGCTCCGCACGACGTCGCTACAGGCGATATCGGCGTGAGGACATCGACGACGACGAGGACACCGGCGATGTTGCCGGAGAGCAGGATGACACGCCAGAACTGATCGAGCTCCAGGATTCCAGCGTAGAGCTCCGGCACTTCGTCGACGTGGACGGGACGGCGGAAGCCGTATCGGGCCACGTGGACCTTGCGGAGCTCTGCTACACGAAACCCTCTGACGAGTTGGACCCCTTCACGTCGAAGCACGAGGGGTACATGGGCAACTGGGGAAACACGGTCGACCGCTGGTACCACCGAGCGGCGGTCGTGCTCTGGCCGCGTGAGCGAACGTTCGTGATCCGCGCCAAGACCTCGGCGCGCTGGGCGATCGGCGAAGTCGCGAGGGCGCTCAAGGGCGAAGGAATCGAGGTTGCGCGAAACATGGCCGCGCAGCTCACGCCGTTTTGGTCGGGAGTGGCAAGCGTGGACGGCCCCCGGAATCTGTTCAAGAAGACATTGAGCGTAAGCCTCGCGCTCGGCGCGCCCGAAATCGCAGCCGCCCTGGTGCGCCCATTCAGGCTCGAGCAATTGACGCCCAGTGTGGTAGCGGAGCTGGTCGGCGTGATCGAGCGGTACGGCGTCGAGTGGGCCCGCGACGCTTTTGCCGAATGGAGCTCTCATGGGTCAGAGGGTTTCGCCGAGGCTCGAATCGCGTGGCTGGGCTCGGTGCAGGTCTTCATCCGGGCGGTCGCAGCGACGGGATCCGCAGCCGCACGCCAGTTCGCGCGCCGGCTCGTCTCGGAGCAATGGACCTGGCTGACCGAACGATACCTCGCCGCGGCCAGCGATTTGCCGAGTCGAGTGCTCAAGGCTCTGGCGCGCTTGGACCAACCTCTGCTCGGGCTGATCGAGAGTAACGTTGCCCTCGGCGGATCCGAGCCGCGCGCCAGCATGCGGAGGTTCCTCACCTCCGAAGAACGTCCGGTTCTCGCGTTGGTGTCGCTGCTCGAGAGCGTCCACCGCACCTACCGAGGTACCGAGCTGTCGGCGCTCGGTCTCGGCGTCGTGCACGCCCACTGCGTCGCGGAGCTCACCCGACGCCTCAGCAGGCCGGTGCGTGCGCCCGATGACTGGTCGATCGCCCCGCCGAAACAATGCTCCTGCGCGCTCTGTTTGGAGCTTGGGCGATTCCTCGCGGATCGGAGCAGAATCCGCTTCGACTGGCCGCTCGCGACCGACAAGCGCGCTCACGTTCACCGCGCGGTGACCGCTCATGAGCTGCCGGTGACCCACGTCACCCAACGTTCCGGAAGGCCGTACACACTCGTACTCGTCAAAACGAAGGCGCTGTTCGAACGCGAGACGGCCGAGCGTATCGCCTGGCAGCGCGGGCTCGACTGGCTGACGCACCGAGAGCGCGCGTTCCAGGAAAGGGTCGCGCCACGACCGCGTCGCGCAGCCATAGTGCCGCGGGCGGGGCGTCCGTGAAGGCGATGAGAGGGGAGAGGGAAGGCCATCCAAAGGGCGAGCCCCGTGGCCAAGCGGGCGCCGGAGGTTGACCGCCCTCGCCGATCGTGAGAGGGTTCCGAATCACACGATCGATTCTAAGTATTCGTTAACATAAGATAAATTACGCGAACCCAGCGGTGGCGTGACCCTCGCGTCGGCCTTCGGGCCCGCCAGCGTGGAAACGTCACTCGCCGCACGCAAAGAGCGCGATGCGCGCGGCGTGTATGGGCCGGGGCACACGCAGCCGAGCGAGGAACGACCGCTGAATGCGGACATCACGGTGTCGCTCGACAACGGCGACCCAGAGGAAGCGGCGGCGGCGATTGTGGCGGTGCTGGTGAAGCGCGGGTTGTTGCCGTCGCAGTACGCGTTGTGAGGGGGTTTCATCCCCGGTATCTTAAGCGGGTGAGCCCGCCCGGCGATTTCGGGTTTTGGCTTTCGCCCTTCGCCCGCCCCTTCGGGCATCGCGAAGCGCGTTCGCCAAAACCCGAACTTGTAGCAGCACGGTCGTCGTGAACACCGCGGCCCGCTCCGCTCGCACACCAGATATGCAGGACTGCCTGAATTTTCTGACTTGACTCTAACTTATGGCCTTTAGCCCGCTCCTACTCGGAATAAATAGGCCATCGATAGATAACGATGGCGACGCTCAGCTCCTGTTTAACGACCGTCCTCACCTCGTTCATGGCCAAGGCCTATCGGCGTCCGGTCACCCCGACGGAGGTGTCGGGCGTCGTTACCGTCGCCACTACCATCGCCACGGCGCACAACGATCCGATG
>DASZQI010000004.1:0-53936 GCA_035549735.1 Polyangiaceae bacterium | reverse complement strand
TGGGCGTGCTCGCTTTCTTCAAGTACGCGAACTTCGGCGTCGAGTCGCTGACCGCAGCGCTCACTGCGCTCGGCTATCACCCGCCGGCGCTGGCCTTGAACATCGCGCTGCCAATCGGCATCAGCTTCTTCACTTTCGAGTCGATGAGCTACGTCATCGACGTTTACCGTCGCCACATCGAGCCCCACGAGAGCTACCTCGAGTACCTGACCTTCGTCGCCTTCTTCCCGCACCTCGTCGCTGGGCCAATCGTGCGTCCGCGCGACTTGCTTCCGCAGTTCGCGAACCCCGCGACGTTCAGCGAAGCCGCCGGCGCCGAGGGGCTGTTTCTGATCGCGGTGGGGCTGCTCAAAAAGGTCGCGATCGGCGACTACCTCGCGCTGAACCTGGTCGAGCGCGTGTTTGGCGCTCCGCTCGGCTACTCCTCGCTCGAGGTCTACGCCGGCGTGGTCGGCTACGCGCTGCAAATCTACTGCGACTTCTCGGGCTACACCGACATTGCCATCGGCTCGGCGCTGCTACTCGGCGTGCGCTTCCCCAAGAACTTCGATGCGCCGTACACCGCGGTCGACATCGTCGACTTCTGGCGCCGCTGGCACATCTCACTCTCCACCTGGCTGCGCGACTACCTCTACATCTCGCTCGGCGGCAACCGCAAAGGCCGCATCCGCACCTACGTCAACCTGATCCTCACCATGCTGCTCGGCGGCCTGTGGCACGGCGCCAACTGGACCTTCGTCGCCTGGGGCGCGCTGCACGGCGTCGCGCTCGCCGCGACCCGCGCCTTCCACGAATGGCGCGCGACGCAATCTCGCCGCCTCCTCCCGGCGCAGCTCGCGCGACCGCTCGGTGTCTTCTTCACCTTTCACCTGGTCTGTGTCGGCTGGGTCCTGTTCCGCTCCGAGACCTTTCGAAAAGCCGAGCTCGTCTTTCAGAAGCTCGGCGAGGGCACCACCCATCACGGTAACCTCGACGCTCGCGTGCTCGGGGTCCTGGTGCTCGGTCTCGGCAGCCACTTCCTGCCCGAACGCTGGTATTCCAGGGCAAAAACCGGTTTTTGCCGTTTGCCTGCCGTGGCCCAGGCAGCTCTGCTATTTGGGGTGCTGGTGCTGCTCAAAACCGTAGCCAGCGCCGACGCGGTCCCCTTCGTCTACTTTCAGTTCTGATGACCGAAGCCGACTCCGACTCCTCCGAAAAGCCTGCCGCCGAGGCTGCCGCTCCGAAAGCCGAGCCCGGCGAAGCCAGCGCGGATGCACCGGCCGAGCCGAGCGTCGCGCCCGACGCGGAGCCGAAAGCCGAGCCGTCCGAAGCCGAGCCCGTCAAGAAGAAGAAGGGCAAGAAGAAGAAGAAGAGCGCGGTCTCGGAAGCCCGCCCCGAGCGCGACGCGGAAGGCCGCGATCGCCCCACCTTCCTGCTCGACTTCCCGCACGACCCCGAGCTCGAGTCGCTGATCACCGCATTCGAAATCGGCAACTACGCGCGCGTGCGCGAGCTCGCTCCGCGTCTCATCGAGCGCAGCGACCGCGCGGAAGTCAAGGCCGCGGCGCAAGAGCTGCTCGACCGCATCGACCCCGACCCGTTGGTGAAATTCTTGCTCGCCGTAGCGGTCGCGCTGTTCGTCGCGGTCGTGGTGATCACCTATCACTCCCACGGGTAACAGCGCGAGTCGTCTCGAGTGTTTGGGGGAACCTCTGCGACGGGCGCGCTGTTCGCCGGAGCGCGCCACTAGGCCACTCATCCCGACCTTTTACCCCGCAGCAGCCGCGCCTCCCCGTCCCGGTAACGCCCGGCGAATTTCGCCGCAGCCCTCGCAAAATCCCCGCAATTTCGCGCCGCTGCGGCCGGGCGCGGATATCCTACCTCCTCCGAGTTCAGCGCTCGCCCTGCTACCGATCCTGCGCCAACAGTCGGTTTTTTCTCAGGAAGCCGCGATACTCGAGCGTGGATCAAAATCTGATGGTGTTCGGCGGCATCGCGCTGCTGGCGTTGATCGGCGGCTTCGTCTGGTCCGATCGCCGCGCGGGCCAGGCCAAGCAAGAGAGCGAAAAGGGTCGCCCTGCGCCCGTCGTGAGCGACAAGAACAACCCGGCCACGGTCGCCCCTCCGTCTTCGGGCCGCACACAAGACGAAGACGTCGAGATCACCATGGTCACCACTTTTCCGCTCGCCGAGCTGGAGAAGGCGCGCGCCAAGTTCCGCGCGGCCACCGCTCCGCGCGCTGACAGCGAACCCGACAGCGAGGGCGCCGCTCCGAACGTGAGCGCGGAGCCCGCGGGACCGGATCTGGGCGACCGCGCTTCGCGCGTCGAGCTCAGCTTCGAGGAAGAGGCCGACGTCGAGGAAGTAACGTCACCCGTGGTGCGCATCCTGGTGAGCGCGCTCGGCGACAGCGACCGCGGCCGCAAGCGCGCTCGCAACGAGGATAGCTTGCTCGTGCTCCCCGAGCGCTCGCTGTACGCGGTGGCCGACGGCATGGGCGGCCACGCGGGCGGAGAAGTGGCCAGCGCGCTCGCGGTCGACGTGCTGCGCGACGCCTTCGAACGCGGTGTTTTCGAGGCGCGCACCGAAAGCGCGGTCGAAGTACCGCGCCGCGCGCGCGAGGTCGCCTGCGCCATTCAGATGGCCAACGAGGCCATCTACGCATTCGGCCAGAGCGACCCCAAGCTGCACAAAATGGGCACGACCATGGTGGTCGCGCGCTTTTCGCCCAACAAACAGCGCGTGTACATCGGCCACGTCGGAGACAGCCGCTGCTATCGCCTGCGCGGCTCGGAGCTTCGCCAGCTGACCAAAGATCACGTGATGAGTACGTTCGGCGTCACCGGCCCGCGTGGCAACGATCTCTACCAGGCCGTCGGCGTACAGCCGACCCTGAGCATCGACCTAATCGTCGACAAGCCCAAAGAGAACGATCTCTACCTACTTTGCTCGGACGGTCTCAGCAAAATGGCCACCGACGACGAAGTGCTGGAAGTTCTCTTGCAAGAGCGCGACCTCGACGCGGCCGTTTGCCGGTTGATCGCGCTCGCCAACGATCACGGCGGGCGCGACAACACGACGCTGATTCTGGTCAAGGTGCTGGAGCGCGCGGGCAAGACGCTCGCGCTCGGCGCGTAGCCCGCGCGTGTCGCGAACTCGCCCACATTGACCTTGCGCTCGAATCCTTCGAAACTAGTGTTCGCATGCAGTTTGTCTCACGAATTCGTGCCATTTTGCCGCTGGCGCTGATCTTCGCTCTGTCCGCTTGCGATGCGAAGAAGCCGAGCTCGAAAGCCAAGGCGGCCGCGAGCGGCGCGGCCGTCGCCAGCGCGGCGGCGCCGGTCGCCGCGCCGCCGCCCAAGCACAACATCTTCTTGGTCCTCGAATACCGGAACGAAGCGCCGGAGTACGTGCATTCGGCGTGGTTCATGGACACCGAGGGCAACGAATACCGCTTCGTGGCCAAGTCCGTCGCCGACGACGTGATGTTCAAGGTCCTGGAAGACAGCCAAATGAACGCGTCCGAGATCGAACAATTGATCGCGGCTTCGAAACCCTTGCCGAAGCGCGCGTCTGCGGAGTCGCTCTCCAAAGCCCTGGCCGCGCGCGATGCGATCGAGGTCGATCCGGTGGAACACGTGTCGGCCGGTCCGTGCAACGAGATCGGCCAAGTGCTGCTCTACGCCTATGTCCTCGAGCCGCGTTTGGGCGTGCTCACGCCGCGCTTCCTGCACGGGGAGCAGTGCCAGCAAGTGGTCAGTCGTAACCCGTCGGTCGGCGCCAGCGCCCTCTCCGACTGGCTCGAGAAGCTCGGCAAACCCAAGCTGCTTTCGATCTGAGCGCCCAGAGCGATTCCCTCCCCGCGCGCCTCGGATTCTAAGCTAGGTTCAGCGTCGCAATGGGCCTTGCTCGTACACTCCGAACGCCGAGAACGCGCCTCACTTTGGCGCTCTTGAGTGGCGTCACGCTGCCTGCCTGCGCGTCGGCTCCGCCCCCCGCTCCGCCCCCGGCTCCGGTGGTGGCCGCGCAGGGGATCGAGCGTTGGCTACCACTGAAGGACGCAACCGTGTTCGCCTACGACACCGTTTCGGAGCCGGGCGGGCAAAAGGGCATGCTGGTGTTGGAAGTGCGACGCTCCCGCACCGGTCTGGTCGAGCTGAGCGTTGCGGGCCGCGTGCAGCGCGTCGAAATCGATGCGACCGGCATTCGCCACGTGACGGGCGGGTGGCTGCTCAAAGAGCCAGTCTCTCTAGGCGCCCGCTGGCGGGGTGACTTCGGTGAAGTCCTCGTGACCGCGCTCGATCGTAAGGTCTCGGTCGGCGCCGGAAACTTCGTGAACTGCTTGGAAACGGTCGAGTCGCTCGCCGGGGCCGACTTCAACAAGCGCACTACCACGGTCTATTGCGCGGATGTCGGCATCGCGACGCGGCGGACCGAGGTCGAGTCGAACGAAGGCAGCGGTACGGAGTCGCTGAGTCTCCGCTCGTTTGGCCCAAAGTTCGACTTTCAGTAGTTGTCCGTGTCTTCCGCCCGGGTTTGGTGATCATCTTTTTCCGGCGCGTGTCCCGATCCACGGTTATCGCTATTTACTAGAGTGGATGAGCGGCTCGGTTTGCCGCTTGCCGCGTCGGCGAAGTCTCTTCCGAATTCGGCTTGTCTCACCCAACGTCTGTGGGAGACTCGCCCGCCATGACTAATCTTCCGCTGGAAGTGCTGACAAAAGCGGCGACCACCGCGCGCGGGCTCGCCATCGACGCCGTTCATGCTTGCCAGAGTGGGCACCTCGGGTTGCCGCTCGGCTGCGCCGAGATTGGCGCGGTGCTGTACGGACACGCGCTCAAACACTGCCCCGAACAACCCGACTGGCTGAACCGCGATCGCTTCGTGCTCTCTGCCGGCCACGGCTCGATGTTTCTGTATGCCTGGCTGCACCTCTCCGGTTACCCGGGCATGACGCTCGACGAGGTCAAGGCCTTTCGCAAGCTGAACTCGAAGACTCCGGGTCACCCCGAGCTGCTGCGCGCGCCGAGTGGTGTCGAGACTACCACGGGGCCGCTGGGGCAGGGCGTGGCCAACGCGGTCGGCATGGCCATGTCCGCGAAGATGGTGCAAGCGCGCTTCAACACGCCTGAGCACACCATCTTCGACAATCGCGTGATCGCGCTGGTGGGCGACGGCTGCATGCAAGAAGGCGTGGCCATGGAAGCGCTCGAGTTCGCCGGTCACCAGCAGCTCGACAACCTCGTGGTCATCTATGACGCCAACGAGGTCACGCTCGACGCGATGGCCAAAGAAACGCAGAGCGAAGACACCGGCAAGCGCTTCGAGGCCATGCGTTTCGAGGTCGAGACCATCGATGGCCACGACATGAACGCCATCAACGCCGCACTCGCGCGCAAATCGAACGGCAAACCGCGCCTGATCATCGCCAAGACGCTGATTGGTAAGGGCATTCCCGAGGTCGCTGGCACGCAGAAGGCGCACGGCGAGGGCGGGGCCAAGTTCGCCGAGGCCGCTCGCGTCGGGCTGGGGCTGCCGAAAGAGACCTTCTTCGTCTCGGATGAGGTGAAGCAGTACTTCGCCGAGCACAAGCAGCGCTTGCGCGTGCAATACAACGATTGGCTCGCGCGCTTCAATGCCTGGCGCATCGCCAATCCGCAACTGTTCGAGCAGCTCTCGCACAGCCGCGCCTACGGCTTCACCGTGCCGGCTGGTGTGCAGGCGCCGCCGCTCACAGCGCATCAGCTGCTGGCACGCATTCCGGAGTTCCCGGCAGACACCAAGATTGCCACGCGCAAGGCCGGGCAAGACGTGCTGCAGCCGTTGGCCGAAGCAGTGCCGCTCTTGATCGGCGGCAGCGCCGATCTGTACGGCTCGACCTTGAACTACATCGGCGACCTGAAGACGGGCAATGACGACTTCAACCCGAACCACCGCTCCGGGCGCAACATCCGCTTCGGCATTCGCGAACACGGCATGTGCTCGATTCTGAATGGCGTTGCGGCGGACGGCTTTTTCCGCCCCAGCGGCGCCACCTTCATGGTGTTCGCGGACTACTGTCGCGCGTCGATTCGCCTGGCCGCGCTCAGCCATTTGCCGGTCATTTACGTGTTCACGCACGACAGCGTCGGCGTGGGCGAAGACGGCCCCACGCATCAACCGGTCGAGACCATCCCCGGGCTGCGTGTCATCCCGAACCTCGACGTGTTCCGCCCCGCAGATCCCGAAGAGACGGCTGCGGCTTTCGCCGCCGCGCTCGAGCGCCACGACGGCCCGACCATGATCGCTCTCACCCGTCAGGCGGTGCCTCTGCTCTCGAGCATTCCGGTGGTCACGCGGCGGGAAGGCACGCTGCGCGGCGGCTACATCGCCAAGCGCGAGACCGCGCCGTTGCAGCGCATTCTGCTCTCCGCAGGCAGTGAGCTCCAGCACGTGCTCGCCGCGGCCGAGACGCTCGGCGCGGGCACGCGCGTGGTCAGCTTGCCGTGCTTCTCGCTCTTCGATCGGCAACCTGCCGAGTACCGCGAAGAGGTGCTGCCGAACTCTTGCCGGCGCCGCATCTCGCTCGAAGCCAGCACCACCGTGACCTGGGCCAAGTACGTCGGCCTGGACGGCGTGTCGCTCGGCATCGATCACTTCGGCGTGTCCGGTCCGGGCGGGGACGTCATGAAGTTGCTCGGCATCACCGCCGGGCACGTGCTCGAGGCCGTACGTCGCTTGGAAGCCTGATCCGGCGATTTTTCCGGTCTGAAATGCACGAAGCCGTTGGGCGCGATCCCAACGGCTTCGTCGTTTCTGGGCGATCGATTCAGAGCGTGATCGTCCTCAGGTCTTCTTCGCGTGCAGCTTCAGCTTGATCAGCACGTCTTCCTTGATCAAGTCGTCTGGCATGCCCGGGTAAACGATGCCGAAGTCCTTGCGATTGATGGCAAACTCGGCATCCACGTCGACCGCGTCGCCTCCCACTTTGATCGTCGCCGGAAAGCTGATCGACTTGGTCACGCCGTGCAGCTCCAGGTTGCCCGTGACCGTGTGGGTAGCGCCCTTCTCACCGCCCGCGCGCACGGAGGTCGAGGTGAAATTCGCTTTCGGAAACTTCGCCACGTCGAAGAAATCGGGCGTCTTCAAGTGCCCGGAGAGCTTGGCCGGTTCGATCGCCAGCGAAGCAACGTCGATCTCCACTTTCACCTGACCCTTGGTCGGGTCATTGTCTACGAGTTGAATCGTTCCGTGGAACACGCCGAACGTACCGTCGTGCTTGGCGGTGACCTTGGCGCCCTGAAACGCGATTTGCGAGCCGTCGTTGCTGAACGCATAGCTCGTAGTGGCACCAGCCGGTGCGTTCAACGCGGTTTCGGCGCTGGCTGCGCCGACCGTCGCTTGAGTCTTGCCCTTGGCCGGGTCGTTGTTGCACGCGAAGAGCAGAAGCAGAGTCGCAGCGAAAATCGTGGACTGGCGATGCATGAAGCCTCCTGAGTTCCGGCCATTCTCATCGGTTTTCCCCGGCGAGCAAGCAGCCAATCCACACTCGACACCTCCGCTGGACGGCCGGCGAGGCAAAAAAGTGTTACGCGCAATCGTGCCGCGCCCTTACGCCTCGCCCGCGAGCGCTGGAACGGCCAAAAGCTCGAATCTCGTAACGACGGTCGGTCCGCCGGCTTCGGTGAACGGTTTCGTTGGTTCGCGCCTTGACTAGCGCAGTATCACGTCGCTTCGCGGTTCGACCCTGTCGCTGCGGCCGAGCAGATCGGCGGCGTGCTCTCGGAACTCTTCTGACAGTGTTGCATCGTGCGCAAGCCGTTTCAGTGTGTCGGTGTTCCCGGTTCGTTCGAGCGCGCGTAGGGCGGTCATCGCGACTCCATAGTCCGAGTCGCGCGCGAGTTTCTCGAGCTGTCGCTCGGCGCTGAGCGACCCGAAGTGGCCCAGCATCTGGGCCGCTTTTCGGCGCTGGCCATCGTCCTCGCTCTGGGCGAGTCGAACTACGGCCGCGTCCGCCTCGGGCGCGCCGATGCTGAGCAGCGCGGCCGCGACCGTTTCGCGCGTGACGTCACTCTCCGCGCCGAGCAGCACCGGTCGAGCGCGCGAGTCCGGGCTGCGGAATTGCGCGCACAGCGCTTGCGTCGCAACTTCCGGATCCGCGTCGCGGCTGAGCGCGCCCAGCGCGCGCAACGAGAGCGGGTCGCCGCGCCTGGCAATCGCCGAAATGGCGCTGCTCGCGCTCCCTTCGTCGCGCGCGGCTTCGATCAGCGCTTGTAGCGCAGCGGGGCTCAGGTCCTCCGCCAGATAGTCGAACACGGCACCCGTCGTCAGCGCACCCTCTCGCAAACGCGCGACGCTCGCGGAGCGCAGCGTCGGGCGCAGCGAAAGCACGCCCTTCGCGGCGTTCAGCACCGCATCCGCCGTTTCAATTTCGGCTCGCAGCAAGCGTGCGAGCGTCGGATACGCGGCCTCTCCTTGGGCAACCAGGGCGAGCGCCGCTTGCTCGCGTAGCTCCGTGTCGCTGGCTCGAACCAAGGCTTCCAGAGCCGGGAGCGCCAGGGGCTCCACGCAATCGGCGAAATAGTGCACCGCAGCTGCGGGCGCAGGCCCGGCGAGCTCGTGCAGCATCCACGCGCGTACGTCTTCGCTGTCGACCGTGCCGAGCGCATCCAGCGCCGCGCGGCGCGTGCTGCCGCGCGCTGAAGTCTTTGCGGCGGCCAGCAACGTCGCGCGCGCCTCGGGACCCCCGAGCGTTGCGAGCGCCTCCGCGAACCGCGACTGTTCGCTTTCTCGCGCCAGATTTAGGCGTTGTTCGAGCCAAAGCCGCGCGCGCTCGCCACCGATCACCGCAATTGCGTGCAGCGCCGCGCTCGCGACTTCGGGCGAGGCTCGCTCCGAGAGCGCAGTCAGAGCGTCGACTGCGGGCTCGTCCTTGGCCTCGGCGAGCGCGCTGATTAGCTCGAGCTGCCGTGCGCCGTCGCTTTGAGCGAGCTCGGCGAGCGCCGTGCTGCTCGCGTCGCGTTTCGGCGGAGCCTGCGGATCGCTCGTCGTTTCGACCTCCATTTTCGCTCGTTCGTGTGAAACGGCGGTTTCGGCACGCCTTTCGAGTTTCTGGGGGCTCCGAGGGCTCGCCAGAAGGCAGCCGAACGCGAGCCCGAGCGCGGTAGCGCTGCCGGCGAGTGCAACCGCTCGCCAGCGCGCGACGACTCGTCCGGTCACGACCACCCTCCGCACCTGATAAACGTGACAGGCTCGCGCGGCTGCAGTTCGTCGAGCAGAAAGCGATTGCTGCGCGCGAGTGGTCCGCCCAGCGAGCGCAGCGCTGCCGCCGCTGCGCTGCGCAGGTCGTGCGAGCGCCCCGAGTCACGGGCTACGCTGAGCAATCGTTCCGCCACGGTGGGTCCTTCGAGTTGCGTGAGCAGTTCGAGCGCGCGGAGTGCAGTCTCGTCGCTCGCGTCATTCAATCCAGCCTCGTAGAGCGGCTGCGTCAGCCTGGACGAAAGTCCAGCGACAGAATCCAGGAGCGCGCGGCGTTCTTCGGACGTGGCGCGGGCAAAACGGCGCGCCGCGAGCTCGGCCGCACGTGCCGGCGCGCGCTCCCGAACTGCAGCGAGCGCGCTCCCCGCCAACTCCTGGTCCGGGTCAGTGCTCAGCGCGACCAATTGTTCCAGCGCTTCGGCGTCGGCGCGAGTCGTGAGCAAATTCAAGGCGAGCCCGCGATTTTCGCCGGAAGGCGCGGCGAGCTCCGCGCGCACCCAGCCTGCGGTGCTGGGGTCGCCGAGCTTGGCCAGTCCGCGCAGGGCGAGCTCGCGCAGCTCGGCGTCGTCAGTACTCGCAGCCGAGCGGAGCGCGTCTGCGAAACGCGGTTCGGCGCGTTCCACGAGTGCGGTCACGACCGCTTGCCTCTGCGCCGGATCGGATTCACCGGGCAGACGCTCCACCAGTGTGGCGACGGTGTCCGAGCGCGCTTCGCTCAGCACGCGCTGCAACGTTTCGGTGCCGTGCTCGCCGCGTGCGAAGTACGTCAGCAGTGCGCTTTGCGCGGCGTCAGACGGGTCGCCAGCGAGGGCGTTGGCAGCGAGCTCGCGGGCTTCGGCATCGAGGCTGTGATCGGAAAGCGCTCCGATGCGGCGGGCACGCAGCTCGTCCTCTGAGTCCGGCAGTTCCGAAAGCGCGCGTTGCGCCGCTTCTGCCGCTTCTGACCCGCTATCGAGCGCGAGCGCCCGCAAGTGTGAGATCGCTCCGGGTGTTCCGAGCGTCGCCAGCGCGTTCGCCGCGGCGTCGTGTAACGAGGGTGTCCCTTCGTGCAGCAGCCGTAAGAAACGCTCTTCCAAGTCCGGATCGTGCGTGCTCGCCAACGCCTGGAGCGCGAACCTGACCAGGTACGTGTCGTCCGCGTCGAGCAGACCTTCGATGGCTTGTCGCGCGGCCGGTGAGGTCATCTGAGCGAGCGTGTTGAGCGCGACCTTTCGGCGCTCGGGGCCGGCTTCGCGCGCAACGCGCAGCACTCGGTGGAGCGCGCGCTCGGGGTCGAGCTTTCCGAGCGCGCCGAGTGCTGCCTTGAATTCTCCGGCCGAGCCGAGCTCCAGGAAAGGCTCGATCAGCGCGATGCCACGCGCTTGGCCGAGCGTGCCGAGCGCAACAATGCTGCGCAAATGCAGCTCGCGGCTCCCGCGCGCGAGCAAGCTCTCGAACACCGGAAGTGCCCGCACGTCTCGTGATTCCGAGAGCGCGTCGACGACCTCCTTCACCGTGTCCGGGTCGTCCAGGCTCTCGATCAGGTCCTTGGCGAGCAGGAAAGGCTCGGGGCTTCGTGCCTTCAAGAGCGCGAGCGTCGCGTTGACACGCACGCTCGCGTTAGCGGCGTGAGCCGCATCCGACACCGCGCTGTGAGCCAATGAATCGGTGCGCGCGGCCAGGGCGGCCAACGCTGGGCGACTCACTTCCGGCTCGGGATCTTCCGCCAAGTCGACGAGCCAGCTCTCGGCGACCTCGGTGGGCTGCTTGCTGAGCGCCTGTGTCGCACACACCCTCACCGAGCGCAGTCGCGTGCGTTCGAGTACGGAGGCAATCGCGTAGGTCGTCGAGGTGTCGTCTGTCGGTTCCAGTCGTTCGAGCAATTCGCACAGCTCGTTTCCGGTTTCTGCCGCTGCCAGGCGCAGCGTGAGCCAGCTCGGGTTCGGGGCAACGGCCCCGACCCGAGACGGGCGCGGCACGGTGGGAAGTAGCGCGCTCTTTGGCTTTGCGGGCGCGCCTGAATGCGCCGCTACGACTCTCGGCGTTCCCAGCAGGCGCGCGCCGAAATACCCGGACAGCGCGATACTGAACAACAGCCACAATTGCCAAAACAGGGTTCGTCCCATGACGCTCCTCTGCCAAACCAAATGGACAGCTCGCGCCACGCAAGGTTCCCGCAGCGGCTCGAGCTTTCTTTACGACGCCTGGCGCCTGGCGCCTGCTGGGTTCAGACACGCGCGGGTCCGATTCGCTTTGGTGCTCCCGCTAGCGCGGCGTGATGCACTCCCCATTGGCGCACAGCTGGCCCATGCCACAGCCGTGCTTGCAAGCACCGCAGTTTTGCTCGTCGGTCAGGATGTTGGTGCGACAATCTTCGCAGGCGAACCCGTCCAGACAGTTTTCGACCTTGCATTCCCCGGTTTCGGTATCGCAGGTCGGAATAGCGTTCGGCAGGTCGCAAGGCGAACAGCGGCCACGCTTGCAGCCGTAGGCGGGGTCCATCAAGGACACGCAGCGGTTCTCTCCGCACAGCTTGCGATCCGGGCCGCACTGGTCGATGTCCCCCGTATCGACCATCAGCGAGCAGCCCACCAGCGCGGCGAACCACAGCGCCAGACCGGTCGCAAGAAAGCCGCGTTTTCTTCGGCCCCGCGCCATCAGAAATGCCCGCCCAGCGCTAGCTCCGCGCCTCTCGCGGACCACGCCAGCCGCGGTGCGAGCCCGGCGCTCGGCAGAAGGACGCTTGGTCGATCGACGTACGAATAGAGCGAAAGGCCAGCCAGCACGAGCCCCACTCCACCCGACACGTCGGCAGCCAGCAGGCGCGCGTCGATCGAATCTCGAACGCTGCTACTGCAACCCGGCGCGCACGTCTCGCGGGCGTTGTCGAGTGACACCAACGCCGAGCCGAGCAGGGCACCCGACGTCGCCAGCGCGACTAGAGCGCCGCCGCCGAACCAATAGCTGATCGTCGGGATTGGCCGCGACGTTCGCGGCGTCAAAGAGGTTGGGCGAGGCGGCGGGCTAGCAGCTTTTGGCGCGCGCTGTGTCGGAGCGGTGAAGCGCACGCGTACGACCTGGTTCTTTACGCCGATCCCGAGCACGATGTCGCGCTCGATGGGCGCGTGGGCGGTAAGCCGTGCCCGCAAACGATGGCTACCAGGCAAGAGCTCGATTGGGCCGAGCGGTTCGGGAAGCGTCAAGGGTTGTCCGTCGAGCTCGAGCTCCACCGGCTCGGTGCGATCGTCATCGCGTTCGATCACGATCAACACGGTGGGCAACAAGCGCGAGAGCTCCTCGAGCCAAGCGCGGCAATCGGTGCGGATCGAGAGCGGACACGTTTCGGCCGAGCAGCGTGTCATGGCGTCGCGCGCCGCAAGCCACTGCTCTCGAACGCGCTGCAGGCGAGCGTTTTCGTGATCGGCCACGCAGCGTGCGACCTCCGCGCTCGACGCCTCCGGAGTAGTCGGAACCGCGGGCGTGGCGCTCGGCTTCTCCGGCGCCTCGCTGTGAGCGCTCGGCTCGCTGTGACCGGCAGACACGAGAAGCGCGACCGCGAGCGCGAAGCCGAACGCTGGAAGCGCGGTGCGCATCATGGCTCGGGCACGCTCGCTGGCCCCTGGGCGAGCCGAGCCTGAAAGCGGCGCAAGAGCGGCGAGAGCGCCACCAGCTCTTCCACCACCGCTTCGACTTCCGAAGCGCCCGCCGACGAGCGCAGCATACTCAATAGCTTGGTGTTGAGGTCACTCTGCGCGTAGTACGGCGGGAACCGTCCCGAGGTGGCGAGCACCTGCATCGAGTCGTCGAAGTCGCGACGACGTTCCACGTCCCGAGGGCTCAATTCGACGTCATCGCGCGCGGGGATCGAGCCTTTTTCTTCGCTGAAGCGACCCTGCGCTTCGCGCGACGCGATGGTCGCCAGTAGCTCCTCCGCTTCGGGCGTGTACTGCGCGCCGACGGGCAGCGGAAAAGCGTCGGAAGTGAACACGTAAATCCCTTCGCTGCCTGGAAAAGGGATGGCTTTCACTCGGCCATGGTCGAGCTCAGTCTTGAGCTGTCCGCTGGCCCAGTCGCCCATCACGGTGAGAGTGGCTCTGCCGCTCTTAACGTCTTCCACCGCGCCCTCCCAATTGGTGTCGGTGTCGACCAACGACTTGGCGAGGTACTGTGCGCAGTGCAGCGCCGCCCGCACTTGGTCCTTCCAGTCGACGACGCTCTCCGCGTTTCCCAGGAACAGTCGTTCGTAGAAGTCTGCGCCCGAGAGCGCCGGCAGCAGATTTTCGAACACCAGTAGCGTCAGCGTAAATAGGTCGTTCGCACCGAGCGAAATGCTCAGCGGCAGGCGTTCCGCGTTCGGATCCTGCGGACACAGCAGATCCCGATCGAGCCAGCTTTCGTGGCCCTCTGGAGGCGGTCCCGCTTCGGCGAGCGCGCTCACGTTGTAGTAGAGCACGTTCAGTCGATGAATATTGATGGGCACCGCATACGGTTCGAGTGAACCACCGACGCGCAGCCCGCTGAGCACCGCTTCTGGCAGGTGCTTTTGCAAATCCAAGCCAGGCCGCGCGAACAGCCGCGACAGCCCGTAAATGCGATTGGGTCCGGGCTCATCACTCCCTTGGGTGTCCACTACGGTCCAGCGCAGCAGATCGGTCCCGATGTTGGCCTGGAAAGTTGCAGGAGGAGCGCCCGCGAGCGAGATCTGCGCGACATGAGGTCGCACCTCCGTTGCGTTAGCATCGCCGAGGTTGACGACCTTCACTCCCGGGTGAAGGCTCTCGTGCAGGTTCTTGACTTGGTCGAACGCCCAGGCTTCGGGTTGTTCCCTCCACCAGCTGTAGACCTCCAGACGAACCGAATCCGGCGACGAGTTGCAGGCGAGCGATGAGAACCCGAGCAGCCAGGGCAAGGCGCGCAGACGCCACGGCGAAATCCGCTCCGCTGCGCCCGCGCGCACCGAGGGCGACCTCCGAACCCGGGACGTTCCGGGCTGCGCCTGTTTCATGGCTCTTAGCGCCAGATAGTAGTCGCAAGGCCAGCGCGCCGGCCACGGCCGCCGCACACGATTTGGCACGAATGAGTGAAGATTTGGGCCGGGGCGGCGCTCCAAGGGGGGTAAGCCCAGCATGAGCGACGCTCATTTTCCCCCAGATCCACCGCCGCTAGGCAGCGAGGCGGGCGCCGCGGCGCGGCTTTTGGCGCAAGCCGAGCGGGAGTTTCGCGGTGGGCTCGATGAAGGCGCAGCCTTTCGACGTCTCGAGCGCAGCCGGCGTCGACGCAGCGCCTTGCTCTGGGCGGCGTGTACCGGCGGGGCGCTCGCTGCGGGCCTGGCTCTGTTTAGCGGTTCTCAGTGGACTCCACGCCAAACCGGACGGGTGGAGCTCACGGCCGAGTCCAGGTTGCCCGCGGCGCGCGCGACCAGCGCCACTGCGCTTCCAGTGCCGGTAGCCGCGGAAAGGCTGGAGCCGGCCGTTTCTGCGCCGGTGCTCGCGACCGCTTCAGCGGCGCGGCCTGGGGCGGAGCCGAGCGCGGCTCCTACCGAATCGCTATGCAGAAAGCTCTCCGCCGGCGGTCGCACCGAGCGTGCGATCGAGTGCTTTCGGGCCGTCGCGCATGGCGACGGTCTGGAGGGCGAAGTCGCGCTGTACGAAGCGGCGCGACTCAGCGCGGACGTCGCGCGCGATCCCGCCCGGGCGCTGGGCCTGCTCGGCGAGTACGAGCGGCGTTTCGCGAGCGGTGCGATGCGCGGCGAAGCGGCGTGGCTCCGCGTGCGCAGCCTTCACGCTGCAGGGCGCGTCGCGGAAGCGCTCGCTGCGAGCGAAGCCCTGCTCGAAAGCCCAGAGGGCCGGGCGTTGGCCTCGGAGCTGCACTGGCTGCGCGGGAGAATCTATCAGGAAAATCAACATGATTGCGGCCAAGCAGCCAGTGAGTTCGTCGCGCTCGTCGGTGAACCGGGCCTGCGCGGCGACGAGGCCGAGTTGCGACGCGCTCGCTGCCTCGAGCAGCTCGGGCGCGGTGAGGACGCTGCGCTCGCGTATCAGCGCTACCTCACGCGCTCCGATCCGCAGCGCGCTGCCGAAGCTCGCGAACGCCTGAGCGCGCTTCGACCCTAGCGATTCTGCTGGCTTACGCGCACCGAGCCGGCCGGAGCCGCGGACCGGGAGCGCTCACGGGTCGTCGGGCCGGCGCAGTACGGCATGGAAAGACGAGAATGCGAACTTTCTTAGCGAAGGTTCGGCCCGGCTACTGCTCTAATCCTCCGGCGTGACCGCGGGAACGCGTGCCATGGAGCTGGAGGCGACCTTCAACCTGAGGCTGGTCGACGACTGCGTCGAAGGGAGCAGTCGTGCCTGGCGTGAGCTTCACCGCCGCTACTATCCAATCGCGACCGCATTTCTGAGAAAGCTCGGAGTTCGCGAACGCGATATCGAGGACGCGACTCAGGAAGTGTTTTTGCAGGTGCACAAATACCTGCCTCGCTTCCGACGCGAAGCGGAACTGTCGACTTGGCTATATCGTATTTGCATTACCGAGGCGCGACACGCGCGGCGTCGGGCGCGCGTGTCCGAAGCCTTGCTCGGCCTGCTGTCGATTGTACCCGCCGAGCAGCTCGTGTCCGCGCCTTCCTTCAGCGAGGACGCAGCGCGACGAAGGGTCGATCAAGCGCTGTCTGCACTGCCGGCAGGCGAGCGCGCGGCCTTCGTGCTCTACGAGATGGAAGGCGTGCCCGGCAAACAGATCGCTCAGATTCTGAATTGTCCGGAGGCGACCGTTTGGCGCCGTCTGCACTATGCGCGCGATACGTTTCGGCGCGCGCTCGGTGAGCAGCCGGAACGCGCGCACGACGCGCGCTGAAAGCCCGTCAGCGCGCTTTCAAGGCTTCGGATCGGGCTCGCCGAGCACCACGCTCTCGCTCAGCGAACACCGCTCGGCGTCGGGTTTGAGATCGCGCGTGGTGTGCCAGCTGCCCGCGCGGATCGACACCGTCGCAGGCCCGCCGCTCCAGATCTCGCACTGAATCGTGCTGATTGCCTTCGGATCGCTACTGCTGACTCCGCCCGTCGGCGTGGCCCCGCCACGGGCATGCCAGTTAGCGCTCGCGCTTCCGCCTGCGCCCGCGTCACTCGAACTCGCGCCGCCGGCGCCGCCTTCGTTACCGACCGAGGCCGGCGTGATCTCGCAAAACAACACTTCCGGATCATTGGACGCGCTCAGTCGAAACGTTTCTTCGCTGCCGCCCCCGAAAGTCACGGTGATCGCGGTATCTGCCGGAAATGTGTGGGTCGGTGAGCTCAGCGTCAACTGGAAGTCAGCCACACCTTCGCAGTGCTTCGCGTTGGTCGCCGGATTGCATGCGAGCAGCGCGACCACCGAGGTCAAAGCTATCCAAAGGCGGCGCATCGAAGCCTTGCTCCGCATAGAGCAGCAAAGCGGTTCTCGCAACCCGACTACGGGTCAAATAGGGCCAAAAGCGACACCGCGAATTCCGCTCCTGCTGTCGCAGCCGAACCGACATTGGTGGGCAGCAAACGTCCAATTGGGTCGCACACCCTGGGAAATGCCCTCGGTTGGCGATCGGAGTCGCTTTGCCGCGCACAAACGGCTTATCGTGAAGGTTCTCCGTCCGTCCGTTGATGATTGTCATGCCTTGCCCGGTCGTCGCATGAGCTTCGAGCGGATCCAGCACCGTCTCGGCAATGGTCGTCCGCTGGTGCTCGACGCCGATAGTGGCGCGTCGTTTCGCGCTCGTGGTGTCGAGCTCGACGTGCCGGGCACGCTCGGCGTCTTGCTGCGCGAGCGCCCAGCGGAAGTGCAGGCGCACCATGCGGCGGAGGTCGCCAGCAAGGTCGACGTACTGTCGGCGCTCACCGTGGATACCACGCCGCGCGCGCTAGCCGAAGTCGGCATGCAGCACCGTTCCGCGCAGCTCACCGGTCGCGCGCTCGACCTCGCGCTCGAGATCGCCAGTGACGCGCCCAAGCCGACCGCAGTCGCCGGCTTGCTCGGCTCGGACATGGTCGCGCCGATCGCAGCCGACCGTTTGCACGAAGAGCTGGTGGAGCACGCAGCGCGCTTGCGGGTCTCGGGTTCGGAGCTCTTGATCGCTCGCGGACAGGGCTCGCGTGTCGGGCTGATGGCGGCGGTGGTGGCCGCGGCTCAAACCGAGCTGCCCACTTGGGCCGTGCTCGAGTGCGGTCCGGGCAGCGAACTCGAGAGCGTCGCGCTCGGCGAAGTGTTCGACTCGCTGCGCGAAGCGGGCACGAGTGTGATTCTGTTCGAAGCGCCTTCGGTCGAGGTCGCGCTGCGTGAACTCGAGCGTGCACAGTCGTCGCTCGAGGCGTCCGGGTTGATCCCGGGTGTGCTGCTCGCAGCCAGCGGCAACGCGGTTCGCGGCTTCGTGGATCCGACCACGGAGCCGGCAAAGTGGGCCGACCATGCGCTCGATCTCTCACTGGCTGGGGCGCGCGTGCTGGGGGGTGGTGCCGGAACGACGGAAGCGCACACGCGGGCCCTGGCGCTCGCGCTCGGTTCGCTCCATCCTTCGGTCGCTACCACGCGCTCGGACACGGAGCTCGATCGCGGCCCGAGCGGCTGGTAGGCGAAACTCCCCCGACCAGGCCCCCGATGGCATCAATCTCCCCCGAGGAAACCGCGCCCGTTCGCGAGGTTTCGGATCTGGTCAGCGTCTTTCACGCGGCCGAAAAGCCGCTGTCGCGTTTCCTTCTCGGCGCAGAGGCCGAAAAGTTCGCGGTGCAACGCGAGACGTTTCGGCCGCTCGCTTACGACGGCGAGCTCGGCGTCACGCGCGTGCTCGAAGCGCTCACTGAATACGGCTGGCAACCAGAACACGAGTACGAGGGCGGCCCGTTGGTCGCACTGCGGCGAGGCAGCGCCTCCATCACGCTCGAGCCCGGGGCTCAGCTCGAGCTCAGTGGCGCCGCGCTGCCTGACGTGCACGCCGTGAGCGCCGAGTTCGATCAGCACCTCGAAGAGCTCGTGCCAATCAGCGAAAAACTAAAGCTTATCTGGTTAGGCGTCGGGTTTCAGCCATTGGCGCGGCAGGAAGAGCTGCCTTGGGTGCCCAAGCACCGGTACCCCATCATGCGCGAGTATCTACCCACCAAGGGTGCGGCGGCGCACGACATGATGCTGCGCACGGCCACCGTGCAGGTGAACCTCGACTACGCGAACGAAGCGGACGCGATGCGCAAGCTGCGCGTGGGTCTGTTGCTCTCGCCGTTGCTCAACGCGATCACCGCGAATTCGCCGCTTCGCGAAGGGCAGCGCAGCGGCATGAAGAGCCTGCGCGGCAACGTCTGGCTGCACATGGATCCGGCGCGTTCCGGCCTGATTCGGCGTGTGTTCGAGAAGCGTCACGTCGGTTACGCGGACTACGTCGAGTGGGCGCTCGACGCCGGCATGTTCCTGATCAAGCGCGGTGGTCGGGTGCTCAAGAACACCGGGCAAACTTTCCGCGACTTCCTCGCGCACGGCTTCGAGGGCGAACGCGCGACCCTCGCCGATTGGAAGCTGCACCTCAATACGCTGTTCCCCGAGGTCAGGCTCAAGAACACCATCGAGCTGCGCTCCTGTGACACGCAGCCCCGCTCGCTCACGCCCAGCATTTCCGCGCTGGCCGCCGGCCTTTTCTACGATGACCGCGCGCTGATCGAGGCTGAAGATCTGGCAGCGTCGCTCGGGCTCGAAGCCGTCGAGCGCGCGCGCCCAGACCTCGTAACGCACGGTCTCGCCGCCAGCATCGCTGGCTTGCCGATGCGCGCGCTCGGCGAGCAGCTGCTCGACATCGCGCGTGGTGGGCTCGAGCGCCGCGACCGCAAGAACGCCGAGGGCAAGAGCGAATCCATCTATCTCGATCCGCTGATCGCTCTCACCGAGTCCGGCCGTACTCCGGCGGACGTAGTGCTCGAAGGCTTGACGAGCGAGGGCCCGCTGTCTGCTCGAGACATCGTCGAGAGCACGCGCCTGAACCGCTGAGGGCTGTCAGCCCGCTCGCAAACGCCAATCGACCGCAACCGTTTGCTGCCCGCGGTCAGTGCCGGACACCGCGGGCTCCGGTTGCGTGCGCCGCGCTTTCAGCTCGGGCTCGTGCTGGCGCCACCATTCGGCGGCCTGCTGCGCGGTCCATGCGGGCGCGTCGTTGCACGCGTCGAGCGCCCGCTCGAGATCGAGCGCGCATTGGAATCGCGCGTCGGGCGCCTTCTGGAGGCAGCGCAGAATTACCTGGTCGAGCAACGTTTGCGAAGGCTTTCCGAGTCGCTGAAACGGCGGAACTGGCGGCGAGTGCAGGTGGTGCCCGCACACCTCGACCGCGGACTGGCCGCTGAATGGCGGCTCGCCTACCAGCAGGAAATAACCGAGCGCTCCGAGTGCATACAAGTCGCTGCGCGCATCCACCTTCTCGGGGCTGGTGATGGCTTCGGGCGACATGTACAGAGGCGTGCCCACGATTTGATCGATCGCTGTGGTACTGACGCTCGCGTCACCGCGGCTGCTGACCGACTTCACCAAGCCGAAGTCGAGCACCTTGACCAAGTCCGGGCTGCCGCCGCGCGAGCACAAAAGCACGTTGGCGGGCTTCACGTCCCGGTGCACCAGCCCGACCGCGTGCGCCTCGCCGAGCGCCCCGCAGATCTGCCGCAACAGATGCACCACTCGGCCTGGTTCTTGAGGGCCGTCGTAGCTCACGAGCGCGTCGAGATCGACGCCGTCGAGGTACTCCATGGCGTAGTACAGAACGCCATCCGCCGTGCGACCATAGTCGAACACCGAAACGGTGTTGGGGTGAGTGAGCAGGCTGGTGAGCTGCACTTCGCGCTCGAAGCGCTGCAAGTTGTGCTCACCCGCGCGCTCGGCCGGCAGCAGCTTGATGGCCGTGGGCCGGCGCAGCATGGCGTGGCGCGCCTTGTACACGATGCCCATGCCGCCCTCGCCAATTCGTTCGAGCAACGTGTACTGGCCGAGCTCGGAGGCTTCACGCACGCGCTGGCGCAAGCCGAAGATCGTGCGCGAGGTGAGCGACGTGATGAGCACGGTGGCCAGGCCGAGTACGCCGGCGATGATCACGTATGCGCCGGGACCGGGTGCGTCCGGGTGCGGTCTGTGGCCTTGGTACTGAAGCCAGGTGGAGACCATAACCCCGAGCACCGCGATGCTCGAAAAGACGGCCGTTTTTCGGCTGGTGCTCGGCACCAAGAACGCGCGTAGCACCAAGATGTCGCTCACCGAAATCAGCTGAATGAGCTCCGGCCGCGCCCACGTGGGCAGTGGCCAGCCGACCGCGATGAAGATGCCGACACAAGCCGCGGTGGCCAAGGCGTCGACCGTCTCCAAGGCTTTGGTCGACAGCTTTCCTCGACGCGTGAACCCCCACAGAATCGCGCCGGTCACGACGCTGGCAGTTTGCGCGGCGACCGTGCCCCCCGAGCCAGCGATCGGCATCGTGAAGTACAGGGTCACGGCGATGACCCAGAACACCATTCCTACGCCCATCCCGACGCGACCGAACAGTGAAAGGCGCGCTTGCAGTAGCGCGCGCGCCTCTTCTGCATTGCGCGGCGCGCTCTCGACTCGACTGCTCGCAGCGGCGCGCGCGGGACCTGCCATTGCCGCGCATTATACTGCCAATTCCGGCGCCAGCTCGAGCGCCGAGTCACCCCCGAAGCTTTACAGCAATCGCCCTCTGCGCGATGCTTCGCGCATGAAATCAGACGGCAAAGGCCTGCGCGTTGCTTACATCGTGGTCGCCGTTTTGGTGGCGCTCTCGATGTTCGTGTCTGCGAGCGGCAAGCTCACTCTGAACCCCGGCGCCGTCCACGTCATTCACGAAGTGGTCGGGTTCCCCATGGCACTGTTTCCGCTGCTCGCCGTGTGCGAGATCGCCGGCGGGCTCGGCTTGCTCGCGGGCATCGTGCGACCTAAGTTGGGCGTCGCTGCCGGCGCGGGGCTCGTGTTGTACTTCACTTGTGCAATCATCGCGCACGTGCGCGTCGGCGACTGGTCGGGCCTCAAGGCGCCCATCGTGCCGTTCTTGTTCTCGGCCGCCGCGCTGACGCTGGCTCTGCTCCGCGTGCGGCGCGCCGCCGTCACTGCCGCCCCATCTGCGCCGTGAGCTCTGCGAACGATTCGAGCGGGACGACCTCACCGAGGGGGTAGCCGCTGGCACGCTTGCTTTCGCGGCATACCCCGTCTTGCAGTTGGTAACCCGTCGCGCTCGCCTCGTCGCCGACCCGGCGGACCGAGACGACCAAGTCGCGATCACGCGCCGCGCGCGGGCGCGTGATCACCGCAAAATCGGTCTTGTTATAGGTCACCGGCTGCGTGCATTCGGCATCGGCAAAGTTGGTTAGCCAGAGCTCGGGCGTAAACCAGGCGTCTGCCGGCACGCAGCGGACCTCGCCTTGCAGAGTCCAGGCTGGTCGACACAGCCGACCGAGCTCGCGATCGAAGTAAGGTCCGCCATTGCTACCTTGCGGGGACGACCGATCGCGGTGGCGCACCGGCGCGACGGTACGCCCTTCGGACTCGATTATCTGGAGAGCGAGCCGTCCTTCACCGCGTGGCAGCTGTTGAATCGGTGCAACGGCTCCTGCGGCCAACGGTGCGCCAATTCGAAAAAACTGCGAGGCACCTTCAGGAAACTTCTCACAAAGACCGCCCATCGCGTAGGAGATGAACGCTTGGCCTTCGTAGACATCGCCGAGCGCAAACACCTCGCGCTCTGCTGACGAAATGAGCAGCGGGCTTGCTCCGATGTCTGCGTTGGCAAGTGGCACCGAACACGCGGAGTCCGCGAAAAAGATGCCGCCAAACGGCGCGTAGTTCGGCAGGCACAACCCCTCGCCCGTGCCGTCGCGCATTTGGCTGGTGTTTGCGCGGCACGGTTCTCCGAATTCTGGGTCGAAGTAGTCGCCGCTGATCCAATTGGGAAATTGCCCCCCATCGGAGGAATGGATTTCGTTGCGCAGCAGGCGCCCGATCGCCGCTTCGGCATGCATTTCCACGCCTTCTTGCCATTGCTCGAGCGGCTCCACCGTGGCTGGATCTGCTGGCCCGACCGAATCGGTCGGTAGACAACGGAGCTTTCCGTCCGGTGTCCCGCGAAACTCACACTCTACGTCTTGCAGCTGATCGTAGATACCGACGAAGAGCTGCGCAGTACCAGGATACGAAAACGTCTGCGCATACAGGCGAGTTCCGTGACGAAAGTTAGGCTCCGATTCCGAGAGGCCGCCCGTGCCGCCGCCCTCGCCCGTAGCGCCACCCGAGCTAATCACACCGCCCGAGCTAGTAAAACCCCCCGAGCCGATCACTCCGCCCGAGCCGATCACTCCGCCCGAGCTCTCCGAGCCTCCGCTCGTGTCTGCGACTGGATTGCGTGTGGCGGAGCCGCATCCAACGCTTAGCAGCCAGCACAAGGATAAGCGGTAAAACCCCCGATGCATCATGCCCATCGCTCCTTCTCTAGCGGTCCAACCAACCCGACGAGCCTAACCTCGGAAAGGTATCCCAGATCGGCTCGGCTCTCCAGGTGAGAGTGGGTGCGAGGTCACGGGTTTTCCTCAGGTTCGTCGGCGCGCGCGGATTACGGCATCGACGCCGGTGCCGGCGGCGGCGCGCGGGCGCTCTTCCGCGACGATGAGATCCCAAACCTTGGGATCGAGAGCAGCAACCGCGTCGTCCACCGAGACCTGCACTTGCCCCGCTGCGGCCGTGGAAGCTCCGGTGGCGGGATCGATCGGGCGGTGCCCCACCAGGAACAAGGTCCCGCCCGGAGCGACGCTGTTCGCCAAGCGTTGCACCATCTCCTTCATGGACCCGGGCACGCCGCGCCATGTCCACAGCCGGCATCGAGGGCGCGTCCCTTCGGCAGATCGGCGGTCTCGTTCATCAAGTGCGCATTGGGTGGACGACGCGCAACGACGTCACCGCGTTCGCGCAGCGTCTTCGACCACAGCTGCTCCCAGAAGCCCTGATCGAAGTTTGGACTGGGTCATGGGGCTAGCGCGCGGTGATGACGAAAGCTTGCTTTGCGGTGCGGTCGAAGCCGTTTGCGTCATAGAAAGCGTGAACGTCCGTGCGAGCCATTCCGGACAGCAGCATCACCTTGTAGCAGCCGAGAGCCCAGCAGCGCGCGAGCAGCTCTTGCAGCACCGCCGAGCCGAACCCGTGCCGGCGATAGCCTTCGGCGGTGACGACGTTCTCAATCACAGCGAAAGGCCGGGCTCCGCGGGTCAGATTCGGGACCACCGCAGCGTTGCACGCGGTCACCATCGTTCCGTGCCAAAAGCCTCCGATGTAGATCTGCGCCGGGTCGGCGAGGATTGCCTGCCAGGTGCGCTCGACGACCGAGCCGGACGGCAGCGGGTCGTCCACCGGATGAAGGTGCTGGTATAGCGCGAGCAGTCCGTCCAAGTCGGCGGCAACGAGTTCACGAACGATCAGCGTCAAGACTTCTGGCGCCCAGGTTGGCACGAGCCGCCCGGGCGCACCAGTTCGATTACTCCCAGAATCGTGCTGAACGCCCACCGGCGCGGAGAATGGAGGCGAACATCGTAAGGGTCACAGGATCTGGCCGATATCGAGGCGGTTACCATCGGGATCCGCGAACACGAACCCGCGTAGACCGTAGTCGGCGTCGCGCAAACCCTTGACGATGCGCACCCCATTTGCCTCGAGGTGCTCGTACAGCGCAGTGGCGTCGTCCACGAGTAGGTGCGCGACGTTGCGCGTGGTTGTCACCAAAGTGCGATCGAGCGTGAGGTGTACTTCTGCAGCGTCGCGGCGCAGGATGACGAAGCCCACCGGCTGGCCATTCTCGAAGGCCTTTTCGAAGCCGAGCACGCCCACGTAGAACTCGAGCGCTCGCGCAATGTCCGTGACCGGAATAGTTGGTGCTGCCCGACCTAACTGGAAACCCGTTGTACTCATGGTCGCCTCGCGGTTGTCCCTCGCTAGCGGGGTTGTACTCGCCAATCGAGGTTCGGTTGCGTTTGCGAGGCGGTGCTCGCGAGTTCTTTCAAACTACCCAGGACCAGCAATTGCGTCAAGGTCGCCGGTTAAATCCGCATCTTCGCCGAAGGTCCGAAGCCAAGGTGACTCCAACGCACGATGGACAGTCCTCTGCAGGAGTCGGCAATCGGTCGTGCGACAAGGCACGACTCTTTGCGCTTACGAACCACTGCGCAGGCCTTGAGTGGACGGGAGCCGTGAATCATGAATGATTTTAATTGGTTTGATCGTGGTGCGACACGCGCCCGAATAGGCAGCATTGGGGCAATTGTATCGGTCTTATTGATGCTTGGCTGCGCCGAGCACGCAGAAGCCGACGTTTCCGAAGCCGAGGTGGCCGGCAGTGTCAGTCAAGCAGTCTTGAATCCTGTGAGCGTCTGCAATCAAGACCCGCGCGTGAACATCGGTATGGTGCCGCTCGCGGTGTGTGCCGGCGCGCGCGTGTTCTTCGACGAAACATTCGGGGGTAACGGGCGTACGTGCGGAACGTGTCACCCAGCGGCCAACAATTATACTATCGAGCAGGCTTTCATCTCGGGCTTGCCAGCGACCGATCCGCTGTTCGTGTTCGAAAATCCGGCCTTCAATCTGAGCACGCTCGAAACCGACGCGCTGCGCGGCACGTTCGCTTTGATCCGGGAGAACGTCGACGGCTTCGAAGACATCCAGCACAAGTTCGTTTCCCGCTCGGTATCGCACACCCTTTCACTCGCCACGAGTACGGCACGCGACCCTGCTGACGGCACGAGCGCGGCGTTCGTCGAGCGCACGGGCTGGGGCGGCGACGGATCCCCCGATGGCTCGATGCGCACGTTTCTCGACGGCGCGATCAAGCAACACTATCCGAAGGATCCCAGTCGCACGCCGGGCACCTCGTTCCGCAACGCGACCAATGCGGAGAAGGACCAAGTGTTGGCCTTCCAACTGGCCCTTGGCCGTCTGAACGAGCTCAATCTCAATCAGGTGACCTTGACCGACGTCAACGCCGCCGCGGGTCAGCGCGCGTTCATGGACCCACTGGTTGGCCGTTGCAACGAGTGCCATGGCAACGCTGGAGCGAACGCGCTCGCTAGCGGAAAGAATCGTAATTTCAATACGGGCGTGATCCAGGCGCCGACCGCGTTCGTCACTCTGCCCGACGGTAAGTTCCTGTTCGACGGCGGCTTCGGCGGTCAGGGCTTGGCCCAACCCAACCTGACCACGGTCACGGGCACGCCGGATGCGTTCGGTGATGGCAGCTTCAGTCCGCCGCCGCTGATCGAAGCCGCGGACACCGGGCCGTTCTTTCACACGCACGCGTTCGGTTTGCCGAGTGACCCCACGACCGGTCTCGAAGGTGCGGTCTCGTTCTATGCCACGAATCTGTTCTTGGATTCGCCGGCGGCGCGAGAGCTCGACGCGCGCTTTGGGGGCAGGCAGGCTCAGGTCGGGCCGGTCATCGGCGTGATCGGCTCGTTTTTGCGCGTGCTCAACGCGTCGTTCAATCTCGCCATCGCCAAGCAGCGTCTCGATGCTTCCCGCACGCTCAACATCGCGTATTGGGGCTATCGCGACGACATTCAAAAGGGTCTCTTGCGCCTCGCGTCCGAGGAGATCGACGACGCCATTCGCGTGCTTGCCAATGGCCAATTCCCGTTGCACGTTGCGCAGCAGACCACGTTGCAGAACGCGCGCACGCTGATCGCGCAAGCCGTGGCCGCAACCGATCCAGCGATTCGCCGCGCGCGCACCGAGTCCGCCATTCCCATCGTGCAGCAGGCGCGCTCTGCCTTCGGCACCAACCTCAATTTCACCATGGGCACCGGTAATCTGATGTTCTGAAATGATCCCGAAGCCGGCGACGACCAGAGCGCTGATCGTCGCCGGCCGCACGTGCGGGCGCGTGCGACGCGCATCGCTGCGGCGTTTTTCCGGAGGCGCCAGCGCGTAAACGGTCGCTTTTCGCGGCTACGCGAGTGTCCGCGGCTAATCGCGCTCGAAACCTCGCGGTTTCGCGCTACGCTGCGGCATGCGCTCTTCGAACGTTCGTGTCGTGCCGGAAAGCCTCGAATGGTAGAACAGGAATCCTGTCGCGTCTGCGGTGGTGACGGGCGCGTGGGCAACGCATTCGGGGGCAGCTCGACGACCTGCCCGGGTTGTCGCGGCACCGGGCGGCGCTCGAACACCGAGTCGCTGTTCCACGACGTGACGAAGACCAAACCGTCCCATCATAGCGGCGCGCCAAAAGCGGGAGCGCCGGTCAAGGCAACCTTTCCGTCGACCTATGAAGGCGTCGCGCTCGGCAACGAAGTCAAGGCTTCGGCGGTTTCCGAGGACGTCAAGTCGAAGCTGATCCGCGAAATCATCGATTACGAAGGCAGCCACGGAAAGTGCACCCAGACCTTTAGCAAGAAGATCAGAAAGCAGATTCGCCCGTAGTCGAGCGCGCGTGAATGAGCGTCCCGCCATTCGCTCGTCGTGACTATCGGGTCCGCGGAAGCTTTAGGTAGACGCTGTCAGTCCACACTCCGCCGATGCAATAGGTCCTCTGGGCGCGCGCGGTCTCGAAGAACCCCAGTCGGTGGAGCAGACGGAGGGAGGGGGCGTTGCGCGGGTCGACGTCGGCATGGAGCTCCTCCACGTTGTGTGTCGCGAAGACGTGATCGATGACTGCGCGGGCCGCCTCGAAGGCAAGCCCGCGTCCCCACAGCTCCCGACGCAGGATGAAGCCGATCTCTGGCAGGCGGAAAAACCCAACCTTGCCCACGACCGCGCCTTCGTATTCGATCACGAAGTCTTCGCTGACTTCGGGGCTCGAAGCCAGCATCGCGTCGAGCCAGCGCTCGGTCGTCTGCACGTCGCTGTGCGGCTCGGTGGACCAGTATCGGGTCGTCTCCCGGTCCGAAAGCACTGTGTGCAGTGCGTCAAGATCCGAGGCGCGCGCGCGGCGGAGCGTGAGTCGAGCGGTTCGCAAGACGGTCATGGCATGCCCGAGAGCCGGTTCTCCGCGCCGGAGCCCTTCACGAGCGCGGCCCGCGCAGCCTAATGAATATCGTTCATGGAACCTTGAAAAGAAAGCGATGGCGCGGACGCCGGGCCGCTGGCAAGGTCCCGGCGTGTTCACCAACAGCACCCTCGAACGAACCGATCCCGAGCTACTCGCCGCCATTGTCGCTGAAAACCAGCGCCAGGAAGATCACATCGAGCTGATCGCCTCCGAAAACTACACGTCTCCCGCGGTGATGGAGGCGCAAGGCTCCCAGCTCACCAACAAGTATGCGGAAGGCTACCCGGGGCGGCGCTACTACGGCGGTTGCGAGAACGTGGACGTGGTCGAGCAGCTGGCGATCGATCGCGTAAAGCAATTGTTCGGCGCCGACTACGCCAACGTTCAGCCGAACTCCGGGTCTCAGGCCAACCAGGGTGTTTTCTTCGGCCTACTGCAACCTGGCGACACCATCATGGGCATGAGCCTCGCCGAGGGCGGTCATCTGACGCACGGCATGCCGCTCAACATGAGCGGCAAGTGGTTCCGAGTGGTCAGCTACGGCTTGGATGCGCAGGAGCAAATCGACTATGCAGCAGTCGAGCGACTGGCACACGAGCACAAGCCCAAGCTCATCATCGCGGGCGCCTCGGCCTACGCCTTGCGTATCGATTTCGCGCGCTTCGCGGAGGTTGCAAAAGCCGTGGGCGCGTACCTGATGGTCGACATGGCCCACTATGCAGGGCTCATCGCCGCTGGAAAATATCCGAATCCGGTCCCGTTCGCCGACGTGGTCACCTCGACTACGCACAAGAGCCTGCGTGGCCCGCGCGGCGGCTTCATCCTGTCGCGCTCCGAAGAAATCGCGAAGCGCATAAACAGCGCGGTCTTCCCCGGGCTCCAGGGTGGGCCGCTAATGCATGTCATTGCCGGCAAAGCCGTCGCTTTCAAGGAAGCCATGTCGCCCGAGTTCAAGGCGTACCAGGCTCAAGTTCTGGCAAACGCCGCCGCCATGGCCGACACGCTCACGAAGCGCGGGCTGCGCATCGTGTCGGGTCGTACCGAAAGCCACCTCATGCTCGTCGATCTGCGTCCCAAGCAGCTGACCGGCAAAGAAGCCGAGGCCATCCTCGGGCGAGCGCACATCACCTGTAACAAGAACGGTATCCCGAACGACCCTCAGAAGCCGATGGTCACCTCGGGCATCCGACTCGGCTCGCCTGCCATGACGACCCGCGGGTTCAAGGTCGAGGAAGCGGTCACTACTGCGAACCTGATCGCCGACATGCTCGACCACCCGAACGACGAGGCGACTCTGACGCGAGTGCGCGCCGAGGTGGCGGCCCTGGTGCGGCGCTTTCCGGTCTATGCTCGCGCCAACAACTAGGAAGCGGTAGGCGGGCGAGGACGCTGTCGGGGGTCGTGGTCTCCGGAGGGGCCCCGGGGACGGAGGCCGTCGGCTCTTGGCAGAAGGGCGCTTCTCAGCGCCTGGAGCCGCTTTTCTTGGCGAAAGCGTCGATTTATTGAAGGATTCCGCGTGCGGCGGCACTCAATGAGCATGACTTGGTTGTCTGGGAGGTGGGGCGGCGTCGTTTGGCTCTTGTTCGTGACCGGCTGTTCTTCGGAAGCACAGGTTGGCAGCGGACACGGCGGCGCGAGCGGCAGCAACACCGGCGGAACTGCTTCCGCGCAGGGCGGCAGCGCGCCAGCCACGTCGGGTGGGGCTTCTGCCGGCGAAAGTTCGGGCGCGACCGTGGGCAGCGGTGGCGTGGCGGGTCTTGGCGGATCGGGCGGCAATCCCAGCACCGGCGGTAGCGCGGGGTCGATTGCGAGCTGCACACAGGGCGCCGACCAGACGTGCAACGACAACCCGAGCGTCAGTGCGATCTTGGGCACGTGTCTCGCGGATGGCACTTGTCATTGCGACACCGGGAGCATCATCAACCCATCCACGGGGAAGTGCGTCCGCGCGGACGGGCCCTGTATGGGGGGCAGCTGCGACTGTCGTTTGAAGAGCTCTGTCGAGCTCGCGAGTGAGGCGGCACGTCGCAATGACGTGCTCGCCTATCGCTCCCCAATGGGCTTCGTCTTGAGCGGTGCCGGAACGAACAGCGCGGGCCCGCCAGTTTTCATTCAGGCGTCTTCGCAGGAAGAGCTTGCTTCGAGCCAATTCGAGGGCGCCGTCAGCGACACTGCCCTCGACCTGCTGCTCAACGTGGCACCCATCGCAGACGAGGCCGGCGTGGAGCGCTTGCTCGTCGTCGGGCGGGGGCCGGGCGAAAGCACGCTGCACGGCGTTTGGTCTACCCTCTGGCAGTCGGGCGCGACCGAGCCGAGCGCCGAAAATCGGCTATTCCTGGCGCAATACGCTGGCCAGGTCGTGACGTTCGCCATCGGACGCGCGGGCGACGGCCAGCGCGTCGTGTTCAGCTACGGGCACCGCGTCATCGACGCCACAGCGAACGTTGTCGTGGTTGGGTCCGACGGGCTTCCGGTCAGCCCTGCCGGCACGGTGACCTTTGCCGCGAAGCTCTGGGACTCACTGCAGGTGGTGCCCACGAAGACGAGCGCAGCAGTGAGCGCGTTGGCAACGCCGGAAGGCACGCAGCAAATATTTTGGGACGTCGTTGAGCTCGACGCGACCGGTGCGATCACATTCCAAGCTAGCGCGCGCATCGACGACTTCGACGACCTCGCAATAGGTCACAAACCCAAGATGATTCAAACCGCCGACGGTTACCTCGGCCGGTTTCCGTCCAACACCAATCATGAGCGCTTCCTCCGCATTCGCCGCACGCGCGCAGCGGACGATCCTGCGGAAGTCTGGCAGACGGCCGCTGGGCTAGAGAAGGGCGTCGTCGACTTCGCTGCGCTTGGCGCAGGCTTCTTGTTTCTTCGCACGGACGCCGGAAAAGTGGTGCTGCAGCGGGTCTCGGCGGCGGGCGAGCCCTTCGCGGCCCCGCTCGTGCTCTCACAGGCTTCTCCGTCTTTCGAGTCTTTGCAGGGCCCGGTCAGCCTGTTCGCGGTCGAAAACACGACTGCGTACGTCACCTTCACCACGACCGGTTCGCGCGTCATCGCTGCAATCGAGTGCCCAGCGCCTCTATGAGCCTCTCCAGGGTGAGTGGCAGGCGACCGAGTTTCGGAAGCTCACCGCGGCAATTCCACCGGTGTTCAAAAATGCCAGGAATGCGGGCAGTTCCCCGGTGGCCGGCGAGGGTAAATTCATAGTCTCGAGTGTGCGGCGCGCGCTGGCTCGAGCGCCTAGAATCATTCCACATGACGCTTGTCAGCTCCTCGCTCGCGCGGCTGCGCGATCGCCGGTCACTGCGTGCTCCATTCCGCGCGACGTTTGGCCGGGACTCGTTCGCTCTTCTGTCGTTCGCACTGCTCGCAGTCGCGGGTTGCAGCAGTGGTAAGCCGCGACCCACGGGCGCTGCCGGCGGCGTACCTTCTGCGACCGGGGGCACGACAGTCAGCGTCACGACCGGCGGAGGCGGAGCGACGCACATCGACACCGGTTCGCTCGGTCAGCCGGATCCGACCCGTGGCGGCGGTGGAAAATGTGGAGATGGGGCGTTGCAACGCAGTGAGGGTTGCGACGATGGCAACGCGCTCAGTGGCGACGGTTGCAGCCGTATCTGTCAGACCGAAGGCAACTGGCGCTGCTTGGAGCCCGGCAAGCCCTGCGAATTCCTCGGGGTGTGCGGCAATGGCGTGCTCACCACGAACAAGGCTTGTGACGACGGCAACACGGTGAGCGGTGATGGTTGCTCGAGCGACTGTAAGACCGTCGAAACGGGGTTCATCTGTCGCGTGCCGGGCAAGGCGTGTACGCCACGCTGCGGCGATGGGCTGCCCACTGGCTATGAAACTTGCGACGATGGCAACGTAGTGAGCGGCGACGGTTGCTCCGCGACGTGCCGCGCGGAGCCGGGCTTCGAGTGCAGCGGGACGCCCAGCGTGTGCGCCAAGACGGTCTGCGGCAACGGCAAGCAAGAGGCGGGCGAGACGTGCGACGACGGCAACGCGATACCGTTCGACGGTTGCTCGCCGACCTGTCAAAGCGAACCCAAGTGCGGCACGGCAACGAGCGCGGTCGGCGCGTGTCAGACCGTGTGCGGCGACGGCATTCTGCTGCGCGGCGTCGAGGCGTGCGATGACGGCAATGTGCTCGACCACGATGGCTGTTCGCACGACTGCAAGGTCGAGGCGGGTTACAAATGCCAGTCCGCGAACGAGAGCCCGCCGCCGAGCCTGACCATCCCGATCATCGCGCGGGATTTCGAGTCGTACACCGATGGCCCGCCCGTGGGCGGTCACCCGGACTTTGGTCACTATTGCTGCAACGACAGCAAGGGCATCTTGCAGCCGACGTTGGGGCTCGATCGCAAGCCGGTCTGGGCCGGGCCGGCCACGGTCGCGGATCCGAAGCAGCTGATGTTCACGGGCAAGGCATCTTTCGACCAGTGGTATCGGAACGTGAGCGGGGTCAATCAGACCTTCTATCGGACTCTGACGTTGCTGCAGAGCCCGACCAACAAGACCACCTACGCGATGAACAGCAACACCGATCCGCCATGGGACAACCGTTGCGGCTTCTTCCCACTGGACTCAGATAACCCGCTGCTCGATCAGAACACGGGCAAAGAAGTGACGTACACGGACGGCGCTTTCGCGGGCCGCACTTGCCACGCCTATCAAGGCCTCGGCTTTGGCAACGGTTGGGCGAACCACAATTACTCGTTCACGACCGAGCTTCGCTATTGGTTCGAGTATCGGGGTAACGAGAACTTGAGGTTCACCGGCGACGACGACGTGTGGGTGTTCATCAACGGCACGCTCGCGGTCGATCTCGGCGGAGTGCACGATCGCGCGGTCGCCACCGTAATCCTCGACGCCGCGAAGGGCACGGCACAGGTGGGCTACGGTGAAACTCCGTCGACTTACACCACCGTCGATCTAAAGCTGGCCATCGGCAGCGTGTACGAAGTGGTGGTGTTCCAGGCCGAGCGTTGGTGCTGCGGCTCGAACTACATGCTCACGCTGGCCAATTTCCTGGCCGGCAAGAGCGAGTGCGTGCCTGCCTGCGGCGACGGCGTGGCGGTCGCCGGTGAAGAATGTGACTGCGGAAACAGCGCCGCAGCCGTGCCCGCTGGCTGCCCCGGCCCCAACGACGACTCGACTTATGGCGGCTGCACCAGCGCCTGCACGTGGGGCCCGTTCTGCGGCGATAACGTGCTGCAAAGCGGCCAGGCGGGGCCCGAGCAATGTGATCTCGGTAAGCAAAACGGCGCTCCGGGTGATGGGCAAAACCGCTGCGACCTCACCTGCCGCAACCCGCGGTTCTGTGGCGACGGCGTGGCCGACACCGACCTCAATGAAGAATGCGATCTCGGCGCGAACAACGGGCTAAAGCTCGATGACCAGATGCAGCCCGTGAGCGATCCACAAGGCGCTATCGGCCAAGTGTATTGCAGCACCGAGTGCACCATTCCTGTGATTCTGCGCTAGCGCCTGCGGCGGCGGTTGCGTCACGCGCCGCCCGCTCGAAGCGAGGGCGTACATTTCTGTCTCGCTGAAGCGTATGGGAGCGGTTCCGCCCAAGACCGATGTTGCGTGCCGTGAGGCGCGAGTTTCTGCTCAAAAATCGGAGCGACAGCGCGCTTTTCGGAAATCGAACGCTGCCGACTCATTCGGTGATGGATTCGGTCCGCTCCCTGCCACTTAGCTACAGGCGGTTCTGGCTTCTGTACGCGGGGGATAGTGGAGGCAGCATGACAAGTCGGTTGAGGTTGTTTGCGGGTTTGGCGGTGCTGGGCAGCACGATCGTCGTGGGCTGTGGAGGCGACGATGACGACGATGCGTCGAGTACCGGAGGGGCATCTCATACCGGCGGTGCCGCAACCGGCGGCGCGGGCATGACCGGTGGAGCAGCCACTGGCGGCACGAGTTCGGGGGGCGCGCGGACTGGCGGTACGAGCAGCGGAGGCTCGTCCACCGGCGGCACGGGCGCGAGTGGCGGCGATTCGCCCGGTGGCGAGGGCGGCGTCGGTGGCGCGGGTGGCGCAGGTGGCGCAGGTGGCGCTGAGGGCGGCGCTCCCACGACCGGAGGAAAAGCGACCGGTGGCACCAATACCGGCGGAAAAGCCACGGGCGGCACGACGACCGGCGGCACGACGACCGGCGGCACGACGGGTCAGGGCGGCGAAGGCGGGTTCGGCGGCGAAGGCGGGTTCGGTGGCGAAGGCGGGTTCGGTGGCGAAGGCGGGTTCGGCGGCGAAGGCGGGCTCGGCGGTGGCGGCGCGGGAGGCTTGGGCTGTCCGGTATCGCAGCCCACCGACAACAGCATCTGCAACTCCTATCCGAACAATTGGGCGTGTACGTACGGCGCGACCACCTGCACCTGCAGGTTGAACGTCGTCAACAATAGGTGGCTCTGTATCTGACGAGACAGGCGAGCGCGCTACCGCGGCGGCATGGGCGGCTCGCGATCATCGCGAACGCAGGAGGAGAGGTCGAACAGCATGAACTCGACCGCCTTCTCCTGTGGTGACAGGTCGCGCTGCTCGCAGCCCCCGGGAAAGGGCTTCCCCGGGACGTCGGCTCCAGTGGACGAAACGTGAAGGTCGGTAAACACGCAGCGTCCGCATTGCTGATCGGCAGGCACGGCGAGCGGAGCGTTGAAGGTCAAGTACTCCACGGCAGTTCCCGCGCCGCCGGGCATGCCTCGACCACCGCCGCCTGAAGCCGTCGGGATCCGAATCCACTCCGTAGCGTAAGTGGGGTTCACGGCCTGAACGTTGTCGCGCGGCGCCCGAATTTCGATCTGCCCGGCCGTGGTGGAAGCCCCCACATTGACGAGCCAGTCCGCGAGTGCCTGGCCCTTGGGAAATGCGGTGTTGATGGTACCGGTGGCCGGGTCGGCGGGATCGGTGCGATCTTGCCAGGTTCCGATCATGGGCACGGGCGCCGGACCCTGCGAGTACCAAATCCGATGCCAGTGCGACGCAAACACGCGACCCCCGAGCGAAGCGTAAGCGTACATGGCTTCGCGCGACGCCATCGGCTTCTCTTGCTCGATGGGATTGCCCTCGCACGAGAGGATGACGATGTCGTAACGCTTCAGGGTGTCGACCGAGCCCCACACCGAGGTCGCGCGCGAGAGGGTCGCGCCGCCGTTGAGCGCAGGGTCGAACGCTTTCGTCGCGGGATGGTTGGTCCCGTTGGCTTCGGCGAAATCGGCCCCGCTATAGAGGTGAATTCTGCCCGTGCCGGTTTCGGTCGTGAACTCGGCGTCGTCGATGCCCATCCGCCGTGGCAAGCACTCCATCGAATCGAAGCCGCCAGTGGCGATGGCTATCAACGGGATGTCACCTTCCGCCTTGTTCCGCGGAAGGCGCGTCAGGTTCGGATCGGTGAGCGCCGTGTCCACGCAGGCCGCCACCTTGGGGATCGTGATCTGGCGTCGCCACTTGCCGATCTGAATGACCACCGGGATGTTGTCGCCGACCGGAACGTCCTTCAGCTGGAAATGTCCCTTGGTGTCGGTGATGGCGGACGCGAGCGGATTCAGGACGGTCGCGTCGCAACGGTCGCAGCGGGCGCCTTCCGCGAACGGCGTCACCGGCGCGCTCGGCACGTAGACGACGACGTTGTAGAGAGGAACCTTGCCCGCCGGGTCGTAGACCGTGCCGCTGACAGTCGTCGATGTTCCCGAACAAGCCTTCTGCGTGCAGGCGCCCACGGTGCACGTGGTCTGTTGACACGCGAGGCCTACGCACGCCGTGCCCGGACCCCCAATTCCTCCGCCCGCGCCGCCGAGCACGATGCCGGAGCCGCCGGAGCCCGTGACCGGAGCGCCACCGGAACTCCCTGGGTTGCCGTTGCCCCCCGTTGCGGGTGCGATCGGCAACTCTGCCTCGCTTTTCGATGAGCAGGCGGCCGTCGCGAGCGCGCCGAGGAACAGAGCGCCAAGAACCGAGCCGGCAATCAGGGGGTATCGTCGAAGTTTCATCTTGTAGGGTCCTCTAGAATCGGCGGTTCCGAGCGTTTGTTCGGGGGCAGCGACGGCTTTCGGTGTCACCCCTCAGACTCGTATTGTTAAGGTCCCCAAGAGACGCTCCCAGGAGGCAAAGACGCCCTCCCCGAGCATCAAAACTGAAATCACGAGCGAGATACGATTGTCGCTTTGGTGAGTTCAGCCACGTTCGAAGTTTCTGTGGGGCTTCTTGCCCGTGGATTCTTGCCCGTGGAACCGGAGGTGAGGCCGTGTCAAAAGCCTTCGGCAAACGCTGGCGGCATCATGGACAAGCGACCTCGTTCGACGCATCGCGCGGTACTGGGACTCCTTTTCGGTTTGCTCGTTGTCGCGTGCGGGGCCGACAACTCGGCTGAACCGCGGCGGCCTTCCGGTTCTTCGGGCGCCACTGGTTCCGGAACCACGACGGGCGGAGCTTCGAGCACCGGTTCCGGCGGGGGCACCGGCGTCATGGTGCCCACCATCAAGCCGACCGTGCCCGCAGGTTGCGGCAACGGAGAGCTGACCCCGGACGAAGCCTGCGACGACGGCAACCGACAGTCCGGCGACGGCTGCCGCGAAGATTGCCTCCAAGTGGATCCCGGCTTCAGCTGCGCGAGTCCGGGTAAGGCCTGTCGCGAGATCGCCCGCTGCGGGGACGGATTCGTTGCTGCGAGCGAGCAGTGTGACGACGGCAACGCGACCGCTGGTGACGGCTGCTCCGAGCGCTGCCGGGTGGAGCTCGGCAAGAAATGCACGGGCGAACCGAGCGTGTGTACCGACGCCGTTTGCGGCAACGGCATGGTCGAGGGCGCGGAGAGTTGCGACGATGGCAACAAGGTCCCGTTCGACGGCTGCTCGGCGCTCTGCCTTCGTGAACCGAATTGTTCGGGTCCCTCTTGCACGTCGGAGTGCGGTGACGGGCTCCTGATCAACGAGGAATGCGACGACGGCAACACGACCGACGGTGATGGCTGCTCCTCCACCTGCAAGAAAGAGATGGGCTTCACCTGTCAGCAGGAGCCTCAGTGCGAAAAGGTCGACGGCAAATGCGTGCTGCGCGTCCCGGCCATCTTCCGCGACTTCTCCGACAAAGACGCGGATTTCGGCTGGCCCGTCTACCCCGACACCTCGTGCGGCATCCCGGAAGGCAAGCCCATCACGCTCGGCATCGCTCAAGACCGGCTCGACGCCGAAGGCCGCCCCGTGCTCGGAAAAGCGCCGAAAGAGGCGTGCATCGAGTCCGCGCAGAGCTTCGCGCGCTGGTTCCGTGACAACAACGGCTCGGTGCGGGTGGTCGGTGACATCCTCCTTTACGACAACGGCAACGGCGGTTACGTGAACCGCTTCGGGAAAAACGGCGAAAAGCTCGTCACCACCGTCGCGCCCCCGATGGGCCAAGGTCAGGAGCAGCAAGTTCCGAACGCGACCAGCCAAGCCACGTGCGCGCCTGGCTGCACCATGCGCGTCCGCAGCTCGCTCCAGTGCGACAACGTCTGCCGGCCGAAGCACGACGCGGTCCGTTCAGCCGGCGATACGCTCCGGCAACGAACGGAGCAGCTCACGCAGCGGCAAGATCAGCTCGCCACGCGGCAGGCCCAGACTCCGCCGGACGCGGCGGCGATCGCCGAGCTCGAGATGCAAATCGCCGCGCTGGAGGCCGAAATCGTCGATCTTCAGGCGAACATCGACATGCTCACCGCCACGGCGACTACGTGCGACACCGATTGCCAGACCGATTTCGACGGGCAGGTCTCCGCGTGCGTGGCCGACTGCAAACCCTGCAGCACCAACCCCCTGCAGTGGTGCACGGGCGCCAAAATCGTGGAGTTCGACGGCACGCCCTTGTTCTTCCCGGTCGACAGCGTGACCGGCCCCACCCGCGACGCCGATTTCGCCCAGCTCCCCCTGCAATACGGCTACACGGGCTGGCCCTCGGAAAGCAAAGTCTTCCCGGGCGCGATGCAGCACAACTTCTACTTCACGAGCGAAGTTCAGTACTGGTTCCGCTACGAGCAAACTACCAACGCGCGCCTCGACTTTACCGGTGACGACGACGTATTCGTGTTCGTCAACGGCCACCTCGCAGTCGACCTCGGTGGCATCCACGTGCCGATGGACGGCTCGGTCACCATCAACGCTCAGTCGGCGTCACGCTACGAGCTCAAAGCTGGCAACGTCTACAAGATCGTGGTCTTCCAAGCCGAGCGCAAGAAGTTCGGCTCGTCGTTCCGGCTCACGCTCTCGGGCTTCGAAACCGCGCCGAGCGATTGCACCGCGGTGTGCGGCGACGGCATCCTGAGCTTCGGCGAAGAGTGCGACGACGGCATCAACGACGGCGGCTACGGCGAGTGCGACGTCGGTTGCAAGCTCGGCCCCTTCTGTGGCGACCACGTGGTTCAGGCACCCGAGCACTGCGACAACGGCCCCGGCGCACCGGACTGCCCCGGCTGCCGCATGCTGGAACCGCCGCGCTGAGTGCTCGCGCGGCCCAACCAGAATTGCTGAGAGGCCACCGGCTCGGCCAGCGCGCAGATTCAGGGGCTGCCCCACTGCGGCCGCGCGTGCACCAGTTCTGCGCGGCGCGCAGCTCACAGGTCGGCTGCCCGTCGCTCCCGCACCCTGTGCCGCGACTGTGCCGAACACTTTGGAACAATGTGGACAGCGATGCCGCGGGCGTGCCCTCGAGGGCCAGCCGTAGATCGGAGAAATGCCGCAACGGCGCCGTATTAGGCGCGTTTTTTCAGGGGCTCGGCGCGCTGGCGCGATGCTTGCTCTAGCCTCTGTTCATGAAAACGAGCTGGCTGTTCTCGAGTCTTCTCTTGGTAATCGCGCTGAGCTCCGCCTGCGGCGGTAGCGATTCGGGGACCGGGGGCACTGGCGGTACTGGCGGCACCGGTAGCGGGGGCAAGTCTGGCGGCGGGACCGGCGCGGTCGACCCGGGGGGTCCGCTGCTCGATCGACCGCCAGGCACCAAGTACAGCTGCTCGGTTTCGCGTCCGATCTCGCGTTTGAACCTGCCCTGGCAAGGCTTCTCGCTGGTGCCGAGCCCTGACGGTGCGGAGCTCGCAGTCGTGGCGGCCGATCGCAACAACCCCGATCCGAGTCGGCCCGGCAACAGCGTCACCTGGTCGACTCTGAGCCTCGACGGAACGCTCGGCGCGCCGAGCGTGGTGCGCGAGCCGACGAGTCAATTTCTGGCGAGCGTCACCGCTGCGACCGCTGGCGAAAAATCTACGATCGTGTGGACCGAGGCTGCGCCGGACTACAGCAGCTATTCTTTGAATTCACTGCAGGTAAACGCGGAGGGAGAAGTGGTCACGCCGAGGAGCGTCTTGGCCACGCTCGGGCGCTCGGATCCCCCGACGCTCGCGAGAGCGGGCGCGGGCTACGCGCTGCTCTGGATCGACGGCAATGAAATGTCGGCAAAGCTCACCTTCGCGCTCCTCGACGAGAGCGGCAAGTTGGCGAGTACGCCGGTTATCGTCGCTCAGGGCATGTATCTCGCCGCGGGGAACATCGCGTCGATTGGGCAGCATTTCATGGTGAGCTATGCAGACTATCAGCAGCGCGATTCGGGTCTGGTCAGCCGTCTGTTGGTTCTGGGTGCCGACGGCAGGGTCACGGGCCAGCCCATCGCGCTCGAGAACAGCGCGGCGACCGGGTTTGCGGGGACCGTTCCAAGCCTGCTCGTTCGCGGTGATCAGGTGCTCGCCGCTTGGTCGATTGCCACCGGCGACAGCTCGTACGAAACGCAGAGCGCTGCCACGACCATCCGCTTGGCTCGCTTCGACGAAAACGGTGAACGTCAAGGGCTGATGTACGACCTGCAAGCACCGATAGAGGACCGGGAGAGCGTTCAACCGTTCTGGGTCGAGGTGGGCGACGACGTGGGCCTGCTCTGGGCAGACGGGAGCATCATCTATATTTGCGGCGGCTGTGTGCCGAACCACTCGCTCAAGTTCGTCGTGCTCGACGGCGAAGACTTCACTCCTCGGAGTAACGTGGTCGAGGTCGTGAACACGCTGCCGTCGGGCGGTCTGCTGTCGCCCGCGACCGCACGCTCGGGCGACGATCTGCTGGTCGTTTCGAGCGTCACCTATCACACGTCCGCGGAAGGGGCGTCGGCGACGATTCGATGTGCACCATGAAGGCTGCCGCGGCACATCGAGCTTGCCTCGCGCTCGGGTTCGCAACTCTCTTGGGTTGCGGCTCCGAACTGGGCGATGGTGCGTTTCAGCTCGAGTTCCAGGCCGCGGGCATGCCCGAGCGTTACCGCGTCGTACTGGCCAAGCCGGACTCCTCGCTGGCAGCCGTGTCCTGCCCCGGAGGCGCCCAGTCCGAGCTGCGTTGCACGGGGCGGGGCGTCGCGATCGACTCGCTCGAGGCGGGCTCGACCCTCACCATCAAACCTGCAGGTTACGCGTTCGAGTCGGTAACGGTCAGCGAGCAGCAGCGCGCACGAGGCCGAATGCAAATGGCGCTGTCGCCCCTTTCGGCGTTCGAGACGACTGACGACTACCGCACGGGCATTTCTCGTGAGGGCGGAGCCGAGGCGTTTGCCGCGCTCGCGGTCGAGACTCAAACCGAGTTCGGCCCCGCTCACTCGGTGAAGTTCTACGTCGCAGGGTTCGACGACACTCCGCAGGTTTACTTTCAGAACACGCGCCGGTATCCGCTGCACTACGACTTCGCGCGCTTTGTCTTGGGAGTCTCCGCTCCGCGACCGATCTTCGAACAGAACACCTATCACGGGGAGAATCGCAGCGCGCTCGCCGGCACGCTGATCTACTATCCGGCGCTCGCCTTCGACCACGGGTCGCGCGCGCTCGAGGCACCCGTCGCGCTCGAGTTTTTTCCGAGCGACGATCTGACCCCCGCTCAGGCCCTGAAAGCGCACCGCTTGATCGAGGAGCGGCTGCTCTGGCTCGACCTCGACGGTTCGGACGACCGCCTGTTGTACGTACCCGCCGGCAGCGCGCAGGAAGCACAGGTGGCCGAAGCGAAACGCGACTTCGCCGCTCAGGACGCGCTCTTTTCGCCCGTCAGCGAGCTGTATGCGGGCGTCGAGCAACAGATCCTGAACCCGGGTGTCGCCTACGGCACGCTCCGCCTGGTCACGCCCGAGCAGCTTCCCGATGCGGTCCTGTCTTTTCGCGATCTGCTCGTGCTCACCCGTTTGCCGAATGACCTGCCCCTGGTCGGCGGCACCATCACGGAGGAGCTGCAGACGCCGCTCGCTCACGTGAACGTCGCGGCGCGCGCGCGCGGCACGCCCAACCTGGCGCTTCGCAACGCCGCGAGCGATCCACGCATTTCGCCGTTTCTAGACCAGCTCGTGCGCTTCGAAGTGACGCCCGACGGTTTCTCGATGCGAACGGCGACGCTCGAAGAAGCTCAGGCCTATTGGGACTCCCGCGTGGGCGAGCCGCTCGTGCCGGAGGCGGACGATGCGTTCGGTGGGCTGCCCGACTTCGACGAGCTCGGCTTCGACGATTCGATTCGAGTCGGAGTCAAGGCCGCTAACCTCAGCGAGCTCCATCACCTGCTCGGCGATACGGCGCCGACTGGCTTCGCCGTACCGTTATCCGCCTACGATGCATACATGTCGGAAAACCGCGTGACGGATGCGCTGTGCGAGGCCGCTCGCGTGGACTGCGAAGAGGAAGGCCGCGCCGCCGCACTCTGTGCTGCGGCTGGCGCGCGCTGCGCCGCGAGCGCCGATGCCAGCGACACATTCTACGGACTGCTCGAGCGCCTGCTCGGCGATCCCGAGCTGTCGACCGACACCGCCCTGCGCGAGGCGAGCCTCAACGCTCTTCGCTACCTCGTTCACAATGGCGCGGTCGACCCCGACTTCGCGCTCGCGCTCGACGCCCGCGTGGCGGAGCTGTTCGGTGACCGCAAGGTGCGCCTTCGCTCCAGCACCAACGCCGAGGATCTACCCAATTTCACCGGCGCCGGGCTGTATGAATCGCTTTCCGCGTTTGCGTCGGGTGATCGGCGAGCGTCGGCTCGCATCCGGGAAGTGTGGGCGTCGGTGTTCGGCTTTCGTGCCTTCGAAGAGCGAGCGCTGTGGAACGTCGAGCACCGCGCGGTGCGCATGGGCGTCGCGGTCGACGAAGCGATTGACGACGAAGTGGCGAACGGCGTGCTGATCACGCGAAATCTCGCCAACCCGGGCAGTGAGGGCCTGTACGTGAACGTGCAGCAAGGCGAGGTCGAGGTCACGAACCCCGAAAACGGAGCAGTGCCCGAGATCTTCTCGATCGTACCGGCACCGAACGGCGGGGTCCAGGTCGTTCGCCAACGCTTTTCGTCCCTGTCACCGGAAGCGCCGCTGCTCCACGACGACGAGGTGAGCGCCCTCGCGGACGCCGCGGAACGCGTGCACGCTCATTTTGCTCCGCTTTATAGCGGAGTTGCCGGCACGTTCGCGCTCGATCTAGAGTTCAAATTTCACGGCCCGAGTCGCAAGCTCTTGATCAAACAGGCTAGGCCGTACGTGACTCGCCAGTGATGCCGCGCAACCGAGCCAAGCTCCTCGTCGACGGACACCGAATCTTACCGGCGCTCTTGCGCGACCTCGGCGCTGCGCAGCGAAATATTCACGTCTCCATCTTCTTGTTCTTTCGGGACCCGATCGGGCTCCAAGTCGCCGAGGTGTTGGCGGAGCGCGCACGCGCAGGGGTCAAGGTGCGCATCCTGCTCAACATGAAGAAAACGGCCATGGGCGATCCGTTTTCGACCGGCGAAAAGCGGATGATGAAGCACGATCCGAACGTCGACTACGATCCGCTCGACGTCGAGCCGCTTTGTGAAGCGCTCACGCGCGCGGGTGCGGAGGTGATCGACACCGACATCGACTACGATCGCATCATTCCCGTTGCTGATCCACGGCTCGAATCGCTGGCCGCGCGCATCCGCGAGTCCATCGACGTGGACGTCCTGCACATCGATCACCGCAAAGTGATCGTGATCGACGGCAACGTGGCGTACGCTGGCGGCGCGAACATCGGCGCGCAATATCTATTTCACGTGCCCTTCGACCCAAAGCTCGACGCCCGGGCCGAGGGACGCCAGCGCAAGCTCGCTGGGCAGGACGAGCCGTGGTGGAAGTGGCACGACAGCCTCACTCGTTTTCAAGGCCCGATCATCTCGGCGATCGACGAAGAGTTCCACGCGCGCTGGCTGCTCGACGGTGGCCAGCCATTTACGCTCGAACCACCGCTCGAGCTGCCGCACGACCGAGCGACCGATAGCGCGGTCGCAGGCGACGAGCTCGAGAGCGCGAAGGTCTACACGAACGCACCCGACAGCCAGCCGAACGCAGTCCGTGAGCTCTACCTCCGCCTGATCGCTGCCGCCGAGCGCTCGATATTCATCGAAAATCCGTACCTCTATCACCCGGCAATCGTGGACGCGCTGTGTGCGGCCAAAGCCAAGCGCCCGGACCTCTCGGTCGTGCTCGTCCTGCCGAGCGAGACGCACAACGACAACTCGTTCGCCCAAGACGCACAACAGCACAACTATCCGCGACTGCTAGCGGCAGGCGTCGAAATCTACGAGTACCTGAACCACTTCAATCATCTCAAGCTTGCGGTGTTCGACGAACGCTTCTCCATTCACGGCTCGACCAACCTGAACTACCGCAGCTTGGAGGACGACAAGGATTTCGAATTGGTCGTGTGCATCGACGATCGCGCGTTTGCGGCACAGAACCTGAGAGAGGTTCGCGACGTGGACGTCCGCCATGCGCATCGCTTCACCGGTCGTGAGATTGCGGGCATGTCGTCTGCGGCGCTGCGCGTGCGCGTTCGCCACCCCTGGACTCGGTTCATGCTCTGGCGAAGAGTGCTCTGACGCGCTCAAGCCCGCTTCTTGCGCGCCCGCGGCTTCGAATGGGCCTTGGTTTTGGGCTTTCGAGCGCGGATCAGCGCGGGCGGGTTCGCGCCGAAGTCGCCCGCGCGCCAACCGTGAACGGCCATGCACATGCCGTCGCCGTAGGCGAGCTCGAGCTCTGCCACTGGCTTGAATTCGCCGCGCGCGGACTTGCGAGAATGACGCACGATGAGCGAGAGCGAAACTTCGTCCGAGTCGTTCGCCAGGCAGCCCGAAACTCCGTCCGCGACCATCATCAGCCCGTACAGCGCGTCGTCGATGCCTTTGATCACAGCTGCTCGGGCTTTCGCATTCAGTTTCGGATCGATGCGCTCGATCGCATGCGCGCGGCAGTCCTCAAAGACGATGAACCCCGCTGCATGCTGAAGCCAAAGCTCCCGTGCCCGCTCGCCTTTCGGCGGAGAGCTCAACTCGTGCTCATGCGTGGCCATCATAGAGTCGCTTTCGTTGCATCCCAAACTCCCTTCGGCAGCCCTCGTCGTGCGCAAGAAGAGGCGCCGGAACTCTGAAACACGTTCGTCACCGCGCCCTAGCGCGGTAGAGCGCCATGTTGTGGTCACTCCAGACGACCTTGGCTTCCGACAGGCCTGCGCGCGACAATGCCTCGAGATTTTCGGCAACGGTCATGTACAGCACTCGGTGCCTGGGCGTGTGGGCGACCTCTGGCAGATGATCGCAGACCAGCGCTTCCCCCGCGGGAGCGAGTAGCCCCGGGAGCCGAGCATAGAGCCGTGGCGCGTGTCGCTTGTGTCGCAGCTCGTGAATTGCCTGAAGTGATACGATGAAGTCGAACGGACCGGTGAGCAGCGCTGGCCAGGCATCGGTCTTGAAGTCGGCGCGCAAGAACGACGTTCGAGCCCGATGTGGTTCCAGCCGTCGCCGGCTTTGCTCCAGCATTGGTTCCGAAAAATCCAGGAGTGTATAGTGGCTGACCGCGGGGCAGCGGGTGAGCAGCTGCTCCGCCAGAAAGCCAGGGCCAGAGCCAAGCTCCAGAACGCGTGGCTGCGCTTCCGCTGCGGCACCGACAATCGAAACGAAGTGGTCGAAGATGGTCGTGCGCCACGGGCGCTTTCGCATCACTGCATCCGCCCAAGTCGTGGCGACCGCCGCGTCGTGAAAGTCTTCCCCGTACGGCACGTCTTCTTCGCTGTCGTCGCTCATGCCCGTCACCGCCGAGGCAACGATAGCAGGGGCGAAGGGTAATAGCTCACGATCACCCGAGGCCGGTCAGTTGACAGACGCTCGAGAATCGTCGATCCGGTTCTGGACACGTGCGCACGCTGCCCATCCTTACCTTGTTTGCCCTGTCCGTTGCCTGCCGCCCAAGCAGCGTGGCTCCCCCGAGCGCGAAGGTGTCCTCCACTTGTCCCGCCGGCGGTGGCATGAGCATGGTCAGACTGCCCCTCGGATACTGCATCGACACAACCGAGGTGACTCGCGCCGCATACGCGGCGTGGCTCGCTACGGCCCCAGCCGTGTCCGACCAAATATCGGCCTGCAGCTGGAACGCGAGCTTCATCCCGCCGCGTGGTTGGGACGTGCCCGAAAGCGATCCGAACCTGCCCGTCACCTGGGTGGATTGGTGTGACGCGGTTGCCTACTGCAGAGCGGTCGGCAAGCGTCTCTGCGGCATGCCCGCGCCGGGTGGCGACGCGCACGGCTACGCGCGCGACAGCGAGCTGTATGCAGCCTGCAGCGCGAATGACACGAGCCAATATGCCTACGGCAACACGTACGACGCCGCGGCCTGCAATACGGCAGACGCCGGCAACGGGAAGCCGGTGGCGGTTGCAACCCGTCGAGGCTGTCAGTCTGCCGCGCCCGGCTATGCCGGCGTCTACGACCTGAGCGGTAACGTCTGGGAGTGGGAGGACCGCTGCCATGACAGCGGACAACCAGGGGGACCGAACACGTATTGTTCGCTGAAAGGCGGCAGCTTCGCCCTGATTGGCACCTATTCGCGCTGCGCCTACCCCCAGTCCAGCGCACGCAGCAATCCGAGCGAGGATGTCGGCTTTCGTTGCTGTGCACTCTAGGCGCGTTTTCGCCGAGGCTCGTTCAGCCTAGGCCGACCGCCATTTGCGCGCGGCTTCGAGCAGCGTGCTCACCTCGGGCGCTTTCGCGGCTGAATAGGAGAGCAAGCGATCGGCGCCCTTGGACAAGATCTCGTTCTTTCGCTGAGCATAGAGCAACGCTGCGCTCGGATGGCTACGCAGATAATCGCGCAACAGCAGATTGTCGCACCAGAGCGGCCCGCCAAACTCGACCACCGCAACGTTCGTGTCGTGCGCCTGTCTGCGCCTGAAGTATTGCCGGCCTATTACCCCCGCTTCCCCCAGAAACTGGTACCCGAGCCGCTCCAGAAGCTCTCGGTCCACGCGTGCCATGGGCCATTCTACGGGCGCGAGCAAGACATCGATGATTGGCTTTGCGGCCAAGCCGGGCACCGCAGTGCTCCCGAAATGTTCGGCGGCTCGCAATCGCGCCCCGAGCGCCTGCGCCAGCTGCGTGGCGTCAGCCTGATACCAGGACGGCCAGCGCGCGTCGTACTCCACCACCTCCACCGACTCGTCGACGTCCACACAGAAGGGCAGCAAATCCGAAAGCGTGTCGATCTGCCGGTGCGCCGCGCGTGGAGCAGAAAAATGCGTGGTTCGCCGCCAAATCGGCGCGATTCCCACGCCCGCAGCCGCCTCGATGTCGAGCACCGGGTGATCGCCGACGAACCAAACTTCGTCTGCGCGAAGAGCTAGCCGCTGCAGCGCGCGGCGAAAGATCTCCGGGTCGGGCTTGCGCACTCCCTCACTCTCGGAAATGAGCACCGCGCTCATCAACTGGGCGACCCCGAGACGCGAGACTTTCGACGCCTGGCTCCTCACCGAGCCGTTGCTGATGATTCCGAGCTTCAACCCTTGCGCGAAGAGCGTGGAGAGCACCGAGCGAACCTCCGGAAAGGCCCGACCGAACGACTCAATCTTCTCGCGGAAATCCTCGAGCAGCGTCTGCGCCAGTGAGCCGCGCAGCCCGAACTCGCTGACGACTTGGCGATAGAGAGCAGACTTGTCTCCGTACCCGTGTGCGTCCAGTTCGAGGAGCCGCGAGACGTAAACATCGCGCGAAACGGTGGCGAGCTCCGCAGCAAAGCGCGCGTGCTGGTCGGTCACGAGATCCTCGATGGCGTTGTCCCGATCGAACAGCGTGCCGTCGAGATCGAACAAGATGCCTTTCACCATCGCACGCACGCCAAACATAGCACCGCGAGGCGGATTTCCGATTGCCCGCAGCAACGGCCGCTACTCACAGACGTGACTGGGTTCTGGCCGCGTCGATGACGGCGCGAACCGACTCGATCACACTCGCCGGAGCTTCCAGCTGAATGTTGTGGGCGCTGTCCTTGACTACCGTGTGTCGAACGTTCGCGGACAAATGCTCGAGAGGGGCGTGCATTTCCAGGCGCAGCGGCAGCTCATTCTCGGGTTTCTCGGCCGTCAGAATGAACAACGGACGGCTGCCGAGCGCGGCACCGAACGCGCGCAGCCCCTCATACCCCGCTATGAATGCCTCGCGCTCGATTCCCTCCCAGGCGCGGAGGTTCTGCCAAAACTCGGGCTGAGCCTCTACCGGCACCCGAGCCAGCACTTTCTTCGGCCAGTCCTCCGTCGCTGGCTCGAGTAGCACCATTCCCGCCACCTCCGTTGGGTGCTCATTCAAGAGCCAGCGCACGTTGGCGGCGCCCATCGAGTGCCCGACCAACAGATAGGGTCCGCGCTCGCCTGACTTCGTGAGCAGGGCGTGCAGCTCTTCGGCCATGCGACGTTGGTCGTGCGGAAAGGGAGCGGGTCCACTCGAGCCACGTCCGGCGCGATCGTAAGCGCACGCCCGCGTAACCTTGGCGACTGCCGGTTGTACGAGATGCCAGGTCGACGCATCGAGGCCGAGACCGGCTTCGAATACGACCAGGGGTTCGCAACAAGGCGAGCTCCGAGCATGCAGCGACTCTACTTGGTTCGGCAGGCAACTAGCGGTCGTTCATGCCCCTACCCGCCAGAATTTGCGGGATACATTTCTCGATCCGCGCGGTCCGAGTCTTGGATTGCTTCGCGCCGGTGAAGTGCAGGACGTAGGCGCGCTGTCGGCCCGGCGTGAGCGCAGCGAAGGCCTTCGCGAGCGCCCGATCTTTCTTCAATAGGCGCGTGAGTTCCTCGGGAAGCTCGAGCTCGCGCTTCGCTTTGAAGTCGACCTTGAGCCCAGCCTTCTCCACGGCGATGGCTTGGATCACATAAGACTTCAACTGGGTCTTCGTGATTTGAGCCGCGCTGCTGAACTCCAAGCGCAGCGCGGACTGTGTGTTCTCTCCCTGGCTACGCAGCAGTCCGTGCGTGTCCTGAAGCAGCGCGCCCTTGAAGAACATCAGGGAGCAATGCCCCTCGAACGGCTGGATGATGGCCACGTTCTTCCCATCGAACGAAAAACAGGGCTTACCCCACTTCAGGTCCTCGTCGAGGCCACAATCGAGCAAGATCGATCGCAGCTTCTCGATCTCGGCTTGCCACGTTTTGGCGCGGCTCACGAACGCATCGACCCGGGGATTCCGTGTGCTCATGGAAGGCGCTCAACCTAGCAGTGTTCGCCCGCGAAAGCCGCTGCCCAGGCCCGCTCGGAATCTGTTATCGTGCCCGACGTGGGTAACGAGGCGGAGACTTCAGGGGGTTCGAGTTCGCGCAGGTGGCCGTGGCTGGTCGCGCTGCTCGGCGTAGTGGTGCTCGTCGCTGGCGCAGCGGTTTGGAACGCCCGGCGAAACGGCGCGCTTCAAACCGCGGCGGAAGAGGCAGCCCGCGCACGCGCTCGGCGCGCCGCGCCCGTGGTGGAGCTCGCGCTCGCGCCGCTCCCGGTACGACTTCCGCTCGTCGAACGCCCCGGCAAAGACGCTGACGGCTACCCGCTGAGCTACGTCGATCGCGTCGCCGTACGAAGCCTATTCGGCCGCGGCAAGTATCAAGAGCTGACGACGTACTTCGAGAAGTTTCAGGCGGACTTCGAAGCGGACGTTCGCAACGAATATTGGATCAACGACATCGCCGAAACGTTCGAGAGCGCTGAGCCTGCGCTCGCAGCCAAGCTCGACGATTGGGTGAAGGCCACGAAAGGCTCGTTCGCGCCGTATCTCGCGCGCGGCGTCCATCGCTTTGCCGCCGGTGCGGCCGGGCGCGGCACCAAGTGGGCGAAGGACACTCACGCGGACGACATGAAAGCGATGAATGACGCCTTCGCCAGCGCCCTCGACGACTTTCACCACGTCTTGATGCTGAAAGCGCGGGCGATGCCCGCACTGCGCTACGAGCTCCGCATCGCGTTCATGGGTGCCGGCCACCGTGACCTCTTCGAGCCCTTGGCCAAGCGCGCCTTCTCGCTGTGCCCTGCGTGCTTCATCGAGCGCATCACCTATCAAGTCGGCCTCGGACCTCGCTGGGGTGCTGGCTACGACGCTATGGCAGCCGCTGCTGCCGACGCCAAGCCGTCCGTGAATTCGCGCTTCAAACAGCTCGCTGGCTACGCCGACACAGACCGAGCCGAAACCGAGATTCGCAAGCCAAACCTCGACGCCGCTCTCACCCTCGTCGAGCGTGCCTGCGCGCTCGGCGACAACGCCGATTTCCTCGCCGTCAAAGCCGACATCCTGAACCGTCGCAAAGACTTCGCACAGGCCCTTGTCGCCGCGAACCGCGCCCTCGAACTGCGCCCACAGCGCCCCAACCTTCTCTATCTGCGTGCGCGAATCGCGCCCTCCGCGCCCGCCAAAGATTGGCAAACTGCGTACGGCGATCTGAGCATGGCCCTACGCCTGGACCCGAGCGACAGCGAAGCCCGCAGCCTCGTCCCTTACGTCTCCAAAGGCCTCGCCGCTGCCGGTTGGGAAGCGCACCAAGCCGGCAAAGACGCTGACGCCATTCTGTGGCTCGACCAAGCCATGGAACTGCTCCCGAGCGGCGAGCTCGAACAGCGCCGCGCTGAAGTGTTGACCGCCGGTTTTCACGGCACTGACGCCGAAATCGCCGCGCTCGAACAACGCGCCAGAGCCGACCCCCACGACTTCTACGCCCACGCGCGCCTCGACTACGCCCTCTCCAAACGCAACGAATGGCCCCGAATTGCCGCCATGTGGAACACGTTCGTCAAGGAAAACCCCAACGACGGCCGCGCGTTTCTCGAGCTCGGCGGCACGCTCATGCATCAGGGGCGGGTCGCGCAGGCGCGCGTCGTGGTGACGCGTGCTTGTGAGCTCGGGGTGAGCAAGGCGTGCGTGATCGGCAAGCGTCTATGATTGCAGAGTGAACACCCGGGGGGCCACTACGGGTTTTTCGCCGTTGGAACTGGAGGGAGCGAGCGCGACTCGACGCCCAGAGTCCAAGGAGGCGGATCACTCGCGGGAAACGACTCAGCTCCTGCCTCGTCGATTCGCTCGTTATCGCGTTTCGCTTCCTCTGCCGTGCGGGGTGAATCGTCGTCACTGCTGCGCCCGGCGCGTCCGTCAATCATGGAGCCACCTTCGGTGTGTCGCCAAGGAACTTCGCGAGGCCTGCGTCAGTCAGCGGATGCTTTAGCAGGTGTCGAATCACAGTGATCGGTAGCGTCGCACAGTCCACGCCGATGCTAGCGGCCTGGGTGACGTGCAGTGTGCTGCGAATGCTAGCGGCCAGCACTTCGGTATCGAAGTCGTAATTCGAATAGATCGTGACGATCTGCGCCAAGAGCTCCGTGGAATCTTGGCCTAAGTCGTCCAGGCGTCCGAGAAAGGGCGAGATGTACGCCGCGCCGGCCTTGGCTGCGAGCAGCGCCTGCGTTGCGCTGAAGCACAGCGTGACGTTGGTGCGGATCCCTTCTTGCTTGAACGTGCGCACCGCGCGCAGACCGTCGGCGAGCAGTGGCACTTTGACCACGACATTTTCGTGCAGCTTCGCGAGCGCGCGGCCTTCCTTCAGAATTGCCTCGTATTCGGTGGCCATGACCTCGGCCGAGACCGGCCCGTGCACGATTTCACAGATTTCGGGAATAGTGGCCTCGATCTTTCGTCCGGTCTTGGCGATCAGGCTCGGATTCGTCGTGCAACCTTCGAGAAAGCCCATGGCGGCGGCTTCTTTGATCTCCGAGATGTCCGCGCTGTCGATGAAGATCTTCATGCTTTTTCGGCTCCGTAAAATTCGTTCAGAGTGATCCATGGAGCCGCGAGCCCGCCTCGTCGACTCTGCTCGAGCTCGAAGCAAGTTCCGAACCGTCCGCCTTCTCGCCACAACTGCCACACTGCTGTCCGTTCCACTCAGGTTCAAGGCGTCCCCCGAGTGGGCGGTACTAATTGGAGCTCCTAGTTCCGAGGGGCATTCTTGGTTGCGGGATCGCGACGTGGTAGCTCGTCGCGGAGGGTGATGTTCATGACAAGCGGTCGGTTCATGATCAAAGATCACTTCCGAGGGCTCACTGTTCTCGCGATCCTCGTGGTCGCCGGAAGCTTCCTCGCGGCAGCAATCGCCATTCAGCGCGCTTCGCGCGAAATCGATTCGCTCTCCGACAGCATCGTCCACAACGCCTCGCCCAGCATCGAGCGCCTGGCATCCTTGCGCGGCTCGACGCTCCAGGCGGAGCTCGCGCTCGCCGGCTACTTAGCGGAGGGGCACTCCGCAGCCCCCCACTCGCAAGCAGCGCTCGCCCGGTCGCTCAGTGAAGTGGAGGGCGCGGTGCAAGACTACCTTCACCTGCCTGTTTTTCCGGACGAGCAACGATACCGGAACGAGGTTCAACAGGCCTGGGCGCGCTTCGACCAGTCGTCCAAGCGGGGACGCGCGCTGGTTGATTCCGGAGACCAGCGCGGCGCCCGCGCATGGTTTACGAGCGCCGTTGAACCCAATGCCGCACGGCTACTCGACGCGGCCATGCAAGCCATCGAGTTCAATGCCGAAAAGGACAGAGCGCTTGCGTTCCGCATCAAGCAGGCACGCCTCCGCACGACCCTTCTGACCTACGGTCTGGCGACGCTCTGCATCGCACTCGGGATCTCGGGTGCCCTTCTCGTCCATTTGCGGGCACGAGCGCGTCGTGCGATCGATCGAGCGAATTCGGACTTGCTCGAGGCGCGCTCGGCCGAACTGGAACAGTTCGCCGGGCGAGTCGCCCACGACATTCGCGGCCCACTCTCGACGGCACGCATGGCCGGCGAGCTCTGCTTGGCGCGCAGCGCGGACCAAGCGGCCGTGCGCGAGCTCGCGACACGAATCATCCGGAGCCTCGCGCGCGCGGACGCGATCACGACCGGCCTGCTCGAATTCGCTCGAGCCGGGGCCAGACCGGATCCGGGAGCACGGACCGACGTCCGAGAAGCAATCGCCGATCTGGAGAACGCCATCGCGACCGAGGCCGAACAAGCTCGCATCAGCATGGAATTCGAGCCACCACCGCCCGTCCTCGTGGCATGCAGCATGGGCGTGTACCTGAGCGTGGTCGGCAACATCGCTCGCAACGCGATCAAATACATGAGCGACGCACCGGTCCGTCGCGTCGTCGTCAGGGTCACGAGCGAGCCAACCACGGTGCGAACCGAAGTCATCGACACCGGGCCCGGCATCCACGAAGCAGAGCAAGCCTGTCTTTTCGAACTTTACTTTCGCGGACGCCACCAAGCCGCCCAAGGCTTCGGACTCGGACTGGCCACCGTGAAGAAACTCGTGGAAGGACACCAGGGTCGGGTCGGCGTCACCTCCACGCTCGGCAAAGGCAGCACCTTCTGGTTCGAACTCCCCAAAGCCGGCGTTCTACGAGCCACCGACCACGCCGAAGTTCACACTATTCCAGCCGACGCAACCAGCAGCGGCCCATGAACAGGGCGCAGCGGACCTTGTGTCGCCGGGGCAGTTATGATTGGGCAGCACAGAGCTGGCCCCTAGCACCGTCAGTCCCGGCCCGGTCGCCTGGTACGAAGATACTCCTGGATCCGGGCATAGCTGAGGTGCAGCTCCGCCCCGAGTGAGTCAAGATCCCGAAATAGCTGAAACCGAGAAATGCCCTGAACGCGGTGCAAATAGTCCAAGGCGAACGTTGCTACCTCGGGGTTGATTTTGATGCAGCGCAGAAAACGACGGGACGTCAGCTGCGTTTCGAGTGGTTGCTTGTCATTGCCAAATACAGTGAACGACCCGCCCTGTGCCTTGATACGATCAAATGGAAGCGGGGGAACGATCGGTAGCGGGTGATCGAAAGGCCAGCTACGTTCCCGATGAAAGCAAGAGTGGTAGTCGAGCTCCGGGTAGTGGTGGACACTCCATATCGAGGTGCGTCCACTAACCTTGTATGAAAGCTCGTACGGGTTCAAAAGCCACAAGCAGGGGCCATTCTTAGCGTCTGCGTCTGCATCTGCATCCATCAAGGCGAAATAGAGAGCGACGTACAGCCGGTCCGTCCAGTCGAGAAACCGCGTCGGAACCCCGTGGTGCCGCATTTCCGCCAACACCGACCACGACGCGCCGGTCGCTACCTTTCCAGAGTGCAGCACGTATTGATCAAACAGCTCTCGTTCCCCCCCGATGGAACAGCGTAGCCGCTCCAGCCTGAGTGAAGCGTCTTGGATTTCGGCGCGCAGGCGGCGCGATTTAGTTGCGGACGTAAGGTAGCCCTCTCGCGCACGGCCATTCTCGCGTTCACCACCAAGCGCCCTCTTTGACTTTGTTTTTTCCGACAGTGACTTACGCCATGTCGCTTTCAAGTCGGCCAGTCGCTTGGATTGCCGCGCCACTTCTGGCTCATCGTCGGGATCGAGCTCGACACCGAAACGGAAAAGACTTGGTAGTAAGTGCCATGAAGAGTTTGCATGACCTCTAAACCATACTGGCGAACGCGAGCAGCGAATCGCGCTCCGCACAGCGTCGACTTCCGCCAAGAAGTCGGCCCAAGCCAGGGATTGTTCACGCAGCGAGATAGGCATAGCGCACCGGGCAGGAGTCGAACCTGCGACCTTCGAAGCCTTTCGGCCTCGCCGCTCTCGCCACTAGAGCTACCGGTGCCAACGGGAGGTGATGGAACCATAATGGGCTGGCGCGCGTCTACAATGTCGGCGTCGGCAGAATAGACCTTCGGGACGACGATTGTCAGGGCTGACGCGATTCTTGCAACACGAACGCTTCGATAATCGCGTGCGCCTGCTCGTGCGCGTCGTTCATCACCGTGTGACCGCAGTCGACAAAGCGCTCGAAGCGGACCAGACCGGGCCGAATGCCCGAGGCGAGGGCTTCGGAGCAGATGATCGGAAAGACTGGGTCGTCGTCACCTGCCAGCACCAACGTGGGGCACGCAATGGCGGACAGCCGTGCGCGGAAGTCGAATGTGTTCCACTCGCCGCGGACGAAGTGGCGCGCGACATCTAGGTTTACGATCGACGAGTGCCCTCCGGGCATCGTGGGGTGCCGGCGATAGAGCGGCAGGCACACCCGAACATAGTCGTCGAAGGCGGCCCCGCCGGGGTCGGTGAAGAAGCGCTCGGCGACTAGGGCCGCATCTTTCCCTCCCAGCCGCGCAAACGTCTCGAGCGTGGCGCCGCGCTCGAAGCGGGCCGTGGTTGCGCACAGAATGAGCTTGCCGGGGTGCGTTGGGTATCGGGTTGCATAGGCCAGCGCCACCATACCGCCGAAGGAATTTCCAAAAATGATCGGCCGGGTAACATCGAGTGCTTCGCAGAAGGCGCGCACGTCGTCGCCCCAACGCTCGAGGTTCCAATGCTCGGGGCTCGCGCGCTCGCTACGTCCGTTTCCGAGGTGGTCGAGGTAGAGCACCTGCGCGTACTTG
>DASZQI010000003.1:0-86224 GCA_035549735.1 Polyangiaceae bacterium | reverse complement strand
TGCGTGTGCCTGCTGCTCGCCGCGTGTGGCAGTTCAAAGTCAGGCGATTCGACGGGCACTGGGGGAATCGGCGGCAGTGGCTCGGGAGGGGTCGGCGGAGGCGACGGCGGTAGCTCGGGCGCGGCCCAGAGCACCACGCTGTTTCTGGTGGGTGACTCCACGGTGGCCGCGTTCAACGACCCCTATTACTACCCGCGCTACGGGTACGGCACGCAGCTCGGGAAGTACCTGAAGAGCAGCGTGATGGTGCAGAACCTGGCGCTCTCGGGCCGCAGCTCGAAGAGCTTCATCGACCCCGCCGACAGCCCCAACTATGCGGCGTTCACGAGCTCAATCAAGGCCGGCGATTACCTGATCATCGGCTTTGGGCACAACGACGAGAAGGCCGACCCCGCTCTTTACACGAACCCCAACACCGGCGTCACCGATCCGGATTCTTTCAAGCATTACCTTTACACGTATTACATCCAGGTCGCGCTCGCGGCAGGCGCCACTCCCATTCTCACCACGCCCGTCGTGCGGCGCGATGCAGCGGGAGCCTATGGCGGAGCCAAAGCGCACGTGACGGCGGACGTGGTGTCCGGCGGCGTGACGTACGCGGGTGGAGACTATCCGACTGCCATTCGTGAGCTGGGCGCGGAGTATGCCCTCACCGTCATCGACAACACGGCGCTCACCAAGGAGTTGGGTCAGCAAATTTTCGCAGATTCCGGCGCTACTGGCACGGCCAACCTGCAAGCTTGGGTGAGCGATTCAATCACCAGCGTCGACGATACGCACACCAACGTCTATGGCGCCGCTTACTACGCCTACCTGCTCGCCAAGGCGCTCAGTGAGTCCAATTCGACGCTGAAGGACTACGTCCTTTCGGGAATCATGCCGCCCGATTCGTCGGTGTTGGTGAAAAACCCCAACTGGCAGCCGACTGCTTACATGCCTCCGATGAAGGGCACGCTCTGGTCCACGACCGACCCGTGGCTCGGTTCGGTGTTCGGGGACGTGGGCGGCGCATCCAAGGTCTCGAGCGAGCTCTTCGGCATCGCGGAAACGTCCAGCGAGCCGTTGGTGGTGTCGATGCGCGCGGGCACCGATACCTTGGCGGTGGGCAAGATTGCGGCTGCGACCGACGGCATCGCCTACTACTTCCAGCAGGTTCCAATCGACAAGGACTTCACGTTGTCGGCGACCGCGACCGTCACGTCCATCACTTACAACAACAGCCAGGTGGGCTTCGGGTTGATGGTTCGCGACGCTGCCTGGACCGATACCTTCGGCCCCAGCCTGATCAGCTCGTACGTGGCCGCCGGCTCACTCAAGGGGAGCAACGGCGCGGCCGCGTGGTCGTCGTTCATCCGAGACATGACCGCTCCCACGCAGCTCAGCGGAGCCACGGTCAGCTCGGCGGAAGTCGTGCCAGCAGCGGGTTCGGTGATCCCGCTTTCAATCGCGAAGGAAGGCTCGACCTACACCTCTACCTATGGCAGCGAGGCACCCCAAAGCTACACGATCGATCTCAACGCGATTGACGGCGAGCACGTCTATGCGGGGCTGTTCGTGGCCCGCATGTGCCAGGTCGAATTTTCGGACGTGAGTCTCACGATTGCGGAGTGACGCTCGCGCGTCGGGCGCGCGCGCAATGACTCGCCGCAGCGTGAAGCTGGTGCGGCGGGCCCGTTTCACTCCTTTGAGTGGCGCCTTGGCGTGAGCCGCCAATCGGGCAGGCATTTTGCCGTCTGCCGAACCGCCGAAGTGCGCGGGGCTCGTTGGCGCGGGGCTCCGATGCTAGCTTCGGCCCCGTGTTTCCGCTCTATTCGGCCCGCGATCTAATCGACGCCCAGTTTTTGGCGGACGATCTCGAGCGCGCGGGCATCGAGTTCGTGATCCGCAATCGTGACCTTCAGGGCGCGATCGGTCAGCTTCCGTCTTCGCTACGACCGGAAGTCTGCGTGCTACGCGCGGGCGATGTGGCGCGCGCGGAGGTGATCAAGGCGAACTTCTTGAAGAAGAATGCGAGCCCGGTGGTCGGGGAAGAGCTTCGCTGCCTCGCTTGCGGCGAGCTGAGCCCTCCAAACTTCGAGCTGTGCTGGCGCTGCAGCGAGCCCCTCGCCGCGCGCGGTTGAATCAGCCGTCCGCGGTCAGTCGCTGAATCTCTTCCTTGATCATCGTTTCAGCCAGGGTGGGTACGACTTCCCACACGACCTTTTCGACGACTTCGCGGGAGAGAGCGAGCACCGCGTTCACTTGCTCGGCGGTGAGGCCCAGAGCCGAAAGCTTCTGCGAGAAGTCCGCGCCATTGCCACCGGCGAGAGCAGCAGCCGGTGCCGCAGGCGCTGCGGGGCGAGCGGCGACGGGAGCAGGCGCAGGCGCTGCGGCGACCGGTGCCGGCGCTGCACCAGGGCTCGAGCGCGGACCCGCGCCGACCGGCGCGGGAATGAGCGGCGCGACCGGACCTGCGCCGGCCATCGGGTTGCCGGCGCCGTAGGCCAGCGTTGCGGTGCGCGGCCGGCTGCTGATTTCCGGCGCGGCAGGGCGATTCGGCGAGGGCTGCATGACCGCTGCCGGCTGCGGCGCAGGCGACGGGCCCAAACCGTGAGCGGTAGAGGTGAGCGGCGCCGGGTGCGGCACGGCCGCGGGCGAAAGGCTCGGCCCGCCCGCCGTGCGGCGCAGCAGCGTGCCGACCTTGTCCAGCAGCTGCTGGGTGTCGAAGGGCTTGTCGATGAAATCATCGGCGCCCACCTGCGAGCCGCGCGCGCGGTCGTAGGGCTGCTGTTTGCTCGACAGCATCAACACGGAGACGCCTGGCGCTGCGGACTTCAGCCGCTGACACAGGTCGTAGCCAGTGTTGCCATCGAGGCCCGCGTCCACGAGCACGACACTAGGCCGGTCGGCGTGGAGCTTGGACATCGCATCGTCCGCGTTCTCGGCGAGGACGGTTCGGAAATCTTCCCCCGCGAAGGTGATTTCAAGCACCTTGCGCATGGTCTTGCTGTCGTCGACGCCCAGCAGCGTGGTGGTCACAGATCCTCCAAAAAATGGAACGGACGGCGTCGGATCATCGGGGGCCCGGCAAACCCTGTCAAGGTTTTCGCCTGTCGTTCGCGGAGCCCCCTTCGCTTATCGAAGCATGAACCAGCTGACGTCCGGCGTGAGTTCGAGGTGGAAGTGGTTCCGGTGAGGCGCGTCGTAGTTCGGCGTCAGGATACTGTTGAACAGATACGCCCGCGCCGCGCCACACGCGATGGCCAGCAGCTCTTTACCCTCCGGGTGGGACGGCTCGCGACCCGAATCGCAAACCCTGGCGCCTACTTTGCCCTCGAAATGCGAAAGGATCACCAATTCCTCGCCGTTCGCTTTGCGAAAGGTGCGCACATCGACCGCAAGCCCACCCTGGTGGCGACGCCCGACGCTGCCCTGAAAGGACTTCGGTGGCGGGCGCCAGGCGGAGAAGATGCGAGCTTCGACTACCTCGTGCTGCGCCAAGATTTGGCCGAAATCGCACAGGCTCAAGACCAGCCGACAATCGAACACCTGCCACGGTGACGTGCGCTGCGCGGCGTCCGGCTCGTCGGTCCGGTAGACCACGCCGCCGACCGGCCCGCGCAACCGAACCGGAATCTTCACGCCAGGCGCGCTCGCTTCTCTCTCGAAAGCGATGCCGCGCCGATCGAGCTCGGACAAGCATTCGGACGCACTGAGCGCTCCGTAGCGCGCGGCCGCGGTGTTGGGCGGGCCCTGGGCCGGGGCGGGCTCACGCCGGTGCTTCGGGGGCGTTCGCTGCCGGCCTGCCGTGCGCCCCTTCTTGGCTGCAGGCGCGGCCCTTTTTGCGGGCGCTTTCGCCTCGGCGAGGGGCGAAACCAGGAGCCCGAACACAGCCAGAAAGCAGGCCCCCATGTGGGTTTTTGCCCGCATAACGGAGCCGTTTGACGAACGTGCCCTGTTCAGGCCAGATTTCAAGGAGTGACCCCCCTCACCAAGCGCGCTCGCTCGGTCCTATACGCTCTGGTGACTGAGTTCATCGCCACTGGAGAGCCGGTCGGCAGCCGCACGCTCAGCAAGAAGTACGAGTTTTTGCTGTCGGCCGCGACCATCCGCAATGTTTTGGCCGATCTCGAGGACACCGGCTACCTCGCGCAGCCGCATTCGTCGGCCGGCCGGGTGCCGACCGCGACCGCGTTTCGTCTGTACGTGGATGCGCTGATGCAGGAACGCGTGCTGCCGGACGACGAGGTGCACCGTATCAGCGACCATTTTTTGGAGCTGTCTCCGGGCGCCGATTTGCTGCGCGAGACCGGCAAGCTGCTGTCGGACATGAGCGGCGCGACCGCCGTGCTCGTGCGCATGCGCACCGATCGCCGCGCACTCAGCAAGATTCATTTCATCCGCACGCGCCCGCTAGAGCTTTTGGCAGTGCTCGTTGCCACCGACGGCACCGTGGACAATCGCTTCATCCCGCTCGATCATCCGCTCGACGACGCGGCGCTCGAGCGGCTGCACAACCTGCTCGATGAGGTGGTTTCGGGGCGCACCTTGTTCGCCGTGCGCGAATACTTCGCGAAAGCGATGGCCGACCACGACGGCGAGCTCGCACGCCTGGAGCAGCTCGGTCACGAGCTTTTGGGTGCAGCCCAGGGCATCGAGCGCCGCGCCGAAATCGTGATCGAGGGGCAAGCGCGTTTGCTCGACCAACCGGAGTTCGGAAGCGTCGACTCCATGCGCGAGGTGCTGCGCGTGTTCGAAGATCGCGAGCGCCTGGTGGTGCTGCTCGATCAAGCCATCCTCGCCAATCGCGTGAACGTCTTTCTGGGTGAAGAGACCCGACGCATGGTGGGCTGCTCGGTCAGCCTGGTCGCGGCAAGCTATTGCGATGAAGACGGCGCGCCCGGCGGGGCCGTCGGCATCATCGGACCCGAGCGCATGGACTACCCGTTCGTGGTCCCGCTCGTGGGCGCCACGGCCGACGCCATGACCGTGGCCCTCGCGAAAAAGCGCGAAAGCGAACGCGCCTGAGGGCACTCCTACCGTGATACGCTCACGGTCATCCCATGGCTCAGCCGTCTGCCCCTGAGCGACCGATCGATCGCGCCCTCACGCTGGTCGCGAACTCCAATCCCGAAGCGGCGCTGCGTTACGCGCTGCCCCTCATCGAGCAAGAGCCGAAGGACGCGCTGTCGTCGTTCGTGGCCGGCCGCGCGCTCGCGGATCTCGGTGACACCGCGCTCGCGGAGACCGCGCTCTCGCTCGCCGTGCGCCGCGCCATCAGCAGCAACAACTTACCGCTCGCGGTCGCTGCCGCGGCCACGCTGCGCACGGCGGGCAAAGACAACGCGAAGCTACTGGCCGAGATCGGCGCTGCCTTCGGTCGCGGCTCGTCGCTGCTCGGTGAACGCCGCGCAGCGCCCCCCGAGCTCCCGGGCACGGCCAGCGAGTTCGACGCTCTCTCCGACGACCTCGCCGGTAAGGACCTGCTCGCCCGCGCCAGCACGGTGATCGAGGAAGCAGCCTCGCGCAGCGCGGTCGAGCCGGGCAAGCGCTCGCTCTCACCACAGGCGCTGTTTTCGTCGCTCGCTCCCCACGACTTGGCGGAGTTCGCAGCCATCTTCGACGTGCGCGTGCTGCCCTCCGGCGCGCGCGTGGTGGAAGAGGGCACCCTGGGCTCCGAAGCCTTCGTGCTCGCGCGCGGGGAGCTCGACGTCGAAAAGCGCAGTGAGCGGGAGGAAGGCGCGACCTTGCACCTGGCGCGGCTCGGCGCGGGCGCACTGGTCGGCGAGATGGCGCTGCTCTCGCGCTCGCCGCGCGCGGCCACCGTCACCGCGATTCGCCCGAGCGTGATCCTGGTGGGCGCCAAGGACGCGCTCGACCAGGCCGCGCAGCGCTCCCCCGTCATCGCCGAGCGCTTCGCCGAGCACTGCAAGCGTCGCATGCTCGACAACCTGGTGCGCGCGAGCCCGCTGTTCCGTGCCGCCACGCCTGCGGAACGCCCAAGCCTGGTCGAGCGCTTCGGCATCCGTACCTTCGAGCCGGGTGAAAAGCTGGCCACCCAGGGTCAGCCGAGCGAAGGGCTGTTCCTGCTCGCCTCGGGCGAGGTCACCATCGTCCACCGCGAAGGCGACGAGCGCACCCTGGTCACCAAATTGGGCGTGGGCGACGTGGTGGGCGAGGTCGCGCTCATCCTCCGGCGCCCCGCCATTGCCGACGCGGTCGCCCAGCACCCGACCATCACGCTGTTCCTGCCGGGCGAGCGCTTTCTCGATTTGGTCCACGCGCACCCCAAGGTATTCGCGGACTTGTACGCAATCGCGGTCAAACGCGACCAGGAGATCGCCAGCATCGCCGGTGAGGAGGCCACCGAGGGGGAAGACTTCGTCCTGGTCTGAGCGGCCACTTGACCGCCCCCCGGCCCGCAGCTACGCCCCCCGGCATGACGAAGTCCCTTCGGGCTGCTGGCTCCCTGATCTCTGCTTTGACCCTGCTGTTCGCGACCTCGGTCGCAGAGGCCCAGGCGCCGACCCGCATGGCGGTCGTCGACACCCAGCGCGCCATCATGGAGACCGAAGACGGCCTCCGCGCGCAAGCCACGCTGAAGAAGCTGTTCGACAATCGCCAGCGTGAGCTCGACAAGAAGCAAGACGACCTGCAGAAAGAGCGCGTCGACATCGACAAGCAGAAAGACGTGCTCAGCAAGGCCGCGCTCACCAAGCGCATCGACAAGTGGCAGCAAGAGATGGTCCAGCTGCAGCAGGTGTTCGTCGAGTACAACAAAGAGCTGCAGAAGAAGCAGAACGAGCTCACGCAGCCGATCTTCCAGAAGGCCATGGGCCTCATCCGTCGCCTCGCCACCCAAGAGGGCTTCGACTTGATCGTCGATAAGCAGGCGGTCCCCTACGTGCGCAGCGACCTCGACGTCACCGACCGGTTGATCACGCTTTACAACCAGGGTGTCGCGCCCGAGGCAGCGCCCGCCGCTGGCAAGACCGCGCCGACCCCGCCCACGCTGAAGGCGCCGGAAGCGACGCCGCCCAAGCCCTGATTTGACCGCGAGGCGGGAAGCAGCGACTCTTCCCGCATGAGTGCGCGGCGGAGTGTGCGGCTTCATATCCCGAAAATTCTGGATATCCTGCCGCAGCGCTATCCGTTCGTGATGGTCGATCGCGTTACGGAGCTCATCGCCAACGAGAGTATTCGCGGTCACAAGTGCGTGAGCGCGAACGAGCCCTGGTGCCAGGGCCATTTTCCGGGCCAGCCTATTTTGCCGGGAGTGTTGATCGTCGAATCGCTGGCGCAGATAGGCGCGCTGCTCGCCTACGCCTCCGAGCCCTTCGACGTCTCGAACAGCCTCATGTACTTCCTCGGCATCGACAAGGTGAAGTTCCGCAACACCGTGGTGCCCGGCGACCGCCTCGACCTGTTCGTCGAAGTCATTCAGCACCGCAGCAACGTGTGGAAGCTCAAGGGCGAAGCCACGGTGGAAGGGACGCTCGCGGCGCAAGGCGAGCTCTTGGCGTCGGTCATCGATCGACCTCGCTGAGCGCCGTTGCGTCGCTCGAAAGCCGACACGCGGGAACGCCTACTTTCGCGTCCGATCGCCGTCGATGGTTGCCTGCGCGCTCAGGAAGCGCTCGAGCTACATGGCGGAATGAGCATCTCGCGGCGACGAGGAGCGGGGCGCAATCGCGCTGAGCGCCTGCCGTGCAGAAGCCCCAGCGAGCGCCCGTCAACGCGCGAGGCGTGAAATGCGCACCAGCACGTCCGCGTCGTTCTGGAACTCGAGGACCGCGTCGAGTTTGCGATCGGGCCAAAGGTCGTAGCCAGGCCTCAGCTCACCAGTGGATAGCTTGATTTGCTGGATGACGTAAACGTCGTGGAAGAGGTGGCGAGAGAAGGCGGTAAAAAGGTAAGGGTCGCGCCTTGCCGTTTCGAAGTTCATCGCGCCGTAGCCCATGATGGTGAACAGGTTCGGCTGGTCGGTGACGATCAGGATGCGCTTCTCGTTCAGACGTTCGAAGAAGCTCCAGGTGGTGGCGCTTTCCCGGGTTTGGGTGAGCCGGTTCATCATGCGGTGCTGCGCAGCGACCGGGACGTGCATCAGAAACACGGCCACCGCGAGCAAGACCGAAACGAACGGCTGCCAGCGCGCGAGCGCGCGCGTGACCACCCAGGCCGCGGCGAACGAAAAGAACGTGTCGATCGCGAGCACCAGGCGAGCCGCGGACGGGTATTGCGCGCGACCCCAGACGTACGTAAAGGCGATGATCGCCTGAAGCAGCATCCACGCTGCGACGAACAGCGCGAACCTCAACTCGGGAGCTTCGAAGTCCTTCGCGCGAACGTGGGCGATGGTCCACCGTAGCCAGCCCAGGCAACCGACAACGCCGAGCGCGATCAAAATTGCAGAGTGCGCGGGATGGGATTGAAAAGGCGATAAGATCGGCTCGAAGTACTCCTGCGCGTTGTCTAAAAAATTTTCCAGACTGAAGACAACCGCGCCCGGCTCCTGCTCGGGAATGTTTCCGCGCAATATGGACTGCCAAATGCGTGGAACGAAATAGGCAGGGGTGAGCGCGTAGACGAAGGCGTAGGGGCGAAGCGTGCCCCAGCTGACCATCCTGAACAGCAGTAACAGCGCGACCACCGGAACGATGAACAGCGCGCTCTCGTAGCGAATCTCGGCGAACAGACACAGGTTCAGCCACAGAATCGCGAGCTTCGCTGGGGTCCGGTCGCGCGTGTAGTCGAGCAGGCTCTTGAGGCTGAGCAGCGCGAAGAATGCCGCGAAGAAATCGAAGGCCCCCGAGCGAACGGTGATCAACGTGATCGGGTGGGCAACCACGGCCAGCGCGGCCGTAAGCCCGAAAGTCTCACCGCCCAGCGACTTGGCGAGCCGATACGAGACCAGCACGAATGCCGGCAACAGCAACAGGTTGAACAGAAAGACGTTCTTGTAGGAATAGCCGCAAACAGCGTGCACCAGGCTGACTAGAAACGGAAAGAGCGTCGGGCGGCGGTCGATGGCCACATCGATATCGAAGTAGCTGTCGTAGTAGTTCTTGCCGGAGACCGTGAACGTGGCGCTCTTCGTGGCGAAGAAGTTCTTGGAGGTGCCGACCAGGTTGGCCTCGTCGGAGAGCACGCGCAGCGCGGGCTGCACCGCGAGCGCGGCCACCACGGTCACCGCGAGCGCAACCAAGAGGCCGGGCCAATTTTCCCTCAGCCAGGCGACCGCGGCCTCCCGTCGCAGCTCGCGAGCTGCGTGCAGGTAGGTTCCCACCCAGCACAGCACCGTCGCCATCAAGAAGTAATAGGTAGTGTCGACGAATAGCTGCTGCGTGATCGCGAGATTGCTGACGCTGACCGCAACCAGGACCAAGAGCGCAACGGGCAGCAGAACGAGAAGTATTTTCTGCGCCATGTTCGCCCTCACTCGAACGCGTACAGCTTGAACCGCCCGGCTTCGAGAACCGGCTTATCTGCAATTTCCGCGGGCCACTCGAGCCGGTCGCCGCGCTCGAGCACGAACCAGCGAATACCGAAAGCATGTGCGGTACCGCGAACCAGCTGCGCTTGCCGAATGCCCATCAGATGATCGACGGCGGTGCTCCGAGCTTCGACCATGTCAGCGCGATAAGGCATCACCGTCAGCGTGTGCGCCACGAACGGCCTGCGCTCGGACAGGGCAGCAAAGACGTAGGTTCGATCGAACTGCGAGTGCTGGAAGAGGTCAGCCGGCTCGCCGTGAGCGCGCATGTACTCCGCTACGCGGAGGTACGCGACCGGTAGCCTTACCGGAGAAATGGACGACATGGCGCGCATCAATTGCACGCCCGGTCCGAAAGTCGCTGGCACGAGCAACAGCGCGGGCACGATCACGAATGCGGACTTGAGAGCGACCGCCTTCAGCCCCGACTCACTCAGGATCAACCCGAGCGCCCCGCCCACCCAGGTTGCCACGAAGAAATACACGATCATGATCGGGCGGTGCGAGAGCTCGTCCGGGGTGCTGCTCGTCATATCGAGCGCCAATCCGAAGAACATCGCCAAGAAGTTGGCGAGCAGCAGGAGCGGAAACAGCACGTACAGGCGCGGCTCGCGCCGGCGCAAGCGCGCGACCAAAACGCCCAACAGCGGCAAGAAGAGCCCGAACGCGGCGAGCAAGACGTAGAAAATGCCGAACAGCAAATTCGACAGAAAAGAGAAATTCCGACCCACGTGGGAGACGAGATATTCGCGCAAGGGCGCGCCCTTGGCGAAGCTCAGCACCAGATGCAAGACCTCCGCCGCGCTGGAACCGTCGAAGCGAATCAGGGGCACCCCGGGCACTTTCTGGCCGAGCGTGACCCCCAGCGCATACACCGCGCAGGCGAAGGCGGCCCAAAGCGCGCGCTTGCGAAAGCACAACTGCGCTCGAAAAAACAGCGCTGGAATCAGCAACAGAAGCAACGCGCTGGCGATGACGTAATGCAGCTTGTAGAGCACGACGATCGCGGCGACAGCCCAACCCGTGAAGAGCTTTGGCCAGCTCCCCTCGGTGCAGCCCTTGATCACGAAGAGCCAGGCAACGGCGAGTAGTGCAAGCCCGTAGGTCGCGCTGGGCGAGATCTGGGTGAGCCAGTGGTAAGACATGAACTTGTTGTGCATGCCTTGCTGGGCGCCATCCGGTAGCAGGAACAACGCGATGGCGGCCCCCACGCCAGCCCATGAGCCCCAGATCGAGCCGAACAACGCGTAAGCGGCAAAGCCCGTGAAGAGCACTCCCACTGGCGCCAAAATCCCCGCAAAAACCGCGTAAGAATGAATGCCTGAGGCAGCCTTCACCAAGGCCGGCAGCATGTACATTCCGTAGTGGTAGGGGCGGGCCGGTACGCCGGCCATGCGAAAGTCTTCGATCGTCGACGCGCCGTGACTCGCGCCGAACATGCGAATGTGAACCGAGTGGTAAAAGCCGTCGACCCACGGCTTGAACAGGACCTCCTCACCCTGCTCCGACGTCGGGCTGATCGAATCCTGGCACCAGAGCGTGACCGCGAGCAAGCACAGCGCGAGGAAGCAAAGGCTGGCAGCGCTCGACGAGACCCGTTCCCGCCTTGAGAATGCAATTCCGCCGAGAACCAGCAGCAGCACACCGCCGAGATTTGCGACCATGCCGAACGGCGAGAGCCACGCCAGCGCGAGCAGCGCGCTGTTGACCACGGCGTATCCAAGCAGCAAGCGCAGCGGCAGGTCGAACTGAATGCCCTTCGCCAGAGCACCCCGACCGGCAAACAACGACCCAACCAGGTAGAAAGCGAAGAACAGCGCCTCGCACGCGAGCAGCACGAGCAGGGAGAACCCCGCACCCGCTACGGCCGCCCAGACCGAAACGACGAGGGCGACCAGCGCGACGGCCAGCAGGTCGGCGTTGCTGTAGCTAACGGCGGTGTTTCGAAGCAAGCGGCTCATTTTTCCGATGAATTCGAGCTTCACTGAGTCCCCCGGTCGGCCAGCGTGCGCCGCGCTGTTCCGGCCAAGGTCTTCCGCCCGCGGAAAAACCCTGGAATGAGGCGCTGAGCCAGCCACATGCAAAAGTAGAGAAGCGCAGCGCGCCGCGGGGCGTAGAGCCGCTTTCTACGCCCCTTCGCGAAGCCGGAAATGGCCCGCACGGCGTCGTCGAGCGACGCCGAAAATGCGTCCCGGACGCGGACCACCCAGGCGGGAAACTGCTCGGCCATGCTGTACATGGGCGTGCGAATGGGGCCGAGCAGCACGTGTTGGAAGACGAGATCGGTCCCCGAATACATGTGCGACCAAACATCGCTGCACGCTTTCAGCGCCTGCTTGCTGACGTGGTATCCGAGCCCATACGGGTTGCCCACGTAGCTCGCCATCGAGCCGATGACGACGACGTGCCGCGGCTTGTCCAGGGGACCGAGCCGCGTCAGCGGTTGAACGAAGTTCGCGACGCCGAACAGGTTGGTCTCGACGACCGCGCGGAACTCGGCCAATTCGAACGAGGCGTCGTTATCCACACGGTTGATACCGGCGTTCAAAATGAAAACGTCCGGAATCGCGTCCGAATGCGCCAGACTCTCGATCAGTCGCTCGATGCCCTCGGCGGAGCGTACGTCCAGACACTCGAAGCGGACCCCAGGAAATTGAGCTTCGAGCTCCGGATCGCGGCGGCGATTCACGGCAATCACCGCCGCACCGTTCGCGGAGTAATGCGCCAGCAGGGCTCGCCCGATCCCCGATGTGGTGCCGGTGATCAAAACCGCGTCAGGCCTCATGTTGGGTCGCCTCCCCCGCGCGCCGCAGGCTCGCCGCGCGTGCGCTCCCGCAGGAAGGCGTCGATCTCGGACGGCGTGGTGAGGTGTTGGTCGCGATAGCGAACCGCCTTACGAATGAACCTCGGCCGACGCTTGGTCTCTTCGAAGATCTTGATCAGGTACTCGCCGACCATGGCGATGGCGAGCAGCTGCAGGCTACCGAAGAACATCACGAGCACGATGACGAGCGAAACACCATGGGCGACTTCGGGCCGCCTCAAAACGTCGATGAGTTGGTAAACGAGCGCACAGGAGGAGACCGCGGTCATCGCCGCCGCGACATAACCGAGCAACTCGATCGGCGCGAAGCTGAACGAAAAGATTGCCTTCTTGGCCCACCACACGTTCTTCAGAAAGGAGTGGGTCGAGCGTCCGAAGGCGCGCGCAGGGCGCACGTGGTCGACCCCAGTCTGCTTGAAACCGACCCACGCGCGCAGCCCGCGCAAGAATTGGTCGGCCTCGGGCAACGCGAGCAGCGCGTTCACCACCTTTCGATCCATCAGCGCGAAGTCGCCCGCGTCGAGCGGTATCGGCACGTACGCCATGCGCCGGAATACCAGGTAAAAAAGCTTGGCAAACAGCGCCAGCGCGACGGACCCTTCGCGTGCCAGACGCCGCCCGTAGACCACGTCGTTGCCCTCTCGCCACCGCTCGTAAAAGGTTGCGATCAGCTCTGGCGGGTCCTGCAGGTCGCCGTCGAGCAGAATCACCGCGTCCCCCGCGGCAATCTGCATGCCGCTCAGGAAGGCGTGCTGCGAGCCGAAGTTTCGAGAGTGTTCGACCGCGAGCACGTGCTCGTCCCGCGCGGTCAGCTGCGCCAACACCGAATCGGCGTCGTCCGGGCTCGCGTCGTTGACGAAGATGATCTCGTAGCTCTCGACCAGAGAGGAGAGCACGTCGGTCAAGCGGCGATACATCACCGGAATGGCCGGCGCGTCCTTGTAACAGGTGACGATCGCGGAGAGCCGAACCTCAGGCACGGAGCCAGGTCTCCAAACGCGACGTGAGCAGAGGCCCCGCAAGCCCGCTCTCTTCTTGGTGCCAGCGCTGGCTGCCGTAGCGACCTGACGGGTAGCCTGCCGCGTGCAGACAGGTAAAGGACGTGGGAACGATACCCCGAGTCAGGAGCGAAGCGCTCAGCGCCTCACCCAAGCCGCCGGGGCCGTAGTGCTCCTCCAGAGTGAGAACTCGCCCCATCTTCTTGATGCTGCCAGCCAGCTCTGCGGGAATTTCCTCGAGCGGAAAAGTCCCGACGGTCCAGATCTCGAGCTCATCGAACAGAGTCGGCGCGGAAAGCTCGTAGAGACTCTGCACGACGGGCCCCACCCCGACGACCACCCCGCCCCGCCCTGTTTTGAGCCGGCGCCACGGCGCAAACTCGGGAACCTCCCCGGACAAGCGCGCGGGCGTATTCAGCCGCAAGTAGTTGGGAAGTGGATCTTCCGCCATGCAGCGCACGACCTTGTCCACGTCGGCCGCGACGATCGGAAGGTAGAGCTTCAGGTTCGGCAACACGCGCAGTGCGGCCAGGTCTTCGAGCGCGTGGTGGGTTGCGCCCATGATGCCGTACCCGTAGCCGCCGCCATTTCCAACCAGCTTGACCGGCAACTCGTGGAGACAAACGTCATTGCGAACTTGCTCGTACGGCCGAAAGACCATGAACGTAGCCATGCTGTACACCCAGGGTAGGTACCCTTCGTGCGCAAGCCCGGCGGCGAGCGAGACCGCATTTTGTTCCGCAACGCCCGCGTTGATGAAGCGCTCGCCAAATTTCTCGGCCACCTCCTCGAGCGCCAGATAGCCGAGATCGCCCGTGAGGAAGACCAGATTCTTTCGCGTCTCGAAGAGCGAGATCATGGCGCGTGCGAATTCAGCGCGCATTGGCCAGGCCTCGCGTGCGAGCGTCGTGCGCGCGTGTGACTTCCTCGAGCGCTTGCTGGTACTGCGCGTCGCTCATCGGCAAGTAGTGTGAATCGACCGTATTTTGCAGATAGCTGATACCGTGCCCTTTGGCGGTGTTCGCGATGATCACGACGGGCCGCCGCTCGGAATCGAGCAACCGCGCGCACTCCTCCCGCGCCGCGAGCAGAGCGGCGAAGTCGTGCCCGTCCACCGCGATGACGTGAAAGCCGAAGGCTCGCAATTTCGCGTCGAGCGGCTCGAGCGCAAGCACTTCCTCGGTGCGACCAATGGCCTGAATCTGGTTACGGTCGATGAGCCAGACCACGTCGCTCAGCCGGTGGTGAGCGATGAATAGAGCCGCCTCCCACACACTGCCTTCATCGAGCTCCCCGTCCGAGGTGACGCAAAAAAAGCGTCGGGAGCTCTGACTGAAGCGCGCGCCGAGCGCCATCCCCGCGCTCAGCGATAGACCGTGACCCAGGCTGCCGGTCGCGAACGGAATCTCGGGAATGGCGTTGAACGGCGGCAAGGCCGGCAGGAACGTCCCCTCACCATAGAACGAATCGATCTGGCTTGGAGTAAGAATGCCGATCTCGGCCAGCACCGAGTAGAGCGCGGCCACTGCGTGGCCCTTCGACAGCACCAGCGTGTCGTCGCCGCGCATCCACGCAAACTTCAGAAAAACCAGGATTTCGGCGCAGGAGAGCGAGCTACCGATGTGTCCGGCGTCGGCCTTCTTGTACATCGCGAGAAAGCGCTTCTTCACGGAGAAGACTCGCTCTTCCAGCGCGTAACACTCGGCCTTGCTATCCTCGCTGCTCATTCGGGGACTTTCGCGCTCCAAGCTTCCCCGACCAGCTCGAACTCCGCAACGCCACGGTCGGCGTTATTCGCACCGACCGTGACTTCACGAGCGAATGTTTACTTGCCGTAGCCAGTACTCACGATATTGGCCTGCACCGCGTTGTCCGCCGCGTCACTGGGATAGCCCGCCGTGACCGCGCCCTCGTAGAAGGTGCCGAAGCTAGCGTTGTTGTTGCTGTAACAACAGTCGCCACCCGCGCCGAGCAGGATGGAGCCGTCCTTCTTCATCGGACTCTTACCGGCAGGCAGACTCCCCTTGTAATAGGTGGTCAGGTTGCCGGTGCTCGCGTCCGCCGCCTTCAGCGACATTTCGCTGGTCCCGTTGTTGTGGTGAATCGCCGTCACGAACTTGGAGGTGTGGCTCAGCAAGTTGTTGTTCTTGGCCGTCGAGTTTCCGGAGAAGATGCCACCTTCCAGATCGGCCATGACCCAAGGCCCGGAACCATTGCCGGAGCCCCAGATGGTGCACTTGCCGAAGTAAACCGCGTCCATGGTGACCGAGGCTTCGTAGTTTCGGCTGCGCTCGCCGTTGCCGTAGTCGTAGCAGCATCCGTCGCTGACGTGCGTGCCGCTAGTCACCATGTAAATGCCCTGCGGCTGGCTACCGGTTGGCATGCCCGTTTGCGAGCCGTCGTTCCAATACGCTTGGCTCGATTTTGTGTAGAGCGAATAGACCTTGTTTCCGTTGACCGTCAGCGACTCTGCGGTCGCGGACGCAGCGGTCATACCGCTCTTACCCTCGTGCGCATTGGCGCCCGTTCCCAGCGAGACGCCCGGGATTTGCGCAATCAAGGTGTTGCCCTTCCCGGACTGATCATAAATCTTCATGATCGTGCAGGTGGTCCCGGTGCAGAAGGCGTCCTGCTGCGCGGAGTCGGCGAAGCCCGACGCGGTCACTGGAATGTCCTTGGTCGTGCCGTCGGACGCGCGCTTGACCTGATAGAGGCTACCCGTGAACGAGCCGAACAGCGCGCGAACGGTGCTGTGCGCCGCGATGCAGGGTGCGTTGGCGGACCCGTAGATGTCGCACGGCTTCATGCCCGTGCTGCCCCCCACCGAACCGCCGCTGCCGCCGCCAGCTCCACCTGTTGAAGCCTTGCCGCCAGCGCCACCGTTGGCGCCGCCGGAACCACCAGTCGATGGCGCGCCACCGGTCGACGCCTTGCCACCCGCTCCGCCTGTTCCGCCGGTGCCGAGCGTGCCACCCGTTCCGACGCTTCCGCCGGTGGACGGGCCGCCGCCAGTCGCCGAGCCGCCACCGGTGCCCGGCGCCCCGCCCGTACCGGGATTGCCGCCGCCCTTCGTGAGCGTGACCGTACCGGAGAGAGCCGACATCTTCGGAGTGAGCTTCAGCGTGTCACCCGAGACGCAGTAGTCATACTGCAAATCGTCGTTTTGGAGCGTGTTACCCGAAATCGTGTACGAGCCGGACTTGGCTGCAAGTAGCGATATGAATCCGATGCCACCTGCCTGTTCGGTACTGGCCGAGCAACTGCATTCGCCGTTGGTTATGGCGCACGACGTATTCTTCCAACCGAGCGACGAGAAGATACTGGCCGCGCGACTACACTCGACAGGGACCGACGAAATCGACAGACACGACTGAGCGAGCGGGAAGGTAACGGTGCCCTTCGAGGTAGTGTTATCGACGTAGGTCCCATCGGCGTTCGCCGTGTAGCTACCAGACGTCTCAATCGAACCGTTCACCGGCACCGTGCTGCAACCCAGGCTGGTCAGGGTCACGTCCATTTGCCCGGACAACTTCAGACACGACGTGCTGACGTTCCAAGTCCCGACCACGTTCCCGCCGCAGGGCGTGACGTTGGGACAGGTCATTGCGCCACTGCCGCCCGTGCCGCTCCCGGTGCCACCGGTGGTGCTCATCGACCCGCCGGTCGTCGTCGAGCTACCGCCGGTGCTCGTCGTGCCGCCCGTCGCGGAGCCTGAACCACCCGTCCCGCCTCCAGGAAGAGGCGAGGTCGAGCTGCACGCCCAGGTTGCCACGGTGGCAAGGAGCAACGAGCCCCCGAAGCCGAGATATCCTTTTCGCATAAGTGACCTTCCGAAGCTGCGGGAGGGGCGCCATTTTTCAGGCGAGCCCGAAAAGCACCGACGTGGGGGCCCGAAATTTCGCCGGTTGCGTTGGCGCAGTGTCGGTCCCCGTGCCTTCCCGTCAGAAAAAGCCCGCCCTGTCGGTCCGGTGACTGACGCGCCACGACTAATAAAAAACGCCGGCCGGACGGCTCAGTGCTCCCGAGTGAGCGGCCCACGGGCATCAGCGCGAAGCCGCCTCTCAGCATTTGGACGCCCCCCGGAACAGTCGCTTCCACGCGATGCCCCGTGGCGGGGGTCCGATCGAGTCCGCTCAGGCGGCTCTGCTCTGGAACCCCATTCGTTAACGAGTCCGGGCAGAGTTCGCAACTCGGCCTCAGCAGCAGCGTGCCTCACTCACTCGCAAGCACTCGCAAGCTCGCGCGGAACACGGGTCATCTATTTTCGTTCTTCGAACGATTCGTCGCTCGCGCGCACTCCAAGTTTGGGGATGGGGCCGAAGCCACTGCAACGGGCGCGCTTTCGCGTGCAGCCCGGCGCAAGGTCCCAAACCTGCGCGCAGCCGAAACTGCAGCCGCGCCTGCGCGTCCCTGAAACGCGCCGCGCTCGTCGGCGAATTGCGTCGCGAGCGCGACGCGGTCACCTCGATGCTCAGGCGCACAGAGCGCGCGACCGAAAGGGAGTAAATTGCCAAGTGACCCCAAGTGCCGAGCGCGGAAGTCGCCGGCTGACCTCTCTTGGCCGCCTCGGCTCGACTGCTGGTCGATCGTAGCGCGCGTCGATCGTTGCCACGGTTTCGGCGAAGTAAGCGCCTCCCGAGGTCGCAAGGCACGCGACCGTGAAGAGACGAATTCGCCCATATTTCGGCAGCAAATCAACTGTTCGCGCGCAGACGCGGCCCGGCCGCTGCAAACGAAACCGAACCCACTACTCTGTGGCGAAAACGCTTCGCAATCGCCTGACCGCTCATCGAAACTCACTCGCACACGCGTGCTCCGCGTTAATCCTGAAACACTTCGCCGCCAACTCCCCCGAGCCTCTCGCCCCCGCTCGAAGCAAAAACGAATTCGTCGCATCTCGCACTATCATCGCGCGATCGAGCGTGTGATAGTTGCGCGAATGAGGGCTGAAATGAGCCTGGGGAGCGGCGAGTCATGCAGCTGAACGTTCAGGAGCGCAAATCGTCGCCGTCGTCCAAACCTATCCCGAGATCCCCGCTCGAGGCACTCCGCACCCGACTACCGCCGTCGTTCGACGTCACGCTTTACCGTTCACTCAACGCAGCGCTGCAGCCGTTCCCGGACGAAGAACTGCACAGGCACTACCTAGCCTACGGACAGGACGAGGGCCGTCGCGCGCACCCGCTCGCGAACCGCGAAGCGTTCGCCGCGCTGCTCTCGCCGGAGCTCGACGTGCTCGAAATCGGGCCATTTGCCGAGCCAATGGTGACTGGTCCGCGCACGCGCTACTTCGAGCTGTTGGACAGGGCGGGCATCACGGCGATAACCGCGGCGCGCGGCAGGGACACCTCACACGTGCCCGACGTGCATTACGTTTCGCCCACCGCCGACCTGGGCATCGTGAAGCGCGAGTTCGACGCAGTGATCACCAGCCACGTGATCGAGCACCAACCGGATTTCGTGGGGCACCTGGATGCGATTCGACGCCTACTGCGACCGGGCGGGCTCTACTTCCTGCTGATACCGGACAAGCGCTACTGCTTCGACCACTTCATGCCCGACACCACCATCGCTGACGTGATGGAGGCGCATCTGTCGCAGCGGTCGCGCCACACCGTGAAGAGTCATATCCACTACGCAGCGATGCGAACGCACAACGACGCGCGTCGGCACTGGCGCGGCGACCATGGCATTCCCGAAGCGACCGTGGCTTCCGTCGAGCACGCCCTAACCGAGCACGCCAACAGCCAACGCAGCGGCGAGTACTCCGACACTCACGCCTGGTATTTTCAGCCCAAAACGTTCGCTCAATGCCTGACCCTGCTGCGCGGGCTGGGTGAAACCGACTTCGAGCTGCTGCGGCTGTACCCGACGCTGCTGAACAACGACGAATTCTGGGCCGTGCTCGGCGCAGGGCAAAGCGGCTGACATGTGCGGCTCGCGCGCGAGCCGCTACTTGCTCTTGCTCTCGAACAAGTCGTCGAACACGCGCTCGAACTCGTCGTCGTCGTTCACGGCGCGGGTACCGCTCGGTTCGACCGCGCGCTTGTCTTGCGTGATCGACTGGATACGGTCGGCCACGTCACGGTAGCCAGGGTCACGGCGCGCGATCTTCTGAAAGTAGTAAAGCGCGTCTTTGGTCTTGCGCTTCATCTCGTACACGTTGCCGAGGTCGTAGTAGAGGTTCATCTCTTGCTCGACCGTCTTCACCTGGGAGCCGAGCGCCTTGATGTACGCCTCGGCGGCCAGGTCGAGCGCGTTTTGCTCGAGATGAATCATGCCGATCATCGCGTGGCACATGCACTCGCGCTGCGCGTCGAGCGCGGCAACCTCCAGCTCGTGGATCGCGTCGGCGACCAGACCCATCTCTTTGTAGGCCACGCCCAGGTCGTAGTGCGTGGCGCTATCGCCTTCGGAGACCGAAGCGCGAATGCCAGCCTTGAACTGCGCGAACACCTGTTCCGCGTCGACGTCGCCGCTCGGAGCCCGCGCGCGCAAGCTGTCCGGACCGAGCTCGAGCGCGTCGAGCGCGTCGAGCGACGCAGAGACGTCGAACCCGGGCGGGCCGGAGGAGAGCTGCGAGCGCTCGATGGTCTGGCTGCCGCCGCGCCCGAGCTGAGCGTTGACCTCGCGCAATCGCTCGAGAACGAGTCGATGCTTGGGGGTGCGCGAGAGCTGCTCTTGCAAAATGGTGCGCGCGTCTTCGAGCAGGCCGCGAGCCACGAAAAACTCGGCCTCTTCGAGCGCCTGTTCGAGCGCGTCGGTGTCGGCGACGGCGTCGCTCTCGCCGTGGGGGAGCTCCTCGACCTCGTAGATCTCGTCGAGATCTTCCAGGCCGCCACGCGACTCGTTGTCGTGCAGCGGGAAGCTCGGTAGCGGTTCGTCCCGGACCTCGAACGGCTCGTCCGTGGATACCGAAGCGAGCGGATCGTCTGCGCTCGCGTGCAGCTGCTGCAGCGCTTGATCGGCCGACACCTCTTCCAAGTCATAGGAAGGCAGCGGCGCGTTGGGGTCGTAATCCTGATAGGCCTCGCCGCCGGCTGCGCCCGCGGCTTCAGCGCGGCGCGGGCGGCGGGACGACTCACGCGGCGCGGGCGCCGGCGCGATCTGCTGTTGCAACGCGCGCGCCCCGTCGTGGTTCGGCTCTGCCTCGAGCACTTGGCGCAACAGCGGCTCGGCTTGCTGCACGTCACCGAGGTCGATGTGCAGCGCGGCCAGGTTCACCGCTTCGGCGATGGCACCCTTCTTGTCGCCGGACTCGGCCAGAATTTCGCGCAATTTGCCGCGAATTTCCAGCGAACGTGGGTCGATTTCGAGCGCGATGTGCAGCGTCTCGATGGCCTTGGGGTAGAGCCGCAGCTTGCGGAACGACTCCGAGTCGACGATGGCCTTGCGCGCATGGGCGCGCCCATCGAACGACGCCGACGGCGGCAGCTCTTCGGCGACTTCGAGATGCTCGTCGACCACCAGATCCGGTGAGTCACTTTGGGGCAGCTCGAGATCGTCGTCGCGGATCGACTCGGGATCGTCGATCAGCTCGACCTCGGCGTCATCGACGGGCAGCGCGCGCTCGGACTCGACCGGCGGCAAATTCGGAGGCAAGAAGCTCTCGAACGCGCGCACCTGATCGTCGTCGGGCGCAACGGAGCGCAGATGGTCGACGAGCCCGTCGTACACGTCGACGCGACCGAGCTCGCGCGCGACGCGCGCCATCTCCTTGTAGACTTCGATGGCTTTGTCGGCCTGGCCGATCAGGGTGAACGCTTGCCCGAGCAGGCCCAGCGTATCGAGGTCCTTCGGATCCGCTTGGAAGCAGACCTGCAACTTGGCAAGCGCTTGCAGACCATCCTCGCGCGTTCCGCGCGCGAGGTAGAGTTCACCGGCGACCCGCGCGAAGCGCGGATCGGCGCGGAAGTGCAGAATGCGCTCGACGACCTTGAGCGCGTCGTCGTGACGCCCCAAGTTCAGCAGCAAATCAGCCGCGGTCCAGAAGGACTCGATGGCGTCGTCCAAGGCCTGAACCCGGCAGCGCGCCTCCGCCAGCCGCAGGTGCGGCAGCGGGTTCGTACGGTCGAGGTCGACCATGGTGCGGAACACGTCGACCGCTTCGCGATCGCGGCCCGCGCGCTGCAATCGCGTGGCGACTTCATCCCACGCTGCCAGCGCGTCGCTGGTCAGGCCGAGCTGGGTGTAGATCTCCGCGAGACGCGGCCCGATGTGCCCGTAGCGATCGGCCAAGTCCGGCGCGTGCTTCTTGATGATCTCGCGGATCTGCTTGTAGACGGCGATGGCTTTGAGCGAGAAGCCCTGGGTCGCGTAGTACTGCCCGACGCGATCGTAGGTCGCGATCGCTTCCGGGTAAGCCTGCAGGCGCGCTTGCAGATCTCCGATCTTGAGGAGTGTCCGAGCGTCGTTCGGATCCTCTTGGATGATCTTTTGGTACTCCGCGATCGCCCCGTCGTACCTCTTCTTCTCGACGTACTTCTGGGCGCTCTGGAGAACTTTCTCTCGATCGATCGGCACGTTGAACGCCGGAAGGCAGCAAACGGGTCGGTTAGATGCGACGCGGAGCCGCTTTCGCAGCCTCAAAGTTTAGGCTCCGGGCCCGATCAGGTCAAGTGAAGCCTCGGGAAAGGCTCAGGAAATTCGCCGAGTTCGCGCGTGCCTCGCGGGCCGTTTCGAAGGCGATTCAGCGAGCTTTCGTGAGGCGCCGCCAGAACGCGAACTTGGCACGGGGGCAGGGGCCCGCACTAGAGGTCGGCTCCCGGACGTAGGCACCCGCGCTCAGAACGGCTTGGTCAGCGCCACCCAAGCGGTGCCGACCGCCAAGAGCGCGAGCGCCGAGACGAGCCGGCCGGTGCCCTCGACCGCGGACGCATCCCCCGCAGCTGCGCGCCGCGCGCGCGCGCCGAGAATGTGGTGCAGCGCGATCACGGCAACGGCGAGGGTCAACTTCAAGTGCATGAAGTGTGTGAGCTTGAAGTAGTAGGCAGGGCTCAAGGCGAGACGGCCGAGGCCCAATAGGAAAGAAATTCCGAACGCCGGTGCAGCCAAACGCCGGTAAACGAAGTGGGCGAGCGCCCCGCGCTCCTTCGGGGTCGCGCTGTTCGCGGCCAGCACTAGGCCGACGGCCACGATCCCCCCAATCCAGAACAGATTGCAGAGAACGTGCAGATTGCGAAGCAGCGATTCCAGCGACACGCGGGTGATACATTCGCCAGAATGGTCGCTACGTCAATCAGTGTCTGCGGTTATCCGAGGCTCGGCCGGCGCGGCCGGCAATCAGGGCGGTTTTTTCGGTGAGCGTCACGCTGGCTGCGATTGAGGCCGCGGCCGCGCGCATCGCGGGCAAGGTCGACATTTCGCCCTGCGCCGAAAGCAGCTCGCTTTCCGAGCTCACCGGTACGCGCCTGTGCCTGAAGCTCGAAAACCTGCAGCGGACCGGCTCCTTCAAGGAGCGCGGCGCCGCCAACTTGCTCGAGCAGTTGAGCGAAGAAGAGCGAGCCCGCGGCGTCGTCACGGCCAGCGCCGGCAATCACGCACAAGCGGTCGCGCTCCACGCCGCACGGCTCGGCATCGTCGCGACCGTGGTGATGCCGGAGACCACGCCGCTCGTGAAGATTCAATCGACGCGCCGCTTCGGCGCGAGGGTCGAGCTGTACGGTCGCGCTTACGACGAGGCCGCGCAACGCGCCGCAGAGCTCGCGTCGGCAGAGAACCTGGTCTACGTGCACCCGTTCGACGATGAACGGGTGATGGCGGGGCAAGGCACGCTCGGCCTCGAGTTGCTCGCCCAGTGTCCCGACCTCGAAGCGGTGGTGGTGCCAGTGGGTGGCGGCGGGCTGCTTGCGGGCGTGGCCTGCGCCATCAAGGAGCAACGACCGGACGTCCGCGTGTACGGCGTCGAGGCGCAGGCGTTTCCCAGTATGAAGTGGGCGGTCGAAAGCGAAGCGCCGCCCTCGCTTCCCGGCGGTAAGACGATCGCCGACGGCATCGCGGTGCGGCGCATCGGCAAACTGACGCTGCCCTTGGTGAAGCGCTACGTCGACGAGCTCGTGTTGGTCGACGAAGAAGAGATCGCCGAGGCGATTCTGCTTCTGTTCGAGCAAGAAAAAACGGTCTCCGAAGGGGCTGGCGCGGTGGGCCTGGCGGCGCTCGTGCACCAGCGCTTGCCGGTCAAGGGCAAGCGGGTCGCGCTCGTGCTGAGCGGCGGCAACATCGACGTGAACCTGATGGCGCGCATCATCGACCGCGGGCTGGTGAAGACCGGCCGGCTCGCGCGCTTCGAGCTGAGCGTGCCCGACGAGGCCGGAACTCTGGCGCGAATCGCGCAAGCGGTAGCCGCCACGCGCGCGAATATCCTGGAAATCAACCACGACCGCACGTTCTCGGGAGGCGAGCTCGGCGAAACCACGATCGAACTGGTGCTCGAGACCTTCGGCTTCGACCACGTCGATGAGGTCCGAGCGAGCCTCTCGGCTGCCGGTTATCGCGTGCGGGTCTCTCGACCGACCTACGACACACCGAGCTTCAGACCTTGACGGGGTCAGCCCGAGGCGAAGAATACAGGGATGCCCTTCGCCCCTCGCGCACCGTTCGCGCCTTCCGGTCCGAACGCAATCGACGCCGAAATTTGTCGCAAGCTGCTGGCCATCGCGCTGTCACGGGGCGGCGACTATGCGGATCTGTTCTTCGAGTACCGCGTCGCGGCCGGGCTCAGCTTCGAAGAAGGCATCACTCGCAGCGCCTCACGCGGTGTGAGCATGGGTCTCGGCGTGCGCGTGCTCATGGGCGACGCCACGGGCTACGCCTACGTCGAAGATCTGACCTGGGACGCGATGCGGCGCGCGTCCGAGACGGCAGCCCAGATCGCTAGCGGTGGCAAGAGCGCGGCGCCGGTAGCCGTGCAGCCGAGCGTGCTGCCCGAGCGCTACGCGCTGTCGTCACCGTCAGTCGACGTGCCCGGTCTCGACAAGCGCGCGCTGCTCGAGCGCGCGAGCCGCGCTGCGTTAGCGGCGGATCCGCTCGTGGTGAAAGCCGAAGCGTCGTTCTCGGAAGAGCTGCGCGAGCTGCTGATCGCTACCAGCGATGGTCGCATGGCGTACGACGTGCAGCCGCTGCTTCGCTTTGGCGTGCGTGCCATCGTCGAGCAAAACGGCAAGCGCGAGTCGGGTCACAGCGGCGGTGGTGGTCGCATGTCGCTCGGTTATTTCGACGATAAGTCTCCGGAATGGCACGCCAAGCAGGCCGTCCGCCAAGCGCTGGTTTTGCTCGACGCGCGCCCTGCGCCGGCCGGGCAAATGGAGGTCGTGCTCGCGCCGGGCGACAGCGGCATTCTGCTGCACGAAGCCATCGGGCACGGCCTGGAAGCGGACTTCAACCGCAAAGGAACCAGTAACTACACCGGGCGGGTCGGGCAAGACGTCGCAAGCTCACTGTGCACAGTGGTCGACGATCCGTCGCTGCTCATGAGCCGCGGCTCGATCAACGTCGACGACGAAGGAAACGAGCCCACGCGCAGCGTTTTGATCTCGGACGGCGTGCTCGCCGGCTACATGCAAGACCGCATGTCTGCGCGGCATTTCGGCGTTACTCCCACCGGCAATGGTCGCCGTGAGAGCTTTGCTTCGGTGCCCTTGCCGCGCATGACCAACACTGTCCTACTGGCCGGTCCGCATGACCCAGAAGAGATCGTGCGCAGCGTGCAGCGGGGAATTTTAGCGAAGTCGTTCGGCGGCGGGCAGGTCGACATCTCGAACGGGGACTTCGTTTTCTCCCTGACCGAAAGCTACTTAATAGAGGACGGAAAAGTTACTGCGCCTCTGAAAGGCGTCAATCTCATCGGTAACGGTCCGGAAACACTTCGCGATGTAACAATGCTGGGCAATGACGTGGCCATCTCCGACGGAATCTGGACGTGCGGTAAAGACGGCCAGAGCGTTCCCGTCGGTGTCGGCTGCCCAACCATCAAAATAGCGCGGATTACCGTTGGTGGCACCGAAATTTCCTGAATATACGACACGTAAACCCCGAAGCTTCGTCGGGGTAGTCGGCCACGGGCCGATGCTCGATCGGGAGGACGGCGCGGCGTCGACCTTGCGTCAGCTGGGCGCGACGGTGCGAACCCTCGATCTCTGGGACGACCCGGTGAACCTCATCTCCGATGATGATGATGACCTCGGGATTCGTCCGCGTGCCTTGGTGTTCGAGGCGCTCGATCGGCCTGATTTGGCGATTGCGGCTCTGCGCGCCGTGCGCAAAGAGCCGTACTTCGACAACATCGGCGCGATCATCGCCGTGACCGTCGGGCAGATCGCGCGCATCGAGCCGTCGAGTGGCTTCGACGACTTCGTGCTCCACCCCTACGTGCCGGAAGAGCTCTACGGGCGAATCCGAGCACTCGAGTGGCGCCGGAGCGAGTTCGCGACCGAAGAGCGGCACAAGGTGGCCGGCATCGTGGTCGACAAGGCAGGCCACGAGGTCTACGTGGACGGCAAGCCCGTTCAACTCACTGCCAAGGAGTTCTCGCTGCTCGCCTACTTGTGCGAGCGACGCGGCAAGGTACTGTCGCGCGAGCACCTCTTGGCGCGAGTTTGGGGCAACCGTTACGAAGGCGGGCCGCGCACGGTCGACATTCACGTGCGGCGTTTGCGCGCGAAGCTCGGCTCTGCATTGCCGCTCGAGACGCTCCGCGGCAGCGGTTACAAGCTGCGCGCGCCGGACTCGGACGAAAAGTCAACGCGCAAACCCGACGACAGCGAAGACGCGGAAGGCGCCGAGGAAGCGGACCACTCCGAAGAGGAGTAGCCCGCGTCCCGGGTCGCTCGACCCGCGGCCAAGCCGGCTCACTGCTGCAGCGTTTTGCCCATGCAAGCCATGTAGGCGATCGTGCCGGACCGGGGCGTGTCGGCACCGACGAAGCGCAGCAGCCGGCGCTTCGTCTTCGGGCAGCCGCTCACCAGCGAGGGATCCCCGAGGCCCTTGTCCGGATCGACATAGCAATAGGCCGGGCTCTGCACGCTGGGGTCGGTCGTGCTGCGGCAGCTGGTGAGCGCGCTGCCTTGCGCTTCCGCGACTTGGCAGGCGCAGACCTGGCTACACGCCGGCCCGTTCGGCGTGTCGCAGAAGCCGCCCGCCTTGAACTCGTCGCGAACCGCGTTCATCGAGCCCGCCTCCGGGACACTCCGCCCCGGTGTGTTGCACGCGCATTCTCCGCCGATTTGCGCTTCGAGCACGACGCAGGAGGTGCGCCCGCTGTCATCGACCTCCGGCGCGCGGCCGAGACACTGATCGGCGAGCGCGGGTCTCAACCGCTTAACCAGGGCGTCCATGGCGGGGTTGTAACCAAAGTTGACGTCTGAATCGGGGGTGTTCGAGCGCGAGACCTTGGGACAAATCGAAGCGACGATGGCCTGATCACCGATGCCGCGCAGTACCTCGAGGTGACGGGTCCCTGGGTATGCTTTGGCGTAGTACTGCGTCCTGCCCAGCGCGCCGCCGCTCGGCGGCTGGCAAAGCGGGCGTTTGCTTGCGAGGTCGGCGTCGTTCGCGCAATCGCAAGACGTCACACCTTGGCAACTCCTGGGCGTTTCCAGCTCGAAGATGCACGCATAGTTCAGGTCATCGTTGCTCTGCTGCTCGTGACCGCTGATCACGTCCGTCTGCGGAGTCGGTGCGTCGGTCGGCGCGATCGCGGCCTGAGGCAGAAACGGGTGGCTGCCCGAACGCGGCTTGGAGGATTCGATCATGTGCGGATCGCTCGGCCGCTTGCCGGTCGCGGGGTCGCCCAGGATGACGTCCCAGCGACCCTTCGCCTTGAGTTCTTCCGCAGTCAGATAGCGCAGGCCCGGCCCGGTCAGGCTGTCTTCGGTCGCGATGTCTTGCCAAGGAACGCCGACGATCCCCGCCAGATAAACGAGATCCGGCGTGCGCCCGCCCGCGAACAAAGGATTGGGTCGCTCGACCCCATCGCGATCCGGCACCGTCTTTTGGGTGAGACCGCGCACGTATTTGCTGGTCGGCTCCAGCAGGTCGAAGCCGAATCGTCGCTTCTCGTCCGCACAGCGGAGGTTCTTCGAGTCATCGGCCTCCTCGAGCTGGTTGCCCTTCTTGCACTCGGCGTCGTCGGCGATCGTTCCGCAGCCAGCGGGCGGCGTCTTTTCCGCTTGGCACGGACGACAGCAAGGGTCGTTCGGCTTCTGCGCGCAGACCGCGGTCGAGCGCGCGGCCCGCTCCCAATCCGAGACCAAGAAGCCCTGTCCGGCCGCGCGCGCCGAGCAATCGTTCTCGTCGGTCAGCATCACGATCGCGACCAAAGAATCAGGGCGCAAAAACTTGGCGCGCTGGTTCAGGAGCTCTTGGTCGAGCCCAGTGCGCACCCCGTGATCGGTCTGAATGGTCACCCCCGTCGATGGATCGGGATCAATCAAGAAGCGGTACCACGACTCGAGTGACGCTTCATAACCGCAGCCTGTCTCCCCTGCTGCGGCCACCAAGTTCTGAAAGTCGGTCGACAGCTGGGCGCGATCACTGCTGCCCTTGGGTTGATTGGCGGTGCCGAGCGGATCCCAAGCCAAAAACCCCGAGTTATCCCAGGACGGCAGATTGCTGCCGGCGCGGGCTTTGGGCAAAAGCCAGGCGCGATCATCGTTATCGGCCCGCCCGTTCAAAGCCGGAGGAACCTGACACTCGTTGACGCCTCCCGCGGCGCCCAGGCTCGAAGTGATGACGCCCACGTGGATGTCATTGATCGGTGGAAATTCGGGTGCACCGCTCGCGCAGTGACCCGCTTCCAGCACTGAACCGTTGGGGTTGCCCTTGTCGTCGACGCAGAGCGGCTTCACGAAGCGCGAAACCAGGGCGGGCACCGCGCTCTTCAAAATGCGCTGCTTGTCCGCCATCGATCCCGAGTTGTCGATCATGAACAAGAAGTCGATCTTCTTGATGCCGCCGGTCGGCACGCGCAGAACGAACTGATTGGTGGTGTTTGGCTGGCAGTCATCGCTGCACAGCGGGCGATCCAGACAACCGGACGTGAGCGCGGACAGCGCGCCGATGCTGATGGCGAGCAAGCCCTTGCCCCAGACACTCTTTTGCATGACACACTCCCTGGCTAACGTGTGTCAAGAATGTGCAAGCTGCGTGCCCCGCCCGAAACAGGGCCGATCACGCTAGAAAGTTAGCTGCTCTACCGGTGACCGCGCTGCCAACTCATTTGGCTGACGTCACCTTGATTGCCAACGCAAGAATGGGGATCGTGGGTGCAGCATGACGAACGCCATCGAGACGACCGGCTTGAGCAAGGCCTTCGGGAAGACCCGAGCACTCGACGAAATGAACCTGACCATCCGCGGCGGCTCGGTCTACGGGCTTTTGGGGCCCAACGGCGCTGGCAAGACCACCGCCATCCGCGTGCTCACGACGTTACTCAAGCCGAGTGGCGGAACGGCCACCGTGCTCGGCCTCGACGTGCTGCGACATGCCGCACTGGTACGACGCAAGGTTAGCCTCACTGGGCAGTACGCCTCGGTCGACGACGAACTGACCGGACACGAGAACTTGGTGCTGGTGAGCCGTTTACTCGGTATGTCGTGGCCGGATGCTCGGAAACGAGCGACCGAACTGCTCGCCGCGTTCGGCTTACTGGAAGCCGCAAGCCGACAAGTGCGCACCTTCTCGGGCGGCATGCGACGTCGCATCGACATCGCCGCGAGCCTGGTCACGAGGCCAGAAATTCTGTTCCTGGACGAGCCGACGACCGGCCTCGACCCGCGCAGTCGCAACCAGGTGTGGGACTTGGTCCGCCAGATTGCTGCTGACGGCACCACGGTTCTGCTCACGACCCAGTATCTGGAAGAAGCCGACCGCCTCGCACAACGGATGGCGGTGATCGATCACGGGCGGGTCATCGCCGAGGGCACGAGCCACGAGCTCAAGGCATCGATCGGAGGCAATGCGCTGCGCTTCCAGTTGGCAAACCCCGAGCAACGCGACCAGGCACGGGCGTTGGTTACGGCCATGGTCGGCGACGCGGTCTTGCCGAACACGGATCCTACGGCTGTTTCGCTCAAAGTTTCGGATGCTTTCGCTGCGGCGGACGTGCTCAGCGCCCTGTCCCGCGAGAAGATCCAGCTCACCGACTTCTCGCTCGGCGCCCCGAGCCTCGACGACGTCTTCTTCACTCTCACCGGACGCCCGCCTGAACAGCCGCCTGCAGCGGAGAAGCAGGAGGGACGATCATGAGCAACGACGCCATTCCCACTGGCGGTGATGCGCTCTCGTGGCGCGAGCGACCCGCGCCGGCCTCCGCGCTGTCCGCCGTGATCACGCTGGCGTGGCGCGCCCTGCTCAAGATCAAGCACGTGCCCTTCCAGCTGTTCGACGTGACCGTGACGCCGATCATGTTCACGTTGCTCTTTACCTACGTATTCGGCGGCGCGCTGGCAGGCTCGACGCAAGCGTACATTCAGTTCTTGCTGCCCGGGATTCTGGTGCAAACCATCATCTTCATTACGGTGTACACCGGGATGGGGCTCAACACCGACATTCAAAAGGGTCTGTTCGACCGCTTCCGTTCGCTGCCGATGTGGCAGCCGGCGCCAGTGCTCGGCGCGCTCGTGGGCGACGTGTTTCGCTACTCGATGGCTTCGCTGCTGATCATCGTGTTGGGCGTGATCCTTGGCTTTCGTCCAGCCGCTGGCGCCGTGGGCGTACTGCTCGCGTTCCTGCTGGTGCTGCTGTTCGCGTTCGCGCTGTCTTGGATTTGGATCATCTTCGGCATGAAGGTGAAAACGCCCGAGTCGGTGATGACCACGAGCTTTCTTTTTCTCATGCCGCTCACCTTCGCCAGCAACATCTTCGTCGAGCTGAAAACGATGCCGCCCTGGCTGCAGGCCATCGTTCGGCACAATCCGGTCACTCACCTGGCCGACGCCTCGCGCGGCCTCATGCATGGCACCAACGTGACCGCGGACGTGGTCTGGGTGCTCGTGGCCTCCGCCGTCATCGTCGCCGTCAGCGCCCCGATTGCCATGCGTCTGTACCACCAGGAACGCTGAGCCGACCCACTCAGCAGACGGCGCCCGTCCGACTCGAAGAACCGCGGAAGGCTGTTAGAGCAAGCACTAGGGCTAGCGCAATTGTTGCGCGATGCGCGTCGCGATCGGACCAAGACCAGCGGTAAGCCCCTCTGCCGCAGCGTTCGGGTCTTTCATCAAGCTGTCGAAATCGCCGTACGAATATTGGGGCCGCGACGCGAAGTACTCTTTCGTTTGCGGAAATTTGGCGCCATAGACCATGAATTGAAAGAACAGCTGCGCCCGGCCGCCCGGCGAAACCAGTCGCGCCCTCAAGTGAAGCCAGGGCATGTAAACGCTCGAGCCTGCTGGCGAAAGGTACCCCGCGCCGAGAAATGAGACGTCCATGATCGCGTCGGCGTCCGTCTTCACGTTGCTGTAGTCGGCCTTCTCATTCACTTTGGCGGTGTCAGGTCCCGCATCCGTGACCGGACGTTGAGCCTCCACAGTGACCTCGTAGCCGCTCTTTTCAAGCTCGGTAGCCAGGGTCTGAGTCAGCAGTTCGCCGAGTCGCGCGCGCCCGCCAACGCTGACGGCGAATGCCTGCGATTTCGAGTCCTCGTCGCTCTCTGCGAGCGCCGCGCCGATCAGGCCAAAACCGCCCAGGGCACCGCCAATATTGATGACCCTCAGGTCGGCTTCGGGCACCTTGAGCAGCGCGATCCGGTGGATGCCCGCGTTGGCCACCTTGTTGAAGGCTTGGTCGCGCGGCGGCGACGCGCAGCCTGAGAGAGCGCAAGTCAAACCGAACACGAGCGCGCAGGTCCGAACGAATAGTGATTTCATCGCGCTGCCAATCGCTGACCAGCTCAGGCTGAACGATTGGCAAGAATTGCGACATACCCCTTTGGGAGTACGACCGCGCCCCCAGGTGTGCTGTCGATGGCAGACCGAATCGAAGATTGGTGGCGCCTGAAACCGAGAGGCTTACCGCGAGCCACTTGACTCGAGCGTCGCATCCGCGGAATGTCGCGGCGTCATGGCCGTTTCTCGCTCTCGCGCCCGCTCTCGCTCGACGTCGACCGAGCGCCGACCTCGAACCCAAGCCGACCTTCCGCTCCTGGTAGTGTCAATCGGCTGTCCTGCGGGCATCGGACCGGAAGTGAGCGTACGAGCAGCGTCACAGATTCGAGACGCGCGCTGCGTGTTGGTCGGCGACCCGGGCGTCATCGAGCGGGCCGCCAAGCTGGTCGGCGTGGCGCGCGCGCGGCTCGTGCCCTTTTCGGGTGAGGCGCCGGAAGCGGGACGCATCGCGGTGCATGCGGCCGGCCCAAAGCTTTCGGCGCGGGATCTGAAGAGTGCGCAGCTGACCTCCGCCGCCGGCGCCGCTCAGCTCGAGTACATCGAGACCGCGTACGCTCTGGTGGCCGCGAAGAAAGGCCGCGCGCTGGTGACTGGCCCCGTGAGCAAGGCCGCGATCGCGCACTCCGGTCTGAAACGCGCTCGGCATTTTCTGGGCCACACCGAGTGGCTGCGCGATCTCGACGGCGCACGCTCGAGCGTGATGTGCTTCGCTTCCAAGCGCTTGGTGACCAGCCTGGTCACGACTCACGTGCCACTCGGCCGCGTACCGGGCGAAATAACACCGAAGGGTGTTCAATCGGCCACCGTCGAGCTCGTGAATTTGCTCGAGGGCATGGGGCTCGAGCGACCGCGCGTCGCCGTAGCCTCACTCAACCCGCACGCCGGCGAAAGCGAGCTGCTCGGGAACGAAGAACGGCGCGCGATCGTTCCGGGAATTCGCGCAGCGGCACGCGCGCTCGGCGCGCGCGCCGAAATCGTCGGTCCGGTGGGGGCCGAAACCGCTTACCGCAAGGCGTATGGCGGCGCGTTTCAGGGCGTCGTGGCCATGTATCACGACCAAGCCACCATTCCCCTGAAGCTGGTCGCGTTCGGCGATGCGGTGAACGTCACCATGGGGCTCAGCGTCGTGCGCACCAGCGTCGATCACGGCACGGCCTACGACATTGCCTGGAAAGGACGCGCCGAGGCCTCCGGCATGCGCGCGGCGCTCGAGCTCGCAGCGCGCCTCGTCGGCCGGCGCTGAGGCGGCTCAGTCCGCTTTCAGCGCCGAGAACAGGCCGCTCGACACGCTGGTTTGAAACCAGCCCATGACCAGCGCGCCGGCTTCGGCCTCAGGCATGCCGGTCAGCAAGGGTTCGACCTTCCCGAGCGCGTCGGCGAGTGTCGCGCCGTAAGCGAGCGACTCCACCAGCACCACCAGCGCAGGGCCGAGCTCGAGCCGCCAGACGCTGCGCCCGGTGCGATACACGGCCAGCGTGTTCTCGCGCGGCGCGCCGAGCTCGGGGTCCGCACCCTGGCGATAGGCTTGCAGGTAAGCATTGACCGGGTGCTCGAAGCGCAAAATGCGAAGCGAGGGGTTTGGTACGAGGCGCGCCGAGGGCCAGCGCTCCGCCGGCATTTTTGCGAGATCTTCGAGCGAAAGCTGGGACGCGGTCGGCGCGTGAATCGAAAGCACGATCGCCCACTCGAGTGCCGCCAGATCGCTATGAAAGCCCGGCGCGTCGCGCAGCTCTGTCCGGCAGAGTTCGGCCATGTGACGCCCGAACGTGTTGAGGCTCGGACCATGCGACGGATAGCGCGCGATATACGCGCGACACAACGCTTCGAAGCGTTCCTCCCCGAGCGCGTGCTGAAGCACCGGGTAGTCGTCGACCAGGCATTCGACCAAGCGCGCGTGGTAACCGCGACGATAAATCTCGAGCCGCTCGAGCGCGCTCAAGTGCGCACTCGGCGTGACCAGCAAATTGGCGGAGTCCGCGTCCACCGGCGCCGCTTCGGACTCAGGCGTGGTCACGATGGCCGTGAACCACTCTTGCTGCCATTTCAGGCAAGCGCGCTGGTTCACCCAGCTCGACGCCGCACCGTGCAGCGCGGCCGCGCGCGGCTCGTTGCGCGCCGGCGTCGCGCTCGCGCGCTCGTGTAGACCGAGCGCGTCCGCCGTGGCCTGCCGATTCACGCGCTGCTCCCGATGAACTCGCGCGCGCGCAGCGCCTCGGCGTGCGTCACCTCGAAGCTCGGTATTTCCGCGTCCCACTCGAGCAAAATCGGCGCGCCGCCCGCGCGGCGGTGAGCGTCCGCGAGCAGCTGCCACACGGGCTCGATCACGGGCCCGATGTGCGAATCGATGATGTGCGTGCCGTGGTCGGTGTGGCCGGCAACGTGCATTTGCACCACGCGATCGAACGGAATCGCGTCCAGATAGCGCTGCGGATCGAAGCCGTGATTGCGGCTCGACACGTACACGTTGTTCACGTCGAGTAGCAGCGCGCAGTCCGCTTCCTCGGCGAGCCGCCCCAAAAACTCCCACTCGCGCATCGAGTCGCCCGCAAACTCGACGTAAGTCGAAGGGTTCTCGAGCGCGAGCGGCGCGCCCAGAAAGTCCTGCACCGCGCGCACTCGCGACACCACGTGCGCGAGCGCTTCTTCGGTGTAAGGCATGGGCAAGAGGTCGTGCGTGTTCTTACCGCCGACGCCGGTCCAGCACAGGTGATCGGATACCCAACGGGCGTTCACGCGATCGCGCAGCGCGCGAAGCTCCTTCAAGTACTCGCGATCGAGCGGATCGCTCGAGCCAATCGAGAGCGAAACGCCGTGCATGACGATCGGATACTTTTCTGCGATTGAATCGAGGAAATCCAGCGGACGCCCCGAGGTTTGCAGATAGTTTTCAGTCAGGATTTCGAACCAGGCAACGTCCGGCTCGACCTCCAGAATGTGCGCGTAGTGCACGGTGCGCAGACCGAGCCCGATACCCAAGTTCGCAAGGCCAAAACGATTCGCCATGGCAACGACCGTGCAGCGAACTACGCGCTACGTCGGCGGAGGTTACCGCCGACGTAGCCGTTCACACGTCCAACTCAGCCGGTCTTGCAGCCGCCCTGACCCTTACAGGCGTTCTGACCCTTGCAACTATTCTTGTCGGTCTTGCAGCCGCCCTGGCCCTTACAGCCGTTTTGGCCCTTGCAGGCGTGCTTGCCGCCGTCCGCTGCCGGAGCCGCCGCCGCGTCGCCAGCCGCGGGAGCCGCAGCCGCCGCATCGCCAGCCGCCGCTGCCGCAGGTTCAGCTGCCGCTGGGGTCGCCGGCGCGGGTTCGGGGGTCGCGGGGGGCGGCACGGCATCGCCGCCGCAGCCCACTGCGCCTGAGAGAATTCCGGAAACCGCGGCGGCCATCAAAGTTTGCGTCAGATTCATGGTGGTTGCCCTCACTCAGTTACCTGATCGCGCGCCAGGCACGCGACCTAGTGTTCCCTACGCTCGAACGCCCACGGAGGATCATCGCCGCGAACACTTTCGAGTGGGCAGAGCCTCCTGCCGAAGATTCTCGCCGTCAACCACGCTTCACGCCCGAAGCTGGCGCGTCGTCCGGACCTCGGGCCGCACCAAGGCCTCGGAAACCGCTGGATTCCACCAGGGAATTGGAGTGGGCGCGGAGAGCGAGTAGGTTCCGAACGAGGTTCGGAGAGTAGTGGTCGCGACACGCCGCGTTCGCGAGAAGCACCCGGGGCCGCTCGAACGGCTGCTCGCGCTGCTCGTCACTCTGCAGCCACGACCGGAGCCCGAGCTGCGAGCGCTGTGGATGCGCACGTTGCTCCGCGAGAGCTCGCGCGTGCTGCTCGGGCAGGCCGGCTTCGCGGTGCCCGCGCGCGCGCGATTGTTCGAGCTCACGGAGTCGGACGCGCGGCTCGAACGCGCGCTCGCCGAACATGCGGAAGCGCGGAAGGCACGCGACGAGTCGGTAGCGGTGCTGCTCGCTGCCACGCCGTGCGCCGATCTCCCGCACGCGCTCGGGGCGCTGTTCGAAGGGCTCGAAAGCTTCGAGGTCGTCGCGAACGAACAACGGCTCTCGCTCGCGACCACGCGCCGGCGGAAAAAGACGGGCAGTTTTTTCACCCCCGCCGCGGTCGCCGAACAGGTGGCGAGCCAGGCGCTGTCCGAGCTCGACACGTCCGCACGCGGCTTCGAGCGCGCACTCCGCGTGTGCGATCCGGCTTGTGGCGCCGGCTCGTTTTTGGTCGAAATGGGGCGCGCCGTCTGCCGGCGTGCCCGCGACCAAGCGGCTGCGGCCGGCGAAACCTGCGACGAGCCCGCGCTGCGCCGCGCTCTGGTCGAACGCGCGCTGTTCGGTGTCGATCTGAACCCGATCGCGCTGTCGATCGCAGAGCTCGCGCTGTGGGCGTTCGCCGCAGATCCCGCGTTGCCTGCCAGCGCAATCGGCGGCCTCGGAACCGGCGACGCGCTCAGCGGTCGAGGCTTCGAGCGCGCTGCCTTTCCAGACCAAAGCGCGGAGGCCTTCGATTGGGTGAAGGCCATGGGCAACGCGCGCTTCGATCTGGTGATCGGAAACCCGCCGTGGGTGGCTTACGCCGGCCGCGCCGCACAACCGCTGACTGCTGCTCGCCGCGCCTTTCTTTCTGGCAACTATCGTAGCTTTCGCGGTTACCCTACCCTGCACGCGCTGTTCGTGGAACGCGCGCTCGAGCTCGCGCCCACGGGGGTGGTCGCGCTGCTCGTTCCGAGCCCGCTCGCCGACTTGGATGGCTACCGTGCGGTGCGCGCGGTGCTGCTCGAAACTCACGAGCCGCGCGAACCCTTGCTCGAATTCGGCGAAGACGCCTTCGCGAGCGTCACCCAGCCTTGCTTCGCGCTGATCGCGCGCCCGCGTGAGGCCCGCACGAGCAGCGGCGCGGAGGCTGAGCTTGGCCGGCGTTTTCAGCTGGCCGAGCGCACCCGGCTCGCGGGAAGCGCGCGCGCGGTCGAGCCGCCCGCGGTGCTCGCGCGCTTGGCCTCAGCCGAGCCACTGCCGCCCGAGCTGTTCGGTGAGTTCGGTCTGCAGACCACGCGCGTGGTCAGCGAACGACTGCTCTTGCGAGCCGAAGCGCCCAAGGGCGCCTTCGACTATCCGCTGCTCGAGGGCCGCGAGGTGCGCGAATTTCAGGTGGGCGCGCCGCGCCTGTTCCTGCACCCCGATCCCGAAGTGTTGAAAGCCGCACGTTGCCGGCTGCGCGCGCGCGACGATTATCGGCGCGTTCGCTTCGTGGTTCGTCAGACCGCCAAAGCACCCATCGCCGCGCTCTATGCAGCGGGCCTGCCCTTTCGCAACACCTTGCTCGCGGGCTTCGAAGTCCCCAATTTTCCTCCCGATTTCGTGGTGGGGCTGCTCAACAGCAGCTTGTACCGCGCGCTGCATTTGGCCAAACAACGCGACGGTCGCCAGAGCGTTTTCCCGCAGGTGAAAATTGCGCACTTGCGCTCACTGCCACGCCCCCCGGCAAGCTCCGCTCGACACTGGCACGGCGTGAGCGCGCTCGCTCGCAGCGCGAGCCAAGCCCGCCCCAACGCGGAGCTACGAAAAGCGCTGGATCACGCGGTATTCGAGCTGTTCGACCTGAGCGACGCGGAGCGCAACGCGGTGCTCGGCTTCCTTCGCGAGCGAGCGCCCGAGCTGCTCGCCAGCGCCGAATGACCCTTCGCTGTTCGCGCACACGCTGCGGCGCGCACACACCTTATCGCAGCAAAATGCGCGGCTCTGCCTGATCTCGCGCGCTTGACGCGGGCATTTCCTCTGAGACACTGAAATCGTTCTTACGAGGGTAGCCCTATGAAAACAAAGCTGGTCGCGTTCGGTGTCTTACTCTGTTGGGGCTGCGGTGGCAGTGCGTTCGAAGCCTGGGACTCGAACGGCGGCGCCGCAGGCGAGAGCAACAGCGGCGGCAGCACGTCGATGGGCGGGACGACGACGAGCGGCGGAGCCAGCGACGGCGGCGAGAGCAACAGCGGTGGCTCGCTCAGCAGTGGCGGCGTCATCAACCACAGCGGCGGCATGGTCGGCGCTGGTGGCTCGGCAAATACCGGTGGCGCGAACGGCGATACCGGTGGCACCGCCATGAACACCGGCGGGACCGCCAGGGGCGGCGGCAACGGCAGAGGCGGCGCGAAATCCACCGGCGGCGCGATGAACACCGGCGGCATCACGATGAGCACCGGCGGCGCCAGCATGAATACGGGCGGCGCGAAGGCGACCGGTGGCGCCATGAGCAGCGGCGGCACGACCACGAACACCGGCGGCGCCAGCATGAACACCGGTGGCACGAGCACTGGTGGCGCCAGCGCCGGTACCGGCGGCAGCGGGGGAGGCCTTGGCGGGCTGAGCTGCGACCAGCTCGCCGAGCGCTATCGCACGGTGCTGGCTCAAGCCCAAGTGTGTCAGCCGAACGCAACCGATCCGTGCACGGTCACGGTGTCATCGGCCTTGTTCTGTGGTTGCAAGACGTTCGCGAGCACTCAGCACCAAGAACAAATCAACGAGCTTACGGCGATTCAGAAAGAAGCCAGCAAGCGCAACTGCCTGGTCGCTTGCCCCGCAATCGCCTGTATCGATCCGCCCTCCGCGAGCTGCACGGCCATGGCCTCGACTGGCACGAGCACCGCATACGCTTGCAAGAACGCGCCGGGCGGGCTCGACATTTAGCCTGCGCCGGGCAGGCGTGGCTGCTGCGCCGGAGTGCGTCGGGGCGCGTTGCCTAGCCACTCGGTTTGGCGCCGAGCGCGCCCGTTTCCGCGTGGCCCCCAGACCCAAACCTTCTTTGACCGGTGGCGGTACGCGTGGGCCTCCTCCCCCCTGGCAGCGCGCGATGCTCGCGCTCGAGCGAGCACGGCAAGCGACTGAGCACCCTTCGCTTACTCGGGCGTCGCCTTCGCCGGCACCACGAACGGCTTCTTGTTCGCGATCACGAGATCCCACCAGTGGAAGGTCATGGCGAGGGCGACGTCGAGCTCGCGCGTTTCTTTGCTCGGCTCGAGCGACTCTTGCGGCATGCAATAGGCCGCGATGGGACAGCCCGCGAGCATGTGCAAAATGCCCTCTGAAAACCCGGCGCCCGCGTAAGCCAGGCACACCGGCATGCCCATCGCTTGCATGTCCTGAATCGCGTACGGGATCTTCTCGTCGACCGTGCCCGTGCTGTCTTGGTACTTGCACTCCACCGCGAACGCGCGGCCCGACTGCGGGTGCACCACGAAGATGTCCACGTGCCGGTTCTTGCCGATGATGGTCTTGCCCAGCGATACCTCGCGATAAACCATCAGCCCGCGCGCGCCGAAGTTTCTGAGCACGTACGCGGCGATGCGATCCGCGTACTCGTAGCCCGTCATCGTGCTCTTCAGCGCAGCGAGACGCGGGCGAAGCTCGTTGATGGTCATGAGAACGCCTAGCGCGTCGACACGCGCGCGAACGGTAAGGTCATCGCCTCACACGGCGAAAGCAATTGGCCCTCGACGCCTGATTGTTCCAGTAAGCGCCGGCGTGTGAGAGTGAGCGATTCATCGGCCACGTCGTTGCCGAGAAAGCGACGCCCGAGCTTCAGCGCGGCCACGCCCGCGGAGCCCGAGCCCATGAACGGATCGACCACCAAATCCCCCTCGGTGCTGCTCTGTTGAACCAGCGTTTCGAGCAACGAAACCGGCTTTTCCGCCGGATAACCGTTGCGCACGCGCGGCGCTTCGATGACGTCCGCCGTACCCAGGTTGTTCAAGCGGCGCTTGCCCTTCTCGAAGAAGAGCACGAACTCGTAACGGGCACGGTAGTGGTATCCCATGCCAATTGAGCATTTATCCCAAACCAGCGGCTTCCAAAACTTGAAGCCGACCTCTTCCGCGACGGGCTTGGCGATGAACGCCGTTTCCGGATCGCACATCAAATAGAAATGCGCGTTGCGGCGCAGCACGCGATGCACCTCCGCGAACAAATCTTTGAAGCGCGCATTCGGGAAAACCTGAAACCACTGGTTGCTCGAAGCCGCGCTGACTTTGAGCCGCGTGGTAGTGCCCACCGCGCGGTGCTTCTCGAGCGACTCGTAGGGCGGATCGGTGACCAGCAAGTCCACCGAGTCCGAAGGCAGCGTGCGCAGCCAATCGACCGCGTCCGCCTGGCAGAGCTGAAACGTCGCCGCGCCGAGCATTACCCCTCGGTACCTATCATTCGTGCCTTCCCGCGGCTAGACGGTTGTTCAGTGCTAGGACATTTTTCGTCACAGCTTCGGGCTGTCAGGCGGCTCGAACCGCGGCGCGCAACACTTCGGCCGGCTGCGCGCCGGAGATCGCTCGCTTGCGGTCGAAGATGAACAGCGGAACGCCGCGGATGCCCATGGCCGCCGCCTCCTCGGTTTCAGTCCGGGTCGCGGCAAGCTCGCTCTCGTCGCGCACCAGCGCGAGTGCTTCTTCTTCACCAAAGCCGTGGGCGCTCGCCAGCGTCGCCAGCACTCGATCGTCGCCGATGTTCGCCGCGTCGAGGAAGTAGCTCTTGAAGAGCGCGCGCACCAACGCGCGCTGCGTGCCCTTCGCCTCGGCGTGCCGCGAAAGCGTGTGCGCCTTCAGCGTTCGATACGACATCGGCTGCCGCGAGAGCTCGAGCGGAATGCCGCTCGCGTGTGCCTGCGCCTCCACCTGCGCGAACATTGCGAGCGGATCCGCACGGTACTTCTTGCGCAGGTAGTCCTGCACGTTGAACCCCTCCGGCGGCGTGGTCGGATCGAGCAAGAACGGATGATGCGTGACTACCACTTCGCGTGACTCGGTGCTCAACACCTGCTCGAGCCGCTCGTTGCCGATGAAGCACCACGGGCAGACGATGTCGGTGAACACGTCGATGGCGAGAGGCTCCATCTGCTTTTCGCACGTAGATCGACCTCCCGGCTCGAGCAAGGAGTTCGACGCCAGCGAACCTCGTTGCGGCTGAGCTGGTTCGAAACGATGCCGACGACTCGAGTCGGCCCAGCCCCTTGGGCCCGAACCCGAGGCCAGACCCGCGGCGCACCGGCGTAAGGCGGCTTCGTTCGGGTTCTCGGGCGCGGTACGCAGGCCCGTCTAGAGCACTCTCGCGCGGCAAGCACGGAGTTTAGCGGCACTCGTAGCAATTTGTCTCACGGCAAAGTCGTGGACCCTGCAGCCGACCGCGCCATTTGCACTAGGATGCCACGGTCCGAGAGCTGACGACAGCTCTTCCACGGAGCGTCCATGAGCAACACCACCACTGAGTATTCGACGGGCACCTCCTCAGAGCCGAGCGCGACGAACGGAACGGCAATCAGTGAGATCGAGCGCGCGTTTTCGAGTCAGTTGCTGTCTGCAGTGCTTCGCTTCAAAGATGGAGATTTCACGGCGCAGTTGCCGCCGGACTTGCCAGGTATCGAGGGCAAGATCGCCGATGCGTTCAACGATGTTTTTGCGGTGAGCGCGCGGCGCGCCAGCGAGATCGCGCGGGTCTGCCGCGTGGTCGGCAAGGAAGGCAAGCTCAAGCAGCGTATGGACGTGCCAGGGGCGGTCGGCGGATGGGCCGAAGAGATCCGGGCGCTGAACATGCTGATCGACGACTTGGTCTGGCCGACCACGGAGGTGACTCGCGCCATTGGGGCCGTAGCGAAAGGTGACTTGGGCCAAGCCATCGCCCTGGACGTGGAAGGTCGGCCGCTCGAAGGCGAATTCCTTCGCTCTGCACAGCTGGTAAATCGAATGATCGATCAGCTGTCGGTTTTCACCTCCGAGGTGACCCGCGTGGCGCGCGAGGTCGGCACAGAAGGAAAGCTCGGCGGGCAGGCGCAGGTGAAGGGCGTCTCCGGTGTCTGGAAGGACCTCACCGAGTCGGTGAACCAGATGGCAGGCAACCTGACCGCACAGGTCCGCAACATTGCCGAGGTGACGATCGCCGTGGCCAGCGGCGATCTATCGAAAAAGATCACCGTCGATGTGCGCGGCGAGATCTTGCAGCTGAAGGAGGCCATCAACACCATGGTGGAGCAGCTGCGCTCCTTCGTGTCCGAGGTGACGCGCGTGGCCCGCGAAGTGGGAACCGAAGGCAAGCTCGGCGGGCAAGCCATCGTTCCGGGCGTCGCCGGCACCTGGAAAGATCTCACCGACAACGTGAATTCGATGGCGTCGAACCTCACCGGTCAGGTGCGAAACATCGCCGAGGTGACGACTGCGGTCGCGCGCGGCGACCTCTCTCGAAAGATCACCGTCGACGTCAAAGGCGAAATCCTCGAGCTCAAGAACACCATCAACACCATGGTGGACCAGCTCAACGGCTTCGCCTCCGAGGTCAGCCGCGTGGCGCGTGAGGTGGGCACCGAAGGCAAGCTCGGCGGGCAAGCGCAAGTTCCGGGTGTCGCTGGCACCTGGAAGGACCTCACCGACAACGTCAATTCGATGGCCTCGAATTTGACCGGGCAGGTGAGGAACATCGCGGAGGTGACCACTGCGGTCGCGCGCGGCGACCTCTCTCGCAAGATCACGGTCGACGTGAAGGGCGAAATTCTCGAGCTGAAGAACACGATCAACACCATGGTCGATCAGCTCAATGGGTTTGCTTCCGAAGTGAGCCGTGTAGCGCGCGAGGTCGGGACCGAGGGAAAGCTCGGCGGCCAGGCCGAGGTGCCGGGCGTTGCAGGGACTTGGAAGGACCTCACCGACAACGTCAACGCGATGGCATCGAATCTGACCGGCCAAGTGAGGAACATCGCCGAGGTGACGACTGCGGTCGCGCGCGGCGACCTGTCCCGCAAGATCACGGTCGACGTGAAGGGCGAAATTCTCGAGCTGAAGGACACGATCAATACCATGGTCGATCAGCTCAACGGCTTCGCCTCCGAGGTCAGCCGCGTGGCTCGCGAGGTCGGCACCGAGGGCAAGCTCGGCGGACAGGCACAGGTGCCAGGCGTCGCCGGTACCTGGAAAGATCTGACTGACAACGTCAATGCGATGGCCTCGAACCTGACCGGTCAGGTCCGGAACATTGCAGACGTGGCGACGGCCATCGCCAACGGCGACCTCTCACGCAAGATCACGGTCGACGTGAAGGGCGAGATTCTCGAGCTGAAGAACACGATCAACACCATGGTCGATCAGCTGAACGGCTTCGTTTCGGAAGTCACCCGGGTGGCTCGCGAGGTCGGCACCGACGGAAAGCTGGGCGGGCAGGCCGCCGTCGAGGGCGTCGCGGGAGTTTGGAAAAACCTCACCGATAACGTGAACTCCATGGCCTCCAATCTCACCGGCCAGGTGAGGAACATCGCAGAGGTGGCTACGGCGGTCGCTCGAGGCGACCTGTCACGGAAGATCACGGTCGACGTGAAGGGCGAAATTCTCGCCTTGAAGAACACGATCAACACCATGGTCGACCAGCTGAACGGCTTCGCCTCCGAGGTCAGCCGCGTCGCGCGCGAGGTGGGCACGGAGGGCAAGCTCGGCGGACAGGCCGAGGTCCCGGGCGTGGCCGGTACCTGGAAAGATCTCACCGACAACGTCAACTCGATGGCCTCCAATTTGACCGGGCAGGTACGCAACATCGCCGAGGTCACAACCGCCGTGGCGCGCGGCGACTTGTCCCGAAAAATCACGGTCGACGTCAAAGGCGAGATTCTGGAGCTGAAAAACACGATCAACGCCATGGTCGATCAGCTGAACGCCTTCGCGTCCGAGGTGAGCCGCGTCGCGCGCGAAGTCGGCACCGAAGGCAAGCTCGGCGGTCAGGCGCAAGTGCCGGGCGTCGCAGGCACCTGGAAGGACCTCACCGACAACGTCAACTCCATGGCTTCGAACCTGACCAACCAGGTACGCAACATCGCTGACGTCACCATCGCGGTGGCGAAAGGCGATCTATCGAAGAAGATCACGGTCGACGTGCGCGGCGAGATTTTGCAGCTGAAGGACACCATGAACACCATGGTGGACCAGCTGAATGGGTTCGCCTCGGAGGTGAGCCGCGTCGCGCGCGAGGTGGGCACCGAAGGCAAGCTCGGTGGACAAGCGCAAGTCCCTGGCGTCGCCGGCACCTGGAAAGACTTGACCGACAACGTGAACTCGATGGCCTCGAACCTCACCGGTCAGGTGCGCAACATCGCCGATGTGGCGACTGCCATCGCACGCGGCGACTTGTCACGGAAGATCACCGTGGACGTGAAGGGTGAGATCCTCGAGCTGAAGAACACGCTGAACACGATGGTCGACCAGCTCAACGGCTTCGCTTCGGAAGTGAGCCGCGTCGCGCGCGAAGTGGGCACGGAAGGCAAGCTCGGCGGCCAGGCCTTGGTGCCTGGCGTCGCGGGCACCTGGAAGGATTTGACCGACAACGTCAACTCGATGGCCTCGAACCTGACCGGCCAAGTCCGCAACATCGCCGAGGTCACCATCGCGGTGGCCAACGGCGATCTGTCGCGGAAGATCATCGTCGACGTGCGGGGTGAAATTCTGCAGCTGAAGGAGGCCATCAACACCATGGTCGAGCAGCTGCGCTCGTTCGCGAGCGAAGTGACGCGCGTCGCTCGTGAGGTTGGTACGGAGGGCCGCTTGGGTGTGCAGGCAGTGGTGCCCGGCGTCGCCGGCACCTGGAAAGACCTCACCGATTCGGTCAACGCGATGGGCGCCAACTTGACCGCGCAAGTCCGCAACATCGCGGAGGTGACCACTGCGGTCGCGCGCGGTGATCTTTCCAGGAAGATCACGGTCGACGTCAAAGGTGAGATCCTCGAGCTGAAGAACACCATCAACACCATGGTCGACCAGCTGCGCTCGTTCGCCTCCGAGGTGACGCGCATGGCTCGCGAGGTGGGCACCGAAGGCAAGCTGGGCGGGCAAGCGGACGTTCCCGGGGTCGCTGGCACCTGGAAAGATCTGACTGATTCCGTGAATTTCATGGCGGCGAACCTGACCAACCAGGTTCGCGGCATCGTGCGGGTCGTGACCGCGGTCGCAGACGGAAACCTGCGGCAGAAGCTGACCGTCGAGGCGAAGGGCGAAGTAGCTGCGCTCGCCGACACCATCAACAACATGACCGACACGCTGGCCACCTTCGCCGAGCAAGTCACCAACGTGGCGCGCGAAGTCGGTGTCGAAGGGCGCTTGGGCGGGCAAGCGAATGTCCCCGGCGCGGCCGGTACGTGGAAAGACCTGACCGGGAACGTCAACCTGCTCGCGGCCAACCTGACCAATCAGGTGAGGGCGATCGCGGACGTGGCGACCGCGGTGACGAAAGGCGACCTCACCCGCTCGATTCAAGTCGAGACCAGAGGCGAGGTCGCGGACCTCAAGGACAACATCAATACGATGATCGACAACCTGAGGGCGACCACGGATCGCAATCAGGAGCAGGATTGGCTGAAGACCAACCTGGCCAAATTCACGCGCATGCTGCAGGGCCAGCGCGATCTGGTGACGGTGGGTAAGACGCTGCTCTCGGAGCTCGCGCCGCTGGTCGATGCGCAGCAGGGCACCATCTATCAGATGGAGCGAACGGAGCCGGGCGACGTCGGGGAGGTCACTGCGTCGAAGACGCTTCGCTTGCTCGCGAGCTACGCAACCATGCCGGATCAGCCCGAGCGCATTCCGCTGGGCGTGGGCCTGGTCGGCCAAGCCGCCGCGGAGAAGCAGCGTATTTTGCTGAACGACGTGCCGCCCGGCTACATCCGGGTCCACTCGAGCCTGGGCGAGGCAGCGCCGAAGAGCGTGCTGGTTTTGCCGGTGCTGTTCGAAGGCGAGACCATGGCGGTCATCGAGCTCGCGGCTTTGCGTCCGTTCACGAATACGCATTTGGCGTTTCTCGAGCAGCTGCCCCAGTCGATTGGTGTCGTGCTCAACACCATCGAAGCCACGATGCGCACCGAAAACCTGCTGCTCCAGTCGCAGCAGCTGACCTCGGAGCTTCAAACGCGCCAGACCGAGCTCCAGCAAACGAACGAAGAGCTCGCCTCCAAGGCCAAGCAACTCGCCGAACAGAACGTGGAGGTGGAGCGCAAGAACAAGGAGGTCGAGCACGCCCGGCGCGCGTTGGAAGAAAAGGCCACCGAGCTGGCCCTGACCAGCAAGTACAAGTCCGAATTCCTCGCGAACATGTCTCACGAGCTACGGACGCCGCTGAATTCGATTTTGATCCTCGGTCAGCAGTTGGCCGAAAACGTCGCGGGCAACCTGACCGTCAAGCAGACCGAGTTCGCCAGGAACATTCACTCGGCAGGCACCGACCTGTTGACCCTGATCAACGACATTCTCGACCTGTCCAAGATCGAATCGGGAACGGTCACGGTGGAACCCGAGGACATCGTGTTCGGCTCGCTGCGCGAGACTGCGCACCGGATGTTCCATCACATGGCGGAGGGCAAAGGCCTGGTGTTCGACGTCGACATCGCTCCGGAACTGCCACGCTCGTTCATCTGCGACCCCAAGCGACTACAGCAGATTCTCAAGAACCTGCTTTCGAATGCGTTCAAGTTCACCGCGCAGGGCCGTGTGTCGATGACGGTGCGCCAGGTTACGTCTGGTTGGAATCCGGATCACCCCGGGCTCAACGCCGCGAGCGCGGTCGTCGCGTTCGCGGTCAGCGACACCGGAATAGGTATCGCTCCGGAGAAGCAGCGCCTGATTTTCGAAGCGTTCCAGCAGGCGGACGCGGGCACCAGCCGCAAGTACGGCGGAACGGGCCTCGGGCTCGCGATCAGCCGCGAGCTCGCGAACTTACTTGGGGGCGAAATTCGCCTCGTGAGCCAGCCGGGCGAGGGCAGCACCTTCACGCTCTATCTGCCGCTGCATTACACGGGTGCGGCACGCAGCCCCACGCCGAACCCCGGCTTGCTGGACCGACCAGTCTCGGTGCTGACGCTTGGAAAGGCGGAAGACAGGGTGCTGGACGACCGAAACGACGTGAAAGAGAATGACTCGACGCTGCTCATCGTCGAAGACGATCCGCACTATGCTCGAGTTCTGCTCGGTATCGCGCGGTCGAAAGGCTTCAAGGGGTTGGTCGCTAGCCGCGGGCAAGAAGCCCTTTCGCTGGCCCGTGAGTACCGGCCCACGGCCATTACGCTCGACGTGTTCTTGCCCGATATGCTGGGCTGGACCGTGCTCAACAACCTCAAGCTCGATCCGAACACCCGTCACATCCCGGTGCAAGTCTTGTCCATCGAGGAAGAGCGCCAGCACGGGCTCTCCCACGGTGCGCTTTCGTACCTGGTAAAGCCGGCGACCACCGACGAGCTTGCCAAGGCCCTGGAACGGCTCAAGCAGTTCGCGGCGCACGCTACCAAGCGGCTCTTGATCGTCGAGGACGACGATCGCGAACGGGCCAGCATCGTCGAGCTTCTGGCGCACGACGACATCGAAATCCGCGCGGTTGGCACGGGCAAGGAGGCGCTCAGCGAACTGGCCGCCGAACGATTCGATTGCTGCGTCGTCGACCTGCGGCTACCGGACATGACCGGATTCGAGCTGCTGGCTCGCTTGCAGGCCGACTCCGCCTTCATGGATTTGCCCATCGTCGTCTTCACGGGCAAGGAGCTGACTCCCGAAGAGGAGACGCGGCTGCGCACGGTGGCCAAGAGCATCGTTCTGAAGGACGTTCAGTCGCCGGAGCGCCTATTCGACGAGACCGCGCTGTTCCTGCATCGGGTGGTGGCGGACCTTCCGGAAGCGAAGCAAAAGATGATCGAGCAACTCCACGGCTCGTCCGAGACGTTGAAGGGCCGCAAGGTTCTGGTCGTCGATGACGATGCTCGCAACATCTTCGCCCTCACGACCGTGCTGGAGAACCAGGAAATGGAGGTCTTGAGCGCCACGAACGGGCGGCAGGCCATCGAAATAATCCAACAAACGCCCGAGCTCAGCGTCGTGCTAATGGACATCATGATGCCGGAAATGGACGGCTACGAGACGATGCGAGAGATCCGTAAGGACAGCCGCTTCAGGACCTTGCCGATGCTGGCGCTCACGGCCAAGGCCATGAAAGGCGATCGCGAAAAGTGCCTGGAGGCCGGGGCGTCGGACTATATCGCCAAGCCGGTCAATACCGACCAGCTGCTCTCGCTCTTGCGAGTCTGGTTGTATCGATGACAGCCACAGCCATCGACGTATTGCTGGTCGACGACGAGTCGAGAAATCTCGACGCCCTCGAGGCGATCCTGACGGACCCCGGGTATCGTCTGATTCGGGCGACCAACGCCGACGAGGCGCTGCGCAAGCTCCTCGAATACGAGGTCGCCGCGATCGTTCTGGACATTCGAATGCCCGTGGTCTCCGGTTATGAGCTCGCGCGCATCATCAAAGGCACCAAGAAGTTTCGACAGATCCCGATTGTGTTCCTGACCGCGCACATGATCGAAGACGACGACGTCATCGCCGGCTACGGCGCAGGCGCAGTCGACTACCTGACCAAGCCGGTCAACCCGGACATTCTGCGCCACAAGATCGCGATGTTCGCGGATCTATTCCGAAAAACCCGCGCGCTCGCCGAGTTGAACGCAACGCTCGAGGCCCGGGTTCAGGAGAGAACGGCTGAGCTCGAAAAATCGGAGGCGGCACTGCGCGAGGCGGCACAGCAAAAGGACGAGTTCTTGGCCACGCTCGCGCACGAGCTCAGAAACCCGCTGGCGCCGCTGCGCATGGGGCTCGACTGGCTGCTCAGGACACAACCTGCGACTGCGGGCGCCGCTCGCACACTGTCGATCATGAACCGTCAGCTCGATCACATGGTGCGGCTGATCGACGACTTGCTCGACGTGGCCAGGATCAGCGGGGGCTTGCTCGAGCTGAAGAAAGAGCGCGTTGATTTGGCGACCGTCATCGAAAACGCGCGCGAGATGTGCCGGCCGTTTTTCGAACAGCGGAGGCAGCGGCTCGAGGTGCAGTCGGCGGAATCTCTGCACGTCGTTGGAGATCCCGTTCGGTTGGCGCAAATCGTCGGCAATTTGCTGCACAATGCTTCGAAGTTCTCGCCGGAAGGCGGCGAGGTCGAACTGAAGCTGACTTACGACGACGGCCGCGCGGTGCTCCAGGTCGTCGATGGTGGGGTCGGCATTGCTTCCGATCGGATGCCGCTCGTGTTCAACATGTTCGCGCGCGTCGATCGCGAGACCCGCGGCTCGAATAGCGGGCTCGGCATCGGACTGGCGCTCTCGCGCAAGCTCGCTCAAATGCACGGCGGGGACCTGACCGCAAGCAGCTCCGGAGTCGGCGAAGGTAGCGTGTTCACGTTGTTCATCCCGGCGGAGCCTGACGCAGCTGACCCGCGGCCCGAAGAAGCGATTTCGGCGCCTCCGAAGAAACGCACCAACCTCGACGTGCTCATCATCGAGGACAATGAGGATAGCGCCGAGATTCTCATGCTTTGGCTGACGCATCGAGGCTGCACCGCGCGCATCGCCTCCACGGGAGAGCAAGGACTCGAGCTCGCGCAAGCAGCTAAGCCCGATATCATTCTGTGTGACATCGGGCTCCCCGACATGGCAGGTACGGAAGTTTGCCGGCGAATTCGCGAGCAAGAACTCGGCTATCGGCCCGTGGTGGTTGCCCTGACCGGCTGGGGGACGGAGGAGGACCGTCGTCAAACCCGCGAAGCGGGCTTTGACTACCATTTGGTCAAGCCGGTCCCACCGGAAAAGCTCGAAGAGCTTCTGGCGCTAGACACGCGGCGGCGCGTGTCGGGTGACACCGAGCTCGACGCAGACGTGCCCCCGCGCTGATTCGGGGGCGCCGACGAGGGAGGGTCGGTCGACGCCAGATGCTCGCGGCGTATCGCCTCGACGGGACGTTCCGCGACGACAGCGCTTGAATCCAGGCCAGCAGTCGAACGTATTCGCCAGCCGAACAGGCTGACACCGCGCTGGGCGAGACGGCACGAGCTTTGCGATGCGGCGGTCGCGCGCTCACTGTCGCGCTCGGAGAAAGTCATGGCAACTCAAGTCAGTCGCAACAAACAATCCGACGTCAAACGTGGCACGAAGGATACGAAGGCCGTCGCCCCGCAAATACAGACGAACGGCCAAACAGCCGCACCGGACGAGACCTACGGTTTAGTCAGCGTGCTCTACCATGCACTGCAAGGCGCGCAGACGTATGCCCAGTACCTCGCCGATGCGGAAAAGGCAGGCGAAGAGGAACTCACCGAATTTTTTCAGCAGTGCATCGAGGAGGAGAATCAGAGGGCAGCGCGCGCGAAGGAGCTGCTCGCGATACAGCTCGGCGCGGCGCCGGACGAAGAGGACGACGAGGACGACGACGACGACGACGACGACGACGAAGAAGAAGAAGAAGAAGAAGAGAGCTGACACCAACGCGAGCCACGAGCGACCGACCTATCGAGCGGACGTTCGTGGCTCGCGCGTCATTTGATGTGGGCCCATTCACGGCCGCCGAGGCAATCCGTCGCAGAGCCCCCTCATCGCCCCGGGTCGGATGGTCGCAACTGCACGAATTGCCGCAAATTCGAGTAGCGCGGCGTGGCATGAGTTTCGCTCCTCAGCCGCGAATCGAAACGGACGCAACCCCCCAGAATCACGTCCGGCTGCTGCGCACTTTGCAGGAGCTGATGGCATTGCCCACCATGGAGCCAGCGGACGCTTTGAACGCCGCGGCTCAGCGGATTGCTGAGGCGCTCGCTTGTGAAAAGGTGGACGCTTTCCTGCTGGACGAATCGAAGCAGACTTTGGTTGCAGTGGGTACGAGTGACACCCCGCTCGGTCGCCGGCAAAAGGCGCTCGGGCTGGATCTCTTGCCGCTCGCGAATGGCGGCCGTGTCGTGGAGGTATTCAAGAGCGGCGCAAGCTACCTCGATGGCGATGTCGAGCGCGATCCCAACGAGCTGCCCGGCATCATCGTCGAACTCGGGGTACGGTCGAGCCTGAGCGCGGTGCTCGACGTCAACGGAGTGCGCCGAGGTGTCCTGTGCGCTGTGTCGACGAAACGGGACGCATTCCAGCCGGTGGATTTGTCGTTTCTGGAAGCGGCGGCGCGCTGGATCGGCATGCTGACTCATCGCGCGGAGCTTGCGGTACAAGCGCGCAGCGCCGAGCTCGAACAGGGGCGGCGAGCCGGTGCCGACGAGGTCATCACCGTCTTGGCGCACGACGTGCGCAACCACCTGCACCCGCTCCTCGCACGTCTGCAGCTCATGCGGATGCACGTCGAAGGCGGTGAGGCCGTCAGCTTGGGCGAAATCGACAAGGCGACCCGCTCCGTTCAGCGACTGGCGCGCTTGAGCGAGGATCTACTCGATTTGAGACGGCTCGACGAAGGCCTTTTTTCGATGAATTTGGATACGGTGGACATCGTCGCACTGTCGAGGGAAACCGCCGCGAGCTTGGCGACCGCCAGTGTGCCAGTGCGAGTCACGGGCCCGGATCAGATCGTGCTCATCGGAGATGCGGACCGCCTGCGTCAAGCGATCGAGAATTTGGTATCGAACGCGATCAAGTACTCGCCGCCGGGCAAACCCGTGCAAGTCCACTTGCGAGCTCGAAGCGTCGGCGAAGGCGATCAGGACGTGCTAGTCGAAGTCATCGACGAGGGCCCCGGCATCGCGCCGAAAATGCAGCCGGTCTTGTTCGAGCGCTTCGTGTCGGATGCGAAATCGCGGGGCCTGGGCCTCGGTCTGTATTTGGCTCGGCGCATCGCCCGCGAGCACGAGGGCGATGTTACCGTGGAGTCCACGCTCGGCGCCGGAAGCAAGTTCCGACTCGAGTTGCCCCTCAGTCCGCGCTCGACTTGACACTGCGCCTGACCGCGTCGGCGACGGCGCCCACGAGCGCATCCGGCGCGACGGGCTTACGCAGGTGCCCGTTGAACCCCGCTTGGAAAGCGCGCGTGCGGTCTGCCTGCCGCACGAATGCCGTGAGCGCTAGCGCCGGAACGTCCTTGCCCAACGGCAAACTTCGCAGCTTCTGGATGAACGTGTAGCCGTCTTCACCTGGCATGGCGATGTCGCTGAGCACGACGTCCGGCTCGAAGCGCGCGAACTCGGCCAAACCCTCGGCGGCAGACGCGGCGGTGCAAACGGTGGCACCCGCGTTCTCCAGCACCACGGAGATGACCTCTCTAGCGTCTACTTCATCGTCGATGACGAGTACGCGAATGCCGTTCAAATCTCCGCGAACGGCTGGCGGCTTGCTCGATTCGGCAGCCGGTGGTCGCTCGGAGACCGGCTCGGCAACGGCACGAATCGGCAAACGGATCGTGAAGGTCGCTCCTGTACCGCGTCCCGTGCTGGCCGCTTCCACGGTTCCGCCGTGCAGTTCGACGATATGCCTGACCAGCGCGAGACCGAGCCCAAGGCCACCGACGCGACGAGTGGTGGATGGGTCCGCCTGCCGAAAGCGGTCGAAGACATAGGGTAAGAAGGAGGGATCGATGCCGATTCCCGTATCCGAAACGCGCAACTCGACCTGGGCATCGATTTGATGAATGGCGAGCATCACCGTGCCGCCCGACGGCGTGAACTTCACGGCGTTCGACAGCAAATTCCAGATCACTTGCTGCAGCCGGTCTGGATCCGCGAACAGGTGGCAATGATCGTGCTCGAAGTCGAGCACGAGCTTGACCGATTTCGCGACGGCCGACGCCCGAACGACCTCGGTGGCTTGGCGGGCAACCTCCAATAGGTCCACCGCGCGGGGGTCGATCTGAAACTTGCCCGTGATCACTCGCGAGACGTCCAAAATATCTTCGATGATCCGAACCTGAGCCAGAGCGTTGCGGTGAATGCTCTCGATCGGCCTGACTAGAGTCGGGTCGCTGATGCGATCCCGTAAGATGGTCGACCAGCCGAGAATGGCGTTGAGCGGGGTGCGAAGCTCGTGCGACACCGTGGCCAAGAATTCGTCCTTGGCGCGACTCGCTTCTTCGGCTGCCGCGGCCGCGGCCTTCGCTGCACGAAAGAGCTCCGCGTGCTCGAGCGCGATGCCTGCGCGCTCGCCAAGCTCCATCAGCAGCTCCAAGTGCGAATGGTCGTAGCGGCGCGCACTTTCTGCGGAGATGATCGAGATTGCCCCGAGCACCCGCGACCTGCGAAGGATCGGGGCCACGGCCACCGACTTCATGCCCACGGAGCGCAGCATGGCGAGCTGTTCGGCACTGGACGCGGATGCAGCCAACAGTTCGTCCGAGACGTCGCTGTAAAGCTCGGGCATGCCGGTACGGACTACGTTCCATACGCCTGGCTTTTCCGGATCGGGCGGAAAGCGACGCTGATACTCTCGTGCGAAAGGCAGCTTCTCCTGGTCCGCATGGACGGAAACCACATTGCGGAGCGACTCGCCTTCGAGAACGTAGACCGAACACCAATCGGCCAAGTTCGGCACCAGGACCTCTGCGAACGCGGACAGAAGTTCGTCCGGTTGAACCGATGAGCTGAGCGCGGTGGTGGCATCGGCAATGTAGCGGGTGTCGCGTTCCTTCCGATGCTCACGGGTGACGTCATGCCAGATGTTGACTGCGAGCTCCGGCGCACCGTCGCCAGCCAGGACCGCCCTCGCGCGGATCAGCGACCACCAATGCTTGCCGCTCCAGAGCTCGTGCACGTGAACGAGCGCGCTCGCGGTCTGCTCGCCCGCAAGCACTCGCCGCCCAGGCAGATTCTCGGGCAGGAACGGTCGTCCATCTTCGTCCAGCATTTCGAACCGGTGAAGGAAAGTCTCCGGAGTCGCGCGCAGCAGCTCGTCCACCGTCGCGAACCCGCATAGACGAGCGGCGGCGCTGTTCGCGAAGATCAGCTTGCCTTGCCGGTCTTGAACCGTGATGCCATCCGCAACCCCTTCGAGCACGATCTCGAGCCGTAAACTGAGCGCGCGATAGCGCTCTTCGCTCTCGCGCAGCTTCTTCTCTCCATGCTCCGCGACCGCGCGCGCCGTGCGCTCTTGAATGAGCCGGCGTTCGTTCTCCTCGGCCTCGCGCCTCACCGTCAGATCGCGCGTAATCTTGGCGAAGCCGAGCAGGCTACCGTGCGCATCGTGAACCGCCGACAAGATGGCGTTCGCCCAAAAGCGCGTGCCATCCTTTCGAACCCGAAAGCCCTCGTCCTCGAAGCGCCCTTTTTGACGAGCTTCCTGAAGCTCGCGCTCCGGCTTGCCCGCCGCGACGTCCTCCGCGGGGAAAAATACCGAGAAATTCCGGCCGACGATCTCACTGGCCGAGTAACCCTTGAGTCGCTGTGCGCCGAGATTCCAAGTGGCAACACGACCCTCCTGGTCCAGCATGTAGATCGCATAGTCGCCGATGTTTTCGATGAGTAAGCGGAAGCGCTCCTCCGAGCGACGCAGCTCTTCCTCCGCGTCGCGGCGGTTGGTGAGGTCTCGCGTTACCTTGCCATAACCCCGCAGCGTGCCCGCGCTGTCTCGAAGCGCGGTGATGATCACGTTCGCCCAAAATCGGCTGCCATCCTTGCGAAGACGCCAGCCCTCGTCTTCAATGCGACCGGCCTTCGCGGCTTCCACGAGCTCCCACGCCGGCTTTCCCGCGGCAATATCCACTTCTGGATAGAATCTGGAGAAGTGCTCGCCGATAATCTCCTCCGCGCGGTAGCCCTTGATCTTCTCTGCGCCCGCGTTCCAGGTGGCGACGTGCCCTTCGGTGTCGAGCATGAAAATCGCGTAGTCGACCACGCTCTCTACGAGAAGACGGCAGTCGTCCCAAGTCAGCGAGGGGATGGTCGGTAGCCTGACCACCGGCGGCGGCATTACGTCACGCTCCGTATTCTCTGTTTACCCCCGCTTCGAACATTTGCCAACCGGCGACGCCGTTCGTAGCGTTCTGCCCCCCTGCGGCGCTGGTTTTTTCTGCAACACGCGAGCGAGGGTCGCGCGCTTTCGCTGCGAATCCGATGGTGCCCACCGGGCACTGACAGCCCGATGCCCCTCGTCGCGTGCCATCCCCGCTGGGACTCGAGCCAACCCTCTTCCTGATCCTCGACTGCGTCGTATGCGCGCTGCAATGCATCATGAGGACGCAACAGCTCTTCAGCGCATCTCCTGATCAACTCGGGGTCCATATCATCTTTCATCTTCAACAGGAACGGCGCGCTCACGCGCCGCGAGGTCGGCATTTGCCTGATCTCTCGAGACCGCCTCGTGCAGCGCCGCACCAAGACTCGACAGCAAAGCCGCATGCGTTTCGCCGTGTGTCGAGCTAGGCGCGCTCGCCAAGTCGCCCGTTCGAAAATGACGGGCTCGAAGAGCCGGGCTTGAGTGCAACTTGCGCGCCGCGCTCAGAACAACGACCAGTTGCGCCAGTAAGGAGAGATAGCCTCGGACAGTGAGCTCGTTCTTCCTGCTCGCTTTCGCAGCCGCGCCGCGCCGCACGCAGGGCGCAATGCCCCAACGTGCGGGTTGACGTGACTAATTAGCACCGGAGGATCATCGATTACCGCTATCGCAGAGCGCGCCAGCGCTACCCGGCACGAGTGACTGCACTTGGCCACCGCGCATGATTGGCGCCGCATTGGCGACCGGAACACCTAGGCCGGGATCGCGAGAAAGGCTCGCCAACGGCCAAATCCATAGCGCTTCGCACGCCACGAACCGCTTCCCCTTCCTCGCCCCCGCGCTGCGTGGCATAGCTCGACCCCAAATCGGAAACCCACGACCAAGATGACCTGGGAAGAACGCTTTCACCCACTCCGCAATGAATGGGTCATCGTCGCGGCCCATCGCCAAAATCGACCTTGGTCTGGGCGCGTCGTCGACGCAAACCAGACGTCGCCCCCAACCTATGTGAACGACTGCTACCTCTGCCCGGGCAACCCGCGAGTGAGCGGAGCGCAGAACCCGCCCTACGGCGGCGTGTTCGTGTTCGACAACGATCACCCGTCTGTCGGGCCCAAAGCTCCGACCGAGCTCAGCGCGCCGGTCGGCATCTACCGCGTGCGGCCGGCCCAGGGCGTCTCGCGCGTCGTTTGCTACTCGCCACGTCACGATTTGTCGCTGGCCGAGCTCGAGCTGCCCGAATTGCTCGCGCTCTTGCGCGAGTGGCAAGCGCAATACCGCGAGCTTGGCGGCCGCCCCGAGGTGAACCACGTGCTGGTGTTCGAGAACCGGGGTGAGGCGGTGGGCGTTTCCAACCCCCACCCACACTGCCAAATCTATGCGACGAACTTCGTGTTTCGGACGATCGAGCTCGAAGCCGAGCTGTCGCGCGAGCACCACGCGAAGACCGGACATAGCCTGCTCGAAGACGTGATCGCGGCCGAGCGTGAGGACGGACGGCGGCTGCTGAGCGAAAACGCATCGGCCATTGCTTTCGTGCCGTACTTCGCGCGCTATGCCTACGAAACGTTCGTCGCGCCGAAGCGCCGCGTGCCGAGCCTCGCCGATCTAAACCCGGCGGAGCTCGAAGACTTCGCGCGCGCCCTCAAGGACGTGCTGATGCGCTTCGACAACCTCTGGCAAATGCCTTTCCCGTACGTCATGGCGCTACACCAAGCGCCCACCGACGGCGGAGACTACTCGAGCTTCCATTTCCACATCGAGTTTCATCCCCCGCTGCGTAAGCCCACCCTACTCAAGTTTCTGGCGGGTCCGGAAATCGGCGGCGGCAATTTCCTGAGTGATACGTCGCCTGAGGAAAAGGCAGCCGAGTTGCGCGCGGCGAGCGGGCCGCACTATCGGCAGCGCGCCTGAGGCTCATTTCAATCGGAGCACGCGCAGGCGACGAGCTTCGATTCTATCGCGTGCTGCGCAACTTGCGCAGACTTCGCCGCCGCGCGAGCAAGCACAACGCTGCCGCAGACGCGAGGCTTCCGAAGTCACGAGCGCCAGCTGCTCGGGCCGCGCTCACGCTGCACCCTCCCGCGGTGTTGGGCTCGGCCTTGCCACCGGTGGACGTTCGAACACCGATGTTTGGCCTTTGGCCTCCGCTCGCGCGACCGCCGCTTTCGCTCGCTCGCGTGCCGCCGCTGCTTGCGCCACCAGCCTGCGCGCCACCCGTGCTTGCCCAGCTTCGTTGCATTTTCGACGACCGAGTCCAGTAGCTGCGCGACGCTCCGCACTCTCACCGTCTGGCAAAGCGAAGAGGATATGCTCGCGTTCGTCACGAGCCCCGCTCACCTGGCGGCCATGGCCGAGGTTTCAGAGCTGAGCCGAGGCAGCAGCAGCACCATCGCCTGGGAAGGCACCGAAAAGGATGCGACTTGGGAGCGCGCGGCCGACCACTTGGCGAGCGCAGCCGGTGGAGATCGCTGAGCGCCGTCGTAACCTAGTGGATCGCTGATGTGTGCTTCGGTGCGCGAAATGCGCGCGTCGCTCGTTTGACCCAATCGGCGCGACGTGAGACTCTCATGTTCGTAAACGCCGTCGTTCGCGAGAAGGGTCTTTACCAATCAAGGCTCGGCTTCTCGTGATTACGGGGCGCAGCGCGTAGACGAGGCAAACCTTGGTTTTTGGTTCGCGACGACATCTCGTGGCTCTAGCCTTGTTGCCGGCGCTCTATTCGGGCTGCGCAACGGGCGAAGCGGTGGACCCTGATACGCGCATGCCCGGCATCTCCGAAAGCGGCAGCAGCGCAAGCGGCGGAGCATCCTCTGCAGGCAACGTGAGCGGTGGACAAGCCGGCGCGGCCAACGGCACGGGCGGCAATACCGGCGGCACGAGCGCCGGCACTGGCGGCAGCGCGAGCGGCGGCACGAGCGCTGGCAACACCAGCAAGGGCGGCTCGAACACCGGCGGAATCAACGGCACCGGAGGGTCCAGCAGCGGCGGCAAAGCGACTGGCGGCGCCAGTAGTTCGGGCGGCGTGAGCAGCGGCGGCAAAGCGACTGGCGGCGCCAGTAGTTCGGGCGGCGTGAGCAGCGGTGGCAAGAGCACCGGCGGACAGAGCACGGGCGGCTCGAGCAGCGGTGGCAAGAGCACCGGCGGACAAACCGCGGGCGGCGCGGGTTCGTGCACCCCAGGCCAAAGCTGCGGCGCCGGCACGGTCTGCGCGTGCTGCACGGGCAATACCAAGTGCATTTGCGCAAAACCGTGCGACGACGACGGGGCCTGCGGCTCCGATCGCTGCGCCAACCCTTCGGGAGACATGGGCTTCTGCGCGCCCGATGGCTACTGCGGCTGAAGGTTCCGGGCTGATCACTTCGATTAGTTCATAAACCTTCAGAACGAGGCGCGGCGCTGAGGCCGGGGCGGGAACGCCGATCGCCCAAACCTGGAACCGGTCACAGGTATACACGCAGGGTGTAAAAACCACTCCCGGTCCCTGGGCCGGCGACAACGCGCCAGTCTAATTTTGGGCCTGAATGCACTTTTTGGTTCGGAACCATGCGATTGGTGGTGACGCAAACGATGCCGGAGGCACTGTACAAGGGTGCGTTATCGGGTCGCCCAGCTGGTTCGGGTCTCTGCCCCTCGGGGCGGGGAGCCCACCTCTCGTGCGCCCCAGAGCGCGTTCGATGTCCCTCATGAAGGGGTTTGGGCATGAACGGGGCTGACGATCAGATCGCGACCCGGCTGTCGCGGTTGGCTGAAGCTCAGCTCGATGGCGCTGGCCGAGTCGGCGACGACTCCTGGTTGAGCGAAGTGCCGGTCCGGGTGGCTGCGCGTCGTCGTACGCGGAGAATTGGAATTGGCGCCGCAGTGGCGGGTTTCGGCAGCGTGGCTAGCCTCGCTCTGTTCCTCATCGCACGTCCACCCGAACTCACGTACTCGGTGTTGAATGGTGCGCGCCAGGCGGATTACGTGCTGGCCGAGAACGACACCAAGATTAGCTTCTCGGACGGCTCCGAGGTCGCGCTCGATCGCGGTACCGAAGCCAAGGTGACCGAAGTCGACGCGCACGGCGCGCGTTTGAATCTGCGCCACGGCGAGGTGCACCTGAACGTGGTGAAGACCCACGGCACCAACTGGTCGGTGGATGCCGGGCCGTACACCGTGCACGTCACGGGCACCGCGTTCGACGTCAGCTGGTCCGAGAAAGAGCGCGTGTTCGAGCTTGCGCTTCAGCACGGTTCGGTCGTGGTCACCGGGCCGCTCGTGGGCAGCGGCTTCACCATGAAGCCCGGTCAACGCATGATTGGGCGCACGGACGGCTACGTGATCGTGGAGGGGCCGAAACCGAAGGCCGTTGCCGCTGCGATCCCCAGCGCGCCCGATCCGGTTTTGGAAGCCAGCGAAACGCCGGCGGACGTCGACATCGCTCCCCCGAGCGACGTGACGCCGGCGGATGCACAGCAGCGCGGTACCAACTGGGCGCACCTCGTGGCTCAGGGCAAGTTCCGTGAGGTGTTGTCGGACGCGCAGCGTCGAGGCGTCGATCAGGTGCTTGCCGGCGCGCCGCTCGGCGATCTCGCCGCGCTCGCCGACGCCGCGCGCTACGCGCAGAACGGCGCGCTCGCCAAGCGAGCGCTGCTCGCCGAGCGGCAACGCTTTCCGAATTCACGAGCGGCCAGTGATGCCGCGTTCTTGCTGGGTCGCCTCGCTGAGGACAGCGGCGGCGGCGCGATGAGCTGGTACGACCGCTATCTCGCCAAGAGCCCGAGCGGGCCGTACGCTTCGCAAGCGTTGGGCCGCAAGATGATGCTCTCGTTCCGTGACGGAGGTGCGGCCGCCGCGGAACCGCTCGCGAAGCAGTACCTCGAGCGTTATCCGAGTGGCCCCTACGCGTCGGCCGCACGCAAGCTCGCAAACCGCCCCGCGCCATGAAGCGAAGCGGCGCGCTCGCAAGAGCGGTCGCGACGGCAATCGGGTTGGCGCTAGCGCTAACCATGTCGCTGGCGCACGCCGAGACATCGCATCGAGTCGTGCTCCTCACCGGAGGGAGCAGCATGACCTCCAGCTCCGATTCGGAGCTGCTGACGCGGCTGCACGCCGAGCTTTCCGCGGCTGGCTTCGAAGTGGTGGTGCTCGCGACCACGACCGAAGAGCCCCCGAAGTCGCAGGTCGAAAACGCTGGGCGTGAGCTGAACCCCGCCGCGGTGGTGCTGGTTCGCGAACGCTTCGCGCCGGAGCTGAGCGGTAGTGTCGCCGAGCTCTGGGTTTCGGATCGCATCGGTCACCGCACGCTGATGCAGAGCATGATGCTCGACGCGCGCGAGCACAGCCGCGACATGTCGCTGCTCGCCGTACAGGCCGCGGAGCTGGTGAAGGCGCGACTGGCTGCGCTCGCGCTCCCGGATCGCGCGAACAAGGAAGATGAGTTCGAAAAGCAGGAGCAGCCCAAGGTAGAGCCGCGCAGCGAGCCGGAGCAGCCGAAAGATGCGGGGCCGGAGCCCACGTCGCCTGCTTCGGTCTTGGTCACGCTGTCTGCCGGCGTGGGCCTGCTGCAAGATCTGAGCGGGCTCGGTACGACCTGGGCGCCGATTGGACGCGTCGGAGTCTATTTGCCTGAGCTCGGTGAGTTCGCTCCGGGCATCGAGCTTCGACTGAACGGTGCCGCGACGGTCACGCGCCTCTCGCTTTCGTCGACCGGACCGGGCAGCGCGCGCGCGAGCCAAGCGTTCGCTACGCTGGACGCGCGCTTGCACTTTGCGCCGCGCTCGAACTGGCATCCCGTGCTCACGGTCGGCTCTGGCGTGTTCACGGTCGGCGTAGCTGGGGAGGCGCCGAGTCCCTATCCGACACACGAAGGTCGCACCTGGTCGTTGCTGTCTACCGCGGGGGTCGGGTTGTGGGCGCAGGCAACGCGCAGCCTTTCGTGGGTGCTCGACGCACAGGTGCTCGCCGCGTGGGAGCCCACGCGCGTGTTGATCGAGGGCGACCACGTCGGGCGCCTGGGCGCGCCGACGCTGTTTTTCAGCACCGGTGTGGTCGGAATTCTGTAAGGGCCGCGCTCAGCGCGGCAGCACCGCGTCCGGACCGAGCACGAAGCTCTCGTGCAATTGGCTCGCGCTGAGCGCCGCCGAGTAGATGCGAAACTCGTGAAAGGTCCCGGTGATACACGGATCGTAAAAGTAGTTCGAGCGCCCGAGCCAGTTGTTGACGTCGTGGATCAGCATCAAGCGATCGCCGGGGAAATCCATGGACTTCTCGAACTCGCCGTTCATGTAGAGCGCCATCTGCTCGGCGTCCGAATCCACCACCAAGGCCACGTGCGTTTTCGCGTTGAGCGGAAACGGGTGCACGCTGTCGAGCTGCACCTCATGCACCTGCGCAGACGCGTACGCCACACGCATGTTGGCCCCCTGGTCGTTGTAAGTCTTGGGGGTCAGAAACAGATAGGTCCTGCCAGGGAAGCTCGTGCGGTTGTCTTCCACCATGCTGGTGTCGTCACCAAAATCGAAAATACGCTGATAGGCGGCGCCGCCGGCCCAGGTTAGCCAAACCTCGAACGTCGCGTTGCGCAGCCCGGAAACCAGCTGGTTTGGCAGATCGACAAACTGATCGGCGGTTTGATTGTTGATGTCGTGATCGTCCACCAGGGAGACCGCGCCCATGCCGTCGAGCGTGCTGTTGAACACCGTGCCGTTCGCGGTGCCTACGCTGTCGTCCACGAGAGTGCCCGAACCATCGAAGCTGTAGCGATGGAGCAAGCTGCTCGCGAACCCGGTCGAGCCAGCTGAGCCTCCGGTCGCGCCGCCACCGGAGCTACCGCCCGCGCGACCGCCAGCACCGTCGCCGCCGCCGTCACCCCCGACGCCGGTATCGCCACCGCCGTTGTCACTGCCACCGCCCGAACCTCTGCCGCCACAGCCTGAAGCCTGCGGGCGCTGCAAACACGAGATGCTGCCCACCGCTTCGATCGTTTGCGACGAACAGCCCAGCGAAAGCGCAATAATTGCAGCCGAGCGACCTAAGTTTGGCAGTGCCATTCGACGACGCCGAGAAGCGATCAGATTAGCATTGGGTTCGGCCTTGTCACCGGAAAGAGTCGAACGAATCGTCGGTAGTGCGCTCGGCATCGCGCTCGGGCTCGCGTTCGTGAGCCCGCCGGGTGAAGTCGCGGGCAACGGGCGCACCCGTGGCGCAATTCAGGTGGCTCCGCGCACGAGGACGGCGCGCACCACCGCGGGCGGTGCCGCTGGGGCCCTCCCGCCGATTGTCTCGCGCGTGACCGAACGCGCGCTTTCGCTGAGCTGGAATGGCTACGCCGAAACCGATTTCGACGCGCGCCGGCTGAACCGCGACCATACCTTGTCGGTGCGCTTCATGGCCGCGTACGAGGCGGCCTTTCGCGGTGTGCTGGTGACGGATGGGTCGGGCAATTACCGGGTCGGGCTGGCGCCTTACGCAACACTCGGCCGCCCTGCGATCGAAGTGGTGGTTGGGGGAACCGCCTTTACTCATCCGCTCGCCGAGCCCGTACTCACCGATAACGATTTTCGGAACGGCGTTCCGCGACAACCGCTTTGCCGATGGCGGCAGCTCGTGGTCAGCGTGCAGGGCCGACGAGTCAGCGTGGTGCTCGATAGCGCGCCGGTCGGAACGTTCAACGCGGGGGCGCGCGCGCCAACGGGTAGCCTGCGCTTCGGGCGCTTGGCGAAGCCGGGAGAAGTGCAGGATCAGTTCTATGGCTTCGTCGACGACATCGCGCTGTTCGAGCCAGCACTGTCGGCGGATGAGTTGCAAACGCTGACGGCGCAGCCGTCGCTGTCGATTCGAGCGCCGAAGCTTGTGGCGACCTGGCTGTTCAACGACGCCGAAAATCGTGCGGGTCCGAAAGAGGAGCCATTCCGCCTGCTCGACTCGGCCAAGCTCAGCGAGGTTTCAGAAAGCCGCGACAACGCGGTCGACAGCGCGCGATTGCCGAAGCCGCACCACCACACCAGGTTGTCCTTACCGTTCGCAGCGGGACAAACCTGGCTCTTGATTCAGGGCATGAATAGCAGCTTGAGCCACAACGACAGTGCTGCCTTTGCGCTCGACTTCTTGCGCGTGGATCCGGCCTTGGCTTCGAATAACCCGACACGGCTGCCAGGCGGCTCGCACGCAGCGAGCGCTGGCGCGCCATTCGTGGCGGTCAGCGACGGCACGGTGGTTTCGCGCGTCGACTGCTTTCCGAACGACAATGTCGGCCTCTGTCCGCAACCGGGCGGCGCGCGCTCAGCCCGACGAGCCGCGCCCGGAGATCCCGCCAATCGCAACCTGATCTGCCTGGAGCACCAAGCGGGCGAGGTCTCGTGCATTTTGCACCTTGGAAATGGGAGCGCGCGGCCGACGCTGGGCGCGCGCGTCGCGCGCGGAACTGAACTGGGCGAAGTCGGAACGACCGGAGCTCGCAGTGTGCACCTGCACTTCGCGCTCAGCGACCGAGCAGAGCCGAACGATCCGGGAACATTCTCGCCTCTGACTACATTCCCGGTTTCGTTCAGCGACTACGAAGCGTCCAACGATTTTGGCGCCAACTGGCAATACGTGGCCGAAGGCGTACCGCTCCCCGGGCAATGGCTACGGCGCACCGAACCGCCTCACGCACATTGACATCGTGCTCAGTCGGCGCATGTTGTTAACGTGTCGCTGCTGTTGCTCGTGCTCGACGGCTATACCCTGGTGGTTTTCGTGGCCGTGATTTTGTCCTGGGTCAGGCTGGAGCCGGACAATCCGCTCCTGCGCATCACCAATGCGCTCACAGAGCCGGTGTTGAGCCGTATTCGTCGCGTGCTGCCGGTGTTCGGCGGACTGGATCTTTCGGCCATGGTGTTGCTGATCGCGCTCCGACTCCTGCGGCGCGTGCTGGGTGGGTAGTCAGAAGAGAGGGCGCTCGGGAACGAGCCGGGACCCGCGCTGGCGGTTCGACTTTCAGGGCCGCGCGGGGCGGATGATTCAACGCCGGGCAGGCGCGGCTGCTGCGGCGGTTCGTGTGCGCCCTGTTGCCTGGTGACGCTAGGGACGGGCAGCGCGCCCGTAGCTTTGTGGCCAACCAATCAAGACCGAGCAGGGTGTGAGGATCGAGCGCGCGAGTGCTAGGCTGACGCTCCCCGCTGGTAACGGAGCTCAGTCATGTGCCGCAATATTCGACCGCTATTCAATTTCGAACCACCGGCGACCGACGAAGAGGTGTACGCGGCCGCGCTACAGTACGTGCGCAAGGTGAGCGGCACGCGCAATCCTACCGGTAACAACAAGGTGCGCTTCGATCGCGCGGTCGAGCAAATTGCCGAGATAACGCGCGGGCTGGTGTTTACACTGGAGACCAAAGCGCCCCCGAAAAATCGCGACGAAGAGGCGCAGAAAGCGCGCGAACGCTCCGCCCGGCGCTTTGGTTAGGGGAGCCACGAGCCCTTGAACGCATCGCGCGTGCGTGACGCTAGCGCGCGAGGGTCGGGTCCGCGCGGAGCACGGCGCGAGTGACGCCGGCCAAGTAGCGCTCCTGCCCGGCGCTGCCCGGCGCCCAGCCCAGCAAGAAGCGATAGAAGTCGGCGCACGCCAGCGGGTAGAGCGCGCGCCATTCAACCTCGAGAGCAGCGACGTCGACTGGCGCCGTCAAGGAAGAGCACGCGCGCACCCTGCAGGCTAGCTCGGCGAAGTAGTGGTCGAGGTAGCTCTCGGCGCTGCTCTCGAGCTCGCTATCGGAGAGGCAGCTCGTGAGAAAGTAGGCGACGTCTTTGACGCCGACTCCGCCGCCCACGTATTGAAAATCTACCGCGGCGACCGCGGGCTGGGCGCTAGCGAGGCAGAAATTCTGGAGTTTGGCGTCGCCGTGAACGAAGGTGCGAAAACGCGCGCGATTCAGGTGCGCGTCGATGCGCGGCGCCGCGCGGCGGAGGGCTGCGTCGCTGAGCGCGCTGAGTTCATCGGGCCGGGTCGCGAGGTGCCAGTAGCTGCCGACCTTCCACAACCGCTCGGGGGCCTGATTCAGAAATGTGGCGTGGAAGGCGGCTAGCCAACGCAAGCCGGCTTGCACTTCGAGCGGCGAAACTCGATTCTTGCGGAGCTCGAAGCCGGCTGCGTCGAGGTCTTCCAAGACGAACAGCAGGCGGCCGTTCTGGGCGCTGAGGTGCAGCGGCGCGGGAAGCCGGCACGCGGCGTCCGCCTGCGCGGCGTAGCTTTCGTAGAAGGCGCGCTCGACTTGGTAAGAACGCAACTTGCGTTGGTGCGAGCGCGCTTCGGCGGAGTCGCGCGCGGCGTCATCCGCCGCGGGTGGCACGACGTATTTCACGATGACCGGTGTGGCGACTTCGGTGAAGAGGGTCGCGCGCCGAATCTCGCCGTAGCCGCCCCATAAGGACTGCAAGCGCTCTCCGAGCGTCACCGATCGAGCGCGCGTGGCGCGATGAAGCAGGCGTTCGAGCGCGGCAAGCTCGCTGGCAGCGGACGAACGCGGAATGGGCGCCTCCTCGCTAAGGGTAGAAGGCCGCGCGCAGGCCCAGGGTGAGCCAGCGGTGCACGGCCTTGGTGCCGAGGCTCACTTCGCTGCTGTCACCATCGCGGTCGGCAGAAAGGTGGTCGTAATTTCCGATGGAGTAGTCGAGCACGGGCCCGAGCCCGAAGCGCTGCGTGATTCGAAAATCGACGCCCAACATGAAGCGCGCGTACTCGAAGCCGGTGAAGGTGGCGGTCGTCTTGCGCGACTCATCGTGCTGCGAGATGCTGTTCGCCTCGACGCCGATGCCGTAGCCGAGCCACGGATCCGCCGCGCCTTCGGGTAGCGCGTGATAGAGCAGCTCGAAGCCGAGCCGCGCGCCGATTGCGGTGCAAGAAGCGTCGTTGCTGCGGCAGCCGTCCTTCGTGTAGCCCGCCGGCCCGCCGAGCGCGACGCCGACATAGCCACCGATGAGGAGCCTTGGAATTGGGCGCCAGCCGAGCTCGCCGAGCAGCGCGAGTTGGCTTCCGAAGGTGTTGGACATTTCGCCGTCGGACCAATCGGTGACTCGACCGAATGGCATCGCATAGCCGAGGCGCAGGCCAACGACTGGGCCGCGAGCGGGGGACGGAAGTGGGAGCGGTGGTGGTGCGGGCGGGTCCGCGGCTGCGGGCGGGAGTACGGGGGCGCTCACGGGCGGCGGAGCTGGCGGCACGGGCGGTGGGGATGGCGGCGCGGGCGACGGCACGGCTGGCGCGATCGGCTCGGGAGCGCTGACCGGCGGCGTCGAGGGCGGAGCGTTGGCAGCAGCGTTAGTCGGCACCGGTCGCGCGTTCGCGTCGGTCTCGGCCGGAAAGCTCGCGCTCGACGACGCGGGCGAAACGGGCTGAGCCGCGACGCGCATCGAAAGCAGAAACAGCGCCCCGATTGTCGCTCGAACGGTCGCTACGCGAAGCCCAACCATCTCACCTCTAGCTGCCCGGGGAAGCATGCGCAGAAGTCACGGCGCGCCGCGAGTACTTTCCGGCGAGCGCGGGCGGGCGGGCATCGCCGTGTCGAAGAGCAGCCACTCACCAGGCAGCGGCAAGGTAAATGAGTCCGCGCAAAGTCCCTCGACCCGTTCGGGATCCCGGCACGGCCCCGACGCAGGGTCCCGAATGGTCGACGCGACCGCGTGCAGGAAATCGCGCTCGGCGCGGCCCGCCAGAGTCGGAATCAGGCGTACTCCGTTACTCTGTCCGTCGGCTTTCAGTACATTTCGGAAGAAATCTTCGTAGTGAATCACCAGCGCGTGGCGTGCCCCGGTTTGCCGCAAAATCCCGACCGGGTAGCGCGTCTCGGAGGGCGGAAGCGTCTCCCGTCCAGGCAATGTCAGGACCTCGAGATCCACCGCGCGGTCGGTTAGCCACTCCGCGGGTGGATAGCCCGCTGGCGGCGAGCTCGCAGCGTCCTGATAGTGGACGCGAAACGCCACGCGCTTCGGATCTTTCGGATCCAGAAAATCGATCAAGAATGCATGCGTCGTGCCGGCACGTAGCTCCAATAGCCGGTGCTGTTCGAAGGGCGTGGTCCAGGGCTTGGTCACTTCACCGAGCGGCCAGGCCAGGGTGCGACCCAGCACCTCTAGGTTCGGCGCGTGTTCGGAGCGAATCGCGCGGAATCGGATCAGCTGACCTTTGGCCGCGTAGTCACGCGGAAGAAACCCGCACTCGCCCTGAAACGACTCCACCCGTTCGCTGAGCCCCGGCGAGCCCGAGAGCATGTTCGCGCCGGTGGAATTGACGTAAATTCGCGCGTTTTTCGCATATCTTTCGGCGATCGGGCGCACGTCACCGAGGTGGTCGTAGTGGCTGTGACCGGCGAGCAGAACGTCTATCTGCGCGAGTTTGAGGCCTCCCTGAAGGACGTGTTCAATGGCGCGCTCGTCCGGAGCGAGCTTTTGCTCGTAGATCGCGTCGTGCATGACCAGGTCCGGCCGCGGGCCGGTGTGGCCGCCCACCACCCGCTCCAGATCACCGAAGAGCGGATAGTTGGTGGCAAACGGCAAGGTCATGAGCGCGCGCCCCTGCCATTCGAAGTACACGCCGCCAGCGCGCAGGTAGCGCACCAAGAGCTGAGTTGACGCGGGCTCGGGGCGCACGCCGCGCGCCTCCGCGAGCCTGAGTTCTCCGCCGTGGTTCTTCGCGTCCGGGCTGGTCACGCTGCGCGTGGAAGCGCAGCCGAACAGGCAAGCGAGCGCGGTGGCCGCACAGCTCCGAGTCGCGAGGGGAATCGAGAAATGCATCGCTCGCTCACTAAAGGCCCGCTCCGAGCAACGCTTGCAGCTCGTCGGCGTCGAGTCGGGAAGCGACGTCGGTGCCGTCGAGCAGCGCCTCGGCGAGAGCTCGTTTTTCCTTGTGGAGCTCGACGATTTGCTCCTCGATGGTGTCTTTGGTGACCAAGCGATATACGGTGACCGGGCGCTCCTGGCCGATGCGGTGCGCGCGATCGGTTGCTTGCGACTCGACCGCCGGGTTCCACCATGGATCCAGGTGAATCACGTAATCTGCCGCGGTCAGGTTGAGCCCGAAACCACCTGCTTTCAGGCTAACCAAGAACAGCGGCGCTTCGCCCGCTTGAAACGCGGCCACGCGCGCGCCGCGCGCGGCCTTGGGCGTCGAACCGTCCAAATACAGGTACGAAATCTTGCGTTCGTCGAGCTGCTCGCGCACGAGGTCGAGAAAATCCACGAACTGACTGAAGACGAGCGCGAGATGTCCGTTCTCGGTGAGCTCTTCGACCAGCTCGAGGAAGGTCTGTATTTTCGAACACTCGTGACTAGCCTCGGGGAAGACCAGGCGCGGGTGACAGCAGAAGCGCCGGAGCCGCGTGATCTCGGCGAACACGCGCAGCTTGTGCTCACGTTTGCCGGCCGGCGTGCGCAGCTTTTCGTGAATCTGTCGGCGCAAGAGGCCGTAGCGCAGCGCTTCTTCCTCGGACAGGCGCACCTCGTGGCGCAGCGTGGTGACTGGGGGCAATTCACGCAGCACCTGGTCTTTGGTGCGGCGTAAGAGGAACGGCTGAATCAAGCGCTTCAGCGCTTCGCGCTGCTGGCTCTCTCCGTCGCGTTCGATCGGACGCATGTAGCGAAGCTGAAAATGCTTCCACGAGCCGAGCAAGCCTTCGTTCAAGAACCGGAAGATACTGAACAGATCGCCTAAGTGATTCTCGACCGGGGTGCCGGTCATGGCCACGCGGTAGTGTGCGTTCAGCGAAAATGCGGCCTTGGCGCGCAGCGAGTTGGCGTTCTTGATGAACTGCGCCTCGTCGAGCACCGCGGTGTGAAAATCGACGGACGCAAGCTCGGCGGCGTCTTGCTGAAGCAGCGCATAGCTCACGATCACAACGTCAGGGCTCGGCTCTTTCGGGTTTGCTTCGTTCCGCGTGCGAATTCGCTCGAGCAGCGAGGCGCGCTGTTTGCCGGTGTATTCGACGGCCAGCAAGGACGGCGCGAAACGCGCGATTTCGTCGAGCCAGTTGCTGCACACCGAGGTGGGTGCGACCACCAGCGCGGGCCCGCCCAGACGACGCTGCAAGAACAGCCCGAGGATTTGCAGCGTCTTGCCGAGACCCATGTCATCGGCCAGACACACGCCGAGGCCGAGCTCGCTGGCGCGGCACAGCCATTGGTACCCCTCGATCTGATAGGAACGCAGCGTCGCGAGCAGCGCCGGCGGCGGCGCGTGGTCGCGGGCGAGCACGCTGTCCACGCGCTCGTGCCACTCGTTCACGGAAGCGTCGATGGTGAACCCACTCTCCGACTCGGCGAGCTCGCGCAGGCTCGCGAAGGCCGCGTCGGGAATGCGTAGCTCGGCGGCCGTGGGCCCGCTCGGGCGCTCGGCTTGCGCGCGCAGTAGCGAGAGTACGCGGCGTACGCGCTGCTCGAGCTCCACGAAGTCACCGCTCGGCAGGCGCAAAAAGCGGCCGCTCTTCGTGTAAGGAAGATCGAGCAGCGCGCCGAAATCGAAGCTCGTGACCGCGTCGATCTCGATTTGGCCTTTGACGATGTACCAACCCTTGATGCGCCGCAGAGCCCCTTTCAGCGCGCTCGCGCCGAGCCGCCCGCGGGCGACCTGGGGACGGGTACCCTGCCACTCGATCTCGCACGGCACTGCGCTTTCGCGCAGCTGCGTCAGCAGCTCGAGCAGCGCTTCCTCGCCCAGACCGAAACTGAATGGCGCCTCGCTGAGCTCGGGTCGCGCGGCGAGCTCGAGCGCGCGCGCCTCGCCGAAAGCCGGGCAGCTCTCGATCAGCGCTTGGCAGCGGCGTCGCTCTTCTTCGAGATCGCGCTCGGCATCGAGTAAATCAGCGCCGTCGTAGCTGCTGACCTTCGCGCGCCCGAGACCGGGCGGAAAGAAGCGCCCCTGGGCGCCGAACGGGCGCACGCCGAGTTCGAGCCAAAACGCGCCGGACTCGGTCGAGATGCGGAGGCAGGGCGTGCTGTCGGCCGCGACGCGGCGGTGCGCGTCGAGCTCGGCGCTGCGCACCTCGACGTGATCGGCGAGGCGCGCGAGCACGCCGAGCGCCTCGGTTTGGTGGCTCTCGGGGACGCGCAGTCCGAGTGGCAGCACGCGAAACAGCTCGGCGAGCTGGGCGCTCACGCGATACACGAGCAGCCGGGCTTCCCCGTCGACCACCACGTTGATGCCCTCGACCGCGCCGCGCGGCTCGACCTCGATCAGCAAGTGCCCGTGTTCGCGGCGAACCTCGACGCGGCACGTACCTCGCACCACCTCCACTGGCAGCCGGCCGCGGGCGCCGTTGAAGACGCGCGGATGGCCGCACAGCGCTTCGCGCGCGTCCGCGCTCCAAACGCGGCGCCCAGCGCTGAGCTCGGTGTGCTGCAGCAAGGCGCGATCTTCGGCGGGCAGCGCTTGCTGCGCGTCCCAGAGCTCGCTGAGCTCGACGCGCCGCCCGCGGGTCCAGCCGCTCTCGCTGCGAAACTCCTCCAACACCGGCTTTTGCAGCTCACCCGTGACCATGTCGACGAAGAAGGCCGCTCGTTGGCCCACGCTGGTCTTCTCGCTGCGCGTCGCTTGCTCACTGAACGCGATCAGCGCGTCCAGCGATTTGCGCCACTCGGGGCGAGTCTGGATCAAATCGGTGAGCGAAAGTTCGCTCCGCGCGAGCTCCACCCCAGTGTCGACGCCGCTGACCGCGCGCTCATCCAGCGCACGCGCTAGCAGCTGCGACTGGCGCGCGAACCAACCGTAGCCTGCTGCTTGAAAGCGTTGCGCCGAAAGCGAGAGACGGCGCGCCCAGGCGGCGCGCCCCACGCTCGCCTCCGAATGCAAGTGTGCGCTGAGCGCGAGAATGAAAATTTCCCAGGCGCCCGCGTGCACGCCGAGCTGATGCGCGCTCGGCTGAGGTTCGAGGCTGTCCGGCTGTTTCAGCGAGCGAGTCAGGGTGCGCAACCCGCGCGCGGCGGACCCGGCCGGTGAAAGCGAACTGAAGCCGCGAAGCGCGGGCGCGGCTTCGTTCGGCGGGCGCACCAAGCGCTTGGCGAGATCGGCGCCCTCCGTAGGGTCACCGCCGAGCGCAATCAAAGCGAGCAGCGGCGAAGCGCTCGCCACGTGCGGCACGGCGAGCTTGCCCTTTTCGCGAAATGCCACGGCTTCGTCGAGCAGGCGGCGCGCGCTCAGCAGGTCGCCCGCGACGTAGCGCCCAGCGGCGTTGAACGCGAGCTGCTGCGCCGTCGGCAGGCGGCGAGCGAGGTCGAACACGACTTTCGTGTCCGCGCGCAGCAGCGCCTGCTCACACAGCACCTGTACCAAGCGCGGGGCCGCGTCCTCGCTCGGCAAATGCCCGAGCGCCCATGCATACAGACCCTCCACCGGGTCGAGCGCGAACAGGGCGTCGCCGAGCACCTGCTCGGCCACCAGCAGCGCCGCGTCTCGCCACGTGCGCTCGAAGACTTTGGAGTCGAAAGCGACGCACACCGACTCGCGCAGAGCGTTACGCGCGAACGCCGCTTCTTCTCCCGGCGGCAAGCGCCCCTTGAGGCGAGCGACCGCGGGCTCGAGCGCCGCCAGATCGCCCGCGTAGAGCGCGGCCATGAATTCGGCGTGCGACGTGGGTCCGACCAGCTCGCGCGCCTCACCCCGCACGCGCTCGAGCTCTCCGCGCTCGGCCACCTCGCGCAGCACCAAGGGGCGATAAGCCGACGCCAGCGCGAACGCGCGCTCTGCGCCCGGCGTGCGCGTAGAGACGACTGTATAGGCGACGCCCGCGTCGACCAACAGGCCCGCACGCACCCCGGCGTCGACCCAGGACTTCATCGGGAAGGCCGGTTGGTCGTCGCCGTACTCTGCGGCGAGTCGCTCGAGCTGCGCCATGGCGAGGCGGCGCTCACAGGCGAGCGCTCCGAGCAAGTGCAGCTGGCGCGCGTCGCGGCCCTCCGCGATCTCACGAAACAGCCGTGACGCGGACGAGGCCGTGGCGACGTCGGGGCTCACCCGCTCGGGCTCCGCGCGCACCACTTCTGCATCACTGATTGGCGACCAGGCCGATCTTGGCGTTGTAAGTGAGCTTGCCGTACTGCGGATCCTCGATCTCGATGCTGTAGTCGTTCGGAACCTGCACCACGTTCTTGCCGGTCTTGAACAACGGACGTTGCCCCTTTTCACGGCCCGTGAACTTCACGCGCACGCTGTCGGCACCCTCGTCGGCAAACTCGATCGAGCTCAAGTAGACCTCGCGCAGCGACGAGCCCACGCGCTTGTAGATGGTGAGCGAGAGCTTGCCCTGCTCGTCCTTCTTGAAGCGCAAGACATCGGGCAAGAATTTGTCGCGCGCTTTCTCGAGGCAGGTCCCCTTCAGCGCCGGATCACCCTTCGACTCCTTGTCGCAGTCCGCGTCGGCTGTCTGCCGCACCGCCGAGTTCGCGTAGTCGACCAAGAAGGCCGCGTCGCGCGCGGTGAGCATGTCGCTCGGCGATTGCCGGCGCGCTGCCTCCGCGCTCTTCTCGTCTTTCGCGGCATCCGCCGCTGGCGGAGTCGCGGCCGCGTCGCTCGGGGCCGGAGGTGCTTCGACCGGCGCCGTTGGAGCGGGCGGCGCAGTGACCGGCGGTTGCGCGACCGCAACCGGTGCTGGCGGTGGCGGCGCTGCCGGGGCGGGTGCGGCGGGCTGAGCGCAGCCCAAGATGAGCAAACCGAGAAGGCCGAGCGAGCGAGCCGTGAGCGCTTTGGGCGAGAAAATCATGGCGGGTTCCCTCGCGGACGAAGGGTCGGGTCCGCGGGTTCTGGTTTAGCCGATCGACTTGCGCGAGAAAAGAGCGGCATTTTCCGGGCTGTGCGGGGGTGACGCACTTTTCTTTGAACGCTCCGCAGGGCAGCGGGCACACAGGGACGAATTTGACGCCATCGACGCCCTGAGCCCCACGCGCGTGCCTCCGCCGCGCGCGGGCTCCGGCCTTCCGCAGCCGCTCGCGCTGCAACGGATCTCCGTGCGCAAAATCCATTCACTCTCCAGTCTCGCCCTGTTCACCGCCGTGCTGTGCGCGACGCCGATCGCGCGCGCCGAGGACACCACTGGCAGCGCTCCGGCGCAAACCCTGACGCCGCCCGAGCTTTTGCGCCCGGCGCCGGTCGAAGCGCCCGAAGCGCTGGATCACGAGGTTACGGTCGTACTCGAGCTCGTGATCGACGTCGAAGGCAGGATCGCTTCGGCGAGCGTCGCGGAGTCAGCCGGCGCGGCATTCGACGCCGCCGCGCTGCGCGCCGCCCAGCAGTTTCAGTTCTCGCCGGCGCGTCAGAACGGCACGCCGGTTTCGGTAAAGATTCGTTACGCCTACGTGTTCCCGGCAGCGCCGCCGCCGGCAGCGACCGCTCCGCCGAGCCCCGCGGCAGAAGTGCCCAGCACCCCGGTGAAACCCGCGCCGCCGCCAGCACCGCCGCCCGAGGCCGCCGAGCCCGAGGAATTCGAGGCGACCGCGTCGGTCGAAGCGCCCCCGCGCGAAACCACCAAGCGCACCGTCACTCAAGAAACCATCACTCGCCTCCCCGGAACGCGCGGCGACGCGCTGCGCTCGATCGAGATTCTGCCGGGCGTCGCGCGCACTGCGATCAATCAAGGCACGCCGATTCTGCGCGGCGCCTCCTGGAACGAAAGCCAAACCTTCCTGAACGGTACGCCCGTGCCGTTTCTGTACCACTTCGGCGGTCTGACCAGCTTTCTCAGCACGCGCGTGGTCGAGCGCGTCGACCTGTATCCCGGAAATTTCTCGGCGCGGTACGGTCGCGTCGCAGGCGGCGTGGTCGAGGTGAAAACTCGCGATCCGGAGAGCCGCACCCTGCGCGCCGCGGTCGACCTCAACCTGATCGACAGCGCGGCCTACGTCGAAACTCCGCTCGGCGAGCGCGCCGGCCTCGCCATCGCCGCTCGCCGCAGCAACATCGACTTCTTCTTCAAGAACTTCGTGCCCAAGGACGCTTACTCGGTGGTCGCGGCGCCGATCTATTACGACTACCAACTACTCGGGTTCTACAAGTTCGACTCGCACACACGCCTGCGCGTGACCGGCTACGGCAGCCGTGATTCGCTGGATTTGTTCTTCTCACATCCACCCGACGAAGATCCCGCCATCACGGGCAGCGTCAATGCGGACATCGCGTTTCACCGCCTGGGGCTCGAGCTCGAGAGCCGGCCTGCGAGCGGCATTTCGAGCAATGTCAGCGCCACGTTCGGTCACATCGACCAGAAGTTTCATATCGGTGAGCTCGACCAATCGTTCAAAGGCTACGAACTCTATTCGCGGGCCGAAAGCAGCGCGGAGCTGCATCGCACGCTGCGCCTCACCGCGGGCGCCGACCTGGTCGCCTGGTTCTTCGAGGGCACCTATCGCGGGCCGGCGCCGGGCCAAGCCGAAGGCGACCCGACCCAGAACAACCCGCTCTCGAGTCAGCGACTGATCTCGGCCAGCGACGACAGCATCGACGTGATTCGCCCCGCGGCCTACGTCGAGCTCGGTTTTCGACCGGTGGATGCGCTCTTGCTGATGCCCGGCGTGCGCGTCGACTATCTGGGTGACACTCGACACTACGCGGTCGATCCGCGCTTCGCCGCGCGCTACGAGCTCAACCCGACTCTGGCGCTCAAGGCCGGCGTCGGCTCGTTCAGCCAGACTCCCGAGTGGTGGCAGACCCTGCCTTCGGTCGGTAACCCCCGGCTCAAGGCCTACCGCGCGCTGCAAACCAGCGCCGGTGTCGAGCAGAAGTTCGGACAGAACGGCAAGCTCTCGGTCGAAGGCTTTTACAAGCACTTGAGCGGCGTGGTCGTCTCCACGCCCGACGACAGCGAGCCGCACCTCGAAAACGACGGCGGTGGCCGCATCTACGGCGCCGAAATCTCGGCCGAAACGCGCTGGGCCGGCAGCGGCAGCGCGTATCTCGCGTACACCCTTTCGCGCAGCGAGCGCAACCAACACGGCGGCGCGTACCGGCTGTTCGACAACGACCAAACGCACATTCTGTCCCTGGTCGGCACGCAGGGCCTCGGCAAAGGATGGGAAGTCGGCGCGCGCTTTCGGCTCGTGAGCGGAAACCCGACCACGCCCATCACCGGCTCGGTCTACGACGCGCGCAGCGGCGTGTACGTGCCCGAGTACGGCCCGACCGGCAGCGACCGCAACCCGATGTTCAATCAACTCGACCTGCGCGTCGAGAAGGGGTTCAAAGCGGGCCCGGTCAAGCTTGCCGTCTATCTCGACGTGCTGAACGTATACAACGCCAAGAACTACGAGGGCAGGCGCTACAGCTTCGACTACTCGAAGAGCGAAGCCGTCTCTGGCCTGCCGCTAATGCCCAACCTGGGCCTGCGAGGTGAGCTGTGATCCGGAAGACTGCATCGTGCGCGCTGCTCTTGCTCGCGCTGTTCGGCTGCGATGACCCCTTGAAATCGGTCGACACCATCGAGGAGCCGCGCGTGCTCGCCGCCCGTGTCGAGGTCGAAGGTGACGCCGCGCGCACCAGCCCCAATCCAGGCGAAACCGTGCACGTCACCTGGCTCGTCGCCACCCCTGAGGGTGACGCGCTCAGCGGGTTCGGTCTAGCTGCGTGCAGCGCCTCGCCCCGCAACCACGGGGTGACCTCGTGCGCTGGCGACCCCTTCACAATCGCCAGCGCCGGGCCGACCAGCAACCGACCGCGCTTCGACTTCAGCGTGCCGAGTGATCTCGACCCGACCAAGAATCCGCTGCTCGCGGTGCTCGGCAGTCTGTGCCCGGACACCACCGGCAGCATCGACGCGAGCGGCGCGCACTGCGACGGCAACACCGAGCTGCCGGTGAGCCTGGACTTTCTCCTCGCGCGCGCGAACGACATCAACCACAACCCCGATTTTCCGAGCGACGCCATCACGCTCGACGGGGCGCCCTGGCCCGCGCTCGAAGCGACTGCCGAGCCGTGCGCGGGGCTCGGCCTGCCCGAGCTCTCCTATCGCAAAGCCGAATATCCGATCGAAATTGCTATGCCCGAGTCGGCGCGCGAATCGCTCGTGCAAACCGACGCTTCCGAGCCGCACCGCGAGTCGCTGCAGCTCGCGCACTTTGCGAGCAGCGGCGATATGAGCAGCGCGTTCTCACAGCTCATCTACACCGACCCGGCCAATAGCGTGCACTTCGGTTGGGCGACCCCCAAGAACCTGCCGCCCGGCGGCAAGGTGGTGCGCTTCTGGTTCGTGTCTCGAGACGGCCGCGGCGGCAGCGACTTCACCGAGCGCGCGCTGTGCGCACTGCCCTAGTTCTCGGAGGACTTCGTCCTCCGCCCCGACCGGCGAAGCCGGATCGGGGCCCCACCTCCTACTTTGGGGGCCCGGCCCCAAAGGATCTGTGGCTGCCACTCCTCCTCATCGATTGGAAACAAGGAACTCTCGCCATGAATGTCATTACTCGCCTGACCGCCTTCACCGATTTCGGAGCCAGTTGGATCCTGTGGCTCCTGATCAGCCTGTCTGTCGTCGCCATCGCCGTCGTGATCGAACGCGCAGTGCTGTTCTCCACCTCGCGCGACGACATCCCCCGCTTGCGCAACGAGCTCAGAAACCTGCTCGGTCGCGGCCAAACCGACGCCGCTCGCCGCAAGTTGGAAGAAAGCCCCAGCTTCGAAGCGCGCGTCGCCGCAGCGGGCCTCGACGCCGACGGCATCGCCAGCGCCGAAGAGCGCATGCAGAGCGAAACCGAGCTCGCCCGCATCAGTATGGAGAAGAACCTGGCGCTCCTCGGCACGCTGGGCAACAACGCGCCCTTCGTCGGCCTGCTCGGCACCGTGATTGGCATCGTGCGAGCGTTTCGGGAGCTCGAGCACTCCACCGGGCAGGTCTCGGCAGGGCTCATGTCCGAAATTGGCGAAGCCCTGGTGGCCACCGCCGCGGGCCTTTTGGTCGCGCTGCCTGCGGTCGCGTTCTTCAACCTCTATCAGCGCCTGATCCGCACACGCCTCGGTCGAGCGGGCGCGCTCTGCCACGAAATCCTGGCGTTTCGCAAATCGGAGCCGCTGGCGCAAGCCGCGGAGTGAACCATGGCCCTCCCCTCCTCGCAGTCCGAAGACATGATCTCCGGCATCAACGTCACTCCGTTGGTGGACGTGGTGCTGGTTCTTTTGGTCGTGCTGATGGTCACCGCCACCTATATCGCCTCGCGCGCCATCCCAGTCGACCTGCCCAGCGGCAAGACTGGCGAAGTCGCACAAGCCCCGCTCGCGATCAGCGTCGACAAGCAAGGCGGACTGTTCCTCGACGGCGCGCCGATCAACGAAAGCGACTTGCACACTCGCCTGCGCGCCGCGCGCGCGCGCAGCAAGGACCTACGAGCGGTGATCGCGGCCGACGGCAGCGTGCCGCACCGCCGCGTCGTGCACGTCATCGATCTCTTGCGCCAAGAGCACATCGTCAAATTCGCCATCAACGTGAACCCCGATGATCTCCGCCCCGAAAGCCGGTGAAGACATGACCCGCTGGCCCACTTTTCCCTGGGTTTTCTGGGCTTTCTCCTCCAGCCTGGTGCTGCACGGAGTGGCCTACGCTTCGCTCGGCCTCTCGCCGCGCAGCGCGCACACGCGGCCAGCTCCGAGCGAAGTGACGTTCGAAGTAAACCCACTCCCTGAACCGCCACCTCCTCCGGTCGCGCCATCGCCGACACCCGAACCACCTGCGCCCGAACCCCACACCCCACCACCGATCCAGGCGCGCCCGGCCCTGCCCGCGCCGACCACCGCACCCGCACCGACCGTGGCCAAAGCCGATCCGCCCCCTGCCGCGCCGCTCGACCTGAGCGGCGTCACGCTCACGAACGCGGGCGACGGCGCATTCAGCATGCCGGTTGGCAATGGCCAAGCCTTCAACGGACCGATCGGCCCCGGCGGTCCCCGCGCCGTCGCGCGCGCCGAACCCGCTCCCTCCCAAGCCCCCGCGCGCGGACCCGAAGTCGTCCCCCTCTCCGATCTCTCCTCGCGCCCCGTCCCGCCCGCGCTCGACGGCGCGCTCCGCCAGAACTATCCCGAAGAAGCGCGCCGTCGCGCGGTCGGCGGCAGCGCGAGCATCCGCGCGCGCCTCGATCCCGACGGCATCCTGCGCCGAGTCCAAGTGCAAAACGAAACCTTCCCCGGCTTTGGCAACGCCTGCCGCCGCACCCTCGAAGGCTCGCGTTGGTCCGCGCCACGCGATCGCGCAGGACGTGCCGTCGCCACCGAGATTCGCTACACGTGCCGCTTCCAGGTCGACCCATGACCCCCCGCCCCCTCCACCCGCGCGCTCAGCTCCTCGCCGTCGCGCTCACCCTCGCCTCCGCGTCGCTCCAAGCTGCTCCCGCTGCCTCGCCCTCCGCCGCTCCCGCTGCCTCGGCCGTTCCCACTCCCTCAACCGCTCCCGCTCCCGTTCCCTCAACCGCGCCCGCTCCCACCCGCTTCCCTCTCTGGCTCGACCTCGGCCACAGCGGCCTCGACAAGACCAAAGTCCGCGCCGCAATCGAACAAGAACTCGGCGCCCCCGTCGAGCTCACCGAGACCGCCGACACACCGCTCCGCGTCATCATCGACTCGAACCAACGCGTCCAAATCGCCTTCACCACCCCGAGCGGCGAGTCACTCTCGCGCACCGTCGATCTGCCCGCCGATCCCGAACGCCGCGTCGAAATCATCGCGCTCATGGTCGGCAACCTCACCCGCAACGAAGCCGCGGATCTACTCAGCGCGCTCGAAGCCGCCCGCCGCTCAGCCGCCGAAAAACCCGCCCCCGCGCCGCCCGCGGAGCCCGAGCCCGAACCCAAACCCCAAACAAAACCCGCACCCCCGCCCGCTGCAAACGCCCTACTTCCAACCCCCGCTCCCGGCATCAACGTCTCCCTCTTCCACCCCGTTTCGCTTTACCGCGACAGCGATCGCCGTCTACTCAAGCTCGAACTCGGCTTCGCCTACAGCCACGTCGGCGGCATCCAGGGCGCCGCGCTCTCCCTCGGCGGACTGCGCGTCGAACAACACGTCCGCGGCCTCGCCTTCGGCAGCATCTTCTCCATCGTCGGCGGCCCGGTCCACGGCTTTCACTACAGCCACTTTTACGCCGAAGGCCGCGGCCCGACCCACGGCATCGCGCTCTCCGGCCTCGTACTCCGCCATCAAGCTCCGCTCACCGGCGCCGCCATCGCCGGCCTGGTCGACATCGGCGATGACGTCGAAGGCCTGCGCCTCTCCGGCCTGTTCAACCTCTCCAAGCGCGTCAAAGGCGCCGCCATCGCGGGCCTCGCCTCCATCGCCCGCGATCCCGTGGACGGCCTACAAATCGCCGGCCTGTTCTCTGCGCACGAAACCCTCGACGGCATCGGCATCGCCGGCCTCGGCCAAGTCGGCGGAGACGCCGAGGGCCTGCAAATCGCTGGCCTGGCCAACGTCTCCGCCAAAACCCGGGGCTTCACCCTCGGCGGACTCAGCAACGTCACCAACGATCTCGACGGCTTCGCGCTCAGCGGACTCGCCAACGTCAACCGCGACGTCGACGGCCTCGCGCTCTCGGTCGTCAACGTTGGCCGCCAAGTCAACGGCGCCCAAATCGGCGTCGTCAACGTCGCCAAGGAAATCCACGGCGCCCAACTCGGCCTGATCAACGTCGCCGAGAACGGCCGCATCCAACCCGAAGCCTTCGCCACCAACTTCACTCCCCTCAACGTCGGCGTCCGCTTCGTCGGCGGCTACGCCTACTCCGAACTCGCGCTCGGCTGGGACCCAGCCTCCAAAGAAAACGAATACTCCGCCGGCATCGGCGGCCATTTCGAGGTCGCGTCGCTCACCGTCGAAACGGGCGTGCACGGCTCCACCACCCAAGAGCCACAAACCAGCGAAACCCCGACCCGCATCGATCTCCACTACCGCGCCCGCGTCGGCTATCGCATTGCCTCCTTCATCGAACCCTTCATCGGCGGCGGAGTCCGCCACGGCATGTGGGGCGAAGGCGAACGCGAATTCGACCCCGAATTCCAAGCCGGCATAGCGTTCTTCTAAACACGCCGACGGCTCGTTCCGAATTCCTGTTGCGGGGACCCCGGTAAAGTGCGCGCTCATCGTGAAGCCCGACTTTAGGCAACCGACCCCGCCCCACCCCGTCCCAGCAGCCGCGCCTCCCCGTCTCAGTTTCAGAGGGAAGATTGAACCGCAGAGACGCAGAGGACCGCGGTGAGCTCAGGCGCGCTCTACAAATAAATCAGGCGCGGGGCGCCGGGAGATTGCACCGCCAAGACGCCAAGACCTTGGCGGGCTCAGACGCGCTCTACAAATACACGGTCAAGCTCTCGTGCGGTCGCTGAGTGTTAAACTCTTCGACGAAGGCATCGAAGCTCTCTTGTTGCTGGAGCAGGTTGGTCCTGGCAAGACGCGTCGTTTCGGCTTTGAGGGTGCGGTGCATGCGTTCGTGCCTTGTGAGGGATGACCTTGGGAACTCGGCGTTGGTCCTCCAGACCGACCGGTCCGAGCTCTCGAAACCGCTTCTTGAACTTCTCCCCGGTTTTTCTGGAGATTCCGTACTCGCGGCACAAGTCGGTCAGCTTCTCGCCATCGCCGAGCCGAACCAACATTTCCGTTCTCAAATCCACGGGTCTTCTCGCCTTCCAAGGCACGGAGCCCTCCTGCCCGTGCCTTATCAGCTGTCACCCATGTGCCGGTCTACTTCGTCACCCATGTGCCCGGTCTGCACCCAGCCAGGGCGCAGATCCGATCTTTGTTTTTCCTCTCGTACTCGGCGGCTTGGCGCCTCGACGGTTTCTCCCCAGGAGCGCTCCGTGCGCCGGGAAGTTCAACCGGCCGGGCATAACACCGCGGCTTCTCAGACGCTCTCTGCAAATAAAACAATCAGGCGCAGTGCCGCTTCCTATTTTACCTTTCTCGTACTCGGCGCTTGGCGGCCTTGGCGACTTCGCGGTTCATCTCCCCAGTCGCGCTCCGACACCACGCGCCAAGACCGCGGCGTCCTCGACGCGCTCTGCAAATAAACAATCAGGCGCAGAGGCGTTCCGAGCCTTTTTCTCGTACGCGGCGCTCCGCGGTCTCGGCGTCTCGGCGGTTTCTCTTCCCTGCTCGCTGAGCGGTTAGGGCCTTCGCTTCGCCGACCCTCGCTCGGTCATTTTTTGGACCAACAAGTCCCACAGCACGCGCACGCGGGGGACGTCGCGGAGGGCGCGGTGGGTGACCAAAAAGAGCTCGTCGATGGGCCACTCGGCGGCTTGTTCGTGCAAGGCCTTCGCGAGCTTTATGGGGGTGAGGCCGTAGTGTTCGACGCTGGGCTCTGGTACCAGTGCCACGCCCAGTGCGCTCGCGACCGCTGCGAGTTGCACGCGCAGGCTGTCCGAGCGCATCGCGGGCTCGATGCCGCGGGCATGCGTTCGTAGCCAGCGCGCGGCGCCGACGTGAGCGAGGCGTTCGCCCCAACCGACCCAGGGCGCGTCGGACCACGCGCGGAGGGTGCCGAGCTCGCGCGCCAGCGCGGGGGCCGCGACCACGACCCAGCGCAACGAAAGCAGCTTGGTAACCACCAGATCTCCGCGTGTGGGGCGCACGGTGCGGAGCGCCATGTCGGCTTCGCGCCGGGTCAGATCCAAGATCGCTTCTCCCGGCGCGAGCTCGACGCGCAGCGCTGGGTGCGCAGCGAACAGCTCGCGCAAGGCTGGCACCACCACCACTTCGGCGACGTCGTCCGGGCAGGTCACGCGCACGAGGCCCGCGACCTCGCGCTCGAGCCCTTCGGCGGCGTTCGTGAAGCGCGTCATGGCCTGTTCGATCTCTTCGGCGACCGGCAGCAGATTCTCGGCGGCCTCGGTCGGCGCGATGCCGTCGCGACCGCGGTCGAACAGCGAAGCGTCCATCGCTTCCTCCAATGCGGCGAGCCGGCGCGACACGGTCGAAGCGTCGACACCCAGCTTGGCGGCAGCGCTGCTTACGGTTCGCGCCCGGCACAGCGCCAAGAAGAGGCGCACATCGTCCCAGTGCAGCGGCTCCCGAGCGGTCGGTCTTCCTTGCATTAATGCATTGCTACAATGAAATATTAGGTCTGGCGATGCATTTTAGCACGCCTCATTCTCCTCTCGTCAGCGCGACGAAGTTCTCGTCGCCAACGAAAGGACAGCTCATGATCAATCCGCACGGAACTACGTTGGTTCTCGGGGGCAGGGGTAAAACCGGGCGCCGCGTCGTCGATCGTCTGAGTGCGCGCGGCCTGCCCGTGCGCGTCGCCTCACGCTCCGGCGCGCAACGCTTCGATTGGGACGACCAGAACACCTGGGCTCCGCTGCTGCAAGGGGTCGAGTCGATGTACATCGCCTATCCGCCGGACCTCGCGGCGCCGACCTCGGGTCCGCACTTGCGGGCAATGGCGGCGCAAGCGGTCGAAAGTGGTGTGCGCAAGATCGTTTTGCTCTCGGGGCGGGGTGAGCCTCAGTGCTACCCGGCCGAGCGCGCCGTGCGCGAGAGCGGCGCGGCGTTCACCGTGCTCCGCTGCGCCTGGTTCGCTCAGAACTTCAGCGAAGGTCAGATGCTGCCTGCGGTACTGGCCGGCGAGGTCGCCTTCCCTGCCGGCAACATCACCGAGCCGTTCGTGGACATCGACGACACTGCGGACGTCGCGGTGGCCGCATTGACCAGCCGCGCGCACGACGGAAAGATCTATGAACTGTCCGGGCCGCGGCTCATCACGTTCGACGAGGTGGTGACCGAGATTGGCAAGGCCATTGGACGAGAGATCCGCTACGTCCCGGTCAGCTCCGACGAGTACGCCCAGGTGCTGGCGCAGTTCGTGCCGGCCGAGCAAGTGACCTTCTTGAAAGAGCTATTCGAGTTCATTCTCGACGGTCACAACGCCTACTTGTCCGACGGTGTGCAGCAAGCGCTCGGGCGCAAGCCCAACGACTTCCGCGACTTCGTGCGCGACGCGGCCGCAGCCGGAGCGTGGGTGTCGTGAGCGGGCCCGTGCTGTTTTACTTGACGTTGGGCTCGGCGCTCGGGGCGGGCCTGATTGCAGGCGTGTTCTTCGCATTCTCGAGCTTCATCATGCCCGCGCTCACGAAGTTGCCCCCTGCCGAGGCAATAGCGGCGATGCAATCGATCAACGTCGTCGTGCTGAATCGCTCGTTCCTGAGCGTGTTCGTGGGGACGGCCGGGCTCTGCCTGGCCGTCGCCGTTCCCTCACTGTTTTCGTTTTCGACGAGCGGTTCCAAGCTGCGCCTGGCCGGCGCCGCGCTGTACGTGTTGGGAACCTTTCTGGTCACCATGGCCTGCAATGTGCCCCTCAATGACGCGCTTGCCAACGCCACACCGCACGCCACGCAAGCGGCCGAAACCTGGTCGAGCTACGCCCCGCGCTGGACGGCGTGGAACACCGTTCGTGCGCTGGCGGCGCTCGGGGCCGCTGCCTCTCTGATACTTTCGCTCGTTCAGAGCGCGAGCACGGATTGACGACCGGCTCTGTCAGACCAGGTTCGGTAGCGTCCCCGTCTTACCCGATGGATCGCCGAAGGAGGTGACATCACTGGCGCCCATGGCCTGCGCCAGCGAGACCAGGAGCTGGTTGTTGTCCTGACGATTGCTGGACCAATCGAGCAGGCGGCCAGCTTTGATCTTGCCGCCCGCGCTGCCCGCCAGCATGTAGGGCATGAGCGTGAGGTCGTGGGAGGTCGATTCGCCGATCTCGGTGGCCCACAAGACCACGGTGTTATCGAGCAGGGTCCGGTCGCCTTCCTTGATGGAATCGAGCTTGGTCAGGAAGTAGGCGACCTGCTGCGCGTACCAAGTCTGAATCTTGTTGTACGCATCATAGTTCGCGCCGCTCGTGGCAAAGTCGTGCGAAATCACGTGGTGCGTGCCGCTCACGCTGAGCGGCTGGAAAGTGTGTTCGCTCTCCGCGTAGGACCACTGGAAGGTCATGATGCGGGTCTGGTCACAGGCCAGCGCCGCGGTCGCGAGGTCCATCTGCAGCTGCCCGGCGGTGGCGTACTGGTCGTCGACCTTGAGATCGACGTCTTTCATCGCGGGCGCGCTGCAAGTGCCGGTGCTAACGGGCATCCCGCCGCCGCCGGTCTTCCCGGTGAGGCGCAGCTCGATGTCGCGCACGGAGGTCAAATGTGCGTCGAGCTTCTTCGCGTCTTCCGCGCCCACGATGCCCTTCAGTCGGGTGAGCTCGGAGGTGGTGGCATCGAACACGCTCTTTCGCTGCGCCCACAGCCGCGTGAGCGCTGCGTCGGGAGTCGTGCCGCCGCCCGTGCCGCCGGTCATGTTGCCGAACAAGACCGAGAACACGTCCTTCGGATCTTCACGCGGAGGAATGGGCTGATCGGCCGCCGCATAAGAGATGCGCGCACGCACCTCGGTGTCGCGCACGTGCACGCCGAGTTGCATGCTCTTGAAGGTGGTCTTGGGTGCCAGCTTTTCGGCCAGGAATTGGTCGAGCGATTGACCGCTACCCCAGCCGGAGGTGGTCGGCTTTTCGAAGCCAAAGCTCTTGAATTGCGTGCCGGACTTGAGCGGGCGCCCGGTGAGCATGCCGCCGGTCCCGCGCGCGTGCTCCGAGCCGACCGTGCCGCCGAGCGCGCCGTTTTGCAGCGCGTCGTTGAGGCGAATGCCCTTCAAGAAGGTGAGCTTCGACTTCAAGGCGTTGAGGGGCGCGGTCAGCGCGGGCAGCGTGAAATTGCTTTCGGTGCCAGTGGGCCAATAGAGCGAGTTGCGCGTGCCATTCGGCGTGTGGATCACCACCAGCCGAGTCGGCGCGGCTGCGCTCTGACCCGTGACCTGCCGCGCTTCGAGCAGCGGAATCAGCGCGGTCGCTGCGACCGAGCCGCGTAGCAAGTTCCTTCTCGTGAATCTGAGGGGGGTCATGGGCTACCTTTTCTCTACCGCACGATCGGGCTTCGGAACCAAAAGGTGTCTGCTTGGGTGGTGGCAACGATGAGCTCCACCAGATCGGCATCCGACGAGCCGAAGGTCTCGCGCACGGTGCGCAGCGAGCAGGTGTCCCCATTGTCTTCGTTGCGACCGGAGGCGTAGCGGAACCAATGAGTCGCCACGCAGTCGCGCACTTGCGTGCTGCCGGCGAGCTTGACCGCCATTTCGCGCACGCCCTTGAAGGCGCCCGAAAGGCTGGGATCGCTGCTGCCTTTGAACTCGCCGCTGACGTCGATGGTCTTGCCACCTTCGGTGGTTCGGTATTGACCGAGCCCGTCGAAGTTTTCGAAGGCCAGGCCAATCGGATCCATCAGCTGGTGACAGCTCGCGCAGCTCGCGCCGGCGGCTTCGTGCGCGGCCAGACGCTCGCGCGCGGTCGCGGCCTTGCTCGTGTCCGGCGGCGTCACGTTGACGTCCGGCGGCGGCGGTGGCGGCGGTGTGCACAGCAAGCGGCTGAGCACGAATTTCCCACGCAACACCGGCGAAGTCTGATCCGGGTGCGCCTGCACCGAGAGGAAGCCCGCCTGCGTGAGCAAGCCCGAGCGGCCCTGTGCAGCCGGCAGGGTCACCATCTGCGGCACAGCTCCCCCGCCCGCTGGCGCAGTGACGCCGTAGAGTTGCGCGAGCGGGCCGCTCACGAACGCATTCTGCGAGGTGAGCAGCGTGTTCAACTTGTGATCGCCCGACCACAGCACGTACTCGACGAACGCAGGCAGCTCCTTGGCCATCGCGTCTTGCAGCGGCGCGGTGAAGGCCGGAAACAGCGTGGTGTTCTTGGTGGTGATGCCGAGCCGGCTGGTGCCCATCCACTCGCTGTAAAACTGCGTGATCGCGACGCGCGCTTTGGGATCGCCGAGCATGCTGCGCACCTTGGCCGCCACTTGCGCCTTGGTGGCGAGCTCGCCGCGCGACGCGGCGTCGAGCAGCGCGTCGTCCGGCCCCGTTGCCCAAACCATGAACGACAGCCGTGTCGCCAACTCGTACTGACTGAGCGGCACCAGCTTGGTACTCGCATCCGCAGGCGTGGTGGTCTCCAACCGATAGAGGAAATCCGGAGATTGCAGCGCTGCCCGGATCATCACCTCGATGCCTTCGGCGTAGCTGCCGCCGCTGCGACCGGCGTCGTAGGCCGCCTTGAACATCTGCTCGTCTTGGGCCGTCGTCGGACGACGGAACGCGCGCCGACCGAAGCTACGAGCGAACGCTTGCTGACAAGCGTCTTCACCCTTTGCGGCGGCATCGCAACCCGTCAGCGCAGTCAGGTTCGCGACCGCAGCCTTTGCCAGCGCTTCCGAGACGAGCACGTACTTCTCCGCGTGGAGCGAAGAGACCGTGAGCACGCCCGCGTTGTTGCTAAACCCATCGGACGCTTCGTCCGCGGGCAGATCGCTCGCAGGCGCGGGATCGACGTTCAAGAGCGCCTTCACCGTGTTCGCGTATTCGAAGCGCGTGAGCCGGCGCAGCGGAGTTGGCACCACGTCCGGTGCTGGACAAGTCACCGCGTTGGCCCCGCCGGCAGTCGAGCCGCCCGTAGCGGTTTGCCCGGAGCCGCCTTGAGCCGTGCTGCTCCCGCCGCTGGTCGTACCGTTTCCGGCGCCGCCGGTGGTGACCCCCGGAGCCGCGCTGCTGCCCGAATTCTGACCGCCACCTGGTACCCCGGTAGAACCGCCCGAGCTGCCGGGGGGGTTATTGCCGCTGCCGGAAGCGCCCGGGCTATCGCCGCCGCCGTTTGCAGCGCCCGAGCAAGCGGCTGCGAGCGCCAACAACGGGAGCCCTGCGAGCAGCGCGCGTGCATGCATCTTGTGGTGCATCAGTGCCTCGACCTCTTTCGACGAAACTACGGGCCGATCGAGCGCGGAGCTTTACGCACGGCGCGCAGCCAGTCACTCGACTCGCTCAGCGTAGCGTGCACTCAACGCCATTACCAACTCGAAAACAGCCAAAAACAGCCTAAAAAAACGCCTCGCGCGCGAAATAAAGTGAACCGTTTGGGTGACGAGCGAACAAGGCATTTGCGTCACGAAACACCCCAATTCCGCACCAACTCTCTGCAGCAGCGAATCCCCAGATCGGGTCAATTTCTTATCGGACTACAGAGTTCCGGCGGGAAGAGCATCGACTGGTTGCGTCGGCGGTGAGCGAAAGCGAGTGTTCGGGAACTGGGACAGGATTTGGGGACGGGATTTGGCTTCGGGACTTGTGCCGGGGTTTGGGGGCGGGGTTTGGGGGCGGGGTTGGGTTCAGGGCTTGAGGGCGAGGCTTGGGGGCGAGGCTTCGGGGTTTGCGGTTTGGGGTTTGCGGCGGGGTTTGCGGGCGGGGTTGGGTTCAGGGCTTGAGGGCGGGGTTTGCGGTTCGGGGTTTGCGGTTCGGGGTTTGCGGTTCGGGGTTTGCGGTTCGGGGTTTGCGGTTCGGGGTTTGCGG
>DASZQI010000002.1:0-199915 GCA_035549735.1 Polyangiaceae bacterium | reverse complement strand
GCATGGCCAGGCAGTGCGGTTGGGTCGGCACTTGGGCTGGAGCAAGTTGGCCAGCTGCGTATGCGCGGCTGGACCAGGCAGTGCGGTTAGGCTGGCACTTGGGCTGAAGCAAGTTGGCCAGCTGCGTATGCACGGCTGGACCAGGCAGTGCGGTTAGGCTGGCACTTGGGCTGGAGCAAGTTGGCCAGTCGGGGATAGCACAACGAGGAGCTACGGCCTGCGCTCCTGGGACGGGCTAATGGCGCACGTATTCGGGGCGTGGGAGCGTGAGCGTGTGAACGTGAGCGTGAGCTTCGGCAGGCGACCTCACGATGAGCTTAGGCGATTGGCTCGAAACGCGGCGGCGTTGCGAAGGGTTGCACTGAAGCGTCGGGCTGCGCGCTAGCGTTCGCTGTGTCGCGCTGGCGTGGCTGCTTTGGGAATGAGTGACGGGCTGGGTTGCCTAGTGACGTGCGCGGCGAGGAAGCGCGCACGTTACAGGGAGGCGACCCAACCGAAGGAGTCGTGAGTGTGAGTGCGGCGGCACTCCCAAAGCTCGGTGCGGCGCGCTATTCGAGTTCGGCGGCCATGCTGGCTAGCCAGGCGTCGATGTTGGTGGCGGGGACGGTGAGGGTGCGGGTGGTGGCGGTCGCGGTGGGGTAGCCGCCCACGTCGTTTTGGCTGTCGACGAAGCCGCCCGCGCCGCTCTTGTAGTCGGAGATGAGGCGCTGATCGACGGAGTCGCGGTCTTTGGGGCGCGCGCCGGCGTGGGCAAGCACCGAGTCGACGACTTGGGTGGCAGGGCGGGCGACGAGGCCGTTGGGCCACGAGGGTTTCTGGCCGAGGATGGTGACGGTGGAGCCGGTGGTGATGGGGGCCGCTTTGCCGGTGGCGTCGAAGCTGAGGTTGTCTTGGAGGAAGGCAGAGCCGCTGGAGTTGCTGCCGACCATGGGGGTGCTGGCCGGTGTGTCTTTGCCGTAGCGCATGTAGTTGCCGACGATGCTGACCTGCGGCGGTAAGGGCGTGATGCCGGAGTCGGTCCACTCGGTGAGTACGGCGCCGAGGCGCATGGCCCACTTGCCAGGGTTATAGACCAGGTTGTTCACGATCACGCCCGTTGCGAAGCCCTTGAACCAGGGGTTGCGCTCGTTGTTGTGGGCGTAGAAGTTGCCGACTACGGCGACGTCGGTGCAGTAATCGTGAATCAGGGTGCCCATCGAGTGGATGCCCTTTTCGTGCACGGAGCTGTACAGGCCCTCGGCGATGATGTTGTTGCTGAGGGTGATGCGGCGCGAGGTGGCTTCGGTTCCGTCGAAGCGCGGGCCGGAGACGGAGAGGTTCTCATCGACGCCCCAAGCGACCGAGCAGTGGTCGAACACGATGTCGTGCGCTTCGCCGGTGTCGGTGGTGACGTCGGGCTCGAAACCGGTGCTCGCAGTGTCGCCTGCGTCGCCCATGCGGAAGCGTAGGTGCGAGATACGCACGTCGTGGGTCTTCACGGTCATGCCGCCGCGAATGATGGTGATGCCGGGGGACGGCGCGGTTTGGCCCGCGATGGTGACGTTCGGTTGCGCGATGGTGAGGCGGCCCTTGTTCAAGTCGATGATGCCGCCCACCTCGAACACGATGATGCGCGGGCCGGTCTTGGCGATTGCTTCAGCAAGGGAGCCAGCGCCGCTCGCGGCGAGCGTGGTGACTTTGATGACGGTGCCGCCGGAGCCGGCCTTGGTGTCGTTACCGAAACCGTTCCAAGTGCTGGTCGTGCCTGCGGTAGGCGCACCGGCGGAGCCGCCGGTGGCAGCGGTGCCTCCAGTGGTTGCGGTGCCGCCGGTCGTCGCGGTGCCGCCCGTGGTGTTCGGAGTGCCACCCGTGGTTGGGCTCCCGCCCGTGGTGCTCGGCGCGCCGCCTGTTGCAGACTTGCCGCCGGTGGATGTCGCAGTGCCGCCGGTGGGCGCGCCGCCCGACTTGCCGCCGGTGCCTCCGGTCGAGGTCAGGGTGCCGCCCGTTCCGGTCGCAATTCCACCGGTGTTCGTGGCGTTGCCGCCCGACGTCGTGCCGCCCGCCGAGGTGCCGCCGGAGATCGGTGTGCCCCCGGTGCTCGTGGCGGTGCCACCGGTCGTGGAGGATGTGCCCCCCGTGCTCGTTGCGCTTCCACCGGTTGAGGTGGAGGAGCCGCCCGTGCTCATGGTGCCGCCGGTGGTCGCGGGCGCGCCGCCGCTGCCGCCAGCGGTCGTGGAGGTGCCACCAGTGGCGGGCGAGTCGTCGGTGGCGGGCGTCGAACACGCCATGACGATGAGAGCGGTTCCAGCCGTGAGGTTCAGAGTGGCACGAAGTGGCGAAAGCACGGACGACATGGCGAAGCTCCCCGGTCGGTCGCGCTGCTCAGTATTGGGAGCAGTTGGCGGGTTGAGAGACTCTGGTTAAGTGTTCTGCGCCGGTCAGCACGGTCCGCGGACGCATTGCTGTTCGGCCGCGCGACCGCTTCAGACGAATTCGAGCGTAATTTTCCTGTGGAGGCTGGTCCTCGGATCGCTGCTGTCCGACCGGTTGACGCTCTTCGCGCACAATGCTCGAAGAACGAAAGTGGTCGAGTTAGTCGTCGAGCCGAGCCTTCCTTCCTGCATGCCGGCTCCGCCCGCGCCGCTCGCGGTTCCGACCGAGTTGCCCCGGCGAGCGTCGAGCGAGGCGCAGCGCCTTTCCGAACGGCTTCGCGTCGGACGAACTTTGGGCGACTGGCTGTTGCGACAGCAGCTTGGCGATCCCGAGCGGGCGGAGCGCTTTCTCAACCCGCGGCTGTCGGAGCTGACCGCGCCGGATCTGATGCTGGACCGCGCGGCGGCCGCAGCTCGCCTGGCGCGCGCGGTGACCGCTCGGGAGCGCATCGTGGTGTTCGGCGACTACGACTGCGACGGCATGACCGCAGCCGCGATCTTGACCGAAATTTTGCGCGAGCTCGGCGGCGACGTCGTGCCGCTGATCGCGAGTCGTTTCGACGGCGGCTATGGGCTCTCGCAGGCGGCGCTCGCGCGCGTGCTGGCCGCGGATCCTCGCCTTTTGGTGACGTGCGACTGCGGTTCTTCCGATCACGATCGCCTGCAGCAGCTGCGCGAAAAAGGGGTCGACTGCATCGTGGTCGATCATCATTTGGTTCCGGAGCAGCCGTTGCCCGCGCTGGCCTTCTTGAACCCGCACCGCAAGGAGTGCGGCTTTGCTTACAAGGGGCTGGCCTCGTGCGGGCTGGTGCTGTCGCTCGGCGGCGCGGTGCGCGCGGCGCTCAATCGTAAGCTCGATCTGCGCAACTGGCTCGACTTGGTGGCGATCGGCACGATCGCCGATGTCGCGCCGCTGGACGGCGACAATCGATCGCTGGTGCGCGCGGGGCTGCGCGCGCTCTGTCAACCGCAGCGCCCCGGGCTGCGCGCGCTGATGCAGCTGGCTCGGCTCGACGGCGGCGCGCCGATTTCGTCGGAAGACATCGCGTTTCGGCTCGCGCCTCGGCTCAATGCACCCGGTCGTCTGGGCTCTCCGGACGCTTCACTGAAGCTCCTGCTGGCCCAAACCCAGGAGTTGGCCGATGGCTTCGCGGCCGAGCTCGAGCAAGCGTCGACCGAACGCAAGGCGCAGCAAGAGCGCATTTTGAACGAAGCGATCGAGGAGATCACCAGCAGCGGCTGCGCAGAAGATGCGGCGTTGGTGGTGGGACGCGAAGGTTGGAATCACGGGATCGTCGGCATCGTCGCCGGGCGACTCGCCGAGCGCTTTCGGCGGCCGACGGTGGTGTTCGGCTTCGAGAATGGCCGAGGTCACGGGTCGGTGCGTGGCCCGGCCGGGTCGCGTTTGCATGATGCGCTTTGCCGCTGCCAACACCTGGTGGTTCGCTTCGGCGGGCATCAGGCCGCCGCCGGCGTGGAGCTCGAGATCGAAAACCTCGCTGCTTTTCGCGCGGCATTCGCGGCCGCTATTGCCGAAGCGAAGGCGCCCGAGCCCCTGGCAGACGCGCGCAGCGACGAGGCGCCGATGGTGTGGCTCGACCACGGCGATACGCCGGAACGCGTGCTCCACGATTTGGCCTTGCTCGAGCCGTGTGGGCTCGGAAACCCCGCCCCGGCGCTGCTGGTCGAGGCAAAGGTCAGCAGCGCGCGTTCGGTGACGGGCGGGCATTTGAAGCTGGAGCTCGACCTCGCTTCCGGCAAGCGTCTGTCGGCGTTCGGAATCGGAATGGGAGAAAAGGCGAGCGCCTTGGTCTCGACGGTGGTCGTGGCCGGGCGATTGCGGCCGGATCGTTACCGCGGCGGGGACGCGGTCGAGCTGTTTCTGGAACGCATCTTCTGAACCAGAGCGCGCTGCCGGGCCCTGGCAATGCTAGCCTCGCAGACCAGGCATGGCCGATTCGTACATCAGCTTTCGAAACGTGCGGAAGGCGTTCGGGCCCAAGGTCATTTATTCGAGCTTGAACCTCGAGGTGCGCCGGGGCGAGGTGCTCACGATCGTCGGCGGCTCGGGCGTGGGCAAGAGCGTGATGCTGAAGATGCTGATCGGTCTCCTGCACCCGGACCGCGGCACCATTCAGTTCGATGGCAGTGATGTCACCAGCATGAAAGAAGAGCAGCTGGCCATCGTGCGCCAGCGCATCGCCATGCTGTTTCAGGGTGCGGCGCTGTTCGACTCACTCACCGTTGGTGAGAACGTCGCTTACGGCCTCGAGGAGCATTTCCGGCAATCGATGAGCAAAGAAGCGCGGCAAGAGCGGGTCGCGTGGGCGCTTGGTTTGGTCGACCTGCCCGGCATCGAGCTGATGCGGCCCTCGGACTTGTCGGGTGGTATGCGCAAGCGGGTCGGTCTGGCGCGGGCCATCGCCGTGCAGCCCGAGGTGGTGCTGTACGACGAACCCACCACCGGGCTCGATCCGATCAACACGGCGCGCGTGAATCATTTGATTACCGGGCTGCAGCAAAAGCTGAACATCACCAGCATCGTCGTCACGCACGACATGAAGAGCGTGTTCACGATTAGCGATCGCGTGGCCATGGTGCACAGCGGGCGCATCATCTGCATCGGCACCAAAGACGAATTCCGTGCCTCGACCGATCCGCGCGTGGCAGACTTCATCGAAGGGCGCGCGCCGGTCAAAGAGAGCGTGGAGACGCTGCTCAGCAGCTGAGCGGCTTTCACACGCTGGCGCGTTACTTGGCGGCGGAGGGCGCGGGCGCTTCGCTCGCTGGGGCTTCGGCGCGGAGCGAGTCGCCGAGCGCGCAGCGCGACAGCTTCGCGACCTTCGCTTCGCGCGTCAGCGCTTCGGCCTGCTCGGCCGCGGTCTGCGTGCGGAACACGGTCAAAAAGTAGATGCCATCGGCGTTCTTCACGTGCTGTACCAGGTATTCGTTGCGACGGTTCGCGGCTTCGAGCGGGTCGTTGGCATCGGCGGCCGAGAGCCGAGCCACGTCGCACACGGTGGCGATGGCTTGGGCGTAGCTTTGGCCAGAGCTGTCGGGCGTGTTCGGGTCCGCGCTGGCTGACTCCGCCGCGGGATCTTCGGCGGGTTGGGCGGGGGCACAGCCGAAACAGAGACCGGCGCACAATGTGAGCAAAAATGCCGCGCAGCGCGAAAAATGGGCCATGAGAGCTCCGACACGGGAGCGGTTCCAGGTCTTGGCTCGGATCGGCTTGGACAGCGCCGATCGCGTTGCTACCTTGGCTAGCTCTTCATGAGCAATACGCGATTTCCCGAGCGGTTCGTGTGGGGCGCCGCCGCGGCGTCCTACCAGGTAGAAGGCGCATTCGACGCGGACGGCAAAGGCCCGTCGGTGTGGGACATGTTCAGCCGCAAGCCCGGCGCGGTGTGGCTCGACCAGAACGGCGACGTCGCGTGTGACCACTATTACCGCTATCGCGAAGACGTGGCGCTGATGAAGCGCATCGGTCTTCAGGCGTATCGCTTGAGCGTGAGCTGGCCGCGGGTGCTGCCCGAGGGTACCGGCCCCGCGAACGAGGCCGGGCTCGACTTCTACGACCGCTTGGTCGACGAGCTCTTGGCGGCCGGTGTCGAGCCCTGGGTTACGCTCTTTCACTGGGACTACCCGCTCTCGCTCTACCATCGCGGCGGGTGGCTCAACCGCGATACGGTCGGTTGGTTCGGCGATTACAGTGAGCTCATCGTGCGTCGCTTGTCCGATCGCGTGCGACACTGGATGACCCTGAACGAGCCGCAGGTGTTCATCGGGGCCGGGCACCATGAGGGGCGCCACGCGCCCGGCGACAAACTCCGGTTTCAGGAAGTGTTGCTGGCCGGGCACCACGCGCTGATGGCGCATGGTCGAGCGGTGCAGGCGATTCGGGCTTCGAGCAAGCAGCCCGCGCGCGTCGGCTTCGCGCCGGTGGGCTTGCCGCGCTATCCGGCCAGCGATCGCCCCGAAGACATCGCGGCCGCGCGCGCCTCCACCTTCACCGTGTGGGGAGAGTCCGCGTGGAGCAACACGTGGTGGATGGATCCGGTGTTCTTCGGGCAATACCCGGAAGACGGCCTGAAGCTGTACGGGGCGGCCGCGCCGGTGCCGAAGGCGGGCGACATGGAGCTCATCGCGCAGCCGGTCGATTTTTTCGGCAGCAACATCTACCAGGGCACGCCGGTGCGCGCGGGTGACGCAGGGCCGGAGATCGTGCCGCATCCCACGGGCCATCCGATCACCGCTTTCGAGTGGTACGTCACGCCGCAAGCGGCTTACTGGGGCCCGCTGTTTTTCTACGAACGGTACCGGAAGCCGATCGTGATCACCGAGAACGGCATCTCTTGTCGCGATTGGATCGCGCTGGACGGCAAGGTGCACGATCCGGATCGCATCGACTTTACTGCGCGCCACTTGCTCGAGCTGCGCCGCGCGATCGCCGATGGCGTGGACGTCGAGGCCTACTTTCATTGGTCGATCCTCGACAACTTCGAGTGGGCGCACGGCTACAAGCACCGCTTTGGGCTGGTTTTTTGCGACTACCCAAGCCAGAAGCGGGTGCTGAAAGACTCGGGCGAGTGGTACGCCCGGGTGATCGAGAGCAACGGCGCCGTGCTCGGCTGAGCGTCAGCTCGTCATTTTGCGGCCTTCGAGCGTCAGTTCCCAGCCGGCGCCGGCGCGACGCAGCTCTGCGCCGTAAATCGAATCGGCGCGCATCCAGCGCGACGTCACGGTCGCTATGGTCGTCGCCAAGAGCAAGGGCAGCGCGATCGCGTAGTCGCCCGAGAGCTCGAAGGCCATCACCGCGGCCATCAACGGCGCGTGCGTGGTGGCCGCGGTCGCGGCGGCCATGCCGACCAAGGCGTAGCCGCCCGCTTGGCCAAGATTGAAGCCGAGCTCCTGACTCAAGAGCCCGAAGTAAAGGTAGCCAATGCCGCCGCCGAGCAGCAACGTGGGCGTGAACACGCCGCCGGGGCTGCCGGAAGAGACCGACGCCGATGTGGCCACGCATTTCGCAAGCAGCAGCGCTGCCACGAAGCCGTACGTGTAGCGTCCATCGAGCAGCTGATTGAGCGGCTCGTAGCCGTTACCTGCGACTTGCGGCATGAATAGCAGTAGACAGCCGCACAAAAGGCCGCCCAGCGCGGGTCGCCACGGCATTTTCAGGTTCGAGTGCGCGAACCAGCGCTCACTCGAAGTCAGCAGCCGCATGAAGAGCTGCGCGCCGAGCGCTGCCACCAAGCCCAAGCCGACGAACGCGAACAGTTCACTGGGCGCGCGGGTCGAAAATGCTCGAGCCCCGTAGATTGGTCCGGGCCCGACTACCGCGCGAGTCACCAGAGTGCCCACGACCGTGGCGCCGACCGTGGGGAGCACCGCGTCCAAGGCCACCACACCGACGACCACCTCGAGCACGAACAAAGCCGCAGCAAAGGGCGTGTTGTACGCGGCCGCGAACCCCGCGGCGGTGCCGGCGGCGATCAGCGCCCGGCGTTGTCGCGAGCCGAGCCCGAGCACCCCGCTCCACACTTGTCCCGCCACAGCGCCGAGTTGTATCAGCGGCCCTTCGCGCCCGAGCGAGCCGCCGCTCGCTATGGCGCTGAACGACGCCAGCGATTTCAACAAGCTGCTCTTGAGCGAGAGTTGCCCGCGCCCGAGCACCACCGTCTCCATCACGCTGCCGACGCCGTGATCTTTCCGTTCGCGCAGCAACCACAAGAAGACCCCTGCGACGAGACCGCCCAGCGCGGGGAGCACGACGCGCGCCCATCGTGGCGCGCGGCTGAGCATCACCACGACGTTTTCGGCTTGGCCCGCGAGGCCCAACAGAAGTCCGAGCGCCAGACGAAAGACGATCGCGAAGGCAGCCGCGCTGAGCGCGACCAGCACCACGGCCAGGCCGAAGCGCAAACGTTGCGCGGGACCGCGCGGTGGGACCGACGGGCTCTGCGCTTTCACAGATCGTGAACTCGTCGGCTCTTGCTGCGGATGTGGGGGGCGCAGCATGTTGACGGCTCTCAAAGGCTAGACCGCGGGTACCCGTGCCGTAAAGCGCGTGCGGGGAGCGCAAAATTTGCGCTCGAGCGCGCGCACTGACGCCGGCAGCGGTCGATTTTCGAAGCCTAAGGTGGAGCCGCAATTGGGCCGTAATGCGAACGAAGGATCAACCGCAATGGCCTCCGCGTCGCACACCTCCATCGCTCCGCCCTCGCCCGCGCGCCTGCTCTGGACCACGGCCGTGGCCATTTTCGTGGCCGAGGCCGGAATCATGGTCGCCTTCAGTTTCCTGCCCAAGCTGCCTGAACTGGGCGAGGCCCTGCTCGACGCGACCCTGCTCATCACCTTCACGCTGCCGGTCCTGTATCTGACGTGGGTGCGTATCTTGAAGCGAACCATCGACGACCACGCGCGCGCACGCGCGGTCGGCGACGCGCGCGCCTTGCGTGATGCGCTAACGCAGCTGCCCAACCGGCTCGCCTTCGAAGACAGCACCGAGCGCGAAATCGGACAGGCATACAAGAAGGGGACCTCGTTCACTCTGGTGTTGCTCGACGTCCGCCGCTTTCACGAGATCAACCGTGTTCTGGGCCACAAGCATGGCGACGCTTTGCTGTGCCAGATCGCGCAGCGGCTGTGCGCCGAGCTGCCGCATTCCGAGTTCGTCACCCGCTTGGGGTCGGATCTGTTCGGAGTGCTGCTACACGGTGTTCCGCTGGACCGGGCGAGAGAAGCTTCTGCGCGGGTGCATCAGGTGATCGAGGCGCCGTTCCCGGTTGCCGGGACGCCGATAGAAATCGAAGGCCACTGCGGTATCGCCGTTTTTCCGGATCACGGTAACAACGCCAACCTTCTCTTGCAGTGTGCGGAGAGCGCGCTGCGGCGCGCCAAGGAACAGGGCGAGCGCTGCCAAGTGTACTCGCCGGAGGACGATTCCTCGGCGCAGCGCCGCATCCAGCTTTTCGGTCTGTTGCGTTCCGCGATTCAGCAGAACGAACTGTCTCTGTCCTACCAACCCAAGGTTCAACTCAGCACCGGCAAGGTCGTCGGCGTGGAAGCGCTCCTCAGTTGGCGCCACCCGGAGCTGGGTCCCATTTCGCCCGCCGAGTTCATCCCAATCGCCGAGCAGACTAGCCTGATCAAGCCGATCACCACCTGGGTGTTGGCCGAAGCGGTGCGCCAAGCCGCGGCTTGGGAGGTCGAAGGGATTAGGACGCGCATCTCCGTGAACCTATCCGCTCGCAACTTGGTCGACGAGTCGCTGCCGGCTCAGCTGGCTGAACAGCTTGCCAAGTGGCAAGTGCCGCCACAGCGCGTCATGGCAGAAATCACCGAGAGCGCCGTGCTCTCGGACCCCGAGCGAGCCGGAGGGGTCTTGGACAAGTTGTGCGAAATGGGAGTCGAGCTCTCGCTCGACGACTTTGGTACCGGCTACAGCTCGCTCACGTACTTGCGCACGTTGCCAGCGACGGAGCTGAAGATCGATCGCAGTTTCGTGAGCGACATCGAGAGCAACCAGAGCAACCAAAGCATCGTCCGCGCCGTCGTTGCCTTGGCGCACGACCTGCAACTAGACGTGGTCGCCGAAGGAATCGAGAGCGCTCAGGTGATGCGCAAGCTGGCGGAGCTCGGCTGTGACGTGGTGCAAGGCTATTTCATCAGCCGCCCGCTGCCCGCCAAGGACTTCGCCGAGTTTTTCAAGCAGAACGATGGCCGTCTGGCACAGGCGAGCCTGCCCACTATCAAGCATCGAGCGCCCAGGCAGATTTCTTTGGCTCCTCAGCCGTCGCTGCGCATGCCGCTTCGCGAGTCGCTCCGCTCACTGCGCGCAGTCGCGCCGGCGATATCGATTATTCGCTCGGACGCGCCCTAGCGCAGCGAACGCACTCGCGCCGGCGCCGGGTGCATCGTGTACTCGACCGCAGCGGCGCCGCCCGCGCCGATGAGCACGATCAGCGCGGCCCACAGCAGCCAGCGCCCGCGACGCGCGGGAGGCACCGGAGTGGCTAGCGCAGCGAGCTGTCGCTCGAAGTTCAGCTGCTGGATCGTCGGGCCGGCGGGTGGCGCGTGACTCGTTGGCGCGTGACCGGCTGGCGCGTGACCGGCTGGCGCGTGAGACGCAGCCGCGCCCAGCTTTTCCAGCAGCTCGCCGCCAACCGAGACGACCTGAGTCGGCTCTTCCCATCCACCGGGCGTCGGATGCCGGCCCGAGCGCGCCAAAAGTTCCGGCGAAGGGGCGAAAACCGCGGTCAACTCGTCGGGGGGGAGTTCTTCACGGTAGGCGAGCGTGCCGGGATCCCAGGCAGCAATGGGTGTCGGAGCGGTTTTGCGCCCCGACTCGGGCGGTCGCGAGCTGAGCGGTCCGGGCGTGGTGGCGCGGCTCGAGGGGGGCGGTGGCCGCGACGACGAAACTGCACCCTGTGCAGTCACGGGGCGTGAGGACGAAACCGGTTGTGGTGAGGATACCGGGCTCGACGATGAGATCGGGCTCGAGTGAGCGACCGGACTCGGCGCTCCGACGGGATTCGACGCTGCCGCTGGACTCGACTTGGCGACCGGGCTCGACTTGGCGACCGGACTCGACTTGGCCACCGGGCTCGTGAGCGGCGGCGCGACGGCGACGGGGCTCGACCCACCCGCAACGCGCGGCTTGTGTTGCACGCTCTGCACCCAACTCGCGAACTGTTGTCGCTTGGCTGCTGACTGTTCGGACGCGTCCGGTTCCGGTTCAGCGTCGCGCGGTTCTTTCTCTGCCATCCCGGGTTCTCCCCCGCGCGTCGAGAGCCCGCGGCGGGGTATGCAAAAACTCTTCTATTCTAGCGCGATCGGCGCGTTTCTGTCGACGCCGCCCAGGTTTGTCTGCGGTTTCGTGGGGCCGCGGCGAGAGCGCGCACAGGTGGTTCGCTGTGGGTTTGCGGTTGGCGCGTCCGAGTTTCTGGGCAGCCGCGGCCGAGCCGCCGTCGTGAGCGCGCTCGCCAAGCAGCCTTCTTCGGACTCACCCCACGCGCTAGTTCGTCGCGGGCGAAGCGGTCTCTGTCCCGTTTGCTAGGTCTGGCGGAACTCGTGATCCGCTGACTCAGCGAGGATTGTGGGCCGCGGCCCAATGGCCGGGTGACGCGGCGCGTGGCTTGAGGGAAACTTCTGAGCCTTAAGAGATGGCGTTTCGTCGAGAGTTCAAGGTCGGCGTGTTCGTGCTGGCGGGCCTCATTGCGATGGGCTTCGTCATCTTCATGATTGGGGAAGAGCGCCGCGCGTTCGGGAGCAAAGACACCTTCTACTCGGTGTTTAGCGATGTGCAGGGGTTACGTCGCGGTTCGCCCGTGCGCATGGGCGGCGTCGACATCGGCTCGGTCTCCGAAGTTGCGTACGGTGCGGACGCCAAGGACGCGCGCATCTTCGTGCGTATGTCGATCGTATCGGGTGAGGCGCGTCGCATCCGCGGCGACAGCGTGGCCAGCATCGAGGGCAAGGGCCTGCTCGGTGACAAGATGATCGTGCTCACCGTGGGCAGCGTGAACCAGCCTCAGCTGACGCCGGGGTCCGAAGTTCCCTCCAAGGTGGGCGACGACATGGCCGCGATGCTCGGTAAGCTCGGCGCGGTCTCCGCGAAGGCCGAGAAAGTCATGGTCAACCTCGAGCGCACCACGGAATCGCTTGCGGATGCAAAGCTTCACGAAGACCTGAAAGCCAGCGTGAACTCGCTGAGCCACATCCTGGGCGCCATCGACCGCCGCGAAGGGTACGTGGGCAAGCTTTTCAGCGATCCGGCCGAGGCAGAGCGCGTTTCGCGCACCATGGCAAACCTCGAGCGGGTTTCGAACGAGCTCGAGCTGACGACCCGCAACGTGAACCAGGTGATCGCGCGTGTGCAGAACGGTCCCGGACTCGCGCACGAGGTTCTGTACGGCGAGGAAGGTTCGAAGGCGGTCAGTCAGTTCGGAAGCGCTGCTGAAGAGTTCGGGCTGACCCTCAAAGGGATCCGCGAGGGCAAGGGACTTGCCCGCAGCGTCCTGTTCGGCGGCGATGACCAGTCGGAAAGGCTGGCGCAGGACCTGAACGGGGCGAGCGCCGACTTGCGTCAAATCATCGCCGACCTGAGAGCGGGTCGCGGCACGCTCGGCGCGCTGCTGGTCGATCCTTCGGTCTATGAGGACCTGAAATTGGTGCTCGGCAACGTCGAGCGGAACAAAGCGCTCAGGGCGTTGGTTCGCTATTCGATCCGAAAAGACGAAGGCACCCCGAAGGTGCGCGATACCGATCCAGGCACCGCTCCGAGCTCCAGCACGCCGGCTGCGGGGGCTGGGACACTCGACGGCGCGCTCGGCGCGGGGGCTCGCGTTTCGTCTCCGTCCGGAGATTGAGCTCTCGGCCGGATTTACTGACTTTTCGTCGAGCGCCGGAGCGCGGTCGGCACGCTATACTCCTCGCCATGCGGATCTTCGAGCGCCTCGGGCGCGCCGTCGTCGTTCTCGGAATCTTCGGCGTCGCCTCGTACTTTGCCCTGAACTTCGGTTGGGGCGGGTTGTGGACGGGGCTCGAAGCCGCCCACGCGGTCACCGCGCCGGGCGCTCAGAAGGCGCCTTATGACCTCACTCAGCTGATCGCGGTCAACGAGACGCTCAACACCATCCGCAACAAGTACGTGGACCCGAGCCGCGTGAAGCCGCGGCAGATGTTCTTGAGCGCGGTGAACCAGATCCAAAAAGAGGTCGCGCAGGTCATCGTTCACTACGACGAGAAGGCGCCGATGGTGAAGGTGCAGGTGGACACCGAGTCCGCCGACTTCCGCGTCGACAACGTGCAGGGCCCGTGGGACGTGGCGGCCCGGTTGCGCGAAGTGTTCGCGTTTCTCCAGGCCAACCTCAAGGACACCGGCGTCGACCTGCGTGAGATCGAGTACGCGGCGTGCAACGGCATGCTGCGCACGCTCGACCCGCACAGCGTGTTTTTGAGCCCTGAAGCGTATCGCGAAATGACGCTCTCGACGTCGGGACATTTCGGCGGCCTGGGCATCGTGATTTCGATCCGCGACCAGCAGCTGACCGTGATGCGTCCGATGCCGGGCACGCCCGCGGGGCGCGCCAACCTGAAGCGGCTCGATCGCATCACCAAGATCAACAACGAGTCGACGCTGAACATGCCGCTCGACGACGCGGTCAGTCGCCTGCGCGGCAAGCCGGGTTCCAAGGTGACGATCTGGGTCCATCGCGACACGGCCGAGGGCTGGCAGGGTTCTCGCCCGTTCGAGCTCACGCGCGAGGAAATCCAAGTCAGGTCGGTCGAGGCGCGCCCGCTTTCGCCGGGCGTGGGTTACGTTCGGCTCAAGCAATTTCAGGCCAGCACCTCGGACGAGCTCGACGAGGCGCTCTCGGAGCTCGGCAAGAAAGAGCGTTTGAAGGGCCTGGTCCTGGATCTGCGCGGCAACCCGGGTGGGCTCTTGGACCAAGCCGCCAAAGTCGCGGATCGGTTCTTGGATGACGGCGTGATCGTGACCACGGTGGGCAGCTCCGAGGGGCGCGAGGAAAAGCGCGCGCAGCGCAAGGGCACCGAGCCCAACTATCCGATCGTGGTCCTGGCCAATGAATCCTCGGCCAGCGCGAGCGAAATCGTGGCGGGCGCGCTGAAGAATCAGGACCGAGCGGTGATCGTGGGACAGACCACGTTCGGCAAAGGCTCGGTGCAGCTGGTGTTTCCGCGCGTGACGCCGGACAACGCGGCGCTCAAGCTGACCATCGCCCAGTACCTGACGCCCGGTGACGTGTCGATTCAGGGTGTGGGCGTGGCGCCGGACGTCGAGCTCGACCCGATGACAGCGGACACGCTGGAGATGGATCTGTTTCGCTCGGAGCGTTCGTTCCGCGAGCGCGACTTGACCAAGAGCCTGACCGGCGCGGCGCGGCGCAGCACGGAGCAGCCGTTCTTCAAGTTTCGGTACAACCTGCTCGAGAGCGAGCGCGAGGCGATTCGCGAGCGCGGCGGCGACGTCGACGACGAGTTTCAGCTCGATTTCCCGATCACCATCGCGCGCGATTTGGTGGCCAAGCTCGCGCCAGGCAAGCGTGGTGAACAACTGCGCGCGGCCAAGTCTTTCTTGGAGAAGTTCCAGCAGGCGCAAATCGACGCGGTCAGCCACGAGCTCGGCAAGCTCGGCATCGACTGGAGCGCGCCGCCCAAGGACTACGGCAACGGCATCAAGGCCAGCGACTACGAGGTCAAGGTTCAGACCGACCGCGCGAACGACACGGTGACCGCCGGCGAACCGATGGCGCTCAAAGTAACGGTCAAGAACAAGGCGGCCCTGCCGGTGTATCAGCTGCGCGCCATCACCAAGAGCGATGGGCCGTACTACGACGAGCGTGAGTTGGTGTTCGGTCGCATCGATCCGGGGCAGAGCAAGACGGTCAGTGTGCCGCTCGGCTTCTGCGACGTGGAAGGCAGAAAGCCCGGCTCGACCAAGGCGCTGCCCGAGAACGCGCCGCGCACCTGCAAGATCCCGCTCGACGCGGATCAGCGAGCGGACGTGGTCTTCGTTCGTTTCTTCGCCGAGGCCGCCGAGCCTCCGCGCGACGTGGAGCTGCGCCCGACGGTGAACGGGCTTGCGCAGCCAATCTTCGCGTACACGTATCAAGTGGTCGACAACCGCCCCGGCAACGGCGACGGACAGATCGCGCGGGGAGAAGGCGCTACCGTGTACCTGACCGTGAAGAACGTAGGCAAAGGGCCCTCGTTCGAGACGCAAGCCAACTTGCGTAACCTGACCGGCGACGGGCTCTTGCTGCACGCCGGGCGCTTCGACGTTTCCAACATGAAGCCGGGCGAGGTGCGCAACGTGGCGTTCACCTTCGACGTGCTCGACAACCTGGCCGACAACCTGGTCAACGTGGAGCTCAGCGTCGTCGATCGCGATTTGAAGGTGATTTCCAGTGAAAAGTTGAAGCTTCCGGTGGCGCGCAGCCCGCTCACGGTTCAGCCGGCTTCCGGGCGCGTGGCGGTCAGCGCGAGCACGCCGCTGCGCGGACAGCCACTCGGAGCGGCGCCGGTGGTGGGCCAGCTCGACAAGGGCGCGGTGGTCGAGCGTATGGGCACCTTCGGACCCTTCACCAAGGTCGGCCTGGGCGAGGATCGATTTGGCTTCGTCGAGAGTCACCTGGTGCGCGACGCGGCGGGGCCGGTGAAGATCGCGTTCAAACCGACCCTGAGCCACTCGCCGCCTCTGCTCGAGGTCACCCCGGGCAAGCTTGCCACGCGCGATAGTCGCGTGCGCATCGAAGGTCAGGTGATCGACAGCGACAAGGTGATGGACGCATTCGTGTTCGTCGGGCCGCGCAAGGTCTTCTATCAATCCAATCGCAAGGCCTCTGATCCCACCAAGCTCAAGTTCGGCTTCGATGCGGAGCTTGGACCTGGCGTGAACGTGATCACGGTGGTCGCGCGCGAGAACGAGGACACCGCAACCCGCTCGACGATGATCGTGCGCCGCGACGGACCGAACGGCGAGCCTCTGCCGACCGCCAAGCCCGAAGCGAGCGAGGACTGGAGCGTCGGAGACGGCGACTAAGCGCGCTCCGATTCTGCTTTTTTTACGAGAAAATCGCCATGAACGAGATTCCGAGCAGGGGCTTTTTGTTCGTGGCGCTGACGTCCGTCAGCTTGTTTTCGCTGCGCTGTGGCACTCAGGCGCCCTACTCGCCGCCCAGCGCGGGCGCGACCTCGACCGGCGGCGCGCAGACCACGACCGGTGGTAGCGATACCGGCGGTACCACTGGCGGCTCCTCCGACACCGGCGGAACCTCGACCGGTGGCACGACGGGCGGAACCTCTACTGGCGGGGATACCGCGACCGGCGGCGTGAGCACGGGCGGTACCTTCACGGGGGGCGCGAGCAGCGGCGGAGCGTCCTCCGGTGGCAGCGCGACCGGTGGCGGCGCGGGCTCTCCCAGCGGCGGAACGGCTGGCGGCAGCACCGGCGGAGCGAGCGGCGGCGGCGGGACCGATGGTGGCGGCGATGCGGGAGGGGCTCCGACGCAGTGGGAGCAAGTGGTCTCGATTCTGGAGACTCACTGCGGCAACGCCTGTCACTATCAGACGGCCACGCCGCCCAAGGTGTACCTGCGCAACGGGGACGGCATGCTTTACATGCGCCTGACGACCGCGATTACCACGGCGATTGCGGAGAAGTGCGCGGGTCGCGTACTGGTCGACAAGGCGACGCCTGCGAACAGCCTGCTGGCGCAAATCATCATGGGCAAGGTGACCGACACGGCAAACAATTGCACCGTCGAGCAGATGCCACTCGGTAGCGCGCTCGGTGCGCCGGACGTGCAGATCATTACGAACTGGATCAACGCGGGCGCCCCGCAGTAAGCGGCGGCGAGCCCGCTCCGCGCGGGCCCCGGCTTCGGCTCGGGCAGAGATTGCCGCTGCCGCGCGCCATGGTCGGGCTTCGACCGGCAGATGAGCAGGTTTCGAGTAGTGTGTCTCTGGATGCGGAACCTTTTTGGGGGTTCCGACTCATTTAGAGGTGCCCCATGCCTGAAGTGCACCAGAAAGGCGCCGACGCGGTCGCCATTGGCTCTTCGCCGGCCGTCGCAGCGCCCGAACGCCCGCGGCTGAGCGCTTCGGACTTGGAGGTCGTGGACGACGAGGTGGTCGCTCGCGTGCGCGGCGGCGACCTGCTCGCGTTCGAGATTCTCATGCGCCGTCACAACCGGACGATTTTTCGTGCTGCTCGGGCCATCTTGCGTTCGGACGACGAAGCCGAGGACGTGATGCAGCACGCCTATTTGCGCGCGTTCGAACACCTGGGCGACTACTCGGGGCAGGCGCGCTTCGCAGCGTGGATCACGCGCATCGCCGTGTACGAGGCGCTGGCTCGGTTGCGGCGGCGCAAGTTCGTCACCCCGCTCGACGAGTGCGAGGTGGAAGAGGCCGAAATGAACAGTACGCAGCAAGCCAATCCAGAACAGCGCGTGAGCGACGCCGAGCTTCGCGTGATCACCGAAGCGGCCATCGACCAGCTGCCCCGAGATTTTCGGCTGGTGTTCGTGCTGCGCGCGGTCGAGCAAATGAGCGTCGCCGACGTCGCCGCGAGCCTCGGCGTCCCCGCGCAAACGGTGAAGACTCGCTTTTTTCGCGCGCGGCTGCGGCTGCAGCAGATTCTGATGAGCCAGCTCGCTGGGGCGTCCGAGACGGCGTACGAGTTTCACCTCGTGCGCTGCGATCGGGTGGTGAATGCGGTGCTCGATCGCGTGCTTTCGAGCCGCTAGCGCCCGCGGAGGTAGCTCTGGCAGCGCGCTTTGCCTTCGACGTCGGTCGAGGCAGCGAGTGGAATGCGCGCGCGAACGGTGACGCCGGGCGCTTCGAGCGCGAGGCACGGTGACACGTGCGACGCACGCTCGAAAGCGCTGTGAGTGCGCCAAGCTTCGGACGGCTCGGCCAACTGGGGGGGACGGCTCATGGGAGACTCGAAAGCAAAGAGTCTCCGGGCGGAAAGGTTCCGGCCTCCACCAGCTGCGCGGCTATTCTGCTGGTGAGCTACCCGAACCGAGCGGCCCGTTACACAGCCACTCGCAGCCGCAAACCACGAGCTTGTGATGCGCGTCGTTGCAGGCGTCTTGAAACTTCGCGCTCGTTTCCGGCGGCGAGCAGCCCGCTTGTTCGGGTGCACAGCTGCGCAGTTTGCCGGAGGCGTCGTAAAAGTCCTTTTGCTGCTTCAGCTTCCCGGCGCACAGCTCGTCGCAGCCGCAGCGCAGCACCCGATAGCCAGCTAGGCGGCATTGGTCGATGAAATCCGGATTGGCCTTGGCCGCCGGACAGTCGTCTCGAGGTGCGGCGCACTCGAAGGCGTTGCCCTGTGCATCATAACCCTTCAGGGTAGGCGGTGTGTGACCCGCGGGCTCCGGCGCCCGTGTCGTGCTGCTGCTTCCGGCCCCGCAATGCAAAGCCAAGAAGGCGATTGAGAACAGCGAAACGACGCGAAGCGCGAGGCGTGCACGGCGGCGGAGCATGCCGGGCATTCTTACCCTGCCGGCGGTGCGGGCAATAGGTCCACGACCAGAATCTCGGGCGGGCACCAGAGGCGTAGGGGCGGCGCGTCCGCCCCGATGCCCGCCGATACGAACAGTGGCGTGCGCTCGACCAGAAAACGCCCCTGATCGAAGCGACGCCCGTAGCGCGACGGAACGATCATTGCGCCCAGTCCGGGCATACGAATTTGCCCGCCGTGCGTGTGCCCCGAGATCACCGCGTCCACGCCAAGCGCGGCGAAATCGTAGATGTTGTCGGGAGTGTGGCTGAGCACGAGCGTCGCGAGCGCCCCGCGCTTCGCGGCTTGCACCTGGTTTGGTTCGAGCTCGGGGCCCCAGGGCGCATCGGTTCCGCAGAGCGCCAATGAATGGGCCGAGTCGAGCGCCACGGAGCGGCACTCCGCAGTGAGCACGCTCACGCCGGCCTGCTCCAGGGTTTCGCGGATGTGGGTAGCCTCGCCGGTCCAATAGTCATGGTTACCGAGCACTGCGAACGCGCCGAGGCGCGCGCGCGGCAGGCCCTTCAGCCATTCGGCAAGCAACGGCACCCGATTGCTCACCGAGATGTAGTCGCCCGTCATCACGATCAGGTCTGGGCTCAACGCGGCAAGCTCTTGCTGGACTCGATCCCGATAGCTTCGCGGCAGCGCGTTCGTGACGTGAAGATCGGTGAGGTGCGCCAAGCGCACGCGAGGCAGCGGCAGGCCAGACACCGGCAGCGTGAAGCGCGTGACGCGGAGCTCGGTCGTGGTCACCGGGGTAAACAAGCTCGCCGCGGGCGGCGACTCCACGCGATAGTCGTTTCTCAGCCACAGCCGCCGCGCCTCGCCCAACGCCATCAAGACCAGCAGCGCGAGCCACGGCCAGAGCCGAGCCGGCCTTGCCGACGAAGCCCAGAGCGGACGCAACGCCAGTGCTCCGAGCCCGACGGCGAGCAGGAAGATGGCTCCGGTCTTCAGAATCGAGTCGGACAGGTTCAGGAGCAGGCGGTTCAGAAAGAACGCCCAGACCCCGAGCGCGCAGCAGAGTGGAAGCACGACGCGGGACGCGGGAGACCGAAGCATATTTTTTCGAGCGTACGCGGCCCGTACGGCCGCGCGGGGGAGTTCGTGAGGAGAATTCGAGGAAAGCCGGCGGGACGATAGCGCGTTGGCGGGGGTGACGGAGGGGCTCGATCGCTCTACTATTCGCGCCTCATGAAATTCGAGAACGTCACCGCGGTTGCCAAGGCCAACGTTTACTTCGACGGCAAGGTCGTTTCCCACACGCTGCTGTTCGCGGACGGTTCCAAAAAGACCTTGGGGCTCATCTATCCGGGCGAGTTTCATTTCGGAACGGACGCGGCCGAGCGCATGGATATCGTCGCGGGCTCGTGCCGCGTGCGGCTCGACGGTCAGAGCGAATGGCGTGAGTACCAGGGCGGCACATCGTTCCGCGTGCCCGCCAAATCCGGCTTCGACATCGCCGTCGCCAGCGGCATCGCCGAGTACGTTTGCTCCTTCGAGTGACGACCGGTGCGTTCGGACTCAGCTCGGCGCTCTGCTCGAGGCTTCGAACACGGCCAGTGTTTCGACGTGCTCGGTGTACGGGAAGAGCGCGAACGCTCTAAGCGCCGAGAGCCGATACTTCCCGGACTCGAGCAGCTGTTCGGCTTCGCCCAGCAACGCGCTGAGGCCGCAGCTCACGTAAATCAGCCGCGGTACCGGTGTCTTCACGAGCTGTTCGAGCAGCTCCGGGTCGAGCCCTTTGCGCGGGGGGTCGACGAGCACCACGTCACTGCCGGAGAGCGTCGCGGCTACGGCGCCAGCGCTACCCGGGTGCACCTGGACGCGCGCGCGCAGCTCGCTCGAGAGCTCGGCAATGCCGAGCTCGAGCCCGGCGAGCGAGTCCGGGCTGAGCTCGTTCATCTCCAAATGGCCGAGCCGCGCCAACAAAGGCAGCCCGAGCGCGCCCACACCGGCGTAGTACTCCACCATGCGCGCGCCGTCGGGCACGAACTCGGCCACGGCACTTCCGATCTTGTCCGCGAGCTCGAGGTGGCTCTGACCGAACGCGCCGGGCGGATAGAACAAGCGCGTGTTGCCGCTCGTTTCAGAGACCGCGCTCGGCCCCGACAGCTTGCGAAAGCGCTGACCGAGCACCGCGTTGCTTTTTTCGGGCTGCCCGTTCCACCACAAGCTGTGAAGCTTGCTGCCCAGGCGTTCGCTCAGCAAGGCGAAGAAAGATGCAAACCCGTCCGGCGAGCCTTCGCGCGTGACCACCACCAGCTGCGCGCTCTGACTCTCGCGTTCGACGACGATTTGCAGATAGCGAACCGAGCCGGCGTGCGCCGAGTCCGAGTACGGCGCGATGCGCTGCTCGACCATGGCTCTCCGAACCACGCGCGCCACGTCGTTGATCAGCGGGTGGTGGATGCGACAATCGGGAATGTGCACCACGCGGTGCGTACCGCTCTCGAAGATGCCAATCTTCGGGTTTTCCACGCGGCCGCGCACCGCGAGCCGCGCGCGGTGCCGAAAGCCGAGACGCGAACCCTCGACGAGCTCGGGCGCGGGCAAACCCGCTCGCGTCGCGAGAGCCAGCAGCGGCTCACGCGCGCTCGCAGCGAGGCCAGGTCGGCCAAAGCGTGGACAGCCGGGGCACGGCGGTCGATGCGGGCAAGTGAGCTCGGACGCGGGACGCACGGGCCCAGCTTGAAGCCAGCACCCCGAAGTCGTCAAAGGCGCGGAGGGATTAGCGCATGAGCCCGCCGCGGCGCCGCGGTTTACTCGCCTTCTGGCCGATCGCGGTCGTGGGCGGAGTGGTGGTGGGAGTGTGGGCTGGCTTCGTGCGCCGGCCGGGTCCGACACCGCCCGCGCCGAGCGCACGTCCCTCCGCCAGCGTGGCGCGCTCGGCGCCTTCGGCGCTGCCCTCGGCGTCCAGCTCGCCTCCGGTCGCGCTGATTCCAGCGGAGCAACGCTACCCCGATCTCGAAAGTGAGCTACTCGAAGCGCGCAACGATGCGCTGATCGCCGAAATGCAGCACGAGCTCAGGCTCGACGACGCGCAGGTCACGCGGGTCAAAGCCATTTTCGCGAGCTCCAAGTGGCTCGGCCAGGGTAACCCGGCCATCACCGTGCACCCGATGACCCGCGCGGAGTGCCGCGCGATCCGCGAGAAAGCGGGACCGTTGCCGAGCGGCGACGCGCGCTGCAGGAGCCCCAACATGTCGACGCTCTACGACCCGAGCGCGGGGGAGAGCGCCGAGAGCGCGCAGGCTTGCATCGACCAGTACGAATTTCCGAACATCGCTTGCGAGTACCCGGTGGTCTGGGTGCGCGCGGATCAGGCGGTGGAGCTGTGCAAAGCGGTTGGCAAGCGCATCTGCGACGCGCACGAGTGGGAAGGCGCCTGCGCCGGCGCTCTGAAGAAACCGGAAGGCGAGTATGCGTTCGGCCAGCGCCGCCTGATGATCGAATACCTGCACAACAAAGAGCGGGAGATCGTGTGGGCCTACGGGTCGAGCAAAGACCACTCGAAATGCGCAACGATGGGGAAGAAAAGCGCGACCTGCAACGTCATTGACTGGGGCGTATGCGGCTCCAACACCTACCCCGCGGGTGCCTTCCCGGCCTGTCGCAGCACGCTCGGCGTGTTCGATTTGCACGGCAATGCCGCCGAACACATGAACATGCCCCTGGTCGCCAGCGAGTTGGCGAGCCGCGGCGGGCTGGGCGAGACCGAAATGAAGGGGAGCTGGTTCATTTTTTCGAGCTACGAAGCCCATCCGGACGACTGCCGCTGGCGCGCGCCGATGTGGCACAAGACACGCATCGACGACCCGGCGAGCCACCGCAACTACCACCTCGGCTTCCGCTGCTGTCGCGACATTTAGTGGTCGGAAGCTCTGCTCCTGCCCCGGGAAGTAAATTCCTCAGGTTTTGGCTCCTTGCCGAAGACACCAGGATCGGTAGGGCTCAGCGCCACGCCAGTTCTGCTGGTTTCGCAGGAAAATACGTGCAAAAACGCAGCATGGTTCTGGTACGCCCTGGGCGTTTCTCGCGTGCAGGCCGCGCCGTGTTCGCGTGGCCGGTGTGCGCCGTCGCGCTGCTCGTGCTCAGCGTGCTCACTTTGTCTTGCCGCCGCGCAGACTCGAGAGCGCCGGAGCCCGCTGCTTCCAGCGCGAAAGCAGCGACCGACTCCCCCGAAATCGCGCGTGGCCGTGAGCTCTACACGCGCATGTGTGCGGTGTGCCACGGCGAGAAAGGCGAGGGCTATCGGGCCGACCAGGCGCCGCGCCTCGCGCACCCGGATTTTCTGGCTTCGGCGAGCGACGACTTCCTGCGCGTGGCCATCGCCCAAGGTCGCAGCGGCACCACCATGTCCGCGTGGGGGCAAAGTCGCGGCGGCCCGCTGACGCGAGAAGACGTCGATGTGGTGGTGAAGTTCCTGCGCACCTGGCAGAAGACGCCCAACGCCAAGCTCGACGAGCGACCGGTCAGCGGCGATCAACAGCGCGGCGACGCGCTCTTCGCCGAGCACTGCCAGACCTGCCACGGCGCGCAAGGCCTGGGCGGCCCGAACATTCGCCTGGGCGGCCCGGAATTTCTCACCAGCGTCAGCAACGGCTTTTTGCGCTACGCCATTTCGCGCGGCCGCGCAGGCACCAGCATGCCGAGCTTCGAGCAGAAGCTCGGCAAAGAGAAGATCGACGACATCCTGGTGGCCATGAGAAATTGGCGGCCGCCGCTCGCGGCGAACTCGGGGCCGCCTCGGGTGCCGCCCATTCCGCTCGGCCCCGTGCCATTGAACCCGAAGGGTCCTGAGCCGCGCGGTTTCAAAGCACAACCCGAAACCACTTCGGTCGACACCGTGCACGCCGAGCTGGTGCGCGGCGCGCGCTTCGCGATTCTCGACGCGCGCGCGCCCTCCGACTACGCGCGCGAGCACATCACCGGCGCGGTCAGCGTTCCGTTCTACGATCCGACTCCGTACTTCGACGCTCTGCCCAAGAACACCTGGCTCGTGTGCTACTGCGCATGCCCGCACGCCGAGTCGGGGCAGCTCGCACAAAAACTGGCCGCGCAGGGCTTCAAAAAAGTCACCGTCCTCGACGAAGGCCTGAACGTCTGGCGAAGCAAAAAATACCCAATAACGACGGCCGAAAAGCCCTAAAAGACGTCGTCATTTTTGGGGTGGCCTCGCTGTTACGTGCGCGCTGTTCGTCGAAAGCGTTCATGGGCAACCCGGAGCGGCGAGCACCGCCGCAGCAGCCGCGCCAGCCCGCCTTGTTGGGTTTTCGAGAGACGCTCTCCGTTTTCTTGTTTCAAGCGCCGTCTCGAGTTGGCCGAACCGCGCCGGTTCGGCCTTGCGCTGCGACCGGCGCTTGGCCGCGTCGCGTCGACATTCGGTGGATAGGACCGCGCTGGCGCGAGCGCCAAAGCGGTCCTCGCGAGGGCCGAATTCGGTGGGATAGGACCGCGCTGGCGCGAGCGTCAAAGCGTCCTCGCGAGTGCCGAAAACCTATCCGACGGCCAGGCGCGGCTGCTGCCCCGACCCCCGCGTGCTGAGTTGCCGAACGTCGCGGCGCGACGCCGGTCGCGCCCGTGAACAACGAGGGCCCCCCAATCAACCGAGGACTATCGGCACTTCCCGCGTCGGCTCTGCGGGCGTGTGCTCCCGAGTGCGAACGGCATTGACGTCTCACGTCGGGTCTGCGAACTGAACGGAAATGGCAATCACCACTACGCCGAGCGGCCTCTCTTTCGAAGACACCCAGGTAGGAACGGGGGCTTCTCCGAGCAAGGGCCAAACTTGCGTGATGCACTACACGGGCTGGCTGTACGACGGCAGCGCCAAGGGCGCGAAGTTCGACAGCTCGGTCGATCGCGGTCGGCCCTTCAGCTTTCCCATCGGCACGGGCCGGGTCATCAAGGGCTGGGACGAGGGCGTCGCGGACATGAAAGTGGGCGGCAAGCGCACGCTGATCATTCCGCCTGCGCTCGGCTACGGTGCGGCCGGCGCCGGCGGCGTGATCCCGCCGAACGCCACGCTACTGTTCGAGGTCGAGCTGCTCGAGCTGCGCTGAGGCTCGGCCAAGCGTCGGGCGCCGCCACTCGTTTAGTTGCGCTCAGCGACCACGCCCGCCACCCGCACGGTGCGACCGTGCGGTTTGCTGCGGGAGGGCACGACGTGCTGCCACTGCCATTCGGCGGTCAGCACGCTGTGGGCTTGCAGGCGCGGCACCAGCGCTTCCAAGCTGGCTGCCCCGAGCAGTCCGTGAAATACCGCTCCTTGCAGGGCATTGCCGTGCGCATCGAGCCCCACGTATTGCTCGGCGATGTCGCTGCTCAGCGCGACGCACGGCGCGGCAGCCAGTAGTGAGCGCACGTGTGCGTGCTGCACGCGGTGCGTAAATTGACCGAGCGCGACTTGAAACTCGAGCGCTTGTGTTCGCTTACTTTCGGGGAAGCGCGTGGCGAACCGGGCTTCCAGGTACTGGGTGAGCGGCGTGGCAAGCTGCGACAACACCATCGACGAGCAAGCGAAGTCGAGCGGGCTTGCCTCCGCGTCATCCGGGAGAAGCCGAGGCGGTTCGTCGATGCGGTAGTCGTGAAGAAGGCGGAGCAGCGCTGCGTAGACCTCGGCCTCGTCGGACAGTGAAAGCGCTGCGCGAGCCCGCTCTACGAAGACGTCGTTGATGCCGGTAACGTCGGCTCGCAAGAGCGAAAGCCGAGCCTGAAGCTTCGGCTCCAGTCCGACTTGCTTGACGCTTTCGGTCAGGGAGGCGGCGTCGATATCGACGAGCAGCAGCTGCTCGAAGCGCTCTGCCAGTTGGCGCAACGGAATGTCGTACAGTTTGCCCGCGCCGATCACGACAGCGCGCGGCCCTCTAGCCCGCTCGGCGCCGCGCAACAACAACTGCTTGTTGTGAGCGGCGTGCTCTCGCCAGGAAGCCTTGTTTGCCTCCCGAACGCGGGTGATACCCGCCGACGTGGGCGCATAGCTCAGCTCGCTGAACGTGCTGTCCGCGACGGCCGCGTGGGTCGGCCACGCGGCGACCGCAGCCGAACGGAGTTCATCGAGCGCTTGCAGGGTGTCGCCAAAGCTCAGCCGAGCAGGTAGGTCCGGCAGGTTCAGGCGTCCGAGAGCGTGGGCGAAAGCGCGCAGGTGCTGGTACTGCTCGAAACTCCACGGCTCCACCCCGCGGAAGGCTCGCTCGAGAGCGACGATCTGCTCCTCCGTCAGCTGATCGCGAACGGACATCCCCTGCTCAGCGGCCCACGCGAGCACACGCTGGAACAGCGCAAGCGACGCCATGCGCGGTGACCCTAGTTGCGGGGAACTTGAAAGTCTAGAGCGGCGCCCTTACCCGCGCGGGCCAGACCAAAGCCCGGTCGTGTCGCAGCGGCGCCGTCTCCGCTCCGACTCAAGTCAGGATTTCGTCGACGGTCTTGGACGTCTTATCCCAGGTGCCCCACTCGGTCACCTTGAGGCCCATCACCTTCTGCAGAGTCAGCACTAGCTCCGTCACCTTACGCCCTTGCAGGCGCATGAACTTGTTGCCGGGGAGCTTTCCGCCAGCTTTGCCCATGAGGACGATATGGTAGTCCTTCATGAGGTGATTGTGCGGGTCGTGGCCCTGCTCGCTGATGCCGTAGATGAGGGTGTTGTCGAGAAGCGTCCCTGCACCCACCGGCGTCGCCTTCATGCGCTTGCAGAGGTCCGCGTACTGCTCCATGATGTACTTTTCCATCGCTCGCGGCTCCGCGCCGTCGGTGCCGTGCGTATAAGCGTGGTGAGCCCCGCTGTAACCGAGGGTCGGATACGTGCTGTCGCTCCGGGGACCGGACCAGAGGTGCGTGTACACGCGAGTCAAATTGCACGCCAGCGCGGAAACGATCAGGGTGTTGATCGCCTGGCTCTTCGCGGTCATGTCCGCGAGCGTTCCCGGGGCAGCCGGTACCTTGCAGTCGACTGTGCCGCTGCTCGTGCCGCCGGCGGTCATGGATCCACCGGTGTTACCCGCTGCGCCACCCGCGCTCGAGCCACCCGTGCTGCTCACCGCCGGAAGGCTCTGTTCGAGCGTGCGAATGCCATCCATGTGGGAGTCCAGGCGACGAACGTCATTCGCGCCCAGAGTTCCTCTCAGGCGCTTGGCGTCTTCTAGAACCGCGTCGAGCACGCTGCGCCGCAGTCGGAACGAGATATCCGAGGGCACGCCCGTGGACCCACCCGTGGAGGCGGGCGCCCCGGAGGATCCGCCGGCTCCCGGAGATCCGCCCGTCGTGGGGGTCGTCGGCACGAGGCCCGTGCCGAACAACTTGTCGAAGATCGACTTCGGGTCACGGTTCGGCGGCAAGACGTCGTTGGGGCCGCGGTGCGCCAGGTTGTTACCGGGGGTACCCATGGCGACGTCGCCGCTGAAGGGAATCATCCCGGTCTCGAACGACCTGAAGGGCGGAGGCTTGATCCCGGCGTCCATCGCCTCCTTGTAGAGAGCGTCGGCGATCGTCTGGTCGACGGTGGGCAGGTATTGAGTAGCCTGCGCGGTCTCGAACTGATGGTTGCCCAAGTTGGAGAGCTGGCTGATCGTCGTGCACACGTTGCCGTCCCCGCCCGCAAGCACGTAGACCACACCCCAGCCGTGGCCTTTGAACTCTGCGGTCAGCATGTCCAGCCCGGTGACATAGGTCATCGAGTCTTTGACCGTTTCAAAAGCCGCGAGATTCTGCGGAAGCTGCCACGAGGCACCCGAGCCGGTCGGAGTCCACAGCTCCTTGTGGACGCCGTTGCCCCAAAACCAGATGCCGAACGAGGTCGGCAACGCGCCGCCCGCCGCAAACGCGGTGCCGTTGTTATTGAACATGGCCTCGAGCATGGGCAGCCACATGGCAACACCCACGCCGCCGAGCGCGCCGCGCAGCGCAAAACGCCTGGAAATCTTGAGATCTTTTAGGATTGCCATGATTACGGGTTCCCCGCCGTGGCTGCCGCGGGCGCAGATCGGAAAGCGTCGCTAACTACGAATTCGGCAACGAAGTCACGCCAGACGTATGCCTTCGTCGCCAACGTCTGCGAAAGAGCGGCGATTTGGGCCGAGTCCGGTGCGTAGTCCTCGACGCCGTTCGCGTTGCTGTAGAAGTTGTTGAGCAGGCAGGTGAGAACGCGTGGGTTCTGGGCAAACACGGCACCCATCTGAACCGCGCCATCGTAGGGCACGCCATCGAGTGTCCCGGTAGCGTCGATCATCTGGCCGGCTTCCATGGTCCGGTACTTCCCGATCGCATCCAAGCGCTCGAGACCAAACCCAAGCGGGTCGAAGATGCTGTGACAGGAAGCGCAGGCAGGTTCGGTGCGATGCAAGTCGAGCTTTTGGCGCGCCGTCAGATTGGGATCGGTCGACAGCGGCGGGATGACGAAACCGTCCGGAGGAGGTGGCGGCTTCAGGCAGAGGAAGTGATCCGAGATGAAGATGCCGCGGCGGGTGGGCGAGGTGTGATCGGGCTGCGAGTGACCAGCGAGCACCGCGGCCTGACCCAGAACGCCTGCGCGACCCGACTCCGGACCGAGCTTGACCTGCATGAAGCCCGAGGTCGGCGCAGAAACACCGTAGATCGGAGCCAAGTTGGCATCGACGAAGAACTGATCACTGTCGTAGTACCTGCGGACATCGGTACCGGTCGCGAGCACGACGTTCTTGATGAACAGTTGCGTGCTCTGCTGCATGGAGTTTCGCATAGCCGGGGTGAAGCTCGGAAACATCCCAGGGTCCTTGTTGGTGACCTGGACGAGCGAGGCTTGCGAGAACTCGTTGAAGAACACGGCCATGCGGTCCAGGGCGCGTGCGTCCGTGAGCAGCGGGGCGGCGGCAGTCTTCACGCCGTCGGCGGTGTCGAGCTGGCCCGACGCGGCCGCGGTGAGCAGCGCGTCACTCGGCGGGGCTCCGGTGAGCAAGTACGCCAGGCGCGTCGCCATCGAAAGGCCGTCGTACTTGAGGCGTTTGATGGTGCTATCGAGCTTATTGGTCTCGACGCGATAGAGGAAGTACGGGGACTGGAGCAGCGCGGACGTGAGCGTAGATAGCCCGGTTGCTGCGCTGTTCCCCAGTTGCGCCGCGTCTTTTCCGAGCTTCAACGTTTGTTGGTACTCGGTATCGGTCAGGTCGCGCCGGAAGGCACGCTTGCCAAAGGTCTTGATGAAGGTGGGAACGCACGCATCGCTCAAGTCGACTTTCGGCGCGCACCCTACGAGCTTCTGCCAGCGCGCAGTGTCAGCAAACACCTCGGCGGTGGCCGCACGGGTCGCAGTCTCATAGAGCGCTACCGATGTAGAGTTGATCGTACCGATTCCCGCGCCCACCGCGGAAAGCACGCCCACCTCGTCCGAGTCGGCGGGGAGCTCCAACGTCGCTTTGATTGTCCCGAGCAGGTAGTTGATTGAATTGAGGTACTCGGGCTTGGTGAGGATCCGGAGCCTCGGCCCGCCGTTCGTGAGAACTTGTCCCGCACCACCGGTACTCGTGGTCCCGGCATTGTTGGAGCCGCCCTGCCCAGGGCCGCTTCCCCCGGTCGAGGCGGTCGAGCCGGTCGAGGTACTCGAACCCGTGGAGGTGCTAGAGCCCGTGGAGGTGCTCGCTCCGGTCGAAGGAGTCGACCCAGTCGAGGTGCTACCACCCGCCGAGGTGTTCGTGCCCCCGGGACCATTTCCGGAGGAGCCATTGCCGCTCCCGCCGCCGGGAGGGTTCATGGTCGTGGGGCCGTCGACCTCGCCGGTGCAGGCAAACGCGAGAACCGACAGTAGGGACGCCAGTCCGACTCGCTGGGTGAGTGCCATAAGCGCAGATTCCTCTTCAGTGGCTACCGGGTTGGGGAAAGCCCGCACGCGATCGATAGAGCCCCCTCGGCGACGACGTGGCCAGGCGACCTGCTGGATCGAGAGTGGTTACGATCTAGTGGTTTCCAGACCGAAAACCCGCACTGAAGATTGCTCAGGGTGAGGGATTTCGGCGGTTTGGCCATGGACGCGGTCTTCTCGGGGCGGAAAATGCAAACGCGGGCGACACCTACAAGGCCCGCGTCCTGGCGTTCGGATCACTTCCGTGGAAAGAAAATCGGTGACCGGGCGCCCGGTGGCCGCATACGCGTTCTGGCTAGCAGAACTCGCGGGGGCCCATGTAGGCCGACACCCGCCCGGGGGGTGCGTCGGAGCAACGCGAAGACCGAGTCTTGCGCGCGATCTGGAGCTGCCGCGAGTCGTTCGGCGCCGCGTTCCATTTCCCAGAACACCGTTGGCCGTCGCTGACCGGATCGCAAGCGCTCGCCGAGTTCCGAGCCAGAAAGCGGGGGCCGAAGTGATTTTCGCCGCTCGTTGGTGCGGCGTTTGTTCTCGGTCACCGAACTGCACATTTATTTTTATCAAATCTCGCCGACACCTGACTTCGACGCACTGCGCACAAGCTTTGTGATCGCAATTCGCGTCGTGATGTGGTGTTGTCCGACTCAAGTTCAAGCGAGGGATAAACGGCCGATGGCGGCCGGCACACTCGCTTATTCACCCCTCACGATATCTCCATGAATTCCTCGCGACTGTTCACGGCCAGTTGTATTGCGCTGATCGTTACGGCAATGAGCTTTGCGCTGCGTGGCGCGGCTACGGGGGATTGGGTTGCCCAGTTCCACCTCACGAACGAGCAAGCGGGTTGGGTCAATGGCTCCGCCTTCTGGGGCTTCACCCTGGCCATGGTGTTCGGCGGACCGCTCGTCGACGCTCTTGGGCTCGGCCGCATCATCAGCCTCGCCTTCATCGGGCATGCCGCGGGAATCGTGCTCACGCTGTTTGCTTGGGACTTCTGGAGTTTGCTAGGCGGCACGCTGCTGTTCGGCATCGCCAACGGCTCGGTCGAGGCGGCGTGCAATCCGCTCGTCGCCTCCTTGTTCCCCGAGGACCAGACCACGAAGCTCAACCACTTCCACGTGTGGTTTCCGGGCGGCATCGTGATCGGTGGCCTGCTCTCCTTCGCTTTCGGTAAGGCCGGTCTCGGCTGGAAGCCCCAGTTCGCGACGATGCTGATTCCGCTCGCGATCTACGGGTTTTTGTTCTTCGGTCAGAAGTTCCCGCAGACGGCGCGCGTTCAGCGCGGCGAGTCTACGGGCTCGATGTTCGCTGCCTGCCTTTCTCCCGGCTTCTTGCTGATGGTCGGCTGCATGCTGCTCACCGCTTCCACCGAGCTCGGCCCGGGCCAGTGGATCCCGTCGATCCTCCAGAACGCAGGCGTGTCCGGCATTCTGGTGCTGGTCTGGATCACAGGCTTGATGGCGGTCGGGCGCATGTTCGCTGGGCCGTTCGTGCACAAGCTGTCGCCGATCGGCATGCTCGTCGCGAGTGCCATCATGAGCACGCTCGGTCTGTACGCGATGTCGCACAGCACCGGCGCGATGCTGTTCCTGTCGGCCACCGTGTTCGCGTTCGGCGTGTGCTTCTTCTGGCCCACCATGCTCGGCTTCGTCGCCGAGAACTATCCGAAGACGGGCGCGCTCGGGTTGGCCATCATGGGCGGCGCCGGCATGCTCAGCGTCAGCTTCGTGCTCCCGATCATCGGCGGCTGGTACGACGCTGGCATTGCTGCTCGTACTCCGGCGGGGTCAGCTCCAACCGGGGATGCCCTGGCAGCAATCCAGGCTGCGGCCGGTCTCGAAGCACTTGGCAAGGTGGCGCTGCTGCCCGCGCTGCTCTCGGTCGCGTTCATCGCCATTGCCGTGACGCGCAAGAAGAAGGCTTCGATCGAAGCCCCGGCACACTGAGACTCGACTCGACATGGCCGCAAAGAAGATTCTGATTGTCACGGACGACGCTGGTGAGTCGTTCGAGATTCTCTATGCCCAGCACCGCTTTCGCGAAGCCGGGTACGAGCCGGTTCTGGCGGCCACGCAGAAGAAGCTTTTGAATGGGGTCATCCACGACTTCAATCCAGGTTGGAACACCTATATCGAGCGGCCCGGATATTTGATCGCGAGCGATATCACCTTCGAGCAAGTGAACGTCGACGACTACGTGGCGGTGTTGCTGATTGGCGGGCGGGCGCCCGAGTTTCTGCGCCACAATTCCAGGCTGATCGAGCTCGTACAGACGTTCCACCAGCGTGGCAAATGGATCCTCTCCATTTGCCACGGCATTCAGATCTTGCTCGCGGCCGGGCTCGGTCGAGGGCTGAAGCTCACCTGCTACGAAAACGTGCGCTTCGAGCTCGAAAGTTGCGGTGGCACCTGGGTGAATCGGGAGTGCGTGCGCGACGGCAAGATCATCACCGGCCAGACCTGGGGCAGCCACGCGGACTTTTATCGCGAGACGTTTGCTCAGCTCGGTAGCGCCTGAGCTTCCACGCGGGTTTTCGCGTTCGCGCCGGTCGCTTGCGCTTGCTCAAGTCTCGAACGTTGCGTCGCACCAGCGGGTGACGGCGTCGACCATTTGGCTGGTGAGCCCCGGCTCGAAGGTGTGATCCGCCCCCTCGAGTACGACGAGCTCGGTCGGGGCGCGCGCGCGCGCGAAAGCGTCGTGCGTATGAAAGATCGGGACCAGAGCGTCGCGGCTACCATGCACGAAGAGCCACGGCACCGCCACGCGTTCGGCCTGGTGCACGACGGTGTCGATGGCGCGCAAATCGTCGAGATAAGCCTGTGACAGCAGGCAGCCCGGCTTTCCGAACATGAGATCTCGTCCGACCTCGAGCGCCCCAAAGGCGTGCTCGACGAAGGCCCGCGTGTGGACGATGGCTGCCAGCGAAATGAGGTAGCGAATGCGCGGATCCCGCGCTGCGCGGAGCACGCCGACCGCGCCGCCCATGCTGTGGCCGGCGTAGGCGATCGGGCGGTTTTGCAGGGCATCGAGCACGCTGCCCAGATCTTCGACTTCTTTCGAAATGTTGGAGTCCGCGAAGCGCCCTTCGGAGCCGGCATTGCCGGAAAAGGAAATGCGTAGCGCGGCGAATCCGGCGCTTTCGAGGCCCTCGGCGAGGGCGATCAGAAAGGGGCGGTCTTTGTGCCCGGTCACGCCGTGTCCGATGACGACGATTGGCCCGCCCTCCCGAGCGCCGGGGTGGAACGAATAATCGAGTCGCTCGCCGTGGGAATTGCGGATGACCTCGAGCATGGCAATTTCGAAGGTTCGATGCGTTGTCTCGGACGCTTTCGACCGTATCATTACTCGAGGTCCGTGTTCGCTTTCGAAGTCATCGCTTTGGACGAAAATGGCTAGCGCTACTGACGACCGCGCAACGCCAACGCACGGGTCCGTCTCCTCCGCGCCGCCTGACGAAACGTCGGCGGAGCGCGGGCGCGTGGAGCGCACGTTGAAGGACGGCTATTGGGATCGCACGCAGATCGTGCACATGGCCGACGGCTCGCGCCGCGTGCGCAAGAGCTCGAAAGGAAGCGCCCCGCCGGGTCCGTGGGGCGTCGCCGCTTTGCGGCGAGAGATCGCCTATTTGATGCGGCTGCCGCTGGCCGCGCGGTCCGTGTTTCCTCCGCTCTTGGCCGCTTGGGATGGCGTTGTCGAGGGCGCGCCCGCGGTCGGCTACGAGGTGCCGTTCTACGCAGAGCATGTCGACGCCGGAGAGCTTCTAAGACGTGGCGTGCTCGAACAAGCAGAGATCGACTCGTTTCAGGATGCCCTGGCGGCGGCGCTGTTCGACACCGTGCACGCCCCGCTCGTCACCGCGGAGCCACCGCTGTCGCAGCACGTGCGGGACGTCGTGAGCGGCGCGTTGCAACTGCTGGAACGCGAGCCAGAACTGGCCGCGCTGATCGACGCGCCGCGAATTCGGCTCAATGGAGCACCGATGGCCGGCCTGCGCGCAGCGTTTGCCCGCATCTACGAGCAAGGAGAAACTCTCGCCGCGCTCGACCGTGAGCCTCACGTTTGCCTTCACGGCGATTGCTTCCTGGAAAACGTGCTGTGGCGGCCGAATCGCGTTGTGCCCAGCGGGGCGGTCGCGCAATTGCTCCTGATCGATCCGGTTTCGGTGGCGGGTGTCAGCCAGGGCCCGCCCCTCTTCGATCTCGTGAAGTACGTGTCCTACGCCAGTGGCGAGCTGGCGGCGTTGCGCGGCGAATGGGTATCTGTCAGTGGCTTCGAAGGCGAAGAGGACGGGTATGGCTATGCCATTCGCGATTCGGACCCGAGGCTCGCGTCCTATCGGACCCGCGATTGGCACACGCGCTTTCGCCGCGCGTTCGAGGCCAAGTATGGGGCCCCCAATACTCGGCTGTATCGTCTGCTCGATGGCTACTTCAGCGTTGCGATGGCCGCGAACACGAGCGGCCTTCAACGCCGCGCTCGACTGCTGAAGGCCACGTTGGATTTCAACGCGGTCCTGGCCGAGTGAGGCGTCGAGGCTGAGGCGCAACGTCCCGAAAGAAAGGAGCCGTCGGAGTGGCCGGTTTCCTCGTAAATCTGGCTCGCGGTTCATCCGGGCCGGGGAGGTCCGCTAGAATAGCGACCATGCTCCGCGTCTTTTCGCGCGCCCAAATGCGTGAGTTCGATCGGTCGGCGACCTCGGTGGCCAACGTTCCGAGCGTGGTGCTGATGGAGAACGCGGGACGGGGTGCCGCGGACATCATCGCCGCTGAGTTGGGCCTCACGTGGCCAGCACCGAGCTCCGGGTTCTCGATTCCGCCGCGGGTGTGCGTCGTCTGCGGCCTGGGCAACAACGCGGGCGACGGATACGTCGTCGCGCGTCGGCTGTCGCTGTTGGGCGCCAGCGTGAAGGTGTTCGCGCTGCATCCCGAAGCGCGCTTGCAAGGTGACGCGCTGACCAATCTGCGCGCGTTCGTCAACACGGCCGGGGCTTTCGAGCTCATCACGCCCGAAAATTTGGAATCGCTCGAACGCGCACTCGACGGATGTCAGCTCGTCGTGGACGCGATTTTCGGCACGGGGCTGGATCGCGCGGTTTCCGGCATCGAGCGTGAGGCCATCGCGCGCATCAACCGCTGCCGTGCGCGCCGGGTCGCGCTGGATTTGCCGTCGGGTTTGGACGCAGACACCGGCAAGGTGCACGGCGAGACGGTGCGCGCGGAGCTCACCATTACTTTTGCCGCACCGAAGTTGGGCTTGCTCACCCCGAACGCACTCGGCTATCGCGGGCGCCTGCGCGTGACCGACATCGGTGTCGGGCCGTCCGCGTTGCCGGCGGTCGCGCACAGCGCGGCGCTGATCGAAGCTGAGGACGTGCGGAACTGGCTCGGTCAGCGCGCTGCAGACGCGCACAAGTCCTCTTCGGGGCGCGTCCTCATCTTGGCCGGCTCGGCGGGAAAGGTCGGCGCAGCGCTCTTGGTGGCGCAAGGGGCGCTGCGCGCGGGCGCGGGCCTGGTCACGCTCGGCGCCCTGCCCGAGGTGGCGTCGGCATTGGATCAACGTGTCCTCGAAGCGATGACCGCGCGGCTCGATCCGAGCTCGCTCGACGAAACTCTGGGCGCGCTACTCGCGTCGGCTCAAGCGGTCGCCATTGGTCCGGGGCTCGGCTTCGATGACAGCGCGCAACGCCTCGTTCAGCGCGTGGTGCTCGAGCACGCGGGGAAGGTGGTCGTCGACGCAGACGCCATCAGCCACTTCGCGGAAAAGCCCGAGCGCTTGGCGCAGGCCAAGGGTCAGCTGGTGCTCACGCCGCATCCTGCGGAGCTCGCGCGCTTACTCGGCGGGTCCGCTGCAGACGTCGAAGCCGATCGATTTGGGGCGCTCGAACGCGCGGTTCGGCTCACCAAGGCGACGGTGCTGTTGAAAGGGCCGCACACGCTGATCGGAAGCGAGGGCCAGGTGCCGCTGGTCAATCGCGCGGGGACTCCGGCGCTGGCCACGGGCGGGGCCGGCGACGTGCTCACCGGGGTGATAGCCGCGCTTTGCTGCCGCCTTTCACCCCTCGAAGCCGCGAGCTCGGGCGCATTTTTGCACGCGCTTTCGGGTGAGCTCTGGGCCGCAGAGCGCGGCGCGGATCGCGGGCTCCTGGCGCACGAAATCGCCGACGGGATCCCGCGTGCGCTTGCCGAGTTGTCAGGCGATTCCGCGCTGCTGCCAGTTTGACACGAGCGCGCGTCTCGCTGGCCGCACGAAATCCTCGACAAAACCGCGAAATCGGCGGCGAGCCAGGCTGGCACGCGGCTTGCGATTGCTGGGCTTCATGTCGGCTCAGTTCCTTTATTCGAGTCCCAGCGCGGGGGATGGTGATCCGCGCACGCTGGCCGTTCGAAACGGCCTGACCGAGCACCTGCCTTCGCTGCGCGCGCATGCCTTTCGCCGGGCGCGCAGCCGCCAGGAGGCGAGCGACATCGTGCAGGAGGCGGCGTTGCGCGCGCTCACGTTCGCGTGGAGCTTCGATCCGGGCACGAACGTGCGCGCCTGGCTGCACCAAGTGCTGGAGAGCGTGTTCATGTCGCAGTGCCGCAAGCGCACGCGTGAGCGGCGCGCGTTCGAAGCGCTTGGCCGCGACCCGTGCGCTTGGACTCAAAAAGATGCGACGCCGGCCATGCTCGCGCTGAGCCCTCGCGTCGGTCGCGCGCTCGAAGCGCTGCCTGCGGGCTTTCGCGACGCGGTGCAGCTGGTCGACATCGAGGAGCTGCCCTATCGCGATGCCGCCGAGCGGCTAAGCGTGCCGGTCGGAACGGTGATGAGCCGCCTGTTTCGCGGTCGCCGGCTGCTCGCTTCCGCACTGTCGGAAAACGAAGCCGTGCCGGCAGCGTGTGCTGCCTGACACGGCGAGCGTCGTCGGTTTCGCGAGCTACTTGCGGCGCGTGGCGCCGCTGCGGGCACGAGCCGGGCGCGCGGGCGGCGCGTCTTCCGAAGAAGGGGGCGGGCTGGCACCGCCGGACACGCGATCGTGAATGTCAGCCAAGAGGTCGAGCAAGAGGTGATACTGCTCCTCGATCGGGAGCGGTAAGATCGCCTGGTTCACTTGCTGCCGAATGCGCGCGCGCGTGAGCGCGCTGGGCAGCTCCGGAGGAGTGAACTGACCGGGCTTGCCGCGAACTGGGCCGCGTGCAGGCACCACCTCCACCACGCGACGGCGAGTGAAGCGGGAGGGATCCCCCGCGCCCGCTGCGCTGGCAACGGTAGCGCCGCCGGATGACGAAGGAGGAGGCGCGTCTGCGGCGGTCTCCGCCTTCTTCTCGCGGAAGATGATCTTCTTCTCCTCCGGAGGCAGCTTGCGGCGCGCGAGCTGGAAGTAAACGCCGCCCGGACTGCGCCGGCGCGTGCCATCGGCGAGCAGCATGCCGCCGCCCTTCTCGACTTCTTGCGTCTCGTTGAGCAGTGCTAGGGCGCCCTCTTCGCCTAGTACGCGCACGATCCCAGAAATTTGAGACAGTGGAATTTCCTCCACCTCTCCGAGAGTCTTCGCAATGTGAGAGACGGTATCTTCGGTTGCCATGTTTTGAATTGAGGGCCGCCCCCCGGCCGCTGGTTGGCCCGGACTCTGCCTCGGAGTGGGGCTGACTGCAACTCGCTCCTGCCTGGTCGCCAAGATGGGGCAGTTCTGGGGGGAAACTGTACGTCCAGGACAGGTGAACGCGGGGACCGCGTTTACTTCTTCTCAGTATAGTCCGCCGAGGCGACCAGCTCAACCGTCCCGGCGGCGATCGCGACAATCTCCTGCGTGTGCAGGCGTAGCAGAAGGCGACCCTGGTCGTCTATTCCGCTCGCGACGCCTTCGGTGCCCTCGACACGAACTTTGTGACCCACGAGCGCGTCCCGCTGTGAGAGTTCTGCAGCGAGGGCGAGCGCGCCCCCGGCGAGCAAGCGTTGCATGCGGGCCTCGAGCGCGCTCAGTGCATCGATCAGGAGCGGCTCACGCGCAGTCACTCCCCCGAGCTCTGCGAGTGACGTCGCGCTGTGCGCGATGTCGTCCGGGAACACAGTCGTCATCACGTTGACCCCGAACCCGACTACCGCCGCCGACAGCGCGCCGCCTTGCACCTGACTCTCGGCCAGCACGCCGGCGATTTTTTTGCCGTCGACCCACACGTCGTTCGGCCACTTGACCCGCACTCGTCCCTGCTCCTCGAACTGCGGAAGCGCGAGCGCCACGGCTTCGCGCACGGCGAGACCCGCCGCGAGAGCGAGCAAGGAGATGCTCGCTGGGGGAAGCGGGATGCGCAGCAGCACCGAGCACAAGAGACTTTCGCCGTTCGCTGCGAACCAAGGGCGCCCGCGCCGGCCTCGGCCTTGGCTCTGTTGTTCGGCGACGAAGGTCGCGCCATGGGGCGCGCCTGCGCGCGCGGCGGCCAGCGCGTCGTCGTTGGTCGAGCCGGTCAGGGTGTGAATGGTGAGCGGCGCGCCGAGCGGCAGCTTGCGCTCGAAGCGCAGGAGTTCGAAGCGTTCGCGCGCGAAGGGAGTGACGGGCATTGGGCGGTTTCCTCGGTCTTAGCCCAAGAGCTCGAGGTCGAGCCCGATGTCCGCGGCGGGCGCGGAGTGAGTCAGCGCGCCCACGCTGATCACGTCGACGCCCAGGGCGGCGAGCCGGGCCACGCGCTCGAGGGTGATGCCGCCCGAGACCTCGAGCAACGCGCGCCCTCGCCCGCGCGTCACCGCTTCCTCCACCGCTGCGTCCGAGAAGTTGTCGAGCAAGACGATGTCGGCGCCGGCGGTCAGTGCTTCGTCGAGCTGCGGGAGCGAGTCGACCTCGACCTCGATGCGACTGGTGTGCGGCGCGTGCTGTCGCGCGCGCTCGATGGCGACTCGAATGCCGCCCGCGGCCACGATGTGGTTGTCTTTGATCAGCACCGCCGAGGCCAGGTCGTTGCGATGGTTGTGCCCACCGCCGGCGCGCACGGCCAAGCGCTCCAGGGCGCGCAGGCCGGGCGTCGTCTTGCGCGTGTCCGCAATGCGCGTCTTGCTGCCTGGCGGCAGCGCGTCGACGAAGCGGCGCGTGAGCGTGGCGACGCCGCACAGGCGTTGTAAGAAATTCAGCGCGCAGCGCTCGGCGAGCAGGATTGAGCGGGCCGGGCCCTCGACGATGAACAGCGCTTCGCCGGCTTCAGCCCGCTCGCCGTCTTGCTTCAGACTTTCGACGCGCAAGCCGCGGTCGACCAGGTAGAAGGTGCGGGCGAACGCGGCGCTGCCGGCCAGCACGAGCGTGCTGTGCGCGACGGCCTTGGCGACTGCGCGTCGTTCGGCGGACACGGTCGCCTCCGTGGTGAGATCCCCGCCCGAGAGATCTTCGCGCAACGCGCAGGTTATGATCTCGTCCAACACTGCGTCGATCAAATCGGTCACCGGAACAGACCGTAGCTTCGCCCCAAGTACGAGGCAAAGAGGTTACACAGAGCGTGGAACACGATGGCAGCGCCCACGCCGCCGGTGCGCGCGCGCAAAAAGCCAAAAACCAGCGACGGGAAAAACACTGCCAACCGTCCGGGGATCGGCTCGGTCAGGAAATGCCCGGCTGCGAACAGCGCGCTGCTGGCGACGAGCCCGGCGCCCAAGCGCGCCCCGAGCAGCCGTCGCTCGGGAGGCCAGGCGCGGTCGAGCGCGGTCTGCAGGTAGCCGCGATAGAAGGCCTCTTCGGGAAACGCGACGCCGAGCAGCTGACCGAGCACCTCGTTCCACACGCTCGGGGGGGCCGCGGCGACGAAGGACGTGCCGGGCCGATACCAGAACCAATAGCCCAGCCAAAACAGCGGGAAGACGAGCACGGACAGCGCGAGGCTCCAGGCCAACGCGGCGAACGCGGCGCGCGCCAGGCGCTGCTTCGAGATCGCTTCGGGTTCGAACAAGCCGCCGAACGAGAGCCCGTAGCTCTTGATGGTCGACGAGTCCCCGCCATGCAGCACGAGCGCGTAGATCGAGAGCAAAAACCAGAGCCCGACTCCGGTGGCCGCGTGCGCGTCAGGTAACGAGTACGAGAGCGCCGTGGCCACGAGCGTGACGAAAAGGCCAATCAGCAATGGGCCGCGTGCGCCGTGCTCGCCGGAGGCAAACGTCGTTAGCGAGCTCGTCAACCGCGCCTCGGTGCCGAGCGCATGCTTAGCGTGTCGCGCGACGTTGGCGTCCTGGCCGCGTGGCCGCGGGCCGCGCTTTCGTCATGCAGTCGCGCCCAAACTTTACGGCCGAGCGGAAAGCTCACGTCGCGCGCTGCCGAGCATTTGCCGGCCGGCGCCCGAATCGTCGCGCGACGAGGAGAAGGCGCGAAATCCAGCCTGACTAGTGTTAGGGTCCCCGCGCACGTTTCCAGACGGTCGAGAGCAAAAGGCTGCTCTCGGTTGGTCTGCCCAGAGCCCGCGGAAAAACTCATGCTCGACCCGAACCTGCCGAATCTCAGTCCGGCTTCTGCCCCGCGCCCGCCGTTACCGCAAGTGAATCTCGCCAAGTGGCCTCCAGATGATGCGGGCGTGCCGCCCGCGCCGGGTGGCGGCTTTCCGGGAAGCTTTGACATGGGGGACGGCAACTTCAAGAAGGGCCGCTTCAACCCGGTCGTCATCTTGATCGGTGTGCTCGCGGTGGCGGGTCTCGTCGTGTTTTTGCTGATCGGCTTCAAGCAAGACGCCGAGAAGCTGACGGTCGAGCAGGGTGAGGAGCGCAAGAAGGCGATCTTCGTTCTGCCGAAGGCCGAGCAAATTCCGGAGTGGCGTAAGTGGGCCGCCAGCGAAGCGAGCGATGAGCTGCGCAATGAAGCGCTGAAGCAGCTCGCTTGGGCCAAAGATCCCGAGGGCGTTCCGCTCGCGATCAAGGCGCTCAGCTGGCCAACGGAGCCGGTGCAGGCAATGGCCGCGACCGCGCTCGCCGAGTACGGCCGCCCGATGGGCGAGGCCGGTCGCGATGCGCTCTTGGCTGCGCTGAAGACGGCCGGCAAGGGCGCCAAGCCGCAAATCGCCTGGGCGCTCGTGATTCTGGGCGACACGCGCGCCTTCGACGACATCATGGCGCTCTACCGTTTGGGGCACCTGTCGTCGGTGCAGCGTCTGGGTGGTGGCACCGCCTTCGATCCAGCCAAGATCGTGGGCCTGGTCTCGCTCGACAAGCTGGCTGGCATGGCCAACGACGAGAGCCCGGCGGTGCGTCAGCTGGTGGCCACGGTGCTCAGCGACAACGCCGAGCCCAAGTGGACCGATACCCTGATCAAGCTGGTGCAGGACAAGGACCCGGACGTCGCGCGGCAAGCCGCACCCGGCCTCGGTCGCATCACCGAGCCGCGGGCCAGAGAGCCTTTGATCGACGCGCTGAAGCAGGCGGACAAGGACAGCCGCAAGAAGTTCTTGGAGGCGCTGCGTGACGGTATCGGCACCGAGGGCCTCGTCTTGGCGCTGCGCTCGGTCGCGGAAGACGAGAAGCTCGCCTGGTACCAGACCAAGCAGATTTTCGACAACATCCACGACACCAAGAACGGCGGGCAGGGCCTGAACGACCCGCGTGGCGGCAACGCGCTCTACACGTACATCGAGAGCAAGCCGCACATTCACTACCAGTGGCGCGCGGCCGTGGCCTTGGCGGCGATCGGCGACATTCGTGCGGTGCCCACGCTGGCCAAGCGCCTGCGCATGGATCCACTGAAGATCTATAGCGACCAGCGCGACTGGGAAATGGAGCTCAAGCGCGACGACAACGAGCGCGTGATCGCTTCTCGCATGATCGCCGACCTTGCCATGCTGCACCCCGACAAGCGCGCCTTGATCGCGGAGCAGGCCGAAGACGCGGTGATCTTCTGGATTCACGAGTTGCCCTCGCCGCACGCCAACGGCTTGCGCGCGTTGGCAGCCATGGAATCGACGAAGGACATCGAGGCGCTGCGCAAATGGGCGAACCCGAGCGTGCCGCTGCCCAAGGAAGGCCAGCAGCCGCCCATGCCGGAAGAGTTCGTGGTCGCGCAGAGCGCGCTGCGTTACGAAGGCTGGATGAAGGACGAGCGCGCCTGGAGCGTGCTCGAAAAGTCGCTCAACAAGCGTAAGGCGGAGCGCTCCGAATACGACGTGACCATGGACGGCCTGATGCAGGGCGGCGTGGCCATCCTCGGTATGTCGCTGCGCGCGCTCGGCGTGGGCGCGGCTGACGGTTTCTCCGAGTGGCGCGATCACCGAGCGTTCAAGTGGATGCTCGACTACGTGGCCGACGTGAAGAACAACGAGCAGTCGCGAATGAGCGCCTGCGCGGCGCTGGCCTGGGTGGCCGAGCGCGACGACTTCCTCGAGATCGCCAAGCGCATTCAGGAGTACAGCGGGCCGGAGAAGTCGGATCAGTTCCGGCGCGCGTGTCTGCTGGAAACGCTGATTCAGCGTCCGGTGCCGGGCACTGCGCCGGCGCTCTTGTCGCTGATGAGCGAGAGCTCGGCGCTCGAGACCCGCCATCAGGTGGCGCGCGCCATGGCCAAGGGCGGCTTCGACCAGGCCATCGAGGCCAAGTTGTTCGAGATGATGAACAACGAGGTGCTGATGAACGACGCCGCGCTGGCGTTGATCCTCGGTTCGTCGCCGGAAACGGCCGCTCGCGCGGTCGCGCTGTACGCGAACAAGCCGAAGCCCGCGCTCGATGAGCTCGGCGAGCTCTGGTACCGAAGCTTCGGCTACTGGTCGACCGAGGACTTGGAATCGGGTCTGATCTTCAAGTACGTCGACAACGCCGAGGCGATCACGCGCGTCAGCATCCGCCTCACGCCGCAGGAGTGGGCGCGAGTGATGTTGATTCGCCAGCTCGACAACTTGGTGTTCGACAACGGTCCGCACTCGTTCACGCGCGTGGTGCTGCGCCAGCGCCTGTACGACATGGCGCGCGGCAACGACGAGGCCAAGCGCGGCGGCGCGATTCGCACGCTCAAGTTCATGAAGGAGCAAGGCGTGCTGCTCGCGTTGCGTGACGAGAAGGGCCCCGCGGGCGAGATGGCGCGCGCCGCCTACTTCGAGTTGATGAACCCCAAGATCGTCTCCGGCGTGAACATGCCGGAAGAAAACAAGTGAATCGGGCGCGGTCGACCTGGCCGCGCCTGACCCCGTTCGCGCTGGCGCTCGGCACGCTCGCACTGTGCGTCGCGTGCCGAGCCAACCGCGGCGCACCCGCCGCTACGAAGGGCGCGGCAGGGCCGAGTGACGCGCAATTCACGCCGCTCGAAGTGGCTGAAAACGGCTGCACCAGCACCGGCCCCGAGCGCTGTTTCGACGCGACCGACGACAACTGCAACGGCGTGATCGACGAGGGTTGCGGCGTGGAAACGGGGGCCGTGCAATTCGTGATCGCCTGGGAGCCCGCGGGGGTGGACGTCGACTTGTTGGTGACCGATCCGGGCGGTGAGTTGGCGGAGGTGGGGCGGCCGTTGGCGAGTGGGTTGGTGAAGCAGCGAGATTGCCCGGGGAGGAGTGGGGAGTGTCGCGGGCAGAATTTCGAGAACGTCTATTTGGATGCCGGCGAGGGGATGCGGGGGAACTACAAGGTGCGGGTGGTGTTGGAGAGTCTTGGGGGGGAAAGTCCGCCGGTGCGGGTGAGATTTGGGGCGCGGGTGGGGGGGCGGAGTTATGGGGTGAGCGTTAGGTTGGAGAGGGTGGGGACGGGGTATGAGGCGAGTTTCGTTTTGTAGGGCGGCGGCGGGCGGTGGGCGGCGCGGGGGCGGATCGGTCGCACGCTGGAGGGGGATCGCGCGCTGCGCGGGGCCCTTCCCACCTCACCTCTTGGTCTCGGGGGGCTAAAGCTTTAGGGGTGATACCGAGTCTGAAGGGTCCTGTTGGGTGTGGGTCCCTTCCCGCGCTGCGCGCGATCCCCCTCCGCGTGCTCCCTGTGTGCCGTTGGGGCGGCGCTACACAGCAGGGGAGCTGGAGGGCGGCATTGCGATACCCCTGCGCGTTATGCGCGGTTGCCGACAGTGTCGTGAAAGGCGGAGAGCGGTAAAGCGACGGGGCGGTGAGAGCGCGGGGGACGGCGTGGGAGCGGTTGGGCTTCGCCCCGGCCCCCTCGCGCGGGGAAAGTGTTGGAGCGGTTGGGCTTCGCCCCGGCCCCCTCGCGGGGAAAGTGTTGGAGCGGTTGGGCTTCGCCCCGGCCCCCGCGCGGGGAAAGTGTTGGAGCGGTTGGGCTTCGCCCCGGCCCCCGTGCGCGGAACGCGTGGGTCCGTGCCGCGCGGGGAAAGTGTTGGAGCGGTTGGGCTTCGCCCCGGCCCCCTCGCGGGGAAAGTGTTGGGGCGGTTGGGCTTCGCCCCGGCGCGCGCGCGGGAACGCGTGGGTCGGTGCCGCTTGGGGAAAGTGTTGGAGCGGTTGGGCTTCGCGCCGGCCCCGAGGGCCGAACGCGTGGGGCGGGTGGGCTTCGGTTCGGCCCGTGCGCGGGACGGGTGGGGCCGGGCTCCTGCGCGAGGGATGGGTGGGGGTGACGCGGCGCGGTAGGGGAATTGGGGGAATGATTGGGGTGGGGGTGGGGTTGGTGGAAGGGATGTGGATCGGAGGCTTTGAAGTGCTAAGGTGGCTTCGTCCGATCTGGGTGATTTCCCCACGCTCGGAGAGTTCGTCATGGGATCCCTAAGCCCGGTTCATTGGCTGATCGTTATTGTGGTTGTGTTGTTGATGTTTGGGCCCGGGCGCTTGGCCGGCGTGGGTAAGGGTCTGGGTGAAGGCATTCGGTCGTTCAAGAAAGGCTTGAACGAGGATGCGGATCCGCCGACGGATGCGGAGAAGCAGCTGGCTGATAAGGCCGCGGATAAATCTGCGCAGAATAAGCCGGCGAGTTGAGTGCGGGTGGGGGCGGGTGAGGCGGGTTTCCGCTATAACGGCGCGCTATGCTTAAATCGCTGATCGATTGGTATTTGGGGGCGCTCGAGTCCGGGGGCTATCCGCTGATCGCGCTCTTGATGGCGGTCGAGAGCTCGATTGTGCCGTTGCCGAGTGAGCTGGTGATTCCGCCGGCTGCGCATTTGGCCTACACGACCGGGCGCTTCAGCATGGTGGGCATCGTGCTGGCTGGCACGATCGGGTCCTGGCTGGGAGCAACGGCGATGTACTGGGCCGCGCGCTTTGCGGGTCGGCCGCTGGTGCTGCGCTTTGGGCCCTACGTGATGATCAAGCGCGAAAAGGTGGAAGGCGCCGAGCGCTGGGCGAAGAAGTTCGGCTCGGTGGGCGTGTTCATCTCGCGCTTGTTGCCAGTCGTGCGACATCTGATCGGAATTCCGGCGGGCATCGTGCGCATGGATTTCCGCAGTTTTTCGATCTTCACGCTGCTCGGTTCGGCGATTTGGTGCTCGGTGCTCTGCTACCTGGGCGTGAAGATGGGGCAGGACGAGGCGCTGATGCGAGGCGAGATGCATCGCATCACGATCTGGCTCGGCGGCGCGATGGTCGTCTTGGGCGGCCTTTACTACTTCTTCGTTCACCGCCACATGAAGGCGGAGAACGAGAGCGTCTGAAGCCAAAAATCCGCTGAAAAGCGCGGAAATCGCGCTGGTCGTTCTCTTGCTCCTGGTTTGCGGGCTACGCTACGCTCGGCCTGCGGCTTGGTGCTGGCTTAGAGCGAGGACGGGATGATGCGGTGGTTTTGGATCGTGAGCGTGGTGGCACTGTTCTACGGCTGCGGCGGGGACGACCATCCAGAGCAATTCGTCGTCCCTACGGGCGGCCGCTCCAACACCGGCGCGACCGGTGGTCGAGTCAGCACCGGTGGGGCGAAGAACACGGGCGGTTCCAGCGGTTCGGTCTCGACGCCCGGCGGCGCGGGCGCCGGTGGGGACGGCGGCGGGGGTGGTGAGGGCGGCGCAGATCCGTTCGACCCGCACGCTCCGGCGGTAGAGATCACGAGCCCGCTTGCGGTCTCCGATCCGGACGACGGCGAGGTGCTCCTCAAAGACAACGTCGACGTGCTCTGCCTAGTGACGAAATCGACGGCGGCCGGTTCGCTCGGTGTAAACGCAGCGTCGATCAAGATCGCAATGCTCGACCGCACGGGCAAGGTGTTGAAGGAGCTCGCGGGGACTACAACCAGTGAACCCAACGTGTACACGGCCGCGTTCGCGGTGGCGAACCTGACCAATGGCCCCGTCAGCTTCCGCTGCGCGGCGAGTGACTTGGCGGCCACCCCGCACACCCGCACCACGCTCATCAGCACGTTCGTGGATCGGGGGCCCGACATCAGCGACGTGGTCCCGAAGACGGGTGCGTTTCTGCCGCTGATGGGCGCGGTGGAGTTCGAGTTCACCGTGGAGCCCGCGCCGCTCGCGGACGGCGACAAAGGTGCCGAGGTCAGCGACGTCATGCTCACGGTGTTGGGTTTGCCGGTCGAGGTGATGCCGGCCCCCGGCCGTCCCTCGGTCTACCTGGCGAGCGTCGACTTCACGGACGCGACGTTATTTCCGGAGGCGCCTACCGGCGACATCCCGGTGGTCATCACCGCTACCAACTCGCGCGAGCCAACGTCGGCGGTGCGCACTTATGGGTACACGTTCAAGCTCGATGGCGACGGGCCGGTGATCAGCATCAACAAACCAGCGATCAATCAGATCCTCGGTCCGCCGCAGCAGTTCGTCGAGTTCACGGTGACCGACAGCCCGTCGGGTGTCGACAAGAACACCGTGACCGTGACCTTGAACGGCAAGGCCTACGTCTACGAGCCGCCGCCCTCGGCGTGGACCGAAAAGAACGGCACCTATACGTTCAAGTTCGACGCCACCAAGCTGAACGGTTCGATCGCGCAAGCCACCATCAACGTGCACGCAACGGACACCGTCGGCAACAAGGCCGAGGGGCAAGCACGCGTCGTTTACCTCGACGACTACCCGCCTATCGTGTCGCTCGATCCGTCGCCGATTCGGATCATGTTCAGGGCGACCAGTACGACGACCAACCCCAAGTGCTCGTCCGTGTTCGATCCGCTCGGAGAGGCGGTGAGTGACGGCGACGCCATCCAAGCGGCGGCCATGTTCCGAGCGTTCGTTTGGGACGAAACCAACTACGCGCCCGGTCAGACCGTGGTCCGCTACGCCGGCCCCGACACGTCGAGTGTGCGGCTCTACCTGCAACCCGATACCACGCAGCCGCTGCTTCTCGACGAAGACGGTGATGGTGCGTGCGATCACGTCGCGACGCGAGACAAGAACGGCAAGGAATTGGTGTTGCTGACCCTCGCCCCGCTGCCAAAGGCCGGCACGGTTCCGAACACGTCCGACGATCGCAGCGACCCGCCTCCGGCTCCGCAGAACTGCGATCGCTCGGGCACGACCAACCCCAACCCGCTCTGCAAGACGACGACCCTAACCTATGTCGCTCGTCATGCCGGGGACGCGCAAGAGTCGGTGGTTTACGGTCTGAATCCGAAGGCGAACGACCTCGAGTGCGCGGGCAATACCTGGGAAGTGCCAGGCCTCGCGGGCTACTCCGGTTGGATCTGTCTTGCCGCGAGCGCCTCCGACACGGTGGGCAACGAAGGTATTTCGAGCCCGCTGCGCGTGTGCACCGACTACGCTTCCAAGTGCGCGGGCTTACCGAAGCCGACTTGCACGGACGGCTGTGTGCCCCCGCTCGAGTTCCCCTCTGTGATTCTGCAATACTGAGAGAACGCGGAGACGCCGGGCGCTCTGTCGTAGCGTCTCCCCCCTTCTCCCACCTTGCATCGCCCGCTTGGCGCTCCGCCGTCGGAAACCCCGAGCGGAGCGCCCCCGGTCCGGGTAGTCTCATATTCGAGCCTTTGTCTAACGTCCTCGGTCGAGTTGCGACAGGGGTGCACGACGTACCCCGCGGCCCCGATGTGGTGCATCGCATCGGCGTGAAGCGCTCGTGGCTCGAGCGCGGCGAGGTGATCGAGTTCACCTTGCCGCGCAATTTGGCGTGCGCGGCGTGTGCGGGCGGCGGTTGTGATCGCTGCGCGCGGTCCGGCGCCATCACGCTGCGCGGGCGCCGTGAGCCTCCGGACGTGATCACGGTGCCGCTGCCGAAGCGCTCCAGCGAGGAGCTCGAGCGCGAGCCGGTGGTGGTGCTGCGGGTCCCAGAACAGGGCGGCTTTCCCGAGGCGGGCCTCGAGCTGCCGCGCGGGCTGTTGCTGCTGAGCATCGCGGCGGCTGCGAAGTCGGACGCGGGGGTGCAGCGCAAGCGCAGTAGCTTCCTGTCGCTGCCGCCGGCTCGGCGCCGCTCGCTGCCGCGCGTGGACTTGGACGAGCAAGCGGCCCCCGATTCGCAGATGCGCGAACGGCCCTCCGCGTTCGGGATTGTCGCGATTTTGCTGGCTCTCGGCTGGATTGCGGCGGTCTTCTACCTCAGTATCCGCGGGCACTGAGCTCAAAGGCGACACGGTACCGCTCGCCCTCTTCGCTTTCTGTGCGTCGGAACGCCGGGAGGCGCTATCGTGTGCGGCGATGAATCCCGTGCTGATGGCCGCGATCGTACTCGGGCTCGTGGGGCTATTTTCAGTCAGCGCCGTCAAACGTCTGCGCTTGCTGCGAGTTGGCGACGCGACCTGGGAAACCCGCACCGATCGTCTGGCTGAGCGGCTCGGCCGGGTCTGGGATCTGGCGCTGGCCCAGCGCAAGATGCGCTACTACCTGCTGGCGGGTCTCGCGCACCAGCTGATCTTCCTCGGTTTCGGTGTGCTGCTGCTGCGCTCGCTGGTGCTGTGGGGTCGCGGCTTCGAGCCGTCGTTCAACCTCTGGGTGCTGGGCCCGGAACCGTTCTTGGGTTTACCGCTCGGCGCCGCGTACGGCTTCTTGAAGGACGTGTTCGCGTTGCTCGTGCTGTTGGGCGTGGTGGTGTTCTTCTATTTGCGCTTGGTGAAGCGCGAGAAGCGCATGACGCTGAGCGGCGAAGCTCTTTTGATTTTGGGCATCATCACCACGATGATGCTCGCCGATCTGACCTATGACGGCGCAAGCCAGGTGCTTGCTTCGCGTTTCGCGACCGAGTGCGCGGGCGGGGCCAGCGACGGGCTTTGCGCGACGATGGCGATGCTGGTCGCGCCGCTCGCGCAGGCGCAGCACACGCCAGAGTTCTCACTGGCGGAGCCGGGCGGTTCGTTGATGGCGGTGCTGCTCTCGGGCGTGGACTCTTCGCTGCTCACCGTGCTGGCCCGCGCAGGGTTCTGGACGCACTCGACGCTGGTGCTGGTGTTTCTGAACATCCTTCCATACAGCAAGCACTTCCACATCATCACCGCGATTCCGAACGTGTTCCTGATGGATCTCACGCCGCGCGGGCGACTGCGTCCGCTCGCGCCGACGACCGAGGCGCTCATGGCCGCCGTAGAGAAGGCGACCGAAGGCGACGATTTGCTGGCCGCGCGCGTCGGCTATTCGCGCATTCAGCACTTCACCTGGAAGGACAACCTCGACTTTTACACCTGCACCGAGTGCGGCCGCTGCTCCGACAACTGCCCGGCATTCATCACCGGAAAGCTGCTCAGTCCCAAGCAATTCACGCTGGATTTGCGCAACAATCTGTACGGGCGCGAAAAGGAGCTCACGAGCTCGACCGGGCCGGGCACGGACGCTGCGAAGGCCGGCGACGGCGCTGCCAAAGCCGAAGAAGGGGCAGCTCAGGCCGAAGCCAGCGCCGCTGCCGCCGAAAAGCCTGCGGTCGATTTGGTTCCGAGCGTGATTCACCCCGACGTGCTCTGGGCGTGCACCACCTGTCGCGCTTGTGAAGAGCAGTGCCCGGTCGCCATCACCTACGTCGACAAGATCGTGCAGATGCGCCGGAACCTGGTCGTGATCAAGGGCGAGTTCCCGCAGGAGCTCGCCAAGCCGTTCGAGGGCATGGAGACCAACGGCAACCCCTGGAACCTGTCACGGCTCGATCGCGTGGCCTGGGCTCAGGGGCTCGACCTGGTGACGTTCGCCGAGAAGCCGACCACACCGGTGCTCTTCTGGGTAGGCTGCGCTGCCAGCTACGACGACCGCGCCAAGAAAATCGCACGCACCACGGCCGGCCTGCTGAAGATGGCGGGCGTCGACTTCGCGGTGCTGGCCGAAGAAGAGTCGTGCACCGGCGACCCCGCGCGGCGCGCAGGCAACGAATACCTGTTCAGCATGTTGGCGGAGGCCAATGCCGCGACCCTGAACGGCTACAAAGAGCAGGGCGGCATCCGGCAAATCGTGACCACCTGCCCGCACTGCTTCAACACGCTGGCCAACGAATACCCCGATTTCGGCGCCAAGTTCGAGATCGTGCACCACAGCGAGTTCTTGCTCGGCCTTCTGGCGGAGAAAAAGCTCGTCCCCAAGAAGCCCGTGCGCGGGCGGGTGGCCTACCACGACTCCTGCTACCTCGGCCGCTACAACGACATCTACGATCCGCCGCGCGAGATTCTCAAGCGCATCGAAGGGGTCGAGCTGGTCGAGGTCGAGTACTGGAACCGAAACAAGGGGCTTTGTTGCGGCGCGGGCGGCGCGCAGATGTGGATGGAAGAGCAGAACAAGGACCGCGTGAACGTGAAGCGCACGCTGCAGCTGATCGACACCGGCGCGCAAACACTGGCCACCGCTTGTCCGTTCTGCATGACCATGGTGCGCGACGGCATCAAGAGCCAGTCTCGCGAGGAGGAACTGAAGAACCTCGACGTGGTCGAGCTACTCGCGCTCTCTTGCGGCTTCGAAGACCAATCGGCGCCTCGAGCGCCGGACGACGCCGCCGCATGAGCGCGCGCCCGGCCTGGCTGCTTCTGCTGGGCGCTGCGGCGGCCTGCGGTCGAGCCGGCCGCAACGACCCAGCGCCCGTGCCGCCGAGCTCCAGAGTCGAAATCGCGCCCGCCGCGGCTAGTAAGATCACTTTCGAGCGCATGGCTCGCTGGCCCGAGCCGGGCTGGCAGGTCCCGCGTTCGATTGCTTTCTCGCCGAACGCCGAGCTCGTCACTTACTTGCAAAGCGAGGCAGGCAACGACGAAATGGCGCTGTTTGCCTTCGATACTCGCAGCAAACAGCGCCGGGTCTTGCTGCGCGCGAGCGATCTGGAGGGCGCAAGCGCGGCGGTATCCCGAGAAGAAGAGCTGCGGCGCGAGCGCCAGCGACAGCGCGCGCAAGGCATCAGCGCCTACGTGTGGGCCGAGCGAGCGCCCCTATTGATCGTTCCCCATGGCGGCGACGTGTATGCGCGGAAGGGTGAAGAGCCGGTGGTTCGCCTCACGCACACGCCCGCGCCCGAGCTCGACCCCAAACCCTGCGCCACGGGCGAGCGCGTCGCCTTCGTGCGCGGCGCGGAGCTATTCAGCCTCGAGCTGGCGAGCCGCCGTGAAACCGTGCTCACCCAAGGCGCCCCCGAGGGCGTGACGCGTGGGCAAAGCGATTTCAACGGCCAGGAAGAGTTCGACGAGCCGAGCGGTTACTTCTGGTCGCCGCGCTGCGACCGCATCGCGTACCTGGAAGTGGACGAACGAGCGGTCGAGCAGCTGCCGGTCGCTGGTTACCGCGACGGAAAAGCCGACGTGATGATGCAGCGCTACCCGCGCGCTGGAAAGACCAACCCAAAGGTCTCGCTGTTCGTGGTCGACGTGGTCACTCGAAAAAAGGTGGCAATCGTTCCGTACGCCGACGGAGACGGCGAACATTACTTCGGCCGCTTCCGCTTTTCCGCCGACGGGCGCACCCTGATTTTTCAGGCGCTGAGCCGCGATCAGAAGCGACGAGAACTACTCGCGGCGGATACCCTGACGGGTGAGACTCGCCGCGTCGCCCATGAAAGCAGCCCGACCTGGGTCGAGTTGTCGGACGCGCAGCTGCTCGAAAAATCGAACGAAGTCGTGTGGCTCCGCGATTTCGAGGGTTACCGTCACCTCGAGCTCTTGGACCTCTTCGGCAAAGCGGCGCCGAAACGGCTGACCCAAGGCGCATGGGACGTCACTCGCCTGAACGGCGTGGACGAAGCGTCGCGGCAAGCCGTGTTCACTGCCACGCGCGAAAGCCCGCTCGAGCGCCAAGTCTACTCGGTCGCCCTCGACGCGCCGAGCGAGCCGCGACGCCACGGCTCCGAAAAAGGCACGCACTCGCTCACGCTGGACCACACCGCACAGCACGGCGTCGACCTGCACTCGAGCCTGAGCGAGCCGCCGCGCGTGGACGTCGTTGACCTCGCCGGCACCCAGCTCGGCGAGCTGCCGGTTCCGCGCGACGCGGACTTCGCAGCGCTCGCGTTGCGCCCGGCCGAGACTGTGGAGCTGCAGAGCGCATCGGGCGAAAAGCTCTATGGCCACTTGCTCAAGCCCAGTCGCTTGCTTCCGGGCAAGCGCTACCCCGTGGTCGTCATGGTTTACGGTGGGCCTTCGCTGCAGACGGTGCAGGATCGCTTCATGGCGCGGCTCGCCTGGCAACACTTGGCCGATCGCGGCGTCGTGGTCTTTCAGCTCGACAACCGCGGCACGCCGGGCCGAGGCCGCGCATTCGAAACCGCGATCTACGGCAAATTCGGCCAAATCGAGCTCGACGATCAGCTGGTCGGCGTCGACTATTTGTCGAGCCTGCCGTACGTCGATCAGCAGCGCATCGGCATCTATGGGCACAGCTACGGCGGCTACCTGACGCTCATGGCGCTGCTCAAAGCGCCGTCGCGCTTTCGCGTGGGCGTGGCCGGATCACCCGGCACCGACTGGACTCTGTATGACTCCGGCTACACCGAGCGTTATCTCGGCACGCCCGAAGCGAACCCTGCTTTCTACCGCGCAGCCAGCCCCTTCCCACTCGTATCGAACCTGACCGCCAAACTGCTGATCGTGCATTCGCTGATGGACGAGAACGTACATTTCAGCGGCACGGCTAAGCTCCTCGATGCGTTCAGCGCCGCGAACAAGCCGTTCGACCTGCTGCTCTTCCCCGGCGAACGCCACGGCTACCGCGAGCCCGCTGCCAAACGCTACTCGTGGCAACGCATCATCGACTATTTGACGACGCACCTCTAGCGCGCAGTCGCACTTTGCGACTTCAGTTCAGCTTCTCTTTTGACTTCGGGAATTGGGGTGGCCTCGCTGCAACGTGCGCGCTCGTCGTCGAGCGCGACCTTGGGCAGCGAGGAACGGCGAGAAACCCAGCAGCAGCCGCGCCTGCCCGCCTTTATTGGTTTTGTCTTTTCGCGCGAACAGCACGAATCTGGCTCGGGTCTTCGAGCCGGCCTGGGCTGCGCTGCCATTGCCGCGCGTGGGTTCAATCCGGTGCGCACGATCAGCGCGCGAGGCGTAACGCTGCGCTGCGTGCCCTGGCGACCATGAGCGCGCGCCACGCGGACGCTCATGGTTCCGCGTGAGCCGCACCAGCTCGTGTTCGTTGGTTTGGTCTTTCCCGTGGCGAACAGCACGAATCTGGCTCGCGTCTTCAGGACCGCAGCGCACGCTGGGCTCCGAGTCGCCATCGAGCAATCGTCGAAGCTCGACAGTGAGCGCTGGCCGTGCATGCAGTGCGGCTCATGGAGCCGCTCGTGACCACGTTCCCTCGGCGATCGTGAACCCTTCGTCGACGCCGATCGCCGGGGCGCGGTCGATATTCTGGATGCAGGGAGGATCGGAAGCGAATGCGGGTGAGAGCAGCGCACCGTGACGGCGCGCCCGAGCCGAAAACCTGCACCGACGGGCAGGCGTGGCTGCTGACCCGAGCTTGGTGTTTCTCGGTTGCCTGGTGGCGTGAATCGACGTCTAGCGCGCCCGTAACAGTGAGGGCCCCCAAATCAATCGCGGCCTGTCCGCAAATTCTGCTTTCGCTACGAGCTCGCGCTGCAAGCTCGCTTTGGGGTTGCGATTTTTTGGTCTTTCGAGCCGGTTCTGCGTGGATTTTTGCCGGGGAAGGGGTGGAGGCGGCGTTTGGGAATATTGCGGGTGGGGGGCGAGTTCACTCGGGATGAGCCTGCGTGCCCGCGATGTGTTCCGCGAAAGCCTCAGTATTCTGATCATGGGCGCGTGCGTGCTGGTGGCGCGCGCGTCTTTTGCAGACCACTACCGAGTGCCTTCCGGTTCGATGGAGCCGACGGTGGCGGTGGGCGATCAGGTTTGCGTGAACAAGCTCGCGTATGGGCTGCGGGTACCCGCTTCGCAGGCGTATGCGTTGCACGGGCGCGAGCCCGCTCGCGGAGACGTGGTCGTGCTCGACTCGCCCACCGATAGCGAGGTGCTGCTGAAGCGTGTGGTGGCGCGCCCCGGCGACTTGGTCGCAGTGACGAATGGGGTGGTGTCGATCAATGGGGCAATTTCACCTACACGTGTCGCCGAGGGCACACAGGTCGAGGAGCTCGACGGGCACGTTCACCCGTTGAAGCTGGACTTTGGCGGCGGCCCGGAATTTGGGCCTGCGCGTGTGCCGGCCGGTTACTACCTCGTGCTCGGCGACAATCGCGGCAACAGTCGGGACGGGCGTTACTTCGGGTGGGTGGAGCGCGGCGCCATACTTGGTCGCGCGGTCGCGGTTTGCGTTAGGGAAGGCCGACTTACCTGGAATCCGCTATAGTTTTCGGTGACGCTTTTGTGATCAGAATCCAAAGGCGGCGGGCTCTTCGTAATCACCATGCACAACTCCTGGCGCCGGCTCGCCTACTTCGCTTTGGTTCCTGGGCTTGCGGCCGGTTGCGGTGATAGTTCCTCGGGCAATCCGGCAGGTCAGGGTGGTTCGGTCGTCGCGCATACCGGTGGCACCAGCAATGGTGTCACCGGCGGTACGGGGCCCTCGGGGGCGACGGGCGGCTCTGCCCCAACGACTGGCGGCGGCAGCGCGCTCGGCGGGTCCCCCGGCGCAACCGGGGGCGTGGTGGGCACTGGAGGTTCTCAGCCGCCTGGGGGCTCGACCGCAACCGGCGGAGTTGGGACGAGCGGTGGCTCTTCGAACAGCGGAGGGGTCACCAACACAGGTGGCAGCGGCGGTACACCCGTGGGTGGCGCTTCGGGCAAGGGCGGCAGCGCGGGCGCGAGCAGCGGCGGCACGGCGGGTGGCAGCGCCGGTGGCGCGGGCCCGGATCTGAGCGAGGAGATTTACGATCCGACCAAGCTGCCGCGCTTCGACATCGATTTGCCGCAGGCTTCGATCGACGCGCTGAACATGGTGAAGAACGCGGAGGATCCGCTTCAGGACACCTACGTGACCGCGACTTTGCACTACGGTGCCGAGACGGTTACCAACATCGGTCTGCGCATCAAGGGCGAAGGCAGCTTTCAGAAGCTCGACCGTAAACCCCCGCTCAAGTTGAAGTTCGACGCGTTCGTCGACAAGCAAGAGTTTCGCGGTTTGCGGCGCTTGGCGCTGAACAACTTGTTCGAAGATCCGTCGTTCATCGCCGAGCGCTTGGCGTACGACGTGTACCGCGCGGCTGGCGTTCCGGCGCCGCGCTGCAACAACGCGCTGGTCTACATCAACGGCACCTTCTACGGCGTCTACGCCAACGTCGAGGCCGAGGACAAGACGTTCCTGAAGCGTTGGTTCCCGACCGATGGCGGCAACCTCTATGAAGAGGGGCAAAAGGATTTCGTGCCGGGCGCGGAGACCGCGTTCGATCTGGAAACGAACGAAATCGCGAATGACCGCACCGACATGAAGAACCTGATCGCGGCCATTCAAGGCGCGACCAACACGGCTACGTTCCTGACCGACATCGGCGGGCTGCTGAACACCGACAATTACCTGAAGTTCACGGCGGTCGAGGCGGCCGTGAACCAGTGGGACATGTACTCGTACACGGTGTTTTACGTGAACAACCTGCGCCTGTACGACGACCCGACTTCGAAGAAGTTCAACTTCATCCCGTGGGGTCACGACCTTTCGATGAAACCCTTCCGGGACTCGGGTAAGCCGTACATCAAGTTGTTCGCGCTGGCGCACCAGGGGGATGCCGCTAGCGGGAAGGTGACCAGCGGGCTCATTTTCCAGCGCTGTTTGACGAGCCCGGCGTGTAAGGCCGCGTACAGCGACGCAGTACGGGCGGTGATCAAGGTCTGGGAAGGCCTGGACATGGAAGCCGCGGCCACCCGCTACTACAACCAAATCAAGTCGCAGGTTTACATGGACACGCGCAAGAACGTGTGTTGCAACAATCCTCCCACGCTCAGCAACCAAGCCTTCGAGACGGGCTACCAGTCCGTGCTCACCACGATTCGCGGGCGCGTGGCAGCGTTGCAGGCGGACCTCACCGCGGGCTGAGCGGCGCCCAAAAACTGCGCAAGCCCTGTCGGCTCGAGCCCCCGCCCTGCTCGAGCGGGCAGGGATCGGCCCCCGCGGTGGACGCAGTCTTCTCTCGGTGTCTATACTTGGGAGCGATGCGGCCGCCCCCCGTCGTCTCGAACGAACACGCACTGCCCGACCTGGCTCCGCCGCTCCGCGCGTCGGAACATCGGGAGCGCGCTGGCTTCGAATGCGACGTGTGCAGCAAGCACTTCGACGGTGAGCCCGCGGGCTCCGGGCTGTTCATGTGGTCGCGCGGCGACGAGGTCCGCTACGAGGAGCCGCCGCTCTGCGAAGAGTGCGCCTCGAAGGTCACCCTGGGCGCGCTGCTGACGTTCGAAATCGACGGCGAAGAAGAGGGCTAGTCGAAACCCGGTCGGCGGCTAGACCGCCACGCGCGCCGGACGTCGCCGTGCGGCGGGTAGGTGACCGAGGTCACCCAGCCAATGTCCACGGTCGATGAAAGACTCGGCAAGCTCTTTGCTGATGGCGCGCGAGTGCGCGTCGAGGATCGTCTTGCCAGTGACGGTTAGCGGTACTGCCGCGTAGAACAGGTTCTTTTCTGCGCCGCCCGCGCCGCGCGAGTCGCCTGCGCGCGCGAAGGTGGCACAGTCGTGATAGCCCGAAAAATCCTTGGAAGACGACAGGTTTCCGAGCGTGAGCTTGGTCGCCAGCGGCGTGATCAACAGGTAAACCAGCGACCGCTCGGCCTTGCTCGGCGTCGGAAGAATGGACTCGGTTGCCAACCATCGGGTTAGGCGCGCTTCCAATTGCGGCTGGTTCAGGCTCGCGTAGGGTGTGTCGTTAGGAACGAACGAGGGCAACAGACGCGCAGGCGCGACGCCGTAGTCGGCGAGCGCGGTCATCCAAGACGAGCGAAACAGGGTGCGCAAAAACTCGTCGAATGCCGCTACGTCTGCGGGTGATTTCTGGAAATGGGGGTCCCAATACACGGGGACCACGCGCGGTTCGTAGGCCGTCGAATCCTCACTGCGCAAAAACTGCGGCCTCCAGCCGAGTCGTGCCAGCGGTGCCTGGGTTCGAGTGGCGCGCGGTGCGCGGCGGACGGGGCGCTTCAGGTCGAGGACTTCATTCTTTGGCATGATTTCGCTCGGCGGACGCCGCTCGGGTGGGCTCTGGTGGCGGGTCGCGCCATGGGGATGTCGGCCGCTCTTCGGAACGATCACTCTTTCTCGTCCACAGGCGATCGCCCCGCCCCCCGGGAGGCGGGCAGGCCCTCCGTTATGGTAATCGGCGTCCATGCCGCTCTCGGCTCCAGCCAAACCCCCGGCGCCGCTGATTCAGAACGTGCAGGGGCGAAAGCTACGCAGCCTGAACGGCAAATGGCGCGCGATCATGGACCCCTACGAGGTCGGGTACTTCGAGGGTTTTGCAGAGAATCGCAAACCGCAAAATCCGACCGAGCGCATCGAGTACGACTACGACACTTCAGAAGAGCTGGTGGTCCCCGGCGACTGGAACTCGCAGCGACCCGAGCTCTTCTGGTACGAGGGCTCGATCTGGTATCGGTTCGAGTTCGAGGCGACGAGCTTGCCCGGGCGGCGCCTGTTCGTGCACTTCGGGGCGGCCAACTACCACGCCGAGGTTTACCTGAACGGGGTCTACCTGGGGACGCACGTGGGAGGCTTTGCGCCGTTCAACTTCGAGCTGACCGAGGGGCTTCGCGCGGGCAAGAATTTCCTAATCGCAAAGATTGACAGCGGTCGGCAGCGCGAGGGCGTGCCCACGCTGGCGACCGACTGGTGGAACTACGGCGGTCTCACCCGGGATGTGTCGCTGGTCGAGGTTCCGGCGACGTTCATCCGCGACTACTCGGTGCAGCTCGCGCCGGGAGCTCGCCGACGCATTGCGGGTTACGTGCAGCTCGCGGGTGCTCGGGGCTCCGAGCGGGTCACGCTGCGCATTCCAGAAGCGGGACTTTCGCTCGAGCTTCGAGCCAACGAGCAAGGGCTGGTTCGTTTCGAGGCCGAGCTCGAGCTCGAGCTTTGGTCGCCCGAGCGTCCGCGGCTCTACCGTGTCGAGCTCGAATCCGAGCACGATCGCGTCCAGGATCGCATCGGCTTTCGCAGCATCGCGGTGCGCGGCCAGGACATCTTGCTGAACGGTGAGTCCGTATTCTTGCGCGGCATCAGCGTGCATGAGCAGGCTCCGGCGCGCGAGGGGCGCGCGGTCAGCGTCGAAGATGCGCGCACCCTGCTCGGCTGGGCGCGTGAGCTCGGGTGCAACTTCGTGCGCCTCGCGCACTACCCACACAACGAGCACATGGTGCGGCTGGCGGACGAGCTCGGCATGCTGCTGTGGGCGGAGGTGCCGGTGTACTGGGCCATCGCCTGGGACAACCCGGAGACGCTCGAGAACGCGAAGAATCAGCTGAGCGAGCTGATCGGCCGCGATAAGAATCGCGCCAGCGTGATCCTCTGGTCGGTAGGCAACGAGACACCGCCGAGTGAGTCCCGGCTCGCGTTCATGCGCGAGCTGGTGCGCTGCGCGCGCTCGCTCGATGCGTCGCGCCCGATCACCGCGGCGCTCTTCAAGAGCGAGGTTTCACCCGACACTCACGTGATCGACGACGCGCTCGCCGATTCGCTCGATGTGCTCGGGTGCAACGAGTACCTCGGCTGGTACGACGGGCTGCCGGACAAGGCCGACCGCGCGCAGTGGCTGACTCGGCACGACAAGCCCTTGATCATGAGCGAATTCGGGGGTGACGCGCGCCACGGCCGGCACGGCGATAAGCTCGCTCGTTGGAGTGAAGAGTATCAGGCGCACCTATACGAGCGGCAGATAGCCATGCTCGAGCGCATCCCGTTCCTGCGCGGGCTCACGCCCTGGATTTTGACCGACTTTCGTTCGCCGCGGCGACCGCTGCCGGGGATTCAGGATTTCTGGAACCGCAAGGGTCTGATTTCGAGCGAGGGCCAGAAGAAGCAGGCGTTTTTCACGCTGCAAGCGTTCTACCGGCGGCTCGCCCTCAGCTGGCGCTCGCCGCTGTAACCTGCGGCCTGGGGGAAACGTAGAATAGAGCATGCGAAGCGTGGCTCTGCTGTGCGGGTTGGCGCTGGTCGTGACGGCGTGCAGCCGGACCGGAACTCTGTCGAGCGCGGATCCCGATCGACCCGGTTCCGCTGCGGTTCGACGGGTCGTGGGCACCGATCCGGGCCATGTCGGCGCGGGAACCCCACTCAGCCCACGCCCCGGTGACGAGCTCGCGGCCTTTGCTGCCGGCTGCTTCTGGGGTGTGGAAGACACCTTTCGCCAGGTGCCGGGCGTGGTGGCGACCGCGGTTGGCTACTCCGGCGGTACCACGAACTTTCCGGACTACCCCAGCGTGTGTTCGCATACCACCGGGCATGCCGAAACGGTGCTGGTCGAATTCGACCCGAAGCGCGTGAGCTACGCCACGCTTCTGAACGTGTTTTTCAAGAACCACGATCCGACCACGATGAACCGGCAAGGGCCGGACGTCGGCGACCAGTATCGCAGCCAGATTTTCAGCTTTTCTGCCGAGCAAGAGGCGCTCGCGAAGCAAGCGCGCGCCCGCGAAGCGAGCGAGCTAAAAACGCCGGTGGTCACCCGTATCGAGCCGATGGCGCGCTTCTGGAAGGCCGAAGAGTACCACCAGCAGTACGACGAGAAGACCGGGACGCACTCCTGTCCGCTGCCGCGGGGCCTCCCCCGGCAAGGCACCTGAAGCGTGCTCTAGGTGTAAGGGCTGCCGTCGCGGTGGGTGATCTGGCCCGGCGCGTGCGGCGGGCTCCAGAGCATGTCGACGTCGGGATCGGTGTAGTGCGCGGTGTCGCCTGGCGCGCGGTTGCTGACTTCGAGGTACACCGCGTCCTCGCTGCCGCGATTGACGAGCTGGTGTCCGACCTCGACGCCTGCCGGAAAGCCCGCGCACATCCCGGCACTCAAGATTTGCTCGCCCGCGTCGGTGCGGAGCACGAGCTCGCCGCTCAACACATACACGAACTCGTCTTCCAGCGTGTGAAAGTGGCGCATCGACGACTCTTTGCCTGGAGGAAGGGTCGTCTTGTTGATGCCGATGCGCGTGAGGCCGAGAGCGTTACCGAGTTGTCGCTTTTCGCGCGGCAAGACGCGTGAGCGATAAGGTTCTGGGTAGAAGCTGCTAGTGCGAGGCTCGAGTGATTGAGGGTCGAGAGCAGGTTTGGTGAGTGCCATGTGCGTTAACGAGTGTAGTCGCGGGGCACGCCACCTTGTAAAGACTCTTGCCCTCGAGGCATTCAGTGCAGAACGGCGCTGGCGTCGTGATTCGAGCTGGCTATGCTGATTCGCTCGATGGGACGCTCTTCACGGGTCGTTTTCGGCGCGTACGGCTGCGCGCTCGCTTGCCTTTGCTTCGCCGCCGCTTGCGGCTCTTCGTCACCGAAATCGAATGCCGGCCAAGGCGGCGAAGCAACGCAATCCGGTGGGTCCAGTCTGCAGGGCGGAGCTGCTGCGCAAGGTGGCTCGCAGGCTCAAGGCGGAAGCGCGGCGCCTGGCGGCGCCGACGCGAGCGGCGGCGCGCCGAAGACCGGAGGCAGTGCGGGCGGCGGCAGCAAGTCGACCGGCGGCACCAAAGCTACGGGCGGCGTGAATGGCGCCGGCGGTCCGGCGAACCCGGACGACGATGGCCTGATCGGTTGGGCGACCGCGCACCCGAGCGGTGCGCCCACGGGCGGTTACGAACCACTCGGCGCGAACCCGACCATGACCTGCACCGCGAGCGACATGAAGACGCTGCGCGATTGCTTATTTCGCGCCAAGAAATCGGACAAGACCAACACCGACACGCGCGCGGGCGCGCCCGATTGGGCCACCTGGGAGCTGCACGAGGGCGTCACCGGCGGTTGGAAGAAATACCCGGTGGTGATCTACGTCAAGGGCATCATCGATTGTAGCCAGAACGATTCGGGCGTGGCCATGACGCAGGCGCTGTACGAAGCGGGGGATCCGCTGTGCGGCACCGAAACCGGCGCTGGCTGCCAGCAAGCGGTGATTCAGGCCAAGGTCGAGCGCGGCGACATCTCGGTGATCGGCATTCCCGGCGACGGCGGCGAGCCGCCCACGTTGAACGGCGGCTGGCTCATGTTTCGCGGCCAAGAGAACGTGATCGTACGAAACCTACGGATCGTGAACGCTACCGACTACTGGCCGAGCTTCGAGACCTGCGCGACGGGCATCACCGACCGCGACTATTGCGCTTGGAACGCCGAGCCCGACGGGATGACGCTCGACAACACCAGCCGCGTCTGGATCGACCACTGCGAGTTCACCGACGGCCCGATGTTCGAGGGCAAGAACCCCGACAAGACCAAATACAAGATGTACGACGGGCTGTTCGACATCAAGAACGGCTCCGACTTCATCACGCTTTCGTACAACCAATTTTACAACCACAACAAGGCGATGCTGGTGGGCGCGACCGACAGCGCCGACGGCAACTACGGCATCACCTTCCACCATAACTACGTGCACTACGTGCAGCAGCGCATGCCGCGCGTGCGCAACGGCCAGGTGCACGTGCTCAACAACCTGTACCAGGGCCCGCAAAAGAGCGACTACACCGAGGAGTATTACTTCGGCTACGCGCTCGGCCTCGGCTACAACTCGCAGATCTACTCGGAGGGCAATTCCTTCGAAATCAGCGGCGCTACCGCGCAGAGCCTGCTGAGCGCCGACTTCGACGCCTGGGCGCAGTATTTCACCGACGTCGGCTCGTGGCTCGCTGGGCAGCCGGTGGATCTGAATGCGGCCGCGGCCGCGGTGGTCAACGCGCGCAACGCGTCGAACGGCGGAGCCACGCCGTTCATCGGCCCGGTGACGTGGAAGCCGGCCGATCACTACGCCTACACCGCCGACACGAGCGCCGAGACGGTGAAGCAGAAGGTGCTGTCGCGTTCAGGGCTCGGTCGGGTGACGCCGGATCCGTCGCTCTGAGCGCTACGAGTCTTCGCGAATACTCGGCGGCGGCAGCGAGCGCAGCCCAAACAGCTCATCCGCCGTTTCGCGCACCGGCAGCGAGCACTCGCCGCTGTTTCGTACTTCGGCGAGCTCCGGGCGCGTGCACGCGGCCAGCAAGGGCACCGCGATTGCGGAGGGAGTGCCCGGGTTGTGGATCAGCGCCATGCGTACGCGCGGGCGACAGAGCCACGCGGTGCGCGCGACCGCGCGTTGCGCTTCGGGATTGGCCGGGCGGCGCGCGACCAAGCGCACGATGTCGTCTTCGGTGAGCCGCGGATTCTCCAACAATTGGCCGACCACGAGCGGGTGCGGGTCGCGCAGGAGCTTGTCGAAGGCGGCGCGGTTCGGGCGGCGCGCGAGGGCCTTGCGCTCACCCAGGGAGAGCTCGCGACCGACGCCGTAGTCGGGTGTGCGCAGTACGACCTCGTCGTTCGGCAGCTCCGGAGCACGGCGCAGTAAGCGCGCGAGGCTCGGAAGTCCGAGCTGCGCCGCGGTCTGGCCGAGGCGGTCGAGCGCCGGGTCGTCGGCGAGGCCGGCCAGGGTCATCACCACGGCCAGCATCGGCTCGCGCGCGGAACCCTCGGCCCGCGCCCCAGCGGCGCACAGCGAGTCGAGAGCGCGCGCGACGGTCGCTTCGTCGCCGGTGCGCAGATAGTCGCGGAGAAACGTGGCGCGCAGGGTCGCGTCGGGCAGCGATCGCAGTACGGTGGCTACGCGCTCCGCCTCGACGAGCACCCTGGGAGCATGCTCCGAGCCCGGCCGCTTGTCACCTGCCCGGCCTCAAGTACGCTTCGGGCGCGTGAGTGATTCGAGCGGAGTTCTGCGGCTTTCCGCGATTTGGCAGGCCCAGTTGGGCCGGCGAGCGGGGCGCGTGGTGCTGGCTTCGTTCGTCGCGGCGCTGGTGCTCGGCGCGCACGTGGCACGGCTCGGCACCCTGCCGGCGCGGCTCGGCACGGCGGCCGCGTTGGTGCTGGTCTTGGTCGTGGGCATCGCCTGGCGCGTGCGCGAGCGGCGCGCGCTCATGACACCCCGAGGGGTGATTCGTCGCGTGCTCGGCCCCACCGACCCGAAAGCAGCGGAGCGCGCGTTGCGCGCGGACGCTCTGGTGCTCGCCACCGAACGCGACCCGAGCAGGGGTTCGCTCGAGCTCGCGAATTTGCATTTCCGTCGCGTGCTCGAGCGTGTCTCGCCAGAAGCGGTGCAGCGCGCAGCCGCTCGCCGCGCGGTACGGCTAGCTTGGGTCGTGCTCGGGCTGGTTTTGTGCACCGGGTTCGCGTTGCTGGTCGAGCCGCTGCGTGTGGTGGAAGGGCTGGACGTGCTGTGCGCGCGCCGTGGTGTCGCGCCGGTTCCGCTCACCTGGCTCAGCATGGTGCGCGTGAACGTGCAGCCGCCTTCGTACCTGCGCATCGGCGAGCAAGCGATCTTTCCGACCCTGCGCAGCGAGTTGCCGCAAGGCAGCGTGGTGACCGTGCGCGGGGTGCCCGAGGCGCACGGTCGGCGCCTGGTGCTCAGCGACGGGCGGCGCGAGGTGGACTTTTTCGACGATGGCTCGGGCAGCGTGGTCGCGCGCTATCCGCTCGCTGAAAGCGCAACCCTGCGCGTCGCAGCGCGCTTCGGCGAGGTGCTGCTGCCGGAGCCGGAAGTGCTGGAGCTTATCGCGGTTCCGGATCAATCGCCGCAAATCGAGCTGGAAGATGCGCCCCGGGCCGTCGCGCTGCGTGAGGTGGAGAGCGTCGAGTTTCGCTATGTGGCGAGCGACGATCACGGCCTGCGCCAAGTCGATTTGGTGCTGCGCTCCGGCGGTCGTGAAGAGCGACGGACGCTGGTGCGGCTCGACGGTCAGACGCGCGTCGAGCGCGGAGCGCACGCGCTCAGCGTGCGCGATCCATTCTTACGCCGCATGTTCCTGCCGGTGGTCGCCACGATCGAGGCGCGCGACAACAACGTGGCCAAAGGCGCCAAGTGGGGCCAGAGCGCTGCCATCACCATCCTGCCGCCCGCGGTGGGTGAGCCGCAAGCGCTTCGCTACCAGGCGTTGGTCAAGGCCCGAGACGGGCTCACCGATCTGCTCGCGTTCGAGCTCGGTACCGAGCGCGCCAAGAAGGCGCGCGTGCCCGAGAGCGAGCTGCGAGCCCGCGATCAACGACACAGCGAGCTGAAGAGCGAAGCGCTCACTCGCCTGCGCATGGCCGTGTCCGGCGGGTTCGCCGGCGCGCGCGTGTCCGCCGGGCTTTCTGCGTTCGTGTTGGGTCAGGCGCGTGTGCTCGAGGCGCGCGGTGGGGATGGCCGGAAGCGCACGGAAGACGCGCTGCTCGCGCTCGACGCGGGCATGCGCGCGCTGTCGTTCCGCGACGCAGCGGACGTGGCCAAACGCTTGGGTGACGCCGCCGAGGAAGCGGCGGATGCGGCCAAGCTCGCGATCTTCGGCGAGAAGCGCCGGCAGGGCGAAGCGCGCTTGGAAGCGGCGCTGACCGCGCTCGATAGCGGCTCGGCCAATTTGGTCACGCTCGGCGCGCTCGGGGCCGACGTGGGCAGCGTGGCGCTCGGAGAAATTCGGCGCATCCGGCGGGGCCGCGCGAACGGCAGCTACGCGGACGCCGAGCTTGCGGCGCGCCATCTGGCGGCGCGCCTGCGCCGTCCCATGCCGTCGTTCAGCGCCAGCGGTGGGGGTGGCGGGGTGGAGTCGGGGCGCGGCGCGCAGGGTCCAGGCGAAGCTTCCGACGCCGATCGTCAATTCGATCAGATGATGCGCGAGCTGTCGCAGCTGGCGGAAGAACACGGCGAGCACATTCGCAACGTCGAGCGCTCGCTGCTCGATTCGGAGCAAGGCGAAGGGAGCGATGACTTGAAGCGCGAGGCCGCGCAGCGCGCGCAGGCTTTGCGCGACCGGCTAGCGGCTCTCCCGGAGCCGGGCGCGGTGCCAGGTTCGGCGCGCGCGGCAGCGTCACTCGCGCGCGAGCACATGAGCGCGATGGCGCAAAATCTCGAGCGCCTGTCGCTGAAAGATGCGGTCGAAAATGGGCGCCGCGGCAAGAGCCAAGTCGATGAGGCGGCGCGCCTTTCGCGGGACCCCCGAAGCCCTTCGGACTGGCTCGACGACGCGGCCGTGAACGACGCCAGCCGCGAGCTCGCCGAGCAACTCGGCTGGGCCGAGCGCGCGCTCGAGCGGCAGCGTCAGCAAGCCTCGGCGCGCGCAGCCAAGGACCTTTCGGATGCGGCGGGTCAGGAAGAAGCCCTGGCTCGTCGCGCCGGAAACCTCGCGGGGCGCGCCGAACACAGCGAAGCGAAGTTGCCCGACGACGTGCAGGACTCGCTCGAGCGCGCGGAGAACGCGATGCGCCAAGCTTCGCGCGAGCTCAGCGACGGTCGCGGCGAACAGGCGCTCGAATTGCAGCGCGAGGCGCAGCGGCTACTCGAGCGTTCGAACCCCGGCAAGACTTCGGACTCCGACGACGCGGGTGACAAGCAACGCGGCGGCAGCGACGACGGGGGTAACGGCGATCCGGCCACTCGCGGAAACGTGCCCGCGGCCGATAAAGCCAGAAGGGCCGAGGATTTTCGGCGGCGCGTGCTGCAAGGTTTGTCCAAGGAACGGCGCGGACGGCTCACGCCCGCCATCGAACGCTACGCGGAGGGCCTACTCGAATGAGTTTGCGTAAGGCTTTCGTGCTGGCATCTTCGCTGCTGCTGCTCGCGCTGCCCGCGTCTTCACGCCTCGGAGCGCCGAGTCGTACGGAGCGCTTGGCGGACGCGATCACCGAGATCGATCTCGCGCGGGCAGAGAAGCTCCTGGCAGCTTCTGGCGCCGATTCGCCCGCGCTTGCCTTTGAGGGCGCGCGTCTGTCGGTCTATCGCGGGGACTGCGCGCTCGCCGCGGTCACCCTATCGCGCCCCGAGCTTTCGGAGACCAAGGAGGGCGCGGGGCTCAAGGAGCTCGCAGATAGCTGCGCGCGCGCGACCGCAGCCGGCGCGATCGTCGAGGACAAGGCGCGTGGACTCTGGTTGCGCGTGCAAGACGACGCCGATCTGGCGCTCGCCCCGTTCTTGTTCGACGTTGCAGCGCGCGCCAGGGACGCGGTGTCGCACGCGGTCGGTGTGGATTTGCCTCGACCGCTGCGCATCGATTTGGTGCGGGACCTATTTTCGCTCTCGGCGGTCTCGGGTTTGCCGCTTTCCGCTGCCGAGACCACGGGCACCTTGGCCGTGGCGCGCTGGGGTCGGGTGATCTTGCTGTCGCCGCGCGCGGCGAGCCAAGGTTTCCCGTGGGAGGACACCTTGGCGCACGAGATCACTCATTTGATGGTCACCCGCGCCACTCGCGATCACGCGCCGCTTTGGTTGCAAGAGGGTATGGCCAAGCGCCTCGAAGGTAGCTGGCGCGCACCCCGGCCGTTCGATGAACCCGAGTGGGCCGACGCGCTCGCGTTTCGCGCCCAGCTCGAAGGGCGCTCGGTCGGCATCGATCGCCTGGGGCCGTCGATTGCCATGCTGCCCACGCCCGAGGCCGCGTCGATTGCGTTTGCCGAGGTCACGAGTTTCGTCAGTTACTTCGTGCGCGAAGCCGGCGAACCGGCACTTCGGCTGCTCTTCGCCGACCTGAAGGGGAGCGGTGAGCACGGGGCGGACGTCGCGCTGCGCAGCGTCACGGGCTACACGCTTTCCGAATGGAATCAGCGCTGGCAGCGGGCGCTCACGCCGGCCCGCGGTCCCGCGGAGGGGGGCTCCAACCATGGTCACGGCGCTGGGCGTGACCTTTCACGGCGGGTACGTTTGAGCGATCTGTTGTTCGCGCGCGGTGAAGCGCGCGCCGCGGCCGACGAAATTGCGCCGAGTGTCGGGCCAGACCAGCGCGAACCGGCGATTCGTTGGCGGGCCGCCAGGGCGCTCCTGGACGCTGGCGAACGCGAGCAGGGCGCGGCTGCCCTTGGCGCACTAACGGAAATTAGCAGCGTCCACGGACCCTGGTTCGGGGTTCGGGGAAGCGTGCTGCGCGAACAACACGACGAGGGTGCTGCTGAGCAGGCGTTCCGAATTGGGATCGCGGTCGACCCGTTGGCTGAGGATGCGGCGTGTGAGGGAAAGCGCGCACCTCGTGGTGAGAAGTCGGCGGCCGCCCCGTTGCCTGCTGACCCGGCTCGAAAAGCGCTGTGCGTCGCGGCTCGCGCGCGGCCCCGAGATTGACCGAGTGGGCCTCGACCGCCTAGGATGACGAGGGTCTCTCCCAACTTTTCGCCGTCGTTGCTCGCCCTCGTGCTCTCGAAACGCCTCGCGTCTCAACCGCCTGTGGATGGGCGCTGCTACGGCGCTGCGGCGTGCACATTGGTGACCCTCGCGTTCGGGGGAGCCGAAAGAGAGTTGGGAGTGGTATTCCGGTGAGTTTGTCTACGTTTGCGGCCGCTCAGCTGCTGCGGGCGCTACCAAGGGTGCGTATCAGTCGCGCCGTGGGGCGGCTGTGTGATCGGGAGCTGCCGGCCAAGGTGTCCGCCCCGTTGTTCAGCGCGTACTGCCGCGCTTACGGCGTGAACCTCGCTGAAGCCGAGGGCGGCGGCGGCTATACGAGTTTCGACGCGTTCTTCACGCGCACGCTGCGCGACGGCGCGCGACGCATCAGTCGCGATGCGCTGGTGAGCCCGTCGGATGGTCGGTTGTCCGCCGCGGGTCGCGTGGACGCAGGCGCGCGCCTGTTCGTGAAGCAGCAACCCTACGAAGTTCACGAGCTCACGGGCGACCCTCAGGATGCCGCGCGCTACAGCGGCGGAGAGTTTGCCGTGGTTTACCTGGCGCCCGGCGACTACCACAGGGTGCATTCTCCGGTCGCCGGAACACTAAGTAGTGTGCGAAAGATCGAGGGCGACCTCTACCCGGTCAACGGCATTGGGGAGCGCCACATTCCGCAGCTCTTCGTGCGCAATAGCCGCGTCGTGATGCCGATCGAGACCGAAGGGCTCGGACGGGTGACCGCGGTCATGGTGGGCGCGGTGATCGTCGGCCGCATTTCGGTCACCGGCCTCGATTATCCCGATGTTCCGGCCGGGGAGCACACGTTTTCGCCCGCGCGAAAGCTCGAGCGCGGCGACGAAATCGGCGTCTTTCACCTGGGGTCGACGGTAGTGCTGCTGCTCGAACCCGGCATCTCGGTTGCTCGACCGCTCGGCAAGATCCGCTACGGCGATTCCCTGCTCAGGGCGGAGTAAAGGCGGCGTTCGCCTCGCTTCGACAGCTCGGGCTCACGACCCCATGACGATCGACGATCCCCACGACTCGAACAAGGCCGCCGCTCAGCCCGGTACGGTCGATGAGTCGCTGGAGATCCGCCATGACGCGCCTGCGCGCCCGCTTCCAGAGGCCGCGGCGCCCGCTGTCGATGGGGCGTCCGATCCGGCCGTTTCGCGCAAGCTCGCGCCGCCGCCAAAGCCGGCTGGAAAAGCCAGTAACCCATTCGGGGCGGAGTCTCCCTCGAGTCCCGGTGTTTCACGCACGCGGATGATCGTGGTGGGCGGTGAGCCCTCGCAACCCATCGTGAGCGGCGGCGCAGCAGCCTGGACACGACCGGTTTCGGATGCACCTGGGCCGCGCTCCAATCCGCCGCCCGCGGTCGGCCCGAGCGCGCGCTCTTCGCAGCCGAGCATCGATTTGCGGGCCAAGCTCGGCATTGGCCGGCCCAAGAGCGATTCGGTGCGACCGCCTCCCGGCGAGCCATCGCGACCCGGGGGCGAACCAGTACTTCCGCCCGTCGAAGCCGCGAAGTTGCCGTTGGTCGAAGAGCGCTCGGTTCCGGTCGAAGCCTCGCGCCCGCCGCCGCCGCCGGTGCGCACCTCGACGACTCCGCATCGCGGCACTGCAGACGCACGTGAGCTGGCCGCGCTCGCGCCGCCGCTCGGCTCCGAGCGTAGCGTGCCACCGCGGCCGATATCCGGGGCAGCGCCTCCTCCGCCCGCTCGCGCGCCCGCGCCGCCGCCGCCGTCTGCGCGTATTTCTACCAGCGAGATCGAAGCGATCCCCGAGTCCGGGCCCGAGCCGATCACGATTCCGCCCGCGGCGGCCGAAGCAACCAACGAACTCGACGTTCCGATTGAGGTCGACGTCGACCTCAAGGCAACTCCCGCACGTGAACGCGCCGCGCCGGTAGCTGGCACAGATGTCGGCAGCACCGCGACCAGTTCGCCGTCCGGGCGTCTTCGCGCGGCAGCCCCAGTCGCGGCAGCCGAGGCTTCAACACCACCGGCTATTCAAAAAGCCCCTTCGACTCCGGCGCCGCCGGCTCCTACGGGTGACTCGCCGGTTCCACCCCGCCCGAAATCGGAGCCAGCTCGGCTGCGTGGGGGCCCGCCGCGCCCGCGCGCGTCCAGCCCCGGTTTCCATGCAGCGCGTAGCCCCACGCCGCCACGCCCGCGCTCGGATGTGCCCACTGACGGGGGCGAAACGCCCGAAGGGCTACCATCGCCCCCGCGCGTTCCCCGGTTTCCGCTAGGTGCCGGAGCACCCCCACGCCCCGAGGCGGGTGCCCGCCGTTCGGAGCCGCCCGTTCCAGCGTCGGCCATCGCGGTGATGAAGATCGTCGCGGTGGGGGATCCGGAGCACCCGGCCCCGCCCGAAGTCGACGACGGCCTGCTCGAGCAAGACGTCACCATCGAAGCGCCCGGCGAAAGCCCGGCGGCGCTCGCTGCCGGCGAAGAGCTCGAGGAACTCGCGGAGCACGAGGTCTCGACGCTGATCGCCGAGCAAGCCACGCCTGCGCCGGAAGCCGAGCCGAGTCGTGACACGCCGGTCTCTATTCCACCAGCAGACGTTCAAGGGGCCTCGCCGATCCCGCCGGCGCCCGCGCGCGAAGCGGAGCAAGTCAAGCCGCCCCCACCACCGCAGCGGAACAAGGGCAAGACCCCGAGCCTGCCAAAGCCCGTGCCTCAGGCGAAGCGCCGCCAAAAGCCGCCGTGGTGGGAAGACGTATTCGGGGAAGACTTCGTGCGGGCCAGCATGCGGCCTACCGACGACCAGGTGCGCCGCGAGGTCGACTTCATCGAAGAGTCGCTGGGCGTCGCCTCCGGTGGAGTCGTGCTCGATCTCGGTTGCGGTACTGGGCACCACGCCGTCGAGCTCTCGAGTCGTGGCTACGGCGTGGTCGGCTACGACCTGTCGCTCTATCAGCTGGCCCTGGCCTCCGACGTCGCGCAAGAGCGCGGTCAGAAGTTGAATTTTCTCCAGGGCGACATGCGCGAGATGGCGTTCGAGGAGATGTTCGACGGTATTTTCTCCTGGAACACCAGCTTCGGTTACTTCGAGGAAGAGAAGAACCTGAACGTCGCCGAGCGCGTGTTCCGCGCCCTGCGCCCGGGCGGCATGTTCCTGCTCGACGTCGTCAACCGCGATTTCGTCGCGGCCTCGTCGCCCTGCTCACTTTGGTACGAAGGCGATTCGTGCGTGTGCATGGACGACATGAACCTCGATTTCATCACCAGCCGCATGCGCGTGAAGCGCTCGGTGATCCTCGACGACGGTCGCACGCGCGAGTCGGTGTACTCGATTCGCGTCTACTCGCTGCACGAGCTCGGCAAGCTGCTCCACGACGTGGGCTTTCGCGTGACCGAGGCCAGCGGCATGCCGGCGACGCCCGGAGTGTTCTTCGGCGAACACTCGCCGCGCATCATCATCCTCGCGCAAAAGCCCTGAGGCGCCCGTACTAGCCTCGCAAGAAGATCGTGGCCTGGTTGGTCGCGTTCTGCGTCCGAACGAGCTCGGCGGCGGATTCGATCGCGCTGCGCGCGAGCTGCGAGGCATCGCGCTGCACTTCGTTCAGGTCTTGGAGCTCCCGCTCGACGTGTTTGGCGCGATTGGCCGCTTGGGTAGCGTCAGCAGCATGGATGCTGGCCTCGAAATCCTGTTCGCTCGCGATGAAACCGAGCCCACTCTGAACCACCTTATCTCCAATTTTGAGCGCTGAGGACTCCAGCTGCGCCGTCGGAGTCGAAGTGCCGATCGCCAGGCAGCCGATATCGGTGGCTGCTGAGGTGAGCAGACCGAGCGCTCGCGTTTGTGCCGCCGAGCGGACATCCGCTGCCTGCTCCCGAAGCTCTTCGACTTGTTGATCTTCGAGCGCGGTCAACCGCTGCTCTTCGGCTTCTTCGGCAGCGCGTGAAAGATTTCTGGAGTCGCGCGCGCTCAGCACGAGCATGGCGGCGATTTGGGCGCCGGTGTCGCCGGTGAGCTCGGCGCATAGGTTTTGGTCGAGCGCCAGCAGGTCACTCGCGGTGGAAGAGGAGTCGATGCGTCCGATAGTCATGAAAAGGCTCTACTTTCTGCGGCGTTACGCAGGGAGAACGGCTGCCATGTCGCCGGCCATCTTGGTCTGAAGCACCCCAGCGCCAAGCTCTTGGGTTTGCTCGTGGTCTTTTTGATCGTCGCCGAGCGAGGCGAGCAGATTGTCGAGCAACCGCTGCAGGCGCTGCATGTTGTTGAGCGTGCTGGTGAGCTCGGCTTGGTCTTCGAGCTGCTCCGCCTGCTCTTCCCCGAGCTGCAAGGTGCGATACGCTTGGTATCCGCTGTTGGCGGCTTTCAGCAGCGCGGTGCCCTTGTTCACCAAATCGAGCACTTGGTTGTTCGCGCCGCTGCTGAATGCGCAACAAACGGCGGTCGTGAGACCGACCCCAAGACGAACGGCCGGGGCAGCGTCTTTGCCGACGACGGTCTCGATCACGCCCCAGCGCTGGTCGGCCTCCATCAGCACCATCAATCCGAGGGCAACCGGCGCGAGCGCGCCCCCACTCGCCGCCACCGAGGCGACCGCCGCGGCTTTGGCCGCCGCGCTCACGACCGCCCAGAAATGCGGGTTGTCGAGCAAATTGCGCTGCGCGCTTTGCCCGAGCTTCTTGAGCTCCGGCAAAATCGCTTCATCCAAGGCTTCCCCGCTGAGCGCGCCCTTGGCCAGCGCGACCTGCATGCGCGCGGTGAGCTCCGTGAAGTCGGCAGCGAACGAGACCACGCCTTGTGTGAACCCGTGCACGTCTTCCGCGGTACTGCCGTTCTCGAACAGCTTGCCCCCGGTGGCTTGCAGCGCCTGCATCATTGCGGCCGGATCAGTGATGTTTTTGGCCACATCGACCACGATGTCCACCGGTAGAGTGGCGAGGTCGACCTGCAGATCCGTGAGCGTGCCCGCGATCTCACCGACGATGTCACCGATGAAGTCGAAGCAGTCGCCGAACCAGCTGTCGTCGTCTTCTTCCTGCGCGGCCCGCAGCTTGTCGCACATCTCTTGCAGCTTCTCGAGGAAATCTTCAAGCTTCTCGTGCACGGCGGCTTGCGTGTCGTGGATGCGCAGCGTGCTGAGCGAGAGTGACGTGTCGCTCGCCTGCTGCATGGCCAGCATCATTTGCGCGAGCGGGTCCTCGCCCATGAACGCAGATGCGGTCGGCTCGGGCAGCAGCACTGATTTGACCGATGGGGTGGTGGCTCGTCCGACGTCGTTTCCCACGACAGCTCCGGGCGCGCCGACTGGTTTCAAATCGCTCATTGCAGAATTCCTTCTTGATCGGATGCCAGTGTGGCGGCGAGCTCGAGCAACCCGCGTGCGGCTTCTTCCAGGCCGCGTCGCTCGCTGCACAGCGCGAGGCCGCACCAGCCGCGCGCATCGCGCGGAGCCAGTACGAGTAACGCGGAGAAAAGTTGAAGCGCGGCGCGGTCGTCGCCAGCGAGCAGCGCCGCGTGCGCGGTCGCGTAGCAGCGCTCCGAAAGCAACGCGCGCGTCGCGGGCTCTGCGTTCAAAGCCAGCAGGTGTCGAGCTCGAAACATGGCGTCACCGGATGTTGGTCACGACGGCCTTCATCGACTCGGCCAAGGCAGCGACGAGATTGGTAGACAGCTGAATCGCGGTCTGGCGCGCGCCCATCAACGATTGCAGGTTGATCATGTCCATTTGCGCGCTCGATTCGATGTCTTTGCAGGTCGCGTCGAGGTATTCTTTCGTACTGTCGACCCGCGCCGTCGTGCAGGGCTGACCATCTTGCAGAACTTGACCTTGCTTGTGGAGGTCTTCGCTGATTCGCTGGGCAAGCTTCGGGTTGACGATCGCGATGTTGTTGAGGTGCTCTTCGAGTTTCACGCGCGTCTCTTCAGGAAACTCGATCGCGTCGTCCTTGGCGTCCTCGTTCGTGTCGAGCGTGGTGAGGAGTTTTTTGATCTCGCCTACCTCATGGCGTACGGTTTCGGAACACTTTTGCCGTTCGAGGACGCCCTGGGTCTGGTCATTGATGCTGTTGAGGCGCGTGCTCAGATAGGTCATCAACGCATCAGGCGTCAGCGCGTCGGGATCGAAATTCTGCGAGCCGAAGATGTCATCGGTCGCGATGACGACGTGCGGTTCAGCGAACCCCTGCTCGGTTGGCCGGGTTGGCGGCGGGAGGTTTGGTGGGGCGTTGAATGACGTGGCGGTTGCGATAGAGCTCATGGGAAACGGTTCCTTTTGGTACGGGTTGTTCAGGCACGGAGATGCAGGCGCGCGTGGCCGTCTCTCGCTTCGCTCAGCACGGGCGCGTTGAACGCCGCATCCAGCTCCTCCAGCACGTGCTTTGGGATGGACAGCCGGGCGCCGTCGCCCAGCGCGGCGAGGGTTTCGCACGCGGCTTGGAACAACTGGTCTTGTCGTTTCAGCTCGAGCTCGAGCTCGGATGGTGCGGTTCGTTCACTCGACATTGGGGGTCTCCTGTGGTGGCTCAACGCCGCCGTGGCCCTGATGTCGGTCGCCACTGTCCCCGGTTTCCGAAAAAGTCGACGGGCGCGCCAAAGTCCCGAACCGGCCGTGTCAGTGGGCTGACATCGCACCTCCGCCCGCCCTTCGAAATCATGGATTTGGTGAGCGCCCCTGCGCTGCGCTGGTCGGCATGGGCCTTGCTGTCGCCCGTCCAGAGCCATGACCGCCAGCAGCCCCCGCCAACGGCACCTCAGCCAACACGTTCCGAACCGGTCACAGTTTTCGAACCTGCGTCTGGCCCTATCGCAGCGCCCGGCGGCGACCGCTCCGCCATCTAGCCCGGAGCTGAAGAGCGGTCACCGGCTGAAGGCGGCGCCGCCGCTCGCTGCCCGCTACCGCTTGCGCTGGGCGTATCAGGAGCTCGAGGTGCCCGCCGGCACCGAGTTTTCGATTGGGCGCGCCCCCGAGTGCCTCTTGCGTCTGACGAGCACCCAGGTCTCCCGTCACCACGCGCGCTTCCGTCACGGCAGTGAAGGGCCGAGCATCGAAGATCTCGGAAGCCTCAATGGGGTCCGCGTGAATCAGCGCAAGATCACCGGTCCCACCGTGCTTCGCCACGGTGACACCATCGTCATTGGTGACGAGCAGCTGCGCTTGGTCGACGTGGATGTGGTCGAAGCCACGGCGCGCCAGTCTACTTTGCGCGTCGGACCGCGGCGCTCGAGCGACGACGCCTCGGATCAGGCCAACATTCCGCCGTCGCTTTCGGTGCTCAGCCCGAAAGAGCGGGAGGTGTTCGCGCTGATGGTGCAGGGTCACACGCCGGCCGAAATCGCCACGCGCCTTCGCTTGGGCGTCAAGACGGTCGAGCGGCAGCACGGTCGAATCGCGGCGAAGCTCGAGTGCGGTAGCCGCGCCGAGCTCGTCACCTACGCGATCTGCGCTGGCCTCTTGCGCCGGCTCTGAGCGTCACGCGCGGCGCGCGCGCCTGCTCACTTGCACGTCACGTGTAGCCCGCTGTCCGCTTCGCTGCACGCGCAGCCACTGCCCAGCGTCTTCTCGATGCAGGCGCAGTCGAGCTTCTTTCCGCACTCCGGCAGCCAACTGCAGGCAGCGCCGCCTTTGGCATTTTCGTCGCAGTACCAACCCTGTGGACACGTGCCGGAACCGCATTCGAAGCACGTGCCGTCCTCACAGGTCGACCGCGGCGTGCTTTCGGTCTCGGCCTCGGCTTCGCTGCCCTCACTCGCGCTCGGTTTTTCCGGAGCGGCTTTCGCGCTCGCGGTGTGCGACGACTCGGGCGGCTTCGTGCTTTCGCCGCCGCAGGCGAGCAGCACCAGCAGCGAGCAAACCAGTGACGCGGGAAGGCCGCGCCAAGCGGGCGATCGAGGCGGGGGCGACGAGGGGGTCACGACCGGCTACGTATACGCAAAGTATTGGGCCGTGAACATCCAGCGCTGTCCGTCGCGCTAATGTCGGTGTAAAAGTCGGGCCGTGCAGCTCGAGCAGGCTCTTCGGCGGGCGGCGCCCGGGGCTCGGGTGAGCTTCGAGGAGCCGGATCGGCACGCTTACTCGCGCGACCTGTGGCCGCGCGGGCTGATCGAGTTGCAATCCGGTCACGCCCAGAGCGCCGGTCCGCGCGCGATCGTCTGGCCGGAGACGCTGGAGCACGTGCAAGGGCTGGTTCACGTGGCGCGTGCAGAGGGCCTATCTCTCGTGCCCTTTGGCGCTGGCAGCGGGGTGTGCGGCGGGGTGCTTCCCAGCGCGCAGAGCGTGGTCGTCGATCTCAAGCGCTTCTCCGCCTTCACGGTGAAACCCGGTCCGGAGCTCGATGTCGGCGCGGGTGCTCTTGGAATCAGTCTGGAGGAAGTGCTGATCGAGAACGGCTATACGATTGGTCACTACCCCTCGAGCATTCTGATCTCCACCGTTGGTGGCTGGGTCGCTGCGCGCGGCGCCGGCCAAACCTCCGGGCGCTACGGCAAAATCGAAGATATGGTGACCTCGCTCGAGCTCGTGCTCGGCACCGGTGAAGTCGTCCGCGCGCAGCGCCGCGAGCTCGGGCCAGACCTGATTCCGCTCATCGTGGGCAGCGAGGGCACGCTCGGTATCGTGACGCGCGTTGGGCTCCGGTTACATCCAGCCCCCACTCGGCGGGTGTTCGCGGCGTTCGCTTTCGAGACGGTCGAGGCAGGCAGCCAGGCGCTTCGTCGCCTGTTCCAAAACGGTTTACGCCCGGCGGTGGCTCGCCTGTACGACCCGCTCGACACGCTGCTGATGGCCGATGAAGACGAAAGCGAGCTGAAGCAGCCGAAAAAACCGGGGCCGCCGGGTCTGCGCGCGGCGGCGCTGCGCACCGTTTTGCGGGCGCCGGCGCTGCTCGCCCGAGCCATGGCTTTGGCCGAACGCAGCCTTTACTCGCGAGCCGCGCTGGTGCTCGTGCATGAGGGCACTGGTGATGAAGTGGAGGCGGAGGCCCAGCGGGCCGCGACCATTTGCACCCAGGCGAGCGGAACCCCGCTCGGCGAAGGTCCCGCTCGCGCCTGGTTTCATCACCGCTATCGAGTGAGCTATCGTCAGGCGCCGCTGTTCCGGAGCGGTGCGTTCAGTGACACGATGGAAGTCGCGGTCCCGTGGTCGCGCTTACTCGACGTGTACGAAAACGTTCGGCGCGCGCTGGGACAGCACGCGTTGGTGATGGCTCACTTCAGCCATTCCTACCCTGACGGTGCGAGCATCTACTTCACGTTCGCCGGCATCGCTCATGACGGGGACACGGCGCTCGCGGTCTACGATCGAGCCTGGCGCGTCGCGCTCTCGGCCGCGCTCGACTCGGGTGCCGCGCTCAGTCACCATCACGGCGTGGGTCGCAGCAAGGCGCCGCGCCTGGGCGAGGAGCTGGGCAGCGCGATCGAGGTCGTGCGGCGCATCAAGGCCGCTTGGGATCCCGACGGCGTGCTGAACCCCGGCGCTCTGCTGCCGCCGCCCGGGCCAGCCGATCGGCGAGAGCCGCCCGTTCCCCCGGCGCAGCCCGAACTCGACGCGATCAGCGAATTGTGCGCATTCCCTGGAAGCCTCACCCTGGCCGAAGCCGAGGGCTGGCTCGCGCCCCGCGGTCACACTCTCGGGCTGGTCGACTGGGACCAAGCGCGTGGGCTCTCGGTCAACGACTGGATTGGTCGGGGTATGCCCGGCACGCGCGATCGCTACGAAGACCCTGTCGGAGTTCGTCTTTCGGGGTTCAGCGCGGTGCTCGCGAACGGGGCGAGGGTCGAGCTTCGCGCCGCCCCGCGCCGCGCCGTGGGTCCGGACCTCGCCGCATTGTTCGTCGGAACACGCGGCGCGTTCGGGCAAATCGCGAGCGCGACGCTGGCTGCTCCTCGGCTCGACGCGGGCCGCGTTACAGTTTTGCCCTGGTCTGGCGAGCGCAACCCCGCAGTCGACCCGAGCGAGACCGCGGCGCTCGAGCGGCTGCGCTCGGTGCTCGAAGCTCGGCGCGAGGGACCGGTTCTCGGCTAAAAGCGTCCACAGTCGTGATAAAGATTGCGTTCGAGCCCCGATGAAGCGGTCAGCCGGCGCCCCCGAGTCGAGCCAATCGAGCACGCCGCTGCGACGGCGCATCGCGGAGCTCGAGGCCGAGCTGGCGCGAGTCAACTCCTCCGCTGACGACATGCGCGCTCGCTTGAATTTGGCGATGTCGTCAGCGGGCTTGTACTGGTGGGAGTGGGACGTCGAATCCGACGCAATCCGCCACTTCGGGCATCATCCCGCGCTCATCGACGGCTCCCCGGAGCGGGCGAACCTGTCCGCAAGCGAGTGGACTGCGCTGGTGCACCCGGATGATCGCGCAGTGGTGGACGCCTCGATTGCACCGTGTCTGCGCGGGGAAGTCGATGATTGGCGCTGTGAATTGCGCGTCAAGACCACCGCCGGCGATTTTCGATGGGTCGCGAACTCCGCGCAGGTGGCAGAGCGTGACTCGCGCGGTCGCGTGCGGCGCGTGCTCGGCACCACGCAGGACGTACACGCGCGCAAGAGCGCCGAGGAGCGAGCCCGGCGCGACGCGGAGCTGTTCTCGAACCTCCACGAATCCATCATTTGCACCGATTTGGACGGCATTGTCACATCCTGGAACGAAGGCGCCTATCGCTTGTACGGCTGGACCGAGGCTGAAATGGTCGGGCGCTCGCTGTTCGAGCGTTTTCCTCCGGAAGAACGCGAGCGGGTGCAGGCGTTTCACGACAGAATCGTGGCGGGCGAGCAGCTTCACACCGAGTGGTACGACACTCGCAAGGACGGCTCGCGCGTCTGGGTGGAGGCTCGGGTCGCGCGCTACTCGGACTCGATGGGGCGTCCGGCGGGCGTGCTCGGCATCGCTCGCGATATCGGCGCGCGTCGAGAGACCGAGCTGACGCTGCGGCGCGACGCCCACATTTTGGCACAGTTGAAGGACGTCGTCGTGTGCACCGACGCCGACGCTCGCGTGGTGTACTGGAATCAAGCTGCCGAACGGATTTTCGGCTGGAAGAGCGAAGAGCTCCTGGGTCGCTCGCTCGCCGACCGCTTTCCGCCGCACATGAAGGACGTGGTGCTCGGCGTGGTCACGGACGTTCTGTCCCGCGATCAAACGCCGCCTTCCGAGTGGGAAGACTATCGCAAGGACGGCTCGCGAGTGTGGATTCACTGGCGCGCGCACCGGCTCAAGGACGCCGAAGGCAACATCTCGGGCATGGTCAGCGTGGGCACCGACATGACCGAACAGCGCCGCGCTGCCGAAGAGCAGAAGCGACTTCAGCAGCAACTTTTCCACGCTCAAAAAATGGAGACGATCGGCACGCTCGCCGGCGGGATTGCCCACGACTTCAACAATATTCTCGCCGCGATCGTCGTCTACTCGGAGCTTGCCATGGGCGAGCTACAAAACGACGAGCGCAGCCTCCAGTATCTGAGTGAGGTCAAGCGCGCGAGCCAGCGTGCCAAGGAGTTGGTGCGTCGGATTCTCGCCTTCAGCCGCTTCAACGAGCCAGATCGGCGCCGCATCGATCTGCGCACGGTGATCGAGGACGCCGTGCGCTTCGTGCGCCCCATGCTGCCTGCGACGCTCGAAATTCGCCTCGATCTGGCAGAGGGCTGCTCGCCCAGTCGCGCCGATCAGAACCAGATTCACCAGGTGCTCCTCAATCTGCTCTCCAACGCGGCGCAAGCCATGAAGGACGGCACGGGCCAGGTCGTCGTGCGCCTGCGCGAGGTGGAGTTCGAGCAGCAGTACGAGCTGCCGCTCGGTACGCTGCCGGCCGGTAGTTATTTGAGCATCGCGGTCGAAGACAACGGGCAAGGCATCGACCCGCCCACCTTGAAGCGCATCTTCGATCCGTTTTTCACGACCAAGAAGGCTGGCGAGGGCACCGGGCTCGGCCTCTCGGTGGTGCACGGTATCATCCACAATCACGAAGGCAGCCTCGCGGTCGAGAGCGTTTCCGGACAGGGTTCGACCTTCACTTTTTACCTGCCCACCACGGCGGCGTCTCCCTCCCTTGGGCCTGCCAGTGTCCCGCCTACCAGCGCGCCGCGCGGAAACGGTGAGCGGGTGCTGGTGGTCGACGACGAAGACAGCGTCGCTCGCCTCACGACCGCCGCTTTGGAAACTCTCGGCTATACCAGCGTTTGCTACACCAGCGCCGATGACGTCTTGCGGGAGTTCGAGCGCGCCCCCGAGAGCTGTCGGCTGCTCATTACCGATCAAACCATGCCTCGCACGACCGGGCTCGAGCTCGCTCAGCGCTTGCGGGCACAAGGCCACCAAGTGCCGATTTTGATCGTCAGCGGCTTCAGCCGCGCGCTAAGGCCCGAAGGTCTCTCCGCGCTCGGCCGCGTGGCGCTACTCAACAAACCGTTCGAAATTCAGGAGCTTGCGATCGCAGCTCGTCGTTTGCTCACGGCCGCCGGTTCGCAGAGCAGCAGCGCGAGGAACGACCGCGAGCGTTGAGCGAGCGGCCGCCGCGCTACGCGAAGGCCTACGGGCACTCGCCTTTGGTATTCACGCCGGTACCCGCGTTGTTTGCCAAGCAGGCGTTCGAATAGGTTTTGCCGTCGCAGCCGCAGACCGGATCCAGAATCAAACCGCACGCGCTCGGCCGCAGCTTGCAGGTGGATTCGGCGTCGGCCGCGCCGCAGTGCTGACCCACTTCGTAGGCGCAGTACTCCGTTTCGGAACAGGTCGCTCCCGCGCGCGCCCCGCAAGCTTTGCCTGTGCCACCCGCGCCACCCGTTGCAGTATTGCCGGCGGCACCTCCCGTCGTCGCACCGCCGTCAGTGCTTCCACCTGTGTTCGCTGCGCCGCCCTTGCCACCCGAACCTGCCTTGCCGCCCGAGCCTGCCTTGCCACCTGAACCTGCCTTGCCGCCCGAGTTGCCGTCGTTGCCCCCGGAAGCGCCACCTTTGCCGCCTGTCATGCCGCCGGCATTCCCGCCCGTGCCGCTGACCGTTCCTCCGACGTTCGCGCCGCCTTTACCACCGGTGACGCCGCCGGTGCTGGTGCCACCGCTGCCGCTGTCAGCGCCCCCGCTGCTCGCAGTACCACCACTGCTCGCCATGCCGCCCGTCGCTGGCGCCCCAGAAGAGCCGCCGCGCGCACCCTGCCCACCCGAGCTGGTTCCGCCGGTCGCCGTGGATTCACCGCCGCTTCCGAGTTGTCCACCTGTGCCCGCACTGCTCGGGCCCGATACGTCGCCTTCATCGGCGCCCCCGCACGCGCTCGCTACCAACCCGAGCGCGATCGCACCGAGCGGCAAGAGAACAGGGGAAAAGCCAACCGCTCGACGGCGAAAGCGAAGCATGCGGCCAATATAGCACAAGGCGCAGCCAAGAATGAATGTGGTGTTCCGGCACGCATGGACTCGAGTGCTGCGGTTCAGGAAAATCATCGTTCATGCCCTCGCGCGCCGTGCTCCGTCGAATGACGCGAATTGCAGTCTCCGACGATCGCCACAATCTCCAACGAACGACGAAGTGCTACTTCGCCGAGTACGATCTCGCGCGCGACACGGGCACTTCCGATCGAGTGGCGAGAGCGCCGCTCGCGCCAGCGCGCTCAATCGGGATCAATCTGGGTGATCGTCCCCTCAGGAGCGCTCTGTCCCGTTGCACCAACTCTCATGCGCGGGGTCTTCGCCCTCGGTACCCGCGCCCCGTAGCCCTGTGCACGACCAGGTGCAGGTGGTGTGTTGCGCATCGCTAACCAGCGCGCTCGCGAGTGAAATTCGCGTTACGGACGCTACGGTCATTGCCTTCGGCCATCGGGTCGACCTCGCTCGACCTTGGTCATTTAGCGGCGCCCGAAAGATTGGCCCCTCGTCAGCCGCGCTGGTGATAGAAATATGTAGTGAAATGAGCGAAGGTTTGGTTCTGAGCGGCCGTTACCGGCTTCTCTCCCGCTTGGGCGCGGGAGGGATGGGCTCGGTGTGGCGTGCACGGGATCTGACGCTCGACGCGGACGTCGCGATCAAGCTGATGGGCGCAGAGTTCGTCGGCTCGGGGGAGGCGGTCGCACGCTTTCGCAGGGAGGCGCGCGCGGCTGCTGCGATTCGCAGCGGTCACGTAGTTCAGATTCTGGACTACGGCGTGGACGGCGACACCCCATTCATCGCCATGGAACTCTTGCGCGGCGACAGCCTCGCCGATCGCTTGGCGCGCATGGGCCCCCTTTCTGCGCCAGCCGCCGCGCACCTGCTCGGGCACGTCGCGCGCGCGCTCACCCTTGCGCACGAGCACGGCATCGTGCACCGCGATCTCAAGCCAGACAATATCTTCATCGTTCGCGAAGGTGACGAAGACGTCGCCAAGGTGCTCGACTTCGGCGTGGCGCGTCGGCGTGAAGGGCTGGGGGACAGCAGCGGCCTTCAAACTCGCGCAGGTGCCATCCTCGGAACGCCCTTCTACATGAGCCCCGAGCAGAGCGGGGGCGAGCCAGTCGACGAGCTCTCGGACATTTGGGCATTCGGCGTGATCGCGTGTGAATGCCTGACCGGAACTCGCCCGTTCGCGGGTGACACCTTGGGTGCCTTGTTCCGCGCGGTTTGCATCGCCGATATTCCGAGACCCTCGTCACTCGGCGCGGTGCCCGAGGGCTTCGATGAGTGGTTCGCGCGCGCCGCGGCGCGCGACAAATCCCAGCGCTACAAAACCGTGCGTCAAGCGGCGGAAGACTTGAAAGCGGTCTGTGCGCGCGCGGTCGTCCCCCAAGCGGTTCGCCAAGCGACGCCCGCAGAGCGTCAGTTTCCTTCGCTGTCTGCCGGGCATCCGGCGACCCAGCTGAGTCCCGGTGCCGGCGACGTCGCTCGTTCGGAGCATTTCGAACAAACAGCTCCGGCCTCCGCGCATTCGATCGCGGCGTCGGGCTCGGCCAAGAAGAAGCGGACGCTACTGGTCCCGGCGCTGATAGCCGGCCCAGTCTTGGTGGCGGGCGCTCTCTATCTAGGCTTGAAAGAGAAAAGCTCCCCGGTAGAACCGGACGGTTCCGCGTCGAGCAGCGCTTCGCGGGCGGACGAGGCGCCGTCCCCGGGACGCGAGGCGAACTCCGCTGCCGAGACCCAAGCGATTCCTGCTCCTGCTGCCAGCGCGGCTCCTGCGAGCGCTTCAGGCAGCGCCCCGCAGTCCGAGGTGGTCCCGCTCGTTCAGCCTGCGAAGCCGACCGTGCGCGCGCCCGCAGCGTCGAACCGCGCGCCAGTGCGCGCGCCACAGAAAAGCGCCAGCGTCGAGAAGGCTCACGCGCCGTCGCCCGCTCCGGCGGCTGCGGCGCCAGCCGCTCCGGCCCAGGCCAAACCGGCTACGGCATCCGGCTCCAAAATCCCTCGTTCTCTGATCGACGAACGCCAATGATCGACCATCGACCTCTCCGGCATCGTTTGGCTTGGGCCCTCTCAGCGGTCGTTTTGTGTGTTGCTCGCGGCGCAGCTGCCGGCGACTCGGCCATGGCTGAACAGCTCTTTCGCGAGGGCAGAGCGCAGCTCGACGCGGGGAACTACTCCGTGGCGTGCCCCAAACTGGAGGAGAGCTTCGCGCAGGATCCGGCAACGGGCACGCTACTCGCCGTGGCTTTGTGCCAAGAGATGAGCGGCAAAACCGCCAGCGCTTGGGCAAACTTCGGCGAGGTGGCCGCGCGTTCGCGAAGGGACGGACGCTCGGATCGAGAACAGGCCGCTCGCGACCATCAAACCGCGCTCGAGCCCAAACTCTCGCGTTTGGCTATCGAAGTGGACGCCAACACCGCTGCGCTCCCCGGCCTTCAGGTCACGCGAGACGGCACCAGCGTGGGCGCGGCTGCGTGGGGTGCGTCCCTGCCGTGCGATCCCGGTCAGCATACGATTTCGGTGACCGCCCCAGGCAAGGAACGCTGGACGACCACGGTCACGCTCGGGGCCGTGTCGGATGTGCAGACCGTGTCGGTGCCGGCGTTGCGTGAGGCTGCGAGCGTTGGGTCCTCGCAGCCAACGCCGAATGAAGCGCCGACACCGCCCCCTGGCAATTCACCGCTAGATAGCGCGCTACCTGTCGATCACGCCGAGTCGCGCTTTCCGCTGCGAACCGTGGGCATCGTGGCTGTCGGCGCAGGCATCGTGGGGCTCGGCGTCGGTAGCTACCTCGGTCTCCACGCCAAGAACCTCTACGATGAGTCGAAGGAAGACAACCACTGCGATTCGGCGAATTCGTGCGACTCGATTGGCGGCGAACGACGTGACGACGCCAAGCGCAGCGCCACGTGGTCTACGGTCTCGTTCGTGGCAGGTGGCGCGCTGGCTGCGGCCGGAATCACGTTGTTCGTGCTCGATCGATCCGCGGAAAAAAGCGCGCACGCAACTGAGTTGAAAGCCGTTCCCGCGGTCGGTCGCAATGAAGCTGGTGTGCTCTTGCTCGGTCGTTTCTGAGTAATGCCGAGCCTTTAAAGGAAGCAATGAGAACGCGCGCGCGCAGTCCGGAACGTCCGATTCTTCCGATTGGTCTATTGGTGCTCGCTGCCGGTTGCCAGCAGATCCTCGGGATCGAGGACTGGACACCGCGGCAAACGACTGGCGGTGGCGGCGCGGGTGGCGCCGGTTCGGGTGGCGCCGCGCGAGGCGGCACGGGTGGGCGCGGCGGGGGAGGGCCTGGCGACGGCGGCGCCGGAGCCGATGGCAGCGGCGGCATGGGCGCAGGCGGAGACGAGAGCACGGGTGGCACGAACACCGGCGGCCGCGCGATCGATCAGGGCGGAGGTGGCAGCGGCGAGCCGCAGGGCGGCTCGAGCCAAGGCGGTACTGCTGGGACCTCGGGGCGCGGCGGAACGAACTCGGGTGGCGCTAGCTCTGGTTCAGGCAGCGGTGGGAAAGGTAGCGGCGGAGCTTCCACCGGCGGTACTGCGACCGGCGGAAAAACCAGCACTGGCGGTGTCGGCACCGGCGGTAAGAGCACGGGTGGCAGCAGTACGGGGGGCACCACGGGCGGCTCCAATACCGGTGGCACCAGCACGGGCGGCACCACGGGTGGCACCAACACCGGTGGCGTAGGAACCGGGGGCAAGAGCACTGGCGGTTCGGTCGGTACGGGAGGAACCGGCGGCGTTTCCTGCTCGGGTAGCGGGCCCTGCAGCTGCGAGACCCTTTCCAATAATTGCGGTCCAAACAACGATGAATCGTGTTGCGTGAGCCCCACGGTGACCGGCGCCACGTTTTATCGCGGTTACGATGGCTACGATCACAAGAGCAAGAGCAGCCCAGCGACTATCAGCAACTTTCGCCTCGATCGTTTCGAAGTAACGGTCGGACGCTTCCGCAGGTTCGTGGCTGCGTGGAACGGGGGGTGGCGACCGGCCGCGGGAAGCGGCAAACACACGCATCTCAACGGCGGCAAAGGGCTCACCGATAGCAGCGGCGCCGCCGCCTATGAGCCTGGCTGGAGCAGCAGCTGGGACTCGAGCGTTGCGCCGACCGACACGAACTTGAGCTGTGGAGCGTCCAAGACCTGGACGACCTCGGCGGGTGCGAACGAGAGACACCCGATGGTCTGTCAGAATTGGTACGAGGCCTACGCTTTCTGCATCTGGGATGATGGCTTCTTACCGAGCGAGGCGGAGTGGAACTACGCCGCGGCGGGGGGTACGGACCAGCGTCGCTATCCATGGTCGACGGCTCAAGACCCCACGACCATCGATTGCACCTACGCGAATTACCTGGGAAACGGCGGCGCACGTTGCGTCGCGGCGGGCGCGAGCGTGGTGGGCGCTCTATCTCCCAAGGGTGATGGCAAGTACGGGCAAGCCGATCTCGGAGGAAATGCCTGGGAGCCGACGTTGGATTGGTATGCCGAGTACGCGCCGACCTGTATCGACTGCGCGTACCTCACGGTGTCGCCGTATCGCATGCAAAGAGGCGGCTATTTCGATTTTTCCGAGCTGTACATCGACACCGCTCGTCGCGACGATGCGCCCCCTACGGGGCGCTACGACATCATGGGTGTGCGCTGCGCTCGGGCTCCGTGAGCGAGACGAAATTGGGTATGGTCAACGCGGCGCCGCAACGAGAACCGCCGCTCATCAGAGCGCGCGCGAATTCAGCCGAGCCAGAGCTCGCTCGGATGGCGCGGAAACCCGGTCAGAAACCCCATCGTGTAACGCGCGTTGATCTCGCTCAGCGCGCACAGCCCGACTCGCCCGTCGTGTTCGTAGCGGTAGCCGTCGATTCCGAACGGGCCGAAGTAACCGGCGCTCGCGACTGCCGCGGCCACGCGCTCACCTTGCTCGAACAGCGCGCGTTCTTCTTCTGCGTCGAGGTCAGTCGACAGCGCGCGGCGCACGCCGCGAAATACGCCTCGTGTGCTGACCTCCTGAATGCAGGGCTGACCGAGCTCGCGTCGTGTATTGGGCCACACGAAGCCGTGCAAGCTGAATTCGAGCGTGGGCACGACCAGCGGTTCGACGATCAATCCGTCATTTCGCAGCGAGACGTCGATCCACGACCATTCTTTTTCGGTGATTCGTTGATGAGCGTACACCCGCAATTGACCGCGACCCGCGAAGGCCAGCGGGCGCTTGAGTAGCAGGGGGCTATCGGCGTTGCGAAGGTGCGCGTCGAGCTCGGATTTGTCGACCAGGTAGCGCTGCCCTGGCAGACCTCCGCCGAGCTCGAACGCAAACCGCCGGTGATTCACGCGACGCAGCACATCGGCCGTCGGATGCGGTTCGGCGTTCACGCCGCTCGCTGCAAGCAGCGCGAGCGCGCGAGGAGTCGGACACCAGGCCCGACCTACGAAGCCCAGGTCCGGCGCAAGCTTCTCCGTTCCCCGAACCAGGACGTCGCCCGGGCCCAGCAACCGCCGCGAGTCGGCCCCGTACTGTTCGAGCTGGGCGAGCAGCCGTGCGCGCGGTGTGTAGCCCTTCTGCGCGAGCTCGAGCTCGGCGTCGAGATTCAGGACCCAGGCGTAGCGCGGCTTGTCGCTGGTCATTCGGGCGGAGCGAGCGGACGGCCCTTTGGTTCCGGAACGTAGGCGAGCAGGGCGCTCAGAAATGCTTCGGGCATCCCAGCGCGACGCCGAGCCTCTGCAGCCAGCGGATCCCCTTTGAGTACCCAGGGCGAGAGCGGAGGCGGCAAGTGCGACAGCCAGCGTTCGAACTCACAGCCGCCGGTCCAGCGCGTGAACCAGCGCGTTCCGAAGCGCACGTGCGCAAGCTCTTCCCGGCCGACTTGCTCTTGAATGCGCGCGCTCTCCTCGTCGCCAGCGGCGCGTAACTGAGCGGCGAAGCTCGGCGCGTGCTCGAGGTTCGCCGCTTCGAGCCCCATGCCCATCAGCGCTACGAACGAAACCTTGTCTCGGCAGCTCGGTACGCGCTTCCAAAACCATTCGCGCACGCCAAACGCGCCCAAGCCTTCGCCCAACGCTTCGATCCGCTCGCGGTACAGGTTCATGTGCCGAATTTCATCCAGGCAAATGCCGATCAACCCCTTGCGAAACTCGGGTTCGGCGTCTGCGAACGCCAGCACGGCCCAGCACATGAGCTCGGCCGCTTGCAGCTCGTGGTGCCAAAAAGAGTGAAGGAGCCGCGCTCGATAATGCGGTTCCTTCAGCGCCTCTGCCTTGGGGGTGCGTTCGCCGCGCCGCGCGGCGCGCAGCACTGATGGGCGCCCGGGCGCTTCCAGTCGAATCGGAGCTGGCGCCTCACGAAGGCACGCTGGCACTGGCGGCGGCGCGAGCTTCACGCTGAGGTCGGAGCTCGTTACGTAGTGCTCGGCCCACGCCTCGATATCCCTGAATTCTCTGGGTGGGGACGAGCTCTCGCGCACGGCGCTCTACTACTCGAATTGCTGACTCGAGACCAGCAGCTGCCCTCCTGAAAATCCGGGCAGGGTTTCGGTCAAGACCTGGCCGTCCATGCCAGTGATGCGCAGGGTGAACGCGCCTTCACCGAAGCCGCCGTCGTCGTTCAGCGTGCCGTCGATTTCGCGCCGCAAGCTCGCGAAGCTCGCGTGCTTTGCGCTTTTCACCTCGACCTTGGTCAGCGGTACGCGCGGGTTCCTGAGCCAGAAGCTGGTCCAGTAGGGGTTGGCTGCGGTTTGAAACTCGTAGCGCAGCCCGCCGGTATCTGGACACTTCGCGAAGCGCCAGCTCATGGTGCGCGGGTACTCACCGGTGCTGAGCGCCGCGTAGGCGTTCGGGCTCACGTCGAGGTCGCCGGGCGCGTTGCTCACGCCGTAGGTCACCACGCGCAGCACCGCCGACTTGCCCGTGGCGGTCTCGACCAGGATGCACGCATCGCAGACGGCTCCGCCGGCCATGACCTCGTTGCTCACGCCGGCCAAGAACTCTCCGTTGAGCCCACTCACCGCGCGCAGCTCAGTGCGGTATCCGCCTTGTGGAGCGCAGGCGTTGTGCCATTCGCTCTCTGCGAAGTCGACCGGACCCAGATGATACTGCCCGCTGTGTGCCTCACCGTAGACCGCATCGGGGGTGCTCGGCACGCCAGCGCTGCTCGCGTTGCCGCCGCTGCTCGCGCGGCCGCCCGTGCTGCTTGCGCTTCCACCGGTCTCGTCCGTGGTCCCTGTCCCGCCGCTGTCGCTCGTCTCACCCGGTGCCGGATCCGACCCGCACGCGCACACGACGAGCCCCAACGCGGAGAGAGAGCGCAATGACGCCATCGTTCTACGAAGGTAACAGAGCCCATCCGCTCTGGCCTCGAGTCAGCGTCAGAGTGCGCTGTTATGCAGGGTGCAGGTGGTCGCGGGTGGGACCTCGCACGCGGGATATTTCGAGAGATCTGGGCCCTCGTCAGCGTGCGAGCAATCGTTAACGCTGCGGAGTTTTTGCTCAGTGGAGCGCGCGGGGCGCTCGAAAATTTCCGTTGAAATCGTGTCGCAGCAGCAGTGATGCCCGCATTCGCGATTCTGTATTTAGCCACGTGAGGAAACGAGTCGAATAGCGGCGCAGCAAGCCTTCGCTGCGCACGCGACACCGCTCTCTCTACACTTTTGAAGAGACGTCGCGCGCGTTCTTAACTCGAATTCACCATGTGATCGCGAATTCAGAAATTTTGATCCATCTCGTCATCAGCGGGCATTGACCCCAATGGTCAGCCTTCGCGCCACTATTGGGATTTGTGTATCCGTTGCTCTCGACGCGACTCTCCTCTGTGCTTGCTCGCCCGAAGAGGTGACGCCCGGGCTCGGCACTGGAGGGCTTCCCACGGCGACGGGGGGCTCGACTGGCACCGGCGGAACCAGCGGCGGCGCATCTGGAGGAACGACGGCCACTGGTGGAACCGCGACGACCGGCGGAACCACGGGCGGTGCCTCAACGTCGACCGGCGGAACGACGTCGCTCGGCGGAACCGCCACGGGCGGCTCGACATTAACGGGCGGCACGCCTGCCACGACCGGCGGCAGCACGGGAACGGGCGGTACCAAGAGCGCGACTGGAGGCAGTAGCGCGGCTGGCAGCGTGGCGACCGGAGGAACCGTAGGCTCTGGCGGATCGGCGGGGGCGACGGCAACCGGCGGTACGCCGAGCGGCGGTGGCGCGGGGCCCGGTAGCTGTGGAACCGAAGATTGTGGGACGGCCTGTACGGTTCCGTCTTTGCCTGCTTTCTCGGCTCTAACGGCCAACGAAAAGCTGCCCGACCCGTTCAAGATGCTCTCCGGCGCACGCATCAGCTCGAAGAGCCAATGGCAGTGCCGTCGCTCCGAGATTAGCGCGCAGATCCAGAACTACGAGGCTGGCAAGAAGAACCCGAAACCGCCGGGCGCGGTCACGGGGAGCTTTTCGGGCAGCACCCTCACCATCAACGTGGGCGGCAAATCGTTCACGGTCAGCGTTACGCTTCCGAGCGGCAACGGTCCCTTCCCAGCCATCATTGGCCTCGATGGTATCTCCCTGCCGGGTTCGTTCACCGGCGTCGCCAAGATCACCTTCGACACAAACAAGATGGGTAACCAGAGCGGCAGCCGCGGCACTGGGTTCTTCTACGACGTCACCGGCGACAATTCGGTCGGCGCGCTGATGGCTTGGGCCTGGGGCGTCAGCCGCGTCATCGACGCGCTCGAGGTTACCCCCGCGGCCAAGATCGACCCCAAGCGCATCGCGATTACCGGCTGTTCGCGAAACGGGAAGGGCGCTTTGATGGTCGGCGCTTTCGACGAGCGCATCGCCCTCACCATCCCGCAAGAGTCGGGGTCAGGCGGCGTGGCGCTCTGGCGCACTTCGTACGCTGAGGACGCGAGCTTCGGTGGCACCGCGGGCAGCCACAAGGTTCAAACCATGGATAGCGCCTACAGCGAGCAGCCTTGGTTCGGAACTGCGCTGCAGCAGTTCACGAGCGCGACGAACGCCAACAAGCTGCCCTTCGATCATCACGAGCTGCTCGCCATGGTCGCGCCGCGCGGCCTCTTGATCCTCGACAACACCGACTACCAGTGGCTCGGCGTGAACAGCGTGGCCACGGGCGCCGCCGCGGTTCAGCCGGTGTACCAGGCGCTCGGGGTGCCGGACAACGTCGGGTTCGCCAACAGCGGCCACTCGCATTGTTCTCCGAACAGCGCGGAAGGGGCTTACGTCAACGCCTTCGTGCAGAAGTTTCTGCTCGGGCAGAATACGAGCACCAAGGTGTGGAACGTCTCCAAGCAAGCCTATGGTTCGAGCACCGCCACGGTCGACAAGGCGAAGTGGATCGACTGGACCACGCCGACGCTCGACTGAGCCAGCACGAAGCTTCTCAGCTCACGACGCCGTCGAGCTCGAGGCCCAAGCCTCTGCCGAGCCGCGCCAGCGCTTCTTCCACGAGGTGCCGATCGGCCTCCGGCACCTCGCTGCGCCCGGCGCGGTAGAGCGCATAGCGCAGCACGGCGGCTTCCAGGCGCGAGAGCGACGCGGTGCGTGAATAGCCCATGTCCGCGACCGTGTAGCGCAGCAGCACTCGTCCATCCTCGAGCACGCGCTCACCGACCACCTCCGAGCGGCCGCGGTCCGGAGTCAGAATCTGACGGATGATGCCGCGAATACGCGCCGCGCGCCGGCGCAGGCGCTTGCGCTCCGGCTGCTCGAACAAGCCGAAGAAGCGGTTACGCGAAAACGAGGTGGGCGCCAGCACCAAAGCGCACAAGAGGGCGTCGTCGTCGACTTGCACCGTGGCATTCACGACGGCTCCGTGAACACGGCGTTCGGATCCTCGCTGGCTTGTAGGAGCTGCGCCTGATGCCAGGAGCTGAGCGCCGCGATTAACTGATCCAGATCGCCTTCGATGATGCGATCGAGCTCGTACAACGTGAGCCCGATGCGGTGATCGGTCAGGCGGTTCTGTGGGAAGTTATAGGTGCGAATCTTCTCCGAACGATCGGCGCCCTTGACCATGCCGCGGCGCTCGTCGCGCTGGGCTTCCGCCTGCTTTTCACGCTCGATTTCCAGCAAGCGACTGCGCAAGATCTTGAGCCCCTTGGCTTTGTTCTTGATCTGGCTGCGCTCGTCCTGACATTTCACGATCATGCCCGTAGGCAAGTGAGTGATTTGTACCGCGCTGTTGGTGGTGTTCACGCCCTGCCCACCCGGGCCACCAGAGGCGGCAATATCGAAGCGCAGGTCTTTGTCGTCGATGACCAGGTCGACCTCTTCGGCCTCCGGGAGCACGGCCACGGTAGCGGTCGAGGTGTGAATGCGGCCCTGCGCTTCGGTCGCGGGCACGCGCTGCACGCGATGCACGCCGCCCTCGTGTTTCAAGCTCGAATACACGCGCTGTCCGCTGATCAGCGCGATGGCTTCCTTCAGCCCGCCGGCGCTGGCCTCGCTGGTGTTGAGGATCTCGACTCGCCAGCCGCGCCGCTCTGCGTAGCGGGTGTACATGCGGAACAAATCGGCCGCGAACAGCGCGGCCTCTTCGCCGCCCGTGCCGCCCCGAATTTCGAGGATGGTGTTGCGCTCGTCGTTCGGATCCTTCGGCAACAAGAGCAGCCGAAGGTCGGTTTCGATGCCTTCGCGCTCGGCCTGTAGCTCCGGCAGCTCCTGGCGGGCGAGCGGCCCGAGCTCCGGGTCGTCGAGCGCTTCCTCGTCTTCACGGATGCGCCGCTCGACGCCTTCCAGGCGGTGCATGGCCTCCACCAGTGGCACCAAATGCGTGCGTTCGCGATTGAGCGTGTTGAGACGCTTCATATCGCTGAGCACGGCCGGATCGCACAGCAGACGTTCGACCTCCTCGTGTCGACGCACGAGGGATTTGAGCTTATCGCGCGGCAGCATTTTGCTTGGTTCAGCCTACGGCAGCCGTCCCCGACAATAGCTCGGCGTAGCCCGGGTACTGCTGGTCTTTGCTGGTCTCGGTGCTGCGGCCCTTTTCGCGGCCAAGGGTGACCGCCAAGGCGCCGAGTGCGACCTCGAGCTGCGTGTCGTCGGGTTCGATGGTCGTAATCTTCTGCACCAAAAAGCCCGGCCAGAGCAGCACGCGCAGCGGGCCACGCTTGGCGAAGCGCGCGAGCAAGCGCTGCAGCTCGAAGGTCACCGCCGCGATGAACGGCAGGAAGGGCAGCTTGAGCAAGAAGAACAGTACGTTGTCCGCGACCTTGGACAGCCCGAGCTTCGGCAAGAACGGACCGAGCAGGCTGAACACGAAGATCGAAACCAGCGCCACCATCACGATGAAAGTGGTGCCGCAGCGCGGGTGCAGCGTGGTCTTCTTGCGCGCGTTTTCTACGGTCAGCGCCTCACCGGACTCGTAGGTGTAAATCGATTTGTGCTCGGCGCCGTGATACTGAAACACCCGGTAGATCTCGGGCGTGCGGCGAATCACCAGCATGTAGGTGATCAAGATCACCATCTTGGCGGCGCCGGTCAGGGCCTGGAAGGTGACGCTACGTACGTCGAGGTCGAGCTTGAGCAGCGCGCTGGTTCCCGCAGCGAAGGCTTGCGGCAGCGCGACGAACAGCGTCAACGCGACCACCACGCTGAACAGCGTGAGCCAGCCATTGCCCTTCTTGTCCTCGCCGAGGCCCGACGCGGGCGCCGGTTCCGGCTCGCTCGTCATCAGCGAGATGATCGGCAGCGAGAGCAGCGTGAGCAAGCTGGGCGACGAGGGCTTCGCTTGCTGCTCGAGCTCCGCGTTCATGTCGCGCTCGTAGACGTCGATCGAGAACCGCAACGCGCGGCTGCCGAGGCGCAGTGACTCGACCAGCGCGACCGCGCCGCGCACCAAGGGCCAGGCGCGCACACCCTTGCGCAAATCGACCATGGGCTGCTCGCGCACGACGAGCTCGCCGCTCTTGCGCCGCACCACCGCCGAGAAGGCGTGCGGCGAGCGCATCATCACGCCTTCGATCAGGGCTTGCCCGCCGATGTAGGGGCGAGAAATTCCGTCAGGCCCGAGGACCGCAGGTTGATTGGACATCACACCGAGTATAGCCCGCCTCGGCAGCGCGCCCGCGCTCGTTCGCGTTCACTTCTTCGCGGCGGCGCCGGCGTTTCCGGCGTAACGGCGGCGGAAGCGATCGACGCGACCCTGGGTATCGACCAAGCGCTGCTTGCCCGTGTAGAACGGATGGCAGGCGCCGCACACGTCGACACCCAATTCTTTGCGGGTCGAGCGGGTTTGGAACGTGTTGCCACACGCACAAGTTACCGACACAACCTCGTAATCCGGGTGAATCCCGTCTTTCATTGCAGCTTCTCCGGTCGTCAGGGCAGCCGAGCAGAGATGCCCGGGCCAAAAAGGGGAGCGGACGCTAGCGCCAACTTCGCCACTCTTCAAGGACTGCGCAAGCGGATCGCTCGACGTGTCCTCTTAAATGGGGTGCTCGGCGCGGAAAGCATCTTCTGGCCGGTCAGGCGGTTTGAGGGTCGGCTGGATTTGCCGGATAGATCAATAAAAACCAATGGTTGAGGTTCGTGCTAGGCTTCGAGCCGCAAACTTGACGCTTACCCATCCCTCGCTCAAGGTGCCCAGAACATGACGGACCGGCCCTCGCGCCGAGAGGCGCTTCAGCGAATCGGGCTCGCCTCGGCGGTGCTTTCGGGCTCCGCGCTGGTGGCGAAGCTCGGTTTTGATGCGGGCGGTTTGGAGCTGACGCGGCCCACTGGCGAGCGGCAGGTGCGCGACTTTCGCACCAAGGGCACTGGGCCAGAGCCGGTGTTTTCGATCGCGAAGAGCTCGACCGATCCGGCGACGCTGGTAGAGCGCGCGGTCGACGCGCTCGGTGGCATGAAGCGCTTCGTCTCACGCGGTGACATCGTCGCGATCAAACCCAACATCGGCTGGGATCGTATGCCGGTGCACGCGGCCAACAGCAATCCGCGCGTGGTGGCCGAGGTCGTGCGGCTCGCGTTCGAGGCGGGGGCGAAGCAAGTGATCGTCACCGACGCCTCGTGCAATGAGCCCAATCGTTGCTTTCAGCGTTCGGGCATTTGGCGCGCCACGTACGCCTTGGGTGCCACCGTGATTTTGCCCTCGGCGCATCGCTTTCGCGAAATGCGTTTGCGCGGCGACGTGCTCGACCAGTGGCCGGTGTACACGCCGCTGGTGAACGCGGACAAGGTGATCAACATCCCGGTCGCGAAGCACCACAACTTGTCGAAGTACACGGGCGCGATGAAGAACTGGTACGGCCTGCTCGGCGGGCGTCGCAATCGTCTGCACCAAAACATCGATGTTTCGGTGGCCGATCTGGCGACCTTCATGCGTCCGACAATCACCATCGTGGACGCGACGCGCGTTTTGCTGCGCAACGGGCCGCAGGGCGGCAACATCGACGACGCACGCGACATGCATCAAGTGATCGCGAGCCTCGATCAGGTGGCCGCGGATGCTTACGGCTGCACCTTGATCGGAGAAACGCCGGAGCACGTGAAATACCTGAAGATGGGTCACGAGCGAGGGATTGGCCGCATGGACTGGCAAAGCGTGCCGCATGTGGAGGTCTGAGTGGCTGCGACCGCACACCTTGGGCATCAGCACGGCGCGGACGGCGAGTTGCCATCGCCACTCCCGTGGTTGGAGAAGAAGGGGCCGGTAGCGGCGTTGGACGCCGCGCCGCCCAAGCGGCGAGCATTGCCGATCGTTGGAGCGGCGGTGGCTTCGGGAGCAGGAGCGGCTTCGGGAGCAGGAGCAGCTTCGGGAGTAGGAGCAGCTTCGGGAGTAGGAGCAGCTTCGGGAGCAGGAGCAGCTTCGGGAGCAGGAGCAGCTCCTGGCGCGGGACCGTCACCAGCGCCAACGAAGGCAGAGACAGCGGCGGGAGCGCTGAAGAGCGCGACGCCGCCGAAGAAGGCGGGGCCGAAGCGGCCGGGGTCTGGAATTCCGGCGCGTCCCATCATTCGCAAGCTGGTTTGGGTGCGGCGGGCCGCGCAAATTGGCTTCTTTGCGCTGTTCTTTTGGTTTTTGTGCGCGACCGCGTTTCGCGGCACGTTCTCGGCGCGGTTCGATCAACCGGTTCGGTTGCCGCTGCCGGTCGAAGCGTTTCTGCTCGCCGATCCGTTCGTCGGCGCGATGACACTGCTGAGCACGCACTCGGTGTACCGAGGGCTCGCGTGGTCGCTCGGCATCGTGGCGCTGACGCTGGTGTTCGGGCGTGTGTTTTGCGGGTGGATCTGTCCGTTCGGGACGCTCCACCACTTCTTCGGTTGGATTTTTCCGAGCCGAACGCTGCGCGGCAACCGCCGCGTGGAATCCAACAAGACTCACGGTTGGCAGTCGCTCAAGTACTACTTGATGGCGGCTTTCCTGGCCGCTGCCGCCGTGGGCAGCGCCATCGGTGGCTTGCTCGACCCCATCTGCGTCGCCGTGCGCGCGATTGGGCTCGGTGTGCTGCCGGCGCTGCAGTACCTTGGCGTGCGCACCACCAACGCCGTCGCCGACACCAACGTGCGCGCGCTGCAGGCGGTGACCGATGGTGCGCAAGATACGCTGGCCCGCAGCGTGTGGACCGCGAACCAAGGCTACTTCAATCAGACCTGGTTCATTCTGTTCACGTTGGTCGCGATTCTGTTCATGAATCGCATCATCCCGCGCTTCTGGTGCCGCGCGCTGTGCCCGCTGGGCGCGTTCTTGGGCGTCATCTCGCGCTTCTCGCTGTTCGGGATGGAGAAGGATCACGCCAAGTGCACCGACTGCAATCTGTGCCTCGTGCACTGTCAGGGCGCGGATAGCCCGCAGGGTGGTGTGAAGCACCGTGGTGACGAGTGCCACATGTGCCTCAACTGCGAGAACGCCTGCCCGGAGGACGTGATCAAGTTCCGTTTTCTGCCCAACCTGCGCGGGTTGATGAAGAAGCCGGGGCTCGAGCGCAGGACGTTGGTCGCGACCAGCGCCGCGGGTGCAGTCGCGATACCGGCGATGCGCATCGCGAACTGGCCGGACAAGGCCTACAGCGAGAAGGTGATTCGACCGCCAGGCGCGGTGGAAGAGCGCGAGTTTTTGGAGCGCTGCATTCGCTGCGCCGAGTGCATGAAGGTGTGCCCGAACAACGCGCTGCACCCCGCCTTCTTCGAAGCCGGAATCGAAGGGCTCTGGACGCCGATCCTGATCCCTCGCATCGGCTACTGCGAGTTCTCGTGCGTGCTCTGCGGTCAGGTGTGTCCGACCGGCGCGATTCAAAAGATCGACGAGAAACAGAAGATGGGCGTCGGGCAGAAGCCGGTGAGCGTGGGCACCGCGATGTACGACCACGGTCGCTGCTTGCCCTGGGCGATGGCGACGCCGTGCATCGTGTGCGAAGAGTTTTGCCCCACTTCACCCAAGGCGATTTGGGCCGAAGAGGTCGACATCCCCAAGCGGGACAGCAAATACGGCGCGAAAGGGGAGAGCGCCCAGATGCTTACCGTGCACGTGCAGCGCCCGCACGTCGACCCGTCGCTGTGCGTCGGCTGCGGCGCATGCGAAAAGGTCTGCCCGATCGTGGACAAGCCCGCCGTGTACGTGACCAACGCCGGCGAAACGCGCTCCAAGACCAACGTGATCTTGCTCGAGAACACGGGCTACGGGCAGAGCTGAGGCTCGGCTTTACTGCCAGGGGCGGCAGGGCTACCGATGAGCGCTGGTCGACATGCGCTCATCGTTCGTGGTTTTCGGTTCTCTGCTGCTACTTTCGAGTTGTCAAAAGGGCGGCGCCCAGCCGCTGCCACCGCCGGTACCGGCGCCAGCGCCGCCGAGCGCCGTCGCGACGGTGCCTGCTCCGCCCGCGCTGCCACCGCTCAATGGCGCAGGTGGAATGTGGCTCCCCGAGCAAATGGCGAGCCGCGCCGACGAGCTGCGCGCGCACGGGCTGACCGTCGATCCCAAGCTGCTTTCGGATCCGCTCTCCGGGCTCTTGGGGGCGATCGTGCGACTGAGCGGCTGCTCGGCGTCCTTCGTTTCGGCGGATGGCTTGATCGTGACGAACCACCACTGCGCGGTGGGGGCGCTGCAGTTCAACTCGACGCCGGCGTCGAACCTGATGAAAAATGGCTACCTCGCCAAGTCGCAACGCGACGAGCTCTCGGCGGGGCCGACCGCGCGCGTGCAACTGACGCGCTCGTTTCGCGAGGTCTCGAACGAGGTGCGCGCGGCGCTCGAGGGCGTTTCGGACGACCTCGGGCGGCAGCGCGCATTCGAGAAGTTCCAGAAAGAGAGCGTCGCCGCGTGCGAGAAGGACCGTCCCGAGGTGCGCTGCGAGCTCAAGTCGTTTTACGTGGGGCTGCGCTATTTCATGATCGAGCAGCTCGAGCTCCGCGACGTGCGCATCGTCTACGCGCCACCCGCGGGTATCGGCAACTTCGGCGGCGAAGTCGACAACTGGCGTTGGCCGCGACACACCGGCGATTTTGCGTTCTTTCGGGCCTACTGGGGCAAAGACGGAAAGCCCGCCGACTTCGCCGCCGAGAACCAACCCTACCATCCGAGCGAGCATCTTTCGCTTGCGACGCGGCCGCTTCACGAAAACGACTTGGTGATTGTCGCGGGTTATCCGGGCCACACCGCCTCCTTCGCGCTCGCGCGGGAAGTCGAAGAAACCGAGAGCTGGCTCTATCCGCGACGCCTCGGCATGTTCGACGCCTTCATTCAGACGATCGAAGCCGTGCGCGCGAAGGACGCGGACGCGGGCATCAAGGGCACTGGCTTCTTACGCCGCTTCAACAATTTTCGCACCAAGCACCAGGGCGAGCTCCAAGGCTTGGCCCAGGGCAAGCTCGTCGAACAGAAGCGGGCGGAGCAGGTCGAGCTCGGGCGTTTCATCGACGCAACGCCGGAGCGTAAGGCTCGCTACGCGGGTGCAGTGGAGGCCATCGAGGGCGCCTATCGCGAGCTCGAGCGAACCCGCGAACCCGACACGGCCCTTCAGTTCGAGTTGATGCAGCCGAGGCTGCTCTGGGCGGCGTCGCTGATCGTGCGCATGGCCGAAGAGCGACAAAAGCCCGACCTCGAGCGCGACCCCGACTATCAGCAGCGGAAAGTGCACGACCTACGCGACCAGCTGAGCGCGCTCGACAAACAGTACCATCCGCGGCTCGACCAAGCGATGCTCGTGCTCGCGCTCTCGCGCATTCTGGCCACGCCGCCGGAGCAACGCTCGCCGGCGCTCGCCGTACTGGCCGGCGCCGACGCTTCGCGAGAAAAGATCGAGCGCGCGGTAGACAAATTGTACGAAGGCACGCAGCTCGGCGACGTGAAGGTGCGCTTGTCCTTGTTCGAGAAGGGCACACCGGCAACGCTCGCGCGCAGCAAGGATCCGCTGATTCGCGCCGCGGTTGCCCTGCGCCCCTTGCTCAAAGCAGCCGAGGAGCGTCGCGACCGCTTCCAGGGTGTGCTGCTACGCGAAGGGCCGCGCTACGCGTCGGCGCTGCTAGAAAAGCGTGGTGGCAACGTGGCTCCCGACGCGAACGGCACGCTGCGCATCAGCTACGGCTTGGTGCAAGCGCCCGTGAACGGAGGTTCCCCGTTCACGCGGGTCTCGGAGATCTTGGCCAAGCATCGCGGCAGCGAGCCGTTCGACGCGCCGCCGGCGCTGCTCGCTGCCTTTCGGGAGAAGCGCTTCGGTAGCTACGCGACCGGTGACGCGGGCGAGGTGCCGGTCGATTTCCTGTCGAACGCGCGCATCACCAATGGCAATTCGGGTTCGGCCACGCTCGACGCGGACGGCAAGCTCACCGGGCTGGCGTTCGATGGCACGTTCGATTCGGTCGCTTCGGACTTCGGCTATCAGCCGACCACGCGCGCCATTCACGTGGACGTGCGCTATCTGCTCTGGGTGCTCGACGCGGTGGAGAAGGCGGATTCCCTGCTCGCCGAGCTAGGCGTGCGGCCGCAGACTCCACGCTGAAGCGCGCGCGATTTCGACTTCGCCGCGGGTCGTGTATTAGACTCGCCGCGCTCATGCCCACCCCTGGTCGTTGGTCCACGCTCGCTCTTTCGTTCCTGGGCGTTCTCGGCGCTGCTTGCGGCCGCCGCGAAGCGCCGCGGGATTTTCGGCTCGAATTGAGCGACATGATCCTGTCGGCGGATCCAGCCACGATTACGGTGCGGCTCACCAACGAGGACGGCACGGTCGCGGCCAGCACGGAGGAACATTCCTTCAATGTGTCGCCTGCTGGGCTGGCCAGCGTCAGCGCGCGCGGCGGACTCACTTGTCAGCGTTCCGGCGATGGCACGGTCAGCCTGACTTTGGGCTCGAATACCCGCACTGTCCCCGTGCGCTGTCGACTGGTCGAAAAGGTCGACGCCTCGGACGTGGGGCGGGTCGAGCTCACGGCAGGTCCGTTCACGCCAAAGCTTCGCGTGCTCGGCAAGGGTGGTGCGGAGCTCGAAGGGGTTCCGCTGACGTTGACCTCCAAGAACACCGGGGTGCTCGTGTCACGCGGCAGCGAGCTCGTGCCGAAAATGGTGGGTAACGCGACGCTGCTCGCTCGCGCCGGCCAAGCCTCGCAGGAGTTCAAGGTGGACGTCGTGCGCAAGCTCACGCCCGAGGCGCTCCCGATTGATCAGAATCGCAAGATCAGCTTCTCGCTCGAGGCGGGCAAGTACGAGCTTCGGGTCGTGCTGCCTTCGGAGAAGCGCCTCTCGGCCGAGTGGCGTGGCGCGCCGTACTGCAACTACACCGGCACCAACAAGGAACACGTCTCCGTTTGCGTGCTGCGCACCAAGGGGGGCGTGGTGTTCGATAACCCCGGCTACTTAACTAGTGGCTCGACCGACGTGATGGTCGACGGGGTCTCGATCTACGAAGTGCCCTGAGCCGCGCGCGGGGCGGGAGCTACGTCTGTTCAGGCTTCCGTGGGCGAAGCGGACCGAGTCCTTTCGAGAAAACGCACACAAAGCTGGCGAGCTTTCCCAAGCTGAGGGAAAATGAAGCTTGCCTCGGCCAGCTCCGGTCGAGGGTGCGGTTTGGGGTCGGCTTACAAATGAATTCTGCTATTGGCGTCCGGGCGTCCTGTGCGCGAGCTCTGCTCGCTCTAGCTTCTCTGATTGGCGTCGCTGCGTGCGGCCGCGCGGATCTGCCGGCCTACGCGGTGGGGCTCGATGGGCAGGGGGGCCAGGCAAGCGGTGGCCGCGCGAGCGGCGGAACCGCTCAATGGACCGGCGGCACGACTCCGTGGACAGGCGGGACGCCGCCGACCGGCGGCACGACGTGGACCGGCGGTACGTCGCCCACCGGCGGAACGCGGCCGACCGGGGGCACGACGTGGACCGGCGGTAGATCCAGCGGCGGCTTTGCGGGCAGCGGCGGGAGACCGACCGGTGGCTTCGCTGGCACCGGCGGCACTTTCGGCGGCTTCGCTGGCTTTGGCGGCACGTTCGGCGGCTTCGCCGGCACCGGCGGCCAGGGGACGTTCTGTGGCAACGGCCTGTGTGAATTCAACGAGAGCGTCATCACGTGCTCTCTCGATTGCGCGATCTGCGGCGACGGGCGCTGCGACAACAACGAGTTCATGACCTGTTTCCAGGACTGTCCCGTGTGCGGGGACGGCCTGTGCAGCCCGCCGGAGGTTGGTTGGTGCTTCGATTGCGTCCGCATCGGCTGCGGCGACGGCATTTGCAACCTGAATGAGCCCGCCTGGTGCGGCGATTGCGGTGATTCGTGCGGCGACGGGGTGTGCCTACCGGCCGAGCAAGGCTTTTGCCCCGACTGCGCGGTGTGTGGAGACATGCGCTGTGATCCGCAAGAGAACGGTTGGTGCGTCGACTGCGTCAATTTCTGCGACTTCAACGGGGTTTGCCAGTATCCGGAGAACGTCAACTTCTGCAGCGACTGCTACTGCGGCAACAAGACGTGCGATCTCGGCGAGGACACTTCGTCGTGCCGCAGAGACTGCCCGCAATGTGGCGACGGCTTCTGCGGGCCCAGCGAGAACGCGACCACCTGCGCGCGAGACTGCGTGCGCTGCGGCGACAACTTGTGCTCGCCAGGCTATGAAACCCCGGCTACCTGCGCGGTCGACTGCGGTAAATGCGGCGACGGGTTCTGCAGTGGCGGTGAGACCACGCAAACCTGTCCGCTCGACTGCGGTAAGTGCGGCGATGGCGTGTGCGCATCTGGCGAGGGTCTCAATAACTGCCCGAACGACTGCGTTCAATGCGGCGACATGGTGTGCACGCCGGGTTGGGAAGACGCGTTCTCGTGCGCGCCGGACTGCGTGCAGTGCGGCGACGGGCTATGCTCGCCAGGTTGGGAAGACGTGTTCTCGTGTGCGCTCGACTGCACGCGCTGCGGTGACGGCCTATGCGGGCTGAACGAGGACGCCAAGAACTGCTCGCTCGATTGCGCGTGGTGTGGCGACGGCTTCTGCTCCGACACGGAGGATGCAGGAGCTTGCCCAGGCGATTGCACCCGATGTGGCGACGGCCTGTGCACCGGTATGGAAACGGTCAACCTGTGCCCGAACGACTGCGGATGCGGCGACGGCGTGTGCAGCTTCGGCGAGACCGCGGGCAATTGCCCGACCGACTGCACCAGCTGCGGCGACGGTATTTGCGCGGTGTCCGAGAACGCCACGACTTGCTCGCGGGATTGTCCCGCGTGCGGTGACGGCCTGTGCACGGCCGGCGAAACTCCGAAAACCTGCCCCTTCGATTGCCACTGACCGCAGCAGGGTGGCGGCCCGTTCCGGCGGCGCTCCGCGTTCGCTTCGCCGGAGCAGGCCGCGGCGGGCCGTGATTCGGAGCCATCGGTCCTTGTGCATTTTCGTCATTGCTCTGGAAAACAAGCCGAATGCGCTTCGGCCGTCCGTTGGGCCTAACGCGCCCCCTTGCGCCCTCGGCGCTTGCCCCATTCAATAGCGCTGCATGGCCGAAGCGGCCGGTAGCCTCTCAGATAAGCGAGCCGTCGCCGGGCGCGTCGCCAAGTGGTTGGTCGATAAAGATCGCCCGGACGACGCGGTGTCTCTGCTCGCCGCCTGGGCCACCAGCGGAGCGAACGACAAGCAAGGTCAGGAGCTCCTGGCCGAGGCGCTGCGCATCGCTCCTGGTTCGCGCATCGCGCAGCAAGCGTTCGAGCGAATGGAAGGCGTCGTGGGCGACCACGGTGAGCTCGACGCGGCGGTCGCGCAGTACAACGCGGAAGAGCTGTCGCGGTTGGAAGCCGAAATGCGCAGGCCGTCGTTTCGACGCGCGCAAATGGGCTTCAACAACAACATCAAGTTTCAAGAGCGCGTTTTCCACGTTCAGACCGAAGATTCTGGGCTCGACCAGCCGCACATCATCACGCACTTGTTCGCGGACGGCGGCCGCGTGATCAAGAGTCACAAGCGTTCGTATGGCGACGAAGTGTCGCGTTCGGACGTGAGCGAATTCGTGCGCAGCCTGATGAAGGCACAGCACCTCGAAATGGTGATGGCCCTGCGCGAGGGGCGCTTCAACGACGTCATCGAGGGGCGCGCGGTCGGGGGCCTCGACGTGCTGACCGAGCCGCCCAACGTCGACAACATCCGCAAGCTTGCCAGCCAGAAGAAGCAGCGCGTCGAGTCTCGGACGTCGAGCATTCCGCGCATGGCCGCCGAGGCTCCCGCGCAGGCACCGGCTGCCACGGCGAGCCCCGCCAAGCCCTCGGGCCCCTTTTCGCTGCACGTGCTGCGCAGTTTGAGCGGAGGCCCGGGCCGCTACGATCCGAGCGGTCCGAGCGCGATCATCGGTGGCAAGGGCGAGATCGGACTACCTGGCGAGCGTTTCTGCCATCCCGAGGAAGCGCGCCTCGCGTTTCGCGACGAGCGCCTGTGGCTCGAAGATTTGGGCGGCGGCAACGGCGTGTTCTTGCGCATCCGCACGCCCGTGGAGCTCGAGCTCGGTGACGAATTCGTGGTTGGCGACCAGCTGCTGCGTATCGAGCGCAACCCGGTGCCCGACGACGGTCCCGACGCGCACCCCACCTACTTCTATTCGTCGCCAAAATGGCCTTCGTCGTTCCGCGTGGTTCAGGTGTTCGAAGGCGGCGCGCTCGGCTGCTGCGTGGTCGCGCGCGGCAACACCTTACAGATCGGCGCCGTCGTGGGCGATCTGGTGTTCCCGGATGACCCTCTGGTCGGCGAGCAGCACTGCTTGATTGAGGAGCACGCGGGCACCGTGGTGCTCACCGATCTCGGCTCGCGCACCGGCGTGTTCGTACGCATTCGCGGTGAGCAGGAGATCTCGCACGGGGACGAGCTCCTCGTCGGACGCACGCGCCTGGTCGTCGATCACAAGGGCGCGGCCTAGGGCCGAGCGGCTCCGAGCGGTGGCTCTCCCAGCGAGCCTTCGCTGGTCGCCGTTTTCAAGGTCTACAAAAACGCGAACGGCCGGAGCGCTTCAGCGCCCCGGCCGCCCTTGGCAAGCCGCCGCATCAAGCGGCAGCTTGCTGGGGAATCACTTCGCGTCGCCTTCCGGCTTGGCCGCGTCGCCTTCCGGCTTGGCCGCGTCGCCCTCGGCGGGCTTCGCTGCATCACCCTCGGCGGGCTTCGCCTCGGTGGCAGCCGCTTCCGGAGCCTTGGCTTCGGGGGTCGCTTCGCCGCCGCAGGCAGCCATGAGAGCACACACCGGGATGAGAGCAGCAATCTTACGAATCGACATGTGGGTTCCTCCTGCCGAACCGCCTGGGCTCGGACGCTTTCAGACGCCGCAGTAACAGAAAGCGGCTCACGCACGAAGTAAACTCGGTCGATTTCTCTTTAGTAAGTGCATTAAATTCGAGTATTTAAAGAAAAAGAACGGCTGGTCGGCCTTTTTCGTAGGTGTTCTTGACGCGGCCTTGCGACCAGGATTCGCGTCTACCGCTGAGCCGAACTGCCCAGGCACTGCGTCGAAGGATATGGTGCTGCCCGTGGCCCGCGCCCAAGACCTGCCGAAGCTCCGTCTCGTGGGCGGGCGTTCGGTCGCGCGTCGGGCAGAGCCTTCCGGGCTGTTCGAAGAGCTCGCCGACGCGCAGCTGGTGTCCTTGGTCATCGAAGGCGATCGCAGCGCGTTCGAAGCGCTCTACCGCCGCCATGCGGCGTTCGCTCTCGGCCTCGCCATTCGCATTCAGGGCTCCGCGAACGACGTCGAGGACGTCGTGCACGACGCGTTCGTGCGCGCGCACACTCGGCTCAGTGAGTTGAAGGACGCGGGCGCGTTCCGCGCCTGGCTGGGGAGCATCGTCGTACGCTTGGTTCGCACTCGCCTGCGCCGTCGCCGCGTGTTGTCGGCCCTCGGCCTGGTCGTGCCGGAGCCGGTGGACCTGGACATGATCGCATCGCCGCAGGCGGAGACCGAGGCGCGCGTGCTGCTCGCCCAAGTGTACGCGCTCTTGCAGACCTTGCCGGCGAGCGACCGCATCGCCTGGACGCTGCGCTACATCGAGCGCCACCGCCTTGAAGGCGTGGCGGAAATGATGAGCTGCTCGCTCGCTACCGCTAAGCGCCGAATCTTAAGAGTGCAACGCTTTCTTGCCGGTCACTTCGTGGCCCCCTTCACTAAAGACGACGCTCCATGATCGACGACGAGCTCTCCGAGCTACCCCCCACTGCGCTGCGAGACCATTCGGGCGATCCAAGGATCGAACGCGTTTGGCAGCGGCTCGATCAGGGGCTCGGTCGTCCTCGCGCGCGCGCTCGGGCAGGGTTGTGGCTCGCGCCCGCGTTTGGCCTGGCGCTGTTCGTCGCGGGGGTGATGGTCGGTCGTCACGCCGATCCGACCCGCATGCTGGCGCCGCAGATGGCCGCCGAGCCCTTGCCGGCGGCGGAATCACCCGTCGCCGCGGAGGGCCCGGCGCGCTCGCTCGAACACAGCCCCCGTCCGCAGCCCTCTGCGCGGGGTGAAGTTCGGCGCGCGCTGCGCCCGCGCGTTCCCGGCGCCGAGCCTTTGGCCGCAAGTTCCGAGGTGGTCTACGAAGGTCCGTCCGCTACCCCGTACGTGGTTCCCGCGACTGAGCCACCCCAGTGGCAGCAGAAGGCCGATTCCGGTGATTTCCCTGGCGCGCGTGCCGCGCTCGAGCGGTCGGGCGGCTGGGAAGTGGCCTTGGTGGCGGCTTCGCCCGATCAGCTCATGACCCTGGTCGACGTGGCGCGTGCCTCCGGCGAACGCGAACAAGCGGTGCGGGCGTTGCGCCGCCTGCTCGACGCCTTCTCCGGGGCGCCCGAAGCGTCTCTGGCCGCTTGGACGCTCGGCAACCTGCTGGAGCAGGGGGGGGATCGCAGCGGCGCGGCCGAGGCCTACGCTACCTATCGGCGCTTGTCTCCGACGGGGGATTTCGCAGAAGATGCGGCGGCCCGCCAGGTGGACGTCGCCCTGTCTCAAGGGAATCAGGAGCTCGCGTCGCAGCTCGTCGACCAGTATGCGAAAGATTTCCCGAACGGCCGTCGCCTTGCCGAATGGCGTGACGAGCTCGCCAAGCTCAGCGCGGAGCGCGCTGACGCGGGTGTTGCGACGAGCCCTGAGCCGCCGGCTGCGGAGCCATCCGCCGTGCCCGCCCCTCAGCCCACCCCTTAGGCGTCCGGCGCGCGCGCTCGCGCTGCTCGGTTGTTTGTGCTGGTGCCTGCTCGCGTCGCCCGCAGACGCCAAGCATGCCCAAGTCGTGCTGGAGATCGATAGCGCGGCCGAGTCGGTTCTGGATGCGCGTGTCGTGCGACGCTTGGTCCCGCTCGAGCTTTCTGACATCGACCTGCCTCCGGACTTGAACGCTCGGACCCCGGCCCTCTTTTACCGCGTGCTCGGCGAACCCGAGCGGCAGGTGCGTGTCGAGCTTTGGGAGCGCGGGACTCTGTTCGACGTGCGCGTCGTCTCCGGCGCGCAGAGCGGCGGACACTTGCTGGCGCGGCGCGTAGCCTTGGCCGCCGCCGAGCTCGCGCGGCGTCTGCGTCAAAAACGGCTGGTTCAGAAGCGCGAGCACGATCGGGAACTCGAGCGCTTGCGCACGCTCGCGGCGTTGGCCGCGGCGCGCACCCGCGAAGGGCCCTTGGCGCTGCGCGCCGAGTTTTCTGCGGCGCGCACTCGTCAGCTGAGCCTGCTCGGACCTGCGCTCACTGCCGAGTTCACGCTGCGCCGCGCGCTGCGTTTGGACCTTGGCGCCGAGTACCTGGGCGGCTGGGACGACTCGGGGCGCGCACTGCTTTCGTTCGTCGAGCTCAGCGTGGGGCCCGCGCTGCGCGTGCGCGCCGCGCCGCGGCTCGACGTCGACTTTGCCGCGCGGGCTTCGGCTTCCGCCGTGCATGTCGCCGGCGCCAGCGCGATCGACGCGATCGAAGGTGAGCGGGACACCTGGACTGCGCGCGGGGGGCTCGCGCTGCGGGTTCAGCCGCGACTCGCGCGTTGGGCGCGCGCGAGCGCGGGGGCAGAGGCCGGCTTTTTCCTGCGAACGATGCCGGCGCGCTTTCCCGACGGAGCGGGAGAGCGCTTTCGAGGCTGGTACTTGGGGCTAGCTCTGGGCGTCGTGATCACGCCGCTCTGAGCCCAGCGCGGCTGACGTCTAGAGAGAATCGAGAGTCGTGGTCTTGACCGTTCCCGAGAAAGCGGTGTCACCACAAACTTTACACGCCGGGCCCACGAACATGTCGTGGCCGGCTTGGTCGTTCATGAAGCGCCAGCGCAACCAGCCGATGTACGCTTCTTGCGCTTTCGCATTGCCCGCGACCCGATTGTGGTCGATGCCCGCGAGCACGGCACCGAAAGCGGGCTGCGACGATCCGGTGACCCCAGCGCTGATGGCAGTCCAATTGAACGTCGTGTCCATGTCGCCCCCGATCACGCCCCACGGCGCTTTCAGGTTGTTGACGTTGCCGTTCGACGCGAAGAAGAAAGTGGACTTGATGCGAGCGTTGCTGCCGACCGAGATCGCGCCGCCGCCGCCACGTGAGTATCCGGTGGAGCCGATCTTGGTCGTGTCGATTTTGCCGCAGTCACCGCTCGCAGGGTCGCTCGCCAACTTGAGGACGTAGTCGATGGCCTTGTTCATGTGGTCGGCGGTGACCTGGGTTTGCTCGGGCGCTACGACGACGAAGCCGTAACTGGCGACACGGGCTAGGAAGCCTTGCCAAATGTCGACGGTGTTGGTCGAACCGTTGCCCCAAACGATGATCGGGTGAGTGACGCCGCCCTGGCCATACTTGGCCGCCGCAGGCCGAAAAATGGCGACCTTGTTCGCGCTGCCATCGGTGTTGGTTCCGAGGCTTTCGTCACCAGTATTGCGGGTGATGGCCGCGGGACCAAAGCCCCCGTCTTTCGCCGTGTAGCTGGTCACCGGTGTGAAAGCGGAGCCGGTGCCCGTCGGCGTCGCCCCACACGTTCCTGGTGGCGTCGAGGGCGCGCCGGCCGCTCCTGCGGTGCCGCTGCCTCCGGAGCCCCCTTTGCCAGGGCCAGCTCCTGCTCCGCCAGGCGTGGTTGCAGTTCCGCCCGTCGTCGCTTTCCCGCCGAGGGCAGAGCCGGCAGACCCACCGGACGCCGTATTTCCTCCGGTCGTGCTCGAAGTGTTTCCTCCGGTTGCGCTCGAAGTGCTTCCTCCGGTCGCGCTCGAAGTGTTTCCCCCGGTCGAAGTGCTTCCTCCGGTCGCGCTCGAAGTGTTTCCTCCGGTCGAAGCTCCTCCGGTTGACGCTCCTCCGGTTGACGCTCCTCCGAATGAAGCGTTTCCTCCGGTTCCCCCGCTCGCGCTCGATCCGCCTGTCTCGGCGTGGGAGCCCCCCGTAGGCGTCGGAGCACTGGAGTCATTCGAGGAACAACCGGAGATGTTGCTCGCGCTGAGCAGCAGACATCCGCCGAGCCATCGTGTGTGTCGCATCGCTTACTCCGATCGTGTCCGGCTCTCGCGCACCTGAGCGGTGAGCGCAGTCGAATGAGCGCGGTTCTAGCGAAGGCAGTAGCGGAACTCGGTGAAAACGGCTCACGCGAAGCGTCTGCGCGCGCTCTGACTTCAATTCGGGCGCGCCAGCGAAACCACGGTGAGCCGTTTTCTTAGCGATGCGCAACTGCCTGGCGCAGCCCAATTCAGCACGAACCGTTCTTGGTGCCTCTCACGCCCTGCTAGCCGAGCGGCTGGGTCGACGTGCGATCGTTCACACGAGAGCGCAGAAATTTCTTCGCATGCGATAAAGCGGATTTCCACCCGGTCGAACGCTACTGCAGGTGGCGCTACAGGAGGCATGGCGCGATACTCTGCGCGAAGGACGACGGCCGGTTCATTGAAGCGCAGACTGGGTTCCCCCGTTCAGCTGGTCGCATCCGGGGCGGAGCCCCACCTCGACGATGCAGCGCTGGTACGCGCCTTCTCCGGCGGAGAGGCTTGGGCCGCGCACGCGATTTGGACTCGTCATGCACCCATGGTCTATCGCTTGCTCGAGCGCGCGCTCGGGCCGCACGGCGACGCAGAGGATCTCACCCAAGACGTGTTTCTCAGCACGTTCACGGGGCTTTCCGGACTGCGAGACATCAGCGCCCTGCGTAGTTTCATCTATTCGATCGCGCTGCGAACGCTCAAGTGGGAGCTGCGTCGGCGTCGCGTGCGGCGCATCTTGCATCTTTCTCCGAACGGGCAACTCCCGGAGCTGCCGGTGCGCGCCGCCGACAGCGAGGCCCGTCAGATCTTGGCTCGCTTCTACGCGCTTCTCGACCAACTCAGCGTCAATGAACGCACGGCGTTCGTGTTGCGACACATGGAGGGCTTCAAACTCGAAGAAGTTGCGGAGCGCATGGGCGTATCGCTGGCGACCGTAAAGCGTTGCGTCAGCCGTGCCTCGCAACACGTCTCCACCCTCGTCGCCAACGATGGTGAGCTATCGAGCTATCTTCGCCAGGGAAGGGGCTTCAATGCGCGCGAATGAAGATAGCCATGATCTGAGCGCCCAGGCCGAGCAGCTCGTGAAGCTCTCGCGCCAAGAGCTCGGGGAAATGTCGACTCGGCGTCGCGCCGAGGGCTTCCTCAAGCTGAATGCGCGGCGCTCGCCCGCCGTGCGGCGTAGACGCTTGGCGCTCGGTTTCTCCGCGTTGGTGCTGGCCGCTGCGTTCGTTCTGATCGGCCGCCATTGGTTCGGACCTCAGCGAATCGCCGCGCTTACCTACGCGGTCCAGGGCGGACGCATCGATTCTGCCGGGGTCCTGCAATCGAACGGCATGCGTGAACCCACGTTGCGTTTCTCCGACGGAACCACGGTCGTCTTCCTCGACGGCGCCCATGGTCAGGTGAAGTCGGTCGGTGAGCGTGGCGCGCGGATAGCGCTGATGGGCAAGGCGAACGTCGCGGTCGTTCATTCACCGGCGGCACAGTGGCTGTTCGATGCTGGCCCTTTCCTCATCACCGTAACGGGCACCGCATTTACCGCAGAATGGCGCGACGCCGAGGAGCAGCTCGAGGTCTCTCTCAGAGCAGGCGCGATCGTAGTGACCGGTCCGCTCTCGCAGCAAGCCATCAACCTGAACGCAGGGCAGCGACTCATCGTCTCGATGCGTGAGAAGCAGGCCCTGATTCGCGACCTCAATGCCACGGCTGGTCCGAACGTGGTGCCATCGGGCCCTGGGCAGCCCCGAGCGCTCGGCGGCGATGACTTGCGATCGGAACCGGCTGCGTCCCTCGCGGCGCGTTCGGCCACCCCGCCATCACCCGGCGCCTCGGGGCGCCCGCGGTCGAATTGGACCAGCGAACTCGCGGCCGGACACTTCGCGATCATCTTGCAGGAAGCGGAGCAACGCGGGCTCGAGACCGTTCTCGCCGAGGCTTCGAGCGCTGAGCTCGCCGCCCTCTCCGACGCTGCCCGTTATAGCCGCCGCGAAGACGTGGCGCGGCGCAGCCTCGCAGCGCAAAGGAGCCGGTTCCCGCGCTCCGCGCGCGCCAACGACGCCGCGTTCTTGCTCGGGCGACTCGAAGAGGCGGCGCAGCACCCCGAGCTTGCCCTCGATTGGTACGAGCGGTGTCTCAACGAAGCACCGTCCGGCACGTACCTCTCCGAAGCCTTGGGTCGCAAGATGACCGTCGTGCAGCGCCTTCACGGTGCGAGCAGCGCTCGGCCCATCGCGCAGGAGTACCTGCGCCGTTTCAAGGACGGAACCTACGCGGCCGCCGCACGCGCACTGACTAGAGCTCCGTGAGAGCGCGCTTTCGTATGTGGCGCCCGAGCATTCTCGCGCTGATCGTATTTGCGTCGCTGCTCCTGACTCGCCAAGCGCAGGCTGAGTCGGCGCTGGTCGTCCTGGTGCGGCCTTCGGCGCAAAGCGCGATCGTGGACGAGGCCATCACTCGAATTCGCGGCGAGCTCGTCGCCGACGGGTTCGACGTTTCGATCATCGACGCGCCGCCCGGCTCAGATCCCGCTTCGGTGCTCGAGCACGCAAACCTGCGAATGGACGCAGCGGCCACGATCGGCCTGTTCCTGCTGCCAGATGCGAAGGCCGCGAATCTCTGGGTGATCGACCAGCTGACACGCAAGACCGTCGTTCGCAGCATCGAAATAGCGGAATCTCCAGGAACGTCCGTGCCCGAGGTGTTGGCGCGGCGCACCGTCGAGCTATTGCGAGCGAGCCTGCTCGAGATGCTCGTCGAGGCCCAAGGCAAGCCCGCGGCCAGCGCAGAACCTCGGGTAAAAGCGTCGCGCTGGGCAACGCAAGCGCTCGAGCCACGGCCATCGCGCTGGGGTGTCGAGGCGGGTGCGCAGATGCTCACGGGGTTCAGGGGTGTCGGCGTGGCCTGGATGCCGGTCGGCCGTGTGCGAGCCTGGCTCACTCGCCGACTGGTCGCTCGATTGTCTCTTTCGGGGCTCGGCACGCGGCCGCACCTGGAGTCTGGCGACAGTCGGGCCACCGTGAGTCAAGAGCTGGGCCTGCTCGAGCTGGTCGGCGAACTTGCTCCCGAAAATAGGCTGAAGCCATCCGTTTCGCTCGGGGCGGGCGCGTACCACATTGGCGTCGAAGGCAGCGCAACCGCACCGTACCTGGGGCTCGAGGGGTATCGCTTCGTCTTCGCAGCCGACGCTGGCGCGGGCCTGGCGGTCTCGATCAGCTCCTCATTCGCTCTATCACTCGAAGGTCATGCCATCCTGATCACACCTCAGCCAGTGATTCGATTCCTCGAAATGGATGCGGCGAGGATAGGCAATCCTTTGGTGTCTGCGGCCCTGACGGTGGTGGGTCGACTATGAGAATCGTCCTCGGTCTCGCCGCTTTCATTGCGGGTTGTGGCCCTACCTACATCGACGCAACCGGCCTCGCTCCGACCACGCTCGGTACTGGGCTCGTCGCGCACTGGACGTTCGACGACATGGACGGGTCAGTCCTGTTGGATGACTCGGGTAACCGCCGTGACGGCACCGTCTCGGGCGCTACGTTCAGGGCCGACGGTCGGTTCGGGGGCGCTCTGCATTTCGTTCCTGGCGACAGCGTGACCGTCGGCAATTTCCCTTACGCAACCTCCAGCTGGACTTTTTCGGGCTGGGTCCACATTGGTGATGAAGACAGCGTCACCGACGATTTCGGCACGCTGGTCTCTACGGAGACGATGCAACAGGATGGAGGCTGGGAGTTTCAGACCCGCGGTCGATCAGCTGGTATCTATTGGACCTTCGCCTATTGGCTAGGTCCCGGCCGCGGTTATGCGCACTACGACTGTCAATGCTTCGAGCTCGGGCGTTGGTCCCACGCCACCGTCGTCGTAGACGGCGCTCGGAGTCGCCTGTCGTTTTACGTCGACGGTCAGCTCGCAGACACGAACGCTCTGCCGGGTGCCATTTCACCCGGCACTTCCGACCTGCTGATGGGAAAATGGGACGGCCCGGCGCGCTTGTTTTCAGGCGCGATCGACGACGTAGCCATCTACAATCGGGCGCTGTCTGCGGCCGAGGTCGCGGAGCTCGACGCGCGCCCCGCCCCGCGCCCGCGGTAGCCTGCGCGATGGGGTCAGCGCTCGAGTCGCGTCGAAGTCGTTGGGGCCTTGCGATCGGGCAGCTCCGGCCGCGCGCGTTGGGCGCAGCCCCGACTTGAGCTGTTCTCGCGGGGTGGAGTCACTGCCGTGAAGCAGGCACCGAGCCGCGCAGACATTGCTGCGCGCTAGCGAGAAAAACTTCCACTCGGGGCGAATCGCCCTCGACTCGCTCGAAAGGGCTCGACGCATGCACGGAGAACCCATGCTCTCGATCCGAACGTCCCTCGTCATTGCGACCATAGTTGCGCATCCGGCTGCTGCGTTCGCGCAGGCCAACCTGCCGGTCCCGCCTGCCGGCTACGACCAACGTCGCAGCGGTGTGCCCCAGGGAGCGGTTTCGTCGATCACCTACCCGACCAAGACCTACGGCATGCGCAAGGCACGGGTATACGCCCCGCCGGGCTACACGACGGCCGCGAAGTACCCCGTCGTTTATCTTCACCATGGCCTCGACGGCGACGAAACCAGCTGGACCAACGGTGCCTCGGCCAACATCATCGTAGACAATTTGATCGCCGACAAACTCGCGACTCCGATGATCATCGTGATGCCCAACAACAGCATGACGACGAGCAGCGACTTCGCCGGCTACGGTCAGTACGAGTCGGTGCTCGTTCCGGATCTCATCCCATACATCGAAGCAAACTACTCGGTCGCGACCGATCGCTTGAGTCGCGCGATCGCGGGGCTGTCCATGGGTGGCGGGCTGACCTTCAACCTCGGTTTCAGCAACATCAACCTATTCGCTTGGATCGGCCCGTTCTCTGCGGCGCCGAACACCAAGCCCGCTGCTCAAACTATCCGCGACCCCGACGCGGTGAGGCGTGACGTGAAGCTCATCTTCATAGCCTGCGGCGATGCGGACGGCCTCCTCAGCTACAGTAAGGGCTATCACGACTATCTGACGCAGCAGAACATTCCGCACATGTACCAGCTCGAGGCCGGGCAGGGGCATAACACCACCGTGTGGAAGCGAAGCTTTTACAACTTCGCGCAGCGGATATTCAAAGAGTCGGGTGGTGGCACGGGCGGCACGCCGAGTAGCGGAGGCACCGGCGGAGCTGGGACCGTGACGGGTGGGGCCGCCGCAGGAGGTGCAAGTGGAAGTAGCGGCACGATGGGCGGGCGCGCCGGGACCGGAGGCGCGGGCAAAGGTACTGGCGGCGTTACCGGTGGAGTCGGAGGCACTACGGCTCAGGGCGGCACCGCGGGCGCGCCCGGCTCGAATGCGACCGGAGGCACTGGGGTGAGCGGCGCGACCAGCGTTGGTAGCGGTGGCGCTGCCAGTGGCACGGGCGGCACTGATACAGCAGCAGGAGCGCCTGGCTCAAACGCGACTGGCGGTACCGGTGGCGGCGCGATCAGCACCGGCGGCAGCAACACGCAGGGCGGCAGCGCAGGAATGCCTAGCTCCGGTACGAGCGGCGGTGCCACTGGGCTCGGCGGCGTTGCCCCGATGACGGGCGGGCAGAGTTCCACGGCTGGAAGCATCGGTGACGGTGGCGGCACCGCACCGCCGCCGGTGGACGACGGCGGCTGCGGCTGTGCGCTTCCCGGGTCCAAGTCAGGGAGCGCGCGCTTTTCCCTCGTCGCTGCGGCCGTCGCCGTCGTGCTGTCCAGCGCGCGTAGACGGCGAAGGCTGGCTCGCGATTGAGAGAAGTCTTGGCGAGTCGGGCGTCATTTTGATCGCAGCGACTTCACGGGATCTATCCCAAATCGAATCATCCGACGCGCGCGGGTGAGCTCATTTGCGAGCGTAACGCTACTGCGTTCTGCAAGCGGTGCACGAACTTGTCGCCGCGGCTCGCTCTTACGGCAGGAAATCCATGCAGTCGCCATTTCAGCCGAGCTACCCGGTGTGCCGAGCGTTCTTGCACTGCTTCGATGAGAGGACCATCCTGTGACGAAGACTCGGTCACTGAGCGGCCTCACGCTCTATCCGCTGGTTTCATTCGCTGCGTCGGTGCTGTTGGCGTGCGGCGCCGACACACCGGCGTCGCAAGGTGCCGCGGCAGCGGGTGGTGCGACCGGAGGCGCGGCGGGCGGTTTTGGCGGCAGTGCAGGTTCGGTTGCGAATGGCGGAGCCCCTAACGGTGGAAGTACCGGAATCACCCAAGGGGGTGGTAGCGCCGGAGCCGTGAGCGCTGGCTCCGCCGGGGTTTTCGGTTCTGCAGCTGGCCAGGCGAGTGCGGGCGGTGCGGCAGGCGCGAACGCGGGCGGCACGGGCGGCGGCGGAACGAATGCCTCTGGAGGAAAGGGCACCACGGCCGGCACGGGCGGCAGCGGAGCGAATGGCTCCGGAGGAAAGGGCACCACGGCCGGTACGGGAGGGAAGGGCGCCGACGGCTCCGGGGGAAAGAGCGCGTCGGGTGGTTCGGCTGGCGGCACTGCGCGTGGTGGCAGCGGCGGTTCTGCTGGATCAGGTGTCGCTGGCGGCACTGGTGGCGCTGGCGGCTCGGCAGGTTCGAACGGATGCGGCGTGACCGGCTCGGCTGCGAGCGGCACCTATCGGATCGACGTGAATGGGCTCGAGCGCGAGTTCAACATCAAGCTCCCCGCAAACTACGATCCGAAGGTGCCATACCGCCTGGTGTTCGCCTGGCACTGGCTCACTGGCACGGCGGCACGCGTTCAGAGCGCGGGCTACTACGGTCTGGAGAGCCGATCAGCGGGCACGACCATCTTTGCTGCGGGTCAGGGCCTCGATTCCAACGGTGACATGGAGTACGGGTGGCCCGACTCGAACGGTCGAGACGTCGCCTTCGCTCGAGCGCTGCTCGATTGGATACGGACGCGCTACTGCATCGACAACGCGCGCATCTTTTCGACCGGGTGGAGCTACGGGGGCATGTTCTCGAACCGACTCGGGTGCGTGATGGGCGACGTATTCCGGGCCATCGCGCCGATGTCAGGCAATGGTCCGCCGCGCTCGAATTGCGTAGGTCAGGTTGCGGCTTGGATTTCGCACGGCGATCAAGACCCGACCGTCTCACTGAGCTCGGGACAGGGAAGTCGCGACCACTGGGCAGCGGCCAACCACTGCACCATGGACACGATGCCGACCGAACCGAGCCCATGCGTCGCCTATCAGGGCTGCGACAGCGGTTTCCCGGTCCACTGGTGCGTGTTTCCTGGTGGGCACACGCAGCCGAGCTTCGGTTCGTCTGCCATCTGGAACTTTTTCTCTCAGTTTTAGAGTGGTCCCGGACAGGGGTGCGCCGCGCTTCATTGATCGAGGCAATTCATGACGAAAGCATCTTTGCGTGGGTATTGTCTGTCCGCCGGCATCCTGTCTCTTGCAGGCTGCTCCTCCGATCGGGCTCCCGTTGCTGAAGGCGTCGGAGGGTCCGGCGGTGTCATCAGCTCGGGTGGCGCGCCAGTCACTGGCGGCGTGAGCGGTGGCAGCGTCGGCACAGCTAGCGGCGCCGCTGGAGTCGTTTCCGGCGGGGTAGGAACGGGCGGCACCGCGGACAAGGCGGGTGGGCCCGGCAGTGCAGGTGGCACCCAACAAGCAGGCGGCACGCAAACCGGCGGCCTTTCATCGGGTGGACTTTCGTCAGCAGGCAGCTCCGCGCACGGTGGCGCGACTGCGGGCTCAGCCAGCGGTGGCAACGCTGCCGGTGGCATTGCAGGCGCGTCCACCGGCGGTGCAGGGGGCGCTGGCAAGACAGCGTCCGGCGCTATCTCCGGCAGCTCAGGCGGCTCCTCCGGAGCCGCCGGCGCAGCGTCGACGACGTGTCCGAGTAACGGCTGGGCCCCCGGGAACCGGAAACTCACGCTGACTCATGGCGGCGTGGACCGTGCGTACGAGATACACGTTCCGCCTGGCTACACGGGAAGCGCACCGGTGCCGCTCATGCTGGTAATCCATGGAGCCCACAACACGCCAGGGATGGCTCGCAGTTGGTCGCAAATGGACCCCGTGGCGGACGCGAACGGCTTCATCATCGCCTACCCAGCAGGCCTGGATTGTTGGAACGCCGGGGGCATTCTCCCGGGCTGCACCGCTGCCGACGACGATGTCGGATTTCTCAAAGCCGTGGTCAACGACGCCGAGAGCCACGCATGCATCGACCCGAAGCGCGTTTATGCGACGGGGATCTCGAACGGGTCCATCATGGCGCAGTACATGGGGTGCCAGGCGGCCGACATCTTCGCGGCCGTGGGCGGCGTTGCGGGCGGAGTAGGCCGCTGTTCGCCGTCGCGCCCGCTCTCCGTCTTCTACGTACACGGGACCGCGGATCAGACCGTGTCATTTTCGAGCGCTCAGCCGAATGTCACCGGCTGGGCAAACCGCGATGGTTGCAACAGCTCACCCGTCGAGACGTACAATCAAGGCTCGACCAAGTGCGTCACTTATCAGGGTTGTAAGGCGGGCGTCGAGGTGGAGTTCTGTACGGTAACTGGAATGGGCCACTGTTGGCCGGAAGACACGAATTGTGGCCCCGGAGGCGGGCGTCAATACGGGGTCACTGACTTCAAAGCGAGCCCGATGATGTGGGAATTCTTCGCGCGACATCCGCTGCCATAGGCGATATCGGCGAAGCACGTCGAAGACCCGCGCCGCACGTATCGGCGGAACGCGCGCGCGATACCCGCGGTTTGCGAGCTTTGGGCTGGACCTACTGTTTCGCCATCACGCCCAGCGCGAACAGCGGAACGACCTTTCTGGGTTCGGCTGGATCGTTGCTGACGATGAGCAGTTTGCCGAGTGCGCCGCGCACCCCCGGTGGCACTTTGTGATCGAGCACCCGCACGCGAATGGACGCGATGCCCGCGGCGGTTTCGGGTTCGAGGCTGGCTTCGAATGGGCCCTCCGTGATTTGCACTGCCTGCACCAGCAGCGTGCCGCGCCGGCTCTTGACGCGCAGAGTGAGCTCGTGCGGTGGCGGCTCACGCAGGTTGAAGTAGGGGTTGCTGGGGTCGATTTCGAGGCTGCTGCCGACGCGCCAGGTGACGAGCACGACGAGCTCCTTGGGTTCGCTGAGACCGGTCGAAATGCGTACGCGAGCCACGCGCGTTTCGACGCGCGCGGCTTTCAACGTCACCCGCAGGCGCGCAGAATCTCGCTCGGTCGGCGCAAGCAGCTCGATGCGCGGCGTGGGATCGTCGCTCTCAATCAGCGTGAGCCGCGCGCTCGGCGCTAGCTTGCCCACCAAGAGTAGCTCGCGCACCTGGGTCTCGCCGAGCATCGGTTCCAGCAGCGCCTCGCTGGGCTCGAACGCGAGCAGCGGTTGTACTTCCGCCCGCAGTTCGAGCTTCAGGTTTGGAAAGTGCGGGTCGTTCGAGCGGACGACGACCTCGTCCGCCATTCTGCCGGGACGCTTGCTCATGTCGCAGCTGATTTCGAGCTTGGCGCGGCCGCCCGGCGCGATGCTGGCCGGGGGCGCGCCCGCGGCGCAGCTGTACGACTTTTCGATCGAGAGCAGCCGCAGCGGCGCCTTGCCACGATTTTCGAGCTCGAACACGTGGGTCAGGCGCTCGCCCTCGACGTGCGCGCCGAAGTCGTGGCGCGGCTCGGCGCAGACCAGTGAGGGCGTGGGCCGGAGCTCTGGCTCGGTTCCGCTGCGACAGCCGATTGCGCCGAGGGCCAGCGCGGTCAGCGCGAAGGCGAACGCACTCGAGGCAAAGCGGTGGCGAAAGCGCATGGCTCTGCGAAGGCTCAGCGTAGCGCGGCGAGGGCGGCCTGGTCGAATTCGACGATCTTCGGCGCTTCACCGCGAAAGTCGCTGAAGCGCAAAAACGTTGGCCGCACGCGAACGTAAGCGATGCCGGGCCACTCGGCGCGCGCCACGCCGTCCGGGAACACGGCGAAGTAGCGCGCTTTCAAGCGCTCGAGCTCCGCGCCCTTTGGTTCATCGGCCAGGCCTTCGAGCTGCACGGTGCAGGCTTGCTCGAGATCCCAGCCGATGACCAGCGCCAACCGTGGATTGCGCTTCAGGTTTTGGTACTTGCGCGAGCTGTTCAGGGTGTCGAAGAACACCTCGAGCTCGTCTCCGACCACGACGCCAACCACGGCGGCTTGGGGGCTGCCTTCTGCGGAGACCGAGGCTTCGACGGCCAGGCGATGCTGGCGCAAGAATTCGAGTAGCTCTGCTTTCGTCACGCGCCGACTCTAGCGCTTTCGTGGCTGAGACGGGGAGGCGCGGCTGCTTTGGCGGGGCGCGGCGCGCTCGGTTGCCCAAGGACGGCGTTTTTCGTGCAGCGCGCCCGTTACTTGGGTCCCCCCCAAACAAACCAAAGGAGCTCGGATTTCAGGCTTTGTGCGACAGGCGGAGCACGCGGTGCATGGCGGCTTCGATGGTGTCGCGGCGCTCCGGCGTGAGCGGCGCGCTGCGGCTGTCCACGATCGTGAAACGGTCGCGCACGTGGTGACCCTCGGTTCGAATTTCGGAGGCGACGATGTCGAGGCCTTGGCGGTGCAGCGCGCGCACCAAGCTGAGCAGCAGACCGGGGCGATCGCGACTTTCGACGACCAGCACGTTCAAGCCCGAGTCGAGCGCTTTCGGTTCGAAAAACACGCGCGAGGTCGGAATCGGGTCGAGCGGAGGGATCGATTCGCCGTTCGCGTTGACGCGTTCCAAGGGAGTGGGGTCGTGCAGCAGCGTATTCAAGCGTGCGCTGAGGTTGACGACCTCGGCGGGTTCGATCGCGCGCTCACGGCCTTCCGCGTCGCTGCCGCGCACCCAAAACAGATCCACCGCTTCGACCGCGCGTTGCGGCGGAGTGCGGCAGAAAATCTCGGCGCTGGTCACGTCGAGGCGCGCCTCGACCAGCCCAGCGCTGATGAGAGAGAGCAACGCGGGGCGATCTTCGGCGACGACGCAGAGTGTGGCCCCACCGCTCGGGTGCGTGCGCCAGAGCTCGACGTGAATCAGCTGCAGGCCGCGACGCGCGGCAATCGCAGCGTGCTCTCGCGCGTCGGCGCTGGAGAACGCCATGCGATAACTGATCGGCATCGAGGCCAAAAATTCGCCCAGATCACCGCTCCACGCGACATCAGAGTTGATCGCCACACTGCAGTGTGTCCCGGTTTGCGTTGCGCGCCGCTTTCCGGAACTTTTCGGGGCGCTTTTCTGGGGAGTGGCTTTTTTGTCCTGGAGAGTCGCAAGCGGTGGGGCGAATTTCGTCACCTCGGCGCCTCGGTCGAGACGCTGAGTTTTCGCGCTACTTCGTGAACAGCATGAGGTCCACGGTGTCGCCCATTTTCTTGTAGCCAGCGGGGTTCGGGTGCAGGCCGTCGGTTTGGGCCCAGGTGGCGTAGGTCGTCTGTAGCTTGGGAGGGCTTCCGCCATCCGTCAGGGCGGCATCGAAATCGATGTAGCCGTCGAACGCCCCGCTCTTGATGTAGGTATTGACCTGTTGGCGAACGCTCTCACGCGCGTCGCTGAAGTACATGGTGTTGGCGCCGAAGGGGAGGATGGTCCCGCCGTAGATGAGCAGCCCGCTGGCGTGCGCGGCGGCGATCAACTTTTCGTAAGTCGCCTTCATGGTCGCAAAGGTTTGATCGGTGCCGATGTCGTTCACGCCATCGTAAACGATCGCGTAGCGAACGCCGCTCTGCCCCAAAACGTCTCGGCTGAAGCGCGCTTCGGCAGCCGTGCCGGTGCCAACCAAATTGGTGGCACCAATGCCCTGGTTTAGCACCGCTATTTTCGAGGTCGCGCTGTTTGCTTGCAGGCGCGCGGACAGGATGTCGGTCCAGCGGTTGTTCTTGTTGGTATCGGTGCCTCTGCCGTCGGTGATCGAGTCGCCGATGGCGACAACGGCCTTGGCCGAAGCGTCTGCCATCACGTCGATTCCCGAGATGTAGTACCAGGCGTCCACTTTTTGAGCGGAGGTCATGTTGGCCGCGCTGACGTTCGTGCTGCCGGTTTGTTGGTAAGACGTGGTCCTCGAGCCCGCGTGACCGGTGAGCTCGCTCGGAACGCTTCCGAACGCAGTGGTAATCGAAATATTGCTGAGCGCGGCGAAGCTGAAATCGACCGGGTCGGACCACAGCTCCTTGCCCTGCGCGATGGTCGCAGAGGCCATGCCGGAAAAGGCGAGCGCCTTGTCGGTCGCGGTATCGATGCTGCCGTCGACGGCGGGCGTTGCTTTGCACAGCGCCAGGTGGACCGAATTGATCGTGACTGGGCCGTTGCCTGACAGATTCGAGAATTGCACGCGAATCCGGCTGCCGCCGAGCGAGGCATGCACGACCTGACGAACCACGCTGTTCGATAGCGGTGCGGGCGGCATGTTGCCGGCCGCGACCGGGTACGGCGACGCCGCCCACGTCCCCACCCAGTGAGTTCCCGCCGCGCCGCCTGCCGTGCCACCGCCGTTGTTTCCGCCTGCACCCGCGGCGCCGCCCGTGCCCGGCTGCCCGCCAGTGCTGGAGACTCCAGCCGTTCCTCCGGTCGTTTGCGACGCGCCGCCCGTGCTGTTTCCCCCCGTGCTCGTCCCACCGGCGGTGTTGCTGCCGGCGATTCCACCGGTCGCGCTGAGTCCACCGGTCGCGCTGAGTCCGCCGGTGGTGTTGGTTCCACCGGTCGCGCTGAGTCCGCCCGTGGTGCTGGTTCCGCCGGTGGCGCTGAGTCCGCCGGTGCTAGTCGTCCCACCGGTGGTGTTGGTTCCACCGGTCGCGCTCGTTCCGCCCGAGCCGCCAGTGGCGCCGCTTGCGCCGCCCGAGCTTTGTCCCCCAGAGGCGGTGGTCGCGCCCTGTTCGCTCGAGCACGCGCTGAGGAGCGCGAGCCCTGCCAGAGCAACCATCCGTATTCGATTTTTCATGGCAGCCGTCTTCAGCGAATAGTCGCCGGGCACGGACTATTGCAAGGAGGGAGCGGTCCAGTCGACCCAATCTGACAGCTTGCCGGTGGCGGAAGCGGAGGCTTTGATGGCGCCCGCCGTACTGCCGGTCTTCTTCAGGAACTTCTGAATGTTGTTCCTGAGGGGGGTCGCCCACTCGGGTCGCTCCGAGCAATGGCTGCCGTTCTGCACGTCCGAGTAGTAGGTGATGTTGTCACCCACGCCGAGCGTCTTGTAGACCTCGGCCCCCGCCAGGGCCGCCACGTGTGCCGACTTCGGACCCAGGTTGGCGATATGCGGATTGTCCATGATGAAAAGGCCGCGTGGCGCGACCATGGCGACCAATTCGTGCGTATCGAGTGGCGCTTTGGTCGGGTCGCTCGTGAATGTAGTGAATGCGTCGCCGAACCAGGGCTGTTCGCCGTACGCGCTGCTCAAGCTCTGGGCCTTCTCGCCCGGAACCCCGCGCCAAATGGGCACACCTGCGGTGCCAGACTCGATCGGCATAGTCAGCGCCACGCGCTCGTCCAGCACACCTGCCAAAAACGAGCCTTTGCCGAACCGGGAACACCCTGTCACGCCGATCGCGCTGGCCTTGATGATGCTGCCGTCCGATTTCTCGATGACATCGATGATGCGACTCACGCCCCACGCCCACGCGGCGAGCAGACCGGTCGCGCTGCTGCCGCCATAAACGCTGTAGAACGCGCCCTTCTCGGCGTTCGCGCCGCGACCGTTGCCTTCCGCACCCACGGAGTAGGGGTCGTAGGTGATGAGCGCGACGCCTTCACTGTTGACCACGGCACTGTCGAGCGGCGCCCCGAAACCCGCGCCGCCATAGACGATGATCGCCGGATACGGCGCCGAACCACTGCTGGGCTTCTTGATCGAGGCTGAGAAGGTTCCGGTCTTTCCGTTCAAAGAAACGGTCACCGAGATGCTCGTTTGGGAAACCGTGCCCGAGACCGCGCTCATCGGCGTGGCGGGCTTGGGCCCAAAGGCGTATTTTTCCGCCATTTGTTTGAGCTCTTCGCGGCGGCAGTGCCAGTCCGCCTTGGTGGTCATCCGCGTGCCGTCGAGCTTCGTGAAGGGATCGGGCAACTTGGCGTTGGCCTTGAGTGCACTGGTCGCCGGCAAGGCCGCTATCGTGCAATCGGCACCGGTGTTTTCAGGTGAACTCCCTCCGGCGCTGCTGCCCGCCGAGGTTCCGCCGCCGTTCACACCGCCGGTGTTCGTGCCTCCGGTGCTCGTGCCTGCCGAGCCTACGCCTCCAGTGCTCCGACCCGCCGCTCCTGCGGACGAGGTGCCTCCAGAAACGGCTCCGCCCGTGCTGCTCCCGCCGGTGCTGGCGCTTTGGCCGCCCGAAGCCACGCTGCTGCCGCCGGTGTTCGGCGCGCCGCCGCTCGAGCTTCCACCGGAGGCCGTTGCGCCGCCGGTGCTTGCGCTCGGGGTACCTCCAGTTGCAGCTTGACCGCCCGTCGAAAGTTGACCGCCTTGAGCCGTGGGTGCGCCCGCCGCGGCGCTTCCTCCGCTCGAGGCTCCGCTGCTCGAGCCACCGGAAGAGTTCGAAAGGTCGCCGTTCTCAGGGCTGGTGGAGCAGGCCTGAATGCTAACGCAAGCGGTCACGAACGCGGAGTGCGCGAGGAGACGCAAAGACTTCATATCCTGTTGGCGTTTTCTTTGGATGTGCCGCGGAGTTTCCGAGAGCGGGGGCGAGCTGACGGACCGCGAGCGTGCAGAGCGCGAGTGCCTGAGTGATGCCCGCTTGCAGGTCGCGGTATTGCGTTCGGGACGTGAGTCGCAAATTGCGGCGTGATGCCGAAAGAACGCGCGCCGGGAGCATTTTTTATGACGGAAACGCGGACAGAGGGTCACTGCGCGCGTTTCGAAAAAAGAGAAGCGGCGATCGGCACTCGGCCCTCCATTCGCCGGGGCGCTCGGCTTCTCGAACTCCGCGTCGACGGGAGGCTTCGAGCGTCGAGGCGGTGGAGCACATTCCGTCGGGGGACGTTGCTGAGCCGTCGTCCCGTGCGTGGCGGACTCCGACGTGGGGCTGCAGAGCACCGCCTGCACATTCAGCCGAGGGGGCGTTGCGGTGCCATCACGATTTTGCAGCGTAGCGGCGAGCGCCAATCGCCGGCGGTGCGGCGAATGCAAGAAAAGGAACCTGGCGCCGGTCTCTTTCCGCCTGCTTCAAATCGACGCGCGCTACAGAACAAGAGACGAGTCGAGGGCGACCGAGCGCCGCTTCAGCATGACGAAAGCGGCGCAGCGGCAACCCCGTTCTCTTTTCGAGGAGGCTGTGAGCCATGGCGTCAGCACTGAACGCGGTGAGTTCGAGGGAACGGGGTTCCGGGGATCGCGACGCCGCAGCGCTGGACGCGGAGTCCGCGATCGTGGCGGCGAACGAAGAGCTGCAGCGTCGCGTCGGCAGCGCCTTCGACCTGCCGCTGACGGTGCTGGTCGAGCAGCGCAATCGCGCGTTGCGTGACGCGGAGGGTGCGCGCGAAGAAGCGCAAGCGCTGCGCCGGGCAGCGATCGAAGAGCAAGATCGCTTCATCGCGTTTTTGATGGCCGACTACGAACGACAGCTCACCGACCTTCAGCGGGAGCTCGGCCGTGCGCGAGAGGGGCTCGAGCGCCGGCGTTTGCTGGAACCAGTCGGCAACGCGCCCTCCGACCTGGAGGCGCAGGTCGCGTCGTTGCAGGAGCAGCTGCAGTCGGCGTACTCCGAGGTGGACGACACGCGGGCGGACGCGGCAAGGTTGCAGGAAGAGCGCGACGAGGCCATTCGCGAGACGAGCGACGTGCGCTTCGAATGCCAAAAGCAGGTAGAGGCGGCGCGCGACGAGGCCGTGCAATTGCAGTGGCAGCTGGATGAGGCGCAGCGCCGTTTGGAGGACGCCGGTGACCAGGCGCGCGACGATGCCTACGCTTTGAGCGAGCAAATCGACGAAGCGCGTCGCGAGCTCGACGAGCGCAACGCCGAGGTGCGCGCGCTGCACGCGCAGCTCACCCTGCTCGACGAAGAGATCCAGACGCGTCCACCCCCCGGCGCCGCGCTCGAGCTCGACAACGCGCGGAAAGAAGCGCAGCTGCTCCGAAAAGGGCTAATCGAAGCGAAGCGCGAGTCGAGCCGGCTGAAGAACGAGCTCGAGAGCCTGCGCGCTCGGGCCGGTCTCACCCAACCGCCCGAGGATGCCGGCGCACACGAGCGGCGCAGCCAGATTCAGCGCCGGAGCTAACTCCAGCGAAGTTAGGGCTCGATTCCGAGCGCGTCGCGCTGCGTGCGCGGCAGGGTGACCCAGCGGCCTTCGACGCGAAACAGCGCGGCCTCGGGTTCGGGCAGCCGGCGGCAGCTGCGCACTTTGATGCCGAGCGGCGCCGCGGCCACCACCAGCTCGACCGTGGAGCCCGGGGGTGAGGCGAACGGGATATCCAACGTCACGTGCTCGGTGGTAGCCGTGACCAGGCGCGCCATGCCGCCGCGCTTGAGCGCTGCTTCGGGGCTCAATTCTTCCTCCCACGCCGAATGGCGGCCGTGGCTTCGCGATCGGCCTCCTTGTTCTTGATGCTCTGGCGCTTGTCGTATTTCTTTTTGCCGCGCGCGACCGCGACCTCGATCTTGGCGCGGTTGTTCTTGAAGTAGCACTTGGTCGCGATCAGCGTCATGCCGTCGCGCTCCACCAAGCCGCGCAGACGCTCGATTTGTTCGCGGTGTAAAAGCAGCTTGCGCGCGCGCGTGTCGGCGTGCCCGAACGCCGCGTGCACCAGCGGCGGAATGCGCATGCCCTTCACCCAAGCTTCGCCGCGGTGATCGATGTCCACCCAGGCGTCGGTCAAGTCGGCCGAGTGCTGGCGCAGCGAGCGCACTTCACTGCCGATGAGCGCCATGCCTGCCTCGAAGGTGTCGCTGATTTCGTAGTCGAAAAAGGCGCGCTTGTTCTTGGAGACCAAGCGGTCGCCCTGTTCGGCCGTGCTCTTCGGGCGTGCCATCGGGGGCGCTGGTTTACACCGAGGGTCGCACAAGCGCCACAGTTGGCCGCCGAAACCGCGCGCGGATTCACGCCGCGCTTGCCGTGGGCGCCGCGCGGCCACAAGCACTGGGTCCCCAACCGTCATGCTGCCGACCACGCTCGAAGGTGCTTCGACCCACAACTTGAAGAATGTCTCGCTCACCCTGGAGCCGGGTGAGCTGGTGGTGCTGACCGGGGTGTCCGGCGCGGGCAAGAGCAGCCTGGCGATGGACACGCTCTACGCCGAGGGTCAGCGGCGCTTCGTCGAGAGCTTCAGCCCCTACGCTCGGCAGTTTCTCGAGCGCCTCGAGCGGCCGCCGATGACACGCCTCGAGCCGGTGCCCGCGGCGATCGCGGTCGACCGCCGCGCGCCGATCAAGAGCTCGCGATCGACGCTGGCCACCATGGCCGATCTGGAGCCGTACTTGGCGGCGCTCTTTTTGCGCGAAGCGGCGCCGGTTTGTCCGGAACACGGCGAGGAGGGCGTGCTGCTCGACGTGGCTCGTGCAGCCGCGCGTGTCGGCGAACAATTCGGCTCCGAGCGCGCGGTGGTCACTTATCCGCTGCGTGTGGCGAGCGCGGAGGCGTACCTCGAAGTGCGTGACTCGCTTTCGCGCGATGGCTTTCGCAGGCTGTGGCTGAACGGCAAGGTCGAAGACATCGACGCCGTGAAGCCCTCGCAAGCCGTGGCCAAGCGCGCAGAGCTCGCGGTGGTGGTCGATCGCGCCGTGGGGCGCGATGCATCGCGCATCGCGCAGAGCGTGGAAAGCGCGTGGTCGCGCGGGGAGGGCTTGTGCGTGGTGCGCGGTGAAAGCGGAGAGGTCTCGTTGCGCCGCGGCTTTGGTTGCCCCGTGTGCGCGCGCTCGCTGCAGGCGCCGCGCGCCGGCCTGTTTTCGTACGAATCGCCGCTGGGCGCCTGCCCCGAGTGCCGCGGCTTCGGTCGGACGCTGGGCGTCGATTTCACCCGCGTGATTCCGGACGTGGAGCGCAGCCTCGAAAAGGGCGCAATTCGCCCGTGGCGTGGCGGCTCGACCAAGTGGGAGCGCGCCGAGCTCGGAAAGCTGTGCCGCCGTCACGGCATTCCGATGGATCGGCCCTTCCGTGCGCTGAGCGCGGCGCAGCAGAAGCTCGTGATCGAGGGCGACGGCTCTTGGGAGAAAGGCTTCTTTCCCGGCGTGGCCGGTTGGTTCAAGTGGCTCGAAACGCGCACCTACAAGATGCACGTGCGCGTGTTGCTCTCGCGCTACCGCTCCTACGACTTGTGTCACGCCTGCAACGGGCGCCGCCTGAACGCCACCGCGCTCGCCTATCACGTCGGTGGCATCGACATCGCGGCCTGGCACGCGCTCGAGGTCGGACAAGCCTCGCAGCGAATCGCGGCTTTGCGCACGCACACCGCGCAAGGCGAGCTCGTGAAACGGGAGCTCGGCTTGCGGCTCGACTACCTCACGCGGGTCGGGCTCGGCTATCTCACGCTGGATCGCCAGGCGCGCACGCTCTCGGGCGGCGAGGCGCAGCGCGTGACGCTGACCGCAGCGCTCGGAACCTCGCTGAACAACGCGCTCTTCGTGCTGGACGAGCCGACGGTGGGGCTGCATCCGAGCGACGTCGAACCGCTGATCGCGCTGCTCTCCGAGCTTTCGGCGCGCAACAACAGCGTGCTCGTGGTGGAGCACGATCCAAGCGTGATCCGCGGCGCGCAGCGCGTGATCGAGCTCGGCCCCGGCGCCGGAGCGGAGGGTGGACACATCGTCGCGGACGGCACACCGAGTGACTTGGCCGACGGCGCGGGCGCGACTGCGCGCGCTATCTCGGGCCTCGCGCGGCGCGCGCGGCCACCCCGCGAGCCAAAGGGCTTTCTGTCATTGGTCGGCGCGCGCGAAAACAACCTGACCGGCGTCGACGTGCAAATTCCTCTCGGCGTGCTGTGCGCCATCACCGGCCCCAGCGGCTCGGGCAAGAGCACGCTCGCGGTCGACATCGTGTACCGCGCGCTCGGGCGCAAGCTGGGCGAGCTCGATCTGGAGCTGCCCGGGGCGCACTCGCACCTCGACGGGGCTGATTCGCTGAAGAGCGTCACCCTGGTCGACCAAGCGCCGCTCGGCCGTACCTCGCGCGGCAACGCGGCCACTTATACCAAGGCCTGGGACGCCATTCGTGCGCTCTACGCCAAAGAGCCAGCGGCGGTTGCGCAGGGTTTCAGCGCGGGCGCCTTCTCGTTCAACGTCGAGGGCGGGCGCTGCGAGGCGTGCGCGGGTGAAGGCTACGAAACCGTCGAAATGCAGTTCTTGGCCGACGTGCGCTTGCTTTGCCCGAGCTGCAAGGGCCGTCGCTTCAAGGACGAAATCCTGGCCATCGAGCGCGGCGGCGTGAGCGTGGCCGACGTGCTCGAAATGCCGGTTTCGCGCGCGCTCGAGGTGTTTCAAAAAGAGGTCGCGGTGGCCCGCGCGCTCGGGCCACTCGCGCTGCTCGGACTCGGCTATTTACGGCTCGGTCAGCCGCTGACGACGCTGTCGGGGGGTGAAGCGCAGCGCCTCAAACTTTCACGCGCGCTCGGTGAGAAGCACAAGGGCGCGCTGCTGGTGCTCGACGAGCCGAGCGCTGGGCTCCACGTCGACGAGGTCGAAAAGGTCGTGCACGCGCTCGACCGCATCATCGAAGGCGGCGGTAGCGTGCTCGTGGTCGAGCACGACCTGGACATCATTTCGCGCGCGGACTACGTGATCGACATGGGGCCGGGTGCGGGCGCGGCCGGGGGCCGCTTGGTCGCCCACGGCACCCCGGAAGCGGTCGCTCAGAGCGACACGAAAACCGGCAAAGCGCTGGCCCAGAAGTTCGCGGCAAAACCCGCGAAAAAAGCCAAACCTTCCGCTGCTTCGAAGGTCGCGGCGAGTTCGAACGCGGGCGAGCGACAGCTTCGCGTGGAGCGCGCTCGCGAGCACAACCTGCACGACGTCTCGGTGAGCATCCCGCACGGCGCGCTCACCGTCGTCACCGGTCCGAGCGGCTCCGGCAAGAGCACGCTCGCCTTCGACGTGGTGTTCGCCGAGGGGCAGCGTCGTTTTCTCGAGACTTTAACGCCTTACGCCCGTCAATTCCTGCCCACCATGCCGCGGCCCGACGTCGATTCGGTGGTCGGCGTGCCGCCTTCGATTGCGCTCGAGCAGCGCACCTCGCGCGCCGGCTCCAAATCGACGCTCGCCACCGTGACCGAGGTCGCGCACTACCTGCGCCTGCTGTACGCAAAGCTCGGTGTCTTGCACTGCCCGACTCACGATTTGCCGATTCAGCGTCTGCGCGAAGCGCAAGTGCTCGAAGCGGTGCGGAAGATCCGCGGTAAGCACGCGCTGCTCGCTCCGGTGGTGCAGGCGCGAAAGGGCGTGTACCTCGACGTCTTCACTGGCGCGGAGCGGGCCGGCATTGCTCGCGCCATCGTCGACGGTGAGCTGGTTTCCACGGCGGATCCGCCGCGTTTAGCGCGCACTCGCGAGCACAGCATCGATCTCGTCCTCGCGGACTCGCAAGATCCGAAGCGCTTCGAACCCGATGCGCTCAAGTCCGCGCTGCGCTGGGGCCACGGTGCGCTCAAGCTGCGCAGTGACCGCGGCGAGGAGCACCTGTTCTCGACCAGCGGGGCCTGCCCGGTGTGCGCCTTTTCGTTGCCAGAGCTCGACCCGCGCTGGTTCTCGTTTGCCACCAAACAAGGGCGTTGCGAGCGCTGCGAGGGCGCGGGCGTGCTGAGCGAGGAGCGCACCACCGGGCGGGGGAAAAAGCGCGTTACCCGCACCATCGTTTCGACTTGTCCGGCCTGCGAGGGTGCGCGCCTCTCCCCGATACCTCGCGCGGTGCGCCTCGACGGCGAGCGTTACCACGAGTTTTCGTCACGCTCGGTCGGCTCCGCGCTCGCCCGTGTGCGCGCGCTGTCCTTTCAAGGCGATGACGCTCGCATCGCGGGTCCAGCCCTGACCGAGCTCGAGCGACGTCTCGGGTTCTTGGTCGACGTCGGCCTCGACTATCTCTCGCTCGGTCGCGCCGCGCACAGCCTTTCCGGCGGAGAAATGCAGCGTTTGCGCCTGGCCGCCCAGCTCGGCGCGGGCCTCACCGGCGCGCTGTACGTACTCGATGAGCCGACGATCGGCCTGCACCCGCGCGACACTGGAAGGCTCATCCAAAACCTCGAGCGCTTGGTGGCGCTCGGCTCCACCGTGCTGGTCGTCGAGCACGACGCCGAGACCATTCGCGCCGCCGATCACCTGATCGATCTCGGCCCGGGTGGCGGCGCGCGGGGCGGCCGCGTGATCGCCGAGGGCAAGCCTGAAAGCGTGCTCGCCAGCGCCGAATCGCCGACTGGTCGGGCCTTGTCGGCGCCCCCCGCGTTGCGATCGGCGCTCGACACCCCGCGCGGCGCTGCGCGTCTGTCGTTGGAAGGTGTGCGCGAGCACAACCTGAAGTCGGTCGATCTCGCGCTGCCGATTGGGCGTTTCAACGTGATCTGCGGCGTCAGCGGGTCCGGTAAGAGCACGCTCATCGGCAAAGTGCTGCTGCCCGCGCTGCGCCAGAAGCTCGAGCTGGTCGCCGAAGAACCGGGCGCACACAAGCGGCTCTCCGGCTTTGAAGCGCTCAAGCGCGCGATCGCGGTGGATCAATCGCCGATCGGCCGCACCCCGCGCTCGGTGCCTGCGACGTTCCTCGGGATCTGGGACGACATTCGCAAAATTTTCGCCGCCACTCCCGAGGCGCAAATTCGCGGCTTTGGCCCCGCGCGCTTCTCTTTCAACACCAAGCGCGGCGGGCAATGCCCGGCCTGCGAAGGCCAAGGCTCGATCACGCATGAAATGAGCTTCTTGCCCGACGTGGTCACGCCTTGCCCCACTTGCGACGGGCAGCGCTTCGAGCCGAGCACGCTCGAGGTGCGCTATCTCGGTTACTCGATCGGTGAAGTGCTCGCGCTCACCGCCGAACAAGCCGCCGAGGCCTTCGTCAACCATCGCAACATCGCCGCGCCCCTGAAGACGCTCACCGATCTCGGCGCCGGCTACATCACGCTCGGCCAGGGCTCCCACACGCTCTCGGGCGGCGAAGCCCAACGCCTCAAGCTCTCGCTCGAGCTCACGGCTTCCGCGCGCCACGAGCCGACACTCTACGTGCTCGATGAACCGACCACCGGTTTGCACCTTTCCGACGTCACCCGACTCGTGCACGTCCTTTCGCGGCTCGTGGAACGCGGGGACACGCTGGTAGTGATTGAACATCACCCGCAGGTAATAGCGGGCGCGGACTGGTTGATCGAGCTCGGGCCGGACGGCGGGGAGCGTGGCGGACGCATCGTCGCCGAAGGGCCGCCCAGCCAGGTGGCGCGGGGGAAAACCGCCACTTCCGGTGTGGTGCGCGCGGCGCTGAAGGGTAACTAGAATCGGCGGGGAAACTAGAACAAGCCCTGAATGCGCTCGATCGACCAATACGCGGCCACGCTGCCCATGGCGTACACGACGGGTCGGGCGAAACGCGCCGGTTCGAGCTTCAGTCTGGCTACGAGTAGCTTCAAGCCGACCGCGAGCGCCACGACCGAAAGCTGCCCGAGTTCGACCCCCAGGTTGAAGCACAGCAAGGAGGTCGGAATGTGCTGCTCGGGCAGGCCGATGGCGAGGAGCGCGGACGCGAAGCCGAGACCATGCAACAACCCGAAAATGAAGGCGACCAGCCAAGGCGCGCGCTGAGTGAGCGAGCCCTGCGGCCGCAGACACTCCACACACACGAGGACGATCGAGAGCGCGATGGTGGCCTCGACGGGTGGAGCGGGTAGGTGCACGAGATCGAGCACGGTCGCCGCCAGGCTCAGGCTGTGGGCGAGCGTGAAAGCGGTGATGGTCGCGAGCAGCTGAGCGCGTCCGCGCACGAGCAGGGTTAAGGCGATGACGAACATGAGGTGATCGAAGCCCGTGAGAATGTGCTCGATTCCGAGGCGCACGTAGTCGAAAATGATCGGTCTGAGCGCGGCGAGGCCCGCAGAGCGCGGAATGCCGTAGACAGTGATGCTTCGGGCGCTCGGACTGGCCACCCGCAGGAGCCGCTCGCCAGAAAGCCATTCGATGTCGATCAAGACGCGCGTCAATGTGCCCTCGAGCCAAGGAAACTCGATGGTTCCGACCAAGCCGCTGCTGCCACAATCGAGCGCGCCTTCGTACAGGCGGCACGCGGCGGGAAAGACGGCCGGAGCTTGCAGCTGGGCGCCGAGCGCCTCCGAGTTGGCGTGAAAGCGCAGCGCAAAACGTCCGGGCGTTACCTCCCGAAGCGAAAGCGAGGCCGAGTCGAGCTCGTGCGCCCGCGCGCGGCTCGGGGCGAGGGAGATGGCGCCGAGCGTGAGCAGCACCGCGGCGAGCGCGCGAAAGGACCAGGTCTTCACGGTCGCTCCTCGATGCGGTAGCGCGCGACCAGGCGCTCGACCGCTTGATCCACGGCCTCCTGCTCACGAGCGCGGGACCAATCGGCGACCAGCCGTTCACGCAGCTCGGCCACGCTCGCGAGCCCACCCTCCACACGCACCAAGCGAACGAGCAGGCGTGTCGTGGGGCTCTCGAAGCGACGCCAGCGACCGAGCGGCGGCGCCGCGAGCTCCTCCGCGAAGCGGCCACCGAACTTGCCGCGCAGCTCGTCCATGCCCAGCGTGCCACCGACGATCGGCCGGCCGAGCACACGAGCGTCCTGACCGCCTGCGAGCGCTTTCTCGTATTGCTCGAGGTCTCGTGCGCCGTTCGGGGTCTCGGCAAAGGTCACGAGCTCGTACTCGTAGCGAGTCGGTGCCTCGTAGAGCGCTCGATGTCGTTCTAGCCAAGCCTCGAGCTCGGCTTGCGACGGGCTGCGCTTCGGTGCTTGTTGCGCTGCGCGCGCGCGGACCTTGTCTGCCAACACCGTTCGCACCGTAGCGTCATCGCGGTCGAGTCCCTCGCTCAGCGCCTCACGGTACAATGCTTCGTCCCGCTCCCAGTCACGAAGCGCTCGCGCCAATTCGGCGGAGCTCGGCGCGCGGCCATTCTGGTCGTTGAAGCGCCGCTTCAGATCGGCGCGGACACCCGGGGTCACCACGATGGTGCGCGCGTCGCCGGCGAGCGCACGATGCAACGCAAACAGCACTGCGCCGAGCGCGAAGAAGTGGAGCAAGGGCTCGCGAAGCAGAACGGCTAAGACGCGTGGCATTGCCAAACGAGAGCACTCAGTAGGTCATGCGCTGCAAGCGCTGGCGAGCGCCGCATGGTCGCTCGGCGCAGGTGTTCCAGCAAAGGAAGCTCGAGCGGAATCTTCCGCGTGAGCCGGAATGATCGGTTGTTGCGCGAGCGGGAATTTAGGCTCGCAAAAGGCTGCTCGAGATCCGAGATGATTTGCACCCATGGAACGTGTCAGCAGAGCTTGGTGCACGTTGGTCGTTCGCCAGTCAGTGAGAATTGAAGGCTCCAATGCGTCTTAAAAGCCGTCTCGAACTCGGTCTTCCGTTCGTTCTTTCGATCGTTGCCTGCTCGCCCGCGTCGACATCCGATACCACGGCGACCGGCGGTGCGAATGGCCTCGGCGGCAGTGTCAGCACCACGGGGGGCACCTCGACCGGTGGGCTTGCCACAGGCGGCACCGCGACCGGTGGCGTCACGACCGGCGGCGTGAGCTCGGGGGGCCTGAACACCGGCGGCACTGGGCCAATCGTCACCGGCGGCATCTCTTCCGCAACTGGGGGCACCTCATCGTCTGGAGGGAGCTCGGGCGGCAACGCTCAGGGCGGCAGCGGGACCGGGGGCAACGTCGCGACCGGTGGCAACGCCACGACCGGCGGAATCGGCGGCGGCAAGGCCGGCACCGGCGGTAACAGCTCCGGCGGTAAGTCGACTGGCGGGGCCGGCGGCGCGGCGACGGGTGGCACCAGCGCGGGAGGCACGACCTCGAGCGGCGCGTCGAAGCTGCCCGTGCCTCCCGGTGCTTCCGACGTGCCCAAACCGAGTGGCACGCCCGGTAACATCACGGTGCTCAACTGGGCCGGGTTCAAAGCCGCGGTCTCGTATTCGTTCGACGACTCGAACTCCACGCAAATTCAGCATTACGCCGAGATGAACGCGCTCGGCGTGCGCTTCACGTTCTACATGTGGACCGGCAAGACCGACGCGTCGAACTCGATTTGGGCGACCGCAGTGAAGGACGGTCACGAGATCGGCAACCACACCAAGAGCCACTCGAGCAACGGCACGACCGACGACATCACCGCCGCGACCGACTTCATCAAGCAAAAATACGGCGTCGATGCTTACACGATGGCCGCTCCGAACGGCGCGCCCGTGTACACCAATCTCGCCAAGCCGCTCTTTCTCATCAACCGCGGCGTCGGCAACGGCCTGATCGGCGCTGGCACCAGCGACAACTCCGACGCCTACACGCTACCGACCTATATCCCGCCCACTGGCGCCAGCACGAGCGCGTTCAACCAGCAAGTCGATGACGCGCGCAGCGCTGGCAAATGGCGAACCATGTGCATCCATGGTTTTCAAGGTGGCAATGACGGCGCCTATCAGCCGGTGCCGTTCGATCAATTCATCGCGAGCGTACAGCACGCCAAGTCGCTCGGAGACGTCTGGATCGACAGCATCGCCAACGTGGGCGCCTACTGGCAGGGTCAAAAGGCCGTGGCTCAAGCCACCTCGACCACCTCTGGCAGTGACAAGACTTTTACCTGGAAGCTCCCGGCCCATTTCCCGCCGGGCCGCTACCTGCGCGTGAAGGTCGACGGCGGCACGCTCAAGCAAAACGGGCAGGCGCTCACCTGGGACAGCCACGGCTACTACGAGATCGCGCTGGACGCCCTGTCGGCGACGCTGTCGCCCTAGCGCTGCGAGGGCTGGCGAACGCCGAATCGCGTTGCTCACTGCCGTAGGATGCTCGCCATTTTCTTGCCCCTGGCGAGCTCGTCAATCAGCTTGTCGAGGTAACGGAGCGAACGTTTTTGCTCAAGCGATGCGCCCGGACCAGCTGGTTCTGGCCTGGCGGAGCGCCACGTGCGCGATCTCGCGCAACAGGCGCTCGTCGCAGGCTTCCGGCGCGAATCGTGCCGGGGCCTCGCTGGAGAACGTGCCCACTCGTTGGTCGTCGCTGAGGCGGACGGCTTCGTACTTGCCGGGCGTTATCCGCACGATGCGGTACGTCTTGCCTTCGACCAGGACCATTCCGGTAATTGTGCTCATTTCAGATTGCTGCTCCGGCGCGACCGTATGCAGCCTCTGGGCCATAACGCGGCGGGCCAAATCCTTGCTGGATCGTGACACGGGCATGTGCAACGAAGCCGAATTGCGCAAGTGGATTGCACAAGTCGACCCTCTTCGGGCCAGGCGTCCGGCGGTATGTGTTCCGTCGATGGCGTTGCTCGGTGGGGTCCGGATTCTGGCGCGGCCCTTGGTCCTTGGCTTGGCGTTGACGCTCGGCTGTGGCGGTCGGCAGGAGCGCAGTGGCGGGAACCGCGGCGGAGCCGAAGCGACCGGCGGGGAAACGTCGCTGGGCGGAGCGACCGCATCAGGCGGAGCAACCCCGTCAGGCGGAGCAGTGTCAGCTGGAGCCAATGCGCTGGGCGGCGTTGGCAACGGCGGAGCGCCAGTCGCGGGCGCGGTGGGCAGTGGCGGCTATGCCGGCAACATTTCCACAGACCCGCTGCCGTACTGCACTCCACCGGCAGGCGGCGGCGCTTTTCCAGGCTGCGCGGCGGGGCAGGAGTGCCGCATCAATCTCGCCGGCATCTTGCAGTGCGCGAAGTGTGGCGGACCCAGCGAACCTTGCTGCGCAACCATGCAGGCTTGTCGCGACCAGGGCTGCTGCGTCGACCGGAAATGCATACCTGAGAACACCGAATGTGCAGTCATGGGATCGGGCTCGGGCCAGTCTGCCGGCACCTGCAAGCTCGGCGAGTGTACCGGGTGCGGCCAGCTCGCACAGGTCTGCTGCGGACGCAGCGAGCTCGGACCGGGTTGCGCGCAAGACAACTTGGTTTGCCAGTTGGGTCCGACAATGACCGAGTGTGTCCGCTGCGGTGGCCCCAACGAGCTCTGCTGCGCGCACAACGCTTGTCGCGACGGCGCTTGCTGCAGCCCAAGCTCCGAGAACCTCGATTCGCTGCGCTGCATACCGGCGGGTGATATGTGTCAGAACGGATCTACTTGCAGCGACCAATCGTGTGGCGGTTGCGGCAGGCCGGGGCAGCCGTGCTGCGCCGATCCAAGGCCCAACTACCTGGGTCACTGCACCACTCCGTTCACCGATTGCAATGCTCCAAACGGCGACGGGGTGTACGTCTGCGAAGCGTGCGGCGTTTCCGGGCAGCAACCCTGCCACGACGGCGGTTGCCAGTCCGGCGAGAGAGTCGCGAGCACCGGTCTCTGCAAGTAGGCTGCGTTCTGGACAGGGGCTGGGCCTGGGGCTGCACCACTGGCGCTCGCATGCACCAGTTTTGTGCCGTCCGAAGGTTCCGCGGACCGGCAGCGCGTCCCTGTTCGGCCCGGGCACGGCAGCGTTTCACTCCGCGAGCGGGGAAACGGTATAGAGTCCGATCGTGACCAGTATTCCCCCCTCCACGGTGGCTGGCGTCGACCTCGGCTCGAACAGCTTTCACATGATCGTAGCGCGGGTGGATCCCGAGCAGCTCGTGCTCGTGGACCGCATGCGGGAGCGCGTGCGGCTTGCCTCTGGGCTCGACGCGGACAGAAATCTGTCGGCGGAGGCGATGGAGCGCGCGCTGACCTGCCTCCGGCGCTTCGGTGAGCGCGTGCGCGAATTACCGCTCGGTACCGTGCGCGCCGCCGGCACCAACACCCTGCGCCAAGCCAAGAATTCGGCCGTATTCCTCGAGCAAGCTCGGCAAGCGCTCGGGCACCCAATCGAGATCATCGCGGGCCGCGAGGAAGCGCGCCTCATCTATCTCGGCGTTTCGCATAGCGTGCCAAACGATCCCGGCAATCGCCTGGTGATCGACATCGGTGGCGGCAGCACCGAGTGCATTCTGGGTGAGGGCTTCGAGCCGATCGCGACCGAGAGCTTGTTCATGGGCTGCGTCAGCTGGTCGAACCGCTTCTTCCCGAAGGGCGCGCTCGACCGCGAGGCCTTTCGGCGCGCAGAGACCGCCGCCATGCTCGAACTACAATCGATCGCGCGACGCTATCGAACGCTCACCTGGCAGGCCGCCTACGGCTCCTCCGGGACCGCGCTCGCCATCGCCGAGGTGCTGGAGAAAAACGGTTGGTGGGAGCGCGGTGTCACCCGTAAGGGTTTGAAAAAGCTGCGCGCCGCGCTGTGCGACGCCGGTCACGTGAGCCGGGTGCAGCTTCCCGCGCTCGATCCCGAGCGGGTCCCCGTGCTTCCGGGCGGGCTTGCCATTCTGATGGCGGCCTTCAAGAGCCTGGGTATCGAGAATCTGAGCCCGGCGAGCGGAGCGCTGCGCGAAGGGCTGCTCTACGATTTGCTCGGCCGCATCCGCCAAGAGGACGTGCGCGAGCGCACGATCCGCTCGCTCGCGGCACGCTTTAGCGTCGATCTCGAGCAGGCGGCTCGCGTCGAACCCACGGCCATGGCGTGCCTCGAGCAGACCTGGAGCAGCTGGGCGCTCGATCGTCGGGAAGCGGCGAAATACTTGGGTTGGGCCGCGCGCCTGCATGAGCTCGGCCTCGACATCGCGCACACCGGCTATCACAAACACGGCGCCTACGTGGCCGAGAACGCCGACATGCCCGGCTTTTCCAAGAACGAACAGCAACTGCTCTCGTTCATCATCCACGCTCACCGTCGCAAAGTGCCGTTGGAAAGCCTGGCGGCGATCCCGGCGGAGCAGCGCGACTTCGCCCTGCGCACGAGCGTGCTGTTTCGCGTCGCGTGTTGCTTGCACCGAAGCCGCTCGACCGAGCCACTGCCCGCGTTCGAGCTCGCAGCCAGCAAAAACACCGTGCGCCTCCGCTTTCCGAGCGCCTGGTTCGAGAGCACGCCGCTCACTCGCGCGGATCTGGAAGAAGACCGCGAGCGCCTGCAGGCAGCGGGTATTCAGCTCGAAGTCACGGTTTCGTAGGCGCCAATTTGTCGGTGCCCCAACTGCTCCGATGTAGGCCTGGTGACGCGGTTCCACCGTCGCGCCAACGCGTGGCATTCTCCCGGCATGTCCCTCAAGGCTCAGCGCGTTCTCCTCTGCTCGTTCTCGGTGTCCGCGTGCTGGCTCGTCGCGGGTCAGAGCTTCGCGGCGCCGCGTTGGGTGGCGCGTTCCATTACTCTCCCGCGGCACGATTGGGCCTTCGATTTCGGCTTAGGTGTGGGGCACCACGACGCGCCGGATCCTCCCACTGGCGTCGGGCTGAACGTCGAGATGGCCGTCGCAGTGACCCGCCATCTCGAGCTCGGCGTGCGCGAAGGGTTTCGCTTCGGAGCCGAAGGTCGCGACACTCGAGGCGACGAGTACGGTCGCCTGTTCGATCGCCAGACCTTCGGCACCAACCACGATGACCTCGCAAACCCGGAATTCCGAATGACGGGTCAGCTCGTCGATGGTCCGGTCGTCGAGCTCGCGCTCGAAGGCCGGGCGGCGCTGCCGATCGAGGACGGCTCGGAGCTCGCGCTGCAATTCGGAATGCCGGTCTGGTTTCACCTCGGTCACTCGGTGAGGTTCGACACCGGCGTGTACGTCCCGGTCGCTTTTTACGAGCCCACGCTGGTTTCGGTGAGCGCCCCGCTCGACGTGTGGATTCAATGCTCGCCCGCGCTGTGGCTCGGCCCGATGACGGGTGTGCGCGTCACTCACCAAGGCTCGGCCGATCGCACGGACATCTCGCTCGGCTTTGGCCTTGGCTACTCGCTCGGCCGCGCCGTGGATTTGAAGACGATGGCACTCGCTCCCGGGATCAACCACGAACGCGGTGCACGCAATTTCGGCGTCGGGGTAGGCCTCCAAGTGCGCATCGAATGAGCGTTGCGCTTCTGCGAGGGCTGTCGCGACCGGGAGCGAATACTGTCATACTCTTCGGCCAATGTCCGCACGGGTTGTATTCTACTCTTGGCAGAGCGACCTACCTAACTCGACGAACAGGGGCCTCATCAGGGCGGCGCTCGAAAAAGCGTGCTCCTCGAAGACCGAGCAGTACGTGGCTGAGGAACCAGATCGCCCGGACGATCACCAACTGATTTTGGACAGCGATACGCGTGGGGCCGCCGGCTCGCCGGACATCGCGGCGACGATCCTTCAGAAGATTCAAGACGCTGACGTGTTCGTGGCGGATGTATCGATTGTTGGAGAAGTAGCCACGCCTTCCGGGCCGCGCGCAACACCCAACCCCAACGTCTTGGTCGAGGTCGGGTTTGCTCTGCATGCGCTCGGTTCTGAGCGCGTTGTGCTCGTAGCCAATACGGCTTTTGGCGAATTGGAGCGACTTCCGTTCGACATGCGAGGTCGCCGAGTGCTCCAATACCGGAGCGCTGCACGCGAAAGCGACCGCGCAACCCCGAGAAAAGCCTTGGAGGCGCAGCTACGCGCCGCGGTCTGGGCCGCTGTGCAAACCGTGAAACCTCGAGAGCGGATCTTCTTACGCCCGACAGTTCACTACGCATCTCTCGATGATCCAACGCCGGTTGCGGTGACCATCAGGGTCGCGAATGGTTCCAGTGAGGCACTCCACGTCGAGCGGGTGTGTCTGAAAAGGGAACACGGCGGGGCAATGTCGATCGACGGCGAGGGAGAGCGTGTCGGGCCGAATGACTCACGCGACTACCGCTTCGATCTTCGCGGCAAGAGCAATCCCGAGCACTTCTCTAGCGCTTGGGTCGAGGATCGGATTGGTCGCGTGTTCAGGACGGAATTTCGAGAGCTGATGAGAGCGGATTCGTAGGTCGGGGCAACCCGGAGAAGGCCGAGCGACTAGGCCGGCTTGGTCCAGAGTCCCGGGATCACCGAAACGCCGGTCTTCACGAACTTTTCGGCGCTCAAGTTGGTCGTGAGTGGCGTGGTGTTGCCGAAGTACGCCTGGGCGATGGTCACGAACAAATCTTGTTGTGGGCGGTTGCTGCTGAAGTTTTGAAATTGGCCGCCCTGCATGCCGAGCGCCTTGCCGCCAAAGATCATCGCAGGCTTCGGCCCGCGCGTGTGCGCGCTTTCTGCGACCTCGGTCACGAAGGGGATGATCGTGTAGTCGAGCAGGCTGTTTCCGAAGGCGTCCTTGGTGTTCTTGAATTCCTTCAGAATGTCCGCGGTCTTCTGGTTGTACCAGGTCTGAACGTTCTGCAAAAAACCGTAGAGTTCCTGATCGGGGCTGGTGGTCGGCGGAGAGCCGTTGGTGATGCGCGGATCTTGAAGCTGAGGTTTGTGACTCAGCGGGTGGTGCATGTAGATCGTGTTGGGCTCGCCGGGATACAGACCCTTGAATGAAACGTGGTTCGTGCCCGGCGACCACTGAAACGTCCCGACGCGCAGGATGTCGCAAACGAAAGCCGCGCGCAGAATCGAGGCGTGCACCTTTCCGATTTGCTCGTGCTGCGCGTCGTCCGCGGTCGTCGTGGCTGGGTTTCCATAGTCGTTGCGCGAACCGGTCTTGCCTTTCAGGCTGGCGTCCGGCGCGCTTGGGAGCGTACAGCTGGTGCTCGTCGCGCCGCCCGCGCCGCCTCCTCCGCCGGTTCCGCTCTCCGCTTTGATGATCTGGTCCGAGAGCTGCATCTCGACCTTACGGATGGCCTCCGTGTGCAGATCGATCTTCGGGGCTTCCGCGCCCGGCGCAAGCTTCTTGATTTCGGCGAGCTCGCCCATCGCGTAGTCGAGCACGCTCTTCCGCATCCGCAGCGCTTTCGCCAACGTATTCATGTTGCCGGGGTTCGAGCCGCCTGGCATGAAGCCAGAAAATAGCTTCATGTATTGTTGGGCCGGACTGAGCTCCGGCAGTAGCGGCACGGCTTCGGTGATGTTGCTACCCGAATTCGCCGTGACCGAACGCGTGGTGTAGGAGTACGACAAGCACTGCGTGGAGGTTTCGAGCGAATCGACGCGCGCATCGCAGATCGAGTTCGCGTAGCCGACACCCGGACGCTGCAGGTCGGGCACGTTCTTCAAGAAGATCTGATCGAACGACGGCCCACCGGCGCAAGCATCATCGGCTTCGCCACCATTGCGACGTGTGCCGGGGCAGTTGGCGCCGGTGGTGGTCATCGGCGTTCCTGCCTCGTGTCCGCCGCCGCCGCCCGGGTTCTCACCGTCGTTGAAGCCGTATAGAATGATCATGTCATTCCGCAGGCCTGCGGTCTCGAACGGCTGCAAAATCGGCGAAATCGTGTAGTTCGTGCCGTTGCCGCCCGTGGGCAAGTAGCGAGCGCGCAGCGTGCCCACCGGCCAATGCATGATCAAGAAGCGAGGCGGCGACTTCGCGCCCTGGGCCATCGACTCCAGATTGCGCAGCAAGATTTGTAGCCCGAACGCGGCCCCCACACCGGTCATGAACGAACGTCGAGCAAACCGATACGATCTCATTGAGTACCTCCCGCGGCGCGGACCGAAAAGACCTTGGACGATGCGACGTTCATGACGAGCGAGCTGAACGTCTTGTCGCCACCGGCGTAAGCCGTGGCGACCGCTCGCGTGGAACAACTCTGCGGCGTGACTTGCGCCCCTTCGGCCAGCGCATACGCGATCAAGTTCTTGGCCATGCAGGTCTCGAAGGCGCCGCTCGCGGCCAGCTTCTGCGCCATGTCGACCGCGTTCTTCACCATCAAACCGCCCGCTGCCTCGGGCAGCGTCACCGCGGGGTCGATCGGCCGTTTGGAAGCGTCCTCGGTTTGGTACTTGCCGATGACGTCGTAGTTCTCGAGAGTGAGGCCGAATGGGTCGAACTTCGGGTGGCAGCCCGAACACGGACCGTTGGTCGCGCGGTAGTTGGCCTTCTCGCGTTCACTCAGGTTGGCGGCCGCTTGCATCTGGTTGATGGAGTTGATCATGTCCGCTAACCCCGCTGGAAATTCGGGGTTTTCGGCGCACACGATGGAGGCGTTCACGAGCAAGCCGCGCCCGACGACCGATTGATTGTCGGTGCGCGCGCGCGCAGTGAGAAAGCCGGCCATCGTGAGCAGGCCCGCGCGATTTTCCGGCAGGGTCACGGTCGCGAAGCCGTCGGTGCCGACATTGGTGGTTGGAAAAGTCACCCCGTAGAGTTGAGCCAGGTTCGGGTTGATGCTCGACTTCCGCGACGTCATCAGGTCGACGACCTTGCCGTTCCACAGCGTGTTGTTGATGAACAGCGTAGCCTCGTTGTACATCGCGTTGCGCACCCCGTCCGTAAACTGGAACGTGGTCTTCGTCGGATCGATCACCACCGTGTCCAGGCCGGGCAGCGAGAAATAGGCGAACATGGCCGACTGCAGGTTCTTCTTCGCTGCGTCGGTGGCGAGCAGGCGCGTCGCTTGTGCCGACAGCTCTTCTTTGGTCGACAGCTTGTTTTGCGCGGCCGCGTCGAGCAGCGCTTGATCCGGCGGACCATCGGTCAAGAAGTACGAGAGCTGGCTGGCCAGCTCGTACGCAGTGAGCGGCCCTTCCTGAGTCGCGTTCGTGCCAAACTCCTGCCGGTACAAGAACTCCGGCGACTGCAACAGCGCGTACACGCCGTGCTGAACCCCCTCGTTGACCGTGCCGCCGACGCTCTTCATCGCCGAATAAAGGCTATTGATGCGCGTGACCTCGGCGCTGGCCAGCGGACGCCGGAACACCTTGGTGCCCAGGGTTTGCAGGTACATTTGCGCGCAAGCGTCGGTCGGGCTCGCGCCGCAACTGGTCACCGTGCTGAAGTTGTCGAACACGTACTTTCCGACCGCCTGACTGATCAAGTCGAGCTTCGCCCAAGTCGCGTCGGTGACCACCGAGCCTTCGCGCGGGCTGGCGAGTGGAGGGAAGGTGCGGCTCGTGGGGTCGCCAATTTCGTACGTGCTGGAGATCTGATCGGCGAGCGCATTGCCGAACCAGGTACGAATCGAATTGGCGACTTGGTTGAACGTGAGTCGAACCAAGCGCTTCGGAGCGACCGCGTCGGTGCCCGTGCACGCCGATGCCCCGCCCGGGCTCCCGCCGGTCGTCGAGCTCGTGCCCGCGTTGGCGCCGCTGCCCCCGGTCGCAGACGCGCCGGCGTTCGACGAGCCGCCGCTGGTGGTCGCGCCGCCGTTCGTCGCGCCTCCATTCGTGCTGCCCCCGGTCGCGGAGGCGCCACCAGGATTGGTAGCGCCCATTCCGGCGCCGTTTTGGCCCCCGGTGGCCGGGTTGTCTGAAATGGAATTCGCACAACCCGTCGCGAGCGTTAAGCACGCGGCGACCAGGCCGGAAACCAGCGCTTCTCTGCGATCGATCATGGAGAGTCCTCCAAAACGGTTGTCTCTCGCCAGGGCCAGTCCTCCGCGCACACGAAACTCGCTGCGCCACCGCGCGCACACACCCTGACCCAGGTGCGCGCGCGGTGGCGCAGGCGAAACTCCGCCATACTCGCCGCATGCGGGGCGAGCCGCACACGGTGGCCTACATCAAAAACACGCGACCCTTCCCATCTCGGAAGGCCGCGACACCCGGTTCAACCAAACTACGTAGTGTTCAGTGGCAGCTGCCCGTTTCGATTCTTCAAAAAAGCGACCGCCCCTGCCTTCTACGCTTTTTTTTGGGGCGCCCGCGGAAAAGGGCGCGCTCCCCGGCGCACACGGCCCAAGGTCCCACAGCCCCCTCTCCCCGTCGCAGCAGCCGCGCCTCGCCGTCGCAGCAGCAGTTCAATGCGCTGCGGACGACGGCGGTGTTGCGGACTGCGCTGTCGCGAAGGGCCACGTCATGGACGGAGAGTGGCGGACGGAGCTGCTCAGAACGGTGATGTTACGGACGGAGCGGTCGCGGACGGAGCTGCTCAGAACGGCGATGTTACAGACGGAGCGGTCGCGGACGGCACTGCCCCGAACGGTGCTGTCGCAGAGGGAGCGGTTGCGGACGGCACTGGCCCGGACGGCGCCGTTGCAGATGGACTCGCCGAAGACGGAGCGGTGGGCGGAAGATTCGGCACGGAAGGGACCGCGGTCGGCATCGGCCACTCTCCCCAACCCAGTTCTCGCCGAATTCTCGCGCCCGACTCGGTCCATTTTCTGCGCCCGCAGGACTCGAAGGTCCGGAATGGTTTGGCCTCGCCGTAGAAGGCGACGTGATGGACGACTTCCGCGATCATGCATTGGACGATGCGGGCGTTCTCGTAGAGTCGCTGCGCGCATTGGCGACGCTCGCCGACGCAAGCGGCGTCGCTTTCGGCGCACTTGGCCACCAGGTTCATGTAGGCGCGAAAGTCGTCGTTGAGATCATCCATCATTTGTTCATAGACGAGCCGCGCGCCGGTATTCGGGAGGCCGGGACGGTAGGGGGCGGTTACGCCTCGCTGCACCAGTGCGCACATTTCGCTCGTACTCGAATCGTCTTTGGTGGTCAGCGCGTCGCAAATCGCCCGCATTTGCCAGATCACAGAGGGCGCCTCCCAAGAGTAGCGAAAATAGTTTTCTCGCATCGCGTCGAGCAGCTTCGCGCACTCCGCCGCGCGCGGGTTTCGGCAAGTCGCCTCAGCGACCAGCAACGCGCCGCGGAAGCCCGAGCCGGCTTCCGAAACTCGATAGGCACTTGCAAGCCTCGACTCGCGCTTTGCGGCTTCGCGTTCGTTGACCTTGAAACCAATCGAGACGGCTGCCGCGAGCGAGAACGGCAGGAACGAGGCGACGATTTGCCAACGGTACGCGGCCACGAACGCGGCCAACACCGTCCAAGGCTCATGCTTGCCCCGAATCGTTCGCCATTGAACGAGCTTGCAATCCTTGCAGATGATGGAGGCCGAGCCGCCGCAATAGTAACAGTCGACCTTCTCGGTCTGGCAGGCTTGGAGTTTCGACTCTGCCCATACCTGAATCAGCAGCGTCGCGCTCACCGCGACGAGCACGAATAGCGTTCCGTACCGGACGGCTGTGGCGTAGGAAATCTCCTCGATCCAAACCAGCAGTCCGAGGCCGATTGCCACCGCTAATAGCGGGCTCGCTATCGAAGCGGCCAACAACCAATGCTGGGCATTGTTCGGTGCTCGTGCCTTCGACTCGTCCACCGGGGGCGCGTGTTCGGATTCTTTGGACATGCGAGAGAGAGCGCGGTCCTTCGGTTACCCGCCCTCGCGCAACACATACCAAAAATGGGACCTCGGGAGGCAAATCTTCGGGGGCTGGTCCCTGGTCACTAGTCCAATCTACGAGCGGTCAACGTCCCTGCGCCGGGGAGGCGCGGCTGCTGGGAGAAACCGCGCCGGCGCGGGTTGCCCAGAGCCAGGGTCCACGAGCAGCGCGCACGTCCCTTTGTATCCCCCAAACAAACTCAACATCGGCTTTCGCTGTCCGGCCCCGCTATCGAAGCCGTTTGCGATAGGGAAAGGTTCTGAGCACGCCAAACGCGGGCGTCGGCTCTCCGCTCGTCTCGTAGCCGGCGCGTTCGTAAAAGGAGCGCGCACCGTACGAGCTCAGTAGTTGAATGCACTCGAAGCCACGCTGCTGCGCGTGTGCTTCGAGCGCCTCCAGCAGCGCTCGCCCCACTCCGCGGCCCTGGCGGGAGGGCTCGACGTAACACAAGCGAATGTAGCCGTCGTTCGCTAGCAGACCGACACCAGTGAGTACGCCATGGTCTTCGGCGACCAGGATCAGATTGTGGGCGCTTTCGAGCCAGCTTCTGAAAGTATCGACCGTCTTGTTCTCGAGCCAGCGCGCGAGGGTGCTCGGGTCGTCTTGGTGATCGCGCGTGCAGGCGGTGATCGATGCGCGTAGTACGGCGACGGCTGCGGCTGCGTCGTCGCTGTGCGCAGGGCGCACTATGCAGCGCGGGGCGCTCGTCGTCACTCGGGCCCCGCGGAGAGCGCTGCCCGCCGCAGAATCTCCGCATCGCTCGCGCTGAAGGCGACCAGGGTGATGCGCTCGAAGTGGAGGTTTTGTACCAAGAAGGCCGAGCACTCGCGGACCGCAATCGCGCTCGCTTCGAGCCGAGGAAAGCCGAACACGCCGGTGCTAATCGCGGGAAACGCGATCGAGCGCGCTGCTCGTTCGAGCGCGAGTGCGAGCGAGCGGCGATAGCAGCACGACAGAAGTTCGACTTCATCGCGGTCGCCGCCTTGCCAAACCGGGCCCACCGTGTGCACCACGAACTTCGCGTTCAGCCGGAATGCGGGCGTAATGCGTGCCTCACCCGTCGGGCAGCGAACGCCGCGGCGTAGCTCGGGCAGCGCGCGGCACGCGAGCAAGAGCTCTGGCCCAGCTGCGCGGTGAATCGCGCCGTCGACACCGCCGCCGCCGAGCAACGACTCATTGGCGGCGTTGACGATCACATCGGTCGCAATGCGCGTGATGTCGGCTTCGAGCACTTCGAGTCGAGTCATGCAGCAAGAACCTCAGCGGCCGGCTATCACCACGTAGGGACTGCGGTGTAGGCGACGGATTCCGCGTCTCTGCGAGTTGAGGCGTTCGTGCGGTCTGTCACGTTTCGAACCGCGATCAGTGGCTGGGGCGCGCATGAGCGCCAGTTTAGCAGCGCGCGGGTGTAGTAGGGGCGCCAAGGGTGGTATAAGCGGCCGTCATGATTTCCTCACATCCCGCTCTCGCTGCGCGTCGCGTAGCCGTGGTTACCGGCGCGGCCAGCGGCATCGGCTTGGCCGCCGCCAAACGTTTCGCGGCGTTCGGTATGCGCCTTTGCATCGCGGACGTCAGTGAGGAACGTCTCGCCGACGCTGCACGGGTGCTCGAGCCGCTCTTGGCCGAGGGTCTGTCCGATCTGCGCAGCGTGCGCGTAGACGTGGCCGAGCGCGAGCAGGTGGTTCGGCTCTGCGACACTGCCTTTCACGCGTTCGACGACGTGGCCGTGCTGATGAACAACGCCGCGATCGGCGAGGGCGCTGGGCCGTGGGAGAAGGTCGAGCAGTGGCGCCGGCTGATGGACGTGAATTTTTTCGGTGTGCTCTACGGTCTGGAGGCGTTCGTGCCGCGCATGCTCGCGCACGGGCGGCCGGCGGCCATCGTGAACACCGGCTCCAAACAGGGCATCACCACGCCGCCCGGAAACGCGGCTTACAACGTGTCGAAGGCGGGCGTGAAAGTGCTGACCGAGCAACTCGCGCACGAGCTCCGGCAGATCGCGGGCGAGCGCATCAGTGCGCATCTGTTGATCCCTGGTTTCACCTTCACTGCCATGACCGCAGGCGGGCGCAGTGAGAGCGAAAAACCGGCTGGGGCGTGGACGGCGGACCAGGTCATCGACGTGCTGCTCGAAGGGCTCGCGAAGCGCGATTTTTACCTGCTCTGCCCGGACAACGAGGTCACGCGCGCCACCGACGAGAAGCGCATTCAGTGGGCGGCGGGTGACATCGTCGAGAACCGACCGGCGCTGTCGCGTTGGCATCCCGAGTACGCCGAGTCGTTCAAGGCTTTCATGGCCGGCGCAGTGCCCGAGCGCCGCTAACGCGCGCCGCCTCGAAGCCCGGGCTGCCGTCTTTCCCGGGCTGGCGGGAGTGTGTTACTGGTGGCGCTAACACCCATGGGGTCAAATTTCGATTTTGCAGCGGGGCGAGTGGGGGCGGCGGCGCTCCTGTTCGCATTGGTCGGGGTCGGTTGCGGTCGCAGCGCCCCGCCCAGCCAGGCTCCGCTGAAAACCGCTCCGGTCGTGCCAGCTGCGGCGCCCGAGTTTTCCAGTCTGGATCCGAGCTCGGAGCCGCAACAGCCGTTGCCACGAGGCATGAGCGTGGTCACGGGCGAGATCGAGCGGGCGATGAAAGCGCTCGCCGCGCCGGCCGAGCTTGCGCCGTATTTCATCGGCCAAGAGGTGTCCGACCTGGATTTGGTCCGAGTTTTGGCTTCGAACGGCGGGATCACCGGCAGCAACCGCATGCGTCTGCGCGCGATGATGACCGACGTGCGCATCGGCAAGTACGAGCTCGACTCCACGCATCCGATCGAAGACGACGAAGGCGAGGGAGGACTTGGCTCCTCTTCGGTGGTGCCCCCCGACCGACCGGACGCAGACGATGCGCTGCGACACATCTCCTGGCAAGAGATCGACAAGGTGTATCGCGCGGCGAGCGAGCGCTTTCTGTCGGTGAAGGCGAGCGGCCGAGTCAAGGTCGACATCGAGGATCGCTCGGGAGACTTCTCGAGAGAAGCGCCGATACAGCATGTCGGGCCGGTCGCCCCTCCGCTCGAGGTCAGTGAGAGCGATTGGCAAGCGCGTTTGCGAGCGCTCTCGGCGCGTCTGCGCGATCGGCCGGGCATCCATCGCGGTCAGGCAAGCGTCGAAGCGTTCTCGAGGACGCGCTGGCTCGCGACCTCCGAAGGCACGAAAATTCAAACCGGCGAGCGCATTTACCGACTCAGCGTCAGCGCGTCGACGCGCGCCGAAGATGGCATGGATCTCTCGCGCAGCGAGGATTTTTTGGCCTCGAGCGCGGCCGGACTGCCGAGCCAGGCTGCTCTCGACGAGGTGGCGGATCGCATCGCGGCGGACCTCGGCGCTTTGCAGCGCGCAAAGCTGGCCGAGCCGTTCGTGGGCCCGGCGATCTTGAGCGGCCGCTCTGCGGGCGTGTTCTTTCACGAAACCTTCGGGCACCGCATCGAGGGCGAACGCCAGAAGTTCGAAGACGAAGGGCAGACCTTCGCGAAGAAGCTGGGCGAGCGCGTGATGCCGCCCTTTCTTTCGGTCTACGACGATCCGCGCTTTCGTTCGCTCGGCAAGACCGAGCTCAGCGGCTTCTACCGTTTCGACGACGAAGGGGTCCCCGCGCAGCGCGCTTCATTGGTGGAGGCGGGGGTGCTCAAAGGTTTTTTGATGAGCCGGGTGCCCGTGCGCGGCATTTTACGCTCCAACGGCCACGGGCGGCGGCTGAGCGGAGCGGCCACCGCGCGCCAGGCAAACCTCGTGGTGCAGCCGAGCGAAGTGGTGCCCACCCAGCGCCTGCGTGAGCTGCTGATCGCCGAGGTCAAGCGCCAGAACAAGCCCTATGGCCTGATGTTTTCCGAAATCGAGGGCGGCTACACACAAACGGAGCGTGAGTCGACGCAGGGCTACAAGCTGTTGCCGGTGATGGTGTACCGCGTTTACGCCGATGGCCGGCCCGACGAGCTGACCCGCGGAGTCGACATAGTGGGTACGCCGTTGGTGTCGTTGACCAAGGTCTTGGCGGCTGACGACCAGTACGCAGTGTTCAACGGCAGCTGCGGGGCAGAGTCCGGTTGGGTTCCGGTTTCGGCTATCAGTCCGAGCCTCTTGGTGCAGCAAATCGAGGTCGCATTGCGCGAAAAAGAGCACGATAAACCGCCCATTTTAGCGGCTCCGCCGAACGCCCCGGGAGGTGCCCCGTGAAGCGGCTGCTGAGCGGCCTCGCGCTGTCGCTACTGTGCTCGGCGGGGCTCGCCAATGCGCAAATGCAGACCGACGACGCCACGCTCCGTCGCGCGCTCGCGGACGAGCTCGAGCGCACCGTGCAAAAGCTTGCGCTGCCGGGCGAGGCACGCACGCATTTCGCCGCGTACACCGCGCTCGATTCGGACTTCTACCTGGCCCTCGCGACGCACGGCGCGGTAACGCTCGAGTCTCAGTCGCCCTCGCGAGCGCTGGGCGTCAACATCCGCGTCGGCACTCCCGAGCTCGACAGCTCGAACTCGTGGCAGATGGCGCGCCGTGGCATGGGCAACGGCATGTCGCCGCTCGACGACGACTACGCCGCGCTACGGCGGGAGCTCTGGCTCAGCAGTGACGACGAGTACAAGTCCGCGCTCGAGTCTCTCGCGGGCAAGAAGACCGCTCTGTCCTCGCGGGTCAAGGAGCGCAGCGATTCCTACCCTGATTTCGCTGCTGAACCGCGCCACGAGACCGTGGTGCCTCAGAAGCCGTTCGATCGCGTGAGCAGCGCGCAAAGCTTGAAGGCCTTGGCAGAACGCCTGTCGCGCGTGCTGGTCGAGAAGCCCGGGCTGATCGACTCCGGTGCCATGGCACAAAGCGTGGCGGTGCGCCGGCGTCTGCTCACCAGCGAGCAAACTTGGGCCGACGAAGGCCACGTCCGAGTCCGCGTGAGCGCGTACGCCATGGCTCAAGCGGAAGACGGTATGCAGCTTCGCGATGGCGTCGATTTCACCGCGGGCGATGGCAGCGCTCTGCCGTCGCCCGAAGCGATGGAAACCGAGGTGCGCGCGCTGGTGCAGCGACTCGCGACCTTTCGCGCCGCGCCGCTGGCGGAGAGCGGCAGCGCGGTCGTGCTGTTCGAAGGGCGCGCGGCGGCCCAGCTCGTTCGCTCGCTGCTCGCGCAGCGCTTGTCCGGTGCGCCGCCACTGCGCTACGTCGCAGCCGACACCGATCGCACCCTCGGCTCGCGGCTCGGTCTCGAAGTGGTCTCGCCGCTGCTCGACGTCCTCGATGACCCCACGTTGCCGCTCGGGCCCGGCGGAATCGCACTTTGGGGCAACTACGCTGCGGATGACGAAGGCGTGCCGGCGCGCCGCGTGTCGTTGATCGAACGCGGTGTGCTGAAGACGCTGCTCATGTCCCGCGCGCCGCGCAAAGAGATTCGAGCGTCCAATGGTCATTATCGGCTCGGGCGCGGGCCCAGTATCGGCACGCTGATCGTGCAAGGTAAGCAACCGCTCAGCCGCGCGCGTCTGCTCGAACGAGCGGCGCAAGAAGCCAAGAAGCGGGGTCCGGCGACCAAAATCTACGTCGTGCGCCGGCTCGCGCCGCGCCACTCGTTCGCGTCGCGCGGCGCGGCTTCGCCGCTGATGGACGAGGCGATCTCGGTCGAGCACGGCGCGGTCGCCGCCGAGGCCTATCTGCTCGTCGGCAAGAAGGAGCAGCCGGTCCGCGGTCTGACCCTCGAGCCCCTCGAGCTGCGCGCTTTGAAGGACATTCTGGCCGTGGGCGACGCGGCCCAAGCGCTGAATCTGGACCAATTTACCGGCACTTCGGTGGTCGCGCCGCCGCTCTTGCTGAGCGACATCGACGTCAAGCGTCACGAAGCGGACAACCCCAAGCCGCCGAGTTACCCGCCGCCGCAGTAACGGCCGCTCGGGTTGTTCTCGCTACAGCACGACGTCGAAAGAACGCAGCCGCTCGCGGATCTGGCCAACGGTGTCCGCGTGCGGGTTCACGCGCACCGCTTGCCAGCCGAGCGCGCGCGCGGCCGCGACGTTCTCCGGAAGGTCGTCGAAGAACAGAATTTCTTCGGGAGCGCGCGCAGTGGCGCGCTCGAACGCGCGGTAAATGGCCGGGTCGGGCTTCGCCAGCCGCAAGAGATGCGAAGCGTGGCGGTGCCGCAAGCGGTGCACCGCGGGATACTCGGGCTCACCCGAGAGCGGCGCACTGCCGTCATGGTGCACGAGCCGCGTCCAGTGCGCATGGTTGGTGTTCGAGAGACAGCCGGTATCGAGCCCACGTTCGTTCAGCGCGTCGATCAGCGCGAGCGCGCCGGGGTACTCCGTTTGGGACCAGGCGCGATGAATGCGTTTGATCTCCGAGGCGCTGTACAAGCGCCCGAGCGCTTCCGAGAGCTGCTCGGCCCATTCGTCTTCGGACAGCTCACCGAGACCGAGTCGGTGATTCAGATCGCGCCGGAGGGCTCCGGCGCGATCGCCCGCGGAGTTACCGCGCACGTCGAGGCCCGCGGCGCGGCAACCGTCGGACCAGGAACGGCAGATTTTTACGAGGACGCCGCCGAGATCGAAGCAGACGAGGCGTATGGGCATGGGCGAGGGGGAGGGTAATGGGGAGCCGGCGGGGGGCAAGTGGCTGCAGTGGGAGTCGGGAGCGGCAGCGGGAAAGGTAGGGGGAGCGCGGACAGGTCGCTTGGAATGGAGGGTCGGGGTATCGTTGGGGGGTGTCGGTTCGAATTTCTCGGCGAGAGTTGTTAGCGGCTGGCGCGCGGGGGGTGCCGGCGGTGGCGCTGGGAGCGCTGGGGTGTCGCGCGGCGGAGCAACCGAAGCCGGCGGTGAGCGAGGTGCGCGCGGTGAGCTCGGTGCTGGTCGGCGAGTTTTCGGTCGACGGCGCGGGCGTGCGTTTGCGCCGCAGCATTGGTTCGCAGGCCCTGCCGTTGCTCGATCCGTTTCTGCTGCTGGACGAGATTCATTCGCAGACACCCGCGGAATACCTGAAGGGCTTTCCAAGTCATCCGCACCGTGGCTTCGAGACGGTCACGTACATGATCGAGGGCGCCATGCAGCACCGTGACAGCGTCGGCAATCACGGGCGCCTGGGCGGGGGCAGCGCGCAGTGGATGACCGCGGGCCGCGGCATCGTGCATTCGGAAATGCCGAGCGCCGAGGAGAGCTCGCTGTGGGGCCTACAGCTATGGGTGAACCTACCGCGGCGCGATAAGTTCGTGCGGCCGCGCTATCAAGACGTGCAGCCCCAACGAATCCCCGAGTTCTCCGCGCAGGGCGCGCAGGTCCGGCTGGTTGCGGGGGCCATCGAAAAGCAGCGCGGTCCGGTCAGCGAGATCGCGGTCGACCCGACGCTGGCCGATATTTCGCTGCCGGCGCGCGGTCGTTTCGAGCACGACGTGGCGCGCGAGCACACCGTGTTCGCGTACGTGCTCTCGGGCAGCGTGCGCTTTGCGCATCAGGCAAATCCGCTCACTGCCGGGTCCCTGGCCGTGTTCGGAACTGGCGCGGTGGTCGGCGCCAACAGCGAAGGCGGTGGCCGCTTCTTGTTGATTTCAGGGCGTCCGTTGTACGAACCGGTGGCGCGCCGCGGTCCGTTCGTCATGAACACCGACGCGGAGCTGCAGCAAGCGTTCGAGGACTACCAAAGTGGGCGGTTGGTCGAAGGTTGAGCGGTTTCGTGCGCTCACTGCGGCGCCGCTGCTGTGGCTCGCCGCTTGTGGCTCCAAGCCGCTGAGCTCTGCCGAAACCGATGAGGACGGTGGCCTCGGCGGCACGCTGCTGTCCGTGCCGGTGCCGAGCTCAGGTGAAGCGTTGGTCGCGCTGGCCACCCCCGCGGTCCTGCCGGTGGTCGGCGAAGAGCGTCCCGCGTTTGGCTGGGATCTCGGCTTTCGCGGCCTCGAGGTGTTCACCAACGGTGGCGTCTCGAGCAGTGGGGCCGGCGCTGCGTTCGGCCTTTTGTCCCTGCCCACCTTTCTTTCCGACACCGCGCCGGCAGTGCCGTTTTTGAGCGCGGACCAAGCGGGCGGCGCGTTTCGGCGCTGGTACGCCTACGACAGCGAAAATCACCTGATTTTGAGCCGTTTTCACCGCTACGGCGTGCACGCTGCGGGGCGGCTCTTCAAAGTGCAACTGCTCGGTTACTACGGTGGGCGGAGCGGCGACACCTCCGCTCGCTACTCGCTGCGCTTCGCCGAATTCAGCGACGGGGCTGCCCTGCCAACGCGGGAGCTCACTGAAATCGACGGAAGCGCTGCCGGCGATCCGAGTAACCCCAGCACCGAGTCGAGCTGTGTCGATCTCGGAACTGGCACAGTGCTCTCGCTCACCCCGGCGCAAGCGCTCGCGCGAACCGATTGGCACTTGTGCTTCCGGCGCGACGCGGTCAGCGTCAATGGCGGAGCGGGCGGTCCGGGCGGTGTGGCCGCGCTCGATCTCGACGCTGAAAGCAGTGACACGGAGTCGGTCGAGAGTTTGCGGGCCATGACCCCGGAGGCGGAGCTCGCGCGTTTCGACGCCCTGAGCAGCGACGAGCTAACGAACGCGCTGCCCGCGTTTCAGACCGACCGCGTGGTGACCGCATTCAGCGACCGCTGGCTCGTGCCGTCGGCCATGCCGCCCGAGCCCGCGGCAGGCGTTTGGCTCGTAGTCGGGGCCGATGGGATCTCGCACTACCTCTTGATCTTCGAGCGATTTCAGGGCGCCAGCGCGGCCTCTCCGGGTACGGTCACGCTGCGTGTGAAGGCAGTTCTATGAGGCTTTTTGGCGTTTCACAGCGTTCCACGGCGGGTCTGTTCGCAGCCGTTCTGTGGTCGACGTTTTCCGCGCGCGTGGCGTGGGCGCAAACCTGTGAATCTGCGCGCCCCACCGATCCTGGGGGAGGTGCCGGCGTGAACTACGGCGCGGCGGACGTCACCTCGTTCGACTCACCCGGCGGCGCCGCCCGCATCTGGTACGCGCTCTCCGGGTCCCACGCGCCGCTGTCTGCCGACAGCGCTGCGCCCCCAGCGGTCGTTGCGGCCGCGCGCGCCGCCGACGCCGCCTTGTCCAAGTTCCAAGAGTTGGGCTTCGCCCCGCCCCTTTCGGACGCCGACTCACCCTGTGCCACGAACGGCGGTGACGCCAAGGTCGACATCTACCTCGCCGATTTTTCCGCGGCAGACGGCAAGGCGGTCTCCGACCATTGCCTCGCGGGCGCGGTGTCGCGTTGCTCGGGCTTCGTGATCGTCGAAAACGACTTCGCGCGCAGCGGCTACACAGATCTGACCGAGGCCATGAACACGGTGGTGCCGCATGAGCTGTTCCACCTGGTTCAGAATGCTTATGACGCTGAGCTCGAGCGCTGGTGGGCCGAGGGCTCCGCGCAGTGGGCCGCCAAGCAGCTACATCCGGAGCTGCGCGACCTCGAGCGCTTTCTGCCCTCGTTTTTCAGTCAACCGTGGCGCCCGCTCGACGTCCCGGCGAGCGGCGTGGCAGCGGACTATCTGTACGCGACCGCCATTTGGCCCGTGTTCCTGAGCGAGCGTCACGGCGTCGACTTCGTGCGTCAGGTGTTCGATGGCCTCGCTGCCGGTGCGACCACGACTTTGAGTAGCGTCGCGACGCTGCTCGAGCAGAAAGGTACGACGCTCGGTGAAGAGTTTCTGTGGTTTGCCGCCTACAACGCGGCCACCGGCGTGCGCGCTCAGCCTGGCCTCGGTTATCAGCACGCGGCCGACTACCCCCTGGTCGCGCTGACTCCGCTCGCTAGTGAACCCGGTAGCAGCGCGGACGAAGTGGGTTCGGGGCTCAGCGCTTTCTATTATTCGCTCGAGACCGCAGAGCCGCGTGACCTCACCCTCGACACCGATCCTTCGCGCATGGCCGGCTTGCTCGTGCCGCTTGCGGACGGGCGCGCTGCACTCGACGCGGCGCTGCCGTTGCCTGCGCAGGCAAAGACCAGCGCGCTGGTGGTGGTCGCCGGGCAAAGCGTGGCAAAGACCGATGCTCCCTTTCACCTCGGCGTGGCAGAGGCTGGCTCGGGCACCAACCCAACCGGGTCAGAAAAGCTCTCGAGTTCCTGTAGCTTGGCCCACGGCGCGGGCCTTGCCGCCTCGCCCGGACGCGCTGCTTTTGGCGCCCTTCTAGGCCTGGTTGCGCTAGTCTTGCTGGCGGTGACGCGGCGTTCGCTCGCGCACCGCCCAAGCCATGAAACAATCGCCGGTTCATCGCGGGTGGCGCGTCGCCACGCAATGCACGCTGCTCGCTTTCCCGCTCGCGCTTTCGTTCGCGCTAGGCGCGTGCGCCTCCGAGGCACTCGAAGGCGACGCAGGTTCCGGGGGTGCCGGCGGCGCAGCCACCGCCAAGGGCGGTAGCTCGGGCGCGTCGGGCAGCACGCATACCGGCGGCAACGGCAGCGGTTGTAGCGCGGCCCTGCGCCAAGCCATCACTCTGGTCGACAAGGTCACGCCGGGGACCGTGACCCTGCTCAGCGACACGGCCGGCGAAAAGCTGATCTACGTCGATGCCTCGACCGGCGGCATCGGCGGCCAAGACATTCAGCCCTGGGTCTATCTGTCGCTCCGCACCGGCATGCGCGTCGACCTCACCGATCTTCAAGCGCTGAGCTCGACCGCCTGGGATTTGGCGCTGAAGCGCTCGGTGCTGCGCTCGAACTCGGGTGACAGCGGCCCTGGCGCCGGCGGCGCGGCGCTGGCCACTCAAGGTTGGGCCCAGCTCAGCGCGGCGAGCGCGAACGCTATCACCCTACAGGTTGAAACTTGGTTCGACTCGGAGTGCACGCTGCTCACCGACGCCGCGGGATCGGTGCTCACCACCTTCGGAGACTGGAGCTTGTACGACGAATCCACGCACAAGCTGACCCCGGCGCCCGCGCCTTATGTCGTGCGTGGCGGTGACGGCACGCTCTATAAATTAGCGATCCTCGACTATTACTCGAAGCCCGATGGCAGCACCGGCCAAAGCGACGGCGGCCACTACAAGCTACGAGTCGCGGCGCTCGAGTAGCGCCATGCGCGCCTTGGTCATCGCCTCTGCTCTGGCCTTGCTTTCCTGCGGCGGAGAAGGCGGCCTCGACTCGGCCGCGGCCAGCGAAAGGGCTCCAATTTTGGACGGCGAGCTGGCTCCGGACGCCACCTCGGTGGTCGCCGTGGTCGACTTTGCCGGCGGCCAATGCTCGGGCAGCTTGCTCGCACCCAACCTGGTGCTCACCGCGCGCCATTGCATCGCCTCTTCAGCGGACGACACTACCGCGGTTCGTTGCGACCAGACCCAGCTCGAGTCGCCGGACAGCGCCGGCGCGGTGTTCGTGGTTCCGCTGCCGACCATCTCGAACGACCCGGCCGACTACCATGCCGTTCGCGCCATCCGCACGCCCGAGGGCGCCAGCAGCCTGTGCGGCAGTGACGTCGCGCTGCTGGAGCTCAAGTCTGGGCTCTCGCTGCCCTCGCTCACCCCACGCCTCGACAGTCCGCTACTGCCCGGTGAGGCTTACTCCGCGCTCGGCTACGGCGTTGACGGCACTCAAGCTCGCGGCCCAGGCGGCATTCGTCGCAGCCTCGCCGGGCTCGCGGTCGAGTGCGTCGGCGCGGGCTGCGAAGATCCCGAAGTGTACGACAACGAATGGGTCGGGCCCGGCGGCGCTTGCTCGGGTGACTCGGGCGGCCCCGCGCTCGACGCCGAAGGCCGCGTTACTGGCGTGCTTTCGCGGGGAAAAGACGGCTGTCTCGAGCCGATATACGCCCATGTCTACGCCTACGCCGACTGGCTGCGCGCTGTGGCGCTGAGCGCCGCAGACGCGGGTCACTACGACGCGCCCGCCTGGGCTTGCCCAGACTGCCCAGTGAAGCCTGAGAAATCACTCGACTCTGGCTGCGCGCTGCGACCGCCACCGCGCAGATTCGCGCCACTTCCGCTCGCTTTGATTGCGGTGTTCGCCGCGGCCGCCGTTGCGCGCCGCCGACGCGGCTAGCCCGCGACGCCGAGCTCGAGCCAATCCTCACCGCTCGCGCGATCCGTACAATCCGCGCACAGCTCCTGGCCGCCCGCGGCTGCGCGCAGGTGCTGACGCGAACCACAACCGGCACAGCGACACTCGCCTTGAAAGGTCTCGTCTTCACCGCAGGCGCGCACCAGATCATCGCGCGTCACCACGCCGCGGACGGCCCCGGACTCCACCACCAGCACCGTGCCGACGCCGTGCTCCTTCATCAACTGCACCGCGCGCTCCGCGGTGGCATCCGGCGCGACCGTGACCAGGCGCGTGCGCATGCGGTCGGCCACCACCCCATTCAGCGGCGCCTCATCGAGCTCACACGTGCACACCAGCCCCAGCAGCTGCCCCTGCCGCAGCACCGGAAAGTGATGCACGCCATTGTGCGCGGCCAGCGACAGCGCCGCTTCGACCCGCGTCGACTCTTCCACCCCAATGATCGAGCGACTCATGAACTCCGCGACCGGCGTCATTGCGTTCGGCATGTGAAAGCCTCCTGCGAGAGATCCCGACGCCCGACCCTAAGCCCGCCTACGTTTCCGAATCGTACGCGCGCCTTCTTTTTTTTCGCGATCCCACTCCGAATTGGTCACACGCGCTGATCCCCCTTTTTTCGCGCTGCGAACGAGGAAAACGTAACATTGCGCGCGCTTTTTCTCGGATTCATGCGCGGCGCGCCACGGCGGCGCATGGCGGACGGCTTCGTAGTTAACGCCCGGCGAGCCGAGCAATCTCTCGACAACCATCCCCACCATCGGGCCAGCCCTCGGCGACCACGGCAGCCGCGCCAACCCAGACCGGCCGAGCAAACGCTGAGGCTGGAGTGAGGCTGGAATGGGGTCGCCGGTGACTCTACTTGGATTGGACCAAGTGGCGCGCGCTGCGCCCCCGAGCGCCTGTTCAGCGTTCGGCTGCCGAACTCGGTTGCCCAATGCGACCCCACACTGGCGCACGCGAGCAGCTACGAGGCGACCCCAACCCGAATTCCGGCTGGGAACGCCGGCCGCGCGGCTCTCGAAACCAAGCGGCGCGAGCTCGGTGTTCCCGGCGTGGCTCCGCTCGTTGTTCGCGCTTTGGACCGTTCGTGGGGCTGCTGCGGGGCAGCTCTGGGCAGCTCGCGTGCACCAGTTCAGTGCGCCGCAGGGCAAAAATGGGCGGCAGCGAAGCGTTGGGTTGGCGTGCTAGTCGTTTCGGCTTTGCCACAGGCCGAACGCCGCGCCTTGGGCATCGTCACAAGCGGCGATGTAATCGCCTGGGCGGAGTTGCACGACGCCCACGACTTTGCCGCCGAGCGCGCGCACGCGTGCGGCGGAGCGCTCGATGTCGGGGGTTGCGAAGTGCAGCATCCAGTGCGTGTGAACGCCTGGAAGCCGGGCGGTGTTCGCGATGGCCCCGGCGCTGGGCTCGGCGTCGCTGAAGGAAAACAGGCGCGCTGCGACTCCATCGATCGCAGGGGTCACGGGCTCTCCGCGGTACCAGCCGAACAAGTTCGAGTAGACGCTGAGGGCTCGTTCGTGATCGGTGACGTTGAGGATGTGCCACGCCACGGGTGACCCTTCGGCGCGCGAGCCGTCTTCGTTGAGCGCGAGTACTGCGCCGAACGGATCTTTCATGACGACGCGCGCTTGGCCGGCCGAGTTTCGTTCGAGTGGGCCGAGCTGCGCGCCGCCAAGCGCGGCGAGCTGGCTGGCAGTGACCATGCTGTCCGCAACCGCAAGGTGTCCGAGCCAGTGAGCAGGCGCGCCGTGCGCGGCCGCGCGCTCAGGGAGCTGACCGACCGAGACATGGCTTCCCCAGACATCGGGGCCAAACAGGTCCGAATAGAAGGCGCGCGCGGCGCGCACGTCGGTCGTTCGCAGTTCGTAGCGAACGAAGCGAGGATTGGTCATGGCGCTGACGCTGAATCACGTTTGCTCGGAAGCCGGAAGATCAAAAGTCGCCGGGTCGGATAGGCGAAGCACACGAACACCACGAAGGTTCCGAGGAAGCTCACGAGTTCGGGTGGAAAGCTGGTGATGCGTCGCACGAGGAAGCGAAACACGCTGAAATTCAGGCCTAGCGTGATTCCTTCGGCGATCAGGAACAGCCAGGCTTGGCGGCTCAAGCTGCCTGCTTGCGCGCGAAACGTGTAACCGCGGTTGCCGAAGAACTGGAAGCAGGCGCCAGCCATCAGCGCAGGCACTCGCGCTGCGGTGGGCGCCATGCCGATGCCGCGCACGCAGGTCGTAAAAACCGAGAAGTCGGCGAGTGTCGCGCCGCTGCCCACGACCAGCGCCCGCCCGAAGCGGAGAATGCGCTGCAAACGCGGTTCGGCTACCACCGCCGGACACTATCGCATGGGGGGTTGGGTACGATCGGCAACAGTTCGGTGGCGCGTTGGGGGCGGGCCGGGAGTCGATTTTGATGCATTTTTGAAGTGAAACCCGAAGGTTGACGGAGACTGATCCAGCATTGGGGCTCGGGCGCGAAGGCGCGCCTCCGAGCGGTTGGGAGAGCGCATTTCCTGCAGCTGGCGGTCAGCGCTCGGTGGGGTCTTTCGCTGTCGCAAGCTCTGCGAAACGTGAAAGCTCGGCGGCGACCTGCAGGTGCGCGTCGCAGCGCAGTACGCCTGGGGGCACGTGATCCGCGGGCGGTGCGGCCCAGCGGGCCAGGAATTCTCGTTGGCGTCGCAGCGCCGCTTCCACGACGGCGAGCGGCAGTCTTCCGGTTTCGATCGCGTGGATGACCGCTTCGATCGCGGCATGCATGCGTTCCGGCGAATGGCACACGAGGAACAGGTCGACGCCGGCGAGCAGGCCGCGCACGATGGCTTCGTCGATTCCGTAGTGCTCGATGATGGCCTTCATCTCCAGGTCGTCGCTCACCACCAGGCCGCGATAGCCGAGGTGCCGACGCAGGATGCCATTCAACACCGGTTCGCTCAGGGTGGCCGGGTAACGCGAGTCGATCGGCGAGAACACGACGTGCGCGGTCATCAGCGAGGCCATGCCGCTCTCGGCTGCGGCTCGAAAGGGGACTAGCTCCACGCGCTCGAGGCGTTCCAGCGTGTGGTCGAGCTTCGGTAGCGCGAGGTGCGAGTCGAGCTCGGTGTCGCCGTGCCCGGGGAAGTGCTTGCCGCAGGCCGCCACTCCGGCGTCTTCCAGCCCAGAAGCGAGCGCGGTTCCGAGTCGCGCGACCACGTCGGGATCCGAGCTCATCGCACGCGAGCCAATCACCGGATTGTTCGGGTTGGTGTCGACGTCGAGCACTGGCGCAAAGTCCCAGTCGATGCCCACCGCGCGGAGCTCGCGACCGAGCACGGTGCCCACGCGCTTCGCGAGCAGCGGATCGCCGCTCGCGCCGAGCGCTCGCATGGCCGGCAGTTCGGTGAAGCCGCTGCGCAGCCGCTGTACGGCCCCACCCTCTTGATCGACTGCGATCGCCAGCGGTTCCGCAGTCAGCCGTTTGATCGCGCTCGTCAACGCGAGCACGCTTTCCGGGGTGGTCACGTTGCGCGAAAACAGAATCACGCTGCGTACTCCGCGTGTAACCAGCTCGAGCAATTCCGGCGGCACCGTGGTGCCGCGAAACCCGACGCAGACGAGGCCGGCAATGCGCGTCCTGAGCTCAGGGTCCATTCGCTCGCGAGTCTACCCCGAGGTCGGCGCACGAACGCAGCGGTAACCGCGGTCCGAGGCGGTGGCGCACATCCTGCGCACGCAGTTTTCTCGCAAGCTCGCGGGCGGTTCGAGGCGCGCGGAGCCCTGGTACGGCTGGAGCTGCTACACTCGGGAGTCGTGCGGTACCCGATAGCGCCCTTGGTCAGCGTCGCAGCCGTGATCGGTCTGGTGTCGGCTTGCGGCGGCTCTGCTTTCACGGATGGTTCGAGCGGCGGCAGCGACGCCGGCGGTGCCTCGAGCGGTGGCTCAGCCGCTTCGGGCTCGGACAGCGGTGGCGCGCCGAGTACGGGAGGCGCGAGTTCACGTGGTGGCCAAAGCTCGAGCGGTGGCAGCGCAGCCGGCGGCAGCAGCGCGCAGACTGGTGGCGGTCCCATGGGCGGCGCGAGCACCCAGGGCGGAAGCGCTGCGCAAGGTGGCGGCAGTCCGCAGACTGGCGGCGCCATCGGCAAAGGCGGCGCGAGTGGCAAAGGCGGTTCGGTCGGTCAGGGCGGCGTCACGGTTCTGGGTGGCGCGGTCGGGCAGGGCGGGGTGGTCGTGGTTGGCGGTACCGCTGGCAAAGGCGGTTCGGCCGGCAAAGGTGGCTCGGCCGGCAAAGGCGGGAGCGCAGGCGCGGGCGGCGCTGCTACCGGCGGCGTTCCTTCGACGGGCGGCGTCGCCGTGTCCGGAGGCAGCGGTGGCATCAGCGCGGGCGGCGTGAGCGGCGCTGGCGGCGTCTGCAAATCGAGTTCGGATTGCCACATCGCGAGTGATTGCTGCAATTGTTTCGCGGCGGGCCCCGGTGAACCGACCGCGGTGTGCAAGTCGGTTTGCAAGCAGAGCGCCTGCGCCGCAGCCGGCGTGGCGGACAGCGAAGTGGCATGCGTCGCCGGGCGCTGCGTCATTGCCCGCAGTTGCACGCCCACGGCGGTCGCCTGCGACGCGCTTACCCCGACTTGCGACCCTGGAAAGCTGCCGAGTGTCAAAGACAGTTGCTGGGGACCCTGCCTCGACGTCGGCGAATGCGCGGATGTGCCGTCGTGTAAGCCCTGCGAAGAAGCCGGGCTCGAATGCGTGATCAACGAGACGCAGCGGCCGAGCTATCACTGCGTTTCCACCCCGCCCGGCTGCGAAAAGAACCCGACCTGCGGCTGCATGGCGTCGTGCATGAGCCCGTTCGTCTGCAGCTCACCCGACTCGAACTCGCTTACCTGCAGCTGTCTGACCTGCTAGTTCAGCGGGCGCGCGCTGGGGTGTACTTTGCGCCGGGATTGAGCAAAGATCCGGGGTTCGATGGCTCAGCCGATCAAGAACTGCACGAACTGCGGCGCGCCGGTCGCGACGCCCCCCGTGGGGACTTCCGAGATCGCCTGCCAGTATTGCGGGCACTTGGTGCGCTTCGATTGGACCAAGCACGCGCCCCGCAGCGCAGCGTCGGGGATGAGCCCGCTCGTCCCGATCTTGCTCGTGGTGGGCGGCTTGGTCGCGGCCGGCATCGCCTCGAGCGTGCTGATCGCGGCGAGAGTACACAGCGCGGGCGTCGCCCTCGCCGAAGGCGCCGGCATCGCGCTCGGCTCGAACGAAAACTTTCCGATCAGCTGCGGCATGAACCAGGAGGTTTCGCTGGTCGGTCGCAAGTTCGAGGGTACGGGCACGTTGATCACGGGGGATATCAACTGCAAGATCAAGATCAAAGATTGTACTCTGAAGGGTGATATCGTGGTCTTGGCCAAGAACTTGGTCGAGGTCACGGTCGAAAACAGCACGCTCGAAGGTAAGCAGACCGCAGTGAAGCTCGAGATGAATTCCAAGCTCGACGCCAAGAAGCAAACCCACCTGAAGGCCGAAGAGGCGGGTCTGGAGGGCGGCATCAACTCTCAGGTGTCGCTCGAAGACTCCAGCGTCGAGGGTGGCGAAGTCGGCATCAAAGCCGACACGAATTTCAAGCTGCGCGCGACCAAGTCCGGCATTTCCGGGAAGGAATACGGCATTCGAGCGTCGAACAACCTGGAGCTCGAGGGCAAGGAGCTCACGCTGACCGGCAGCCGCGCCGCGCTCGACGGCGAAGTGAACCTCAAGCTCGAGCTGCGCGGCGGCGCCTTCGAGGGCGGGGAAACCGCGCTGCACATGAGCGGCCCGAACGCCTCGATCAAGCTGTCACGCGCTGCTCGCTTGTCGGCCAAAGAGAGCGCACTGAAGACGGCCAGCAACCTCGAGCTCGAGATGGAGGACGCGCTGATCGACGGCGGGGAGATTGGCATCGAAACCGACGTCAATCCGAAGCTCACGCTGGGGCCGAAAGCGCGTATTCACGGCAAGCAGATCGCGCTCAAGGCTGGCCTGAACCTGGAATTGCAGATGCGTTCGGCCACGCTCGAGAGCGAGTCCGTGGCCGTGTGCGCGCCGTTCAACGTGGAGGTCAACGCGCGCGAGTCGGTGATTCGCGGCGGCCGGGATGCCTTCCGCTTTCAGCGCCGTCCCGACGAGCTCTCGCTGACTTCTACGACCGTCACCGGCAACCAGCAGTTCAACGCGCGCGGCTGTAACCCTTAGTCCTCGGGTCGGATGAGCGATTCCTTCAGCCGCGTGCCCGAAAACAGCGTCGAGGAGACTCGGGACCTTCAGGACCGCATCGCCCGTTTCGCTCGAATGACCTTCGTGATCGCGGGCGTGATGCTGGTCGCGGGCGTCGGCGGAGACATCGTCAGTGGCCACGCTTATGCGGGCATTTCGAACGTCGGCCGCATCGTTCACCTTACCGAGCAGGTGCTGCTGCTCGTGGTCTGGCGCGTGTGCCGCGGGCGCACGCTCGGCGTGTCCGTGCTGCAAGCGTTGGATGCAGCGCTCACCATCGTACTCTGCACGGGCTGGGCGCTGCTCGGTGTGCGCGCCCCGGCGACCGAGGCGATCGAGTTCTCTATTCTGCTCGCGGGAACCTACACGCTGATCGCCCGCTCGGTGATGGTGCCGAGCACCTTCCTGCGCACCCTGGTGGTGAGCGCGCTCTCCATCGCGCCCACGGTCGCCTTCTTCTTCGTGCGCAAGGCGCCGTTTTTGGCCGATCAAAGGCAGGAGACGGTCGAGCGTTTCCTGCTCTTTTCGGTGCTCTGGTGCCTGGTCTCGGTGTTTACGGCCGCGCTCAATTCACGTCAGCTCTACGGCCTGCGTCAGCGCATTCGCGAGGTCCACCGCCTCGGGCAGTACACTCTGGAGGAGAAGATCGGCGAAGGCGGCATGGGCGTGGTTTACCGCGCCACGCACGCCATGCTGCGCCGTCCAGCCGCGATCAAGCTGCTCTTGCCCGAGCGAGCGGGCGAGAAAGACTTGGCGCGTTTCGAACGCGAGGTTCAGCTCACCAGCCGTCTCAGCCACCCGAACACTATTTCGATTTTCGATTACGGGCGTAGCGCCGAGGGCGTCTTCTACTACGTCATGGAGTTCCTCGACGGGTTCGACCTCGAGCGGCTGGTGGAGAGCGAAGGGGCGCTGCCCGCGGCGCGTGCCATTCGCATTCTGGTGCAGGCGAGCAGCGCGCTCGCCGAAGCCCATGCGCTCGGCTTGATTCATCGCGACATCAAACCAGCGAACATCATCCTCACCGAGCGCGTCGACGAGCCCGATGTGGTCAAGGTGGTGGATTTCGGTTTGGTGAAGACCTTGCAGAACTCGCCGAGCGAACCGGCAGTGACCCAGATCGATGCCATCACCGGTACTCCGATGTACCTGGCGCCCGAGGCGATCGCAGCGCCGGACAACGTGGACGCGCGCGCCGATTTGTATGCGCTCGGTGCGGTCGGCTATTTTTTGATCAGCGGGCAGCACGTGTTCGAAGCCTCGAGCGTCGTCGAAATGTGCAGCAAGCACTTGCTCGAGATCCCGGTGCCGCCCTCTCAGCGCGTGGAGCGCGCGATCCCCGCCGATCTCGAAGCGCTGCTGATGTCCTGTTTGGCGAAGTCTCCCGATGCGCGGCCGCAGTCGGCCGAGGCGCTGCGCGACGCGCTGCTCGCGTGCGCCGACGCGAGTCGCTATGACCTCGCCCAGGGTCGCGCCTGGTGGCGCGAGCGCGGGCCAGCGCTGCGCGCGCGTCCGTCCAAGCCGCATGCGGAGCGCCGGGCGGTCACCATGGCGATCGACCTCAGTGGCCGCGCGAGCCTGACCTCGCGCGCTTAGGCGTCGGAAAATCGCACGCCTCGGGCAGGCCGGACCTCCGGTGCGTGCACACCGGCTGGACGGCTGCACTGAGGCACGATTGCGCCAGAATTTTCCATCGCCGCCGCGGAGGGCTTCGCGGTCTACTATTGCGCATCAGCGCAGGCCGTTTCGAGGCGATGCCAGTGAACCCGATGCTCTTCGCGCGCGCCGTCTATTTGGCGCTGATCGCGGCCGCTCCGGCGCTGCTGGCCGCGGCGTCGGGCAGGGCTTACTTCGAAGTCTGCGGAGTTGCTGAAGCGTTACTGCTGGGACTCAGCGCGCTCGCCGTGCTGATCGGAGCCGCGTTCGGTCCATCGCTGAGCCGGCAATTGATGCTGCCGGCCCTGCTCACGCTCACGACGGTCGGCGTGTCGCTGCAAGCGCCCCCGGCTTACGCGCTCGGTCGGGCCAGCCTCGGTGCCTTCTGTCTTTCAGCGGCGCTGGGCTCACTCGGCACCCGCTACTTACTCGGCGACTCTGGGCGCTACCGGTTCACCGGTCGCGTCGTGGCGGTCACTGCGTTCGGCGCGCTCGGTCTGGTTGCGCTCTTGCCCTTGGGTCTCGGGCGCGATCCAGGGACCACCTTTGCGGCTGGTATCGGCGCGGCTTGCATCGGCTCCTTGATCCTGGGTGCGGCGAGCTTCGAGGCGGTGCTCGCCAACGAAGAATTTTCAGTGGTGCGCGCGCGCGCGACCTCGGTGTTACTCGGCACCGCGCTCGGCATGGTCGCGCTCGCTACCGCCAGCTTGGGCGCAGCCGTGCTGTCGCAGCGCGCCGACGTGAACGCCGCGCTGTCCTCTACCGCATGGCTCTCGGCGCGCGACGCGGCGCGCGCGAGCTGGTCTTCGGCATTGCCCATTGCGGCCGCGGTGCTCGCGTTGTTCGTGGGGCGCGGGCGCGCGACCGGGCTTTCAGTGCTGGAAGGCCGTGATTTTGGCTGGATGGTCGTGGCCATGGCCCTGCCCGCGACCCTCGGCTCGAGCCTTTTGCTGCGCGCGGAGAGCGGCGCCGGGCACTCCCGCACGTTCGCGGCGACCACAGCGGCAGTGAAGTCGGTGGCCGCGGCGCCGCCGTCGCCCACGCCACCGCCAACGGCAGAGGGCCCTGCAGGAGAGCCGTCCGCGGCAGCCGCAGCCGAGCCGCTGCCCGACGCTGCGGCGGTAGCCGAATCGGCGGAAGCGCCCGCGCGTGCACCAAGCGACGACGGCTCCGGCATCGGTGTGGAGGTGTCCTCGGCCGAAGGCGTTTACGAAGACGATGCGCGGCGCAGCATCTTGCGGCGCGTCGGGCGCGTGCACGAGTGCATGCGGCGAGACCCTGGCGCGCACGGCGTGCTCTCGGTGCGCATGGTGGTCGACGGCGACGGCAGCGTCACCAACGTGGTGCCGGTGAGCGGCGATCTGGTCGGTGGCGATTTCGCGAAATGCGCGATGCTCTGGCTCTACCGAGTCGGCTTCGCGCCGCACAACCGCGAGACCGCGAAGTTCGAGGTCACCCTGCACTTTCCGGGCGGCGGCAGTTAGCGCGTTCGGCCGTCAGGAGGAGCGAGCGGCTTCGGCGCTGCTCGCTTGCTTCGCGTCTCGCCGTTGAGCCCGCCACACCAAGACCGCGGGCAGCCACAGCACGGCCGCGCACAAACAGGTGATTTCGCCCACCGCCGCGGCCAACCCGAAGCTACGAATGCCGCGGTTAATCGAGATGAGCAGCGCCAAATAGCCGAGCGTGGTGGTGAGCGAGCACAAAGTGACCGCGCCGCCGGTGGCGATGATCACGTGGCGCAGCCGATTCGGGCCTTCGAAGCGGTAGCGCTGCATCACGTTGTGCGCGTACTCGGCGCCGATGCCGATCGTGATCGGGATAGCCACGAAGTTCAAGAAGTTCAGGTGGATCTTCTTCAGATACAAGAACGCGACCAGCGTGGTGATGCCGAGTAGCCAAGGCAGGAACACGCCGAGCGAGAGCCGGCTGCCGCGAAACGCGATCAGCAAGACCAAGATGGTGCCGAGCGTCGATACCGCGATCGCCTTCGGTGCGTCTTCACCGATGGTGCGGATCATGTCGGCGAAAATCACTGCGCGACCGGAGCCCTTGACCACCTCGCCATTCTCGAGCTTCACGTAACGAAAGCTATCCGCCCAGCGCATCAGGTACTTGGCGTCCCAGACGCTTTCGCCCGAAGTGGGCGCGATGTACACGATGCGCCCGCGCGTGCCGTCCCGCTCGGTGAACGCACGCGCCACCTGTTCCGGAAGGTCGTCGATGCCAAGCGGCTTCAGCTCGCCTTTGGGCAGGTGAGGGGCAATTTTCTCCCAGTCCGCGTCACTCACGAAATGTCGCTTCCGGGCGCGCTCGATGCGATCGCGCATGGCCTCGATCAGCGGGATCTTCTGCTCTTGATCCTTGGGCAAGAGCGAGAAAATGCTGACCACCTTGTCGAACGGCTTTTGACCGGCGGGCGCCGCGGCGCGGCGTTTCTCGAGCTCCTTGGTCAAGAGCGGGACCTGATCCAGGCGATCGGTCATCACCGCCATACCGTCTTGGCCGAGCCGGCCGACCACGTCGTCCACCTTGTGCGACAGATTGCGGGCGTTGCTCTCCGCCTCGACGTTGTCCGTGCGCACGTTCTTCATGTTGTATTCCATCGGCGCGTGCGTGAAATACAAGACGCTGAGCACGAACGACACGATGCCGATCCCGGCCCCCACCAGCGAGATACCGCGCGGGGCCGCCATCGCGAACTTGGCGAACAAGAGCCCGTAGTAGCCGCCCGCGCGGGTACGCGGCGCGTTCGGATCCAGCGGGCGATAGGCTGGCCACACCCGCTCGCTGGCCACCAGCAGCGCGGGCATGAACACGTAAGTGGTGAGCCAGCAGATGCCCATGCCGTAGCCGCCGATCACGCCGAAGTGCTTGAAACCACGGAAATCGGTGACAATCAGCGAACCGTAGGCGAGCGCGGCGGTCGCCGCCGAAGCCAGCGTGGGCAGCCACGAGTCGCGATGTGCGGCGAGCACCGCGGCGTCTACCGGTAACCCCTCGTCGCGGCGCGCCTCGACGTAGCGCGCCATGTACATGATGCCGTAGTTGATGCCGTTGCCCGCAATGATGCTGACCAAGAACCCGGTCGAGCTGTTCAGGTAACCGATCGTGTAGTGCGTGAGCCCGAAGGTCCACAAAAGACCGACCATGAGCGTTCCGCCCATGGTGAGCACGGTGCGCACGCGCAGGAAGAACAGAAACACGCTCAGCAGCACGCCGGCCACGCCGCTCGCGCCGACGTGGCTCAAGTCGGTGATGATCGCGTTGTACTCTTCCTGACCGGTGATGATGTCGCCGGTGTAGCCGACGTGCAGGGTCGGGTCGAAGCGCGCGGGGTTCACCTCGCGAACCGCTTCTTCGACCTTCCGCCGAAGCTCGTTGGTGGCGGCCTTACCTGACACCGGGGTGCGCACCATGATGGCGCTGTAAGTGCCGTCGGGTGATTCGTAGTAGCCGCCCGGGTACGCCGTCGGTACGCCGGCTTCGGCCTTTTTCTGCCCGTGCTCGCGCAGCTTGCGCTCGATCGACTCCGCCGTGATCGGTTCGGGCGCGTCGTCTTCGTCGACCAGCGTGCCCTGTGCTTTTTGGACCTCCCAATCGTAGCGTTCGACGATTTGATCGTGCGCCTGCTTGAGCTCGTTCAGATCCGCGTACAAGAGCTGGTGCTCCGCGAAGAAGCGCTGCGAGTCGTGCACCCCGTAGTCCACCGTACCGACCCAGTTCGGACCCATGGCCTGAAGCTTGGGCACCAGGGTGTCGACGAACGTTCGCAGTGCCTGTCGCTTGGAACCGTCGCTAATTTGCGCCACGATGCTGAGCGTGCTGGCGCCGCGTAGCCGCGCCCCCACGCGCCGCATTTCGATCACGCTGTCCTTCGTGTCCGGCAGCAGCTCCGCAAAGTCCGGCTTCAGCTTCAGCTGACTGGTGGCCCACCCGGTCGGAATCAGCGTCAAAACCGCCAGGACGATGAACAGCACCGGCCGCTTCGCCTGCGCGCCCGCAAGCCACGCGAGCAGTTTGGGAAGCTCCCGTTCGCTCGCGGTCGCCTGATCGCCCGGGTTCTCTCGCTCGGCGCTGTCTCCGTTCACTACCTTCGCTCCTTGGACCAGCCCGGGACGAGAGCACGGGGCGTGCCTCATGCCCAGGCGCATAAGCGCCCCGGCAGAGAAACGGGTACGGCGAGTGCCCAGGGCGTGGAGCCGGCGAGCCTACACCAGGAGCTCAGGCTGCGCCGGCGAAGGACGAAGCCCGCGCGCGAAGAGCGCGCGTTTTTCGCTAGCTTGGAGCCGCGGCGGTGCGGAGAGCGCGCTCAGAGCGACGCGGGCCGGGGAGTCAGCGTCGGGCGCCAGCTATCCCGCTTTTGCGTGCGCTCGGACGCCGGCATAGCGCTGCGCAGGCGAGCATTGCGGAGCGCGTCGTCGGTCTGTTCGCGAACGATTTCCGCGTCCGCGGTGAGCGCGAGTCGAGCGAGCAAGTCCGAAAGGTCGTGAGCGATGTCCGAGAAGGCGACATTCATCGAGGGCAGGTGATCGCGTGCCACCGCCCAAGCCATACGAAGCGGCGCCACCGCGCGCCGATCGAAACCGGCTTTGATGAACCCGGTCGCCGAGCGACGAAAGTACTCGAGCGACAGGTCGTCGCGCTTCAGCTTGTGCGCGAGCTCCGCGGTTCGATGTTGCAGCCACGGCGCGCCGGGCAGCGCATCCGCAGCCTTGCGGTACAGGTCGAAGGCGGCCACGTCGCGGCCGGCGTCGGCCAGTCGCTTGGCTTCGGCACCCCAACGTTCAGCTTGCGTGCGCACAGAAACAGGTCGTTCGGTCACGGATTGCTCTTCAGCAGGAGTCATGCCGACGGCCCTCGCCAGCGTAACTAATTGAAAGTACTTGGTTCTGTTGTTGCTGTAGTGCCCAAGTCGAGCTCCGAACGTCTCAGCTAGGGATCGTCTCGTTCCGAGCGCATCCCGAACTGGGATCGTTCGCGAATCTCAGAACCAGCGGCAGCACTATGCTGCGTGCCGGTGGTTTGCCGTGGCTCGCTTCTTCGCTGGCTGACGCTGGTCGCGCTCACGGCTCTAGCCTGCGCGAAGAGCGAGCCCGCTGCGCGCAGCTCCAAGTCGGGTCACCGGCTCGAAGCAGCGCGCGCGCTCCGGCACCTCCGTCGTCACGAGGCGGAGCTCCGTCGCAACGCGAATCCCGAGACCACGCCGCCCTGGTCGCGCGCGCTCGGCGCCGATCCGTATCGCTTGTGCCGCGTGGGAACGCTCAGCGTCGGAGTTCTGCGCGGCAGCTCGGAGGTTTCGCTAGTCGACTCGTCGCTGCACGAGCTCTCGCGCGTGTCAGCACCCGCGACGCCGACGGACTGCGCGGTCAGCGACGCGGGTGAGGTCGCCGTGGTCGGCGCACTCTCGCGCACACTCTCGGTGTACCGCGTCCGGAGTGAGCGCTTGGTCGAGGTCGCGTCGGTCGCACTTTCGTCCGCGGCTCGTCCCCGCGCTCTTGCCATCCGAGGCCGCAGCTTGTGGCTCGCTGACGAGGGCAATGGCTCGCTGTCGGCCTTCGAGCTCAGTCCGGAGGGGGTTCCGGTCTTGCGTCAAAGTGAGCCGCTTTGTCGTGGCCCGGTGGCCTTGGCCGTGACGGCGCGGCACTTCATCGCTCAGTGTTTGCTCGATCACGCCATGGTCGTGCGCACGTTCACAGCGGACGGCGCGCTCGCCCAAGAAACCGCGCGCATCGTTCACGACGGACCGTTTTGGGCGTTCTCCGCGGCGGAACAGCACGGCGCGCTGCTGCTGGCGGCGACCGGAGTCGAGGATCATCCGCTCCAGCGCTTCGATGGCGCCTTCGGCTATGTCGATTCGTTCCTGTTCCTGTACCGCGTGGACGGAGCGCGCGCCGAGCGCCTCCACGCGCTCAATTTGTCCGATCGGTCTCTGCTGGTGCCGAAAGCAGTGCTGCTCGAGCAAAGCGGCGAGCAGCTGTCGCTCTGGGTCGCGGCCTACGGTAGCGATGGACTCGGCCATTTCGAATTCGCGTCGGCCGACGCGCAGCCTCGCTTTCAGCGCTTCTCGTTCGTGCCCGGCGTGGCCGCGCTTTCGCGGGTCGGCGATTCGCTGTTGGCTGCGAGCCCGTTGCTCGATGCGTGGGCGCGCTTTCATCCTGGCGCAGCCTTCGACCTCTTTCCCGTGCGTTCAGCCTCGCCTTTGCCGCCGCCTTCGGTACGCCTTGGCGAGGCGCTGGTGTTTACCGAAGCCATCGCGCCCTTCGCGACGAGCGAAGGGCGACAGAGCCGATTCACCTGTGAGACCTGTCATTTCGAGGGCTCCATCGACGGGCGGATTCATCACACCGGCCGCGGCGAGGTGCGTGTCTCAACCCGACCGCTGTTCGGGTTGCTCCGCAACGCACCGCACTTCTCGCGTGCGCTGGATCCCGATCTCAGCAGCGTGAGCCACAACGAGTTCCGCGTGGCGAGCCTTGGTAACCGCTACGATCCCTGGTTCACGCTCGGCGCGGAGCGCTTGCCGTGGCTCCGTCAGCTGGGCGTCGAGGGCGAGCTCGGCCCCGAGCGCTTGCGCCGCGCGTTCCTGGATTTTCTCGCGCACTACGAACCCGAGCAGAACCCGAACGTGCGCACGCGCAGTGCGTTCTCAATGCTCGAGCGCGACGGGGCCAAGGTCTTTCTGGCGCGCTGCGCGACTTGCCACGCGGCCCGGCTTTCGAGCGACGACCCCGCGAGCGAAGTCCCGTTCTCGCGCTGGGAAGCGCTGATATTCAGCGAAGCAGGCCCGATCGTGTGGGCGCGCGGCGAGTACGAACAGACCGGAATCGTGCCGTACGTGCACGAGAAGGGCGCGCGCGTGGCGTCGCTACGACGCATCACCCGTAAATTTCCGTACTTCACCGATGGCTCGGCGCGCTCGCTCGCCGACGTGCTCGGGCGCGCGCGCGTCCGCGAAGGGCGCTTCTTTCACGGTCACGCGCCCGAGGGAGCCAGCGCGCTGCCGCTCGAAGAACAGCGGGCGCTCGCGACCTTTCTCGAGCTCTTATAGGTCCGGAAAGGACTCAGAGCGCCGAGATGCGTTGGCGCTCGATGACCGGATCCACCGCGGTGAGCACCGCAACCTGGATCTCCAAGCGGCGCGCGGCACCAACCGGCGACCCGTCGAGCTCCACGATGTGGAAGCGGTCGTAGACGCGGTTGTTCACGGTTTTCACCTGTGAACCGATGATCTGCACGCGCTGACCGTAAAGTGCTTGCGAGAGCGCGAGCAGCAGCCCGGAGCGATCCCCGGTTTCGACCTCCAGCGTGCTGAAGTTGCCGTCCGCGTTTTCGATGAAGCGCACCACGGTCTCGCTCGATGCCGGCGTGGCTAGCGGACGGTGGCTGTCGCCCAAGCGACGGCGCTCGAGCTTGCCCTCGACCAGGCCGATCAGCGTTTGGCGCAGCTGGTCGATCTCTTCCCGACTCACCCGCTCTTTGCGGCGCTCGACGGCTTCATGGCGGACCCAAAACACGTCCACCGCTTCGTCGTGATGGCCACCGACGCGGCGCGTGTAGGCTTCGGCCTCGATGACGTCCAAGCCGCACATGACGAGCGCGGCGCTGATGGTGGCCAGCAACCCGGGTCGATCATCCGCCACCACGCAAATGGCTTCGCCCGGCATGCGGGAGGAGAGGAAGCGCCCCACGTTGGCGGGAGCCGACTCACGCTCTAACGCAATGCGTGCATGCTGAGCGATCGCGCCAAAGTCGAAATTCTTCCGGTAGCTCTCGGGGAGGGAGCTCGCGAACGCGCGGACCGAATCTTCAGAGGGCATTGACGCTGTCACGAGGCATTCTCCACTTGGAGCGATTTCCGGTTGATGTCGAGGGGGTCACGAGTGCGCGTTCGCGGCCAAACCGTCATTTCCCCGGAGCACCAGCGGCCGGCGCAGCGGGCAACGTAAGGCCTGGGATCTGCGGTAGAAACGAAGGAAGGGCCGTCGGGAACCCCGGAGGCAGTGCGGTGGGGAATCCGGACGGAAGCGGTGGCAGGCTGCTTGGTAGCGCGATTGAGGGGAACGGCAAGGGCAGCCCCGGCACACCGCCAGTGCCTGCCGAATTGCCCGAAGGATTGGGGCGCGGCTTGCTGGTGCCCGGAGTGGCTGGAACCGGGGTGCCCGGGCTCGGCGTCACCGTCCCGGGCGCGGCGGTCTCGGTGGGCTGGATGACGATGCTCCCGTCCGTGGTCGGCGCGGGCGGCGTCTCGAACGGTGGCAGCTCCGGAATGGTGCGCCGCGTTGGGATCAGCGTTTGGAACGCGAACACCGCGCCCACTCCGAGTCCGATCACGGCCACGACACCGAATAGCCACCAGCCAGTGTGACTCTTCTTCGTACGGCGCGCTGGCGGAGTCGGCGGCGCTACCCAGGGCGACTGAGCGCCCACCGGCGGCGCGGCGGCCTGTGTCCCCGTGGCGCGACGCACGTTGCCGTCGCCGGGCGGCAGCGTGGCTGGCACAGCGGCGCCCTTGGGGGCGTCGACCGTGTCCGGCACTTTACCGTCCGCGCCGGAGACCGGCGGGGACGCGTCGGGGTGCGTATCGGACGCCAGCGCCGGTAGCGGCGCCGAACCTGCTGCGAGCTGTGCCGCATGACTGAGCTGACCGGCGCAGCGGGCGAGCTCGACGCGCATTTCGTAGGCGCTCGCAAAGCGGCGCTCGCGATCCGGGTTGAGCGCGCGCTCGACCAAGCTCACCAGCGCGGGCGGCAGCGTCGGATCCAGAACGCGGAGCTTTTTCCCAGTGCCGCCCACGATGCTGGCGATGATCATCTCCGCATTGTCGCCGTCCGCGGGCCGCGCGCCGCTCAGCATTTCGAACAGAATGACGCCGAGAGAATACAAATCTGCCCGGTGATCGACCTCGTGCGCCGCATAGAGCTGCTCCGGAGCCATGTACTCCGGCGTGCCCATGATCACCCCCGCGCGCGTGAGCTCCTTCTTGAACTCGTTGCTTTCTCGCAGCTTGGCGATGCCGAAGTCGATCAACTTCAGGAGCGGCCCGCTCGCCGAGGGCGTGATGAACACGTTGTCCGGCTTGAGATCGCGATGCACCACGCCGAGCGCGTGCGCAGCCTCCAAGCCCGCCAAAATTTGCAGCGCGAAATCGATGGAGTAATCGACGCTCAGCTTGCCTTGTCGGGTGAGCAGCGACTGCAGTGACTCGCCGGTGAGCAACTCCATCACCAAAAACGGCGAACCGTCGCTGGCCGTGTCGACGTCGGTGACGTGACACACGTGCGGGCTCTGGATGGTCGCCGAAACGCGCGCCTCCTGCAGAAAGCGCGCGGCCAGGCCGGGGCGCTTGGCCAGATCGGTGTGCAAGAACTTGAGCGCCACCGGAATGCCCAAGAATTCGTGACGCGCCTCGTACACCGAGCCCATGCCGCCATCGCCGATCAGGCGCTGAATCCGGTACTTGCCGTCGATGAGATCACCCGGTGACAGACTCATGCCTGGGCTCCAGTATCGACCACGCGCTTCTCGGGCGGCACGTAGCGCTCGTATTCACGAAGAAAGGTCAGCGTCGACGGATCCGCGCGATCCAGGAACAAGGTCCCCAGCAAATGGTCGGTTTCGTGCTGCACCACCGCCGCGCGGAAGCCTTCCCACACCTCGTCGATCGGCCGCCCCGAGCGATCCAACGCTTGTACGCGGACCTTGCGCGGACGTCGCACGCGACCGCGCAGCCCGGTCACCGAAAGGCAACCTTCGTAGACCTCGATCGCATCGCCGTCTTGCAGCGAATCCCCGCTGGCGCCGAGGATGGGCGTCAGCTTCGGATTCACCAGCACGGTGAGGGGAATCTGTTCGACGTTCGGATAGCGAGGGTTCGCGCGCACCTCGATCACCACCAGCGCCACCGACTCGTAAACCTGCGGGGCCGCGAGGCCCGCGCCGTCGGCATCGCGCATGGTTTCGATCAAATCTTCGATCAGCGTGACGATGTGGGGTGACGCGAGCTCGTCGGGCGACAACTCCCGCGCGCGCTTGCGCAACACGGGCTCTCCGAGCTGCGCGATCTTGCGGACGACCATCTTGCGGGGAGCTTACACCGGTCCGAGCGTTCTGCCCCGGCTCGCGCCGCCACGGCGCGTTTCGCCCCGGCCCCCAGGGCGAGTTTTCTCACTTCCCGCGCGGAATCCAGGGCACGTCGGCGTGCCCGTCCAACTGATTCTGGCGTCGGGCGAGCACGAACAAAAGGTCCCCGAGCCGGTTCAGGTACACGAGCAGCTCATTGCGCACGGGTGCTTGGTGACCCGCGCCAATCACCCGCCGCTCGGCGCGCCGGCACACCGTTCGGCCGAGGTGCAAAGCCGCTGCAGCGGGCGACCCGCCCGGCAAAATGAAATTTCGGAGCGCCGGCAGCTGCGCTTCGTTCTCGTCGATGGCTCGCTCGAGCCGTTCGATCTCGCTCGCGCCCACCGACGGCGAGGGCAGCGTCGCCTCCTTGCCCGGCGTACACGCGAGCTCGGCGCCCACACAAAATAGATCTTCCTGAATGCGCGCGAGCAAGGCATCGAGCTCGGCGCCGAGCGTCGCCGCGCGCGCCACGCCGAGCTGCGAATTCAATTCGTCGACCGTGCCGTACGCTTCGACGCGCAGCGAGTCTTTATCGACTCGCGATCCGCCGAAAAGCCCAGTGGTCCCGTCGTCGCCGGTCTTGGTGTAAATACGCATGACGTCCGGCCATCGTAGCGCGACGCGGTGCTTCGCGGCGCGACGCTCTCTAATTCGGCCAAAGCGAGCACGCCATTTGCCCTGGGCTTGGGGCGCCAGAGTATGAGCGCGCGGCGCTGACAGCGGGGAGGCGGCGCGGGCCGCGAACCGGGCGGGACATTGCCCGCCACCCGAAAGGCAATGGCAACCCCTGCGACGGCCACGGCGCCACCGGCCCTTGGATGGTGACGATTTGGTTGGCGCTCCGGTGGTCTGGGCCGTGCGGGCGGACTGCGCGTCGTTGCTGCGCCTGTATTGGCCGCTCGATCAGCGCTGAAGCGAAAGGGCAAGCCCGCGCTGGCGCGGCAGCGCGCACTTTACACCGGTGCCCCCAGTCTCCAAGCAAGCAGCGCGATGAAGGCTGCGCCGACCGCGTGGTATCGCGTGAACGGCCCGGCCAGCGCCCGCTGGGCATGGCCCTGCGCCTCGCGCAAACGCTCGAAGCGTGACGGCGCGCGCATCCGGCTTGACCCGAAGCCGCGCATGAACAAGCGTGGGAACGCGCCTCCCTCGCGCGCTGCACTACCCAACCACCTGTGCGGAGTCTACCCCATGGCGGATGAAACCGACGAACGCAGCACTGATTGGCTGGAAAGGGAGCTCGAGCAGAGCTTCGACGAGGATCACGAGCTCGAGCTCGGCGACACGCAGATCTCCAAGAAGGTCGCCGAGATTTACAAACGCGAACACGGGCCCACCATCGAGCGGCGTCAGTACTTCCGCCACCTGCTCGCCCTGCAGCGCGAGCTGATCAAGCTGCAAACCTGGGCGGTGAGCAGCGGCGCGAAAATCGTCGTGCTGTTCGAGGGCCGCGACTCTGCCGGCAAGGGCGGTGCGATCAAACGCATCACCCAGCGTCTCAACCCGCGCGTGTGCCGAGTGGTCGCGCTGCCCGCGCCCAGCGAGCGTGAGCGCACGCAGTGGTATTTTCAGCGCTACGTCCCGCACCTACCGGCGGCAGGCGAAATCGTGTTGTTCGATCGCTCCTGGTACAACCGCGCAGGCGTCGAGCGCGTCATGGGCTTTGCAACGCCGGAAGAGGTGGAGCAATTTTTCAGGGACGTGCCCGACTTCGAGCGTTTGTTGGTGCGCTCGGGCATCATCTTGCTCAAATACTGGTTTTCGATCTCGGACGAAGAGCAGCAACTGCGTTTCTTGGTGCGAATTCACGACCCACTGAAGCAGTGGAAGCTCAGCCCCATGGACCTGCAATCGCGCGTTCGTTGGGAAGCCTACACCGCGGCCAAAGAAGAGATGCTCGCGCGCACCAACACGCCCGAGGCCCGCTGGTTCGTGGTCGAGGCGGACGACAAGCGTCGCGCGCGCCTCAACTGCATCGCGCACTTACTCACGCAAATCCCGTACAAAGAGGTGCCGCAGGGGGAGGTCGCGCTGCCCGAGCGCGTGTTCAGCCCTGATTACGAACGTCACGCGATCCCCCCGGACCTGTTCGTGCCGCGCGTGTACGGCTGAGGGCACCCAGTAACCGCCACCCCAGCGCGCCTCGCGCCGATGGGTGGCGAGCGTAGTCACCTTCCGGCACGGTGATTGCTGCCTTCTTGACGAATGGCCACCGAGTTCGAGTTGAAGTTCGACATCTCGCCGTCTCTCGTCCAAGAGTTACAGGCTTCCACGTGGTTCCAGGGGCGAGAAAGCTCGACCAAGCGTGAGGAGTTGGTGTCGGTCTATTTCGATACCCCGAGGCTGAAGCTTTACGATAGGCAAGTTTCGCTGCGTATCCGCCACATCGGTGCGAAACGCCTCCAAGGTATCAAATTGGGGTGCGGCGGGAGCGTTCGCCAGGAATGGGAAACGGAGGTCGACAGTGACGTGCCCGACTTCACGGTCGTGGATGGGACGGCGCTGGAGCCGCTGGCCACGAGAAAGCTTGCGAGAAAGCTAAAGCCCATTTTCGAGACCAGGGTCGAGCGCACGCTATCGCCTCTGGAAGTAGAAGGGAGCCAGATCGAGCTTGCGCTCGACCAGGGACTCATCAAGGCGGGCGAGCGCTCGGAGACGATCTGCGAGCTGGAGCTCGAGCTGAAGAACGGGGATCCACGGGCCGTGGTCGAGACGGCCAAGCGGCTAGCCGCTCAATTTCCGCTCCGCTACGCACTCGAGTCCAAGGCCGAGCGAGGCTACGGGTTGTACGAGCTGAATGGCGAGAGCGCCGTTCGGGCTGACCCAATCGAGCTCGACCCGAACGCGAACGTCGGCGACGCAGCTCAGAGCATCGCGCTCTCGTGCCTGCGTCACTTTGCCCTCAACGCTCCGGGGGTCAGTAACGGCGACGCGGAAGCGGTGCACCAAATGCGTGTCGGCGTCCGCCGCCTGCGCGCGGCGCTGTCCATTTTCAAGAAACTATTCTCCGATGGTGAGCTCGAAAACATAAAGAGCGAGCTCCGGTGGCTCACCGAGCAGCTGAGCCCTGCGCGCGACTACGACGTGCTCGTGAAAGAGACCGTCGAACCGCTGATGGAGGAAGGCGGACACCAGCCGGAGCTGGCCACGCTCGAAACCGTGGTCAATGACAAACGAGCGGAAGGCTTCCAAACCGCCAAGGCCGCCGTGAACGACGACCGCTACCGTCGGGTGGTGCTCAGTACCGCTCTATGGTTGCATGGCGGTGATTGGATGCTGAGCTTCGACGGGCCACGAATTGCGCGTCGCGAAGCCAGGCTGAAGCCCTTTGCTCGCCGAGAGCTGCGAGACCGCGTACGGAAAATTCGTAAACGGCTCGAAAAGCTGGAAAGCATGGACGCACGCAAGCGCCACGAACTTCGAATCGCGGTGAAGAAGCTGCATTATGGAACTCAGTTTTTCGAGTCACTGTTTCCGCGCGCGAAGTCGAAGCTCCGAGCACAGCTCAAGGTGCTCAAGAAACTGCAAGACGCACTTGGTGAGCTCAACGACATGACGGTGCACAGTGACCTCGCGGCGGGCATCGTCGATGCCGTGCCGCCGCCAGATGGAAGCCAGGCAGCGTTCGCGATCGGCGTGGTGATGGGAAAAGAAGAGTGTGACGTACGGCCGCTACTGCGCGCTGCGCGCCGTGCCGGCAAACGGCTGGTACGGCGATTCTAGTTCGACCCTACGGGCCTATCCGACCGCCGCGACCAGCTGCTGATACCCTTCGAGCCAAAGCGCCCGATCTTTCGCCGCTCCGTCCACGATCTCCAAACCGAAGCCGGGGGGGACGGTGGCGTTTTCGTTGTAGTTGAAGGGGCGGCGCCACGCGACTTTGCCGACCAGGCGGAGGCGACGTTCGGAGCGGGGCGCGCAGAGCTCGAGCCAGACTTCGTCGTCTTCCGGGGGCGCTAGGGTGCGGACGTAGAGGCCCTTCTCGCTCACGTTGTACGTGTAACCGTAGTCGTCGACGTCGCGGCCTGCGGAGCGGAACGCGACGCGAATGCCGTAGGGAACGCGGGGGCTCGCGCGGCCGTTGCTGCGGCCACCGGTGAGCTCGTTGGCGACGAAGAGCACGTTCTCGGGAGCGGCGAAGCTATCGGTGACGGTGACGCCGCTCACGCCGTTGAGGCTCTCGCGCTCTTGTCGAATGTCGCGTGGGGCGACGCACAGGATGAAGTTGGCTTTGCTGCCGGCTTCGCGCGCCGCGCGAATGACCGCGGGCGCGTCGGGAAACAAGTCTTTGCTGGTGACCACCAGCACTAGCGCCGGATCGGCGGCGAAGCGCTGAGTGTCTTCGGGCGTGACCGCGAAGCGCACGGCAAAGCCGGCGTTGCGCAGCACCCGGGCGACGGTGGTGCGCCGGATTTGTTCGGCCTCGGCGACCAGGGCGGTGCCGCGCTTTTCGGTTGGAGGGGTGGGCGCTTCTTTCGGTAGCGCGCGCAAGCGAGCGACCAGGGGGCGCAGGACGCCGGTGGGCAGAAGGTCGTCGGCTCCCCAGCTGAACGCGGAGGCGAAATCGAGGTCGGTGAGCGACTCGGACAGGGAGAGCACCGGCAGCTTGCACAGGCGCGCTCGGCTGCGGGTTTGCACGGCGAGCTGTTCGGCGTCGCTCGAGTGGCAGAGCAGGCCTTGCGCCTCGTTGTCATCGAGCCACGAGAGCGCGTGCTCGATGGAGTCGGCGCGCGTGAGTGAGCAAGCGGCCTGAGCCGCGGCATCCCCGATGCCGCTCAGATCTTCACGGCGGAACTGCCCGAACAGCAAAATCGGACGGACGAGCATGTCCTCGGCAACGGCCGGCTCCCGCCTTGAGATAATAGCCTATTGAGTAGGAGCATCGGGCACGTCTCCGCACCCGATGCTCTCGAGTGCGCGAATCAGGCGGAGAAGATCTGGTGGATCTCTCCCTCCATTGCGGCGGGGGCGACCTTCTTGGCCAGGGCCAGCTCCTGAATGAGCAGGCTTCTGGCTTGATCGAGCAAGCGACGCTCGCCGAACGAGAGGTCCTTGTCGAACTTCAGTCGATACATGTCGCGCAAAACTTTGGCGATTTCCGATGGAAGACCGCTCTTCAGCATTTCGGTGTAGGCGCGAAAGCGCCGGTTCCACGGCTGCAGATCCACGGCCACTTCGGGGGCCTTGAGAATGTCGAGGATCTTCAGCGCTTCTTTCTTCTTCATCACGGGGCGTAGGCCCACGCGCGATGCAGCTTCGGTCGGTACCATCACTTTGAGGCCCGAATCGCGGATTTTGATGACGTAGCAGGACGTCTTGCGACCGCCGAGATCACGCTCTTCGATCTGAACCAGCTCCCCAACCCCGTGATTGGGATGTACGGCCATGTCACCGACCTTGAACGAGTGTCGTGGCGCTTCCATGTTTACCGACGATTGCATTCCGCCTCCTAGGACTCTGCGATTGCGGTGCTACGCAGTCGACGCGTGTGGGCAACAGCGCCGCGAGCCAGCCCAAGTGGCTGGACTCATCAGCGCGTCGACCGCCCTCTCGAGCCGGCGCAGTGAAGGGTGTTCCTTCATTTGAATGCGCCGCACCGCAGCACGACGGGGTCTTATCACTGGAAGGGTCAATTGGTCAATTGAATAGCGCGGCAACTCAGCTGGATACGCGCCCGAAATCGTTCTGGAAATCAGCAGTATGGGTAAGTTCATGGTGGCGCATGTGTGACATTCCGCGACCTGTGGGCGTGAGTTTTACACGCCGATCGAGTGTTCACTTGGGCGCGCTCATGTCCATGATTTCCCAGACGTCTGCGGCTACTGCGGCGTGAAGTCCGCGCGCGATTGGGCCGAGTTCCAGCTCGGTGTCGAGCCACAAAGAGTGCGCACGTTCTCGCACCAGTGGTGGAGTCGTGGACTGGTCGAGTCCGAGTAATTTCCCCATGGGGCTTTCTGCCAAGTCGGAGAGCGCTCGGGTCAGTTCGTCGGCGCCCGAGGCTGGGAAATCTCCCGCAATCTGCACGACGAAGCGCGCGCGTCCGGCGTCGAGCGGAACGACCGAGATCGAGAGTGCGAGCGCGTCCGCGAACAGTCCGCGCGCGCCGTGCGCCCACTCGCCCGAGAATGGCCCCGGCGCGTAGAACGTTGCAACGCTGCCCGCAGGTGGGGGATCCAGAGTCGAGAGCGCCGCGCCGCGTAGGGCGGTGGGCGAGGTTTGTAGTTTCTTTCGCGCGAAGGCTTCGACCACGCGCGCTGGAGTCGGGTCGCCCACCGCAATCGCGATCAACCGCTGATCGACGCGCACCAAGGTTTCGGGAGTGGTGCCGATGATGCCGGTGATGCGCTCCACGAAGGGGTGTGGCAGATGGCGACGTTCGCCACTCACGATTCGGTCGCGAAAGCGCGAGACGATGCGCGGCACACTGCCCGCGTTGGGCTCGACCGCGTACAGCGTGCCGAAGTCGAAGCCAGCGACGAGGGCGCTGTTTACCGTGCGCAGATCGACGCCGGAGCCCGCGGCAAATCCGTCGACTCGTTCGGGTGGCAGAAGCACCGAAATGGCGTCACGAAACGCGGGGTTTTCCGCGACCTTTTTGGGGTTGCCCACGAGCATCCAGCGCAGCCCCGCGGCCGCGACGTAGTCGCTGAGCGGACCCTGATGCAGCGGCGGCGGAGGCGGGGCCGGAGGCGCTGGTTTCTGCGACGCGGCGCACGCAGTGAGCGCAAGAGCGAGCGCTAACGCGCGACTCTGCTCAGTCGTCTTCGTCAGCGCCACCGGTGATGGGTTGATGGCGACTGTCGTTGACCAGCTCCTTCAACTCCTTGCCAACCTTGAAGAAAGGCAGACGCTTAGCGGGCACGGGCACGGGCTGACCGGTACGGGGGTTGCGCCCCGCGTACGGCTTGTAGGGCCGCACGGTGAAGCTGCCATACCCTCTGATTTCAATACCTTCGCCACGTCGAAGCGCTTCGGTCATGGTCTCGAAGACACAGTTCACGACCATCTCGGCCCGGGCTTTGGTTAGCTCGCCCCGCGCCGCGATGGCCTCGATGAGCTCGCTCTTGGTCATCGGCTGCTTGGCCTCCCTCCAAAAACCCTAAGGGTAACCGTCACGCCTTGAAGCGTGTCAGGCACGAGTCCAGATGCGTCACCACTCGCCCACCGGGGTGACGGTGCGCGCGAAGAGCGCGTCGCTTCCAACAGCTCAACTGTTCGCATTGCAGGTGCTTGGAATCGACTCCAGCCATCCGCGGGGACCCTTCGAACCAGCTTGATGGTCGAGCCTAAGCTCTCAATTGTCAACGCCTTTCTCGGAGCGGTCCGGCTCGAATGTGAGGGCGTCGAGCACGCCATCACCCCCTTTGAACCAGAGTCTCGCGCCCCCGATATTGGTAATTGGGCCCACCCGCTGGGAGCGCCAACAGCCGCTGTCAGTCGCTTCCCAGACCACGCGAATGCGCTGTTGGCCGGTGGCTTGGTCGGCCCAGCTGAGCTCCAGCCGAGGCGGGAAATCAACGCTGCTCAAGCGTAGAAAGTGGGAGTTTGGAACGCGCGGCAGGGCGAGCGCGAACTCGACTGGACTACCCCCAGGGTGGAGTTTGAGCCCGCGGCCGGCCGAGGCGCAGGCGGGGCCCACATAGCGGGGCTCGACCCAGCCGTCGGCAACCGATTCGGGGGGCCACAGGCTTTCGACTTCCACGCGCTGCGGCTGGCGGGCCGCCTCCTCTGGGAACCAAGGAGTGAGCTCGGGCCGGGCATCGGCCTGCCCGGCTGGGTAGCGATAGCGGTAGGCCGGGGGCCGCCCGAGGTTCCGCCACAGGAGCTCATCGAGGGCGTCGTGGTGCTCCCGGGCGATGATCAGGCCGGTGCTCGCAGAGAGCTCTCCTGGCACGTGGCCGAGGGCGAAGCCGTGGTCGGTCGAAACGAACACCAGTCCGCGCGTGACGTTCTGCGCGTGCAAGACCGCGGGCTCGAACATGGGGCGGCCGCCTTCGCGGTCCCGCAGCGCGCGGTGTTGGCCGCTGGTGTGGAGCGCGAAGCCGGCGAGCGCGAGCGGCCAGGCAAAGCGCGCACTGCGAAGCTCGGAGAGCGCGCGGGCGACGAGCACGTGTTCGAGCGGTAACAGTTCCGCGAAGAAGCGCGCGCCTCCGCCAGGGAAGCTGCCTTCGAAGTAGAACGGCGCATAAGCGAGCACGACGCCGAGCACGAGCGCGCACAGCAACTGAACTCCGCGCTCGCGTCGGCCGAACCAGGCGCCGAGCGGAACACCAAGCGCGAGTGGCGCCGCGTTGGCGATATCGAGCGCGTGCACGAGCACGCGGCGCCACGTGGTCGCGAGCGCTTGCAGGGGGCCAAGGCCATGCGGAAGGCGAGCGCGCACGTAGTCCCCATGCTCGAACAGGCAGCCGATTCCCGCGCCGAAACCGTAGCGGAAACAACCGGGAGGGCCGTCAGCGCGGGCGTAGTAGGCAAGTTGAGTCGAGGCGAGTGGATCGCCGCTGACGGCCGCTTGATGGGCGAGCAGCAGGCACAAGCCGGGCACCAGGCCCGCGGCGAGCAGCGCTGCGCATGCGGGCGCGCGTTCGCGTCGCTGTTGCGGGAGCAGCAGAAACACGAGCAAGGCCACGGTGGCGACGAGCCCAGTGACCGGGCGCGTGGCGATGAGCCAGCCGAGGGCGAGGCCCGCCGCGAGCGCGCTGCGTTTCGAAGAGCCGAGCGCTGCGAGCAGTGCCAACGTCAGCAACAGCGCGGCCCAGCCGTGCGACATGGTGTCGGCGGTGTGATAGCGGAGCGCGGCTGACACCACCGATAGGCCGGCGGCAACGCAGGCCGCGAGGGGCGGGGCGCCGAGCGCGCGGCCGAGCGAGTAGGTCGCGGGCACGAGCGCTGCGGCAATCGCTGGGCCAAGTAGCAGCGGCGCGTGCAACTTGAACGCGACCGCCAGTGCAGCCGGGTAGCCTGGTGGAAAGAGTACGCCCAAGTGGCCCGGCTGCGCGGCGGAGAGCAGGAATCGTCCGTGAAACGCAGCCAGCGGCTCGGGTACCGGGAAGCTCAAAAAGCCATTGGCGAGCGCGCGCGCTTCCAGAAAATAGTACGTCGCATCGATGATGCGCGGTCCGCCGCGCAAGTAGTAGGCAAGGTAGCCCGCCGAGAGTGCGCCAGCGCCGACCGTGAGGGTGAAGAGCCAGGTGCGCACCGAGACGCTGTGCAATCGGTCGAGCGCGCGCGGAGACGCGGCGATGAGTAGCGTCGCGCAAGCGACGAGGAGCGCTGCCCAGGCGACCGGATCCGAGTCGAGCCCGAAGCGCAGATAGGGGTTCGCGCTTGCGAGCATCTGCCGCTAGGGTTCGCGCACCACGAACACGTGATGCACGATGCACTCGTGATCACCCGGGCCCAGCTTGAATTGCGCGCGCGGCCCGCCCACCGTGAGGTGCTCGAGCGTTGCTTCGACCCAGCCCCCGCTCGGTTGAATCGTGAGCGCGCCCGCGGCCTTGCCGTCGATTTGCACCTGCAGGTGAGTGACCTCGGTGGGCGCGACGCGCACGATGAGTCGGAGCTTGTGACTCGGGTCGAGGCCCGAGACGTAAAACGACTGCAGCGCGGACGCGGGAACGACGCGCCCCGCGTCCCATAGCGGCTGTCCGGTCGCGGGGTTACGCAGCATTTTCATGGCGATGAAGCCGGGTGCGCCTTCGAGGCGATAACCGTGCTCGCGCTCGTTCACGAGATCGGCCGGGTCGACGCTGTCGAGCACGCGTTCGCCCGCGCGCAGCGAGAAGGGCCGGCCGCTGGCGTCGAGCGGCGCCCAATCCGGTCGATAGAGCACCTTGCTCGCGCCGCCGCAGATCACGTTCCCGCGCACGGGCACGCGGTCGACCTCTTGCCCGAACCAGAGCGGCAGCTCGCCCCACCAGCCCGGATAGATCGCCATCATGTCCGGGCGTTCAGCGGCGGAGAGCCGTTCGATGAGCTCGATTCCGGCGCCCACGTGCGCGCGGGTGGCGCGCGCGAACGGCAGGTTCTTGTAACCGCCGAGACCGATGATATCGAGCGCCGGCAGATCGCTGATGTAGGGGATGGCGCCGGCGTCCCCGACCAAGACTCGCTTCGGCTGGGGATCGATCTTGAAGCGCAGGCGCAGCCCCGCTTGCACGTGCTGGTCGAGGATGTTGCGCGCAGCGCGGCCGAAGAACCACACCTGTTCGCGAAAACGCGGCGCCTGGTGCACGATGAACAGCCCGGCGGCGCTGAGCGTGAACGCGGCGATTAGCGGCCCGCGCAGCTTGCGGCGAAGCTCCCAAGCCGCGTTCAAAAGCGCGCCGGTGCCCAACGTGGCCGCCATCAGCAGCCAGGCGACCGCGGGCATCGTATAGCGTTCGTTTTGCCAGCGAACCTGACCGTTCGCGGCCACCGTGAGCACCCAAAGCACCGCGCTCGCCCAGACGATGGTCGCGGGCCGACGGGTGCTCTTGAAGCCGAGCGCGCAGAGCCCGAGCAGCCACGCGAGCCAGCCGTACGCCGCGCGGTCACCGAAGTGATACTGCGTGACCCGTACCGCTTGATACTTGATGAAAAAGAGCCAACTCTCGAACACTTGCCAGCGATCGAGATAAGGGTGATTCGCCTCGAGCTTGACCAGCGCGCCTGCGGCGGTGCTCTCGCCCGTAAAGTAGCGGTTCGCCACCGACTGCGCGATCAGCACGCAGCAAGCGGGGCCAAGCGCGAGCGCGAGCACCCAGAAAACGCGCTTCGGGTCCCGTAGCTTGCGGCCGAGCACGGCCGCGGCGGCAAGCACCGCGACCGCGGTAATTCCCTCTGGCCGCGTCGCGACCACCAGCGTCGAGCACAGACCGAGCACCGCCGCGCGCCGCAGCAACCGCGCTTGCGAGTCCGCTTCCGGATCGGTTACCAAATCGTCACAAGCGAGGTACGCCGCCATCCACAGCCCGAGAAAGAGCGCGACCTCCATGCCGCTGAACAGCGACCAGTCGAGCGTGCCGACCGAGAGCAACCCGAAGGGCAACAGGTACGTCGCCAGGCGCGGCAGCTCCGTTGCGAGCCGACGAGCGCCAAGCAGTAGGCCGAAGGTGCACACGCACGCGACGATCGCTGCCCAGTACATCAAGCGCAGCTCGCGAAAGGCCGGGGCCCAATAGCCGAGCGCCAGCACGAACGGATAGAGCAGGCTCGTGCCGCCGCTCGAATAACCGTTGCCCTCGCTCCACTGAAATGGGAAGCCGCGCGCGGTCGAGCGCGCGAAGTCGAAGTGGATGAAGACGTCGTCGAGTGGTGCGGACCAGGGGCCGCGCCGCTCACCTACCAGCAGGTCGAATTTGTCGGGGTGAGCCCAGTGGATTGCGTGCAAGGTCTGCAGCCGGAGCGACCCATAGAAACGCAGTGCAACCGCCAGGGTGATAAACGCTGCTAACAGCGTATAGGCGAGCGGCTCCAAGCGCCTGGCCGAGGGCACGCTGTAGGTTCTCGGGGCTAGGCGCATGGAACGGGCCGATCTATCACCGAATTGTCGCGCGAAGCTCGCCCGAAACGTCGGTCAAGGTAAACCACCTCCCCGTGGCAAGACGAGTACCCGAAGAAAGCTAACGACAGGCAGCCATACAGCAGCCATCTGCGCGAAACTCCTGAACAGAAAGCACCGTCCGGTACCACCCAGACGTGCCCTTGCCCGGCTCTGAAATCGGCGCTCTACTAGTTGTCCCCCGACAGATGAACCCCCGGCACGCAGCGTCGGCCCAGGTTGGCGCGCGTGCACGGCGACCAATTCACTCGAATGCAGAGCTCGCGAGACGCCATTCACCCAAATAGTGCTCCTTCAGGTGGTCACTTTCGTTACTCGAGAGACGTGAGTCGGATGGCCCGTGCGTGGCTTCCCGCTAGGAGCCTAGATGCGTTGGTTCGTTGAAGTTTCTCGCGTCGGCGACAGCACGCTGGCTGAACGTTACTGTGTGGAGGCGAAGGCGTGGCAAGCAGCGCTCCAAGAAACGCGCAAGCTGCGGGGTGACTCGGGTCCGCTTTCGAAGTTTTCGATCGAGCTGTTGGACGACGGCTACCGCGCGGTCGATCCGGTTCAGAAGATTCGTTACCTGGTGAACCAGGCGCCGGCCGACGCTCCGCTCGAGACGCCGTCGCAAGTGAATGGCTCGGCCTACGCCGGTGCGCTGTCTGCTTCGAGCCCTCCGGGCGGCGGTCCGTCGAGTCCGCCGGCTGCCCACGCTGCGGTGACGGTGGCGCCCGCGGCGCCGGTCGCCAGCGCCCGACCGCTCGCCAGCGCCGCGCCCGTGGCCGCAGCCGCTAGCATTCCGGCCGGCGCGACAGGGTCCCCTGCGACGACGGCCGCACCCGCCGCGCCCGTGGCCAAGAAGGTGATGGGCGTCACGCTCGGCACCACCACCAGCATTCCGGTGCCGGGTTCTGGTGCCACTACCAGTGCGGCAAATAGCGGGGCCGCTGCCGGTGGCGCGACCGCTGCGACGAACACTGGCGCTGCGGGCGCGCCGCGGCCCACCGCTCAGCGGCGCTCAGCGGCGCCCCGCGCCGGTGCAGGTGGCAAAGGTGCGGCGGTCGAAACCAAGGCGGCTGAGCCGGTGGCGTCGCCCGCGGTGTCGGTCGCTCCGGTTGCGGCGGTTGGCAGTGCGGCGGTCGCCATTGCCCCGGCTCCCGCGGTGGCGGTGGTCAGCAAGCCGAGCGAAACCACACCGCCTGGCATTCCGGAGTTCGAATCGTTCAGTTCGCGTGTGCAGGAGCCGTCGCCCGAAGCGCCCATTGCCTATCGCGAAATTGCCTGCGTGGTCGCGCCGGGCACGTCGCGCGCCGCCGTCGAGGCGCTGCTTCGCAACCGTCTCAAAGCGGCCCAGGCCGACTTCTCCGCGCGCCCTCCGGGGCAGCTGATTCAAATCGCCATCTTCGACCACGTGTTCGAAGACCGCCCGCAGCGCGCACCGCTCGGTACGCTGGCCTGGAAGGATTGGCGTGGTGAGCCGATTCTCGGTTACCCGGCGTTCGGCGACGCCGCGCCGCCTATCTCCCCGAGCTTGCCACCGAGCCCGGTCGTTGCGGTGAACGCGCCGGCGGGGGCGGCAGCGCCTGCAGCATCTGCCGAGCCAGCGGCCGCAGTTACAGCGGCTGCATCGCCCGCGCTCGCCGCGCCCGCGGTCCCGGCCGCCATCGAACCGGTACCCTCGGTGAGCGTGACCGCGGCGGCCGCGGTCGAACCTTCGCCGGCGCCGAGTGCGACCCCCGCCACGGCAGCTCCCAGTGCATCTCCCGCAGCGGAAGAACCCGAGCAACCCGTGCTCCTGCAGCGCCGCGCGAGCCGGCCGGACAGCGATCGACCGTCGCAAAAGATCGCGCTTGGTCGTCGGCGCGCCGGTGAAGACTTGATCAGCGAGCTGTTCGAGTCGATGCACGAGCTGCATTTCGCGCGCGACATCGCGGTTGGCGCAGACTTCGTGCTCGGCGTTCTGCAACAGGTGCTGCCTTGCGAGGCGATCGTGATCCAGGTGTTCGACATCAACACCAGAAACTTCGTGGTCGTGCGCGGTCGCGGGGGCGGCGCCGAGCGCGCGGTGTTGCACCGCACGCCCGATAGCGACCCACTCACCGCCGAAATCATGCGGCGCGACCGTTCGCGCGCCTATCGCCCCGAGGCTGATGCGCGCTTCAAGTCCGGTCGCTGGGGCACCATCGGCCTGTCCTTGCGCGAAGTGCTGTGCGGCCCGGTTCGTCAGGGCGGGCGCTATCTCGGCATGATCGAGCTCGCGAACCCCCAGGGCGGCGCCCCGTTTCACGAAACCGAGATCAACGCGCTCGACTACATCTGCGAGCAATTTGCCGATTTCGTGGCAAGCCGTCCGGTCGTGCTGGATCCTGACGTGATTTTGGGTCGGTAGCGGCTATTCTCGCCAACCGATGGCCGATCGCCCGCGTCGCGAGCGACTGCTCACGTTTCTGCTGCTCCCAGCGATCGTGCTGAGCGTGCTCGTGCTCGCGAGCGTGATGTTCCGCTCCAGCTTTCAGCTGGAGAAGTTGCGCGAGCAATCGGTGGTCGAAGCCACACTGCTGCTCGCCAACGAAAAGGCTGATCGCCTCGACAAGCGCATCATCGAACAAGACAACGCCGTTCGCTCCACCATCGACCTTGCCGCGCGCGAAGACTTCGGCGCCAAGTGGCTCGAGTCCGCCGCTCTGCAAACCCCCACCGTGCGCGCGGTGCTCATGGTGGATCTGAAGGCGCCTGGCCGCCCGATCGTAGCCGTCGCCTCCCGCGCCCCGGGCCCGGAGAACGAACGCTTTCGGCGTTTGCTCGTGCACTCGATGTTCGCCGACATGAAGCTCGAAAAGCCCCCGCTCGAAGAGCTCCGGCACCTACACAAAACCTACCGCGGCCAAAGCTACCTCGTGAGCCACTGGGAGACCGAGCTCCAGGGTCACCCGTACCTGATGGTGGTGTGGCACGACGTGCCACGCATCGTTCACGACGTTTTCCCCGAGCTTTACTCTGACGCGCAACAGAGCCGCGTCAATGTCGTCGACTCCGACGGACGCATCGTCTTCGGCCCCCCGTTGAGCCGCGGGGGCCTCACCCTCGGCCGCCAGTTCGAGACCACGCTTTACAAGTGGACCCTCAACGTCACCATGAACTCTGCCGCCGAGCTCGCCGCCGCCGTCGCGCGCCGGCGCTTGCTCGAAATGGTGTTGGTCGCGCTCTCCGGCGTGGTCGTCATCGCCGGAATCATCGTGATTTTGGTGGCAGCCGAGCGCGAGCGCAAGCTCTCCAACCTGAAGAGCGACTTCGTCGCCAACGTTTCCCACGAACTCAAGACCCCGCTCGCCCTGGTCCGCATGTTCGGCGAGCTCCTGCAATCCGGCCGCGCCGACAGCGCCGAGAAGCGCACCCAATACCTTCAGATCATCGTTTCGGAGAGCGACCGCCTCGCGAGCTTGATCGACAACGTGCTCGACTTCGCCAAAGTCGAGCGCGGCCAAGCCGCGTACGACTTCAGCGAGGGCAACCTTGCCGAGGTCGTTGCTCGCGCGGTGGAAGCCTGCCGGGTCCGCGCCGAACGCGACAGCGTCGCCCTGGAGCTCGAAGTCGCCCCGGGCCTGCCCCCCGTGTGGCTCGACGAACGCGCCATCGAAATCGCCATCATCAACCTGGTCGACAACGCACTAAAATACGCAGCTGGCACCGCTCGCATCGCTATCTCTCTCACCCGCACCGAAAAACTGCTCGAAGTCCGAGTCAGCGACCAAGGCCCCGGCATCGTCCCCGAAGACCGCAAACGCATCTTCGACCGCTTCGTCCGCGGTCGCAGCGCCGCCGGCAAACAAGTCCGCGGCAGCGGCATTGGGCTCGCGTTGGTCAAACACATCGCCGAGGCCCACGGCGGCAGCGTTAAGATCGAAGACAACGTCCCGAAAGGCGCGACCTTCGTATTCACGGTATCGCTCGCGGTGCGAGGAGAGCGCGCGGTGAGCTCACGACGCGGTGAGCTCGAGATGGCGAAAGAGTAAGCCGTTCGTCCTGAGCGCCCGCGCTGCCCAATGCCGCGTAGGCGGGCGGCCCGTAGTCATTTCATCAGTATGCAGGGTTGCCTCATTCGCCATGCTGCCAATTGTTGCAATAAAATCAGCAGGTTGCCGCCTTTATCAGTCGCTGCAAACCACAGACGCGCGGCCCAAAAGATTTTTTTCGCAACTCGGGCTGGCAGCGACCCGAACTCGGAATAACTTCGGCCCGCCTTGAAAGCGGCGGGACGCGAGCTCGGCCCATCGAGCCCAATCGGGACAGCGCAAATGGCAACCAAACAAAGAATCGTTCGAGGGAAATCGCGAGCCTTGCTCGGCACAGCACTGACGCTGATGATCTCCCATCTCGCCGCCACCGGCTGTGGCCCCGAGTTCGACAGCTGCGAGGACTCGCGCAGCTGCCCGTCGAAAGGCGGAAGCGCTGGTGCGAGCGGCGCAGGCGGATCGCAGTCATCGGGTGGCGTCGCAGGCGCCAAAAACACCAACGGCGGTGCGCCCCGCGGCGGCAATGCGAACGGCGGAGACGCTGGCGCGGCCGGCGCGAACGTCAATGGCGGCGCCATGGGCGAGGGCGGAGCGAGCGGTGGATCGAGCGGCACCGGCGGCATCGCGACGGGCGGCGTTCCTGGTGCGGGCGGCGATGCCGGTGGAGCAGCTGGAGCCGCTGGTGACGGAAGCACCGAAGGCGGCACGCACTCCGGCGGCGTCCCGACCATCACCGGAGGCACATCAACCGGTGGCACTGGTGGAGTCGGCGGTGCAAGCGGAGGGGGGAAGACTACGGGCGGCACGCAGGCTACGGGTGGCGTTGCGACGGGTGGCGCGAAGGCGACCGGTGGGACGGTTGCGACGGGCGGTACCAAGTCTACCGGAGGTGCCCAAACCAGCGGCGGTTCTGGATCTGGCGGCGCGGGTAATACAGGTGGAGTTTCAGGAACCGGTGGCGCTCCGGCGAGCGATTGTACGGAGGGCGAGGTGAAACCGTGCAATCTATCCGCCGACGATTGTGGCTCGGGAATGGCTTCCTGTGTCTTGAGCGAGAGCGATTCCACGTGGCACTTCGAGGCATGCCGTAAGCGCAAAGTTAGCGAGCCACCGCCTAGTTTCACGCTTGATCGGGTTTGGTGCCCGAATGCGAGCGTGGACGTAATTGGCTCACCGTGCACTCGGACTCGTGCGGACAACACACCAGGGACTTTGCAGTCGAGATGTGCAGCTCAGCCAACCACCTGCGGATATCTTTACTGCGAGTAGGAGTCACGGCTGACGGCTTCGCTCGACGCAGCAGAGCCTGCTCGATTCCGGGCGGACGGCCCCTAGTCATTTCACCCGCAGCGGTGCTGCACGCACGGAACGCGCCAAAATTCAGTAACAGGATCCAATCGGGACAGCGCAAATGGCAACCAAACAAAGAATCGTTCGAGTGAAATCGCGAGCCTTGCTGGGTACGGCACTGACGCTGATTATCTCCCATCTCGCCGTGACAGGCTGTGGCCCCGAGTTCGACAGCTGCGAAGATTCGCGCAGCTGCCCATCAAAAGGCGGAAGCGCCGGCGCGAGTGGCGCAGCAGGGTCGCAGTCATCGGGTGGCGTCGCAGGCGCCACGAACACGATCGGCGGTGCGACCCGCGGCGGCAATCCCAATAGGGGAGACGCCGGCGCGGCCGGCGCGAACGTCAATGGCGGCGCCATGGGCGAGGGCGGAGCGAGCGGCGAATCGGGCGCCACGGGCGGCAGCCCAACGGGCGGCGTTCCTGGTGCGGGCGGCGATGCCGGTGGAGCAGCTGGAGCCGCTGGTGACGGGAGCGCTGAAGGCGGCGCGCATACCGGGGGAACGACTGGCGGGACGTTAGCTACCGGCGGTGCTCCGAACGGAGGGGCGCCAGCGACCGGAGGAGTGAAGGCAACGGGGGGAGTCTCGGCGACGGGAGGCGTCGGTACAACCGGTGGGGTGGCAACGACAGGGGGCACCACATCTGGCGGTGCGACGGGCGGAACGCCATCGACCGGTGGCACCGCAACGACCGACTGCGCGGAGGGGGACACGCAACCCTGCAACCTTAGCCCTGACGACTGTTACTCTGGTATGGCCTCGTGTGTGATGAGCGGCTCCGCATGGCAGCTCGAGGCCTGCCGCAAAAGGAAGGCAACCGAGGCCGCACCGACGTTCCCGATGAACCGGGTTTGGTGTCCAGACGCAAACGCGGGAGCAATTGGCTCGCCATGCACCAGGCTTGATGGCTCACCGAGCACCCTCCAATCCAAGTGTGCAGATGCGCCCACCACTTGCGGGTTTCTCTACTGCGTTGTGCCGTAGCAGGGGATTGAATTCGCCGAGCGGACGGATGAGCCACCTTGAAGGTCGCCTACGACCGTCTACTTAGTCCTCGGGTCTACAGTTCGAGCTCTCGCTTCCAATAAAAAAAAGCTGCAATTGTTCCGGCGACGGCCGTTGCCGCCAGTGTCGGAGTTTCTAGAAAGCTGCCTTGCAACACGGCAGCCACGCTCGCAAATTGCAACACTGTGACCGCCTTGCCGAGCCAGTTGGCTCTGGGATCTTCCGCTCGCGCCTGTCGCCTGTCTTTACGGAGCATCCACCACACTACGAGCGGCAGTTCACCGATCTCGCGTGTTCCGAGCAACAATGCCATCGGCCAGGCCAAGCGAGAATTGACGATCAACGTCACGATCACGGTAGCAGCGAAGATCTTATCGAATACCGCGTCGACTACGGCTCCCGTTGGAGTCGCTTGCTTCAACCTTCTGGCCAGAAAGCCGTCCACGACATCGGTGGCGCCCGACGCGAACAAGGTCACGAGCGCGAGCTGCGGCTCGTCCACGACGTAAACGAACAGCACCGCCAGGGGTAAGCGCAGGAAGCTCACCAAGTTCGGAGGCAGCAGCAAATCCCGCGCTCGGTAGCGGCCCATCGCGCCTTACTCCGCGACTTCGCCCTCGTCGGTCGCGCCTTGAAGCTTCAAAAGTTCCTTGTCGCTCAGGTAAACCGCGCTGCCAGGCTTGCCACTAGGTTTCGTCGCGCCGGCTGGAGTCGTGGGCGCGGCGCCAGCGGGGGTTTCGTCATCGTCGTCGCCCTGAGCTGGATCGCTCGAAGCGGGTGCGACAGCAGCTTGTGCCGAGCCGGCGATTGCGGCGCTCGTCGGCTCGCCCGCGGCAGAACCGACGGGAGCAGCCGCAGCGCTAGCAACGGCGGGCGCAAGAGGTTCGGGCAGTGCGATGGCTTCCAGGGCCGCATCGTACTTGGCCTTTACCTTTGCAAAGGCCTCGCGGTTCTCTTTCGACAGGGTGCGCATGCTGTCGAGGTTCAGCGACGCGGGGTCGATGAAATCGCCGTTCTTCCGAGCGCTAAAGTGCAAATGCGGCCCCGTCGAGCGGCCGGTTGAGCCTACGTAGCCAATGAGCTGCTGGCGCTTGACCTTGTCGCCCACTTTGAGTCCTTCGGCAAAGCGAGAAAGATGCGCGTAGCCGGTTTCTATGCCACCCGGATGCGCGATCCTCACCAGGTTTCCGGTGGGACCCAAGTAGCTGGCGAATTCGACCGTGCCGTAGTTCGCCGCGCCGACTGGCGTGCCAATAGCCGCCCCAAAGTCGATGCCCAAGTGCGGCATCACCTTGTGCAAAATCGGGTGCATGCGCTTCAGGTTGTACGGCGAGGTCATTGCCGCATCTGGGATCGGCTTGCGCCAGCCGCCTTCATAGGGCGAGTGCCCCTCAGCGTCGAAGTAGCCGCGTTCGGCACCGGACGCGAAGTAGTAGAGCTTGAAGGGCGGCTTGTTCGAATCAGGCGAGCGGATCTCCAGCGCCTCGATCCCGGAATATCGTGCGAACTCTCCAAGGACGGTCACTTCCTGAGCGATGACGCGCAGGCGGCTTCCCCGGTCGAGCTCGTCGAGGGCCATGTGACCGTCGAGCGCTTTTGACACCGCTTTCGCGAGGCCGCGATCGAAACCACCTTGCTCAGCCGAGGCGTCGAAGCTTTTTCCGTCGTAGACGAGGGAGCCGGTGACTTGATTGCGTTCTACTCTCAGCTCGAGCTTCGAGCCTTTCAGGAGACCGTCTTCACCCTCACGCGCTTGATACACCTCTTCCGGATTGGCGATGTACTCGAACGCTTTCACCTTCGAGCTGCCACGTTCGATGAGGACCACGAAGCGATCGCTCGCTTTGCAGCGATCGAAATCCCGAACCCCCTTCATGGCGGTGATGATGCGATAGGTTTGCGCTGTCTGGACCCCGGCGCGTTCGAGCGCCTTGAGAAAAGGATCGGTTCCAACGCGGTCTTCCGCGATCTTCAGACGCGTGTCGCCTTTCGCGTCAGCGATGCGCCAGGGGCCGGGCACCTTCGTGCGGGCGCGCTTGGGTTTCGCTGTTGGTGGGGGTGCAGGCGCCGCTTCCTGCTCCACGGCCACGCTAGTCGCCGATGAGCTCGTGGCCGGCGAGGCCGGCAACCTGACATCGAGGTTCATCCCGAGGGCGACAAGGGAAGCGACCGTGGCGACGCCGAGCAGCGTGCCAAAGACTGCGATCCAGTTTGGCGAGAGGCGCCCCTTCGCGCTACCGACGAACGGTGCCGACGGTGCTCGAGGGGTGAGCGAGCGCAAGTCCGGCTCGCGTGTCGCGGCCCCTTCGGCCTTTCCGATATCGTCGAGATCGCCAAGTCCGGCCGTCGAATCGACACGGACCGCGTCTCGCGCCGCGCGAGCACGTTCGAGCAAAACGTCGCGAGCGCGTCCGCCGCCCAGTAGGGCAGCGCGCTCAGCGGGCTCTAAAGCTGCGGTTGGTACGCGCCTCAATTGCGGATCCGACGGTGCCGCTTCCGGCGTGCTGGCGCTCTGTGCCGCCTCCGGCGCACTGGGGCCTAGTCCCGCTTCCGGCGTGTTGCTCGTGGCTCCTGCCGCGTCTTCCGATTCACTGTGGGAGGCCGCCTCACTCGCTGAACCCGCGCGGTCTGACTCCTCGGCGGCTCCTTGCCCAGCCAACGTCAGGTCGAGGGCGGGCTCCAGCTGCTCGCCGCCTACCGAAGTCTCTTCGGCAGGCGCAGGAGCTTCCGCTTCTTCAGAGGCAGAAGTGCTCACTCGGCGCTCGACTTCGAGCTCCACAGCAGGCTCAGGCTCGCCGTCGTCACGGACGGAAGGGTCAACAACCCGTCCGACATGGCGCGAGCCTCCGGGCAGTGGTGAGGAGGCCACGGAGCCGGGGGTAGCAGCGACCGCCGAGCGCCGCAACCCTACGTCGCACCTCTGCGCACAAACGCGCCTGAAGTTCAGGCTCTGCCGTGCCGTCTATGCGTCGGAAGGTGCTGGAGCACATGCCACAGACACCGACTTATGGCGACCAATCCCCGAGGGGTAGTCGCTCTCAGTACAAAAGAAATTGAGCCTGTCGAGCGCGCCTTGCTCGTTCAACACCAACCGGCGAAACTGAAAAAACCATCACCATGAGAGTTCTTCGGCCGCTCCACACGCGGGCCCTCCCGCTCGCTTTCGTTCTGAGTATTGCTCCGCTCGCGAGTGCGCAACCTGCGGCGACTGATGCGCCCGCCGCACCGGCTATCGCTGACGCGGCCCCAGCCGCAGCGCCGACGCCGGAAGCAATCAAAGAAGCGGCTGAGCGCTACCAGCGAGGCCTCTCCATCTATGCGGAAGGGGAGTACCTCCTCGCGTTGGTCGAGTTCGAGCGCGCCTACCAACTCGCCCCGAACTATCGCGTGCTCTACAACATCGGCCAGGTGCGCATTCAGCTTGCGCGGTACGCGAAGGCACTCGAAGCCTTGCAAGAATACCTGAAGCAAGGTGGCGACGAGATCGCCAACGAGCGCCGTGAAGCGGTCATGAATGACCTGAAAATGCTCGGTGAACGCACCGCCAAGCTACGCCTCACCATCAACGAACCGGGCGCCGATATCTCCATCGACGGCGTGCTCGTCGGTACTGCGCCACTCGCCGAGCCCATCGTCGTGGACGCGGGCGAGCACACCGTTGAGGTGCGTAAGGGCGGATTTTACGACAAGTCTTCGTTCGTCACGGTCGCGGGTCGCGAAGAAGCCGAAGTAAAAGTGGATCTGGTCAAGATGCCCCCGTCCGCTGTCGTGGAGCGGCACACAGATCGCTACGTCGAGCAAAAGCCTGACCGCTCGTTGATGTGGATCGGCTGGACTGCGACCGGCACGCTAGCGGTCGGCGCCGGCGTGGTCGGCTACCTCGGTGTCACCAAGGCCAACGACCTCGAGTCGATGCGCACCGACTACGGCGTGAGCAAGAACAAGCTCGACGAGACCAAGAACTCAGCGCGTACGCTGTTCATGGTCTCGGACATCATGGGCGCCGCTGCAGTCGTCGCAGGCGGCGTGTCGCTGTACCTGACGCTTTCCTCGTCCTCGAGCGCCCCGGAGAAGCCGCCCGCTTCTTCGACTGCGCCGAAGGTCGGGCTCGGCGTGGGTCCGGGTAGCGTGAAGATCAGCGGGACGTTTTAGAGCGTCCTTACGCGCCAGTACAAAAAGGAAACGCCCCGTCGCTGCGACGAGGCGTTTCCTACTACGGGCTAGAGTTGGCCTAGCATCCGCACCGGCCAAAGACGTCTTCATCAACGAAGCCGTCGCCGTTGTTTCCTTCGTCACACGTCCAAGCACACAAAGCGGCCTCACACTCGGTGGCCTCTGCCGGTCCCCACAGATTCCAAGTACCCGGCGCCGCACAGACGTAGTCGGACGCCATTGTTAGTGAAACGGCTGCGCAGCGGGTCAGAGCCAAATACTCGGCCTGAATCTGTGTCGCGGCGGAATAGGCCGTGCACGTCGTCACGCAATCACCCGCGCTTGTGGAACAGCCCGGAAGCGGCGCGGCGAGAGCACAAGCAGCCGTGCAAGCTTCCTCGAGCGTCATCGAACTAGTTCCGCCGGTTCCACCGGTCGACGTTCCGCCGGTCGAAGTTCCGCCGGTCGTGCCGCCCGTGGAAGTTCCACCAGTCGTGGTGCCGCCAGTCGTGCCGCCCGTGGTGGTTCCACCGGTCGTGGTTCCGCCGGTCGTGCCGCCCGTGGTGGTTCCACCGGTCGTGGTGCCGCCGGTCGTGCCTCCCGTCGAAGTTCCGCCGGTCGTGGTTCCCCCGGTGGTCCCACCGGTCGAAGTTCCACCAGTCGACTTTCCGCCGGTCGTTCCGCTAGCGCCACCGCCTGCTTCGCCGCCCATGCCGCCGGGCTCACCGCCCATGCCGCCGGGCTCGCCGCCCATGCCGCCGGCGCCACCGCCGCCTTGCGGTGTGGTGCCGCCTGTTGCGGCTCCGCCAGTACCCGTCGTGCCACCGGTTCTGGCTCCGCCAGTACCTGTCGTGCCACCGGTTCTCGTGCCGCCGGTATTGGTGCCACCGGTTGTCCCGGGGGTGCCGCCAGTTCTGGCGCCACCCGTGCCGGTCTTACCGCCGGTGGTTGTCGGATAGTCGTCATCGTCATCACCGCAAGACCAAAGGCAAGCGGTCATCCCGAACACAAGTAGCAAACCAAAGTTCTTCTTCTTGAGCATGCGGACCCTCACTGTGACGCAGCACGCTACGCGACCTGATCGCGAGCCGCAAGTGGCTGTTCGCCACGCGTGTCGACCGTAATGAGTTCTCTCTCACTGGATCGGGATCAGCACGATTTCAGCCGATTTAGCGCGCGTCAGTAAATGTAGCGCGATGTATGCTGACGCGGTTTCTGATCTCATCGTGGCGAACTCGTTCGCTCCTCTGGCGGATATCGCGCAGGCCAAGCCCTGACTTCGCGTGCGCGGCTGCTCGTTGCTTCATTCCATCGGAATGCCGATCGTGCTCGCACGAATCAGCGCCCTTGCTGCGGTGAATGGAGTGTGTGCCTGCTCCCTGCGGTGACCTTCAAGTCTGCGAAGCCCAGCCGCGACCAGAGTTAAGCTCGCCGGTTTGCGAGTTCGCCCGGTGCAGGCTTCGGTCATCAATCAGCTCAGTCGTCTCACGCACTGAGACGCGTGAGACAGTCGGGCCCGATGAGCGAATTCAGCCTAAAAATAGGGAGATCGTGCACTGCGCCTTGCACAATCAGGAAACCGAGTTGTGCAGCTGCGCATTCGAGCTGCGCGCTCTCTCTCGCTAACCGACAAATTCCCACAAGTCGGTGCTTTGTATCCATGTTCAAGAAATGAGCCAGTTTATCGAAGCGAGACACGTGCTCGAGGAACTTCGCGTCAATGGCACGACACATGCAAAAAGGGTCAGCGTCAGTCCGAAGGGTAGCATTCGGTTAACAAGGAGTTTTTGGTGAACAAGTCATTGTCCATTATGTTTGCAGTTGGAACCGTCGGCCTCATGACCCTCCAGGGGTGCACGGGGGCTGAATACACGGAAGAGTCCGTCGACTCGAGCGAGGGTGCGCTCGCCGCCAGCTGCTACGCGAGTTACGGCCTGAACCCCAGCAAAGCAGCTCTTGCCGTAGCGATGGCGACTGAGCTCGGTCGTTGGGATCCCCTAAACGACCTCGAGGTTTACAGTTGGGGCCTCGTTCGCCTGAAGTCCAGCGCGGTTTGCGTGAAGAATAGCTGCAAGCAGACCAAGGCGATCTTGGGCCAGCAAGACTTCACGCCGGACCAATCGCGGTTCAGCAACACGAACTTTGCCGCCGACTTGGTTGCGTCGTTCGAGCGGCAGAAGAACCTCATTCAGGACTTGACGAACAATCACCGCGACCAGCTCCCTCCGGCCCATAAGCTGAAGCTCGTTGGTGGCCCGACCAACCTGGGCGTTGGCGCCTGCGGCCCGCACTTTATCTTTCAGGTCGACAACGTGAACGGTACGGCCCTGACCAGTGCTCAGGCGGCTCTGATGTCGAACACGCTCTGCTACTTTGGGCAGAACACCGCCGGCACGAACTGCGGCGACAACTCGTTCGTCGGGTTCACCAAGACTCAGGTCAATTGTCCCGCCGGTCGCGTTTGCGTCGCGATCGACCCGGACGACGGCGACGCGGGTTCTGGTACGACCACGACCGCGGGTAGCGCGCCGACCTACACGCTGAACCGCCTATGGGATCCGAGCAACACCAAGTTGAACACGGCGTGCACCAAGACCAGCGGCCCGGTGGGCGCGATGCAGTCGAAGTGCTCAACCGCCCCGAACACCTGCGGTTACCTGTACTGCATGTGAGAGAGCGCTGAGCGGGGCTCGTTCGATCCCCCATCAGCTGGTCAAGAGGTCGGCATCGCAAGATGCCGGCCTTTGGCTGTTCGCAACGTAACGTCTCTGTCGTACGAGGCCATGCGCTCTCAGCGCAGAGTGTACGACTTGTGCACTTTTCTGCGACGCGCAGGCGCTAATACGCGAGGGTTGCACAACTTGGCTTCACAAGTTGTGCAACCTTGCGCAACGAGTTGTGCAAACGCTCGACGGCGCACCTACGAAGGCGCACACGCGTTGCCTCTGTCGGGAAATTAGTATTTCGACGGAAATCGCCTTAAGCCGCCACACAACGGCGTGACGTGTCTACCGGTCCGGGGTGCGGCATGGGGACTGCACTAGGGGTCGCCGAAGGTCTCAAACCACGGGAGTGACACGGTGAACAAATTTGTCGCAATTATCGCAGGGGTAGGGGCTATCGCGCTGCAGGGTTGTGCGGGCGCGGACTACTCAGCCGAGTCTGAAGAATTGGGCGTCCAAGACGAGGCGCTGAGTTCGACCTGCGTAAGCCGTCAAGGTACGAACGCGAGCAAAGCTGCGTTGGCGGTGGCGATGGGCATCGAGCTCGGTCGCTGGGACCCGCTCAATGACCTGACCGTGGTGAATGGCAAGACTCAGTTGAAAGCTAGCGTGTCTTGCGTCAGGAACTCGTGCAAGCAAACCAAGGCGGTCTTGGGCCAACAAGACTTCACGCCCGACCAGAACAACTTCAACAACGTGAGCTACAGCAGCGACTTGTCGTCGTCGTTCGGTCGGCAGCAGAACCTAATTTCGGGGCTTGCCCAAAATCATCCGGACCGCCTTCCGCCCGCGCACAAGCTGACGCTAGTGGGTGGCCCGAAGAACCTCGGCGCCGGTGCGTGTGGTCCGCACTACATCTTTCAGGTCGACAATGCGAACGGCACTCCGCTGAACGCGACGCAGGCGGGTTACATGTCGAACGCCCTGTGCTTCTACGGTCAGGACGCGCCTGGCGCGAGCTGCGGTGGCAACCCGTTCGTTGGCTTCACCAAGACGCAGACCAACTGTCCAAGTGGGCGTGTGTGCGTCGCTATCGACCCGGATGACGGCGACGCGGGGTCTGGCACTACCACGACCGCGGGCAGTGCGCCGACCTATACGCTGAACCGGCTTTGGGACCCCAGCAACACCATGCTGAACATGAAGTGCACGAAGACAAGCGGCCCCGTTGGGACGATGCAGTCGAAGTGCGCCGCAGCACCGAACACCTGCGGCTACCTCTATTGTATGTGAACACCTGAAGCCTCGTAGGCTTGTACGAGACTCGAAAGGGTCGGCACCTCGGTGCCGGCCTTTTCTGCTTTGTCGCTGAACGCAGAACACAATGATCGGCCCGGCGGCACGCAGCGCTGCTTAGACGGCTACATGGGTCCACAGTCCCTCGCCCATGCAAAAGGTTCAATAGGCGCGTGTCGCGGCGCCGAACGAGGTGGTGTGACCGAAAGCGATGGTCGTGCGCGCTATCTCACCTGTGCGCGCACTTGCATACTCACATTTTTTTCGACGGGTTCTTCTTCTGCATCCTACTGCTCGATGTACCGCGAACATCAATGGAGCGCGCGCTGCTCATCGAAGCACGTGCACAACTAGTGTTTCACTGTTTGTGCAGCTGTTCGTACGAGTTGTGTAGGTTCTGGCGAGCGTTCCGCAGAGCAGCACACACGCGCCGCTGTTGTCGCTGATTGTCAAATCCCCGCAAGATACGCGAATCGCAAAACGAGTCCTGAGTTACTCCGGAAGTTCGAGTTCGGCACGCCGGCTGCAATAGCCACACGCGAAGGTCCGAACCCTAAGGAGTGTTCAGGTGAAGAAATCGTTTTCGTTCATGTTCAGCGTTGGCGTCGTCGGTTTCCTGGCCCTGCAAGGCTGTACTGGTGCCGACTATGCCGCAGAATCCGAGGAGGTAGGTGTACAGGATGCGGCACTAAGCTCCACTTGCGTGAGCCGTCAGGGCACGAACGCGACCAAGGCCGCGTTGGCGGTGGCGATGGGCATCGAGCTCGGGCGCTGGGACCCGCTCAGCGACTTGACCGTCGTGAACGGCAAGACTCAGCTCAAGTCGGGTGTCACTTGCATCAGGAACTCTTGCAAGCAAACCAAGGCGATCTTGTGGAGTTGCCCCCGGTCGGACCGGACCCGGTGGTCATGATGCCAGTTGAGCGTTCCTGAATTCAACTGGCGAGAGCATGCGCAGGCCTTTGTGGGGGCGCACGCGGTTGTAGTCGTCAAACCAGCCAGGCAAATCACGCA
>DASZQI010000001.1:0-156405 GCA_035549735.1 Polyangiaceae bacterium | reverse complement strand
GTGCCGATCATGCGCTGGTGGTCCCCTCACTACTTTTATATTCCGTTGGCGTTCCTGGCCTTGGTGGTCGCGGGTGAACTCGACCAGCGAGTTCGGCGCCCCTGGCCTGCGGTCGCGCTGTCGCTCGTGCCCTTGGTCGCGCTCTCGTCCGCGGCGAGCGCTCGCTATCGCAACGACACTGCGCTTTGGGCGCCGGAGGTCCGACAGCAACCGGCTTGTCGCGAAGGGCACTTCTACTTGGGCGAAGTGGCCAGGCGCGCCTCCGACTTGCAGTCCGCAGTGCTTCACTATGCGCGAGCGGTTCAGCCGGTTCCGGGCGTGCTCGCGTACGTCGACGAGCTCGCGGCTTACGAGAACCTGGGCGCGGTAAGCCTCGCCCTCGGTCGACTCGCCGAAGCGCGCACGGCGCTCGAAGCAGCGCTCGAGCGCGCCGGTGAGCCAGAGCGTAGGCGTCGCGTGCTCTACAATCTGGCGCTGGTCGCGTTCCGCGCCAAGGACCCGCTCGAGACCGCGCGACTGCTCGCTCCCGAGGCAGAGGCCGTAGCTCCGCTTGCACCAGCCCTACTCTTGCGGGCTCGCGCGCTGCACGAGCTTGGACGCGAGCAGGAGGCCGCGCGAATGCTCCGTTTGCTGCCGGTTGACACCTCCACCGGCGAACCCTTGGCCACTCTCCGTTGACCGAAATACGAGCGGCTTCAGAGCCGCCCGTTCGGAATACGGCCGGCTTCGAAGTCGGCTCGCTGCGTAGTCAGAAAAGGGTCACCGAACCAGGACGGGTCGCGTTGGCTGACCCGAAATAGCTCACCGATGAAGCGCATGCGGTCGCGCAGGATCGTCCAGTTGACGGCGGCACTGCCGCGCGTGGTGGTAAGGTTGGCGTCGTAAAGCGTGAGAAATGCGATGAGCTCCGGATTCTGGAGCTTCTCTCGAGCCAAGAGTGGATCGAAGCGTTCGGGAGGCAAATCGTGTCCGAGCGGGATGTCTTCGCCGTTCGGGGCCGCGAGTTTCATCAACAGCCGGGTCGCGAAGCGCTGCCAATCATCGAGCAATTCGCGGGCAAAAAAGCCGACCCCGGCGCGGAGCAACGCGCGCAGCGGTCGATGCAGAAACTTCGGCCCGGCCGCGCCGAAGCGCTCGTACACGCGCGCCGAAAACGGGGCGTCGAGCGCGCCGGCGATGTTCTCCTGAAGCCGTGTCTGCTCGTGCAATCCGATGAGCACGTTGCCGAGCAGGATCAGCTCGACCCGCGCGAGCTCGTCCGCCAGAAGGGACGCCTGGAAGTAGTGCCGAAAAGCTTGCTTCAAACAGTCTTGCCCACCCTTTTCGGCCGGGCCCGAGGCAAGCTTCGCCAGGAACCGTTCGAGCGCTTCCTCGCTGCGCCCGGCCGGTGTCGAGAAGGCGTGCGAAAACTCCGCGAAGAGCGGGGTGAGCTCGGCGTAGACACGCAAATTACCGAGCGCGATTTGGCTCGCCACCTCTTGAATGATGGCGCGTGCCAGATCGAACGGGTCTAGTCGCGGCGCGAAGCGCGCGAGTGGGCCGAGCAGCTTGTAGAAGTGCTCGAGCCGAGCCGACAAGCGCGCTTCGCTCTGTAAGAACTCCACGAACTCGGGCGGTACTTCCTCCTCGCGAATCGACTGACCCGCTGTTTTCGAAGCCCAGGTGGCAAAGGTCGACCAATTCGCGTTCGCCGGCCCGAGCACGCGAGCCAGCGAACGCGAGAGGTCGCAGTAGCGCTGAGTGATGAGCAGATTTCTGAGGACCGGGTCACTCAGCTTTGCGATGCGCTCCAAGTCTTCGAGCCGCTCAGCGAGGCTCGGTTCCGCCGCCGTGGATACCCCAGAGTCAGCCATAACCCCCGATTATACGTAGTTATCGCGGCATTCAATAGTAGTCTCTCCGAGGGCCGTTCGCGGGGGTCAGTGATACGTGAAGTCGAGTAAGACACCCGGCGCAATGGTCGGATAACTGACGTCCTCATAAGAAGCGGGCGAGTACCCGATTCGGCCCAGCACGCCGATGCTCCACTCGTTTCCAATCCAGAAATCGTAACCAGCCCCCGCGACGAGGCCGACCCCGCTCGGATTGTTATCGGAGGTGTCATCGCCCGAGCGAGCGGAGAGAACCGCGTAGGCAAGCATTGCCTGGGCATGAAAGCCGTCTTGCGGATTCGGGTACCAGTCGACGAACGCACCCAGCATGCTCAAATTGAGTGAGGTGTCCGAATCGGCTTCTCCGGTAGTCTCGACGCCATTCAACTTGAGTTTGATGGTGGGCCCCGGGGCGACAGCGCCGAACGTGCCGCCGCCAATCACCACTCCGGGGGCGACCGTACCGCCGAACCAGAGTGAGCCCGTGACGGTCGGACCGTAATAGCTGATCTCCACAGGCCCCGATTCTGCGGAAGTGTGCAGGTATCCCCCGCCCAAAGCGCCCTGAAAATAGAAGCCATCGTGCGTGCGCGGGGCCGATTCTGCCGCGCACACCGAGCTGATGGTCAGCCCGCAAAGCAACACACCACCCATTAGTCCACCGCTAATTCGCATAGAGTCCTCCAACCGGGAGTTATAGAGCGTTTTGGGCCACCACCACCAGTTTTTCGAACGGGCCCGCGCCACGAGCGACGGTAAGCGCTGCCGCTCTATTCAATGCGCGTGCTCAAGCGCCGAGGTAGTTCGCGCGTGGCCTCAACAAATGACCTTGCTCTCGTTGCTCGAGCACGTGTGCGACGTAGCCGAGCGAGCGGCCCAGCGCGAAAATCGCAGAGGCCGATCCGGCTGGTAGGCCCAGCGCCGCGGTCAGGCTAACGAGCGCAAGATCGACGGTCGGCCGTTCGCCTTCGACCAATAACATCGCTTCACGCAGCACGTTTGCCGTGCGCACGAAAGGGCTTTTCTGACCGTACTGGTCGGCGAGCGCGAACAACGGTGCTGCGCGTGGATCACCGTTTGGGTAGAGCGGATGACCGAACCCCAGTGGCCCCCGATGCGCGGCGAGCTCGCCGCGCAGCCAGGCGAGCGCTTGCTCGGGCCCGGACAGCTGTGAGAGCAGGTGCTCCAACCGATCACACAAGCCACCATGCCGGCCGCCACTCAGCGTGGCATGTGCCGTGAGGAGGCAGCGCGCGAGATCGGCTCCTGCGCCGGCGGCGACCCGCGCCGCGAACGTGGAAGCGTTCAGTTCGTGGTCCGCCAGCAGCACGAGCGCGGTGTCGACGGCCGCAATCAAGGGCGAATGGGCGCGCCCTCCGAGCGCTCGCCAGACCTTGGCGGCGAGACTGCTTTCACGCTGCGCGGCGTTCAGTACCTTGGGGCCGTGGCCCAGCGCGGGAGCGACCGACAGGGTGTTTAGCAGGGTGCGGGCGACATCGAGCCCTTCCGCCGGCAGTGCCTCCAGCGGTACCCCGTGCGACTGAGACGGGCGTCGCCGCGTTGCTCCGCGGCGCCCCCACTCCTCGCTCGGCTCTACGCACACCAGTAGCCGCAGCATGCAGGACAACGGGCGTTCGCCGGCGTCGGCGAGTCGTGCTGCGCGCGAGAGCGCTGCGCGATCGGCGGCCGGCCACGCTGGCGCGCTCGAGGGTAGCTCTCCACCCCAGAGCAGCTCGGCGACGCGTTCAGAGCTTACCTGCTTTCGTACCAAGTCGAGCGCCGGGTGACCGCGATAGCGCGGACCCGTGGGCTCGATGCGACTGATGCGCGTGTCGAGTACCGGCTCGCCCCAGAGCAGCGCGGCACCGGCGACAGCCCCGTGTCCGCGGCGGGCGGCGCTACGAACGCGCAACGCTTCCAAGTCACTGCGCGCGTAGCTGCGGCGCGTGCCTTCGGCGCGCGCCCGCAAGAGGCCTCGGCTCACGTAGGCGTAAAGCGTGGCGCGCTGCACCCTCAAGAGCTCGGAGGCGTCTTTTGCGCTCAACCATTCGCCCTCAGCGTCGCGACTCGACATTTCATTATATTGATTATTGAATCAACATTGATCAATCAAAAAATCGCGCCAAATATTGAGTGTGGGCGCGGCGCGCGCTCCAGGAGGTAGGTATGAATTCGTCTTCTTCGCATTCCCGCGGCGAGTCCAGCCGCACCATGCAGAGCTACGGCCTCGATGGCGTGATCGTGGCCGACACCGAGCTCAGCGATGTCGACGGTGAGCGCGGGCGTCTGACCGTCCGCGGCTATGCGCTTCAGCAGCTCGCGGGCAAGGTCAGCTTCGAAGCGCTGCTCGGGCTGCTTTGGGACGCGCGTTTGCCCGAGCAGCAGGCTGAGCGCGAACTCGCGCGCGCGCTCGGCGAGGCTCGAGTGGCGGCCCACGCCGAGCTCTGGCGGCTGACGCCCGCGCTCGCGCTCGATGAGCCCATGGACGCGCTGCGCGCGGGCGTGGCCGCGCTGCCGCGAGCGGCCGATGAACGCGCGGCTGCGCTACAGCTCACCGCGTGTGCGGCGGTGATTTCTGCCAGCTGGTGGCGCCTGCGCGGTCGCGAAAGGCCGATCGCACCCGATCCAGAACTTTCTCATGCCGAGGATGCGCTGCGACTGTTCGGCTTACCTCACGACTCGTCGCGTGCGCGGGCTCTCGAGACCTACTGGGTGACCGTTGCCGACCACGGCTTGAACGCATCCACCTTCGCGGCTCGCGTAGTCGCTTCGACTGACTCCGACACCGTATCCGCGGTTACTGCAGCGCTGGGCGCCCTGAAGGGCCGGCTGCATGGTGGAGCGCCGGGCCCGGTGCTGACTTTGCTCGACTCGATTCAGAGCCCCGCCCGCGCTCGCGCCGTGCTGGAGCAGCTACTCGAGCGGGGAGAGCGCATCATGGGCATGGGCCACCGCGTGTACCGCGTGCGCGACCCAAGGGCAGAAGTGCTGGAGCGCGCGTTGCTCGAGCTCGGCGCGGGACAGCCTTCGCCACGGCTCGAGCTGGCGCGCGCGGTCGAAAAGGCGGCGACTGAATTGCTTGCAGAGCGCTATCCCGAGCGAGGACTGCGAGCGAACGTCGAGTTTTGCACGGCGGTGCTGTTGGAAGCGCTCGGCGTCCCGCGCGAGCTGTTCACGAACGTGTTCGCCGCCGGGCGTACCGCGGGCTGGTGCGCGCACGTTGCAGAGCAGCGCCGCGCCCGGCGCATTCTGCGGCCGGCAGCGCGCTACGTCGGTCCGCCGGCGCTCAGCGGATGGTGAGAGTATCCCCGGCGAATTCCAGGCCAAGCGGCGTCACGACCACCCGCCGCGGCCCACTCTCCACACGACCGGCATCGAGCAGCGGCAATGCGGTGCCAGCGGCGATCTCGAGCGCCCGCGCCTTCGAGCGCTCGGGCACGTAGAACACGAAGCCGGCGCCCATGTTGAAGGTGCCGTATGACTCGCGCGCATCCATCTTGCCGGCGTCGCACAAGAGCGAGAGCACGGGCGGCACCGGGGGGAGTCGGTCGACGACGTAGCTGAGCGACGCCGTCGCGCGCATCAATTTGCGCCAGCCATGGCCGGTAACGTGCACGGCGTAGTGCACTTCCACGCCGCCATCGAGCAGCCGCTCGAGCAGAGGACCGTAGAGCGGGGTCGCGTCGAGTAGTGCCTCGCCATAGCTGCGGCCCTGTGTGTCTCCGGGCACCGCAGTTTCGTAGCCGCGCGGGAGGCTCTTCGCGAGCGTGCGTGCGAGGGTGAGCCCGTTGGTGTGGATGCCCGTCGCGGGAGCGATCAGGATGGCATCGCCTGGCGCGACGCGGGAGCCGAGCAACAGCTCGGACTTCGGCGCGATGAAGCCGGTGGCCGAGCCGCCGAGCACGACCACGCTCGGCTCGATCATCTGAGTGAGAACCTGAGTTTCTCCGCCGCCCCAGGCGCAGCGCAGCTCGTCACAGGCGGCGGCCCAGCCGCGCACCAGATCCGCCATGCGCTCCCGATCTTCGAACCAAGACGAGCTGCCTGCGCCCCAGTAGGCGGTGAGGCACAAAGGGCGAGCGCCGACGGTCGCCAAGTCGTTCATGATGGTGGCGACCGCGTCCCGCGCGATGGCATCGTAGAAACTGCGGCCGGTGTAAGGGCGGACCGCGTCGGCCACGAGGTTTTTAGTGCCGAGCGCTTCGGTGACCGTTGCCAGGTAGCGGTCGCCCACGTCGATGACGTAGGCACTTTCGCCACGGCTTTCAGAGAGCTCGATTGCCCCGCGCCCTGCGAGGTGCGCGCCGGTGGCCGCGGCAGCGCGTTGGGCCAGAAGCTTGCCTGGATCCACGATGGAGTAATCGACGCCGGCTTGCGCGTATTGGTCTCGCTCGGTCACGGGCCGCGATCTAGCGGGAAACGGCGGAAGCGTCGAACCTTGCTCCGCGCGGGGCCAAGGCTCGGCTGCGTCATAACAATGACTATGGCCCCAATGTGTCTACCAAAATCGGTCTAACCTATTGAACTTGCGAGAGTTTTTGGGACAATTGCCTGCGCCGCGTGGTCGTGGCGAGCGGGCCGCGCTCACGCTACCTTCTCCGGGTCGGACACGAAGCGCCGAAAGGCGTGGCGCTCGGAGGTCTGGAAGTTGAAATCCACACAGTACGACGACTCACCGCGGGCCGTGCAGGGGCTCGACCTCCGCGCGCTCCCACTCTCGCCGCTCGAAGCGCGCGTGCTGTCGCGCGTGGACGGCGTCTGCACGTGCACCGAGATCGGCACCAGCGTTGGCCTCAGCTACGCGGAGGTCATGCAAATTCTCGGGCGGCTCGCCTCGCTCGGCGCGGTGCGTTTCGACGGCCGCTCGACGTCGCTGGCCGAGCGCGCGACTCCCTCGGCCCACGCTCGATCGGGCGAGTATCGTTTGGAGCAGCCTGCCAACCGCGGGAGCGACCCTGCTCGCCCTTCGGCATCTCAGCCTGCGGCGACGAGCAGCGTCCCGCCTCGCTCGTCGCCCTCGGCGCTCGGCTCGGCAGAAGAAATCGCAGAGCGCAAGCGAGCGCTGGCCCGAAAGCTCGGTCATTCGTCGCTGCCTCCGACGCGCCCGCCGTCGTCGCCCTCGGTGCCTGCGGCTTCTTCGCGAGGCGCCTACGAGGTCGGAAGTCAGCTGCAGCACTACGTGGGCCTAGCCGACGCTGCCGCTGAAAAGCAGGATTGGGTTTCCGCCTGCAATTTCCTGAGGCTCGCTTGCTCCTTGGCGCCGCGGGATCTGGCGCTCGCCGATCGGCTCAAGGCTTTGGAGCTGCGCGCAGCCAGCGAATTGTGGGAGAAATACGCGGAGCGCGGGCGCCGAGAAGAGCTACTCGGAGAGTGGGCGCTCGCTGCGCGATCCTATGAGCGTGCGGCGCTCGGTCACACCAGCTCGGAGTTGCTGGAGCGCGTTGCGTTCTGCATCTTGCAGGCCAAGGGTGATTTGAAGCGTGCGGGTGAGTTCGCCAAGCGTGCGGCCGCGCTGTCGCCGCAGAGCATCCGCTGTAGCCTCACCCTGCTTCGTTACTACGCGAGCGCTCGGCTGATCCCGGAGGCACGGGCGGAGCTCGATCGAGCTCGCATGCTGGCTCCCGAGCTACCGGAGGTCCGAGATTGGACTCGTCGCGCCACTACTGGCGACTGGTGAGCCGCGCTAGGGCGCGACGATACGGCCCGGCGCGCCCTCGAGCCCAGCTTGCGTGTGGCAGCTGTTGCAATCGCCGTTCGTTTGCGGAGTGAGCATGGCGCGGGTGCCTTTAGCCGAGACCACTTGAGCCGTGTACGGCGCGGTGATCACGCTATTGGCGTAAAAATTGCCCGCTGAATTCAGGTTCAAGCGCACGACCGTGCCCGTCGAATCGGTGATGACCACGGTGGTGTTCGCTGATGGGCCGACGCCATTGCAGCCATCCGGCTCATGCCCGCTCGCGTACACCGTGCCGCCGAACGTGAACACGTGGCAGCCCAGGCACGGCTCGCCCGGTGTCATCGCCGAGCCCGGCCTGCCATTCCACATCACGCCGCTCGTGCACTTGGCGGGCTCGGCAAATGGCCCGCCAGCGCTGCCGCTGTTGGACGCGCCGGCCGCGGTCTGACCCCCCAGTGCGCCACCCGCCGAGCTTGCGCCGGTGCCTGAATTGCCACCGGAAGGTGTGCCGCCGGTCTGCGGCGAGCCTCCGGCAGTGCCGCCGGAACTCGAAGCGCGCCCGCCCGGGTCGCTGCCGCCGCTCGACCCGCCCGTGCTGGACAGAGTGCCGCCGCTGGTCGGTGTGCCGCCCGTAGCGGGCGAAAGGCCGCCGCTGCTACCACCGCGCGACGAGGCGCCCCCTTGCTCGGCGGCTGCGTTGCCCGAAGCGTTCGCGGGGCTGCTGGTGGGCGCGCTGCTGCAGCCCGAGAGCAGCGCGATGAGCACGGCGACACCGCAGCCTTCGGCGCGAGCGGTGACGCTGCGATTCGTGCGCATCGAGCTCGCAGTCTAGCCGGAACCAAACATGGAAACCACGTTAACGCGGCGCGAACTAGATGTAGCGGGTAAGAAAATTATCGTGGCTGCGTTTGTAGCGCGCGTAGAGCCTACAGAGCGGGTACATCGCCAAGACCAGCAATGTCGCGCCGAGCAGCGTTCCGGGAATGAGCTGCTTTCCCATGGTTCCGCTGAGCATCGCCGTGACCCCCAGCAGCGGGAAATGCACGACATAGAAGAACAATGCGTTCTGCCCGAAAACCGTCAGCGCGGTGAGCCGCTTACCCATGCTGTCTAAGCGGGAGAACAGAGCCAGTGCCACGCCAAGCAACGGCAGCTCCAAAGCGAGGAAGGCGAGGCTCGGCGGGTTCTTCGAGACATTGAGCCACTGTTGCAAGCCGTCATCCATGCGCGGGGCGTGCGCGTTGCCGAAGCCGTTCAGGCCGCGAAACAAGAAGAATAGCGGAAGTAAAGGGACCAACGTGCGAAGCGCAAAGCGTCCGACGTCGACGGTTCGAGCGTTGCCATCGAAGAGCGCACGCCCCCACAAGTAGCCGCACACGAGCAGGCCGCTCCAGGGCAAGACCGGGTAGTTCAAAAAGACGCGGGGCGCGGCGCGCCCGCCATCGAAGGCGGTGTTCGCGAGCCCAGTGGGTAGCCCGAGCGCTGGTCCGAACTCCGGCGTGAGAAGAAGCAATGCTGCCAGCGCTCCGAGCGCTGCGCTCGGCCAGCGACGTACGATAGCGAGCACGACGAAGCCCGAGCCGATCGCGGTAAGTACGTCGAGGTGAAACTCGCGGTATCCCGTGAACAGGTTCAGCCATAGGAAATCGATCAGCACGATGACCAGGCCGCGCTTGGCGAGCGCGAGCGTGATATCGCGCTCGGCGATGCCCTTTCGCGCCCTGTGGTGCGCCATGAGCACGATCGACACCCCCGCCAAGAAAATGAAGATGACCGGGCAAATGTGCGTCGCCCAGCGCAGAAAGAACTGATCCGACGGGAAGGAGCTGGCCCCGCCGTTCAAGTTTCGGCTTCCGGGGAGCACTCGCCCTCGGTTCAGGAGTGCGGACGCGTGATCCACGGCCATCAAAACCATGGCCATACCACGCGCCCAGTCGATCGATTTCAGCCGATCGGCGCGGATGAGGGAAGGGGCCTCTGCCTCTGAAGCTCCGTTGGGCACGGCTCACTAGTTTCGTTCGGGAGGGGCGCGCGGGTCAACCGCGCAGGCCTTCGCAAAATGCGTGAGCAGATACAGTGGAGAAACTCGCAGGTCACGAGCTTCGGCGGACCATCCCGGGCGACGGAGTAGAGAAAGCATGGCCTGGCGTCAGCGCGTGGTGATTGTTGGCGGCGGCTTCGCAGGGCTCGCGGCGGCGCGAGCGCTCAAGAACGAAAACGTCGAGGTCTTGCTGCTGGATCGCACCAACCACCATTTGTTTCAGCCCCTGCTCTATCAAGTGGCCACCTGCGCGCTCTCTCCTTCCGAGATCGCCGTTCCGATTCGGCACGTGCTGCGTAGCCAGAAGAACGCCGAGATCTTGTTTTCCGAGGTGAGGAGTATCAACCTCGCCGCGCGACGTTTGGAGACGTCGACTGGGCCGGTGGACTATCACTTTCTGGTGCTGGCTGCCGGCGCAGGCAACGACTACTTCGGCCATGACGACTGGCAGCGTCACGCGCCAGGGCTGAAGACGCTGACCGACGCCATCGAGCTTCGGCGTCGCGTGCTGCTCGCGCTCGAGGTCGCCGAGCAAGAGACGCTCGAGGCCCGGCGGCGCGAGCTGCTCACGTTTTGCATCATTGGTGGCGGCCCAACCGGGGTCGAACTCGCGGGCGCGCTCAGCGAGCTCGCGCACACGATGGTGACTCGCGATTTTCGTCACATTCGGCCCGAAGAAATCAGCATCGTGCTGGTCGAGGGCGCCGACGCTATTTTGCGCACTTTCTCGACGGATCTGCAGGTGCGCGCGCGCGCCCAGCTCGAACGACTCGGAGTGCGCGTTCGCTGTGCCGCGCGCGTGACCGACATCGACGAGCGCGGCGTGGTGATTGACTCGCGCGGGGGAGCGGGTGAGCGGATCCCAGCCAGCACGGTGCTCTGGGCCGCGGGCGTGCGCGCTTCGCCGCTCGCGCAGGGCCTGGGAGTGCCCTTGGACCGCGCCGGGCGGGTGCTGGTCGACGCCTATTTCAACCTTCCGGGTTACGACGAAGTATTCTGCATCGGCGACCTGGCCGCTTGCACCGATGCGCGCGGAGTGACCGTGCCGGGCGTTGCTCCCGCAGCGATGCAAGCCGGCCGCTTCGTGGCGTCGCTCATTTCGAAGCGCATTCACGGTTTGCCGGCTGGCAATGCCTTCGTCTACGCGAACAAGGGTAATCTAGCGACCATCGGTCGCAGCGCCGCGGTCGCGCAGTTCGGTGCGCTGGGCCTGTCGGGGCTGTTGGCCTGGCTGCTCTGGCTCGGCGTGCACCTCTGTTTTCTCGTGGGGTTCCGCAACCGCTACCTCGTTTTGTGCCAGTGGGTTTGGCACTACTTCACGTACCACGGTGGCGCGCGCCTCATCACGGGGCCTTCCGACGCCAAAGTCGCTTGGCCCACCCAGCCGCGCCGCCTGGCCAGGCCGGGGCGTGGCCCCGATGGCGCGCCGGTGCCGATCACTTGACCGCGCGCCGCCGATGAGTTTGCGCCTAGACGATCTTTTCGTCGGGCGTGCGAATCTTGCGCAGTATTTCGTAGCGATCCGAGCGCACGCGCAGCGGGTGAGCGGTCTCGCTGTCGTCCCAGGTCGGGTTCGCCATGCTGCCGAACGCTTCGCGCAGGCGCTGGCCCCAGGTTCCGCGGATCATCGCGAAGTACGGGTTGTTCTCGTCGATGCACACCATGTCGTCGCTCTGCAGGGAGTTGGCTTGGTAGACCACGAGATCAATCGGGAGCCCCACCGACAGGTTTGACTTCAGCGTGGAATCGATCGAGACCAGCGCGCACTTGGTGGCTTCGGTGAGCGGAATGCTCGGTACCAAAATGCGATCCAGCACCGGTTTGCCGTACTTGGCCTCGCCAATCTGAAAATAGCAGGTCTCCGGCGTCGCCTCGATGAAGTTACCGGTGGAGTAGACGAGGAACAGGCGCATCACCTCGCCCCCGATTTGCCCGCCGAAGATCATGGTGCAGCTGGCGTCGATACCTGCCGCTCGCAACACGGGGCCGTCGATATCATCCACCTTGCGCATGGTGTGGCCGAGGATGCGCGCCGCATCGAACATGCTCTTCGCGTTCCAAATGGTGATGAGCTCGTTGCCCGCACCCGGAAGCGCCTCGGTTTGCAGCGTCTCGCGCACCGACTGGGTGATCGAAAGGTTACCCGCCGACAGCAGAGTCATGAAGCGATCGCCGGGCCGCTCGTACACGATCATCTTGCGGAAGGTACTGACCTGATCCAGCCCGGCGTTGGTCCGCGAGTCGGACGCGAACACCATGCCGGCGGCCACCTTGAGCGCCACGCAGTAGGTCACGGGCACGCTCCCATCGAGAAGACATGAGTCACCAAGCTTTCATACTCGAGGTCGGGTGCCTCGCGGGAAGAACGGACCGTAGTTCGGTCGCCCGGCTCGTAACCACTGGTTATAGTTCGAGTTACCGCGTTTGGTTTTGCGCCGGCGGGACGCGCGCCCCGCAGTCCTGCGTTCGGCGGTCGATCAGCAGCCCCATCAGCTCTGCTCGTCCCGACACCTTGAGACGCTGAAAGGCGGCGGCCAGTTGGTTGGCGACGGTGCGTGGCGAGCAGCCGCGCGCCCGGGCTATATCGGCGTGGCCACGCCCTTCGACCACGCCGCGCACGACGTAGCTCTCCGCGGGGGTCAGCTCGTCCGACAACCGGTCGTCCAGACGCTGAACGCTAACGATACGATACGAGCGCTCGACTTCGTGGAGCGGGGAGACTCGCGCGTCGCCTTCGACGGCTACGCCGCGCGAAGCCTTGGCGGCCATCACCAAGATGGCGGGAACACGCCGCGGCGGGCAGCGCACGCCCATTTTGATCAAGCAGTGCCGTGCGGTGGCGGCCACGGTCGATGACGAGAGGCCGAGATCCAATGCCACCGACTTCTGGGACCCGCGGATCAGCCACTCTTCCAGAATCTGCACGTTGCGTGGGGTGGAGACCGGCTCGCCGTCGCCAGCCACCAGGGCCAAGTAGCAGCGCTGTTCGCTGTAGAACGTGTCCTCGATTCGGTACACACCGCCGACGAGGTCCAGCCAGAGTCCGCTCAGTTCGGTGAATTCGGCGGAGCCCGGGCCTTCGTGCGTCGCGCACGAGCTGAGAAAATCCTTCAGTAGGTCGACCGACCTGGGTTCGACGGTCCGACTTCCGTCCATGCTGATCCTCCGGACGGCGTGGCCGTAGCAGGGCGCGTGCCGTGCAAAAACACTGCACGTCCGCCTCACTAGCTGGTGGCGCCTGCTCGGATTCGGATCCTGATCCGAGAATGGAATCGCGCCGGGTTAGCGCTGGAAGCGCGCGTAGTAGCGACCGAGCTGTTTGAGCGCGGTTCCGCGGTCGGCGCGGACTCGGGTCGCGCTCCGGGAGGCCAGGCTCGCGAGCGCATCGTCGTCGATTGGAGGCGGGTGAGAGCCGGCGCCGCTGAGATGGTGAAACAGCAGGGGCTTCAAGTACTTTTCGTTCCACTCCTTCTGGTCGTTCCAATCGAGCGGCTCGCGCCCGCGGTCCTCCACAAAGGCGCGCGTGGCCTGGCTCGCCAGAGCGCCGAAGTCGGCCCGGTTGCCGCTGTCGGGGTCGACCTCGCTAGGCGGTGGCGTCGGGCGCAGTGAGCCGCGCTCCAGCGCCTGGCGGCAGGCTTCCGCGCTGACGCTGCCCTTCTTGGCTCCGCGTGGCAGGCGCTCGCGGAAGTTGGTGAGCTCGCGGAAGTTTCCTTCCCAAGCGTGCTCGCGCAGGAGCTCGTGCGCTTCCTCGCTCAGCGCTTCGTGCAGAGAGTGTTGCGTGCCCGGCGCGAGCGTCGTCTCGAGGTACGCCGCGACGTCCTCCCAACGCATTCGAAGCGGCGGAACGTCCACGACGTGCACCGAGAGTCGGTACCAAAGATCCGCACGAAATTTGCCCGAGCGGGTCGCGGCGCGCAGGTCCTTATTGGTCGCGACCACCAGACGTACGTCCGCGCGCTGAGCCTTGCCATACTGACCGAGGCTCTCGAACTCGCGGCGATCGAGAAAACGAAGCAGCATCGGTTGCACGTCTTCCGGCATCTCGCCGATCTCGTCCAAGAAGAGCGTGCCGCCCTGGGCGCGTTCAACGGCGCCGATGATGCGTCGAGTCGCCCCCGTGAACGAGCCGGCTTCGGCGCCGAACAGCTCGGAGCGCATCAGATCTTTGGTGAGCATCGAGCTATTGATGGCGACGAACGGGCCGCTGCGCCCCGTGTGACGGTGAAACACTTCGGCCAGCATTTCCTTGCCGGCGCCCGACGGACCGGTGAGCAGCAGGGTGGAAGCGTCGCCCTGGGCGGCGTTTACGACCTCACGGTGCGCCGCCCGTATCGCGGGGGAGGCCAGGATCATGCCCTCGGTTCGGGTCCGCTCTTCGGCCTCGTAGACCGAGTTGTGGCGCGCGATCCAGCGCCACAGATCTTCCAGGATACGAGACCAGTTGGCGTCTGCCGTTGCCTGAGGCACGAGCTCCAGCGCTTCGCCACTCGCGAGCGGAATTGCGGCTGGAGAAAACGAGCTACTGCTCGCGTTCGCCACCAAAACTTCGAGGTCGAGGTTGCGCACGCGCGGCCATTCTTTGATGCTGGTGGCCAGCGCCTTTGCGTAGTCGCGAGGGCCGCTCCAATTCGGCGTTTGCGGTTCGTCGCCACTCGACTTGGTCGCCGTTCGAACCAACTGCAACACGACGTCGCCAGCTGGGACTTTGATCGGCTGACTCTTGGGCAAGAGCAGCCAGGTGCCGTTGCGGCTGCCGAGATCTTCGATCGCCACGCCGTCGCCGTCGGCCCAGGCCGCCACGTGGTTCGCGGAGACGCTGGCGGAAGCCACCGCGCGCGTTTGCGGCGCTTTCGCGCGTTCGGCCCAGGCCGGCGGCAGGGAAGCGACGTTGGGCGAGCGGCCCACCAGCAGCGCTTCGTCCGCCGTGAGCTGCACCTCGTGTTCCAGGCGCCCGTCAGGGCCGTTCACGATGATCTTCGCCACGTTTCGATTCTCCAACGGCGGATGCTATCCGCCTCGACCCGACTTTCAAGTCGGGTCTACTCGTCGGAGATTGGGACTTGCGTGTAAAATATACCCGGGTAATATTGGCGCCCGGTCATGGCCGACGACCCCACCTATACGGCGTTCGCTGGTTCGCAGCGCATCGTGCGTGGCACGCTCGAAGAAATGCTGCGCGCGACCAAGAAGAAGCTGCTGGGTGATCCCGAGCTGCGCGTGCTCGTTTTCGAAGACTCCACGGGTCGTCAGGTGGATTTCGACCTGCGCGGGTCGGTCGAGCAGGTCATCGCGCGGGCCAAACCCAAGCCGAGTGAACGGCCCGGGCCGGGCCGCCCCAAACTCGGCGTGATCTCGCGGGAAGTGTCGCTGTTGCCCCGGCACTGGGAGTGGCTCGAGCGCCACCCCCAGGGCATTTCGGCGGCAATTCGGCGATTGGTCGACGAGGCCCGAAAGCGGGCGCCCGACGAGGACCGCGCGCGCGAGGCACGCGCGGCGGCCAGCCGCTTCATGTGGGTGATGGCCGGCGATTTGCCGAAATTCGAAGAAGCGTCGCGTGCCCTATTCGCTTCGAATAAGCTGCGCTTCACCGAGCTCACCCGTTTCTGGCCGGCTGACGTGAGGGAGCACCTCGACGAGCTGTTGCGCGAGGGCGGCGCGTTCGTCGCCGAGCGCGAGACCAAGAGCGAAAAGAAGAAATAGCGGCGGCTGCGTGCAGCCGGAGCACAGTTCCCAAATATACCCTGGTAATAATCATGCCCCCCGAAATCAAGGCGCAACCGAGCTCGGTCGAAAGCGGAGCGGTTTCCCCGCCGCCAGGGGTGAAAGCTGCCGCGCCCGGGCTGCACGACATGACGCAAGGCAACATTCGTCGCCACGTGGTGCGCATGATGCTGTTCGTGCTGACCGGTATGGCCGTGCAGACGCTGTACGGGCTGGTCGACATCTATTGGGTGGGCCGTTTGGGTAAGGAGGCGGTGGCCGCGGTGGCGCTCTCCAGCAACCTGATGTTCGTTTCGCTGGCCGTGACTCAGATGCTGTCGGTGGGGTGCGTGGCGCTGGTCTCGCAAGCGGCGGGCAGAAAGGAACACGACGAGGTCCAGCGCCTGTTCAACCAGGCGCAGAGCCTGGCGACCGCCGCCGGAGTCTTGTTCCTGGGCGTATGCTTCGCGTTTCACCGTACCTATGCGGATGGGCTGGCCGGTGACGCGGCCACCGCCGAGCACGCGGTTCGCTTTCTGCACGGCTTCATCCCCGCGTTGGCCTTGCAATTTACGATGGTGGGTCTCGGTTCGGCCCTGCGGGGCATCGGCGACATGAAGCCGGGCCTGGTGGCGCAAACCGCGAGCGTGCTGCTCAACATGCTGCTCGCGCCGTTCCTGATCTTCGGTTGGGTTTCTGGTCACCCCCTGGGCGTCGCGGGCGCGGGACTTGCCACCTTTCTCGCCACCGTCGCCGCGGTGGCCGGCCTCTCCATCTACCTGCTGCGCGGAAAAACCTTTCTGCGCTTGCGGTTCACGGCGCTGCGCCCGCACTTCGCCACCTGGCGCAGGATGCTGGCCATCGGTTTGCCGGCGGGCGTGGAGTTTCTGCTCATCTCGCTCACCATGGGGGCGATCTACGCCGTGACTCGACCGTTCGGCTCTCAAGCGCAGGCTGGCTTCGGTATCGGCTCTCGCTTGATGCAGGCCGGTTTCATGCCGGCCGTGGCCATCAGCTTCTCGGCGGCGGCCGTGGTCGGTCAAAACTTTGGTTCAGGTGCTTTCCTGAGAGTGCGGGAAGCGGTGCGTGAGAGCACCAAGCTCGCGTTCGGGTTCATGCTGTTTTTCACCCTGGTCTGCCAGCTCGTACCCGCGCAGTTGGTTGGGATTTTCTCGGCTGATCCGCAGGTGATCGCGGCTGGCGTGGACTACTTGAAGATCATCTCGCTCGGCTACGTGGCAAGCGGCGTGGTGTTCGTGTGCGCCGGTGTTTTTCAGGGCCTCGGTAACACTTGGCCGTCACTCGCTGCATCCGGCCTGCGAGCCCTGGTCTTCATTGGCCCCTTGTTGGTCCTCAGCACGCGCCCGGGTTTTACGATGCACAGCATTTGGCTGGCCTCGTTACTAACGGTGTTGTTCCAGTTCGGGGTGCAGCAGCTGTTTCTGCGCAGGGAGCTGCGGCTGAAAGCGCCCGCTTGATGGGCCTGCGGCAATTTGCAGCGGCGACTCGGGTTGCCGAAAACCTGGATTAGTCGAACCATGGCGTTCGGAGGTGCCGTGATGGTTCGATCGACTCGAAGAGCGTTAACGCTGGGCTCGCTCGCGCTGGCTCTGCTCGCGTGCCGGCACGAAGGGCAGCAGGCTCCGGCCGCTTCGGAGGCGGCGCCGAACTCCACGGGTCCCACGTTGGCCGCCGTGCAATTGCCGGTCAGCGCCGGCGGGGCCACCTCTGCGCCACTGCCCCCGGCGCCCACTGGTGAGCCGAGCGCGGCCGAGCCTCCCGCGCAAGACTCGCTCCGCGAACGCGCGCCGCTCAGCGACGAGCAGATCGTCGCGGTCAGCAACGCGGCGGATCGCGGTGCGCTCGACCAAGCCAAGGTGGCGCGAGACAAGGCCCGCGACGCGAACGTGAAGAAGCTCGCCGAGCGTCTGTCTGCCGAGCACGGCGAGCTCGATAGAGCCCGCACCGAGTTGGTCTCGAAGCTCGGTATCAAAGCTTCGCCGAGTGCGCTTTCGGACGAGCTCGGCACCGACGCGGTGTCCTCGCTCGCGACCTTGAAGAAGGCGGGCCCGGCCGACTTCGACGCGGTGTACGTCGATGCGCAGCTTCGCTCCCACCAGCGCTTGGTCGAGTTGCTCGACACGCAGCTGATTGGCAGCGCCAAGAACGTGGATCTCAAGCATTTCCTGCAGAACGCGCGAAATCGTACGCAAGCGCAGCTCGAGCTTTTGACCGAACTGTCGCGCGCCCGCGCCCCGAAGCCCACCGCGGACAAGAGCAAATAGCCGAGCGCGAGTGAGCCGCGCTCGAGCGCGGCGGAATGTGTGGTAGCCGAGGGGCGATGCCCGCCGTTTCCGCACCTGGCCCTCGCAGCAACTCGCCCCAAAGAATCCTGTTCGCGAGCTTGATCGGGACCACGATCGAGTTTTTCGATTTTTACATCTACGCCACGGCGGCGGTGCTGGTGTTTCCGAAGCTGTTCTTTCCCGCCAGCGATCCGACCTCCGCCACGCTGCAGTCACTCGCCACGTTTGCGCTCGCCTTTTTCGCTCGCCCGGTGGGCTCGGCTCTGTTTGGTCACTTCGGCGATCGCGTCGGGCGCAAGGCCACCTTGGTGGCCGCGCTACTAACGATGGGGATCTCGACCGTGGTCGTTGGCCTGCTGCCGACCTACGAATCGATCGGCGTGATGGCGCCGATTTTGCTCGCGCTGTGCCGTTTCGGACAAGGGCTCGGCCTGGGCGGTGAGTGGGGCGGAGCGGTGCTGCTCGCCACCGAGAACGCGCCGCCCGGCAAACAAGCGCTGTACGGAATGTTTCCTCAGCTCGGCGCGCCGCTCGGGTTTCTGTGTTCGACCGGTGTTTTCTTGGCCGTGAGCGAGTGGCTGAGCGACGCGGAGGTGTTCCGATACGGCTTTCGCATTCCGTTTCTGGCCAGCGCGGTCCTGGTCTTCGTCGGTTTGTACATTCGCCTGCGCTTGGTCGAGACGCCTGCCTTTCAGCGCGCGGTCGAGAACAACGAGCGGGTGCGTGTGCCGTTTCTCACCGTCATCGTCGAACACCCGGGCAGGCTCGCGCTCGGCACGTTCGCTGCGGTCGCGACCTTCGTGCTGTTTTACTTGATGACCGTGTTCACGCTCAGCTGGGGTACCTCGGCGCTCGGCTACACGCGCAAGGAGTTTCTGATTTTGCAGATGGTCGGCGTGGTGTCGTTCGCGCTCACGATCCCGATCTCTGCCTGGCTCGCCGATCGGCGCGGGCGCTGGGGAATGCTGATTGCAGCGACCATCGCCATTTTGATTTTCGGGTTGTTTTTTGCGCCGCTGTTCGGGTCGGGTTCTCGGCTCGGAGTGCTGTTGCTGTTGGTGATCGGCCTGGGCTTGATGGGGCTCACCTATGGGCCGCTCGGCACGGCGCTGGCCGAGCTGTTCCCGACCGCGGTTCGCTACACGGGGGCGTCGCTTGCGTTCAATCTGGCTGGCATCGTGGGCGCGTCGCTGGCGCCGTACATCGCGACCTGGCTAGCGCGTGGTTACGGGCTTGCTTACGTCGGCTATTACCTGTCGTGCGCGGCCTTGGTGTCGCTGATTGCGCTGTGGTTGGTGCGGTCGCGCGCGCCGGAAACGCGCGTGGCGGGCTGAGGTTTCGAGCCGTTTCTATGACGGCCAGGCGTGGCACCTGGGCGTGGCTCGCGGGCTGCGGGCGCCCAGCTTCGGGCGGCGACTGACAGCGCGCCCGTTCACAGCGTGGGCATCAAACAAAACTGTCAAATCGGCCGGTGTGCGTCGCCACTCAGAGCAGAACCCTCCGCCGTAACAGGAATACCGAGCCATTTCGGCTCCGGCAAATACGAAGGCCTCTCACACGGGCAATTACGGGAAGCGTTCCCCAGAGACCGTCAAACGCGGTTTCGGGGTGCGAACGCCGAGCGCACCTAAGAGAGCTTTCATGCAACTCAATCGAGTCCGAAGTGCTTCCACCCTGTTTGGCCGCGGTCCGCTGTTGCTCGCGGCGGGTGTTCAATTCATCGCGCTCGCGAGCTGCTCGGACAACGGTGGCGGCACTGCGACCACCGGCGGCGCCCCCGCCAGCACAGGAGGCAACCCGACCGGAGGCGTTGTGGCTACGGGCGGCACCGGAACCGGCGGGGTTGCGACCGGGGGTGTTCCGAGCACCGGCGGCGTGACTGCGACCGGCGGCACCGTGGCGACAGGTGGAAGCGCAACCGGCGGCACTCCGGCCAGTACCGGCGGCACCAACGCTGGCGCCAGCGGCACGACCGGTGGCTCGGGTGGCGCGAGTGGCGCGAACACGAGCGGCGGTGTTGGCGGCAGCAACGGCGGCGGTAGCAATGGCGGTGCTGGCGGCAGCAGCGCCGGTACGGGTGGCGCCAAGGGCGGCGCATCGAGCACCGGCGGCACGAACGGCGGTACCAACGGCGGAGGCGGCAGCGGCAGTGGCGGTGGCGCGAGCGGGTTCACCCTGACCAGTCCGAACCACGCCGAAGGCGCGACCTTTGCGGCCAAGTACACCTGCTCCGAGAAAGGCTTCTCGGGCAGCATCATGCCGGAGCTGCATTGGACCGCGGGCCCCGCCGGCACCAAGAGCTACGCGATCACGTTCATCGACACCACGCTCGCGCGCAAGATGCCGGTCGACACCAAGGGCTTTCACTGGGTCATCTACAACATTCCCGCGACCGTGACGTCGCTGCCCGAGGCCATGACCGACGCGCAAGCGAAAGCCCTGCCCGCCAAGGAAAATAGCGCCTTCTTGGGGCCGTGCCCGAACTACGGGACCGCGCCGCCCACTGGTTCCAAGACCGACAACTACGAGTTCACGCTCTATGCGTTGGCCACCGAAACCGTGGACATTACCGGTTCGAACATCGTCCAAGCGGCTGACACCAAGCTCGAGGGCATGAACCTGGCGAAGACCAAGCTCACGGGCAAGTCGAACGCCGCCAACACGCGCTAGGGCGTCGTTCTCGAAAACCAGTTGGGTTGGGGGCCTCGGAACGGGTCGAAGCATAGTCATTGTTTTGGCTCGGCCGTCGCTGCGCGTGACTTCGGCTACCCTCGAGGATCGTCGAAGGTCTGCTCGCGGACCACTCGGCACCGGGAGAGGGTTCACTATGCAAAATGCCGTAGCATTCGCTGACAATGACGTGATCACGATCGCGTGGAGCTTCGGACAGAAGCCCGAGGGTTGCATGGGTTTCGCGGTCTATCGAATCGACGAAAAGGGCAACGAGACCGCGCTGCCGAGTCACGCCGTGTTCAAGGGCGAAACCATCAAGCCCGGGCAGACCACCGCTCAGCATCCGATCCAGAAGTTTTACTGGAAGGACCCGTTCGCGCGCCTGATCGCCGAGAAGACCGGGGAGCGCCGCTTTCGTTACAAAATCGTGCCGCTCGAAGGCAAGCCGCGCGCGCTCGTGCCGATGCAGTCTCTGCCGTTTCTGATCTCCAACTCGGTCGAGCTGACCGCGCAGACGTCCGCGCACGTTCGCGCCTACTTCAACCGCGGTCTGATCTCCACTCAGCGCGTTTCACGCGCATTCAAGGGCAAACCGAACTCGAAGGGGCTTCTTACGCAAATTCAAAACGAAAAGAGCGCGTTGCGCGCAAGCCTGTCGGGCGACATGGTCGAAGCGCTGACCGAGTTCGTGGCGCGCGCCAAGAAGTCGGGGACGATCTACGCGGCGCTGTACGAGCTTCACGATCAGCAGTTGCTCGATGCGCTCGCTGGCCTGGGCACACGGCTCAAGATCGTGCTGTCGAACGCCGCTGTCGAGGATCCGAAAACCAAGAAGAAGGTCGACGGCAACGACCCGGCGCGTCAGCGGCTCGCCAAGACCACCAAGCAACAGGAGGTGAACCGGATCCTCTCGAGCGGCCATATCGGCCACAACAAGTTCCTGGTGTACGTGAACGGTGCCGGCAAGCCGAAGGCGGTGCTGTGCGGCTCCACCAATTGGACCCCCACCGGGTTGTGCGCGCAGACCAACAACACGCTCGTACTCGAGGACGCGCGGCTCGCTGCTCGGTATCTCGCCTACTGGAAGGAGCTTGCGGCCGACACCAAGGCCGCGGCCAAAGGCGTAAGCAAGCTTCAGGGAAGCCAGCTACGCAGCTGGGACGCCAAGAGCAAGCACTTCACCGTCGATGCGAGCGGCATCGAGAGCTGGTTTTCTCCTAACACGCCCAAAGCGCGCAGCGCGAAAAACAAGGCCAAGGAAGCCCGCCCGCCGGACATGGCCGCGGTGGTGAAGCACATCGAAAACGCGAAACACGCCATCTTGTTCTTGGCGTTTTATCCCGGCGCGCCCAGCATCGCGAATTGGGTGGCTCAGGCGGCGAAGAAGAACAAACGGCTCTTCGTGCGCGGCTGTGTCACCAACAAATCCGCCTCCGAAGGGTTTTACTACGAGCTCAAGGGTGCGACCCCGCCGAAGAAGGTGAAAGGCGAGAAGAAGCCGATCCGGCAGGATCCCCGCGTGATTGGGGCGGAAGCGTTCGACGGGAAGACCATTCCAATCGGCTGGCAAAAGGAGATTCTAAAGGCCGGCTTCGCCATCATTCACGACAAGATTTTGGTCATCGATCCGTTCTCGGACGAGTGCGTGGTCGTCACTGGTAGTCACAACTTGGGGCACAAAGCGTCCTACGACAATGACGAGAATTTGCTGATCGTGCAGGGTAATCGCAAGCTGGCGATTGCGTATGCAACGCACGCTCTCGACGTGTACGACCACTTTTCGTGGCGCTATACCGTGAAACGCCAGGGCAAAAAGGGCGCTGACCAATCGCTCAAATCCGACCCTGACGCCTGGCTCAGCAAATATTTCGATAGCGCCGGCAAGATCAATAACCCGCAGCTCGAGTTCTGGATGCGGGGGCGCGGAGCTTGAGCCACGCTGCTCAGAACACGATGCCGGTGCTGAGCTGACAGCCGAAGTCCAGGAAATTTCCGCGATTATCCACTTCGCGCCGCGTGCCAAAGTCGAGGAACGCGCGCGCGTCGAACACTCGCCATGAAGCGTGCGGCCCGAGATCGTACTCGTACGACACGCCCGCGTGCAGACCGAAGCGCAGGTAGTTTCCTCCGTTTTCCTTCTTGGCGAACGTCACTCCGATAGGGGAGCCACCCACCCGAAGCTGCAAGCCTTCGTACAGGCTACGGTGCTCGGTGAGCGGAATGACGAATGACATGGGAAAAACCCAGTCGATGGAGTCTCGCACGCCGCCGAACAGCAGCTGCGTCTCCATCTCGAAGATCAGCGGCTCGGTTCGGAACGAGATCGCGAAACAGGGCCCGCCCTTGATGCCCGAAAACACGCCCGCTTTCAGCGTTCCGCAAAACGTGAGGCCCACGCCAAACCGCGTCGGCGTCGAAGAATAGTAGCGCGGCGTATACGATCCCTGCCCACCCCCACCGCCAACATATCCGCCCCCGTTCCCGTTCCCGTTCCCGCTGCCGGTACCACTGCCACTGCCGCTGCCACTGCCACTCCCGCTGCCACTGCCACTCCCGCTGCCACTCGCATTGCCGCTGCCGCTGCCACTCCCGCTGCCCGTACCGCTACCACTCGCACTGCCGCTGCCGCTGCCAGTACCGCTGCCACTCGCACTACCACTCCCGCTCCCGCTAGCGCTCGCACTCCCGCTGGCGCTCCCATTCGCATTCCCCTGCGCCCCCGCGTTTCCCTTTGCCTCCGCACTCGCTCCGCCGGGCCCCGCCTGCCCCTTGGCCTCTCCCCCGATCTGAACTCCGCCACGCCCGTCGGCGCGCGCACAAAACGGTGTTCCCGGAATGCAAATCGGCGTTTGTTGTGCCGCCGCTGAGCGTTCTCGCGCTAGAAATGTAAACGCTAGCGCTAATAGCCCTGGCCATACTCTGTCGCGCCACCGGCACGCTCCGACAATAGTTCGCATCCGCGGTTCCTTCGGCGCTCCAAAGACACTGGAGCATTGCTTTAGTACGCTATCGAACGCGCAATACTCCCGCAACGCCGCGAGTCGCTCGGCGCGGTGCGACGACAAACGCGGTGAAGGTGAGAATAGCGGGGCGCTGCGCGACCGCGCAAAATCGCCAAAATACGTCAATTGAGCGCGGTTTTGGGCTCGCGTCCCCTTGCGTCATTGGCAAATGCGGCGAGGGCGCACAAGCTACCCTCGCTCACTCAGAGACGCGCATGAATCCCTACCGAAGCTCCACCTTACTTATCTCACTCGCACTGGCCGCTTGCAGCGAGTCCGCTGGCCCGACGACGAACGCCACTGGCGGATCGTCGAATACCGGCGGTCTACCGAACTCTGCAACGGGTGGCAGCGCTTCGAACACCGGTGGCATGTCCGGCACCACTGGCGGCGCTGCGCCAACCGGCGGCACTGCCAGCAGCGGTGGCGCATTCGCGACTGGTGGCGCGCTCACGACTGGCGGCACCAGCAGCGGTGGCACGGTCGCGACCGGCGGCATTGGGTCCGGCGGCGCGATAACCCAGCAGGGTGGTCAGGGTGGCAGCGCCGGCAGCAACACTGGCGGCGCTGCCGTCAGCGGTGGGGCAGGGGGTAATGCGGGCCAGGGCGGCAATTCGCAGGCGGGCGCGGCGAACAAAGGCGGCGCCATGAGTACCGGCGGCAGCACCACCGGTGGTAGCATTAGTACGGGCGGCAAAGGCGGCTCCGCCAACACCGGTGGCAGCGCTGGGAAGGGCGGCTCCGCCAACACTGGCGGCAGCGCTGGAGCCGGAAGCACCTATCGCCCGTGTCCGAGCAGCGGCCCGTGCAAGATCATGCCGTTCGGTGACTCGATCACCGACGGCTACGGCACCGCAGGGGGGTACCGCGTGGAGTTGTTCCGTCTGGCGCACCAAGCGAACAAGAACATCACGTTCGTGGGCACCGGCTCGAACGGGCCGGCAATGGTCGATGGCGTTGCGTTTCCGCCCAATCACGAGGGCCATAGCGGTTTCACGATCGCTCCGGCGGGCGGGCGTAGCGGCATCTCACCGCTGGTTGCCACCGTGATGCCGCAGTTCACGCCGCACATCGTCACTTTGATGATCGGCACGAACGACGCCATCGACGACTACCAGATGGCGATGGCGCCCACGCGCCTCGGCTCGCTCATCGACAGCATCTATGCGCAGCTTCCCAACGTGCTGCTGGTGGTCGCGCAGCCGATCCCCTCTCAGGACGATGCGCTGAACACCCGGCTTCAGACCTACAACGCGGCCATCCCCGCCGTGGTCAAAGCGCGAGCAGATGCCGGCAAACACATCCTGCTCGTCGATATGTACAGCCTGTTCACGGCAAACCCCTCGTACAAGACCGCGCTGCTCAAGGATACCTGGCACCCGAACGAGGCAGGTCACGTGATTCTCGGTGCGCGCTGGTACGCGGTATTGGCCGCGTCTTTGTGAGCTGGAGGGCGAAGGCGGCGTTCGTATCGGTGGGGTTTCGGCCGGAGCAGGCTCAGTTCGGAGGCGGAGACGCCACCGTTCAGGAACTCTGCTGCCTGCTCTCTTCTTCAGCCGACACAATCATGTAGTTCTAGCCCCAATAGTATCTGCATGGCTTCACCCGTTCTGCGAAGCGCGGTCACTCCGGTGAGCTCGCTTGAACAAAAACGTCGGCTGGTCGGCAGGCGCAGGTTCAGCGCTGGCGCAGCTTGGCCCAGCTTGGCACACGGGCTCTGCGGGTCGCCGCGAAGTCGCGGTTTGCGCGTGGCTGGATGCGTGGCCCGAACCTTGCTAACAGCCGACCAAAGCGTGTTTTGCGACGTCGGGCGAGTGATGTCGACGGTGCTTTGTTTCCGGGGATTGTCTTTGCGTCAGGCGAAACTTGGGAGTGTGTCGTGATCAATGGCTTGAAAATCGTGGTGGTGATGCCGGCCTACAACGCCGGGCAAACCTTGGAGCGAACGGTCGCCGATATCCCCGACCTGGTCGACGAGATCATCGTGGTGGACGACCACTCCAAGGACGATACCGTCGCCGTCGCGACGAAGCTCGGGCTGCACACCGTGGTTCATGAGCAGAACCGGGGCTACGGCGGCAACCAAAAGACTTGCTATCGCGAAGCGCTGCGTCGGGGTGCGGACATCGTGGTCATGGTCCATCCGGATTACCAATACACTCCGCGGTTGATCCCGGCGCTCGCGCATTGCGTGGCGAGCGGCCTCTACGATGTAGCCCTTGGCTCACGCATTCTCGGCGGCAGAGCGCTCGCGGGCGGCATGCCGCGCTACAAATACGTGGCCAACCGGATGCTCACCGCGCTCGAGAATTTGCTGTTGTCCGAAAAGCTCTCCGAATACCACACCGGCTATCGGGCGTTCTCCCGTCGAGTTCTCGAAACTCTGCCTCTGGAAGAAAACGACGACGACTTCGTGTTCGACAATCAAATGCTCGTTCAAGCCGTGCATTTCGGTTTCGGCATCGCCGAAGTCACCTGTCCGACCCGCTACTTCGAGGAAGCTTCGTCGATCAACTTCAAGCGCAGCGTGCAGTACGGCTTTGGCGTCTTGCGTGCAGCCCTCGATTTTCGTCTGACTCGGCTCGGCCTGCCGGCCCCGCGTTACTTGCGCGAGGACGGGCGGCGGCTCACGGTCGAAGACGGCGAACGCCCGAAGCGGAGCGCTCACAACGGCGAAAGCGCGAAGCGCTCCGAGGTCAGCGCGTCACCGAAGTGATTTCCCGTGCGGAGGGTCGGCGGTCTACGTAAACTGCCGCCGCATGAAAAGGCTAGAAAGGACGGCGTTGATCACCGGGGCGTCCGCCGGTATTGGGGCGGCGCTTTCGCGCGTCTTTGCCGAAAATGGCTTCGACGTGGTGCTGGTCGCGCGCCGGCTCGATCGACTCGAAGCGCTCGCCTCGGAGATCGAACGCGCGCACGGCGTGAACGCGCAGCCAATTGCCGTCGATCTCGCCGAAGTCGACAGCCCGGCGCGGCTCTTCGAGGCCTTGGCTGCCCGTCGCATCGACGTGGATGCGCTCGTCAACAACGCGGGCTTTGCGGTGCTCGGGTATTTTGCCGAGCCCGAGTGGTCGCGTCACGCCGACTTCCTGCAAGTCATGATCACGAGCACCGTGCAGCTCACCCACCTTGCGGAGCGCGGCATGGTCGCGCGCGGCTACGGCCGCATTCTCAACGTCGCCTCGGTGGCCGGCCTCATCCCCGGAGCGCCCAAGACCACCTTGTACGGGCCGGCCAAGGCGTTTCTGATCAAATTCAGCGAGGCCCTTTCGCTCGAGCACCAAGGTGACGGCGTGCACGTCACCGCGCTTTGCCCGGGTTACACGCTGACCGAGTTTCACGACGTGCTGGGCACCCGCGCGCGCATGAACCGCCTACCCAAGTTCATTTGGCTCGACGCCGACACCGTCGCGCGACAAGGCTTCGCCGCGGTCATGCGGGGCGACGCGGTGTGCATCAACGGCAACCTCTATCGCGCGGTCGCCGGGGCAGTGAAAGTCCTGCCCGGCTCGGTGACCCGCGCGCTGCTCTCCAAGTATTCGCGCAGCGTGAGGCAGCAGGCATAGAGGAGGAGTGCGCGACTGCGCACGTTCACGAGAGCGCCGACCCTGGCGACACCCGCCGTCGAGCGAAGCGCTGTTCGCTGACAGCGGAGCGATGTGTGCGCCTTGCCTACCTCGAAGTCGCATCGAGCAAAACTGCCCGTGTTCACTCTTGACGCTCTCTCTCATTTGCTCTGTAGTCGGGGGCCAATTCTTTGTTGCCAATGCTTCGTCAGTGTGAGGCGGCCTGATGGTGATGCGAATGCCCCGTAATGGCGCTTGGGCGGCGTTGTTGACCCTCGGTCTCGCGTACGCTTGCGGCGGCGGTGATCGCGATTTCGGCGCGGGCTCGGGAGACACCGGCGGTGCGGCTGGCAAAGGCGGAGCGACCGCTGCCGGTAATGCGGGCAAAACCAGCTCAGGCGGTACTGCGGGTAAGGCCAACTCGGGCGGTAACGCCGGAAAATCGAGCAGCGGCGGCTCCATCACGGACGCGGGCGCCGGCGGCCAAACTCCCCCTGAAGGCGGCGCAGCCAGCGGTGGCACTGTCGGTACGGGTGGCGGCGTTGCAACCGGCGGCACGGGCGCCATCGGCGGGCAAGGCGGCGAGGGCGGCAACGGCGGTGAAGGTGGCGAGGTCGTCATCATTCCGCCGGATCCCGGGCGGCCCGGCACGGCCGTGGTCGCGGGCGGCTATTTCATGAAGAGCGCTCACTACTCCCTGGTGTGCAGCACTGGCGAAGCGCCCGGCGGCAACACCGTTCATTCGTCCGCGAAGTATCGGCTGGTGGGCGGCCTGATCGGCACCTCGCAGCCCTGAGTTTTTCCTTCAAGCGCAGCATCGAGATCGAGGAGAGCTTCCATGGCACGCAGATTCGGCGTTATCGGCAAACTTGGCATCCTGTGCGGCGCGCTTCTGGTTTCGGCGACCGGTTCCGCGGCGGTTCCGAATTTCTTGTCGGAGCAAGGGCGTCTCTTCACCGACGCTGGCGTGCCAGTGAAAGGCGCGGTGAGCTTTACGTTCTCCATTTACCCGACCGCGGCTGCGACCGCGCCCACGTGGACGGAGACGCAAAGCATCACCCTGGATGACGGCTATTTTTCCGCGGTGCTCGGCAGCGTGACCCCGCTTCCGCCGGGTCTGTTCGACGGCACGCAGAAGTTTCTCGGCATCAAGGTGGGCACTGATGCAGAGATGACGCCGCGCCAGCCGCTGAACAGCGTGCCGTACGCGGTGCTCGCCAACAACGTCAACGGCGACATCACGCCGCACACCGTAACGGTCAACGGCGTCACCGTGATCAAAGCGGACGGAAGCTGGGCTGGCGATCCCACCGGGCTCGTGGGTCCCGCTGGTCCCGCTGGTCCCGCTGGCGCAAAAGGCGCGACCGGCGCTGCTGGTCCCGCTGGTGCTACCGGCCCCATCGGCCCTGCGGGTCCGGCTGGCCCCGCTGGTCCCGCCGGCCCTGCTGGTCCCGCTGGTCCTGCCGGCCCCCAAGGCCCTTCTGGCATCGTCACCAGCTTGCATGCGTCGGGGCAGACCGGCGCGACTCCGCCCGCGACATCCCTATGGGTGTGCGAGACCGGCTCGTACACCGCAGGCCCGGGCGAGGTCGCCATCGTTATGAGCCAGGTGTGGTGTAGCGATCCCGCGGCGACCTATCACCGCGTAACTCCAGCGCGCTCGGTCGGCGGCACCTTCGCGGAAATTCCCACCTACTTCACCTTCGCCGGCACGTCGGCCGGCACGCAACCGGTCTGGTCCGACGCCTCCAAGACCGGTCGGCTCGCGCTGACGAGTGGTACGGCCTACACCTTCGCTTCGGCCCTCTACATTTTCGGTTCGACGCCGGGCAACTGCGCTTGCTCCACTACAGTGATCATCCACCGTTGACCGCGCCCCACCCAGCGCGGAACCCGCGGGCTCCAGTGGTCGATTTCACGTGGCTCTGACGCGGAGCGAGCTAGCTACCCCGCTTGCCGTGCTCATAGGGGCCGGCCTGGTTGCGGGTGTGCTGTGGCGCGGCCTCGATCGCGTCGCCCAAGCAATGAAGACGCAGTCGGCAGTGGGTGTGCGCGTTGCGCCCGCGGCGGCGGGGCTTACCGCTGCTTCGGCGCAGGCAGCAGCCCCGTCGATCGCGACCGCCGCGACGGTGAACGCAGCGGTACCCGAGAGCGCCGAGGCAAGTCGCAATCGCGTCAGCGAACAAGCCGAAATGGCCCTGGCGCGACAGCGCCCTGACTACGTGCGCGCCTGCTGGAAGCCGGCTCCGCCCGTGCCCGGCGAGCCTCCGGATTTCGGCGGAGCGTTCGAGATCGAAATCAAGTTCGATGCGAGCGGTCTGGAGACCAGTCGCACCGTGCTTTCGGGCGCCTACGCGCGCCCGCTGCTGCTCGCCTGTGTGCGAGCGGCGAAGTTAGCCGCACTTCGTATTCCTGCGCCTGGCGAAGCGGTCACTGTGACCGTTCACATGCCCGTTCCTTAAGGGACCGCGCTAGTTGCGCGGTGCAGTGGGCGGTACGTTTGCTGAGCCCGCCCCGAGCACCAGCGCGAAGTTCGTGGACGAAGCGCTGGGCGGCGCGTTCTGCACGGGCACGGCGAGTGCTGCCTGCAACTCCGCGACTTGCGCCTGGCTGGCAGCGGTTTTTCGCAGGCGTTCCAGGTGGTGCTTCGCTTCGGCATCGGCGCCGATCGAATGGGCAAGGATCGCCAAATTGTAGCGCGCGTTGATGTGTCCGGGTTGCAAGCGGAGCACCCGCAAATAGCCCTCGCGGGCGGCCAAGTATTGGTTCTTGCGCTGGTGCACCAGGGCCAGATTGTAGGTGCCTTCCACGTCGCTCGCGTCGGCGGCCAGCACTTTTCGAAACGCGGCCTCGGCAAGCTCGAGTTGGTTTTGCCCATAAGCGATCAGGCCGACCAAAAGCTGCGCGCTGCTGCCTCGACCCGCATCGAAAGAGCGCTGGGCCAGCGCCGAGGCATCGGCGAGGCGACTGTTTCGCCACGCGAATAGCGCGGTCGCGTAGAGCGCATACGGATCGTTCGCTCCGGTAGCCAAGACTTGGCGCGCCTCGGCGTCGCCCGCGTCGCTCTGGCCGCCTCGGACCAGCGCTTCGGCCCGCATGCCGGGGAGCGAGTTGAGCGCAGTGCAGCGTTGTGCGGCCAAGCCCAAGAGCGTGAGCACCGGGTCCGCGGCATTGGCGTCCAGTCCACGCGCGGCCGCGCGCTCGGCGCACGCGCAGGGCTCTTTTTTGCAAGCACTTTGGATCTCGTCGGCCCAGCGCGGGTGCGTGGTCCGCAAGTGCGTGCTCAGGGCCAACCCGGCGCGCGCGAGCTCATCGCTCCCTGTCGTCGAATGACTGGTTCGATAGCGCACGAGAAACGCGACTGCGCTGACGACTAGCAGCGCCACCGCGACGGTCGCATTTCGGGGGGGCGGCTGACGCTGAGTGTTCGGCGCGGGCTCTGGGTCGCCTTCGGTCATTGGCGCAGGAGCATAGTCCGAAACTGCCGGCGAATGGCCTGGCTGTCCGGAATTTGACCCGGTTTTGGCTGCGCTGCGCGACCTCGCCCATCCGGACGAACTTCGCGTACAGTGCTCGGCGCCCTGAAAATGTGTCCGTGTCTTTCAATTGACGACCCCGCTGGGTCGATTCGCTCGTCAGCGAAACGCTGGGTGATCGATGTCTAGCTCGCCACCGGTATCGACCGAGGGTCCGCGCGGTTATCTCGATGAGGTGAGCGACTCCGGGGTCGCTTCGGGCTGGGCGTTCGATTCTACGGCGCCCGACAAGTCACTCACCGTGGAGCTGTGCCTCGACGGCGAGCCCGCTCTATCGACCATCGCCGATCTGTTTCGCGTCGACCTTGCTTCCAAGAACATGGGCACCGGCCGGCATGGCTTCAGGGCGGACCTTTCACGGCTCTTGGTCGACGATCGACCGTACGCGATTTCGGCACGCACCTCCGGTGTGAAGCTGAAGACGGTCGTGACCGTGCGTGGCGGACCCGCACTGGCGAACGAGCGGCGCACCGTGCACGAGCCGGGGCGGTTTCTTCACGTCGAACACGAGCCCGCGCTCGTCGCCCGGCTCGCGCGCAGCCGGCGCCGCCTGGCCATCGTCGCCTACTATCAGGCTCAGGGACGAGTGTTCGACTATCACCGCCGGATCCTGCAGGACCTGAAAAACCAGGGGTTTGCGACCGTCCTGGTGCGCAACGGGGCAGAGAACCTGGCGGGCTTCCTCGAACACGCGCGCGCGCTCGCGGATCTGGTCGTCGTGCGCGAAAACGCAGGCTTCGACTTCTCTGCTTGGCTCTCGGTCGTCGAGCTACTCCGCGACACCTTGGAAGAGCTCGACGAATTGGTGTTTGCGAACGACAGCGTGATCGGCCCGCTGTTTCCGCTGCGCGAAGCGGTCACGCGCATGGCAGCGGCCGAGTGCGACTTTTGGGGTATGACCGATAGCTGGGGTCGCGCTTACCATTTGCAAAGTTACTTCCTGTGTTTCAAGCAACGCGCCTTGCGCAGCAGCGCGCTCGGCGATTACCTGCGCAGCTATCGTCATCCGCTCGACAAGAGCGAGGTCATCGACCAGGGCGAGGTCGGCCTGACCCAGGCCTTGCTCGGCGCGGGCCTGCGACCTGCCGCGTATTGCCCCTACCTGGACGTTGCGCAGCGCTGGCTCAACGATTTGCCGCGGCGCCTGGCCGAGGCAACGCACTCTCCTGAAGCTGCGACCAATCCGAGCCCGGGTCAGCCGCTGCAGCAGTACCTGAGTGAGCGCGCCACTCACTACGCCTTGGCTGCGCGCAGCTTGCGCAGCGGCGAAGCTTTGAACAGCCCGCACTACTTCTGGGATACGCTCATTCGCGATTTTCGCCTGCCATTCGTGAAAAAGGATCTGCTGCTGCAGAACCCCGAGCGCGTGCCAGACACGGGTAATATCCGCACGCTGCTCGCGTCGCATACCGAATTCCCGGTCGAGAGCCTGCTCGAAGTGTTTGCGCTCACACCGGGCGCGCTCGCGCCACCGCTGCCGTTAGTGGTCGCGTAGATCGATCGATAACTCGCTGCTTCGACCAGTTCGGCGACTCCAAGCAGGGTTGCTAAGGCTCCCTTACTTTGCGGACCGCACACAGCAGGGGCCTCGGGACGTTGACGCGCCCGAGGCGGCGCGGAAAGCTTCACGTCGTGCGCCTCGGACTGCGTGAAGTGTTGGTATTAGCGTGGTCGATTCTGGCTTCCGCGTGCGGGAGAACGCCGCTCGACTTCGGAGCGATCGAGGGCAGCGGCGGGGCGGACGGTCATTTCGCCGGCGCCGGCGGGGCGGACGGGGCCCGCGGCGGCACGGTTGGGGTTAGCGGTGCGTCGCCAGGGCGGGGCGGAAGCAACCCGGTTGGAGGGGCGTCTCAGGGCGGCAGCAACACCGGCAGAGGCGGCGCAAGCTCCGGCGGTAATGGTGGGGCGCCGGCCACTGCGGGTGCCGGTGGCTCGACGCTGTGCGACCGCACGGTTCAGGGGAGCGTGCTCGTCAGCGAGCAAGCTGAAACCGCCATGTTGCGCGGCGTGCGCGCGCTCGACGGGGACCTGACCATCACCGGCAACGTGAGCGAGCTCTCCGAGCTCGATTGTCTGCGTGAAGTGCGCGGAACGCTCGAAATCAGCGACACCGGGGCGCTCACGAAGCTTCACGCGCTAAATAGCCTGAGCTCCGTGACGGGATCCGTGTCCGTCGTGCGCAATCGAGCTTTGCTCACGCTGGACGGACTGAACGGGCTGCGCGACGCGGGTGGCCTCGAAATCTCGGACAATCCCGTGCTCGCGACGCTCGCCGGCTTCGCTTCCGCCAATCGAATCGGCTTTCTGCATGTCTCGCGCAACTCCGCGCTCGAGGAAGTTGGCGGCTTCTCTTCAGCGAGCACGCTGGGCACACTAAGAATTACCCGCAACCCCGCGCTGGTGCGGCTGACCGGGTTCACCGCGTTGACGTCAGCGAACGAAGTCCGACTGGAGTCGAACCCCGCACTCAGCAGCATCGACGGCTTGGCGGCGCTGGCAAACGTCGGCCAGCTTGGGATCTCGTCGGTCGCGCTCGTTGATTTGCGCGGCCTCCGTAGTCTTTTCCGGGCGATAGACGTGGAGATCAACCATTGCGACTCGCTGCGCAGCCTAGATGGCCTGTCTTCGCTCTCGAGCGTCACGCTGCTGCGCGTCACCGACAATGCCAACTTGCGCCAGATTGACGCTCTACGGGGCTTCAATGACATCAACCTGATTCTCAGCAACAACCCGGTTCTTCCCAACCTGGCTGGCCTCGCCAACCTGACTTCCGCGGGCCTCTTGATGTTCTCGAACAATGCCTCGTTGTCCGATTTCAGCGGGCTTGGCGGGCTAATGAACGTGCGCGGCGAGTTCATCATCGAGCGTTGCCCGATCGACGACACCGCCAACTTTCCCAAGTTGAGCGAAGTCACCACGCTGCGACTGTCCGAAGACAGCCTGCTGACCGGGCTGCGCGGCTTTCGTGCCCTGCGCGAGCTTGGTCTCTTGCTGCTGAATGGCAATCGCACGCTGAACAACCTGCGCGGGCTCGAAAGCTTGACCCAATTGCGTCAGGTCCGGTTGTTCGACAACGACGCATTGGTTTCGCTGTCCGGCCTCGCCGGGCTCGAGTCGATTGGCTCGCTCACGGTCCAGGGAAACCAGGCTTTAGCGAGCTTGTCTGGCTTCGAGCGAGTCGTAGACATTGGCGTCCTGATCCTCGACGACAATGCGTCCCTCGCTGACCTGCGCGCGTTGAGCCAGCTCGCCTCGCTGGGTGAGCTGCAGATCTCGAACCTACCCCTGCTCACCAGTCTCAGCGCCTTGCAGCGCCTGTCCGGGGACATCGGGAACCTCTCGATCTTCGCTAACGAGCGCTTGGCCAACTTGGCTGGTCTCGAGGGGCTGCGACAGGTGCACTGGGGCTTGGAAGTGGACTCGAACCCCGCGCTCGAGACGTTGAAAGGGCTCGACGGTCTGCGCTCGGTCGGGATGGATCTCATCGTCACCTCGAACCCGCGGCTTCAAAGTCTGCGAGCATTGTCCGCGCTCGAGTCAACCGGGTCCTTCCGCGTCGCAGAGAACGCAAGGCTGCCCACCTGCGAAGCCGAGTGGCTACGCGATCACGTGGGAGTCGAACACCTCGGTGATCCGGTCATCGTGTCGGACAACGACGATTTCGGCGTGTGCTCGCCGTGATCGGAATCGGGCCGGGCACTAAAGTCCGAGCACCGTGCGCAAGCGTGCTTCGCCCGAGCGACTCACGGGGACCGTTCGACCGTCCTTCAGAACGGCCATTTTGCTGCCCTGACCCCAGGGTTCGATGCGTGCTACGCGGCTCACGTTGAGCAAGTAGGAGCGGTGCACGCGCACGAATTGGCGCGGGTCGAGGCTCGTTTCCAGGTGTTGCAAGGTCTGCTGGGTGAGCGAGGAACGCGCGTCGTGGAAGACCTCGACGTAGTCGTCCTGGCCCCGCACGTAGTCGATGTTGGCAGCAGGAATAATCACGATCTCCGCTCCGTCGCGGATCACCAGACGTTCGAGGTGGCTTTCCGGGCTGCGTGCGGCCTGTGCCAGCACCGGCGCGCTCACCGGGCGCACCTCTCCGATACGGGTCTCCGCGCGCGCGAGCGCCTGGCCGAGGCGCTCGGCAGAAAACGGCTTCAACAGGTAGTCGACCGCATGCACCTCGAACGCTCGCACGGCGTACTCGTCGAAAGCGGTCGTGAACACGACCGCAATTTCGGGCGGGATCAGGCCGAGCACCTCGAAGCCGTCGATTTTGGGCATTTGCACGTCGAGCAGCAGAAGATCGGGCTTGTGCTCCTGGGTGAGCTTGACCGCTTCGAGGCCGTTTTTTGCCTGACCGATCACGCTCCAGCGCGGGTACTCACGCAGATACTCGAGCAGTAGGCGCCGCGCCGGTTCCTCGTCGTCGACGATCAGAACGCGCCGCTCGTCGCTCGGCTTGGTCATCGCTTGGCCTCCGCATTCGGCGGGCGTGCGGGCAAGTCGAGCAGTACCACGAAATGCTCGCTGTCTTTCTCGATGCGCAGCGATGCGTCTTCGCCGTATTGCGCGAACAGTCGCGCGCGCACGTTGGTGAGACCGACCCCGCCGTCCCGCGCGCGAGGCGCAGGGTCGACGCCATTTTCGAGTCGGATCGCCAGGCGCTCGCCGCGTCGCTCCGCGCGAATGCGGAAGGGCAGGGGGTCCTCGACTGGAGTGATCGCGTGGGTCATGGCGTTCTCCACGAGCGGTTGTAGCAAGAGTGATGGTACGAGGCACTGCGCTGCGTTCTCGTCTATCTCGATGTCGATACGGAGCCGCTCGCCAAGGCGCAAGGCCTCGACTTTTAGGTAGCGCTCGCAGAGCGCCCATTCGACTCGTAAGCTGACCAGCGCCTGATCCTGCGCGCGCAGCGTCCCGCGCAGGTATTCCGCCAAAAGCACGCAGGCTTCGCGCGCCTTGTTGGGGTCGTAGCCGATGAGCGCGTTGACGGTGTTCAAGCTGTTGAACAAAAAATGCGGATGAACCTGCGCTCGCAACGCTTGCAGCTCGGCGCGCTGCGCGTTCACGGCAAGCGCAGCCTCCCGCTCGTGGGCCTCGTGTCGCAGCTGAAGTTCGGCCAGCACGTAGTGAAAGGTCGCGACCAGCAGGTAGAACAGCGCGCCAACTCCGAACAGCGCGCTCTCGGCTCGGCTCACGTCGAGAGGCAGTCGGTGCCATTCGGGGAACAGCCCGAAGGCTTCGCCCAAGAGACGCGTGGTGGCAACGAAGAGCAGGCTCCAGACCGCCGCGGCCGCGCCGTGAATCGACAAGACTCGAAGGGTCCGACCAGGCCGCAGCGGCAGGGCGCGGCAGAGGTACCAGGTCGGCAGCGTGAAGAAAGCGAAGGCGACCGTCGACAGCAGCGTCAAGGTGAAGGCGCCGAACGGAGCCGCGGAGTCGAGCAGCACCCAGGGCACCACCGACAGACCCGCCCAAAACAGCAGATACGCCAACAGCGGGCGGCGCGGGGCAAAGAGCGGATGCACGGACTTTCGCCTGGTTCGGAGCTATGCGCTCAGTTCGAGACGGTGACACCGCCGAGCGTCACGTTGCCGACGATGCGTAGACGCGGCGCCGCGCTCGCGCCCTGCGTCGAGCGCGTCATGTTGTCGGCGCCGCCGAGGAATGGCACCACATCGAAGTGCACCTGCCACGTGTCGGGCACACGGATGTCGATGCCGCCCATCAGCACACGGACCGCCAGCTCCGCCCCCTCCGGATCGAGACGAGCCTGGCGCAAGTCGAGCTCGACCCCGCCCGCAGTCACGCCGAGCTCGCCTCCTTTCCAAGCTTGAGATTCGATCCGGAGCTCTGCGCCGGACGCGGTGTATTGGCGGCTCAGGCGATCCTCATCGGTCGTTTGACCGTGCTCGTGCTCGGCCCAGTTTGGGCGTTCCCAATGGCCGCCGTGCCGGCCATGCCGGAACGGCGGGCGCGGACCAGGCCCACCTCGCCAGTCTGGCGGCCCGCCGCGGCTTCGAAAAACGGTCCAGAGCCCCAGCAGCACCAGCAGCAACGGCCAAAGCCGAGTCACCGACGCGGTCACGAAGCCCAAATTCCCTGCCAACAACACGGTGCCCGTGCCGATGAATGCCAAGCCAAAGATTGCGGCCACGAACCCGCCGCCGCGCGACAGGATCGTCACGCCGATGAACACGATCACCAGCGGCCAGAAGTCGAGCACTCGCACGTGCGCGGGCAGCAACCCAAACTCCCGCGCCACGAGCCCCAAGCCGACTGAGACCAAAAGAAGCCCAGGAAAGAGACCGGGCCTGTTGTGATGCGCTCGCATGGTCGCCTCCTTATCGCACGCGGAGCCCGCCGCCTACGACCATCCCCGTCACCCGCAGCCGCGGCCCCCGCTCACTCGCAGGCGGCGGAGCAAACCGTTCTCCTTCGACCTCGCCCCAGACCAGCCCGACGTCACAGACCACGTCCCAGTCCTGCGGCACCAAGATGTGAATTCCACTGAGCGCCGACTGCACACTGATGGTGGCGCCACCGGGGCTGAGCGCGGCTTCGCGCAGATCGACCGTGACCCCGGACATGACCGCGGTCAGCACGCAACCGCGGAATTGTCGCGACTGCACGCGGATGCTGAGGTCGTCGAGGGCAGCGCCGTGGTCGAAGGAGTCCTCGCGGGTGGAGATTGGAGCGGTTTGACTGAGTTCCGATGCATAAAGATCCATGATTGCCTCCCGAACCCGCGAAAGTGCGGCGTTCGTGAGTTCAACCTAAGCGGCGGCCGGGCCCCCCGCCTGCACTCATCGGTGAACGCCCGGGGCGCACCGGTGAACGGCGGGTGGGCGGCGGTGGGCGGACTGGCCTCTCCAGACGTTGGCCACCGGAGTCGCAGCGGTGATAGGGAGTAAGGGTGCGACGGCGCGGCTCCAAGCCTGCCGGGGACCCTGGTTCTCGGCTCTCCGGGGTTACCCCGAGGGATCTCAATCGCGATGGTTCAGGACCGGTGATGCCGGGCTGAAGCCTAAAGCCCGGCGGGCTCGCGGGGCGGGACCAGCGAAAACGCGATCACCAGCGCGGATACGATGATGCCGTTGAGGCGGGCAGCGGGTTCGTGAGCTGCGGCGCTGGCCTGCCATGCTAGCGACAGCGCACCGAGAATCACGTTGAAGTAGCGCACGGGGCTGGCCCAAATAGCGGCGAAGGCGTTCATGCCCATGATCGCGCCGGCAATCCAAGCGGCCCCGCAGGCGTCCCGCGAGTGCGGCCAAGCGAACGCGGATACGAACAGCCAACCCGACAGCAGCAGATTCGCGTACCGCGGCCAAGCGTTGCGCAGGCTGCTGCGCCTGTCCCAATGGAATGCACCAGCGTCCTCCAGAGCAAACGGAGAATTTGACATGCCTACTGTGGTGCAATCCACATGCCGCTTTCACGGGCTGGGTACGAGCTCGCACAGCTCACGTGGCAAGCGAGCGCCGCGTCCTCGCGCCACGCCGAGACGGAATGACACATTCGCTTGGCGGTTTCCTACGAACTCGAACGTCGTAGATGATGTCGCCGCAGCGATCAGTGCTTCACCAGTCGAGCCAGGAGGTCGGCGAGTTCATTGAGTCGAAACGGCTTGGGCAGGCTAGCAGTGAAGCCAAATTGCGACGGATCCGCCATGATCGGATCGTCCGAGTAGCCGCTAGACGCGATGATCGGCAGCTCCGGCAAGATCGCCCGCAAGGGCTGCACGGTGTCGCGTCCACCTTTGCCGGAGCGCACCGTCAGGTCCAGCATGGCCGCGTGCACGCGCTTGCCCTCCGCCAGCAGTGCGCGCATGCGTTCGAGCGCTTCTTCGCCGTCGCACGTCGGGATTGGCTCGTAGCCGAGCTGGGTCAGCATGCTAGTGGCGACCCGCCGTACGATGTCATCGTCATCCATGACCACCACCACGCCGTGCCCACTCGTGGTTTCCCGCTGGGCGGCGTCAGCGCCACTGGCTCGTTTGAGGACAGCGGGTAGCCAAACGTGAAACGTTGCCCCGTTGCCGGGTTGAGACTCGACCTCGACGTGCCCGTGATGCTTCTTCAAAATGGCGTAAGTCGCGGTGAGCCCGATCCCGCTACCGGCGTTTTTGGTCGTGAAAAATGGGTCGAAAATACGTCCCAAAATGGCAGCAGGAATGCCGGGCCCGCCATCCGCGAAGCTGAGTTTCACGTAACGACCCGGCTCGAGCTCGGGCGCGGGCCCTGCTTTAGCGACCACGTTACGCCCGAAAACTCGCAGCGTGCCGCCCGCCGGCATGGCCTGCTTGGCGTTGATCAAAATGTTGTCGAACGCCTGTGCCAGCTGGTTGGCGTCGTACTCGGCGTTCCACAAGTCTTCCGGTAGGTCGAGCTCGCACTTCACGTTGCTACCGCTCAGCGCAAACTCGGCGCACTGTCGGACGCTGGTGGCGAGCGCGCCCAGCTTGCGCAGCGGCGCCCCTCCCTTGGCGAACGCCAACAGCTGAACCGTGAGTGCCTTGGTTCGCTCGAACGCTTGGTGCGCCAAGTCCAAGTGCGAGCGCGCCGGGCTGGCCGGATCTAGCTGTGCTCGCGCTAGCTCCAGGTGTCCGAACAGGCCCCCCAGCAGGTTGTTGAAGTCGTGAGCGATGCCAGCGGCCAAGACGCCGAGCGACTCCAGCTTGGCCGTGCGCTCCATGCTGAGCGCGAGTTGGGCGAGCGAAGACTCGGCCTGCTTGCGAGCGGTGATATCGATCAGTGTCACGAACACCGCCGAACGGCCACCATACTCGACGCCACGCGAATACTGCTCCACCCAGCGCGTTTCTCCGGATTTAGCGAGAACCCTGTAGCTATAGTGCGGCAGCGCGCTCGGATCTCCGGCTTGCTTCTTTCGGCCCTGCTCGGTCACGAACGTCGAATCGTCCGGATGAATCACGCGCAGGAAGTCGAGGCCATTCCAGGTCTCCATCTCTTCGATCGTGTAACCGTTGATGTCCGAAACGGCCTGGTTGACGAAACGGATCGCGTTGTCCTGAAAAATGACGATGCCGAGCATCGATTGCTCGGCGATCACGCGAAAGCGTTCTTCCCCTTCGCCCGCGCGCTCTTCGGCCAGCTTGCGATCGGTGATGTCTTCGAGCATCCCCAGGATCAGCTTGCTGCCGTCTGGGCCAATCGGAGCCAGCACCGCGTTCATCGAGGAGGCGATGCGCTGCCCGCTGCGCTGGCGTGTCCAAGTTTCGAAGTTGCGCACCGAGCCTGTGCTGCGCAGCTCCGCCACGAGCCGCTCCCGATCCTGTGGGTCTTCGTAGTGCGTCGCGAGCGGGCTGCTCAGCAGTGATTCGCGACTCTCCCCCGACATCTGTACCGTGCGATCATTGCACTCCAGCATTCGACCATCCAAGGTCGACACGAACACGCCCACGTTCAGGTGGCCGAGCAAGAGCCGGTAGCGCACCGCGTCCCGCTCGGCCGCTGCCGCGCGCTCGGTCAGCTGCTGCACCTGGGCGCGAAGCTCGCCGAGCTCTCGTCCCAATTCATCATCGGCATCCGTTCGCGTCATGGACTCCACTAGAGTCAGGTGGGCAGCCACAGCATAGCCGCCGACCGGACCAATTGTCAGGTCGCAGAAGGGCGCTCGGGAGGCCGTTAAATGTCCGATCGAACGCCTCGTCAGGGCGATGCGCTCTGCGCCTCGATTGGCGAGCGGCGCTGCACGCTCTCCCGCTCAATGGCGGTTGACCCAAATGGGTCGCTTCTAGCAGAGCAACCGGGTGCAGCCGGCCCTTGCCGCGAGCGAGGCTGGCCAAAGCTGTCGAACGTGTCGCCCGTCGCCGCGCAACGCGCGGCCATGCGAGCCGACGGAAGAGCAAGCCCGCTTGCCAAAGAATGCTGAGCGCACACCGAGCCCGGTGGCGTCCCCCGACACCAGGCTTCGCTAGCCGCTCTCGCCCTGGCAAATCCAGGAATCTCGAGCGTTTCGGGTCGCAACGGCCGGCGCTAAAGGAGTTACTGGAACTGCCGTATCCCAAGGTGGGATTCAAGCCCCCGAAAGAGGCTCGAATGGGCAGTCCGCTGAACGCAGGTCCGATAGCAACACTTCTGGCGCAGGGCATTGGTCATAGCGGTGTGACACAGGTGCTGCGTACGGTGCGCAAACACCTGGGGATGGACGTGGCGTTCGTTTCTCACTTTCGTGAGTACGACCGCGTACTCGAACACGTGGATTCTGACGGAGCCGCGCCGATATCGGAGGGGCAAGTCATCCCGCTCGAGGACGGCTATTGTCTAAAAATCGTGCGCGGGGAGTTGCCTGAGCTCATCGCCGACACCTCACTCGTGCCCGCGGCCATGGCCTTGCCGGAGACTCGAGCGATCCCGATCGGCGCTCACCTCAGCGTGCCCATCGAGCTTTCGGCAGGCGAGATCTACGGGACATTGTGTTGCTTCAGTCGGGAACCGAATTCGACGCTGGGCGAGCGCGATCTGCGCTTGATGCGCGCGCTCGGCGAGGTGCTGGCGTCCCGTATCGACGAAGACCTGAGCGTGGTGCGCGCGAAGCAAGGGGCCGCCGACGAAATCCACCGCGCACTTGCGGAGGGCGCACCCCGCATCGTGTATCAACCGATTTATTCCATGGTCAGGGACGACATGGTCGGAGTAGAGGCGCTGTCTCGCTTCGACGTCGCTCCGCGCCGCACGCCCGACCTCTGGTTCAACGCCGCGCACGACGCGGGCGTCGGCATGGATCTCGAGCTGCGTGCCATCGAAAACGCTCTGGTGGCCCTCGACCGACTGCCGGCGCCGTTGACGGTCAGCCTCAACGCTTCACCGGAGCTTTTGATTTCCAGCCGCCTGGTCCCATTGCTCGGCAACGTGGACCTCTCCCGCGTCGCGCTCGAGGTCACCGAGCACGCCGCTGTCGCTGACTACGACGCATTAAAGAGCGCGCTCAGGCCCTTTCGTGAGAGTGGCGCCCTTCTCTCGATCGACGACGCTGGCGCCGGTTACGCGAGCATGCGCCACATCCTGAATTTGAAGCCTGACATCATCAAGCTGGACATGAGCATCACGCGCGACATCGACACGGACTCGAACCGGCGCGCGCTCGCCAAGGGCCTGATCGCGTTCGCGCACGAAATCGGGAGCACCATCGTTGCCGAGGGCATCGAGACCGAGTCCGAGCTCGAGGCGCTGCGCGCCATTGGCGTCGACAAAGCGCAGGGCTACTACCTGAGCAAACCCAAGCCATTGGACGACCTGGTCCTTGCCTCGCTCGGCATCACGAGCGAACCTCGGCGCGTCGCCGGAACGATCGCGCGCGTGAGCTGAAGCCGGCGCTCCGTCTCCACTCAGCGCGCTCTTTCGGAGTAGGAGTGCCCTTGCGAAAGGCGAATAAATGCGTATCCTGTGAGCTCGTCATGCGCTTCGTGGTCTCCGTGTCCCTAGCCCGCTCCGCGACGATGCTGTCCGCATCGCCCGTGGACTCGTGCGTTACGGGGCCGAAGGACTCGCGCATATAACCTACTGAATTCGAGTGGTTAGCGCCCCCTCCGGCCTCGTGCCCGAGGGGGTTTTCGCATTTTGGCCCCGAAAGCAGTGACGCAGATCCGCGCGGTATCCAACCCGCAGGAGGAAAGAAAAGAGAACGGTCATGTTCGACAAGCAACACATCAATGTCGGTACCATCGGTCACGTCGACCACGGCAAGACCACGCTGACGACGGCGCTCACGCAAGTGACCGCGCTGCTCTACGGCGGTCGCGCACGTCGCTTCGACGAGATCGACAACGCTCCCGAGGAGCGCGCGCGTGGCATCACCATCAACGCCTCGCACGTCGAGTACGAGTCGCCGGCGCGCCATTACGCGCACATCGACTGCCCCGGCCACGCCGACTACGTGAAAAACATGATCACCGGTGCCTCGCAAATGGACGGCGCCATCTTGCTCGTCGACGGCGCACAAGGTCTGGCTCAACAGACTCGAGAGCACGTCGTCTTGGCGCGCCAAGTGGGCGTCTCCCACCTGGTCGTATTCGTCAACAAGGTCGACGTGGCCGACCCGGAGCTGCTCGACTTGGTCGAGCTCGAAATGCGGGAAGTGCTGCAAATGTACGGCTTTCGCGACGCGCCCTGCGTGCGCGGCTCGGCCCTCTTGGCTCTGCGCGCCGCCGAGAAAGGCGAGCGCGAAGATCCGTACGTGCGCGGTATCGCCGAACTGGTCGAAACCCTGGATCGGTACATCCCGCTGCCCGAGCGCGACCTCACGGCGCCTTTCCTCATGCCGATCGAGGGTGTTTGCACCATCCCCGGCCGTGGCACGGTCGTCACCGGTCGTGTCGAACGCGGCGTGCTCGACGCCCAACAAGCCGTCGAAATCGTCGGTCGCGGCGAGGCCGCGCGCGAAGTGGTCGTCACCGGCATTCAGGAATTCCACCGGGACGTCCCGAAAGCCGTGGCCGGCCACAACGTCGGCTTGCTGCTCCGCGGCGTGGCACGCGGAGAAGTCGTGCGCGGTCAGACCTTGATCGCTCGCGGCAGCGTCTCGGCCCATCGCGCGGGCCGCGCGCAGGTCTTTCTGCTCACCTCCAACGAGGGCGGGCGCAAGACCCCGTGCAGCTCGGGCTACATGCCGCAATTCTACTTCGGCGCCAGCGATGTCCCCGGAAAGCTCCTGTTCTCGGAAGAGGCGTTGCGTCCCGGTGATCGCGCGGAAGTGGACTTCGAGCTCGGCCACGCGGTTGCGCTCGAAGTGGGCATGCGCTTTGCGATGCGTGAAGGCGGGCGCACCGTCGGGGCAGGCATCGTGAGTCGGGTGGCGTAGTCAGTATGCGGCGGAAGCGGCTTTGGTGACGAGGACGCTTCCGCCATTTTCTAGGCACTGGAATCTCGCTCGATATGGCCGCTTCCGATATGCTCGGCGCATGCGCGAGCGTGCGACCGTGTGCCTGAACATGATCGTAAAGAACGAAGCCAAGGTGATCGCTCGCTGTCTCGCCTCTGCGCGGCCGTTCATCGACGCTTGGGTCATCGTCGACACTGGCTCCAGCGATGGGACCCAGGGCCTCATTCGTGAGGCGCTGCAGGGCGTTCCGGGCGAGCTCTTCGAGCGACCCTGGCGCAACTTCGGCGCCAATCGTACGGAGGCGCTGGAGCTAGCCCGTGGGCGCGCCGACTACACACTAATCATCGATGCGGACGAGGTGCTGGAGGCGAGCCCGGGGTTCGCTTGGCCGGAGTTGACGCTGGACGCCTATCAGCTGCGCACCGAGCTCGGTGACCTCAAATACTACCGCACGCAGCTGGTGCGTTCGCGTTTACCCTGGCGCTACGAGGGCGCGCTGCACGAACACCTGGCGTGCGACAAGCCGTTCACCGAGGGCAAGCTGGAAGGCTTGGTCGACCGAGCGCACACGGATGGGGCGCGCTCGGCAGACCCGCAAAAGTATCTGAAGGACGCGGCGGTCTTCGAGCAGGCGCTGAAAGAGGAGCCGAGCAACACGCGCTACGTGTTCTACCTGGCTCAAAGCTATCGCGACGCGGGCAACGACGAGGCGTCGCTGCTTCATTACCGGCGCCGCGCGACGCTCGGCGGGTGGGAGGAAGAAGTTTGGTACTCCCTGTATCAGGTTGCGAGCCTGCTCGAGAAGCTCGGGCGGCCGGAGCCCGAGGTGGTAATGGCGTATCTGGACGCGCACCAGTTTCGTCCGCAGCGCGCGGAAACCATGTGCGCGCTCGCTCGCTACTTCCGGCTCAAACAGAAGTACGCATTGGCCTACGTTTTTGCTCGCCAGGCCGTGGACACGCCGCCGCCGAACGACACCCTGTTCGTGCACACCGGTACGTACGCCTGGCGCGCTCGCGACGAGCTGTCGATCGCTGCCTACTACGTCGGTCAGCACGAGCAAGCGATCGCGCTCACGAGCGCGCTACTCGACAGCCCAGCGCTTCCGGCTGAAGAGCGCGCCCGAGTCCGAGAAAACCGCGCGTTTAGTCTGCGCGCGTTGGGTCGCTAAACCTCACGGAAGCATCTGCTGGATCGAGACAGAGCTCCTGGGCATAACCGTCCGAGTGCAGACTATCGAACTTCCGCGCGGCCTCAGCCCCGTGGCATCTTCTTTTCCAAGTTCGCGCGCTGCCACTCTCCCCAGTCTTCGAGTGAATCTCTCGTCCGCTCGACCAGGCCAGGGATGAGCGCCAGCGCAGGTGGGCTATTCGGCGGTAGCTCAATCAAGGCCTCGAGCAGCCCGGCGGAGGCGGCCAGGCGCTCGAGGAGCTCGGACGGAGCGAGCGCGACGACCGCGAGCTCCAGCGCGGTTCGTGTCTCGCGGCGGAGGTGACTCAAGCTGAGTCCGGACTCGTGCGCTGGTGGAGAGCTAGCGGCCGAGCGAGTACCCTTGATTTTGGCCATTACTGTATTACTCACCTGCTCAGGCCGCTTGTGCCTGCTGGAATGGCTGCAGTGAAGGGATGTTCCGGATTCCCAAAACTCTATCCTCCTCAACACAAGTTGCGGACTCTGCGCGCGCCCAACGATTTGCCTTGGTCAACGTAGGCCGGCCCGATGTCACGCCACTCTGAACAGGGCTCCAACGATTCCGGGGCATCGCTTTTCGCGGGCTGCGGAACCGCAATCGGGGACTCGATCCGAACCTCGGGCAGCTCGAGCACAGGCGAGGCAGGACTCGTTGCGCCCGGAGTCGGCACCGTTTTCGCTGCTGCCTGCGAGACGACGGCAGGTTTCGCGTCGCTCACCGTCGGCCGAGCGGCGCTGGTCCACGCCAATGGGTCACGCTGTATCGAGATCACCAATGCCATGACGCCGAGGCCGCTCAGCATACTCGCCAGCGCGATGATTCGCTGTGTCATGACCACCCGCCTCCTGCTCTACTCAGAGCGACGACCACGAGTGACGCGAGACCGGGAACGAGTCGAAGACGCTTCAGCACGTCCCAGTAACGATGTTTGATTGATCGCTTTCTCCACATCTTGACCTCCTTTCCACGGCGCCTTCCCCCTTCGAATCGGGGGGGTAAACGCGCGAATCGGTGTCAAGCGCCCCTGCCCGCGGTGCTGTGTGGGTACGCTGTCAAAGGGTGACGGAGGGGCGGCGGCGCTGTGAATCGTTGCCGCCCCTCCGCCTTCACGCTGGGGGCGTTATCCGACTCGCGTCGGTTCGGGTAGTTGTGTTGTGGGATGCTTCACTCGATGAGCGACGCTCCTGGCCCGGCACTCATGGCCAGTACCGGCGAGTCAACACCAAGGCTGAGCGAGATATTCCTGCTCGACTCCGCACGACCGGCCCTTGACAGTCTTTTTGGGGGTGTTTAGTGGAAAAAACACGACTTTCGGCTGCCCTGGCAGCCGCGGGTCACTCCGGACAACTGAGCATACCAAACGACACCGCACTAGCTGCGGCGCCTAGGAGGAGAACGCCTGGGTGCATCACGCAGCTTGAGCGGGCGCGCTTCATTAACCTTCACGACAACCCCACTGTTGGGAAAAACCAAGGAGGCGTTTCATGCTGAATACGTGGAATGCCGTCGCGACGCTGGATCGCATGTTCGATGACGTCATGGGAGCAGCGTTCGGGACGGCTACGAATAGTCGAACCTTCGACCCCGCCGTCGACGTTCGGACGAGCGACACCGAGGTCCACCTGGCCTGGGATATGCCAGGCATGAAACAGGAAGACCTCGAGATCACCCTCGCCGACCACGTGCTGACGGTCAAGGGCACCCGCAGGTTCGAGGGCAAGGACAATGAACGAGTCATGCTCGGGCGAGCCTACGGCTCGTTCACTCGCTCGTACACGCTGCCGGAGTCGCTGGACGAGCAAAGGCTCACGGCCGAGCTCGCCGATGGCGTGCTCACGGTGCGGATCCCGAGGCTCCCAGAGGCGCAGCCAAGGAAGATTCAGATCGGCCAAGGCTCGACGCCGAAGCAGCTCAACCAGTAACGATTCGACATGTTCTAAGTCCGGGCAGCGGGGCGGCGGCTACCGAGTGCCGCCCCGCTGCTCGGCGTTGCGGCACTCAAGTGCCCGCCAGAAAGGCAACTACCAGAACCAGAGGTATACGAAAGATGGCAACGAAAATTCGACCCCTTCAAGACCGCGTCTTGCTGAAGCGTGTGCAAGAGGATCAGAAGACCAAAGGCGGCATCATCATCCCCGACACGGCCAAAGAGAAGCCGATGGAGGGTGAGGTGGTGGCCGTGGGCAACGGCAAGGTACTCGAAGACGGCACCGTGCGGAAGTTGAGCGTGAGCGCTGGAGACCGCGTGCTGTTCGGCAAGTACTCGGGCACGGAGATCAACCTGGATGGTGAGGAGCACCTCATCGTCCGCGAAGACGACCTATTGGGCGTGGTGGCGCAGCACTGAAGGAGGTCGAACATGTCTGCCAAGCAAATCGTCTATGACGAATCAGCGCGAAACCTGATCTTGAACGGTGTGAACTCGTTGGCCGACGCGGTGAAGGTCACTCTGGGCCCCAAAGGGCGCAACGTCGTCATCGAGAAAAGCTGGGGCTCTCCGACGATCACGAAGGATGGCGTGAGCGTTGCCAAAGAAATAGAGCTCTCGAACAAGTTCGAGAACATGGGCGCCCAAATGGTGCGCGAGGTCGCTTCCAAGACGAGTGACCTTGCGGGCGATGGCACGACGACTGCCACAGTACTCGCGCAGGCCATCCTTCGAGAGGGCAGCAAGCTCGTGGCTGCGGGCCATAACCCGATGGCCATCAAGCGCGGCATCGACAAGGCCGTGACCGCACTGACCGACGAGTTGAAAAAGCTGGCCAAGCCCACCAAGGACGCCAGCGAAATTGCGCAGGTGGGAACCGTCTCCGCCAACGGCGATGCGGCCATCGGCAAGCTGCTGGCCGACGCGATGGATAAGGTCGGCAAGGAAGGCGTGATCACCGTCGAGGAAGCCAAGAGCGCTGAGACCTCGCTCGATGTAGTCGAGGGCATGCAGTTCGACCGCGGCTACATTTCGCCCTACTTCGTCACCGACCCGGAGCGGATGGAGGTCTCGTTCGAAGATCCCTACATTTTGCTGAGCGAACGCAAGCTGGCGAACATGAAGGACCTGGTGCCGGTGCTCGAGGCCGTAGCTCGCTCACAGCGCCCCCTGTTGATCATCGCCGAGGACGTGGAGTCCGAGGCGCTCGCGACGTTGGTGGTCAACAAGCTGCGCGGCACGCTCACCTGCGCGGCTGTCAAGGCACCGGGATTCGGCGATCGCCGCAAGGAGATGCTCAAGGACATCGCCATCCTCACCGGCGGACAGGTCATCGCCGAGGAGTTGGGGCTCAAGCTCGAGAACATCCAAATTACGGACCTCGGTCAGGCCAAGCGCGTCAAGATCGACAAGGACAATACGACCATCATCGATGGCGCGGGCCAGAAGGAGAAGATCAAGGGACGCCAGCAGGAAATCAGGACGCAGATCGAAGCGACGAGCAGCGACTACGATCGCGAAAAGCTGCAGGAGCGGCTGGCAAAGCTCGTGGGCGGCGTTGCGGTCGTCAAGGTTGGGGCTGCCACAGAAGTGGAGATGAAGGAGAAGAAGGCGCGCGTAGAGGATGCCCTACACGCGACCCGCGCGGCCGCAGAGGAGGGCATCGTCCCCGGCGGTGGTGTCGCGCTGCTCCGCGCGCAACCAGTACTGGATCAGCTGAAGGTCGAGCCAGAGCAAGAATTCGGTGTGCGCATCATCCGTCGCGCCATCGAAGAGCCACTGCGCCAGATAGTGGCCAACGCGGGGTTCGAAGGCTCGGTCGTCGTTCAAAAGGTGAAGGAAGGTAAGGGCACGTTCGGGTTCAACGCTGCGAACGGCACTTATGGGGATCTCCTCTCTGAGGGGGTCATCGATCCCGTGAAGGTGGTCCGGACGGCCCTGCAGAACGCGGCCTCGGTCGCCAGCCTCATGCTCACCACCGACGCGCTGATTGCCGAGCTGCCCAAGCGCGAAAAAGCGTCAGGTGCACCCTCCGCGCACGCTGACGAGCTCTGAGCCCGCGTGAGTTGGCGTCGGCGAGAGAGGCGGCCAGGCGCTGCGCTCTCTCGCCGGCGCCCTGCCACGGCCCTGGAGCGGCCCAGCGAGCTAGGAAAGGCTGAATTAAGGGCGCAGCCAGTGGAAGGTTCGAGATTGTCCGAGCGGGGGCAGCGTAAAGCGCTCCATCTTGCCGTCGGACCAGGCCCAGAGTTCGGGGAGCGCAGTGCGTTTGAGGTCCACCGAGAAGCGCGTGGGCTGTAAGCGGTCGTCGACTGCCAGCACCTCGATGGCTAGATCGGACAGATCCACCCGTTCCCCCACGCGGGGCGGGCTCGCCGGTGAGCGGAGCATGGCGGCATAGGGCGAGCCCAACAGCGTGCCGTTCAACTTCACTTCGAAGGTCCGCTCACTCAGGCGAGTCACCGTGTGATCGCACTCGCACAGCGATAGAAGCCTCCAGCTTGCGATGCGAGCACGATTCTTTGCGGCAAATTCCCAGGGAGCGTAGATGCCCGAAAAGACCTCGGGCGTGGAAAGGAGCAGGTACGAGCGCTCGCTCGCGCTCCGTTCATTCAACCCCATGGCGGCGTAGTTCGCCTCTACCCCAGCGGTGATTTTCGCGTACACAGCGGAGCTTCCCAGCCACATGCCAGCGCCGAAGACGCCGTGCAACACCAGCAGCACGAGCGCGCCCGCGCGCGGGGCAAATTGCGGTTTCCCGAAGGCGGAGGCGACGAGCACCGAAATGATGGCGGCGGATCCGATCGAGGGAATGACGAAGCTTCGCGGGCCCAGGACTCCGGCAAGTTGCGGCAGCAGCGCGAAGAGCATCCCCGTCGTCAGCCAAGCGAGGTGCCGACGCACCTCGGGCGTGGCTGCCTTGGCTACCGACCAGGCCCACGGCGCCAAGATCGCGACGCTGAGCGCCCCCAGGATGGCCATGCTCGTTCTCGCGCCGGGGGCGAGAAACCAAATGTCCGCGGGTGCGCCCGCAAGCAGCACCGAGAGCGCGTTGCCCAATCGGATCGGAAAGGCGAGGGCATAGTCGAGCGGCGCCGATAACGGATTGAGATATTCTCCGGAGCCGCGAGTGCCGTAGCCCAAGAGCACATACGCAATCAGCCACGCGGCAACCAGGCCAGCGATGGGGAGCGCGCGGCGTACCCGCGCCTTTAGCGGGTCCCGATCGTTGAAAAGCTCGTAGGCAATTGAAAATGCAGCCATGCCAAGACCCGCTTCTCCAGTCAGTAGCGAGAGCGCGAGCAACCCCAGAACCAGCCACGGGTTCGCCCGGCGCCCTTCTTCGCCGGCCGTGACCTGCGCTAGCAAGGCGAGTCCGCCGAAAACGGCGCAGGTGAGAGAATTTCTGGCAGAAGCCCAGACGACCGATTGGTGGTGCGTACCCAAGACAGCGAACAGCAGAACGCCGAGCAGCGCGACGCGGACAGGGAAGATGCGGCGGAAGAGAGCGGCGACGATGACGCAAAGTGCCGCGTACCAGGCAAGCGAATGCAGGAGGTAACCAGGGGCCCACGTGCCGAACAGTCGATGGTCGAGCACGATGAATAGGCTCGAGAGGGGACGCCAGAAGGCGAGCTTCAGCTCCGGGTGACTGAACCAGGGCGTGAGTGACGACTCTTTGGCCAACTGGATGACCTTGGGGTTCCCTCCGAAAAATCGAAACAGATCCCAAGGCCCGGACGCGGTCGCCCCTTGCGCGTGCGCTACCGTGCCGTCGAGGATCGCAACGTGAAACCAGTCATCCACGAGCAAGAAATGGATGAACGGCAAGCATGCCAAGCCGAGCACCACTCCCAGGAGCGCAGACCGATGCACGACCCAGTCACCCTTCCCATGCATGCGGCGCAGCCTAATGAGGACCCGGCGACGAGGCACCAAATTTCGAACCGCTGTCCAGTAAGGTCAATCGCGACGCGCTTGCCCGGGCACGCGCGCCGGGCGTTCGGGCACATCCAGTGCGCGGGTTGCTCGCAAGCGGAGTGACGGGGTAGAGTTCGCCGCAGCGCCCCCAGTCACTCGCTTCTACGGTACCGCCCCGGTGACACGCCCAGGTTCGTTCGAAACATGTAAACGAATGCGCTGGTCGTGCTGTAGCCGAGATCGAGCGCAACCTCGGTGATGCTGGCGCCGCGGTTGAGACGGTCAATCGACTCTATCAACACGAGCCGAGTCTTCCATTGCGCGAAGGTCATCCCGGTTTCGCTCTTGAACAGCCGCGCCAGTGTGCGCAGGCTGGCGCCGGAACGTTTAGCCAGGGTCTCCAGGTTTTCTTGCGAGTCGGGCCTCTCGATGAGCTCTTGCATGACGCGGGTTAGCCGCGGATCCTTGGAGACCGGAAGAAACAGGTTGGTGGTCTTCAGGCTAGCGAGCTCGTCGAGTAGCACTTGAGCGAGTCGCGCGGGCGGCCCGCCGGGCTGGTAGTCATTGCCGTGGTCAACCATGCGCCGCAGCAATTCGACGAGCAGCGGACTCGCCTCCACAGCCCCTGCACGTTGCGGAAGACGATCGGCAAACGCGGCGTCCACGAACAGCATCATCGCGGAGACCGACCCGTGCGAATAAACCTCGTGATGCACGAAGGGCGGTACCCAGATGGCTTGGCTTGACGGCACGAGCCAAGTGCCTTCGGGTGTGATCACCCAATACGCCCCGGATATGGGGTGGATGATCTGCGCACGCGGGTGCCGATGAGCTGCGGCCCGATGTGGGCCCTGCCCTTGCCAAGCGTACGAGAGAATGGGTCGGTCGGGGTCCTGGACACTCCCGTGATCGGGTGTTGCGATGGGTGGCAGATTCTCGACATCCATTGGCTGGCCCTAGACGGCGGATAGCCACGTGCGGTGGCAAGTTCGGCTCGTCTCTACAAGAGAGGAGCCGAAGCCGTGACGAATAACACCTGGAATTTCATCAAGTTGAGCGTGGGTTGGGCGACCACAACAGCGTTGCTCGCCGGATGCAATATGGCCCGTGATCCCCAACGCGAGGCCCCGCAATCGAGCGGAGAAGCAGCCGTGTCCGTAGAACGGGGCAAGTACCTAGTGAAGGCATCCGGCTGCAACGACTGTCATACCGCGGGGTACCTGCTGGCGGACGGCAACCTGGACGAAAAGCAGTGGCTGACGGGTGATGCGATGGGCTGGCGAGGGCCCTGGGGCACCACGTACCCGTCCAACCTGCGCCTATTCATGAAAGACCTGACTGAAGATCAATGGGTCGAGACCGCGCGCCACCTCCGTCGCCGCCCACCCATGCCTTGGTTCAACCTCAACTCCATGGCTGAGAGCGACCTGCGCTCGATCTATCGGTTCACTCGCTCTCTCGGCGATCCGGGGCGCCCCGCGCCAGCTAGCCTTGCGCCAGGCGAGGAGCCCAAAGGACCCTACGCACAATTCCCGGGGCCCGATCAGCTTGCACAAGCCCAGGTTCGAGAGCTCGTCATGCGCCTGTATCAGGGCTTCGATAGCAGCAAGCTCGACGAGTTCGGAGTGGTGGTCGATTCCACTTTCAGGGCAAGCGTCATGGGCAATCAGACTCTCGATTGGAACGGCTTCAAGAGTTTCGGTGCTCAATTCATGCGAGCGTTCCCGGACGGCAAACACGAATTCGATCGAATCGTGGTGAGCGGCGACACGGTGGTCACCATCGGACACTACGTCGGAACGCACCAAGGCGAGCTCATGGGAATCGCGCCCTCCCACAAGCGCCTGAATCTGGCAGTGATGCACCTCGATCGCGTTGCGAACGGCAAGGTCGTCGAGCACGTGGGGATTGCGAACGGGAGTGACTTGGTGAGGCAGCTCAGGGGGAAGGAGTGAGCGGGATCGCTGCGACGGTCATGCCTCTTGATGGTCCGGCGGGCGTTCGGCGTTGCGGCGTGAGCGGGTGGACCGGTCACCACGCGGCAGTCGGTTCTGGTAGAAACGCTGGCGGGCGTTATCGAGTCATTCCTCGGCGTGCTCGTCCCGGTAGCGCCGCACCATTTCTACAGTAACGTCTTCGGGATAACAGAGCGGAGCGGCGCCGCCCTCGCGGCTGTACGCGCTGCGGCGATGAGCAGGGCAATCGCGGCTGACAGCAGGCGCATCCTCTCAGGATACGCGGAAAGCGACCGTGATTGCCACGCTGGAGTTCCCCGGAAAAGCCGTCATTGCCTATTGGCAACGAGAGCGGCTAACGCCCACGTGGGGGGCTGTGGGCAAGAACTGATGGGCTCGGTAAGGGCACTGGCTGTGGCGATTTGGCGAGCCGCAAACGGCGCGCGAACCGTTGAACCTTCGGGTTGCAGAGGCCATCTCGCCAACGGGCAGGTTCCGCCCAATGCATTACGGATGGTGTCTCGCATGCTGCGTTCCCCGACAGTTCTGCTTGCGCTGGCGACGACTTCAGCCAGCGCGTGCCAACCCGAGGCAAGGCGCCACGAGCAGGCGCGCCCGGCGCCGTCGACCTCGGCCAGCACCAAGCTGCCCGCTTCGCCTGCCGCGCTGCCCCCGGGCGATCCGCGCTTCGACGCCGAGCTCAGTGGATCGTCTTACCCATTTCCGGTCAGCTACTTCGAGTTTACTTCGCAGCGCCAGCCGCTGCGCATGGCGTACCTGGACGTAGCGGCAGAGAAGCCGAACGGACGCACAGTGCTCCTTCTCCACGGCAAAAACTTCTCTGCCGCTTATTGGGAGCCCACCATTCGGCTGCTCACGTCCCACGGCTTTCGCGTCATCGCGCCCGACCAAATTGGGTTCGGCAAATCCAGCAAGCCCCAAAGCTATCAATTCAGCTTCCAGGCCTTGGCCGAAAACACCCGAGCTCTACTCGATCGCGCGGGGGTCGCGCGCGTCGCGGTGGTCGGCCATTCCATGGGCGGCATGCTCGCCACGCGCTTCGCGCTGCAGTTCGCGTCGCGCACCGAAAAGCTTGCGCTCGTTTCGCCAATTGGCCTCGAAGATTGGCGGCGCTTCGTCGCGCCCCGCAGCGTCGACGAATGGTACGCCTCTGAGCTCAAGGCCACGCCAGACTCGATCCGCGCCTATCAAACCAAGGCCTACTACGGAGGTCAGTGGAAGCCTGAATACGAACCTTTAATCGCATTCGCGGCGGGCTGGACACAACACCCCGACTATCCGAAAGTCGCGTGGTGTTCTGCACTCACCTACGACATGATCTTCAATCAACCGGTCTTATACGAGTTTCCAGATGTCCGCGTACCCGCCCTGCTCATCGTCGGCCTGCGCGACCGTACCGCTCTCGGCAAGGACTGGGCGACGCCCGACGTCGCCGCCAAGCTCGGCGACTATACTTTGCTCGGTAAGCGAGCCGCAGCGGCGATCCCGAACGCCAAGCTCGTGGAATTCGATGGCACCGGCCATCTGCCGCAGGTCGAGGCCTTCGACCGCTACAGCGCCGCACTACTGAATTTTCTGCACTAGAGGCCCGCGTTGATTGGAGGTCTGGGCCGGGCTGGGTAGAGAAGCCAGCAGCGGGGGAGCGGGGTCGGGTGTCGGGAGGGGAATGGGGTGGCGAGACACAAATTCGCAACGGAGGTTGATTTTTGGGTTTGGGGACGCGGAGGGACGGGCGCGCTGATCGTGAAGGGCGATGCTGGGCAACACAGGCTCGCGCGGGCCGTCCGAGCAGCCACGCCTGCCCGGCGAGGAGGCTGTCGGCCGCAGCGTCATTGGGCGGGCTCGCGGTCGGGACGGGCTGTCTGGGCGCGGTTCGCGAGGACATTGACCTGTGACGGATAATGTCCGACCTTGCAAAGCCGATACGACGCCAGGAAATGCGCCAACCGCTCTCCCCCTCCTTCCCGTCGGCGCGCCGGCGTATGGTTGGCTGGCCATGGTGAAGGCGAAACGCAGCACAGCACGCGCTCCGGTCGATAACGCTGCCTTGCTCGCGAAGGCTCTCGAATCGTTGAGCCGCGACAGCGCGCTGAAATTGTCCGCGTTGGGTTCAGCCGCTGTGCGCGCTACTGTCGCGGAAGAGTTGGTGAAGCAAGGCTTCGAAGTGTCTGGAAGCTGGGTGCGGAAGCCGCTCGTTCAACAACTCCGGCAGGCGCTCGCGGACGGTGCGTTCATCTCGATCAAAGCCGTGCCGCAACACGTCGCGGGGGCAACTGGCGCGGAAGCCAAGCGAGCGGCGCTGGCGCTGGTCGCTTCAGGGGGTGCCAAGCTCGCGCTGCGCGGCAGCGAAGAGGTGCTGGTGCCGGCGAGTGCCCAGGTGCTGTCGCGAGACGACTTGCGGCGTTTTGACGCTGTCGCGAAATCGGTGGCGAAGGCGGCCCGGTCGAGGAGCGGCGCGTCCCTGCTGCTCGGCGATCTGTTGGAGATGTTAGAGGAAGCGGTTCCTGGGGTCGCGGCAGGTCGAGGCGCTCGCCGCGGGGAGGAGCCGTTGCGCAAAAAGGTCGAAGGCGAGGCCAGCTTCGGAGAGGTCCTGGCGGTCGTGGAGCAAACGCTTGACCCGCGCACGGGGCTATCGTTCGTGCCGGAGGTCGTGGCGAGGCTTCGATCGCGGCTCGGTGCCGAAACGGCGTCCGCTGTTTTGGTCGCGGCCGCGACAGCGGGCTTTCTGGAACTCCGACCCGAGGGCGGTCTCAATCGGCTATCGGAGCAAGAGTTGTCGATGTGTCCCGAGGGCCCCCACGGAACGCGGCTCTCGTGGGCACGGCGGACAGGAATGGTGGCGCCATGAGTCTAGTGTTCTTGGAGTCCGTCCACGCTGATCCGTGGGCGGAAGCGTTCATCGATTTGCCGTCGCTGAATGCGTCGACGAGCCGCGCGATTGAGGCGAGCGTCGGTCGAATCCGGGAAGTCGCGCGTTCGCACCCGCAGTCATTGCGCTCGACTTCCCTGGTCGTGCTGGGGCCGCCAGGAGCCGGCAAAACGCACCTGTTCTCGCGCCTGCGCCGCAAGCTCGGGCCGCGCGCAGTGTTCGTGCACGTCAGGCCGCTGGTTCATACTGAAATCACTCCGCGCTTCGTGCTCGGCGAGATCGTGAATCAGCTCGGCTACGCGACTCACGGCGTCTCGGGTCTTCCCCAGGCGCATGCCATGGTGGGTTCTCTGCTCGCGCATTTGAGCGGACAGGACGTGTTCTTTCCGAGTGCTTTCTTGACCGAGTGCGAAAGCCTGTCCGAGACCGAGCGAGATGCACGCCTCGATGCCGCCGTCGAGCGGGTGCTTGAGGTCTGGCAAGAGGTGGACGAGGGCTATTTGCGGCGCCTGCTGCAAGTGCCATTCGCGAAAACGCCTGCGATGCGGCGCGCGCTGTTGGCCTGGCTCTCGGGGCGAGACTGCGACGCCACGCAGCTTCAGCGCATCGGCGCCACCGCCTCTCTCGGCGAGGAAGTGGCGCCGTCGGCGCTGCGTACGCTGGCCGTGGTGGCCTCGTTGGGCGCGCCGATCGTGATTGTATTCGACCAGCTCGAGAACTTGGTCGACGCTGATGGCCCAGGGCCTCGCCTTCTCTCCTACGCCAACCTCACCTCCGAGCTCGTGGATTCCGTGCGCGGCCTTGTGCTGGTGCACATGGCGCTCGACACCGAGTGGAGCCGCGGCATCGAGCCTTCGTTGAATTTGTCTCAACGTTCGCGTCTCTTGATGGCTCGAGAGACCTTGTCACTTCCAACGCCCAGTCAGCGTGAAGAGCTTCTCGCGCTCTGGATCAACGAGCTGCCGGAGCGAGCGTCCGCATTTCCTTGGCCCTTTACGGAGGCGCAAGCCAAGCGACTTTGTCACGCGCCTGGCGTCACCCCGAGGATGTTACTGATTGAGTGCCGGCGCGCATTCCACGGCGAGCTGGTCGATGGCGAGCGCGAACCCGAACGCGCGAAGGCAGACGCTCCCGCAAGCCCTGCGGCAACGGGTGGGCTCGCGGCGGAGTGGGAAGAGCGCCTGGCCGCCGCGAGAAGGGTGACCGAGGAAGCCGCAGAACGGCGAGCCTGCTTGGACGTCGCGCGCCTAGCCGATGGCCTGCTGGCGTGCAGTCGGTTTCTCTCAGGTGCGACCCTTTCCGCCGCGAAGCCAGCGGACGCGGGCCAGCTCACGCTGACACGGGGCGCCGCAAGCGCTCGCGTTGCGATCCTGCATCAGGCGCATTTCAAGAGTCTGGGCAGTGCCATCGCCAAGCTCACGGCGCTGGCCCAACGCGGGCCAGTGATCGTGCTGCGAGAGCGAAGTCACGATCTCTTGCCGACCTGGAAGGACACCCTCGCCAAACGCAGCGCGCTCCTTTCGACCGGTCGAGCTCGCTGGGTTTGGCTCGAGCGCGAAGACGCGGTTCTGCTCTTCGCGCTCGATTCACTGCTTCAGGGCGCGCGCTCCGGTGACGTCGCCGACGAACACGGAAACCCGCTCAGCGAGGCCGCGGTGGTCGAGTGGGTCGGCGCGACACTCAATGTCAGGGCCTGGCAGGTGCTCCGCGATATTCTGAGCGAAGAGAGCCCGGAGCCGGAGCTTTCGCCTACTCCCGCGCCGCCAGGAAGCGTTGCGACAGGGCCCACTTCGGGAGCAGCCCTCGCGTTACTCCGCCGGCTCAGAATAGCGTCGCTCGATCGCATCGTGCGCGAGGTCACTCGTTTGGATCCTGGTGCGACTCGTGCCTCGGTCATGGCTGAGCTCGAACAGAACTCCAAGCACGTGAGCTGGTTCGGCCGCACCATCATCGCGGTGAGGGCGCTATGACCGAACGCATCAGCGTCACTGAAGTGCGAAACGCGCTGCGCTGCCCGCGCATTTTCGCTCTCGGGCGGCTGCGCCAACAGTCGGTCGCATTTCCAGTCGGTTCGTCCTGCTTGGGGGCGGCGTTCCACCGCATCGTCGAGCTGTTCAGCCGCGACGTGGAGCACGCGCCCAAGCACTTCGCCGAGCTCGAAGCAGGAACCCCTCGGGACGAAATCGAGGCCCGGCTCAGCGAGTGGCTGCTCGACTATTTGTTTCGCGAACTCGAAGCCGACGCCGCGTACTCCACCATGCCCGCCGAAGTCGACGATCTGGCGGAAGCCTTGCGTGAATTCGCACGCCATTTGGCCGGCCGACTCTGGGCTTTTTCCACGCGCCCGGCAGCGGCGCTGCCAGAGGTCGTTCGCGCTGGCGAGCGCCCGGTCGAAGCCGTAATCCGCGAAGGCGGCCCGCTCGTTCACGGTCGCCTGGACGCGCTCTACGGCGATCGAAGCGGCAATCTCGAAGTGATCGAATACAAGCTGACCGATGAAGCCAACGACGAGGTGGATCGCGCGCAGGTCGCCTTGTACCGAGAGCTGCTGCGCGTCGCCGAGGGCGTTCAGGCAGTCCCCGTCATCCTTCGCTTCAGCCCGACGCTCCGCGAGACCACTCTCACGAGTGATTCAGCCGATGCTCTGGTGGCGCGCGTGGTCTTGCCGCTACTCGACAACATGACCTGCTGGAGCGGGGAGCCGAGCGAGGCTCCGCCGACCCACCGCAAGGATCTGTGCGCTGCGTGCCCCGTGGCCCGCGATTGCGCCGAGACCTATCCGGAGCGCCTTCCCGTCCGCGACGACCCGCCCGTCGCGGCCACGCGCCCGCGCCCAGGCGCCGTGGCCACGGCCATTCAAGAGGCCGCGCCACTGCCACCCGTTGGCCAGGGCAACACCGACGAGGAGGGCAAGCGCGAGGCGGAGCTCCTGCGCGATCGCATCCTTGCCGAGCTCAAGAAGCAGGGTACCACCGCCGTTTGCCCGCGAGCTCCCATCGTCGGCCCCACGCTCTATCTCATCGAAGTGTCACGCCCGCGCGGCCCAGTCAGCCAGCTGGACCGCGCTGCCGAGGACGTTCGCCACCGACTTGCGGCCGACGCCGACTTCGAAGTGAGCTACGAAAAGCAGGGAGGCCACCGCCGCTTCATCGTCAAGCGGCCGACGCCACGCCGCGTTTCGCTCGGCCCGCTCCTCGAACAAAAGCGAGACTGGCTCTTGCGTCGCCCGGGCCGCTTCATCGTTGGACAGCAACCCGACGGCGACATTCTCTGCGCCGATCTCTCCGATTCCAGCACTCCACATCTACTCGTCGCGGGGCAGAGCGGTAGCGGCAAATCGGTCTTGCTGCAGTCGATCGTCGCGGGCCTCTTGCAGTATCACGCCCCCGAAGCCATTCGCTTCGTGCTGGTCGACCCCAAGCGCGTCACCTTCAACGGCGCTTCATTTCGCGCCGCCATTGCAGCGCACCTCGAAGGCCCAATCCGCGCCGGCCTCGAAGACACCCTGCCCGTCATCGAACAACTCGTCGACGTGATGGAGGAGCGCTACAAACTTTTCGAGGCAGCCCAGGTGATGGACATCGAGGAGTACAACGAACAGGCCAGCCAAACCGATCGCCTCAATCGCCGCGTGCTCGTGATCGATGAATTCCAAGATCTATTCACCGACAAGAGCGCGTCCCAGACCTTTTTTGCCGGCGTTCGCCGGCTCGGCGCCAAAGCGCGTGCTGCCGGCGTTCACCTGATCCTGGCGACCCAACGCCCCGATCGCGAAACCGTGCCCCCCATCATCAAATCCAACCTCGGCGGCAAAATCGCCCTCCAAGTCGCCAGCCAAACCAACTCGCGCATCATCTTGGATCAGAACGGCGCGGAGCGACTGCTCGGCAAGGGAGACCTGCTCGCGAGCTTGGGGCGGGGCGTCGTGCGGGCGCAGGCGCCGCTGCTCGCGGAGAAGTGAAGGCGGGCAGAGTCGCCACATGCACGACTTCGCCCAGGCCCCAGACGATGCACCCGCCGAGTGTACGTGCCGTGATGGCGTCTGCGGCCGCATCGGCAGCCGAAGACCAGCCTGCTGGATGAGCGGTTCATCTCGCCGGCCGCGCTTGGCAACGGCACCTGACGACAACGGAGCTGTACGCGGATCAGAACACCGCGGGTCGACTAGGGAAACAGGGTGGAGGGCGCCCGGCCAAATAGGTCGGCCCTCCGCCTACGACCTGAACATGCGCGTCAGAACCGCGCGCGCAAACTGGCGCTGGCCCGCGCGTCCGAACTCGGAGGCGAGGGACCTAGGGCGCGAGGGTCGGCGTACTTTCACGTTGCACGATGGCCGCCCAGAGATGCGGGACATAGTCCATTTACCCTGGCAGCTCGTTGCTGGCCTGCAATGGGGCCACCTCGCTAACAGAGAAGCCACGCGCCGAGTTGACTTCGCGCGGACGTGATTGTCGGGGACTTTCGCGGCATTTGAGCTATGCTAGCGCGCATGGAACGCGGCGTCGTGGTTCGAGGATGGTTGCGCGGCCGGCACATCGAGCTCGATGAGGGGGTCGACGAGCCGGACGGCGAGGTCGAGGTCGTCCTTCGCTCCGTGGGCACCACTCCACGGCCACCCGACGTACTGGAAGTGATCGCGAGTGCCGGTCGGCACCCGTAGCAAAGGCGATATCGATAACCAACTCGCCGAAGATCGAGCGGGCTGGTCGGGTCGTGGCTGACATCTATCTCGACGCCTGTTGCTTCATCTACCTCGTCGAGGGGCACCCGGAATGGCGGACAGTCGTTGAACAACGACTCCGCAACCTCGAACCGATTTCGAAGCTGATCACGTCGCAGCTCGCGCGGCTCGAGTGCCGAACCAAGCCAGTGCGGGACGGAGACCGCGCACTTCTGGAGCGCTACGATGCACTTTCATTGAAGCCACCGCACCTCGGCCAAACGGACTCAGCGTCCGCGTCGAGTGCCTCCACTCGTAACGTCAGACGCCGGGTGCGTTTCCCGGCGTCTGACGATTCAGAATTACTAGCAATGTCTGTCATTTAGGTGGAGGCGCCGGGAATTGAACCCGATCAGGTCTCTTCACCCACCAGCGTGAAAATCGCTGATCCAGCATCAACTTGGCCCGATTGCGATTCCATTGAACCCAGCGCGTTCCATCTAGATCCGCGGTTTAGAACGACGTCGGGGGACATACGCGCAACATGAGAAAAGCCCCCCTGCATCACCAAAAATTGCTACCCGAGTTCAAGTGTTTCAGCCGGCCGGGACACCCGGTTCAGCCGTCGTCGAAGCGCGCTCGATGGCCTGATCGAGCGCTTCCTCCAGTCGTTCAGCGCCAACCTTTTAGCAAGGCACGGCTCCACGGCAGGCCGCTTGCGGGCGGGACGCCCCGTCGATCCCGCGAGGCAAGCGGCATGCGGTGGGGCCGAGGAAGCAGCCACTGGTTGCGACACCTCGGCAGCTCAGCGGTTGTTGCAAACTCTGCAAGAACCGACCCCCGACGCGGACCGGAGCTAAGCGCCGAAAAGTTCCCGAAGCCGAGCGACCGTTTGAATCAATCCGTTGTCGCGGAACGTGTCCAGGACGTCACCAACTGTAAGGGGCGGGTTCTTGAGCGCGGCTGCCTGCTCGCTTATCACCGCGCAGACGGCACCCGCTGCAAGATCAATCTGGTCAAGCACGAACTGGTCAGGGTGCTGCGCTTCGATGGCGTACGGCGTCAGCTGCTCGGCGGGAAAGTCATCGAGGTTAGCGGTGACGATCACTTGTGCACCGGCACGGATAGCTGCCGCGAGGACGTGGCGGTCATCGGCATCCGGCAGTTCAAGCCCTGCTATCAGGCCCTCGAACCCGGTCACGAGGCTGTCGGGAATTGCTCGGTTCATGAGTTCACGGGTCCGCCGAAGCGACGCCTCATTGAGCTCGGGACGGTTGATGACGATATTTCGGAAGCATTCATCGAGGATCTGCTCGGTCCATCGCGCTCGCACCAGACCCTTGGCCGCGAGCCGAAGCAGCAGGTCGCGGAGCGGCGCAGGATACAACACGCATGCGTCGTAGATAACGACGAAAGCCATGGCGTGGTCAGTACCCAAGCCCGAGCTTCTGCGCCTCCTGAGTCAACTCATCCAGCGCAGCCTTGCGCTCAGCTTCGTCAGTCTGGCGGTAAGCCAGAAGATCACCAACCCGCACCCGTCGGTGAGTGCCCACGCGGCGGAAGCCAATCTTTCCAGCCTCCAGTAGCTCGACGAGGTAGGGCCTCGAAACATTGAGCATGTCAGCAGCTTCCTGCGTGGTGAGCTCGGCGTGAACGGGGACGATGGTGACAGCGTTCCCGTTGGCCATCTGCCCGAGGATCTCCAAGAACAACTCGAAGGCCTCGCGCGGGACCGTGACGGACACGTCCGGACCGCCATCGGGTTTGATCTGAAGTGTTCGGGCTGATTTTTTCGACCTAACCTTACCTAGCGCGCGGAGCGCAAACTGAGCCTGCTCGGAGGCTTCGGTCGTGGGGAGCTTCACAGGTGCGACGGCTTGCATGGCGTAACTTGATACCGAGCGTAGCTCACATTCGAAACATCCGCAATAAACGAAATATCCGAAATGGCGTAGTTTTGCTAATTGTGCAGCAATTGCTGCACAATAGCCTATCCCAGCGGTCCGCCTGCCTCGTTGCCGTTGCAGAGGACGCAGCGTCGGCCCGAGCACAGCGTCTGGGGGAATCGCCCGTTGAGATTCACTCGTGCCCTCGGCGATCCGCGAGTTGTTGCTGGGTCAATAGTCACTTCTTCTGGCGGCCAGAACCTTCAAGTCCTGTGCAATTCGAGGGGAGCCGTTCAGAAACCCTGTTCGGTCCTAGTAATCTCGGATACTTTCTTCGGTCGTCACATGACTCGGAGCGCAAATGCCGGCGCGAACGTTCCCGCGTGGCTGCTCGACGCACAGCAGCTCGGTGCGACGCTCGATGAGCTGAGCCGCGCTCTGCGTCGACCGCCGTCCTTTTCCGCTGGCGTTAGTGTGTCCTCGTTGGCGTACGACGCCGGAAGCATTGCAGCGGCAATCGTGGAGGCGAGCGACGCGGCGCGCGCCGATCGCGGTGACCCTCGCGCGTGAATGGATCCGGTTAGTAGGGATTGCGGGAGGGAGAACGAGAATGTCCACCTTCGACTCGACCAAGACTCAGCTCAGCAAGCTTCTCGATGACGCGGTTGCGGGCAAGATTCAGTTGCCCGACTTTCAGCGCGGTTGGGTTTGGGATGACGAGCACATCCGCGAACTCCTCGTCAGCATCGCGCGTTCGTTTCCAATCGGCGCCGTGATGTTGTTGGAGACCGGTGGTGAGGCGAAGTTCCAGGTCCGGCCGGTGGAGGGTGTTGAGCTCGGTTCGAGGGGTGTCAGCCTCGCCGAGTGGCTCATCCTTGATGGGCAGCAACGCCTCACCTCGCTCACGCAGGTACTCAAATCGAAGCAGCCCGTCGCGACCCGCGACGAGAAGCGGCGAGAGCTGCGTCTTCACTACTACATCGAGATCGAGAAGGCGCTCTCTGGCCCGCAGCAGCTCCGCGATGCCATCGTGGCAGTGAACGAGGCGAGGCAGCTTCGTAGCGATTTCGGCCGCAAAGTGGATCTCGACCTTTCGACCAGAGAGCTGGAGGTCGCCGCATTTCATTTTCCGTGCGAGCAGATCCTCGATTCCAGCGAGTGGGAATACTCGTTGATGACAACCGAGCAGGCGAAGTTCCCGCGGTTCATGGAGTTCAGGAAGAAGGTTCTGGATTCGTTCCGCAACTACATGCTGCCGGTGATCGCGCTCACAAAGGCGACGTCCAAGGAGGCGGTCTGTCTCGTGTTCGAGAAGGTCAACACGGGAGGCGTGCCACTCTCGGTTTTCGAGCTCGTGACGGCCGCATGGGCGGCCGATGGATTCAACTTGCGAGAGGACTGGTTCGGTGCTGCTCGGAAGCCCGGGCGTCACGCGACACTGGCGCGTCGGGCGCTACTGAGAGATCTGCAGCCCACCGATTTCCTTCAGGCGGTCTCGCTGCTTCACTCGTACGAGCGGCGGGAGGAGGACCGAGCCGCTGGTCGCACCGGGAAAGATGTCGGCGCCGTGAGCGCGAAGCGAGAATACATCTTGGAAATGCCGCTCGCTGCCTACAAGAAGTGGGCGGACCCACTTGTTTCCGGCTTTGAGCAGGCGGAGCGATTCCTGCGGAGTGAAGGGTTCCGGCACCCAAAGTTTCTTCCCTACCGCAGCCAAGTCGTCCCGCTCGCGGCCGTGATGACGCGCCTCGGTGAGCGTTGGCTCGAACCGCGAATCAAGGACAAGCTGGCTCGCTGGTTTTGGTGCGGCGTGCTCGGCGAGCTGTATGGCAGCGCCATCGAGACGCGGATTGCGTTGGATCTGCAGGGACTCGTCGAATGGATACGTGACCCCGACGCTCCTGAGCCGGTCACTGTTCAAGCCGCGGGCTTCCAGCCCAATCGTTTGGATACCCTTCGCTCTCGAACGAGCGCCGCGTATCGAGGTCTCTATGTTCTGCTTCAGCGGGAAGGCGCAAAGGACTTCTTCTGGAAGGCCCGCATGACCGAGCTCGAGGGGGACGAGGTTAAGATCGACATCCACCACATCTTTCCGAGCAAATGGTGCGATGCCCAGCGCGTACCTCGCAGAGTGGCCAATGCGATCGTGAACAAGACGGCGATCTCGTACAAAGCGAACCGAATGATCGGAGGGAAGGCCCCGTCCGCGTATCTGACGCAGATTCAGAAGAACGCTCAAGTTCAGCTTGGCGATCCGGAGATGGACGACATCCTCCGGAGTCATCTGGTAGACCCAGCCCTACTTCGTGCGGATCAGTTTGAGACTTTCTATCAAGCGAGAAAGATCGCGCTCCTGGAGGTTGTCGCGCGCGCGATGGGCAAACCTCCGACTGAAGTGTCCGCGGACGTTGCCGATGACGAGGAAGACGATGACCCGGAGGAAGGTGCCGAGGGTGAGGTCTGAGCCAGCATCGGCGGTTTTGGCCGCCAAGCTTTTTGTCCGGTTCAATTATTGAAGTCTGGCGCGCTTTTCCCGCCGTATTTGGCCCTAAACGACCCCAGGGGCCCCCTTCGTAGCTCCCGAGCGCGTTGGGGCTTTCATCGCCTCGGGCGATGGAGCTACTTTGTCAGGCTGAGCATTTCCCGCTGACAGGTGGCGGTGGCTCGGGCGGATGTAGTAATGCAGGGAGTACAGCCTAGCCTCCGAACGCTGCTTGACGCGGTACCGACGCGCGCCCGGCTCTTTGAAGTTGCCCGGCACTTCGGCGTCGCGGTGCCGCAGAAGGGAACCAAGGCCGAGCTGACGGCAGCGCTCGCGGCCTCGGATCAGCTGCGGCTGCGAAGCTTGATTGAGTGGTTTGGCAGAGACGAACTTCGGAAGGCGTGCGAGCTGCACGGCCTCGACTCGTCGAGCCGTGCTCGGCAGCAGCTCGCCGCAGGCCTGCTCGAGGCGTTCGGCGCACCCGAGAGCGCTCCGCCTGCCGCGCTGTTCGGCGCACGCGTTGTGCATCGATTGACTCCTCACGTCGGCGACATTGCGCTGGTGCGGCAGCGACAGTATCTGGTCGAAGCGATCGTTGAACCTTCCGCCACGAACGAGGCCACGCGCGTCGACCTAGTCTGCCTCGACGACGATGCTCAGGGCCGGCCGCTCTCGGTGCTGTGGGAGCTCGAACTCGGCGCTCGGGTTCTTCAGCCAGAGGCTGAGGGGCTCGGTGCGGTCAAAGGAATCGACCCGCCGCGGCATTTTGCGGCCTACTTCCATGCCCTGAAGTGGAGTCAGGTGACCGCGACCCGCGCCGATCTGTTTCAGGCGCCGTTTCGCGCTGGCATCAAGATCTTGGACCACCAGCTCACGCCGCTGAAGAAGGCGTTGGAGCTGCCGCGCGCGAACCTCTTCATTGCGGACGACGTGGGCCTCGGTAAGACGATCGAAGCTGGGCTCGTCATGCAGGAGCTGCAGTTGCGGCAACGCGTGGATTTCGTGCTCGTGGTTTGTCCGGCGGCGCTTTGTTTGCAGTGGCGCACTGAGATGGAGAAGCGCTTCGGCCAGCGCTTTGAGATCATGAACCGTGAGCTGGTGGCGCGTCGCAGGCGCGAGCGAGGCTTCGGGGTGCCAGCATGGAGCACGCACAACCGCTTTATCGTCAGCTACCAGACGCTGCGGCGGCCCGAGTACCGTGAACCGCTGCGCGCGCATCTCGGCAACCGGATGCGGAAGAGCCTACTCGTGCTCGACGAGGCCCACACGGCCGCGCCTGCCGCGGCAAGCCAGTACGCAGTCGACTCCAACGTTACGAAGATGATTCGCGACGAGCTCACGTCGCGCTTCGAAAACCGCCTGTTCTTGTCGGCCACTCCACACAACGGCCACTCCAACAGCTTCAGCGCATTGATGGCTATGCTCGACCCTCAACGGTTTACGCGTGGCGTGCCGATTGAAGCGGGCTCCAAGGCCTTGTCCGCGGTGATGGTTCGACGCCTGAAGCGGGACCTACAGGCGTTTGGCAAGAACGATTTCCCGAAGCGGCTCGTGGTCCGCCTCACGCTTGAGCACCAGAGCGGGAAGTGGCGACAGAGTTCGTTTGCACGCGCTTCAGGCGAGGCCACGGAAACAACTGGGTCAGTTGTCGATCTCGGCGCCGCCTCTGGCGTGGAGATAGAGCTTTCGAACCTCCTCGCCGAATACACGAAACTGATGAAGCCTGAGCAAGGCCGCGGCCGGCTGGTCTTCATCAACCTGCAGAAACGCTTGCTTTCGAGCATCGAGGCCTTCCACCGAACCTTGCAGGCGCATGCAAGTCGCATCGGACACGGTGGAGCGACGGGGACGCCGAGTGAGCCTTCTCGGCGTCCAGCCTCGTTTGACGACGATGACGATGTCTACGGTGCCGACGACGAGCAGCTGGATGAGGCTGACGCAAACGAGGTTGCGAACGCGACCGCGGCCCTAAAGTCGCCAGAGGTGCGAGCGAAGGACATCCTAACCAGGATGCTCGAGCTTGCGGGGCAGCATCGGCTTCGCCCCGACGCCAAGGTCGAATCACTGCAGCACTGGCTCAAGCAGAATCTTCGCTCGGGAAAGACCTGGAACGACCGTCGCGTCATCGTTTTCACCGAGTATGGCGACACGATGCGCTACGTGCAGCGCACTCTCGGCGCCGCCATCGAAGACACCCACTTGGGGGAGGACCGCATCCGCGTGTTTCACGGCGGCATGGGCGACGAAGCTCGCGAAGAGCTGCAGCGCGAGTTCAATGGCGACCCGAAGGAGTTTCCGGTTCGGATTCTGATCGCGACCGATGCCGCACGCGAAGGGTTGAACCTCCAGAATCATTGCGCGGATCTTTTTCACTTCGACGTGCCATGGAACCCAGCGCGCATGGAGCAACGGAACGGTCGCATTGATCGGACGCTGCAGCCGTCGCCCGAAGTGCGCTGTCATTACTTTGTCTATCCGCAGCGGCCGGAAGATGCGGTGCTCGACAAGCTCGTTAAAAAGGTAGAAACGATCCAGAACGAGCTGGGCAGCCTGGGTGAGGTCGTGATGGAGCGAGTGGAGCGACTCCTCGCTCGAGGCATCGAAAGCGATACGCTCTCCGCCCTCACCACGGCGGAACAGCTGCCCGTCCAAGCCGAGACAACCAAGCGAGAGCTCGAGAGCCAGCGGGAGGCGAAAGCCCTCAAAAAGGATATCGACGACGCGCGGAAGGTTCTGCAAAGCTCACGCAAACTGATCGACTTCCGCGAAGAATTGCTGCGCGATGCGATCGACGTTGGCCTAGAGCTGACTGGGTCGGAGCCGCTCAAGCCGCTCGCCGACGTCGTGGAGGGCCAGCGTGCGTTCGGCTTGCCACCGCTCCCGCCAAGTTGGGCGCGAACGCTGGATAGCCTGCGAAGGCCCCGCCGACGCGACGAACCGGAGTGGGAGTGGCGGAAGGAGCCGCCCCAGCCTGTCGTGTTCAAGGCGCTCGATCGGATGGGTGAAGACCGCGTCCATCTCCACCTTGAGCATCCGTTCGTTCAGCGCATTTTGTCTCGATTTCTAGCCCAGGGCTTCGGCGCCCAGGATCTATCGCGCGTGACCATCGTCCCTGACGACCGCGGAGGAGAGCCTCGCGCGATTGCGTTCGGTCGCCTTTCCCTGTTCGGTCCTGGAGCGGCTCGTCTGCACGACGATCTCGTTCCTGTCGCGGCGCCCTGGCTGGAGTCATCTGGGCCCGGGCATCTGGTTCCGACCAATACGGACGAGGACCGGCAGGCGGTTTCCCACTTGGAGGAGCTCTTGTCGCGCGCCGGCGAGCTGCCGCCTGTCCCCGACCGCCTCGCAGCGCGCCTGGCCGCCAGCGCGGCAGCTGACTTCGCAACACTCTGGCGGCATGTGCGAGATGAGGCCGACGGCCGCGCACACGCGGCGTCGCAGCTGCTCAACGCTCGCGGGCTCAAGGAAGCCGAGGATCTGCGTCAGATTCTAAGGGCCCAGCGCGCGGAGATTGAGAAGCAGTTGAGCCAGCAGCTTGAGCTATTCCCGGGCGAGGACATGAAGGACCAGCGCGAGCAGCGTGAGAGCGAGCGCCAGGACATGCGAACGCGGCTCGGCCAGATCGAGCGAGAGGCTCAGACGGAGCCGGCCGACCTCCAGGCTCTCTATCACGTCAGTCTGAAACGCTTGGTGCCCGTGGGCTTGGTGTACCTCTGGCCGGTAACGAGCCTATGAAGGGGAAGCGATGAGCGACGCCGACAAGCGATTTCACGAGCAGTGGTTGGGCATGGCGCAGCCCGCCGAAGGGCTCGTCGTTTCGTTGCCCGTCCTGGTCGAAGCGCAATGCATGGAGAAGTTACCGCGCGAAGTGCACGCGCGGTTTCTCCAAGAGCTGGTTCAAGATCCGGACGACCGCCTCCGCATCGGCAGTCTCCGAAACGTACTCACGAGCGTGCTTGAGCTTGGGCCGGAACGCTTCGATGACGAGGGCACCCTGCCCAGGGAGCTGCAACTTTACGTTCCGGAGGGGCGTCAGACTCTGCGTCCGACCCGGGCGCTGAAGTGGCCGAAAGCGCCCGACGTCAAGTCGCTGGCTGCGGAGGCGACGCCGGCGTCAAACGCTGCACGTCCGTACGCCATGCTCATTTGGGAGCTTTCGGCTGAGGTTCTTAGCCTCGACAAGCCAGAGACCGTCACCGGCGCCTGGGAATACCCCGTGCAAGCGAAGTTCGAGCGGTTGCTTAGGGAATGCAGAGTCCCGATAGGCCTCCTCTCGAATGGCTACGAGGCCCGGCTGGTCTATGCGCCGCACGGTGAGTCGAGCGGCTGGTTGTCGTTCCGGGTGAACGACATGGCATCGGTCAGCGGTCGCCCAATCTTCGATGCATTCGTGATGCTGATGTCGCGCACGCGCTGGTTCGGCGTCGCTCCCGAACAGCAGTTGCCAGCCATCTTAGCCGCAAGCCGGAAGCGCAACGCCGACGTAACGAACGCCCTGTCTGGGCAGGTTTTTGAAGCGCTCGAGACCCTGCTCGCGGGGTTTTCTGCTTCCGACGAACGCGACGCGAAGTCGTTGCTGCGGGCCGCCATCGAGCGCGGTGACGAGCACCTCTATGCAGGGCTGCTCAGCGTACTCCTTCGACTCGTTTTCTTGCTCTACTGCGAAGACCGCGCACTGCTGCCAGTCGAGCATCCGGTGTTCTCTGCAAACTACAGCCTGATCGGCCTGTTCGAGCAATTGCAGGCCGATTTCGGCAAGTATCCGGACACGATGCAGCGCCGATTTGGCGCATATCCGCGAATAGTTAGCCTGTTTCGTGCGGTGTTCCTGGGCGTCAAGCACCACGATCTCGACATTCCCTCGCGACGCGGCGACCTCTTCGATCCCAACGAGTATCCGTTCCTAGAAGGCTGGGGACCCGACGGCTGTGCTCCGATCAACGAACCCGAAGCTCGTGCCGCTGTGCAAGTGCCGAGCGTTGACGACCTCACGATCTACACGGTGCTCGATAAGCTGCTCTACCTGGACGGGCAGCGGCTGTCGTACAAGGCGCTCGACGTTGAGCAGATCGGCAGTGTCTACGAAGCCTTGATGGGCTTCGATGTTGAACGGCTTGAGTCCCCCGCGGTGCGCATCCGTCTTGGCAGCAAGAAGGGTGCTGCTCGCGTCTGGCTGCAGACCGAAAAGCTGCTGACGACCCAAAAAGCGCAGCGAGAACGCTGGCTGCAGGACGAGTACGGCTTTGACAAGGGAGTTGCGCAGAAGATCGCGGCGGCGGTCGCCAGCGCGAGCAACGCCGTCGACGCCTTGACTGCACTCGAGCCACTGAGCGGTCGCCGGCCAGAACGAGCTGATGCCAAAACGCTTGTTATTCAGCCCGGTCCAGAGCGCCGGCGCACCAGCAGCCACTACACACCTCGCGAGCTCACCGAACCCATCGTGGCCCGCACGCTTGAGCCATTGATCCGGGCGATGGGCAACGAGCCGGCGTCGACCACGCTTTTGAATTTGGTCGTTTGCGATCCGGCGATGGGCTCAGGAGCCTTCCTCGTCGCGGCTTGCCGCTACTTGGCGGACCACGTGGTTGCTGCTTGGACCCGCGAGGGGCGGATGGAAGTGATCGGCGATGCACATGACGACGTCGTCAACCATGCTCGTCGACTCGTCGCGCAGCGGTGCCTCTACGGCGTGGACAAGAACAAGTACGCCGTGCAACTCGCACGCCTCTCGCTCTGGCTCGTCACGATGGCACGAAATGAGCCGTTCACGTTCGTTGATCACGCGCTCCGCCACGGCGACAGCTTGGTGGGCCTCAACTTCGACCAGATCAAGGCCTTTCACTGGAAGCCCGCCGAGCAGGTTGAGCTGAGCGCCACGTTGCTCAACGAGGCGCTGGATGAAGCGATCGGGATTCGCCAGCGGATTCAGGCCCTCGCCGAAGAGGGAACCTTCGCTGCGCAACGGGAGAAGGAGCGACTGCTATTCGACGCAGAGGACGCGCTGGGGCGAGTGCGTTTGGTGGGTGACCTTGTAATCGGCGCATTCTTCAGCCAGGCGAAGGACAAGGACCGAGAAAAGGAACGCAACCGCCGGCTTGCGCTCGTTGAGCAATGGCTTGCTGCCGAGCGTAGCGGAGACGCCGAGAAGGCCGGCGGACTGTTGAGCGACCTGCGAGAACTGCAAGCCGATCTCAAGCGAACCCAAGTTCCGTTTCACTGGATGCTCGAGTTTCCCGAAGTTTTCTATGCGGAGCGCCCCGACCCTTTAGATGGGGGCCGCGCTAACGGCGCGGCGTTCGTCGAGGCGTTTGTAGGGAATCCGCCCTTTCTTGGTGGCATGAGGATCTCTGGTTCGCTTGGGGCCAGCTTTGCGTCTTGGCTGTGGCAACTGACACCCGAAGATGGGAGCGGAAACGCGGACCTTTCCGTCTATTTTCTGCGCCGTTGCCAGTCCTACCTCGGGAAACACGGCACGTTGGGATTGATCGCGACGAATACTGTCGCCCAGGGTGATAGTCGCGTGGTTGGACTGAAGCACTTGGTTCGGAGCGGTGGAACGATTGCGTACGCCAATCGGTCCCTCACGTGGCCTGGCGACGCAGCGGTGTCGGTCGCTGTCGTCGTGGTCAGATTCGGAAAAGCCCGTGATTTGGGGTCTGGATTTGTCTTGGATGGGCAATCGGTAGTCCACATCAACAGTCGGCTGCGTCCAACAGCCGAGCGCGCTGATCCGAGCCAGCTCGCTACGAACCAGAAGATAGCCTTCTTCGGAGTGACACTTCACGGGGAGGGCTTCGTCCTTGAGCCTGAAGAGGCTGCGCGCCTGCTGGCGAGAGACGGAAGGTATGCGGACGTTCTCCTTTCGTACATCGGAGGTGAGGACGTGAACACCGACCCCATGCAGGCGCCCAACCGATTCGTTATCAATTTCGGCCTACGTAGCCTCGCTGAGGCCGCCAAGTACGCCGATCTGCTGCGAATCGTGGAAGAACGCGTGAAGCCTGGGCGGCAGCGACTTCGGCAGGACAGTCCGGCAGGGCGAGCTCGAAGCGAATACTGGTGGCGCTTCGCTGGAACGGCAGACGAACTCATGAGCTCGGTGAGGTCGCTCGGGCGTTGCTTGGTCTCAGCACAAGTGACCAAACATCTGTGCTTTTCGTTTCAATCCGTGCCATGCGTATTCGACAAGAAGCTCTGTGTTTGGACGTTGAATTCCGACACCGCATTTGCCGTACTTCAGTCGCGCGTGCATGCTGCGTGGGCGTGGCTGCTGTCCTCCACCATGAAAAGCGACCTGAACTATTCGGCGTCGGATTGTTTCGAGACCTTTCCCTTCCCACAACCGGATCCGCGCTCGGTTATTCCGGAACTTGAAATGGCCGGGAAAGCTCTGAACGAAGCACGCGCGCAATTCATGGTCGGCACCTCCCAGGGACTAACGAAGACCTACAATGCACTAAAGGATTCGTCGTGCTCAGATTCACGCGTCGTCGCACTTCGTGCATGCCACGAGGCTACGGATCGCGCGGTGCTTGCCGCGTACGGCTGGACCGATATCCTCGTACCTCCGTACTGTCCCCTCACTGAGCACGATAAAGCCGCCGTCCGCGTCTTCGAAGACGAACTCGTCGATCGGCTGTTTTTGCTAAACTCCCAGCGCTCCGTCGTGGCGCACCCGTCGTCCCGAAACGCGAGCTCTAGAGAAGGGAGGGCACCGAAAGCAGTCGGGTCAGGCCAAACGAAAGCAGCTGCAGGCGAGCATCCGCAACGGGCTCTCCCGGGACTGGACGCGGACGATGGCTAGGCCGGAGCTACCTTTTCAAGTCTTCGGATTCCACGCCATCCTTGGCAATCCTCCTTGGGTTCTCTACGCCGGAAAAGGTAGCCAGCCCATCAATGAGCGCGAGGAAGCGTTCCTCAAAGAGGTTTACGGACGTGCCGCTAAGACCTTGTCTACCCATGGCCTGTTCGCGGCGCTCGCCGGACGCATCTCGGTTCCGGGCGCGCGGATCGGGCTCGTCTTGCCTACGTCGGTTGCGGATGCCGAACGCTATAGCGACGTCCGCGCTGCACACGACGAGCTATGCGAACCGGAGAAGGATCTGCTCGACATCGGCGAGGGCGCCTTTGTCGGCGTCTTTCAACCGTGCATGGCTCTCGTCTCGACGCGCCGCTCCACACCGTCGGCGGACGCGACTGGAGCTCCGTGGCAGCTTTCAAAGTCCGGAATGCCAACGACGGTACGCGACCTCCTGGCGCAGCTCGATGCTCGACCGAAGCTTCCTGCGGCACTGTTCGGTGAGCGTGGCTATCGTTCGAGCGCGGAGGACAAGGGCAAGTTCACGAAAGCGGCGGCGCCGGTTGGTCGCCACACCACGCCGCTCTATGAGGGCACGAGCGTGCGTGAGTTTGAGCTGCTCGCGCCGACGGCCTTTGCTGACGCCGCTGAGCTGCCCGAGACGGTGCGTGTCGACAAGTGGAACACCGTTGACGTTTTCATTCGCCAGACCGCCAAGTATCCGATTGCCTCGCGTTCAGCTAGGCAGGCGTTTCGGAATTCGGTGTTGGCAGGTTTTGCGTGCGCCCCATACACGGCGGGATTCTTGCTCGCCTATCTCAACTCCACACCGATCCGGTGGTATCACTTTCACGGTCAGCGCGACGCGCAGCAGGGGATGCCGCAGGTCAAGGTCGGACACTTGCGTGCTATCCCGGCGCCAGCCGACTCTGCCGTTGAGGCATTGAGCAAATTGGGTGAGCGGCTTGGCCAATCCAACCGTGGCATCGGCGACGCTGAGCGTTCCGAGCTCGATCAGGTTGTAGCAACCGCGCTCGGCATCGGCGAAGCCGGTCTCGAAATGGTTCTTGCGTGGGGGCGCGCCAATCCACCGCCGACCGCCCGCACTGCGCCGTCGCCCAAGCCCGGAATCGTCAGCGCGCGCGCGGGATCAGTGGAGCCGGCAGATGAAAGTCCTGATGAGGCTGAAACCGCCAGCGGAGGGCAGCGGTGAGCCGCTGCCGGCGCGGCATCAATGCTTTTGGGGGGAACATGCCCTTTTTGGGCGGCCGCCGCATCGCGACGCTGAACGGGGAGACCTACGCAGCATGGCTGACGCAGCGCTACGGCGGCAGTGGGGACACGGACTACGTGGGCTATTTCTTTCATCGGGCGGCAGAGCTCATGGCGCCCGAAGGCATGATTGGATTCATCGCCACGAGCGCGCTCGCTGAAGGAGACAACCGACGGACCGTGCTCTTTCCCTTGGTACACGCACATCCCCCGTTCGAAATTGTCCAGGCCGAGACCGACCAGCCCTGGCCGGGGAACGCTCAGGTATTGATCTCAACGGTATTTCTACAGCGCGGCCTCGACGCCGACGTGTTGCCGCGGAAGCGACTCAACGGTCGGTCGGTGCAAGCGATCAATTCCAGACTGCGGGGCGGCGACGAGTGGCCCGACCCCGAACCCCTGTCTGAGAACGTCGGATACTCGCTCGTCGGCTGCTTTCTTCGCGGGGATGGCTTCATTTTGAGTCCAGCCGAAGCAGAAGCGTTCCTGGCGGCCCATCCAGAAGAGTCTGCGGTCGTCCGTCCGTACGTTGTCGGCGATGACCTCAACAATTCTGTAGACCAGCGGGCCCAGCGCTTCGTCATCAACTTCGAGGACAAAACCCTAGAGGAAGCCCAACGTTTCCCCCACGCTCTTGCCATTCTTGAGGAACAAGTGCGGCCGCAGCGCGAGCGCTTGAAGGTCACGGGCACTGATGCGGAGCACCGTCGCCTGTGGTGGCGGTTTGCCAACACGCGGAGGGATCTGCGTGAACACGCTGCCAAGGTGCCGCGCATGCTCGCCACCGCGCGCGTCAGCAAGCACACCATGTTCAGCTTCATTCCGCCGAGCTGGACCCCCTCCGAGCAAGTGGTCGTGTTCCCGCTCCCGAATTGGACCGCGTTCGCCGTCCTGCAGTCGCGGGTTCACGCCGCGTGGGTCGCCTTGAACGCTACCCACATGGGCGAGGGCCTCCGTTACTCCGCGAGCGAATGCTTCGCGACGTTTCCGTTTCCCAACTCCGATCCGACGGCGACTCTGCCGGAATTGGAGAGCTTGGGACGCTCGTTGTACGAGCGCCGGGCGGACGTGCTCGCAAGCACACAGGGCGGCCTAACCAATCTCTACAACGACCTGAAGGATTCGGTCGTTGCCGACGCTGACGTCGCTGGCTTGAGAGCAACGCACGAGCAGCTCGATCGCGCTGTCATCGCAGCCTATGGCTGGCACGATGTCGTGGTGCCGGCCTACGCGAGCCACGCAGACGCCAGTCAGGCTCTGGAGGATGACCTTATTGCTCGGCTTGTCGCGCTGAATGTGGCGCGAGCCACGACCTCGGCCGTGCCGAACGCGGCGCCTACCGTAGCGGTGCCGTCTGCCGGCCCTGCCCTGGCCAAGACGAAGCTTCCTCGCAAAGGCGTCGCCTCGGCGACCGTACCTCCCACCCGCCAACGCCGGAAGGCGTCTGATAAGTAGACAGCAGCATGCCGAATCCAACGTCGCCACGGGACCACCTTGTCCGCGCTCTTCACGCCGATCTCGTCGGCCCGTACGTGCTCGAGGAAGAAGCGATTGGCGAGCAAGAGCTGCTGCACCTGCCGCCTTCGCGCCACTATTTGACTGGGTTTCTCGCGCCAGAAGCCGAACGCGAACCGGAGGACGTCACGGCCGAGGACGAGTTGGGAGCTGGTTCCGATGAGCCTGAGGAGGAAAACCAGGCGGCTGGTACTGAAGAGCCCCAGCGGCGCAACTTGCTGCCCGCGTCCATGGGGATGAGCGTCCTTGTGCCGGCGGGCGTCGCCAAGGTACGCGCAACGGTCCGGTTCGCTGAATACGTAGCCGAGAAAGATCCAGACGGCGGTCGCCGGCGCTTCTGGCGCCGCAAGCCTAAACAAACGATCGAGCTCGACGTTCCATTGATCGGGGAGCTTCTGGAAAAGGGGATCTCGCTTCCAGACACCGTCTCGCTAGTCCTACAGGGCCAAGTCCGCCCCGTCGTGCACGCGCGGGGCATCGACGACGGAACGCAGGCGCTGGCGCTATTCCTCGTGAACCGGCGAGCGGCCGGCGAGAAAGGCCGGCGCGACGAGCAATTCATATTTCAGACCGAGCTTGAGATCGAGTCTGCAGAAGGGATCGTCAGCAGGCCGGACCTGTCGGACGAGCTCAGCGACGAATGGGACGAGCGTGTGGCCGATCTGCAGTTCCGCCACCGGCACGAGTATGCGGTCGGGCACAACGTGGCGACGGAGGTGCCTGCGGGCCAAGCCAAAGTGACGCGGGTCAAGACGATGTGGATCCCTGCCCACGAAGTTCGACGAGTTGAGCCGCACGGCGATGCGCGCGTGAACGTTGTGATGGACGAGTTAGCTGAGCTGACCGATGGATCCCAGGTCGCCGAAAAGCTGGGGCACCTTCCTGAAGCGTATGGTGACTGGATCAAGCAACAGCGCGAGACCGCGGTCGGCGAGGGCGAGGTGCGGCGAGCTCAGACACGCGACGAGCTGATGGCCAGGGCTGAAATCGCACGACAACGTATTGCCGCTGGGATCGGGCTCTTGGTCGCGGATTCAGAAGCGCTTGCCGCCTTCCGTCTCTGCAACAAGGCGATGGCTGAGGCTGCGCGGAAGCGAAGCCCGACGCGCTATCAAGATGGGAAGCGTCCCGAGTGGCGCCTGTTCCAGGTCGCTTTCCTGCTCATGAACCTCGAGGGTGTTACCGACGAGAAGCATGCGGATCGAGAACGCGTCGAGCTGATCTTCTTCCCCACTGGGGGTGGAAAGACGGAAGCTTATCTGGCGGTCATTGCCTTTGCGTTGGTGCTGAGACGGCTTCGACGCGCGAGTCTGCCCGACGGCGGCCTCGGCGTTGCTGTGCTGTTGCGGTATACGCTGCGGCTGCTAACACTCGACCAGCTCGGTCGCGCAGCAACCTTGATTTGCGCGCTCGAATCCGAGCGCCGAAAGACACCAGAAGTGCTCGGTGACAGCCGATTCTCGGTGGGCTTGTGGGTAGGACGTAGCGCCACCGCAAATACCATGGAGGAAGTGAGCAAAGCCGTCACCGACTACAAGAATGGTGTCGGGGGACGAGGAAACCCGTGCCCGCTTCCGAGTTGTCCTTGGTGCAACGAACCGCTCGGGCCGGCAAGCTTAAGCCTTCTGCCCTCGCGCACTGCCGCTGAGGAGGTTCGCGTCGCTTGCTTGAACGATGTTTGCGAGTTTTCGGCTGCCAACAATCGAGAAGGCATTCCGGTCGTGTTCGTGGACGATCAGGTCTATCGTGAGCTACCGAGCTTTCTGATCGCCACGGTGGACAAGTTTGCGATGATGCCGTGGCGCGGTGAAGCCGGAATGCTGTTCGGCAAAGCGAGTGCGCGCGAGGGGCGCCGCTTCTTCGGACCAATGGACGGAAAGCCACCCCGTACTGCCAAGGCGCTGCCGGGTGGCTTGCAGCCGCCTGATCTCATCGTACAGGACGAGCTACACCTTATCTCGGGACCGCTCGGCACCATGGTTGGCTTGTACGAGACGGCCATCGACGCGCTGTGCTCCCGACAAACCGCGAACGGCACGGTTCGACCCAAGGTGCTTGCTGCCACGGCCACGGTCCGGCGTGCGGATGAACAAATCCGTGCACTCTACGGGCGGGCCGCGGACAGCGTGAGCGTCTTCCCCCCACCAGGCATCGATGACTCTGAGACCTTTTTTGCGAAGGTGGCCAGTGCGAGCCCAGGCCGCCTCTATGTGGGGGTTGCGGCGCAGGGACGAAGTATGAAAGGCATCCTACTTCGCGTTTATCGGTCGCTCCTGGCTGCTGCGATGAAGGCGTACGACCCCGCACTGCCGCTTGACCAAACTGGCGATGGCTACATGACGCTCGCGGGCTATTTCAACAGTCTTCGAGAGTTGGGTGGCATGCGAAGGCTCGTCGAGGACGAAGTGCGCAACCGCACGCAGAGCGCCGAGAACGACGAAGCTCGCCCCAAGAATGCTCCGGGCGCGCACCTCTGGTTCAAGAATCGAGACATCGGGCTGGAACCGGTCGAACTCACCAGCCGGGAGCACACGGACACGGTCAAGCGAACGAAAGATCACCTCGGTCGCCACTACAACGAGGCCGAGTTTGTGAACGTATTGCTTGCGAGCAACATGATCTCGGTCGGCGTCGACATCAATCGTCTGGGTCTGATGGTGGTGGCCGGGCAGCCAAAAACGACTGCGGAATACATTCAGGCATCTAGCCGCGTGGGTCGCGAAGACAAATGGCCCGGCCTCGTGGTCACGGTGTTTAACGTGCACAAGCCGCGAGATAGATCGCACTACGAACACTTCGTCGCCTATCACGAGAGCTTCTACCGCCACGTAGAGGCGACGAGCGTTACGCCGTTCTCGGGGCCCGCGCTGGACCGCGGTCTTGTTGGGACGCTGGTCGCGATGACACGCTTCGCGGCGCACGACCTCACGCCGCCTACGGGTGCAATGGCCTTGCCCCCGAACCGCTCGTTGGCCAACGCTGCCTTGGACCAAATTGTCCGGCGCGCCGACAGCCAGCCCGAACTCGACAAGGCGGGTCACAAGCGACTCCAAGACGAGCTACGCCAACGTGGCGGCAACCTTCTAGACAATTGGACCGAGCTCGTGACGTCGACCGCTGAAGAGCCGAAACAACGACGCTACTCGAAGTTCGACCGGGACAAGACGGGCGGCAAGCCGCTCCTGTTCACCGTGCTCGACGAAGATCGGCCGCAGCCGGGGACGCCTGATGAGCGCTTCGCAGCGCCGACGTCCATGCGAGACGTGGAGAATACCGCTCACTTGTGGGTGGTCGGACGCCGACTTGGTGGAGGGGCAGGCTGATGGCGTTCAGGAAGCCAGCAAAAGGCGGATACCGACGTCCCGAGGGTACCGTTCGGCTCAGCCAGGTCGTCATGACGTTTGGTCCAGGGGCAATGATGGACCTGCTCGATCACGCTGTTCTGATCGGCGGCGTCGACTACTGGCGCTACGACAAGTTCAAGGACCAGGCTTTCGTCGATGAGCCGCGCCTACGCGACGCGATCGCCAAGCGTATCGAGCCGCTCGGCATCGAGCTCAGCATCAACCGGGCGTTTCGCCTTCCGCCAGCCGGCGATGATGCCGCGCCAGTACCTTACAACGGCATCCAGGTCGCCGAATTTCCCAGCTGGTTCGTCTGCCAAGGCTGCCGTGCTCTAGTTGGCTCGCGCAACTTGGAGAAGGACAAGAGCAAGAATCGCTACATTCACCGCTGCTCCAATAGCAAGAATGGCTCGTGCGTTCCCGTTCGCTTTGTCACCACGTGCAAGAACGGACACCTCGAGGAGTTTCCCTGGATTCGCTTCGTCCATGCGAAGCACGAAGGCCCCTGCACGGGCGACCTCTACTTGATGGAGGACGCCTCCGGCGACTTCGGTCACATCACGGTGGAGTGCCGGGCCTGCAGCAGCAGGCGACCACTGTCCGAAGCGCGACAGGAGTTGCTCATGCCTCAGTGCCGGGGCGACCGCCCTTGGCTCGGCCCCGAAGGCCGTGACGAGAAGGGCTGCAACGAAAGGCTTACGCTCTTGGTTCGTACAGCGAGCAGCGCCTACTTCTCGCAGTGGATGAGCGCGCTATCGATCCCGGACAAGACGCGCGAGTTGATCAACAAGGTCAGCCAGGCCGATGTGTGGAGCGCGCTTCAAGAGGCTGACCGCGACGACGTGGCGTACCTGCGGAAAAAGATTCCCGCCGTTCGTGCGGCGCTGAACGGCTACGAGAATGAAGAGATCTTCGTAGCCGTCGAGGCGATTCGGAGCGGCAAGACGCCATCGCGCGATCCACTTCGAACTGCTGAATACAAGGTTTTCCTGGAGGCGAAAGACGAGATCGAGGGCCAGCTCCCGCCCCGCGACGCGATCTTCTTTGCCTGTAACCTCCCGCCCAAACGAACGCCTCTCCCGCCGCGCATCGGGCGCGTGGTGCTGGCCAAGAAGCTTCGACAAGTGCGCGCCCAGATCGGCCTAACCCGGCTGTCTGCAACGCCACCCAACCTGCAGGGCGACTACGAAGACGCCTCACGAATGCAGCCGCTCGGTCTCACGCAGAACTGGCTGCCAGCCGCCGAGATTTTCGGCGAAGGCGTGCTGCTCTGCTTGGACGAGGACGCCGTGCGTGAATGGGAAGGTCGCCCAGCCGTCGTAAAGCGCACCGAACAGCTGATCGAGGGTTACGAGAAGGAGTTCACCGGTGACAGCAATGGTCCCGGCTTCCCCGGTGCGCGTTTCTACCTCCTTCACTCTCTTGCACATTTGCTCATGTCGAGCATCTCGCTTCAGTGTGGCTACTCAGCGAGCGCGTTGAGCGAGCGCATCTACTGCGCGCCAGCCGAAGACGACATGCCCATGGCCGCCATCCTCATCATGACGGGAACGAGTGGGGCTGAGGGCACGCTAGGCGGCCTCGTAGAACAGGGGCGGCATATCGCCCGGCACCTGCGCCGCGCCTACGACATGGGCACGCTCTGCTCGAACGACCCGGTCTGCGCGCACCACAGCCCCGACGACCCGTCCTGCCGCTACCTCGAGGGCGCCGCTTGTCACGGCTGCCTCTTCGTCGCCGAGCCGGCCTGCGAGCGCTTCAACCGCTACTTGGATCGGGCCTTGGTCGTGCCGACACTAGGCCACAAGCCGGATCTGGCGTTCTTTTTGGAGCGCCCGTGACCGATTTAGGGCTCAGCACGGTGGCCGACGCCGATCTGCAAGCCCTGATCGCCGCTCTGGACCGTGGCGACCTCCGCCCGCCCTTCAGCGCGGCCAGCCTCCAATCCCGAGGCCTCGGCCATCTCCACGGCTCCCTGGCCCCGTTCCTCGCTCTTGATGGGGTTGCCCTGCGTGCCGTCGCGGATGTGGTGCTCGCCGAACGGCGCCACCGCCACGCGCCAACCCTGACGCTGGTTTGGACCGGCGACGACCCCGGCATCAGCCACTCCCGGCACACGCGAGTCTTCCTGCCCGAGCTCTTCGCGCGCGCCCGCGAGTACGTGCTCGTCGCCGGTTACAGCTTCGACCACGGCGCTGAGCTCTTCCCAGCACTCCACAAGGCGATGGTCGACAATCCTGTGACTGCTGAGTTCTTCGTCGACGCCAACCAGCTGGTGGAGCGCCTCAAGCAGGCCGCCCGCACCGAAGGCCGAGACTGGAGCCTGCTCGCCGCCCCCTTGAACCGCGCCGAGTCCCCCATCGAACGCGGTCGCGCCGCGGTCGCCCTCTTCTACACGCTCATGTGGCCCTTCGGCGACCCGAAGCCCAAACTCTACTTCGATCCCCGAACCGCCGAGCGCACGAGCCTTGTCAGCCTGCACGCCAAGTGCGTTGTCATCGACCACCACTACACGCTGATCACGTCCGCGAACTTCACGGACCGCGGTCAGACGCGGAACATTGAGGCGGGCGTTGCGATCGATGATCGCGCTTTTGCCGCGAGTTTGGAGCGGCAGTGGAGCAACTTGGTTGAGGCTGGCGTGGTGGTTTCGTGAACGTACAGCAGGGACCGGACCCGCTTGTGGTGCAAGGGTCCGAGAGTGACGAATGGGTCGTCGCCGCGAGAGGAACGAGGGATCTTGGCCGACGGTAGCGCTGCACGCCTCTGCATTTACTTCACGGATTTTTTCGACGTGACCCCGGGTGCGCTCGAAGAGCACGGCGCCTTCAACGTCTCACTCGTCAACGATCTGCCTCTCTTTATCGATCCTTTCCTGCTCTTCGACAGCGAGGACGAGCAGTTTGTCGCCCTGCACGAAGACATCATTCGCTACGTCAAATTCCTGCGCGATGTCTCTCTAGAAAACGAACTGCGGCCAGGCATGATCGACCACTGGTTTCGGTTTCCAGAAGTGAAGCAAAACTGGCTCGGGTTCAGCCGCAAAGGAAAAGGTGGCACGGGTCTCGGCAGCGATTTCGCTGAGACGCTTCACCGGAATCTCGGGCAGATCTTCAAGGCGTTCGGGACGGAAACGGTTACGCGCGGCAGTCACCTGGAAAAGCTCTGTCTCCTGAGCGACAGCGTGGGTCGTGATCACCTCAGCGATTTCACGACGAATCTCGTCAAGGGCTACTTGCTCGACTACACGCAGAGTTTTGCGCGGTCACATCTCAGACCTGAACGTCGCGGCGCGTTCGCGGTCGACAGGGTCCGCTTCGACTACGAGTCTCGACGATGGAAAGGCGCGCACTACGATCTGCCAGCGAACGGTCGGGACTTCGTCATTCTGACGCCGAAGGCTATGTTGACCAAGGATGAAGCTTGGATCAATCGCAGCGATCTCATCAATCGTTTCGAAGACGTCTACGCCGCGCTCCCCGATCAGCAGCTGCGCGCACAGGTGGACGACTACTTCATGCGGCGTCTCTCCGCGGAGGCAACCAAGAAGGAAGTCAGGGCGGCAGCCAGCGAGACCGTCGAAAAAATTTCCCGAGATTCTCGACTATTACATCAAGGAAAAGGAAGAGAACGCCGACGAGGCGCACCAGGTTAGCGCGTTCAAGGTTCGTGAAACCGAAGTCCAGTTCATCGAGCAGGTACGCGCGCTCGTCGACGACCACCTCGCAGGCACGGCTTTCTATAGGCTGGGCGATAGCTTCGCTGAAGCCCTACAGCGAGTACATTTCCTCAAGGACGTAATCGAGAACAAGGACGGATATCGTCTTTTCTACTTGAAGGGCAAACCACTCAGGCGCGAGGCTGACCTTCAAATCATGTACCGATTGACTTGGTACGCGACGTCGCTCGACGTGAACCGTGAGGTGAACAACGGTCGCGGCCCCGTCGATTTCAAGGTCTCGCGCGGCAGCGCCGATGCGACGCTTGTGGAGTTCAAGCTGGCGTCCAATACCAAGCTCGCCAAAAATCTCGAGAATCAGGTGGCGGTGTACGAGGCAGCAAGCGACACAGCGAAATCAATCAAGGCGATCTTGTTCTTTACACAGAGTGAGCTAGCCAAAGTGCAGGCCACGTTAAAGAAGCTGGGCATGGTCGGTCGTAGAGATGTCGTGCTCATCGACGCACGCGACGACAACAAGCCGTCCGGTTCCAAGGCGTGACCACCGGAGACGAGATCCGAAGGGATTCTCCAGTCTCAGGCCAACCAAGATCACAGGGCGAATGGGCATGAATTCCCTCTTACGTGACGCGGGGGATCAACGCTCCCCACGTCACCGCGCTTGCGACCGAACGTATGCTTGACCCGTTGTCAGCGTCGTACGACAATAATCCCAATGGGATCCGCGAAGAAACGTCCACGCGGCAGGCCGCGCAAAAAGGAGTCCAAGCTCTCAACGTGGATGGACTCCCAGGGCCTCACGCGCGACGTCGTCGCCGCCCGTCTGAAGATTCAACGCACCTACCTCGACAAGTTGTGCCGTGCCGAAAGTCGCCCCAGTCTCGAGCTCGCTTTCGAGATCGAGAAGCTGACGCGAGGGGCCGTGCCGGCATCTGACTGGCTCGCGGTTCCGGCTCACACGGGCGACTAAAGAAAGCCTTTTCTTCGGTAAATGTCGACCGGAAGGGTTGCGGCGGTGCTCATTGGGATTATAATGGAGACCATGGGTATCGAGTCTCTGAGGGGGTTGGGCGGGCATGGCGGCGTTGGCGATCTCCCGCAGGTGTTGACGGTTGAAGAGGTCGCCGAGCTGATGCGCGTGGACCGAAAGACAGCGTACGCTGCGATCGCAGAAGGCGGGGTGCCAGGTGTTCGCCGAATCGGCCGCTGCATTCGTGTCTCGCGCGATGTGCTCCTACGCTGGCTTGAACAAGGCGATGCGAAGCAAGGCAGGGGACGGCACCCATGACTGTCCGTCGCCGAAAATGGACTGACCCGACCGGCGCGCCGCGCGAGGCCTGGATCGTCGACGTCAACGCGGTTGGCAAAGACGGCCGATTGCGACGTATCCAGCGCGTTGCGCCCATCCAGAACAAACGCGCAGCCGAAAAGCTGGAGCACGAGCTTCGCGAGGAGCTGCTGAACGTGGACGAGCGGAAGGCGGCGACAGCGGTCGAGTCGCCACTCTTGGCCGACTTCGCGAAGGAATTCATCGATACCTACGCGACCCCGAACAACAAGCCGAGTGAGGTCGAGTCGAAGCGGATGATTCTGCGCGTCCACCTCGTCCCTGCGTTCGGGAATCTGCGGCTCGATCAGATCGGTGTGGCCGAGGTCGACGCCTACAAAGCGAAAAAGCTAGCCGCCAAGGTCGCTCACAAGACGATCAACAACCACCTCACGGTCCTTCGCAAGATCCTCACGGTCGCGATCGAGTGGGAACGCCTGACAATGGCGCCGCCCTTCAAGTGGCTGAAGCCGCCGCCACCCGAGTTCGACTTCTTGACCTTTGACGAGAGCAACCGCCTTATTGCTGCGGCGGAAGGAGAATGGGCCACAATGATCACCGTGGCGGCGCGCACGGGCCTGCGCCTCGGTGAATTGCTCGCGCTCAGTTGGACCGACGTTGATCTGGAAGCAGGGCGCCTCTTCGTGCGCCGCGCTGTGGCGCGCGGCATTGTCGGAACGCCTAAGAACGGCCGCAGCCGCGAGGTGGCACTGAGCCAGCAAGCCATCGCAGCCCTCGAGACTCAGCCGCGTCGGAGCCTGCTCGTGTTCTCCGACGGACAAGGAAAGATGCTGACGAAGGGCGCGACCAAGGCTCCGCTTGCGCGCGCCCACAAGCGCGCCGGGTTGCGACACATTGGCTGGCATGCGTTGCGGCATACATTTGCAAGTCACTTGGTGATGCGCGGCGCGCCCATCAAGGCGGTCCAAGAGCTCCTGGGTCACAGCACGATCGAAATGACCATGCGCTACTCACACCTCAGCCCCGACGCTCGGCGAGACGCGGTGCGCCTGCTCGACATCAAAGAAGCGCTGACCTTGAGCTGGAGAACAGCCTCAGGAACGGTCCTGCAGATACCGCTCGGTCGCTCGCTTCGAGCGGCTTGATTGTGACCCAGTCACGGTTTGCTCGGCACGGATATCTCTCATCCACGGTTCGCCCGGTCACCCAGGCACGGGTCCCCGGCAGGCCGGTTGCGGGCGGGACGCCCCGTCGATCCCGCGATGCAAGCGGCATGCGGGGGGCCCGAGGATCAAGCTAGCTGCCGGCACGCCAGGCAGGTCAACGCAACATGAGCGCAACATGGAAAAATGAAATCGCGGCCGCTCGGGAAAACAGCCGCGATTCCAGTGGAGGCGCCGGGAATTGAACAGCCCGGAATTCTCGGCACTTTCGACAGATCTTCAGCATCCACCGCAACCAGCAGCAGCTTCAGAATCGCGATCTGAGCGGAAGAAGCCCGATCGGGCCGCGGAAATTGCCGCGCGGCAACGCCAAGTGCTCGAACTTGCCCCGCTCGATCCAGAGCTCGCCGAATTCGGCATGGCCATGGTCGAGCACGCCGCCCGCGCCGCGTGCGACCGCGTCCTAGCAGAACCCTCCGAACCCAAGGGAGGCGGTGAGGGGGTGTCGTGACCGCGGCACTGAAATCGCCGACCGTGTGGACCGGAGCCCCGACGCGCTTCCCGGAGGTCGGTGACTGTGCCGCGCCGCCCGGGGAGGGGGCCTGCACCCGGACCGAGTGTCGCTACCACTTGGCCCACCGAGGCAGGTGGGACCACCGCCTCGCGCCCACTCGAGACTGTGCGCTGGCGGTGGCCAACGAGGGCCCGCACACCATGGAAGAGATCGCGCGCGTGCTCGGAGTGAGCAAGGAGCGCGTGAGGCAGCTCGAAGAGAGTGCCCTCGAAAAGCTCAAACGCAGCCCGCTCCGGAGGTTGTACGATGAATCCGACGACTAGCCTGCGGTCGAATGCGATCCAGCTCGCTCGCGGTGTCGCGGCTGCGCGTGGTGAGCACCTGTGCACGACGTTCGCGGACAGCCTGTCAGGCGACGTCGCGCGCCTCGAGGTCTGGCGCCGCCTGCGTCGGCTGTTCCCTCTCGCGCCGCCGGAAGTGATCGAGATGCTCATCGAGGAAGTCTTGATGCCATGAGCGACCTTCTCGCGATGCAGCGCGCCGTTTGGCGCTCGGCGCGACCGACGACCGAGAAAATTGTGCTGCTCGCGATCATCGACTATTACAGCGAGGCGTCGCCACGGCCCTGGCCGTCGGTGCCCACGCTCGCCACCCAGACCAGTCTCGGGCGGACTGCTGTACTCGAGGGGATTGCGGCGCTTGAACGCGACGGCGTGCTCGTCGTGAAGCGCGAACACGGGCGCCCCAACAGGTACGACCTGTCCCGGGTGCGCGCCATGCTCGCACCGGTCCGCCAATTGGACCGATCCGCCGCGAGGATGCCCACTGACGGAAGCGGGATACGCCAGGAGGTTTCTAGCGCGTCGGCACCCGTCCGCGACGTGAACCCGTCCGCCACGCGAACCGGTACGTCAGATGGACGGGACCAGTCTGGCGCGCGGACGGGACCAGTCCGCCAGGCGGACCCAAAGGAGCCCATGAAGGAACCAAAGAAGGAAGCCAGTCGCGCGCGCGCAAGGCCTCCCGCCCGCATCGAGGAAGCGCTCGCGCTGCCCGTCGCCGAGCGCGCGAAACTGCTGCTCGAACGACCGCGGGAAGCAGAACGGCTGCGGCCGCAGCAGTGGCCAGAAGTGAAAAAGATCGCAGAGGCGTTTGCACGCGCCATCGGGCGGGAGCGAAAGTTGGCTGAGTTTGCTCGGGATTCGGGGCTGCAGGCGATCGTGGCGCTGCTCGCGGCGGGGAATTCGGTCGAGGAGGTCGAGTGGGCTGCGGGCAACCTACCGAGGCAGGCGTGGTGGCGGAGCAGTGGGAGGACGCGCGGGCTGGCGAGCTTGTCGCCTGAGGTGGTGGCGCGTGCACTTGGAGAACGCGATCAGTCACGACATACAGTGGTTCTGCAGACGTCGCTCGGATTGGGGAACGGGCGCCCGGAAGGCGATGAGGAGCGCCGAATTCATCGAAATACGCTACTCGCAAACGCTCAGGCCGGAATGTATGGGGTCGAGGTGCAGCGCTGCGCGCAGCGCGGCGCCGATCTTCGTGCGCTCGTAAACGAACTCGAGAGACGAGAGGCCTCCGGCGCCGTCCTGGTCGCGCCACTCCGGCTGCGAGCAACCGCCGGAAACGAGAATGACCAAAGTCCAGCCCCTGGTCTGGCGAAGACGACACCCGAGCTGAATGCTTCTCGCTGTCTAGCGGTTTTGATCGCCAGCCTGGCCAACGATTCGGCCAAAACTGAGCTAGATCGGAAAGTACCCGGGTCTGCGGGATGAGAGCACGCACGCAGACCAACGGGCCAACGAGTTGGACCTGGCATCAATATGCCTGGCGCGGTTGGGGCTTCCACCGTCGCTGGCGGCGCAAGCTTTGCGTTCTTCTATCATAGGGCGCATCGTGTGCGCGGCCTGCTCGCAATCGGCTCGACCGTTGACGAGGCACCAGTTTGGTGAGCACGCGACTCCACAAGTTCGCTGAGTTTGTTTCTGATTTGGGTCAGGTCGCGGTCGATCGAAGAATGCTGGCCGTGTCGCGGGACAAGTCGAACGCGACGCCTCGGGCCGCGTGCGATGGCGGTGGGCACACTCGCAGTACCGAATCCCTTGCTCCCTATGGCACGGCCGTTGCACTCGGCGCAATGCGAACCCAACGGGGTAGATACCCGGAAAAGAGAGCTCCACATGAAGTCCAACACCTTCTTCGTGCTTGCGTCCGCATTCGCAACGGCGTGCGCAGCAGACCCCGGCACACGTCCCCACGATATGAGCCAAGCGTCACACGAGGCCGCAGCCGATCAAGAAACACAGGCTAGCGTTGCGCACTCTACGCAGTACGATCCCGCCGCCGAAAGCCAAACTAAGAACTGCGGCCGAGGAGGCTGCTGGACGTCGAGCAGCAATCCGACCAAGGAGCATGACGCCGACGCGCAGCGGCACCGTGAGCTGGCGGCCAAGCACCGCGCCGCTTCTGCGGTTCTTGCTCAAGCTGAAGCGCAGGCCTGCGTTGGAGTCTCGGAGGACGACCGCGACATCAGTCCGTTCTTCCACCGAGAAGACATCAGAAGCGCGGGGCCCTTGATGGAGCAGATCCGGACTGGAAAGACCGTAAACGCAAAGCGCGTAGGCGCGTCTGTTGTCTTTAGAGCCGTTCCTGGCATGACAGCTGAATGGCTTCAGCGCGTCGTCGATTGCCATCTCGCGCGTGCGGCCGCCGCAGGCCACCAGATGCCCGAGATGGAGTATTGTCCCTTGGAGCTCAACAATGTCACCGCGAAGGTTGTGTCCGTTGGTGATGGTTTCGCAGTGAACATCAAGTCAGATGACTCCGCAACTGCGGACTTGATTCTGAAGCGCGCGGAAGGGCTCGTTGCTGTACCTGCTGGGGGCAACCCGCCCACAGCGCAGGCGACGAAATAGCCTCGTGCATCGGGCCGCTATCAGGACGCCAAGATGCGGGCCCAACGCGAGACCGAGCCGCATTGGCAAATGCAGCGTCATAGGGAACTGGTCTCGCGGACGCGTGCGGACGATCAGCAAAGTGAACGCGCGATCGCCTCCACCGCCTTGAGGCCTTGACCGAAGCGCGCCATCGCTTCGCGGTGACTAGCGAGTGCGCCATAGGGGAGGTAGCGCACTTGCAGGTCGACCACGTGTCGAAACGCTGGGCGCGCCAGTTGGGCTCGAACCTGGTCTTCTCGGTTGTCAGGAGCAACCAGGTAGAGACCGCGCGTCGCGCTGCTTGGGACGCCCATCGCCAAATCGAGGAGTCGAATGATGCCCGAGTAGATGGAAGTGGTGTGCTCGACCTCGAAAGCGGCCGCCACATGGTCCGCGCCCCTGTCGAGCCAGAGCACATCGATCAGCCGAACTGCGTCGGCTCCGGGCGCATCGGCTAGCGCGGACGGTAGTTCCGTGAGGCAGCCGTCGCCAAGCTGACCCGTCCCGTACACTCGTGCCCGATCATTGGCAGCGACCCAGACGTCGAACCCGAGCGCATGGCCGAGGTCTCGGAGCCAGACCTGGATTTCCGTGTGGGTGCGATCAGAATCTTTGCCAGCATCCGAAACGCGATGCGCATGCGCTTCAGCTCTGACTCGCTCCAGATCGGCTGCCCAAGCGCTTCGCTGCATGGCGTCGCCGTTGTTTGGCGGTGCAGGATAGCGTCCGCTTCCGATGTCGAACAAGAGACCGCCGACCGCACCGAGATCGTTCGAAAGCAAGTCCCGATGCTCCTCGTTGATTCGCAACATTCCAGCTCGCAGCGCTAGGTATTCATTCCACTTGCCGAGCTTTACACGGGCGCCAGTCAGCAAGTTGTATCCTTTCACAATGGCGGTGTTGAACGGAGGCATGAACGTCGGATGCAAAAAGTAGAGCAGGTTGGCAACCGCTGGCCCTAGCCCCTTGATGTGCCGCTCGTCGAGCTGCCGAACGGCTGCAATCAGGGCCTTGCCGTCGCCACAGCATGCGCAGGTGGACAAGAATCTACCAAAGGCTCGCTGGTTCTCCGAACTCTCGTAGATGTCCGGAATCCGGAGCTTCGGCTTCCAGAGAAAGGCGTGGTCCGCGCCCTTGAAGATTTGCTTCTGCTCCGCCACAGAGCCGACCACGGTTTCGAGTGACGAGCCTTTGTAACAGTTACCAAATGTTCCAGCGTCGATCTCTTCCACGACCGTCGTGATGCCTCTGCGGATGGAGCGGAAGTTCTTGAGTCGCTCCTCCCACAGAAACCAGCTGAGATAGGTACCGCCTGGATCTTCGCGCCAGCGTGAAATCAAGTGTCGCAGCGATGGGCCGTATTCTGCCATGCGCTCCAGTATAGTTGAATGCTGGCCGGTTCGGTCTCGCGCATTCGCCCGGGAGGGCGGCAGCCTGTGTGATACCGCGCTCGTCCCCAACCCGGCACCATTCGCCGTCCGAATGGGTTTGGCCCAACTCAGAAACGAGTCACGGGCGGAGCAGACAATACAGGCGCGGTTCAGCGCAGGTCTTGCGTCCTGAGTTGCGTCTGGTGCAAAAAGAAGCCGGGAGTGCGTTGGGCTCGCCAATTCGTTGGGGTGAGATTCGGGCCTCGATCTTGCAGTGTGCCCCGTAATGACGCCGCCTAGCTCCGGGCTTGAGCTGCCGCTCCTCGCGTACAAGAACCTCGGCTTCCTGGACAGCGACGACGGTCGCCCGTTGCGCATCCTCGCCGAATACTTGGAACCGTTCTATCGCTTCAAACACGAGCAGGTTCACGACACCGTGGTGTTTTTCGGATCGGCGCGGCTGAGAGAGGACGGACCGCTCGGCCGCTACTACGATGAAGCTCGAGAGCTGGCTCGGTGCCTGACGGAGTGGTCCAAGACTCTACCGGGCTGTTGCCGCTTCACCGTGTGTTCGGGAGGCGGCGGAGGCATCATGGAAGCAGCCAACCGCGGCGCGGCAGAGGCCGGGGGCCGGACGATCGGCTTGAATATCGGCCTTCCTCTAGAACAGCGGCCGAACTCCTACATTTCACCGGGTCTGTCGCTTGAATTTCACTATTTTTTCATGCGCAAGCTTTGGTTTTCGCACCTAGCTCGCGCGCTGGTCGTGTTCCCGGGCGGCTTCGGAACGCTCGACGAGCTGATGGAAGTGCTGACTCTCTCTCAAACGCGAAAGCTCGATCAGAAGATCACGGTGATTCTCTACGGCTCGACATACTGGCGCGAGATCATCAACTTCGATGCGCTCGTCCGTCACCGCATGATCGACTCTGAGGATCTGGAGCTTTTTCAGTTCGCAGACGATCCCGAAGCCGCGTTTGCGATCTTGAAGTCGAGGCTTCCAAAAGAACAGGGGGAGCGCTCGCCGGCGTTCGCGAAGTCGCGCACGTCGAGTTCGACCATCGCGACGCAAGCTGTTCAAGTTCCGATAGAGCGAGCGCGCTAGGCGCAAGGTCACGAGCCGTGCCGGGATTGCGAGCCCTCGAGCGAAAGCTGCTACGCGATCTGCGACGCATGGCGGCGCCCGCCGCCGCGGTTGCGCTGGTGGTCGCCTCCGGCGTTGCGTTGTTTGTCGCGACCATGACGACCTACCGCTCCCTCCGCTTGTCCGAGGCGAGCTTCTACGAAACGCAACGATTTGCGCAGGTGTGGTCAGGTCTCTCCCGCGCGCCGCGATCGCTCGTTCGGGACTTGGTCCGGTTGCCGGGTGTCCAAGCCCTGGACGCGCGTATTGTGGTGCAGGGCATCCTCGACGTGCCCGGGGTCGTGGCGCCCTGTTCCGCGACCGTGATTTCGGTCTCCGACGCCGCGAGCCACGGGCTGAATGGGCTCTATGTCCGCAACGGCCGCCGGCTCGAGGCTGGCCGGTCGGGGGAAGTGCTCGTCAGCGAGGGCTTCGCAGAAAAGAACCGACTTCGTCCGGGCGACTCGTTGTTTCTCGTGATCTCAGGTCGGCGGGTGAAATTGACGATCGCGGGCGTCGCGCTCTCGCCCGAATACGTAATGCAGGTGCCGCCCGGGGGGCAATCGCCGGAGGAGCGGCGCTTCGCAATCCTCTGGATGGCGCGAGACGAACTCGAGAGCCTGGCCGATTTACGTGATGCATTCAACGACTTAGCGCTACGGCTCAGCCATCGAGCCCAGGAAGCAACGGTGATCCGAGAAGTCGATCGGCGGCTTGAGCCGTACGGGGGTCAGGGTGCCTACGGACGATCGAGTCAGAGCTCGCACGTGATGTTGGAGGAGCACGTAGAGCAATTGAAGTCCCTCGCGGTGCTCGTTCCCAGCCTCTTTCTCTTGGTGGCGGCCTTCCTCGTCAATGTCGTCCTGGGGCGTATCGTCGCGACCGAACGGCAGCAAGTGGGAACGCTGAAGGCATTCGGCTACTCGAACGGCCGCGTTGCCCTTCACTACCTGCAGTTCGCTCTCTCGTTGAGTGCCTCTGGTGTCGCACTGGGCGTTCCTATCGGGGCGTGGCTGGGCCACTCGATGGCGGTCTTCTACGCTACCTTCTTTCGATTTCCGGTGCTGGTATTTCGCCTGGAGGGGTGGATCGTCGCCGTCGCAGGATTCGTGGCTGTGGCGGCAGCAGCGAGCGGCGCGCTCGGCGCACTTCGGCGCGTCGTGGCCATGCCGCCGAGCGTGGCTATGTCCGCCGCAGTCCCAGTGTTTTCGCGTTCGATTGTCGATACTCTCGGCGTACGAAGACTGCTCAGTCCCGTCGGGCGCATGATCTTCCGCAGCGTCAGTAGGCGGCCCGGGCGTGCGCTGCTGACCAGTGCGGGTATGTCCCTCGCCATCGCCATCGTCGTGCTCGGCAGTTCCTCGGCAGACGGCATTCGCCGCATGGAAGACGTCCAGTTCCAAGTGGCGCAGCGGGAGGACCTGACGGTCACCTTGTCTCAGAAACGGGCGGGGGGGACCTTCCGAGCCTTCGCTTCATTGCCGGGCGTCCGCCGCATCGAGCCGTCCCGGGTTGTGCGGGGTCGCGTCGGAGCATTCGGCGCTTTCCAAGACGTCATGGTAGTTGGATTGCCGGCGGGCGGAACCTTACGCCGCGCCGCGGGCAACCACTATGAGATCGCCCAGCCGGTGCCCGACGCCGCACTTATCACCAAGTGGTTGGCGGAGAAGTTCGATCTCCGGCGCGGCGATCCGCTTACCATCGAGGTTCGCGAAGGCGGTCGCAGAAATGTCACTACCCGCATCGCCGGCTTCGTCGACGAGCCACTCGGCGAGTCTATCTACATGGAACTCGAAGGCCTTGATCGCTTGTTGGCAGAGCCGCGTACCTATTCAGTACTGAATTTGCTGATCGATCCCCAGCGAGAGCGGGAGTTGTATGCGTTATTGAAGCGCACACCCGAGGCCGCTGCCGTACACGCTCGACGCGACGTGCTCGCCAATTTTCGTACCATGACCGAGAAGACATTGACCTTCATCCGGCAGATCGAAATTCTCTTTTCCGTGATCATCGCCTTTGGAGTCGTCTACAACGTCGCACGAATTGCGCTCGCCGAGCGAGGGCGCGAGCTCGCCACTCTGCGCGTGCTCGGCTTTAAGCGCGCCGAGATTTGGACTGTGTTGGTCGGCGAAATCGCGCTCCTCGCCGTTCCGGCCATTCCGCTCGGCCTTGGCATCGGCTACGTCCTTTCCTCTGCGGTTGCGTCCGCGATGTCCAGCGAGCGGATGCACCTGCCTTTGATCGTGGAGACATCGACTTACGCGTCGGCGATCGTGGTCTTTCTGGGCGCGGCTGTTGCTTCCGCGTTGCTCGTTCGGCCACAGCTCGACGCGCTCGACCTCGTATCGGTGTTGAAAGCAAGGGAATGATCATGACACGCGCTCAGGTGAGACGAAGCATTTGGTTGGGCGTCGGGTTCGCCCTTGTCGCGCTACTCGCCTGGGCCCTGCGGCCAGAGCCCCTATTGCTCGAAGCCGCATCGGTGACTCGCGGGACCCTTCGCTCCACCGTGAACGGCGAGGGGCGTACGCGCGTGAAGGCACTTTATGTGCTGGCAGCCCCGGTCGACGGCGAGATGGAGCGCCTGGTGCTCGAGGCCGGAGCCGAGGTCTTGCCGACCACCGTCGTCGCGCGCATCCGCCCGACCGCACCCCGCCCACTCGACCTGCGGAGCCGAGCCCAGTCCTTTGCAGCGGCCTCGGCAGCCCGGCAGTCGCTCGCGGGAGCCGAGGCCGCGGAGCAGGAGGCGGAAGTCGGTCTCGAGCACGTGGCGAGCAAGTTTGCGCGAACCAAGCAGCTGGTGGAGAGCGGCGCGCTGCCCAAAGAAAACCTCGAGCACGGCGCACATGAACTCCAACTGAGCCGGCACGCTCTCGACAGCGCCCGCGCGCTAACGGGGAGGGCGCGGGCGGAGCTCTTGGGCGCAACGGCTATGCTCGCCCCGGTTGGACGCGCCAGCCCGGTCGCGCTGGAGGTCAACTCGCCCGCTCCAGGTCGGCTTCTGCGCGTCCTTCATGAGAGTGCAGGCCCTGTGACCGCAGGTACGCCGCTGCTGGAGATTGGCGATATCAAGAATCTGGAAATCGTCGCCGAACTCCTATCGAGCGACGCTGCTCTGGTGCGCGCCGGCGCCCCGGCCATCCTCTCAGGATGGGGCGCCGACAAGCCCATTTCCGCGCGCGTTCGAAGAGTTGACGCCGCCGGCTTCACCAAAGTCTCGGCCCTCGGCCTCGAAGAGCAGCGGGTTCGTGTCGTCCTCGAACTCGAGGAACCGCCGCCTTCGGGCCTCGGACATGACTATCGAGTGGAAGTCAGCATTGTCGTCTGGGAAGGAAAGAATGTGCTGCGCGTGCCCTCGACGGCATTGTTTCGGGATGGAAATCGCTGGGCCGCGTTCGCTATTCGTAACGGGCGAGCACACCTCACGCATGTCGAAACGGGCGCTTCTGACGGCGCGTGGACGCTGGTTCGCAGCGGGCTGGTCGAACGCGAGCAAGTGATCCCGCAACCGTCGGATGCGCTCGAGGACGGGAGACGAGTAGGCGTGCTGCGAGAGGTAGAAACAACGCAGGCTCCCTGACGTCGGTCGCGAAACGGGGAGTTCATGCGGCGCCCTTCCCAGGCCCGTTCGCCTTCGAGAGTGCTTGCGGGGGATGAGCTCAGGGCAGGTCGGTGATCTTGAACGCCGCCACGTCGGCCAGGTTCTGAAGGAGGTGTTGACCGTTGAGCTGAGCCGTCCTGGGGATTTGGGCAAGTTCAAGGTGCCCGGACTTCGCAACGTGGGCGGTCAGCGCGCCCTACATGCACGACAGCCCGCTGGCGAGGCTCGAAGACGCGATCGACGTGGTGACGGGAGCACCGACGCGCTGATTGAGCCGCTCGCGCTGTCGAGCAACGAAAAGGAGGACCTGCTGACTCTACTGCGGGTTCTGACGGACGTCGCATTTCTATCCGACCGGCGATTCCAGCCCTAGGCATGGTCGACCTTGCTGGCTACATCGACATGGCGGTCGGTAAAACTTGAGCAAAGACCATCCCGCCCATCGGAAACCGCGTGCCGTAGGAGTTCTCCAAACTCGAATCTAACCAGTTGATTGAGCCACGGGCTCCGATTCCAGGCATGAACGACGCCACGTGACCGAAGTAGTAGACATACCCAAGCGCGAGAGTCGCCATGTCGAAGCGCGACGGCTCGAGCTGCTCGGGCAGCACCAGATCCCGACCCGTCTTGCGGGCGTACTCGGCGCGTCCAAACAGGTCGTGGTGACCGTCGAGGTTCCAGTTGGTTTCCAGCAAGAAAGCGGGCGTGACACTTCCTCCTTGCTCGATGTTCCCGCCGACCACGAACGTCGTCGCCCAATTCGTTTCCGCACCGGAGTGGCGATTGTACGTGGTTGACGCGGTGACGCGGTGTAGGGAGAGGCTCGGCTCGCTCGGCTCCGGGCTGGACAGGTAGCCATAGGACCCCTGCAAGCTCCAGTTCTCGTCGGGGTTAAAGCTCAACCGCCCGGAATACGAGTCCGGAGCTCGCAGATCGACATCCCAGCGATCTTCGTCTGGCTCGCGCCCGTTGAACCAGGAGCCTTCGAGCTTGACTTGATGCATGAAGACGCCTGCGGTGAGGACACCGTAGGAAATATGCGTCGAGTCCTGCCAGTGATGTCCGATCGGTGCGAGCGGATCGGACATCGCGGACGCGCGATGCGGGAAGGCCACTGGCCCCAATGCGGGTTCCCCAGCGGGAGCGACGTAGAGCTGAACGCCGACGTTGGCCGATACGGGTAGCGTGTACAGGAGGGCGAGCTCCATGAAGAAGTCGTGGGGATGCTGCCGGTCGTGAAGAGGCGCATCGTTCCACGTCTCGCCGGTTTGAAGGAGAAGCGGGTAGCCGCGACCGCCAACGGTCAGCGGTTCAGCGCTCAGCATCACGCGGGCGCCAAAAGCACCGGGACCCAGGTTGTGTTCTGCCATGAACATGAGCCAGTTGGTGCTGATGAAGCGTCCGGTACCGCGATCGGAGCTCTGGGAATCGTAACCCACGAACACGTTCCCGTGGAGCATGAGCGTCCAGCCTCCGGCCATGCCGTGTAGCGCGTGCATGGGTGTCGAGTCGGGCTGCCACGCCGTGCCCGAGGCGCCACGAGTGATCGGAATGCCGAGCGGGCCCGTTGTATCAATATCCATTCCCGAGTGGCCCTCATGCCCGTTCATGTCCTCGTGTCCAGCCGTGCGCTGAATTCCGTAGTCGTCTCCGGACATCGCGCGGTGGTCTTCCCCGTGAGGAGCCTGCCGCGCACTTCTGCCCATTGTCGGCTGCGCGTTCGCCGCATGCTCGATCGAAAGGAAGGCGGCGAGTGCAGAGGTGGCGATCGCTCGCATTTTCAGGAAGTCCGCTCCGCGCCCACGTGCAGTTTGGCTTGGAGCGCTTCCTGGCAGCGCTCCGCGCAGCGCCGACATACCTCCGCGCAGCTTCGACAGTGCTTGTGCATCGAAGCGTGGCGCTCGCATTCTGCCTCGCAGAGCAGGCAAACGCGCGCGCAGGCTTCGATCTGCGTGTGAAGGAGCGTCACATCCGCTTCCAGCTGACGCGAGAGCACGCGTCCGGTGGCGCCACAGATGTCGGCGCAGTCGAGGTTGAAACGGATGCAACGCCGTAGATGGTCGACCTCGCGCTCTCCCAGGCAAGCATCGGCGCAGGCGACGCACGCGACCTCGCACTCGAGGCATGCTTCAATGCACTGGGCGAGGCTCGAGGCTCGATTGATCGTTCCGCTCGGAGAAGCCGACAGAATCTGCTGCAATGAGTTCATGTGTGCCTCCTTGGCTCGAGCTCGGGGTCAAGCAATTCCCATGCCTCCGAACAAGATCGAAAAAACTCCACGCGGTATGCTGGCTCGGCATTTGTCCTCGCGGTCCCGACAACGCACGCGTGCGCGCGTGGCTGCCACACCTCCACCATCTCGCCGCGTAACCGATTCGGTTACCGAGACCGGGGACCGTCGTTGATTGCCGAAGTCAGCCTTCGAGAGCGCACATTGGAGCCACGAGAGCATAACTCCGAAGATTGAAGTTCGGGCCTGCAACGATTCAAGTTCGGGCCTTCCAAGAAGGGCTTTCAGTCGGGGCACGATTGGTGGCACGCGCGGGCGGTCGAATCAACCATCCCGAGTTCCCGGAAGCGGCGGATTGCGAGCGGGCGGGGGACCGCTCACCCACATTGACCAGAAATTGCGCACCCCGTCCAGAAGTGGCCCCGGCTGTGATCGGGGCCAGGAAAGTCTCGTGAGCAAGGGCGTTCAAGAAAAGTTGGGAATTGTCGCTGCGTCTCGGCTGGATGTATCCCTTGCTTGCTCCTTGTCACGCCCGCGGCACCGGGTGCCTAGACACAGTGAAGTGCGCCAGAGCGCGCAGAAAGAGCAGAGCACGTGAGCGTTCGTAAGTTCATCATCGCCATCACCCTTGCTGCCACATCGTTGATTCCTGTAATCGCCTCAGCCGGGACGCGAGCCAAGGATCGTTGTGTCCTCGTCGGGCATCGCGTCAACTCGGTTAAACGCTACGAGGTTGTTGAATGGCGAGGTAGGAGCGCGTCGTACCGGCTCGCGGGCGCCCAGGTCTACGTGCAGGCCGAGCCGGGGCTAACCGCTCAGTGGCTCCAACTGACCATCGAGCGCCACCTCGCGCAGATGCGGAGCAGGCATATGGGCGATTGCGTGCTCGAGCTTAACGGCCTGCAAGTTCAAGTCGACTCGGCGGGCTCGGGGTTCGCGGTCAGAATAGTCGCGAAGGACCCGGGACAAGCGAAAGAGGTACTCCGCCGTGCTGAGTTGCTGCAAGGATGATGCGAGGCAGAGTAGCCTTGCACGCCCCGGGCTTCCTTGGTGCTTTCGTTTCCCCTTGCAATCCCGCCCCGCGCGAGGGGGCATGTTGCCAGCGACAGCTGCCGTAGTTCATAACCGGCTCGTAGTGGCTCTCGTCGTCCGGGCGATTCACCGAGCACTTGCGTAGCCATTGGCTGTCACGATGGCACCGCGTGAGCCTGACTGCGCGCGTCTCGACGGACGTGAAAGCTTCGCCACACCACGTACATCGCGGGGACGACCAGCAGCGTGAGCAGTGTGAGTGAGACGAGTCCGCCCCACATGGGCGCGGCGATGCGCTTGGCCACATCAGCCCCCACCCCGGTATCGAGCATTATGGGGAGCAGGCCGAAGACATTCGTCATGACCGTCATCAGCAGGGGCCGCACTCGCTTCGCTCCCGCCTCTTCGGAGTGCCGGATGAGATCCGCCACCGTGCTTACCGAGCCGCTTTTCCTGCCCTCCGCCCATGCTTCGTCGAGATAGACGACCATGACGCTGGCCGTCTCAGCGGCCACGCCGAGCAGGGCGATCATCCCCACCCAGACCGCAATCGATGTGTTGAAATGGGCGACGTATAGGGTCCAGATCGCGCCGACGGCAGCGAAGGGAACGCCGGTCATCACGATCAGAGCCTGCGTTGCACCGCGAAAGTTGAGATAGAGAATGAGGAAGACGATGCCGATGGTGAGCGGCAGGAGAATCGCGAGACGGGCACGCACCCTTTCCATCGACTCATACTGCCCCGTCCACTTGAGGAGGTAGCCGCTGGGGATCTTCACTTCTCGCGCAACAGCCGCTTTTGCGCTCTCTACGTAGCCACCGAGATCGCTGCCTTGGACGTCGACGTAGACCCAGCCTGTGAGCTGGCCCATCTCGCTCTTGATCATCGGGGGCCCCATTACCGTTTCAACGCGCGCAAGCTGCCCGAGGGGGACAAAGGCTGCCTTGGGCGCACCCGAGCTGTCTCCGCCAGGCATGGAGCTGGTTGCAGCGGTGCTCGACGGGGACATCCCGCCCGACATAGGCAAAATCCCCGCCACAGCCGCGGCACTTGGTCCGTTTCCCATTCCCATCCCCGCACCTGCGGCAGCCGCCATCCCGCTCGAGCTGCCAGGCATTGCTCCACCGCCCATCGCGGCACCAGTGGGACCGGCCCCGGTGGTGCGCGGAAGCAACGGCGAAATGGGGACCAGGATGTTGCGCAGCGCCTCGGGGTTATTGCGGAGTTCGCGCGGGTAGCGCACGTTCACGCGGTAGCGCTCGCGCCCCTCGAAGGTGGAATCCACGTCCATCCCGCCGATGGCGCTTTCGACCACGTCGAGGACCGCGCGGACCGTTAGGCCGTAGCGCGCGATGGCCTCGCGGTTCGGAATCACATCGAGGAAAAACCCACCGAGCTCGCGCTCGGCGTAGACGCTGCGTGTTCCAGGTACGGTCCTGAGCACCCGCTCGAGCTGATCGTTGATGCGGGTGATTTCCTCGAGATCTTCGCCGAAGACCTTGATGCCGATGGGCGTGCGGATGCCGGTGGAGAGCATGTCGATGCGCGCTTTGATCGGCATTGTCCACGCCCCTTGGACGCCGGGCGTTTTGGTCTTCTCATCCAGTTCCGCGACGATTCGGTCGATGGTCATTCCCTCACGCCATCGCTCTCGCGGCTTGAGGCGAACGATTGTCTCGAACATCGAAAGGGGAGCCGGATCGAGCGAAGTCTCAGCGCGGCCCGCCTTGCCGAACACCAGCTCGACCTCGGGTACCGTTCGGATTTGCTTGTCCTGCCAGCTGAGTAGACGCTGCGCCTCCGCGATGGGAAGTCCGGGTACGGTGATCGGCATGAACAGCAGATCCCCCTCATAAAGCGGCGGCATGAACTCGGAGCCGAGCTTGGAGAGTGGGTACAACGTTGCGCCCATCGCCAGGACCGCGAGACCGATAACTAGCCAGCGGGCACGCAAGCAGAAACGAAGGACGGGCCGGTAGGCGGCAACGCAGAAACGATTGATCGGGTTCACTGCTTCGGGTGTGATCTTGCCTCGCAGGAAGGTCACCATCAGCGCAGGGACCAGCGTTACAGAGAAGATGGCGGCGAAGGCCATCGAGAATGTCTTCGCCAACGCCAGCGGGCGGAATAGCCTCCCTTCCTGGCCCTCGAGGGTGAAGACCGGCAGGAATGCAATGGTCAGAACCAGCAGCGCACCGAACATGGAGCTACCAAGCTCTCGGGCTGCACTGATGACAATTTCTTTGCGATCGAGAGTGGTCCCATCGCGCTCGGCCTGTTCGATCTTCTTGTGCGCGTTTTCCACCAGCACGCAGGCCGAGTCGACCATGTCACCCAATGCTAGGATGACACCCGCGAGCGACATCACGTTGATGGTTAGATCGAGGTAGTAGAACGCGATGAACGTGGCTGCCGTCGCGACCGGAAGCGTAATGGCTGCGACCATTGCGCTCCGGAGGTGGAACAGGAACAGGGCGATGACGAGCACGACGACGCCCAGGATCTGGAGCAAGTTCGATGAGAGGGTCTTTACCGATTCGGTGATGATTTGGCTGCGATCATAGACAGGGACGACCCTGACCCCTGCGGGGAGCGAGTGCTTCACTTCCGCGAGCTTCGCCTTCACGCGCTCAATGACATTGAGCGCGTTCTCTCCGTAGCGCATGACGACGATTCCGCCAACGACCGCACCGCGACCGTCGAGCTCAGCGATGCCGCGCCGAATGTTGCCTCCAACAATGACGTCGGCCACGTCACGAATGCGGACGGGCGTCCCGCGCGCATCGGTAGTCACCACAGCCTGCTCGATGTCGGTTTGGCCCTGGACGTAGCCGCGGCCACGAAGCACGTACTCGTGCTCCGCCATCTCGACGACACGCCCTCCCACCTCGGTGTTAGAGCCGCGTACCGCGCCAGCGATCTGTGCAACCGAGACCCCGCGCGCCTTCATCCTGGTGGGGTCGACGATGACTTGGTATTCCTTCTCGTAGCCACCCACGCTCGCCACTTCGGCGACCCCCTCCACGCCTTGTAGCCAGTATCGCATGCTCCAGTCTTGAAGTGAGCGGAGCTCCTGTAGGTTGCGCTTTCCGGACTCGTCGACGAGCGCGTATTGGAACACCCAGCCTACGCTTGTCGCGTCGGGACCGATCTGGGGGTTGACTCCTTCGGGAAGCTTGTCTTTGACTTTCGCGAGTTGCTCCACGACCCGCGATCGCGCCCAGTAGATGTCCGTGCCGTCCTTGAAGACCACGTACACGAAAGACATCCCGAACATGGTGAAGCCGCGAACCGTCTTCACCTTGGGCGCGCCGAGAAACGACGTCACAATCGGGTAGGTGACCTGATTCTCGATCAGCGTGGGGCTGCGCCCCATCCACTCGGTCGCGACGATGACTTGCGTGTCCGACAGATCTGGAAGTGCGTCGAGAGGCGAATTCTTCGCGCTCCAAAGCCCCCAGAGCGTCAGTCCGAGGGCGATCAAGAACACGAAGAAGCGCTGGCGGGCTGAGAAATCGATCAGTCGCTCGATAGGCCCGCTTGGACGGGTCGGCACGCGACTCAGCTCCTTCGTACTCATTGCTTGGGTTCCTTCAGCCGCGGGCGGAGTATCAGCCACCATGTCCGGTGTGCCTTCCGTTCGCCTTGCCGCCGCCAGTGGTCGAGGCTTGCAGCCTGCTCTCCGAGTCGAGTAGGAACTGCGCGCTGGTCGCGACGTTTTCGCCTGCCTGAACGCCAGAGACGACCCTGTAGTGATCTCCGACGAGGGGACCGAGCACGACCTCCCGCGGCTCGATGAGCAGCTCGCGCACCACGAACACGATGGAACGGGTTCCGGTTCGAATCACAGCGCTCTCCGGGATCCCCAAGCCCTGATCGAGGTGCAGGTCCATCGTGACTTCAGCGAAGGCACCGGGACGAAAGCGGCGGGCTTTGTTCGGAAGGTCGAAGCGAACCTTCAACGTCCGCGTTGCTTCGTCGATGGTGGGCGGGAGAAAGGAGACCGCGGCCTCAACCGGCGAACTTTCACCTTGCAACATGATCTTCGCTGTCTGCCCCACCTTCATGAAGGGAACGTCGGATTCGTAGACGTCCGTGAGTAGCCAAACTGTCGACAAATCCGAGATAGTGTAGAGCTCGATCGATGGGTCGACGTAGGCGCCGGCGACCGCTTGCTTCGAGACCACCACACCCTTTCGAGCAGCGAGCAGCGGAAAGGTGCGGCGAGCCTGCTTCGCCGCCTCGAGGCGCGCGATCTCCGAGGCTGGAACGTCCCACAGCGACAGCCGGCGCCGTGCGGCCGCGAGCAGCTGCGTTTGGGCGTCCTGCTCGGCTTGGGCAAATTCGCCGCTTCGTTTGGGAACGTTTGCCGCGCGGTCGAGGATCGAGAGGAATTCGAGCTCCGCGGCGAATACCTCCTGGCTGTAGAGCGCGCACAACGGCTCGCCCTGCCGAACTTCCTTCCCGACGAAGTCGACGTAGATTGTCTCGATCACTCCTCGAACCTTGGGGTGGATGTGTGAGGTGCGAGTCTCGTCAACGGCAATGACACCCGTCGTACGCAAGGTGCGAACGAAGTGTTGATCTTGAACGATGGTCGTGCTGATTGAAAGCCCGCCCAGCTTCGACGGGTCGAGCGCAATAGCGGCATAGCCCGCCGGAGCAGAACTCGAGGTCGGCGTCGATGGTGAAGCGGGCGAGGCAGGCGCCGGACCGCCTTGATGGCTCGTATGCTCGCTCGGCGCGGCCTCGTTTGGCTTGGTCGGAGCTCCCTTGCAGCCAGAGATGGCCAAGCAAAGGGCGATAGCGAGGGCTGTTTTCATGGCGCTCCGGTGGGTAGCTTGCCGCCGACCGCGCGCTCGAGCAGCGCGATGGCCAATTCCCGCTGCACCTGTGCCTCGATCAGCATGGACCGGGCAGTTTGAAGAGAGCGTCGAGAGTCGAGCACTCCGACGATGTCGACGGAACCTGTCGAGAAACCTGACAGAGACGCGCTGAAATTCTCCTGCGCTTTCGGGATCGCGCTGCTCTCGAGGAGGAGGATCTGGCGCCCCGTCGTCTCGAGTCGAATCAGCGCATCGACCACTTGGGCTCGAAACATGGCCCGCATCGAGGACGTGTCGCGCGTGATCGCTTGGGCGCGGTCGTCGAAGGCGGCAGCCTTCAGACCGTTGCGCCGCACGCCCCACAGCGGCAGGGTACCTCCGACCATGACACCGAACGAGTTCGGCGCTCCCATCATCAGCATCTGGTTGTACCAGGCGCCGACCATCACGTCGGGATACGACTCCTTGCGCGCGAGACTCGCCATCTTGGACATGCTCTCTTTCATGGCAAACATTTCTCGCAGCTCGGGCCGCTGTTTCTCGGCAGTCGCCATGAGCGCCTCTGCCGAGAAGGTTGTCGAGTTGGCCCAGCTGATGACCTGAGGTTCAGGGAACGGTGCGTCCGCGGGCCGATATCGCAGCGTGTTCAACATGGCGACCATGGTGCGCTGCTCGCCGAGCAGCGCTTCGTATTCGACGTCTAGCGCTTGGACCTCCAGTTCGGCGCGAACCACTTCGTGGTGTCCGCCGGCCTGCGAAGCGTAACGACCGAGCGCGGCCGACGCGATAGTGGAAGCGAGGCCACGCGCGGCGCGATTGATCTCCCGCCGTCTCCCGTTCAGAATGAACATGAAGTAGGCACGACGGGCCTCGAGGGCGAGATCTTGTTTGCGCGCTTCGAGGTTCGCCCCGGCTGCGTCGGCCTCTGCGCGAAGCGATTCTCGCATCAGGGGCAATTTGCCCGGCCACATCACCATCTGTGTGAGCTGGACCTGGACCATCGGCATCTCCGCGCCGGCCGCAGTTCCAGGCAGACGGTCGCCCATGATGGTCAGGGTTGGATCCGGCCAAATTCCGGCGGCTTGAGATTCGCGGACGAGAGCTTCGCTGCGCAGAGCCCCGGCCTGCAACGACGGTTGCCTTGTGAGGACTTCGGCAACGAACGCCTCGCAGGACGGTTCGGCGCGTACGGTCCCGACTATCGAGAACGGCGCGCCCAGGCCGAGGACCAGAATCAGGTGGTGGAAACGAAGGAGCATGTTCATTGTAGGCCTCTAGGTAACTCGCGTGACGGATCTGGCTGCCGCGCGCTGGTGTGATGCGGTCCGTCGAGCGAGCTTGGTGAGCTCCACCACAGTTGCTGGGATCAACGCGACACCGAGACTCAGCGCGCAGTCGGCGAGCGGGAGGGCACCCAAGGAAAAGAGGCGCTGTGTGAACGGAATATGGTGGAGCGCGAGCTGCAACAGGATTGAGATCGCCACAACGCCGAGCAGCAACACGTTCGAGAAAACACCTGTTTGCCAGAAAACACGGGTCTGACTCCGGGCGGCGAACGCACGGAACAATTCCCCGAATACCAGGGTCGAAAAGGCCAGATTTCGCGCCTCGGTGAGGTCGCGCTCGTTCAGAGCCCAGATGAACACGCTAAGAGTGGTGGCCGCCTGGAGGGCTCCAGTCCACACCACGATGAACCACTCGGCCCGTCCGAGCATCGGTTCACTGCCCTGGCGAGGAGCCTGCTTCAACACGTCGGCTTCCGGAGGATCGACGACCAGCGCGAGAGCCGGCAGCCCGTCGGTGACCAGATTGATCCATAACAAGTGCAGCGGTAGCAGCGGAAGTGGCAGTCCAGCCACTGTGGCGACCAGCATGAGCGTGAGCTCTCCGAAGTTGCCAGCAAGCAGGTAGACCACAGTCTTCCGAATGTTGTCGAAGATACCGCGCCCTTCGCGTACGGCAGCCACGATGCTGGCGTAGTTGTCGTCCGTCAGCACCAGATCGGCGGCCTCGCGCGTGACTTCGGTGCCGCCTCTGCCCATCGCAATTCCGATGTTGGCTTCGCGCAGGGCCGGCGCGTCGTTGACGCCGTCGCCCGTCATCGCTACCACTGCCCCTCGTTTTTTCCATGCCCGGACAATGCTGAGTTTCTGTTCTGGGGTTGCTCGAGCATGCACTGCTTCTTCTACCAGCTCGCCCTCGCGAACGATTCCCATTTCACGGGCGATGGCCTCGGCGGTCACCGGGTGGTCTCCCGTGATCATCACCGTTTTGATCCCGCCGAGGCGTGCGGCGGCAATGGCCTCGATGGCTTCGCTGCGGGGGGGGTCGGCCAATCCCACCAGCCCCAGCAGTTCCAGGTTCGTTTCGTCGCGGGAGTCGCCGATAGCGATTGCTAGGACCCGAAGGCCGCGTGCGGCTAGCTGGAGGTTCGCTTCGGTTGCGCCCTCCAGACCCTTCACGCAGAGGGGCGCCAGCAGGTCAAACGCTCCCTTGACGTAGAGGCGATCATCTCCTCGAAAGATCGACATCCGCTTGCGTGTAGCGTCGAAGGGGTGAACTTCGACGCGCGTTCGCTCCGTTTCAATGGCCGCGCGCTGGATTCCTCGTTCAGCGGCAGCGGATAGCAGCGCCAGTTCGGTGGGGTCTCCCACGCCAGCGCCTGTAGCCGGGTCGAGCTCTGCGTCGCAGCAACCAGCAGCAACTTCCAGCGTACGCGCGTGGTCGCGACCCCAGAGTTCACGCACTTTCATCACCCCGGTCGTCAGTGTTCCCGTCTTGTCGGTGCAGATCACGCTTGCGCAGCCCAGTGTCTCGACCGCTGGTAGGTGTCGCACCAGGACGTTGCGACCGGCCATGCGTTGCACACCCACCGAAAGCGCGACGGTGACGATCGCCGGTAGCCCTTCGGGAACTGCGGCGACCGCGAGGGACACGGCCGAAAGAAAGACCAGCATCAGGGGTTGCCCTCGCAGCACACCGAGAGCGGCCACCACGACGACGATACCCAAGCACAACCACAGCAGCGTTCGACTAACCTGAGCGAGCCGTTTCTGGAGAGGGGTGCTTTCTTCCTCGGCGCTCTGCAACAGGTGCGCGATTTTTCCTAGTTCGGTCGCCATGCCCGTGGCAACGACTCGCGCGGCGCCGGTACCGTTCACGACCGCGGTGCCGAGAAACACCTCTCCTCGTCGTTCAGCAAGGGGTGCGCTGGAAGTGTCTTCGACTGCCTTGTCCACCGGCACGCTCTCCCCGGTGAGCGCAGCTTCGGCTGTGCGAAGAGCATTGGCTTCGATGACTTCTGCGTCGGCCGCGACGATGTCGCCCGCCTCGAGTAGCAAAACGTCTCCTCGGACGATTTGGGCTGCAGGAATGATCAGAGAAGCCCCATCGCGTCTCACTCGGGCTCGTGGGGCAGTCATTGAGCGAAGCGCCAGTACCGCGTTCTCTGCGCGGTACTCTTGGAAGAAGCCCACCAGTCCATTCAAGACTACGATCGTACCGATCGCCGCTGCGTCGACGATTTCACCCAGAAGCGCAGAAACCACGCAGGCACCCAGCAGCAACCAAACGACCGGGCTCTCGAACTGACCCAAGAGGGTCCGCCACCACGGCGTGCCGGCCTGCTTTGCAAGCTCGTTCGGGCCTTCTCGGGTCAAACGGGCTGCAGCCTCCTTAGCGGTGAGGCCCCGCGGGTCGCTGTCTTGAGGAATTGTCGCGTCGGCGATTGCTGCGGTTGGCGTCATGAAGGCTTTCTTGTGTCGTGCTGGAGATCGGTCGCAGAGAGAGGCGGCGTGTCTCCGAACACTAGTGCTGTGGTCAAAACGGTTACTGCCGAGGGCGCCGTCGTGCCGCTGATGACGCCCGCTGCGCAAAGCAAGGCTCGTGCCGTTCTCCAAAGTCGAGAACAGCGCCCAGGGTCGCGCTGCTTGCGGTTCCCTTCGCCCTAGCGCTCCCGACTCATTGCGCACGGTTTGCGTTTGCTAGCAGTCGAATTTGCGCGTCCGCGTGCCGCACACTAATTCGATCTCGACTCTCGATACCGGTGTCTTACTGCCGCGGCGGGCGGTTTCCGCGAGTGCTCTCACCAGCTTGAGTCTGTACTCAACGCACGCGCGGGATGAAGGCATGGCCTTTGCTAGAGCCTGAGACGAGGTGCCCAATGTGGATCCAATCAATGGCTGCGGTGCTGCTGCTGGCTTCTAGTGCGTGTTCGAGTAGTTCGATGGAGAGTGCAGCGCATGAAATGAATGGCGCGCTGAGCGATGCGCGCGCAGAAAATGCGCGTCACCAGGGAACATGCGCGGCCGCGGAATCACTCCCCGACGTGATGACAGAGTTGACGATGCACGAATCGGCAATGAACGGAACGATGACAGACATGGACCATGCCATGGGCAAAATGATGGGCTGCTCCAGTTCCGAGATGGATCGCGTCGCTGCGGGTATTTCAGGCGTGCGCTCCGATATGGCTGGCCATCGAGCACGTCTGGAGACCGCGTCAGACATTCAGGCGGCGCACGATGAGTGCGCTGCACATCATTCCGCGTTGGAAACCAAGCTGTCCACGATGGGAGCGGACACCGGGCACATGTCCTGCATGATGATGGGTAAATAGACGTCCTATCAAACCTGGCTGGACTGCTGGCTAGCAATCCTTGGCGAGCCTGGTTGATACCGGTAGCCGATTCGGCAGTTCGAACTCACCCGATCGTATAGCCCGGAGTGGGTGCACCTTGGGCGTGGAAGGCGCGTAGGTCTTCACAAGGGAGACCGAAGTACTCAAAGCCAGGGATCACCAGCTTCTCGATCGCGTCAACCAACGTGCGCTCAATGAGCTCCGCGGGTGGCGCCCCATGCCGGTGCAGCGCCGAATCTTTGGGATAGGGCCGCGGCGAGCTGCGCCACATCGATAGGTTGCCTCTCACCAAAGGAACCAGCCAGGGCACAAGCGCGCGGCGATTTGCGACATTCAACGATGCGAGCTGGCCCCAGCCGATACGCGCATGGTCCACTTCATCTGCTAGCAACTCCCTCACCGCGGCGCGCGCCAGTGGTGCGGTGGTCAGACTGAGCGTGGCTTCCAGAAAAGCGCTGGCAAACGTTTCGTTCAGTGCGCAGTGGCCGAGAACGTGTAGTAAGCGGAGGAGTTCTGGCGAAGCGCCGGGATGCTGCGGCACGTCGAGCGCCAGCTTCGCTGGCGGGTGGAGTGGCTTCCCAGCAAACCGTTCAGCTACGACGCGCGCCAGCTCTGCGTGGCGGTATTCGTCGTCGATCGCACGGGTCGCGAGTCCGATGAGCGACTCAGCACTGCCAGCGTCCACCAACGCTTGTCGTACCACCAGGAAAGCGTCCGCAACGCGACGCTCGCTTGCGGATCGGCCCAGCCACACTGCGACGAGCTCCGCGCGTTGATCTCGCGTGAGCGCTTCAATTTCCGGATCAAACTCCGGCAAAGGGCGACTTGTGAGCCGGCCCTTCCAGCGCCCGTCAGGGCCGTGCTCACCGGTGCCGGTCACTTGGTAGGGGGCCACCCGCCGACGCCTCCGTCGCTCGCGACGTTGCCTTCCCCGCCGGCGCCACCCAAGCCGAATGCACCGGCGGTTCCCCCGACATGGCTGCCGCCGCCCGCAACCGCGGAGGCTTCGCCGCCAGTGCCACCAGTGCCTGAAGCGGCGCCCGTGGTGCCGCTGCTCCCTGAGGCTCCGGTCTCAGCGCCATCACCATCCGAGCCACAAGCGGTTGTCGTGGCAAGAACCAGACTCGCGCCGCACACGACAAGGGCGTGAAATAGGCGCGTTTTCATCGCCTCTAAAGCTACGCGCCGTCTCGACCAGGGTCAAGAGTCTGATTGCGCAGTCGAGAACGGGAGCAACCGCTCAAGAGTAACTCTGCGGGTTACACTCCCCGCTGAGGCTTTCGCGCGCAGGTTCTGCCGCGGAACGCGACATCCGCAAAGCGTGCGCACGTTTGCGTTTCTCGATCCGTGGCGAACATCGGCCAGCACAGCAGAAGATCACTTTCAAGGAACGGGCATGGCACTTGCTGCAGCCTGTCTGACTCTGGCCAGGCTCTTCGCGAGCTCCGGGCCAGCGGCGACGATCTTCACGCTCGAAGCACGGCGTTTTTCACAGTGCCGGTGCGCGACAAAAGGAAGGAACGCACAATGTTTCGTTCACACTGGAGGACATCGATTCTTGGTTTGGTAGCGGCGGCCTGCGCATCCACTCCGGGGGCAAGACCGCACGATATGAGTGCGGCACAGCACGAGGGTGACGGCCAGTCGCACGCTGCGACCGCGAACCGCCACGCAGCCCAGTATCAGCCAAATCTGACCAGAGAACGCACTCGATGCTCGCCGAGAGGGGCGAGTCGCTCCAGCACGGACATAGGAACCGAATGCTGGACTTTCGTCTCGAACCCGACGGCGGAGCACCTCCGCACGGCACGGGAGCACCAAGGCCACGCCGACGACCACCGAGCTGCGTCGGCCGCCCTTCGTGGCGTCGAAGTGCGCGCCTGCTTCGGGCTCAGCATAGACGACCAAGATACGAGCCCATTCGACCACGTCGAGGACATCGCGAGCGTGCGGGCCCTCACGAAGAAAGTCGGTACGAACAAGGCGCCCTTCCAGCGAACGGTAGGAGCGGTCGTCACCCTTCGGGCCATTCCGGGGATGACGACGGAGTGGCTGCAACGTGTCGTGGACTGCCATCTCGCCCGCAACGCCGCGCTTGGCCACCCTGTGGACGAGATGCCCAACTGCCCCCTTGCGCCGAACGGAGCTCGAGCGCACGTGGTCTCCACCCGAAGCGGCTTCGCTGTGTCCATCCGGTCAGACGACCCGCCGACGGCGCGCGAGATTCTCTCACGCGCGAAGCGACTACAGTCTGCCCACTGAACCCAACCGTAGCGACCATGCAAGGCTGAGAGCCCTTCTTCCGAGTGTCACGCTGGGAGCCGGTCACGCCTACAAGGGGGTGAGCAACGCCGACAGACAAAATGCGTGCAGAGTGCCGAAGCCCAGTGGCCCTGAGCGCGATCGTCCAAGCGGAAACTGAAAGGAGGCCCAATGTTCCTCGGGCATGCCAATCTGAACACGCTAGATTCGCGCCCCGCGCGCGCTGGGCTGCCGATCTCGATCGACGTCACGTCCACGCCCGTCCAGCCGGACCAAGTAGTTCGTGTTCGCTACGAGGTACATCACACCGGCGGGACCGCTGAAAACGGATGCGTCACCGCGCGCTGGCTCGAAAACCGCGATGGAAGCAGCTACTGGCGAGCCGAGCTTGGCCCGTTTCGGCGAGGCGATCGGGTAGAGTACGCTTTCGAAGGCGAGTCGAGTGATGGCGGAGCTCTCGCGCCGGGGGGCGCGTTCACGGTAATGCCCAGGCTGTTCTTGGCGCTGCTCTGGCACCAGCATCAGCCGCTCTATCGCGATCTGTGCGCTGCAAGCCCTCGCGGGTCTTTCGTGAAGCCATGGGTCCGGCTTCATGCCATTCGTGACTACTACGCGATGGCAGCCCTGCTGGCCGAGCAGCCTGGGGTGCGGGCTACCATCAATTTGACGCCGGTTCTGCTGGACCAAATCGAACACTATGCAAATGGTGGGGCCACCGACATCGCTCAGGAGCTCACGCTCAAGCCAGCGGAGAGCCTCAGCTCGAGCGATCGAGAGGCGATCTTGTCCAGCTTCTTCGATGCGGACTGGCACAACCAGATCTTTCCTCATCCTAGGTATGCCGAGCTCTTTGCCAAGCGAGCCGCGCGCGAAGCATTCGATGCGAGCGAGATTCGAGATCTTCAGATGTGGTTCAACCTGGCTTGGTTCGGCGACGAGTTCAGAAAGGGTAGCGTCGAACTCGTGACGGGCGAGATCGCGTCGGTGCGTCGATTCGTAGAAAAACAGCGCGATTTCTCGGAAAGTGACATCGAAGCGGTACTGGCGGAGCAGCTCAAGATCCTTCGAGCTGTGGTGCCGGTCCATCGAACCTTGCAGGACAAAGGTGTCATCGAGGTCTCGACGACGCCCTTTTGTCATCCCATTCTTCCGCTCCTCATCGACACCGACCGCGCGACCATCGATCGACCCGGAGCCGGACCGCCGCGCCGCTTCGCGTATCCAGAGGATGCGGACGCGCAGACACGGCTCGCCGTCGAACAGTATCAGCGACTCTTCGCGCGCCCTCCCGACGGCATGTGGCCGGCGGAGGGCGCAGTGGCTGCGTTCGCAGTGCCCATCTTTGCTCGCAACGGCGTGCGATGGATCGCGTCGGATCAGGGAGTGCTCGCGCGATCGGGTCAGTGGGGCTATCGAGTCGAGCGTCCAGACGTTCTGTGCCGGGCCTACCGCACCGGAGAGACCGGCGATGACGTTTCGATTTTTTTTCGAGCGACGGCTCCGTCCGACGCCATTGGCTTTCACTTGCAAAATGCGTCCGATCCAGAGGTTGCGGTGCGAGAGTTCATCGAAGGCCTGAAAGCTCGCTACGGAGGGGGGGGAGACGACGACGATCGATTGCTCACGATCGCGCTCGACGGCGAGAACGCGTGGGGGGCCTTTCGCGATGACGGCCGCCCCTTTCTCCGCGCGCTATACCGCCAGTTGGCGCAGGACCCTGACCTCGAAACCACGACCTTCTCCGACTACTTGGAGGGGAGAGCCCAAGCCGGCGTCGTCGAAGCTCGCGTCTACGATCTCTTTACGGGCTCGTGGATCGATGAATGGGGCTCCGCGCCAGGGGTGGACCTTGGGACGTGGATTGGCGAGCCCGAAGAAAATCGAGCGTGGGAGCTACTAGGTGCTGTTCGCGACGTTCTCAGCCAAGCTCCGCCCGCTAGCGTCGGGGGGCAAGCGCTAGGCGCCCTGTACGCCGCAGAGGGTAGCGACTGGTTCTGGTGGTTTGGCAGCGATCAAGACTCTGGAAGCGATCAGGAGTTCGACGATCTCTTCCGAATGCACCTTTCCAACGCGCTTCGCTTGGCAGGTCAGAAGCAGCTCCCCGAACTCGCTCTTCACATCGTCCCGCATGCGTCTGTCTGGACTTTTGCTGAACAGATCGAAAATGTCGCCCATAGTGATCGCCTCGTCATTCGCGCGAATTGCCCAGGCATACTGGAATGGTGGGTCAACGAAAGCCATGGTGCCGAGCCCTTGCTGCCGGTCGGAGGGGTGCTCGCCGGCGCGCATCGATACGAGCGGACGCTGGGGCCGTTCGAACCCTCGACGCGAGAAGTCGTGTTCCGGTTCGAATGTCGTCACGCGGGCTGTCGCGGTGGCGCCGTCTGCTGTTGGGGACGCACGTACCACGTGCAAGTCTATTGACTCGTGCTCCTATGGGCGCCGGAACGCGGCTGACCCAACGCGCGCGAGCGCGAGCCTCAGCCAAGAACAGGCGCAGGCCGTGTCAGCGTGAGAGGCAGTGTGCGATCTCGAACAGGTGCTGCGGGATCACTTTCTTGTGTCCCGCGACGTGCTCGAGAGGTGTACCCCGCACGTCTGAACCGCACAGCCCGACGAGCAGACCGTGCTCTCCCCGAAGCAAGTGCTCAACGGCGGCGATCCCGAGGCGACTTCCGAGCAACCGATCGAACGCGCCCGGTGCTCCACCGCGCTGGACGTGCCCGAGTTTCGTCACTCTCAGGTCGAATCCGAGCGCGTCCCGATGCTCGATGAAGTATCTGGACAGAGCGTCAGACGCCGAACGAGCGCCTTCGGCGACGACGACCAGGGCATGGGCCTTTCCGACGTCGTACGCTCTGCGGACCTGAGCAGCGAGCAGCTCTGGCGGCGCTTCGCTCTCTGGGACGATGACCGCCTCGGCACCTCCGGCGATTCCAGCAGCGAGCGCGAGGTATCCACAATTCCTTCCCATCACCTCGACGAGAAATACGCGCCCGTGCGACGCGGCCGTCACTTTCAGGCGATCGATGGCTTCGAGCGCGACATTGAGAGCGGTATCGACACCCAAGCTCACGTCACAGCCTTCGAGATCATTGTCGATCGTCGATGAAATACCGACCACGGGGAATCCGTGTCGCGACAACGCCAGCGCGCCCGCTTGGGACCCGTTCCCACCGATCACGACTAGGCCGTCGATTCCTACTCCTCGCAGTCGCTCAACCGCAGCGCTCTGCTCCCCGGGTGCTTCAAACTCGGGAGCCCGAGCCGTCCCCAAGATGGTCCCGCCTTTCTGGATAATGCCGCTCACCGCTCGAGAGCCGAGCGGCATGAACTCACCGCGCACTAGCCCAAGGTAGCCCTGCCGAACGCCGATCGCTTCCAGCCCATGGTGCTCGGCACTGCGAACCACCGCGCGTATGGCCGCGTTCATGCCCGGCGCGTCGCCTCCGCTGGTCAAAACCGCCAGGCGTTTCATTTGGTCCTGAGCCAAGCAACGAACAAGCCAAGTCTTCGCTATCGAAGGCGCGCGCGTCGGAGCCGTGAAACCCCCGCGGAAACCAGCTGGTCGACTGCCGAGCCGATCAGGCCGGCTCTCGCATCAGCGAAGGGCTGCGCACTTCCTGCGCGTCGTCGTACCCTGATGCGAATTTTTGTGCGGCCGGGCTACTGTAACCGATACGGTCACAGTAGCCCGGCCTACCGCTTGAGGCTGGGCGATCTGTCCTAGCGTTTCTGCGTGAAAGGCTGTGCTTGAATCCGACGCGCAGCTAGATCGTGTCGCCGCCGATCGTTAGTGGTTGCGCCCGCTCTCCCGCTTCCCGGCTGCAACAGTCCGGAAATGCGGGACGCATGGGGTCGGCAACTCGTCGAGCAGAGCAGTTGTGGTGCTGGCAGGACTCGGCTAAGAGCGCGATTGGTCAGTCAGTTGATGTGTTTGCGTCACATGGGCCCCGCTCGCACAGAAGATCCCGTCCCCAATAGTGCTTCGGTTGTAGCGCTCGGCCTGACTAGTCGCGTCAGTGCGAACTTTTCTAAGTCGAGACTCAATTGGGCGCGATGGCGGCGGCGGAAAGACTGTCGAACACGAAATCGCTGGAGCAACAGGAGAGAGATATGAACAGGAAATATTCCTTCGCTTTAATGATGGCCGTTCTAGTGGGTTGCGCCGCGGATCCCGGTACCCAGCCCCACGATATGAGCCAGGCGCAACACAACGCCATGGCACAGAACGAGCAACAACAGAGCGAGGCCCACGCGGCGCAACACGATCCGGCCGCGGAGACGACCACGAAGTCGTGTGGTCGCGGCGGATGCTGGACGTCGGTCGCAAACCCAACGAAGGAGCACCAGGATCTAGCGCAGCGCCATCGCGAATTGGCTGCCAAGCACCGGGCTGCCGCAGCAGCTCTAGCTCAAACGGAAGCGCAATACTGCGCAGGGCTGTCGGATGATGATCGCGATATGAGTCCGTTCAGCCACCGCGAGGACATCGCCTCCGCCGGCCCTCTGGAGGAACAAACGCAGCTGGGCAAGTTGGTGACCAAGAAGCTCGTGGGCGCCAAGGTAGTCTTCCGGGCCGTGCAAGGTATGACTGCAGAGTGGCTCCAGCGCCTAGTGGACTGCCATGTGGCGCGTGCTTCGGCGGTGGGTCACCAAATGCCAGAAATGGACTATTGCCCGCTGATGCTCAAAGGCGTGTCGGCCAAAGTGTCTTCGGAAGGTGGCGGCTTTGCCGTCAGCGTCCGCGCGCAGGACGACGCCACGATTCAAGAAGTGCTCCGGCGCGCACAGGCGCTCGCGCCCGCTCCGGCCACTGCTCAGTAGCTCGCAGCGGACGCCTCAGAGAGCGGTGCATAGGTCCGGACTCCGCGATCCGAGGCGGCTTTTCACGCGAGAAGGTCGGAAAGTACGACTCGCGGCCCAAGGATTGTTCCCCCCCCGACTTGGGGGGGGCGCACGCCTGGACGACGTTGCGAACCCTTAGCTTCCCTACAGTTTTCTCACAGGTAGGGGCAGTGAAGCCCGAAGCTCGACGAGAGGGCGTGCGGGAGAGGAAGTAGGATCGCTGCAAGCAAGGTGAAAGCAAACCAGCCGACAGCCCGGCGCTTGCCATCGAGGATCGTGACGTCGTCGAGCGGGGGGATCCCCGGCCGCCCTGCAATGAAATAGACGATCAGGGCCCAGGTGATCAGCCCGGGCCACACGAAGAGGCCGAGCACCACCATGCCGCCGAGCGCCACCTTGCCGATCCAGCCTGCGCGCGCTCGGCCGAAGAGCGCGTGGGCGATGTGACCGCCATCGAGCTGCCCCACCGGTAACAGGTTGAGCGCGGTGATCATCACACCCAGCCAGCCGGCAAAGGCGAGCGGGTGCAGCACCAAGTAGTGACCCTGGGATGTCGCCTCGCCAAGGGCTAGCTTGGAGATGAAGGCTAGCAGCATCGAAGCGTTGACACTCACGCCATGGCTCATGTGACCGCCGCCGACGGGGTCGGCCGGGAGGACCTGTGACCACTTCAGGCCGAGCACGAGCGCGGGTATCGCGACTACCAGGCCCGCAAGTGGGCCGGCGACGCCGATGTCGAAGAGCTGGCGTCGGTTCTTGAGCAGTGGCGGGCATGCTGATGAAGGCGCCGAACGTCCCGAGGGCGAACGGCACCGGGATGAAGTACGGCAGCGATACCTGGACTCCGTGCCAGCGAGCGGTCAGGTAGTGGCCCATCTCGTGAATGCCGAGGATGAGCATCACTCCCACCGCGTAGGGAAGTCCCGCCTTCCACGCGGACGGCTGCTGAAGCAGGTTTATCCCTTGGTGGACAGCGCCCGCGAATGTGGTGGTCACGAATGTCGCGAGGAGCAGCCCGAGGTTGAGAAGGGGCCGAGACTTCGGCACCGCGCCAAGCAAGCTTTGTTCGAGTTCCTGCGTCGGGATGAGCACATAGGGAAGCCCCTCGCCGTCGACGTGCAGCATGACCTGGGGACTCCGCGCGAGCATCTCCGCCGCGATCTTGCCGACGTGCTGTCGGACGACTTCTGGCGGGGCGCCCAGGCGCCCGCGGAGCACGAGGCCGGCGGGGGTGACCTCCCAACCCGTCACTTGCATCACCGCAGGGTCGACCGCGTCCCCGAGCGAGCGAAGGGCGCTCAAGTCCTCCGGTGATGAGCGCACTACGGCGCGCCCGACGTGCCCGTCCATGCCGCAGGCGTGAGCGCCGCCGGCCTCGCCGCCGGCAGCGTGCTGTCCACTCGACCACAGCGGCATCAGCAGGCACAGGAGCAAAACGAGCAGGTATAGCCACGACGGGATGACGACGCCGGCCGCGAACGCGAGAAGAATCAGCGCGAGCGGCAAGAGGCAGACGAGCGCCATGAGCGCTGAACGCATGCTGCCGCGCGGCTGCGTGGATTGATTGGGAGTCATTGCTCCATTCCGTTTTGAGAAAGTTGCGGCGCGGCGTGAGCCTGGGCCAGACCTCTCCACGTGCCGCTAGCAACGCTCCGAGGTCTGTCGTCATGGAACTGAACGCGAATGGTCACGGAGCTCTCGTGCTCGTTCAGCAGCGCTTCGACCAGGGTTAAGAGCTCGAGTCGTTGATCGGCCTGCGCTCGGGGTGCAGCGAGGACGAGCTCGCCGGGCCCCCTTGCACGCAGATGAGCGTGCAACGTGCGCGCAATCAGCTCGCGGGCTGCTCGCGATCGCGGTTCGAGCGTCGGGGCCATCACGACTACGGCGCAATCGATGCTCCGTCCCGCGCGTTCGATGAGGGCTATTCGGCCCATTATCCTAAAGGGTAGCTCGACCGGATCGTCGTCCGCGCCTTGAGCGACGAGCGCCGTTTCGTCGCTTGTGTCCGCCGACAAGAAGGAATCTAGCCCCCTGGCGCCGTGCTCGACGACAATGAGCCGCCCGCTCGACGGCCGCGGACGCGGTGCCGGCCTATTTGCCCGAAGCAGGGATCTCATTCGGGTGCCGATGCCGGTACGGGTTGCCTCCGCTCGGTGATGACCGCGAGCGTCTTCGCCACTCCAGGGATCGCCGGCATGCGAAGCGGGCTCGAGTGCGCGGAGCGGGCGAGATCTGCCAGGCTGACGATCCCCAACAGTTTGCCATCCGAGTCGACCACAGGTACCCGTCGGATCTGGGCCGACTGCATCAGGGCTTCCACGTCTGCGGCTGAGGTCTCGGGCGAGCAGCTGCATACCCGATTGGCCATCGCTCCTGCCACGGAGGCCTCGCCAAGCCGGACGCCCTGCGTATATGCAGCCATGGCGATGTCACGATCGGTGAGCATCCCTACGGCATGCCGTTCTGCGTCGGTCACGACCAGGCACCCCACGTCGGCCTCCCACATGATGCGGGCCGCCTGCTCGAGCGAAGCGTCCTTCCAGCAAGTAGCGACGTTCCGAGTCATCAGCTCATTGGCGTTCATTGCTCAACCTCCAGTTCTAGATTGCGTGTGACCTGTCCCCTTTAGCAATTAACGATCCAAGCAAGTTGAGTCGCATCTTGTAACCTGAGTAGATATCGAACGACGTTTTCGGCGTGAGGGACGGCGCAGTGGTTGCGGTTGTTCGTGCAGAAACTGCGCGTCCCCTCGTCCTTGCGCCACGTGTTCACGGCCGCACATGAGAGAGTGAAGACTCTGATCGGGCGCCAAGAACCGGTGCGGCTGTTCGACAGTGCGGTGCAGGTTACATTCGCGGTCAACGCGATGCCGCCCTGGTCGGCGCTCACATTACATCCGCGGTCTGTGTTCCCGATTCACGCGCCCGCGGAGCTTGCTCTCACCGACTTGCCAGAAGCGTGAACGAGACGATGACTGCGGCGACCAGCAGCATCCAGGTGCGACCGCGTCCGTTGGCTCCAGGATCGCACTTCGGGCAGCTCATGCGAAGGGCAAGTCTAGCACGTTTCGTGAGCTGTTCAGGAAACCCCGTCAGCGTCTGCAGCGTTGTGACCAAGGTGGTTACAGTTGTCGCATCGCGGCGCTCGGACTGCACCTCTGGGATTCGTCCTCATGCTTTCCGGCATTGAGAGTCTGCCTCACGGCGCCTATTTCTGCGCAGGGCGACGCTACCGTTCAAGAAGAGTTTCGACGCGCGCCGCCGCCGTCAGTCAGCCCAGCAGCTCGAAGAGCGCAATCGGGAGAGGTCGGAGAGACCGCGCTGGGCGTGGCTTCCGATGGGCGATTCTTGAGTCGGAGAACAGCCCGGGCGTCACTGCTCCAAGTATGCTGGAACTGCCGCTGCTGAAGGAGGAAGGCCGGTATCCTATACGAGTGCCGGGTAAATGCGCTCATCGCCTTCAGATTGGGCTCGTGCTGCTGGTTGGAATGGCGGCGACCCGTTGCGAGGCTAAGAGCGCCGCGACGAGGGCGGCTGTGGCCGATGCCGGACCGATGACTCCGACGACCCCGATGACCCCGATGACCCCGATGACCGCACTGCAGCGTGTCGCGGCGATCGTCATTCCCAACTGCGCGGTTGCGGGCTGCCACGACGCTGTATCCAAGACACACGGGATGGATCTTTCCACAGCCGAGAATATCCGCGCCATGTGGGTCAATCAGCGTGGGTTCGATCACTGCACTGGCTTGGACACGCCTCGCGTCATTCCCGGCAATCCTGCTGGGAGCCTGGTGATGACCAAGATCGAAGCGGCCAGCGTTTGTTCGCTGGGGCAACCGATGCCGCCGCCGCCGAAGCCGCTCTTGACGGCCGATCAGATCGCCGTGATCCGCGCCTGGATCGCCGGCGGAGCCCTGTCCGATACCCCGGCGCCCACTGATGGTGGCTCGGGGGATGGGGGCGGGCAAACAGACCCCGCTGTGCGCGACGCGGGCGCTGGTGACGCCGCAATGGATGAGGCCGGTGCGGGCGACGCTGGCGCGGACGACGCTGGTGCGGGCGACGCCGGCGCGGACGACGGCATGCCGACATGCTCTTCTGCGAACCCATGTGAGGTTGGGCTGACGTGCAGCGGCCAAACCTGCGGCGACGCTTGGCACTGCGTCAGCCATTTTGACGAGGTGTTGGAGCACCCTTGCGCGGATGATCCCGTCAAGTTCTGTGGCTGTGACGGAGTAACGTTTGAGGCGAGCGTGACCTGCCCGGATCGGCCCTGGTCGCACGTCGGAGCCTGCGACGACGGCGTCAGCTGCACGAAGGACATGATCGAGTGCTCCGATCCCCAACCTGATTGCCCGGCAGGCCAGGAACCCTCCGTAGTCGGCACTTGCTGGGGGCCGTGCGTTCCGCTGGCCAGTTGCCGCTGCCTCTATCACTGGATGTGCCCGCACCTCGAGGTGAATACCTGTCTTGCCGACTACCGGTGCGGTCCGAACCCGAATCTGGCCGACGCGGGGGCGGAAGCCGGCGCGCCGTAGGCCGTTGCCAGCTTGACGCAGCCAGCTAGCGACGGAGGAGGGGCCAGCGCTGACGCGCCAGTTGCCTCAGCAGATCGGGAGCTGGTACCACATAACCGTGGATTAGGTCGAGGTGCTGCGGGATCGGCGTGCACCGATTTCGTTCCATTGAAGCGCTGTGTGGTCGGCGCACGGCATTGGAAATGTGCGAGCGCGACAACGTCATGGCCATGGCAGGTACGGATCGCGACAGCACTAGACGATTTAGCTAGATCATCCGAGATCTGTGACATGACTCGGGCTAGTGACGGGGGCGGGCCGAGCAATCTGTGACCGCGACGGTTACAGATTGCGCCCACGAGGGTACCTAGACGAACGCGCGGGGCGAGGACGTGCGCAAATTTTGGCGGCGCGCATTCTCGTTCGTAGACATGGACCGCGGCCCGATCAAGAATGAATGCTTCGCAGAGCAATGCCGTCGCGTCAGCTGCTCACGCTGGCGGGTCGGGCACTTGCTCGCGTTCAGAAAGTTTGCACATGATGGAGCGTCTGTTCCAGCTGCCGTTGGTAAAAAATCTCTACGCAGCGCGATTCGAGCGCGCTTTTGCGCGCAACTGGGTTGGCGCATTTCGTGGTATCTATCGCGACTTCGCCGAGGCACGGGCATCGGCGCCCGATACAAAGCCCCTAGGCTATGATCACGACGGTCCAGCGGCCATGTACACGGAGCGCTTCGACCGCATTGTCCCCGCCGACTACCCCGTAGTCTTCTGGCTGGATTACGCGCTCCGCAACGGGGCGCGTGAAGTATTCGACCTTGGCGGTCATGTAGGACTTCTATTCTATGGATTCAGGAAGTACCTCAGCTATCCCGCGAGCTTTCGTTGGAATGTGCTCGACGTGGCTACGGTGGTCCGTGCGGGCACGGAGCTCGCCCAACTCAAGGGAGTAGCCGAGACTTTGACATTCACGGAGCAATTTCAGGATGCCGCAAACGCGGACCTGCTGCTTGCGTCGGGTTCGCTCCAATATATCGAAAGCCCGTCGTTCGCGGAAAGCGTCGGCTCACTGGCGAAAAAGCCCCAATACATCCTGATCAACAAGACGCCTCTCACCGAGAAGGAGCCGTTCGTCACTCTTCAGAACATCGGAACGGCGTTCTGCCCGTATCTGATTTTCAACGCTCGCTCGTTCATCGAGAGTATCGAGGCGCTCGGCTACCGACTGCGAGATCGGTGGGAAAATGCCGATGTCAGTTGCCGGCTCCCACTGAACCCCGAGCGAAATATCGATCGATACACCGGCTTGTTCTTCGAAAGAGTTTAGGTACTCGCCACCGCTCAAGAAGTGCTTCGGTGCGCAGGCGCTCGCGCCTCTGAGGGCGAGCTCCTGGACTACTCCGGAACCGAGCGATCCGGCGCAAGCCCAGTCCAAAGTACTTCGACCAGGGCGTCGACGTGCCCGCGGTGGCCGTGGTGGTGATGTGCCCCTCCGTATGCGACCGACTCGAGGATGGCGGCCGAGTGCACGGCGGCGAGGAACGCGCGCGCTGCAGCACTCGGATTGATGCTGCCCACGAGCCCGTCATCCCTGAGGCGCTGAAATCGCGCTGTCAGCGCTGAGATGAGCGCGTGAAATGGCAAATCCGCGTGCCACCTGGCCAGACGAGCGCGGCCCAGATCCGGATGCGCAAGGACGTGGAGCAGTGTCGGCATCAGCGTCCCGAGGTATTCGCAGAGGCGTTCGCCGATTCGCTTCAGGTCGGCGCGCGCGCTGCGCGGCGGATAAGGGCCGAGCAGGTCCTCCAGATCGGGCTGATCCGGCGTCATCGCGCGGCAGAAGAGATCTTCTTTCGAACCAAAGCGCTGATAGATCACTGCCTGCGAGATGCCCGCAGCGCTGGCGATATCCCGGGTAGACGCAGCGTGACCCGCCTCCCGGAAAGCTTCTCGGGCGTGGCGAAGAATCTCCGCATCCTCGATGGTCTTCGTCCGGCCCAACCAGTACCTCCGACGTGCAGCTCGCCGCCTAACCGTTCTGCTGGCGCAGCGCGTGACGTGTCTTGCCGCGCGGCTTGTACACCGACAGCGCGGTGATCACCAGCAGCACGAAAACCGCCGCGGCGGCGTCCGCGACGAGCCGGAAACGTAATCCGAGCAGATCGCTGCGCGACACACCGTCTACAGCGGCAACGCTGGCCAAGTGGCTGATCGGTTGCATGTGCACGAGCAGGACGGCGGTTGCCAGCACGGTCATCAGCAGCTTCACGAGTACCCAATAGTGCTGGAACAAGCCCCAATCTGTCCCGAGCGCCTGGATCACGCCGGTCACTAGTGACGCTACGCTGAGCGGGACGATCACGAACCAAGCCGTCAGGTCCATGGCGAGATAAGCGGCTCGCACTCGCTGGGGATCGTCTTTCGTTACACCGGCGATCGCAAGGGCGAGGAACGCGGCGACAGCGCCAAGCCAGCCGACCGACAAGCACACGTGCGCCGTTAGCATGAGTTTACGAGTGCCAGGCCTCATCACCCATGCCTTCCGAATCCCCCGCCACGAGCGTGCAGGACTGCGAACAAGGCGAGCAACACGACAGCGACGATGCCGAACACCTTCACCCAACGCGGCACGCTGGCGATTGCTCCTGGGTGCGCTACCAAGCGCTTCGACTCGGAATCCTTGCGCGACTCAGTCACCGCTAATAAATAAGCAATTGATTGCTTATTGTCCAGCGGAAAAAACTAGCCGGCGCTGAAACAGCAGATTTCTGAAGTCTCATCGTCTCATTGGGCACTCGCGTCGGCGGGCGGACTCTTGGCTGGCTCGCTGGGCGCGTCGGTCTTTTGCTTCCCGTCGTCCATGCCCTTCATGTCCGCTCCGCAGCTGTGCTTGTCGCCCATCTCGCCTTTGCACCCATGCTTCTCGCCGGCTGACGCTGGAGTGGCGGCTGCCGGGGCACCGGCAGTGCATCCCGACAATCCAGCAGTTAGGCCGGCAACTGCAACCGCAACTAGCTGATTCATTTGCTGCTTGGTCATGATCTCCTCAAGGCGCCTACCGAAGGTGTGACTCTATGCAGCATCCTAGGCAGCAGGGTGAACAAGCGTGACACCTCAAGGCGCAAGAAAGGCGCCGCACGGGGCAACAGCAAGTTCGGAATCCGGTAGCTCGGTAACACGCGGGGCATGGTGCCGCGCTCGCATTGGCCAAGCAGCAGCGCTCGCAGCTATTTCCGTTATGAGTCTATAGGTGTCCGAGATAGACCTCACCAGTAACCCGCAGAGTTACAGTTGACCCGTGCCCGATGTGTATGCTTGCCTTCGCGCATGCGAATCAGCGGCGTATTGCTTCTCATGGCGGCAACTAGTTCAGGCTGCAGTAGTAGTGACTCCGGCAGCCCGGCGAAGGAGACGGCACCGGCCGCACCCAGCGAGCTGAAAGCGGCGGTCCTCAGCGGCGGCGCGCATCTAACCTGGAAAGACAACAGCAACGATGAGGAAAACTTCATGATTCTGCGCATGCAGACGGGCGTCGACACGGCGTACAAAACGATCGCGACGCAGCCGTTTGACACCGTTCAGTATCATGATGCTCCGCTCACATCGGGTGCGACGTACATGTACAAGATCATGGCCATGAACGGTGCGGGTGAGAGCGAATCGAATGAAGCAATGCTGGTCCTGCCCTAGTTGGGGCAGCTCAAATCGATCTACCTTGCCGTTACATGTTCAGTGGCAGAACTGGTGGCGCGCCTGAAGCCCGACGCTCCAATTGGTTGGCTCCGGGTGTACCGGAAGCCATACTCGCGGCATGGGATCAGCGAGGCGCGAGTCACGGACGACGGCCGTCGAATTGAGACCACGGGTGCAGGCCTGCCGCTCTTGCGAGTGCTTGGTTTCCGTCGGAAATGAGCAAGCGTCGGACTCGCGCCTCCTCGTTTAACGGTTACGGCACCAGTCGTCTCCGTTTATGGCGAGGGCAATAGGCTGTCGATGAATTGCCAATATTTCTTGGGGGAGGCAGTGTCGTAGCCCATCGTCAGGTCCACGATTCGCATCGTGGTCGCGTCGATCAACATGTTCATCGGGGTGGCATCCGATTCGAAGTAGACCCCGGTCTTGAAACCGGGGTCGACCACGAGTGGGAAGGTGACATCGAAGCCGTCGCTCCCGCCCCAGACCACTAAATCGCTTGGCTTGGCTGGATTGTACTGGCTGTCTTCGAACAGCACACCGAGGATCTCGACGCCCTTCGGGCGATAGGCAGCGTACACGGCCGAATCCCGGAGGTGTTTGTACTCCGCCTTGCACACCGCGCACCACACCGCGGACGAGTTGAGCAAGATTATGCGTACATCGCTGGCGGTACCGCCCGGATTGTAGAAGTCAGAGAGGCTCACCTGCTCAAGCTGCATCGGATCATGCTCGGATGCGACCGGATCCCGCCAGCCGAGAAACCTCAGATTGGCAATGGTGGCACCCACGCCGCGACCGTAGGGGCCCTCCGGGTACGCGGCGCGCTCAAGCATCCCTCCCGGTGCGGCAGTGCCGCTCCCGCCGGCCGCGGAATTCACGCCGGCCGAGCCGCCTGCGCCAGCAGTCAGAGCATCACTTGAGCAGCCGCATATCTGAAGACTCAAGAGACTGACACCGATGGAGAAAATCCGCATCATGTTGCCGCCTGTATTCTGTATGCCTCAAGAGATCGATCCGAAACGCCGACTCCGGGTCCTACGAGAAAAAATTGCGAGCATCACTTGCGCTGACCCCGCGGGCGAGTGCCTTCGCCGAATGCTTTCGCCTCGAGCTGGAGCAAGAGCCGATCGATTGACGCCGCAATCTGCTTGTGCCGCTGGGCTTCGCATTTGGGAGCCATGGGCGGCACAGGGAGTCGCCCCATCTGCCGAAGAAGGCCAACCACGACTTCTGTGTCTCGATTCAAGGCGGATTCCTCGGCTCGACAGGACGACCAAGAGGCGGCGAGCGACGCAACGCGAGTGCTTGGAACGGCGAACAAGACGAACGACACTTCGACGCCCTAGAAGTGCCAGTAGCTATGCAGATTGCCGCGAACAACTAAGTTAAGCACGCGTTCGGTGCCTGGAAAAGTGACTCTTGCGGTTACATTGAGGTCTCAAGCCGGGGCTACGGGGTGAGCGCAAAGCAATAAAACCCGCCGTAGCCGCCGCCGGAGCCCACGGTGGGATTGTTGGGATCAGGCGCACCCATTTCTACAAGGCTTGCGCCGGGTGCGCAGCCCGCCTCATCCAGCGAGGATATCCAGTGGCCGTAGCAACCCGAGGTGGCAGTGCCACCGCCGGGACCGCCGCTAGTGCACGTATTCGACGCGGACGGAGTGCGAGGCCAAGAATGACCCACGCGCGGCTTTCCGGCGTTCCCAGTTTTGTTGGTCCACCCGTCGCAAGTCGGATTCGTGGTGCCCGTGTAGAGCTTTCCATCTGCTCCAGAACCAGTCAGTGAATCGTGATTGTCGACCTGACCCGTTCCGTTGGGATTGTGGTTGTTGACCCCCGTCTCGTTGGGAAAGTCGTTCTTGATCGCCACATCCGAATCGCTCGGCCGAAAGCCGTTCAGATTGGCCTTGTTGGCGGAAAAGAGTCGACCCAACCGATCGTACCAAGGACCGTTCCCGATGCGATCGATGGCGTTGACAGTGGGCGTGCTCAAGAATGCATGCCACACTTTCGTCCCCGAGCCGGGCATGGCCGTTTCGGCGATCGTGGTACAGATCTTGTCTGCGCCACGGAGGCCTGCGCCGTCCCCCGTTTCTCCATAGCGCAGGTCGCCACCAAAGCCGTCATTGCTTCCGGAGAGCTTTGTCAGCGCCGCATAACTGGTTACGAAGAAACTGAACTTCGCAAGAGAACCACCCGCTGAACCGCCAGTTCCCGCCCCGGCCGCGCTCGTGCCACCTGTGGCGGTGCTGCCGCCAGCGTTCGTCGCTCCGCCCCCGCTCACTCCAGCACTCGCGCTGCCTCCAGTGCCGGCTCCGCCCATTCCAACCGCTCCACCCAGGTTTACGGCTCCGCCAGTAGCGATGCCACCGCCGGTACTTGTCGAGCCCCCGTTACCTGTCGCGCCGCCCGTACTGCTTGAGCGCTCGCCCCCGGTGCTCGTGATGCCCCCGGTGCTCGTGATGCCCCCGGTGTTCACCGTTGGCACTGAGCCACCGGTGGCCGCCGCACCGCCCGTGCCGGGATGCCCGCCCATCACGGCCCCCGTTCCTGCGGAATCTCCGACCGAGCCTCCCTCGGAACCACAGCCAAGAAAAGGCGTCGCGCAGCCAACCAGCAGCACAAACGATGGAAACCGTAGAGTCATGTTTCAGCCACTCCCGTGAAGATGCATGCAAAGGGTGAATCTCCATAGTAGCCGAACCGGTATTCGAACTTGCAGGCACGTAGGCGATTCGAATGCGAGACAGATAGGAGGACCGCCCAGAGCATGCTTGCGGCTAGTAGGCAGCGTCGCCGATCTAGCGAAGCGCGTTCGCCCGGCGAATGATCTCACGGACGACTTGAGGATCGTCGGACGCGATATCTGCCGCAAATCCGATGCCCGTCGAGTGCACGGACGTTGTCGCCCCCTTCAAACCAAACGGACAGGTTGGCTCGTGCGCAGCAGAGCTCGCGCGCTCTGCGCTCGATCGGTCACAGTTGACGAGCAGCTGCAGGCGCTCTGCCGTGAGACCCGGAATGGGTCGCACGATCATTCGGACGCCGATGATCTTGGCTTGGCTCGCCGCAGCCGCCTGCTTCAACGGACTGGGCCTGGCAACGAAGGGCTTCTTTGTGAGGGTCTCGACGGATTCGATGTTCTCTCGAACGAGCAAAGTCTCGTGGACCTCATTGACACCGATGCCCTCGCAGCTACCGATCGCGGGGGATCTCGCTGCACCCAGCTCGGACGAACACCCCACGTAGACCAAGATCATGGAAACAGCCGAGCTTGCAGCCTTGATCCCGCTGAATTTAGCCGACGTCACCCGCCCGCGATTGAACGACTCATCCATTCAGGCAGACTACAGGGCTTCTCCCCACGGGACAGCAACCAATCCCGACCGAACCGTAACGCCTCCGGTTACATAGGGTACCGAACGGCCTCGAAAGTGGCATCCGCCGTGGCGGTCGAATGTTGGACGAGTCGTATCTGATTTGAGTGACCGACGCGGTTACTCCAGGACCGTTCCGGTCACCAAGTGGCGGGTCGTAAGGAGCGGCCTTGACGTGCGGAATGGAATCCGCTCCCCTCTCCTTGCGTCTGCTACTTTGCCGCTGCTACGGACTGAAGCTCATGACCTCCGCGAAAAACCTGGTCACTGTTCTCTCCCTGATCGTTGCGGCCTGCACTCCGCGTGCAGAAAAAACCGCACCGGGTGTTGCCACTCGCGAGGAGCCCGGTCTTGCGCGGCCGTTGGCGGCGAGTGCTCCGCAGGCGAATGCACCCACGCCACTTTCTGCACTGACCGAGGTCACCGATCCGAGCCAAGTCTGCATGGTCAACAACCAGTACATGGGTCGCGCGCAGATCCCGACCACCGTAGAGGGTAAGACGTACTACGGCTGCTGCCCCATGTGCAAAGGCAGGTTGGAAAAGGAGATTTCAGTCCGCAAAGCCAAAGATCCGGTGAGTGGGCGCGAGGTGGACAAGGCCGTAGCAGTCATCGGCAAGCAACAGAATGGCGACGTGCTGTACTTCGAGTCACGGCAAACGTTTGCCGCCTATCGACCCAAGTAAGCCGGGGGTTCGCAGCGAGACTACGCTCAGAGGTGAGTCGCACGCAGACGCAGCGCGTTGGCGATCACAGATACAGAGCTCAGGCTCATGGCCGCAGCCGCGATGACGGGGCTGAGTAGAAGTCCAAAGGCCGGATAGAGGACTCCGGCGGCGAGCGGCACGCCTGCCGCGTTGTAAACGAACGCGAAGAACAGATTCTGGCGGATGTTGCTCATTGTGCGCCTGCTGAGTAGGCGCGCGCGCACGATGCCGCGTAGATCGCCACGCACGAGCGTCACGCCTGCACTTTCCATCGCCACGTCCGTCCCGGTGCCCATGGCAATGCCGACATGCGCCTGTGCAAGCGCCGGCGCGTCATTGATGCCGTCCCCCGCCATGGCCACCGTTCGGCCATCCTTCTGCATCGCGCGTACGGCCTCGGCCTTTTGATCCGGCAGCACCTCGGCGCGAACGTCGTCGATTCCGAGCGCCTTTGCCACCGCTTCGGCAGTTTTCTTGCTGTCGCCAGTGAGCATCACGACCCGGACGCCTTGCTCATGCAACTCGCGGATCGCCTCCCGAGCCGTTTCCTTGATCGGATCCGCCACTCCCAACATTCCCGCGAGTGCGTTGTCGATCGCAACGAACATCACTCCTCGGGCGTCAGCCCGCCACTCGTCGGCCTTGGCGTTCAGCGCAGAAATGTCGACGCCGAGTTCACCCATCAGGGCGGCGTTGCCGAGCGCAACCGTCAAGCCGTCGACGCGCCCTTTGACACCCTTCCCGGTGACGGATCCAAAGTGGTCGGGCCGGAGGACCGGCGCGCCGCGCTCCTCGGCGCCCTTGACGATCGCCGTAGCTAGAGGATGCTCGCTATCTCGTTCAAGCGCCGCGCTGAGCGCGAGCAACCGCCGTTCGTCAGTGCCGCCGATCGCTTCGACCGCCACGAGTTTCGGCTTGCCCTCGGTGAGGGTGCCGGTCTTGTCCAGCACCAACGTATCCACTTGGCGCAGCACCTCGATGGCTTCCGCATTCCTGAACAGCACACCGAGCGTCGCACCTCTACCGGTGGCGACCATGATCGACATGGGCGTCGCCAGGCCGAGCGCGCAGGGGCACGCAATGATGAGCACCGCGACGGCGTTTACCAGAGCGTACGCGAACCGTGGCTCGGGTCCTATGGTTGCCCAAACCGCGAAAGTCGCAAGCGCCGCCAGCAGCACGATCGGCACGAAAACCGAAGAAACAACGTCCACTTGGCGCTGGATTGGAGCGCGGCTGCGTTGCGCCTCGGCGACCATCGTCACAATGCGGGCAAGCAGGGTATCCGCGCCAACCTTCTCGGCGCGCATCAGCAACGCACCGGTGCCGTTCACGGTCGCGCCAACCACGCGCTCGCCAGCCTGCTTCTCCACCGGCATGGGCTCGCCGGTGATCATCGATTCGTCGACGCTGCTTCTGCCTTCCAGCACGACACCATCGACTGGCACTTTCTCGCCTGGGCGAATGCGCAGGCGGTCTCCGGGCTGAATTTGCTCAAGGGGCACATCTTCGTCCGCACCGGCTTCGCTCACGCGCCTTGCCGTCTTGGGTGCCAAACCCAAGAGTTTGCGGATCGCGGCTCCCGTGCGACTGCGGGCGCGGAGCTCGAGAACCTGCCCGAGCAAGATCAATGTTACAATCACACCCGCTGCTTCGAAGTACACACCCACTTCGCCGTGATGCGTCCGAAAGCTTACGGGGAAGATTTGCGGGAACAGCGTTGCGACGACGCTAAAGCCGTACGCCACGCTGACCCCAAGGCCGATCAGCGTGAACATGTTGAGGCTGCGATTGATGACGGAGCGCACCGCCCGTTCGTAGAACGGCCACGCTGCCCACAGGCAGATAGGGGTCGCGAGCACGAGCTCCGTCAGAACACGCGCGCGACCGCTCACGAGTGTGGACACGGGCTGACCAGGGAGCATGTCGCCCATCGCCAACAACAGGAGCGGGGCGGTGAGCGCGACAGCGAACCAAAAGCGGCGCGACATGTCGCGAAGCTCGGGGTTTTCTTCGTTAGTGCTCGCCGTGCGCGGTTCGAGCGCCATGCCGCAGATTGGGCAGCTACCTGGCTCGGCGCGCACCACCTGCGGGTGCATCGGGCAGACCCACTCCGTGTGCGACGCTGACTGCGGATGCTCCGGCTCAAGCGCCATCCCGCATTTCGGGCAAGCTCCTGGTCGATCCGACCGCACCTCTGGATCCATAGGGCAGACATAGCTCACGGCTTTGGGCGCCACGGATGATGGCGCGACGCCAGACGTCGGGGCAGCGTCAGGCTTTGCCTTGCTCAGGTACTTCTCCGGGTCGGCAGAAAAGCGTTCTCGGCATTTCGGATTGCAGAAGTGATAGGTGCGGCCCCCGTGCTCAAAGCTTCCCCCGCCGGCCCGCCCAGGGTTGACCTTCATACCGCAGACCGGATCGATGACGAGTGGGGGCTCGCCAGCCGTGTGATCGTGGTGGTCGTGGTGCTCATGAGCCATGTTGCTTCTCATGCCACTGCAGACGCAGCGCGCGCCAGGGCATTACAGGTGCATCGCCAGGGCAAGCTCAACGCCGGCTTTGGAGCCGGACGCAATCGCTGGGCGCGTGTGGCCGCAAGACCTCACCGCTTCTCGACCCGGGTAGTATTGCCCCAGTAGCGCAGCGCAGCGCAAAGCACGCATGTGCTGCTCGTGTCGCCGTGACGCATCCGATTGACAACGACGCGGTGTGAATTTGCTACTGGAGGGTGACCATCACTTCGTTGGACGCGGCCTCACCGGCGCCGTTCATGGCAACGACTTTGTACATATAAGTACTACCCGTGGTGAGCGGTCCGTCGTGGTGCTGAATCGTGTCGAAGGGCAGGGTGGTAATCGTCTTGTAGTCCTGCTCGACGCCGGTCTCCCTGCGCAGCACCATGAAGTGCTCTTCGTCGTCGCTGTTGTCTTTCCACGTCAGGTGAGCTCCGCCGCTGAGCGCCGTGGCTGTCAGTTCCGTCGGTGCAGCGGGCACTTTATCCGCCGAAGTACCGTGGTCCATGCCATCGCTGCCACAGCCGGCAATGCCCAGGACGAGCGCGGTGAGCGTCGACGACATTCGCATGTTGCGCTCAAGCAAACACACCCGGGCCGCTGGTGTCAACGGTGGGTCCAGTCGCCGTGGTGTGACCTCGCGCGTCACTTGACCGCGCCCCCGCGGCGGTCGCATCATCACAGCCATGCGTCGCCTATTCGCGGGGTTCGTGCTCCTCGCCGCTTGCGGTTCCTCGGAACGGTCAGCAGTGGACGCAGCACCGGATAGTCCAATATTTATCGACCGAAATCCCGATCCGGGCATAGTCGAGGTTGAAGTGGTGGCAGCGCCAGTGAGCCTGCAGTTTTTGCCTGGTAAGGCAACCCATGCCTGGGCCTACCACGACGGTGCCGCCCCAAAGGCGACCGGAACCGTTCCGGGGCCGCGGCTCGAGCTCAATCAGGGGGACCACGTGATGGTCCATTTCCGCAACGACTTGCCGGACCCGACGACGATTCACTGGCACGGGCTGCGCGTGCCCAATGCTTCGGACGGGACTCCTGTCGCACAGATTCCGGTCGAGCCAGGGGCCACCTACGACTACGAGTTCGACGCAACCGACGCGGGGTTATTTTGGTTCCATCCCCACGTTGCGAGTGACGTGCAGATCGAGCGCGGACTCTACGCTCCGGTCTTGGTCCGGCAAGCCGACGAGCCGGAAGTCACGACCGAGAGGGTGCTCGTGCTCGACGACGTGAAGATCGAGGCGAACGGTGAACTGTCGACTGAGACGGATGCGCTCGATGTCATGTTGGGGCGTCAAGGCAACGTTCTGTTGGTCAACGGAAAGCGAGCCCCAACGCTTACGGCAAGAGCGGGTTCGCTCGAGCGGTGGCGATTCGTGAACGTCGCCAATGGGCGCTATTTCAACCTCGCGGTACCCGGACGATCGCTCAGAGTGATCGGTGGGGACGGTGGTCTCGTACCCGAACCTTATGACGCGGAGACGCTGCTCATTGCGCCTGGCGAGCGTCAGGATGTTCTCGTCGATATCGGAGGAGCGCCGGGCGACGTCTTGCGGCTGCAGACAGTCTACTACGACCGCGGGCACGATATCCCCGACGTTGGTCCACTCGATCTGCTCCAAGTCGAAGTGGATCAGCCTGCCGCGCCGCGACTCCCGCTGCCGGACACGCGGAGCGACTTCGTTCCGCTACAGGTAGGGGACGCGACCCCCATTGTTCATCTGGTTCTCAGCGAAGACGAGTCCTCGAGCGAGCCTCGGTTTCTCATCAATGGCGAGGAGTATCCGAACGCAACGCCCACGCAGGGTGCACCTGGGGACATCGCCATCTGGGAAATTCAAAACGATTCGGAGATGGACCACCCCTTCCATTTGCACGGCATGTTCTTCCAGGTGCTCGACATTGGCGGAGTGGTGACGCAGCACGGCGGCTGGAAGGATACGGTCAACGTGCCACTCAAGGAGACCTTGCGCTTCGCAGTGCAATACGGAGACGCAGGGCGGTGGATGTATCACTGCCACATTCTCGAGCACGCCGAGCGCGGCATGATGGGGGAGCTCGTTCTCGCGGGAGAGTGACAGCGTCTTCTCGCCTAACCCGCCTTGAATGTTCCTGAGCGAATGCCATGGCGGCGCAGCAGCCGATGGAGGCTTTCGCGTTCGAGCCCCGCCCGCCGGGCGGCGCGCGCCACGTTGCCCTTCACGTCGCGCATCAGTGAGTCCAGGTAGCTACGCGCCGCCTGTTCGTGCGCGATGCGCATGGCTTCCCGGTAGTCGACTTGATCTGAGACCGCCGTTGCGGCCGGCACCGTGCGAATGCGGGTAGCAAGGCGCAGTGACTCGATCGTCGCTTCGAGATGCAGCGCCCAACGTCGGGCGTCGAGGCGGTCCAGCGCACTGCGAACGCGGAAGGACAGCTCTTCGATCACGGCGGGCTGGACGACGAAATCAACCGCCGGACTTCTACTAGCGTGAAGCAGCGGCTCTAGAGAATCTCGCTCGATAACGAACACCAGCTCTGCGACGTTTACGCTGCGCAGGAGCTTGATGGCGAGTTCAAGCGGCAGGACGCCCGTCTGTCGATCGTTTGATCCTACCTCAATGACGGCGACGCCGCCTTCGAGCGACGACGCGGGTCCGTGCTCGGACTCGTAGGGTGCCCAGACGATTCGAGATTCGGAGCCCAGGACACGCTCGAGCGTGCCGAACAGCTCGGCTCGACCTATCACGGAGATCCCGGGAGCAGGTTCACGGCGCTCCGTGTCCCCAGGTTCGACGCCACGCGATCCCGCGGCACTCCCACTGCGAGCATCTTCTTCAGTGTTGCCCGAGACCACCTCGCCCCCGCTCAAGCTGTGCGCCCTCTCGGACGAGTTGCTCTGCACCGAGATCGGAACGAGGCAAGCGGCCCGCAAGGAGCTGTTCGGCGTCAGCGCGTGCCAGCCAATAGTCACGCAGGAGCTCGACAAACGCGCCACCCGCCTGGATTTGCGCGCGCTTGGCTTCGAGCAGCTGGAATACACCTATTCCCATCGCGTTGTATTCGGCTTCGGAGGCTTCGAGGATGCGGGCTCGGAGCGGAAGCAGGACGTTGCGATAGTGGGCTGCGCTACCGCGCGCCGCTGAAAGGCGAGCGGCGGTCGCCCGCGCCGCTGCACGCAGCCGGATCGCGACGTCTTCGAAGTTTCGTTCCTGACGGCGCATGTCGGAAAGCGCGGTGCCGGTTTCACCTTGCCCCTGGTAGAAGAGCGGTAGCTCGAGCTCCACGAGCGGGCCGATAGACCAATCGCTTTGGCGCTCGGCGGACACGCCCGCTTTGAGTTCGGGCAGCGCGCCGCGCCATCGTGAGAGGTTGGCTTTGCGCGCGGCGGCCTCGAAGCGGTGCCGAATGAGTGCCAAATCCAAGCTGTTCGCGATCGAACGGCGCTCGAGATCCTCGAACTCTGTGTCGGCTGCCGGGAGCTCAGGGAGGCGCGATCCTGCCGTCCATGCCGCGTCCGCGCCGAACAAGCCCATCAGGGAGCTTAGGCGCTCGCGGCTCGCTACGAGTTCAGTTTCGGATCCAGCAAAGGCGAGCCGCGCTTCCTCGTACAGGGCTTGCTCATTGGACAGATCGAGGTCGGTGATATTGCCGGCCGTGTGCAAACTTTCAGCTACTTCGGCCGAAGCTTTCAGCGATGACAAGGCAGAGGCGCGGAGCTCTGCTAGCTGCCGAGCCGCTTGGTGACGGTAGAACGCCGCGCGGACGTCGTACGCTAAGGCCAAGAGCGAGCCCACTACGGTGATGGTCGCAGCGTTCAGTTCTGCCTGGGCGATGCCGCGGCGCGAGGCGATGTATAGGAGCTCCGTCACATCCTCGCTGACACTCAGATCGATTTCCGGCCGCGTCGAGCCGTCAAAGCGCAGCGCCGCGCTGGCGACCGGGTTGGGAACTCGGAGAGCATGGACAAGTCCTGCCCGCGCCCCGCCGAGGTCTTCGAAGGAGCCCTGAAGGCTGGGGCTGTTCAGAATAGCCACGCGGACAGCAGCGTCCGCAGTCAGAGGTGTGGCGAGTAGCTTCTTCACTTCGCTCGATGTCGCGACGTGAGCGCTCTCGGCCTGGTGCCACACGGGCTTTACGCCGAGTCGTTCCACCCCGAGTCGCTGAACCTCGGCGTATCCAGCATGTGCAGGCACGCAAGCGCCCGCCGCTAGCGCCGCGAGCAAAGGAGCAGAGCGCATGAGGGGTGTGAGTGCGATGCTCCGTTCGCTCATGGCGATGAATGCTCCGCGTTGTGGCCCGGTGCGTGCGGCTTGAGATCCATGCCGCAGATTGGGCAGCGCCCCGGGGCATCGCGCTTGACCTCGGGATGCATTGGGCACTGGTAAACCACCGCGCTGCTTGGCGCTGCAGTCGGTGGAACAAGAGCCGGTTCTCCAGGGGTGAGCTTGGCTGGGTCGAAATCGGGCTCAAGGACTCGCGAGCGAGGTGCCGCCGACGTCGGCTGACCAGAGTAGCCTGGGCTTCCCGCGCCGACGTCGAGCGTGGTTGCAGCGCAACCGACCAAGAGTACGAAGATGCCGAGCGCGCAACACAGCGCTCGCACATTCCTAGGGTTCAATGCCATCACGATTCAGTTCCTCCACGCTCGCCAGCTGTGCCTGTGTGCCCTTTGGCATCGAGTACCAGCCCGGGTCGTCGTATTTCTCGAGGCCCTCTCGCACCTTCAGGATCGTAAACATGCCGCCCATGGTGATGGTGTCGTACGGTCCGCGGCCGCCGACCATCGGGATGCTGTTTTCTGGAACTCGCATGCCCATCTCGGCCATGTCTCCCATCCCGGTTTGACCCATGCTCATGTAGCCGGGCAAGAGAGGCCCAATGCGACGGTCGGGCTTTCTCAGATCCGCGCCGATTGAGTTGGGGATCCCGTGCCCCATCTGATTCATTACGTGATGGGTCATGTGACAGTGAATCGGCCAATCTCCGGGCGCGTCCGCGATGAATTCGATGGTTCGCGTGCTGCCCACTGGCACCAGAACCGAAGCTTCAGGCCACTGAGCGGACGCCGGCAGCGGTCCGCCGTCGGTCTCGACCACTTTGAAGTAGTGGCCGTGCAAGTGAATCGGATGATGGTCCATTGCACTCAGGTTGCCGAGGCGAATGCGGATGCGATCACCTTGCTTGCAGACCAGCGGCGCCGTACCAGGAAAGACGCGTGCGTTCATCGTGAGTACATTGAAATCAGTCATTTCATTGGGATCGGGCCGTGACGTGCCCGGCCGGATCCGCCACTCGCTGAGCAGGATGACAAAGTCGCGATCGACCCGGTAGCTCGCCGGTGGCTGCCTCGGATGGACGACAATCATGCCCATCAAGCCGAGCGCCATCTGCGTCATCTCGTCGTGATGCGAGTGATACATGTACGTGCCGTGCTGGCGAAACGTCCACTCGTATTTGAAAGTCTCTCCAGGCTGAATCGCCCTCTGCGTGAGTCCGCCGACCCCGTCCATACCGTTCGGCAAGAACACGCCGTGCCAGTGCACCGTGGTTGAAGCTGGGAGCTTATTGGTCACGTAGACTCGCACGCGGTCGCCTTCGGTCGCTTCCAGCGTGGGGCCATGCACCCGTCCGTTGTATCCCCAACAACTTGCCTTGAGCCCCGGCGCGAACTCGTGTGAAACCTCCCCTGCGATCAGATGGTAGACCTTCACGCCATCGACGATCTTGAACGGCAGCGTCGCGCCGTTCGGGGTCCGAGTTGGTGCGTAGTCTCGCCCCGGTTCGCCTGGCGCCAGCGGTCGAGCATCTGGCCTACCGCCACTATATGAGGCTTCCCAGGCCCGCCCGGGTAGTGGGGCTGCGGCAGCCACCCTCGATTGCGAGAGCGAGGCGGCGGAAGCGGCCGCCAGAGTACTTGCGTTGACGAGCAATTCGCGTCGGGTCGGCATGGCCGATGGTGCTAGGCCGTTGCGTGCCGCCGCGTGACACCGATCGTGAAACGGCCGTCGGCCGCAGAGCCAACGGGCATCGCTCAGGGCTTGGAGCGCGAATACAGGGCGCGAAGCGCAGAAGGGAGAAGACCAGCGCCGTAGCCCAGTACCAGGCCAAAAACGCCAGAATAGCCGACACACGCGCACCCCATCGCGCCAGTGAGGACAGCCAGACCGGATGTCGAGAGCCAGAACGCGACCCCGTGCCGATCTCGATGGCCGACCGCCGCGACGGCGATGCCTGCGGCCAGGCCGCCCACCACGCACGCCGGAACGCACAGAGCGACGCATTGATCACCCGTGCAGCCATGTCCAACCAGTCTGGCGCACAGCGCAAACGTAAGTGGGATCAGGCCAGCGGCAACGCCCGGCAGCACAGCGCGTCGGACATCTCGCCCGTACCAGAGCAGCAGTGCACCCCAAACGACGGCCACCGAGCCGATCAAGAGCGTCGACCCCGGCCTGTGCCCTACCAGCGCAGCGACCAGAACTACGAAAATTAGCGGAACCACGCCCAAGAGCGCTCGGCGAGCCCGGCTCAACTCGTAACTGCGCCGCGCACGCCGTTCGATTGGCGAGAGATCAATCGAGTCCATAGAGCCTCCTGAATGCAGCGCGCAGCCGTGTAACGGCCCGTTCGCGTCGCTTGCGCAACGTGGGCCCCTGCACGCTCGCTGCTTCCTCCCAGAAGGTCGCGACGAGCGTTTCCCGATCCGTCTCCGAGAGCGTACCCATGGCATTGACTGCGGCGTCGACGAGCTCACGCTGAATATGCAATTCTTCCTGGTCTGTTTCGGAGGTACCCTCCCGTATCGGTTCCGGCTGCTCCCGTCTTCGCGCGTGCTTGCGACGGATGGTCCGACATTCCCAGGAAGCGATCGCTAGCGCCCACGGCAGTGCTGCGCGTGCCGGGTCGTAGTCACTGGAGCGTGTGAGTATCTTTTCCATGGCTTGCTGCGCCGCGTCCTCCGCGTCCACATCGTTTCGGAGCATGCCGCGGCACAAGCGAAGGACGGGGGGCCACAGCAGTCGGAAGGCTGCCGTGAACGCCGATCGATCCCCCTCGGCAAGGCGCTGGACCAGCTGGTCGAGCTCGACCTGTTCACTCACGATAGACTCCGGGTAATGGTCACGGCTCACGCGAGTAGGCGCCTCAACGGTGAACCGTGACATGCCTTCGCAATCGAGCCTCCGGAAGCCAATCGGGGCTACCCGAACCGCGCGCAGCGGGAGCTGTGGCCCGGAGGGCGAGGTTCGGGGGCCGGCACGGCGACCATCCAGCGTTTCGGGCCGAAAGTGAGGTTAGCGCACAATCTGCGCTGCCCGGCGCAGCACTTCAGCGGCCGCGGAAGGGTCCTTACTTGTCAGCTGCACCCAGAAACCTGTGCCGCCGGAAGCGACTGTCACATGAACGCCGTTGACGGAGAGGGGGCAACCGGGCATTGCACTCGACTGCATCGACGCGGCATGGGCTTCGACTCTGGTTCGCAGCCACTCAGCCGTCAGTCCCGCACGAGCGGGCACGAATACCTGGGCGCCAACCAGTTTGCTGATCGTGCTGCGACCCAGGCGCTGTTCCGCGCGTAGCGGAGCCACGTGGCTAGCGTGGTTGGCGCGCAGCTCGCACTGTGCGCTGTCAGCGTTGGCAGCTAGCGGAATCGCCATGGCGGAGGCGAACACCGAGCTGATGAAGAACTTGGAAAAAGACATGATGGAGGGCTCCTCGTTGCGCCGCGGCCAATTCCGCTCGGCGCTTCACCTTGTCTAGGCGCTGGCCGTTGAAACGTGACCTGAGTGTCCCCGCTAGTTCGGCGTGAAGAGGGTAAAGCCAGTAGCCAAGATGATGGCGATCAGTTTTCACTGGAGTGGAACGGGTCGAGGTTGCCATGCGAATAGCGACTTGGCCGAGTTGGTTGTGGCCTGTGATGCTCCATGAATCTCAAAAAGGCACGTCGTGGTGCCCTTGCCCTTCGACCTGCCGATTGTGTTCGCGGACCAGCCTCTTGAGCTCGCGTTCTGCCTCCCGCTCCTGGATCGCGTAGACCTCTCCAGGGTTCTCCTCCGCCCATTCGAGGAATGCTTCAGTGCGACTCCTTCGGTCCGATCCTTTGATCTGTCGCCGCACCTTGTCGAACACCTTCACGAGCCCCACTGGAATGTTGTGTCGCACCTCGTCGTCGGACTCGCTTTGCCGTTCACGCCGCGCGTCGCGCACGCGCCCGATCGGCTTCTTCAGCGATCCCACCTTGTGCCGCCGATCCGCAGAGCGCTGGAGCTTCTCGAGATGCCGCTCCTCGTGAATCTCGCGCCGCCTCGCTTTGATGGCTTCGTCGCCCTCGCGCTTGGCGCGGTCTCTGCGCGTGCCGCACATCGTGCGTAGCTTTTCGCGTGCCGCGCGGCACTGGAGCCGGATCCGATCGATGGACTCCTTGCGTGCCGTTCGCGCGGCTCTGAGCAGCACGCCGAGCTCGGTGAGGCGGCGGACGACCTTGGCGCGGCGATCTTGCTCGATCTCGCGCATGAGGCGCTTCCTGTCGAGGCCGGTTCGCATCGTTCGCGTCTTCGGGTCACGTCGAGCGGGTTGACGGTTTTGCGCTCGCCTTGTAGTCGACCTCGTACCAATCGAGAAACTCGGTCGCGAAGTGCACGGCGGCGTGGCGGCGGTGCATGGGCGAGAAGAGGAGGTTCCAGCGGTCGCCAGGCCCGCCAAACTCGCGCACGTACTTTTTCGCAGCTGCGTTCAGGAGCGCGGCGAAGGCCTTGGGCGCGAGCTTGGGCTCGTAGTGGCCGCGGTCCTTCTTCTTCGCGAGGGCACGGAAAATGAGCATTTTTTGACGATAGAGGGGCTCTTCGTTATCAGTGTACAGGACCAGCTCGGATGCTTCGGGGCTCATGGAATCCTCCTCCGGGCAGACTCCCGCCAAGCCCACGCGCGCACGTCGGCGCGTGCGGTCGTAGGCCGCTCGGGCGAATGTTCGAGGGCGGCGAGTGTTCGGCGCGCCGCGGTCAGCTCAGAGTCTGCGAATCAGAACGTCGTAGATGATCGAGGTCGGGTCGATGGCGGCGGTCGTCACGTTCGCGAGGGTGAGCTCGAGAGCGTCGGCGCTGGAGATTCGGGTGCTCGCGATTGCGAGTCCGTCCGGCAGGGCGCCGACCGGATTGACGCTGACCGAGTCGCCCAGGCGCGCGCTCTTGAGGGGTAACGTCGCGCTCGATGTGAGCGTGCCCTGTGCGGGAACAGAGCCGTGGTCGATGCTTACTTGCACCTTGGTGCCGTTGACGGGTCCTGTCGGCGGAACCCGGTCTTTTCTGGTGGTCATGGTTTCTCCTCCAGTTGGGTGCCAGATGAGATCACGCGCCGCGCTGGACGCGACGGAGTGCGACAATGTCTTTCAGTGTCTTGACGGTGACCGGGCGCTCGAACTTTTTCCTCAGCTCTCCGGGCAGTCCGCTAGTGTGCGAGTGACGACGCTTGTGGTGATGAGATTTGGTTGCGGCCGGCGAACCTGCAGCGACGCGCTTCTTGCGGCGCGGACGTTGGTGCGCGGTGTGATGACGGGCTTTAGCTCGGTGGGACTTTTTACGATGTGATTTCGGCATGGTGGTTCTCCAGGTGACGGTCAGGAGCGCAAGATCTCCGGCTTGCGTGATTGCTCTTCCTCCTCGAGCTTTCGATACTCAGCGTAGAGGGCGACGAGCAGGTTGCGGTTCGGCTCCGAGAGCGACGCGAAGATCGCGGTGAGTTCGCGTTCGCTCAGGCCCTTGAGGAACTTTCGAATGGCGAGGTGGCGGACCATCACGTCAGCTGCGCCGGGAGCGCCGTCGCTGAACGCGCGATGCAGTTCGGCGAGCGCGATTTGGTTCGAGCTCCCAAGGCAGCCGAGGATGCTCGAGATCTCGGTCTCCGAGAGGCAGGCGAAAAAGTGACGGACTGCGGCGTCTTTGGGGTCGACGAGCTCGGGCGGCGCTGGAACCGTGCTCTGCACGAGCTGCGCGGGTGGCTGGGATTGCTGACCGCCAATGAAGCGGGCGGCGAAGATCGGGAGCAGGGCGGTGACGACACCCATGAGCTCGTCCATGCGGCGGGCTTTCATGAGCTCCTTGGCTTCGGCCACGCGGCGCTCGTGATCCTTGTCCAGCAGGAGCTGGTACTTCTCGAACATTGACCAGTTGAGCTCCTCGGCTTTGAGCCGCGCCCCGCGCTCCCGGTCGACTTCGGTGGCGAGCTTGCCGATCAAGCTGTCGCCGGCGCTCATAAGCAAGCGATGCACGTTTTCGTCGTGGCGCATGTAGTGCGCAACCACACCCTTCTCGGTGGGCGGTTCGGAGTCCTCGCCGCGCTTGGCTAGCTGAAGCGGCGGCCGGAGCAGGAAAGCGTGTTGGCTCTCGTGCTGCGTGAGCTCGCCGCGGTAGACGTACACGACATAGCGTTGCGGCTGGCCGGTGGTGCGCGTCTGCAGATCGCGCTCGGCTGTGTCTTGGATTTCTTGCCCGAATTCTTCGGGATCGCGCGGGCTGTCGCTCTGGTTCCGCCAGACTTCGAGGCGCTCGGCGTGCTCGCCTTCAATCTTGTGGAGGAGCTCGAAGCGGGTGACCGGCCCTTCTTCAGTGAGGTCCGAGAGAAAGCGAGTGAGCCATTTGATGAGGGCGGGGGTTGGTGCGGCCATCACGCCCTCCTCGCAAGTAAGAAAAGTAAGAGACCCGCGCCAACCACGGTGAGCGGGAGCCAGAGGAGCTTCAGGGCGCCAGTGCTCATGTCCGTGGCGGTGTTCGAGATGACTTCCCACGCCTTACCGCTCGACGAGAGCTCGGGCGGCGCGTCCTCCGTTGGTTGAGCCACGCTGTCGAGAATCCAGTCCGCGTCGACCGGGCACTGGGCGCTGCTTTGAAGCTGGACCACAGCGCCGGTGCGCACAGGCCAGGGCATGTCGGCCTGTTCACCTCGGTACGCGAAGCTCACCTCGAGCCAAACGTACTCGCCGGTGCGAAGCCGGGGCGTGACACCGGGAAGGTCCTCGCGACGGCGTGCCGTTTGAGCGAACGACAGGCGCTCTTTCGAGACGCGCTCGAGCTTGATCAAATCGGCGGTGGCGCTGCGCGTGGTGCCGTGGAATGTGAGCGCCGGGTCGAGCGTGGTTCCGGAAAACCACTTCATGAACGTCGCGGCGAGCGTGTTCTTGAGATCGTCCGGGCTGGGGTCGTCGCGCAATGTGCGCACCAAGATCCAGCGGTTGACCTTGCTGCGAAACAGCGGCACCCGATTTTCCAGGCGCCAGTTGTCGACGTCGATATCGGGGCAGCCGAGGTCGCCGACGCGGATCACGAGACGACCCTCTCGCCGACGTCGGTCAAAGCGGTATTTCGGAGTTGATTGAGGGCGTCGTCGAGCTGAGCGCGCGTGCCGACGCTCAGGGTCGGCGCGCCGCTCTTCAGGTCGACCGTGAAGCGCAGACCGTCTTCGCGCACGACCTCGACCGAGTCGTTGCTGAAGCGGGTGATTTCGTATTTCAATCCGTTCAGGGTGAGCGTGCGCTGCTGCCGGATGCTCTTGCCCGTAGCAATCGCGACGACGGCGACCGCGGCGGCAGCGATGAGCGCGCTCTTGTAGATCATGGCACCTTCGACCCTGGCTTCGTTCCGGAAGACCGGAAGCCCCCAAACAGCCAAGCGAGCAACTGAGCGAGCCACCGCAACAACCGCACGATTGCGGCGGCACGACTCGCGGGCGTGGAGGTCGGCAAGGTCGAACCCCCGCCATTCAGTCCGCCGGCGACTACGATGGCCTCGGCGGCGTCGGCGACGACCGCTATGGCTTTAGCGGCGTCGGCCATCACCTCTGCAGCGCCGTGCTTCGGAGCCACGGGCACCGGAACCTCACTCCGAGGGGTTGGGGCGCGTCCTGAGGCCGCTGGTGAGCCGGGAACCGGGCTTTCGGGAACCGGCTGCGCGGAGATGGCAGTGGTCGCGCTGAGGGCTCCAGGGGCGGTCGCTGGCTCAGCGGGCGCGTTTTGGGGCACGGAGGGTGCCGACGAAGATGCCAACGGCGATGAGGGCGGCAGCGAGGGCGAAACCGGTGCTGCCGGAGCGGGGGAGAGCCGCGCTCGGAGCACCGCCGCCGCTAAAGGGCGGAACTGCTGGTACAGCGCAACCAATGTGCGCTTGTAGCGCTCGGGGTCGGCCGTGAAGTACTTCGGGGGCGTCGCGAGCGCATCCACGAATACGCTCGGATCTCCGCTTTGAAGCCCGCGCCACCAGTGCGGCTGGCCATGCAGGACCTTCAGGTAGTCGACGGCACCTTCAGTCGCGCTCGCGTAGGCGCGGAAGTTACACTGGGGGTCGGGTGGATCGAAGAAGCGCTCGACGCCGTCGATGACCTCGGAGCAACGGAATTGCACGATCTGCGGGTAGTCCGTGCGCGCCTTGAGGTTTCCGAAGTTGAAGTTGTGAATCTTCTGCCAATTGCCGGTTTCGAGCGCGGACTGCGAAAGCAAAAGAGCTCCGACGGAATCGGTCGGCTGAGCTCCCGTGAGCTGAGCGTACGCCGCGAAAAGCGCGCGACCTGCGTCGGCAGCCGCGAGCGGAGTGAGACGATTTTGGACAATCATAGGATCCTCGCCGCGGCCAGGCTGATGACCGCCCGCACCTTCGGATGCATGTTGGGGAAGCGTTGGCATAGCTGCTCCCGAATCCGCGCGGCGCGCGCGACGTATTCGCGGGCCGGCGTTGTCTCCTCAAGGATTCTTTTCCGGACTTCAGCGGGGAGCGAATTCAAGCAACGGGTGAGCTCTTCGGCGGTCATAGCTGGAGCTCGAAGTTGAAGAGCGCCGCCGTGCCGCCCGAGCCCCCACCGATGTTCTCGAGCGTCACGTACTTCGAGAACGGCGGAACCGGGAAGCCACCCACCAAATTCGCGGAATCGATTCTGAATGAGCCGGTCGCGAATGCGGTGGCAGTCACATCGAAGGCGCTGAAGAAGCGCACGTAGTTGTTCCCGTTTGCGAGCTGGGTCGCATCCGTCGGCAAGAGCGGAACCAGGAACAATCGCCGCCCGAACTTGGGGATCCGTGCGGGGGGCGTCGCGAGAGTGTTGTCGGTCAGAATGGTGAAGATGCTGTCATCGAGCAACGGCGCGAACTTGGACGGAGGCAGACCGGTGCTCACGCTTCCGCGCGAGAGCAGCACCCGGAGCAACACATCGTTGGGCCGATTCGGCGGAGATTCAGAATCCGGCACGCTGTAGAAGGCGTTCACCGACAGCCCGTTCATGGGCACCGAGAAGGTCGTCCCCTGAATCCAGTCGACGAGCGCCGTTTCTGTCGTGCCGCCTGTTCCGTAAGCGATCTCGGCAACCACCTCGAAGCCACGGCTTGGACCGACGGGCCACGCCGCTTCCGAATACTCGATTCCGAGCGACACGGTCCACACCGCGGGCTCGCCCCACTCAGGCAAGTTGATGATGCGCTCGCGGTTCCCAGGATTCGGCAGGAACTTCGTCTCGAAGCCGAAGTTGTTGTTGCCGGACCAGATCCCGTGCGGTGCGGGCTGCACGTACACGCTGGCCGTCGGATCAGGAGGTTCGGGGAGGCGCTTCATCGGTGCTGCTTCCTCGGCACCGCGTGGCGGGCCCGGACGGGTCCACGCGCGGGCGTGGCGCCACGATTGGCAGAAGACTTCAGGAGCGGCGTCGCCCTTCGCTTCGCCGCGGCCAGGAGCGGCGAAGTGGGGGCCGTGGAGGCGAGCAGCGGCGCGCCTTGCTCCTCGGCAGCAGCAAAGAGCCAGCGGCCGGGGATGATTCGTCCGAAGTCGGTGACGAGCAGCCCCGGAGTCATCTGCTTGCCCTGAAGCTTCACGCCGTGCTCCTGGACGCGCCGGCGATGCGCCATGACATGCGAGAAAATGCGTGCGGTCTTCTTCGCGGCCAGGTCACCGTGCTGTGCGCGCGTGGCGATCTCGCGGAGCTTGGTCTTCACGGTCGCTGCCTGCGAGAGAGCCTCGGCGATCTGCCCCGAGCGGGAGCTGAGCGCTGCTTTTTGTGCTGGAGTGCCACGCACAAGCAGGTTGCGAGCCTGATTCTTGATCTGATGCGCGCGATCTAGCGTCGCGATGGCAGCGTTCGCCGTTGCATACGCGGCAGCGGCCGGCACGCCGACAGGCGGAAACACAACCGCGGCGGCACCCACGGCCGCGCCGGTCAGCTTGCTCTGCACAACGCTCTTAACCGCGCTCGTGACATCGGAGAGGAGCTTCGACTTGCCGACCTTGGAGACCGCTTTGATGAAGCTCCCCGGCCAGCCCCCGACTCGCACGCCGGCCTTCGCGAAGCGTTCTCCGCGCTTCTTGAGCGCCTTCGCGATGGGCTGGAGGTCCACCTGCGCGCTAATCGTCTTGGGCGACATCCCGGCCGCCTGCACGTGAACGACGGCTTTCAGGTAGCGGCCTTCACGCCAGAACCGGCCGCGAATGCTGACGCCCGACGGCGCGACCCGTAGCTGGACATTGTCGTCGACGCCGGCGATCCCATGGCCGTACGAGCCGGAGCTCGCTGTGGGCCTCGCCATGATCTCGAAGGTGGACAAAGCTGGATAGAGGTGGTCCGTCATGGACGCAGTCCTTCATGCGAGAGAGGCTTTGAGCGCGCTCGCCCGCAAACGCGCGGCGCGGTCGGTGTTGCCGAGCTGCTCGGCGTCGAGCGCAATCGACTCGATGTTCGAGCGATAGCGGCTGAGATCCTTCTGGCCCGCGCCCTTCTTCCAGTGGAACGGCGGCGGCACATCGGACACGTAACGAGCCACGTGCTCGGCGGACGTGGGCCCGTAGAGTCCGTCGCTGGTCAGCGCTTCCTGAGTCTGGAAGCGCCGGACCATGGCCGTGTCCTCCTTGTAACGAGCCTTCGGTACGCTGCCGAAGCGGTCGATGAGATCGTTCAGGCTGGTCGCCAGGGCTTCAGCCAGGATTTGTGCCTTCGATTTCTCGGCAGGCACCGCCTGTGGCTGCGGACTGGTCGGAACCGGGAGTGGCGCCGGCGGAGTTGCGGTGATTGTCACCGGAATGGTCTGTTGCGGAGCGGCAGCTGGCGGCGCGGGAGCGATACCCGGAGAGTGGATCTCTGTGTCGATGCTGCTCATGGTGTGAGCCGCGTCGAGCATCACGCGGATTTGCTTGGCTTTCGCTTCGAGCTGATCTGCGGTGTTGTTGAAGCCTCTCTGGCGCATTTGACGCGCGAGCGCTTCGAGCACGTTGGGATCGCCCTGCAGCTGGAGCTGACGTGCGACCTCGAGCGCGAGGTCGGGTGGCATGTTCGGATCGAGCGCGACGTTCGGTCGGTCCTGCGGAGGAGGCACCGGTACGGTGGCGGCTACCTCACGAGCGCGCTTTCGGAGCTCTTCGGCAGCAGTTGGGAATCCGGCCTTCTCGAGCACGAAGGCTGTGCTGGTCAGCACCGGCACCGTGCCGTTTTGAAGCGCCTGGGCGACCATGTTCTGGAGATCCGCCGGCAGTGCCTTGCCCGCCTGGCTCGTCTCGGGCGTAGGTACGAAAGGCGGCACCGAACCCGTCGATGCAGCCGGCAAAGACTGCGCCGCGACCGAAGTCGTCGGAATCGGCGTCGCGGCAGAATTCGACGTGCCCGCTGCGGCTGCTTGTCGGGTCCGAAGGTCGCGCCCTTGCGAGCGGAGGAGCTGCGCCTGCGTGCGATAGCCCTGCGCGTCGAGCTGCGTCGCGACGAGCTCGAACATGCCTGGGTCTTGGGTTGCGTGAGCTTGGACGACGAGCTGTTTGAGCGACGTCGGCAAGCTATCGAAGCTCGCCTGGGGCGCCGCTTGCGAGCTCGACGACATCAACAGCAAGAGTCCGCCGCCGATCGCGAGTGGAAGAATCAGTTTGCCCATCATGGTTCTACATCCCTAGAAGTCTGGAGGGGTCCTCGATACGTCCGTCGCCGCGCCGCACGAGCACGTGATACAGGCGTCGCCCGCCGCGCCGGCGACGCCACGTGATGCGAATCTTCGCGCCGTCGCCGGCTTCCTGAAGCTCGGCAACCCGCCACGGCGCGAGATCGTCGCAGTCGCCCCAACCACGCTCGAGCACCTTGGCGATCGAGGCGAATTCCTCGGGCTTTCCGTCTTCCGGCTCCTGCTTGTAGCGAACCCCCGAGGTGTAGAGCGGCGGTACGTGGTGCGAGCGCAGGTAGAGCCGGTTCACCGTGACCAGCGCATCGAGCAGCGGTTTGATGAAAAGACCCATGAACCGACTTCGCTTCAAAAGAGGGACTTCGCCGAGGTTCACCAGAATTTCCACGAGTCTCTCGTGCTCCGCCCGATCAGGCCTGTACGACGGTGCCGATGATGCCCGCCGAGAACTCGATGTCCCCGGTCGTCTTGTTGCGCACCGACACGCTGATCTGATTTCCGATCTCCGCCGTTTTGAAGTGAACGTGCGTGTCGATCGAAACCTCGGTGAAGAGCGCGGCCGGAACCTCCCCGCCGCTCACGAGCTGCGAGGTGTTGCCGACCTTCACGTCCTGGACGCCGAAGTCGAACGCGATGTCCGACGGGATCACGAGCCGCTCCGGCCGAAACATGTCCTGCGGCGCCGCCGGAATGTTGCTGGTTGCGCCGGCAAGTACCGTGGTCGGCTGAAATCCTAGGGGAAAACGCCGGCGCTTGCTGAGCTCGCGCTGCTTGATCGCGACCGCGCCCGGATCGATCTTCCGGTACTCGGTGAGCTTCTGCGCGGCGCGACGCAGCGCGCTCGCGCGTTTGTGGCTGCCGCGCCGGACCGCGCCGATCGACAGCGCGTGCAGCAGATCTTCGTCCGCGCCCACGTCGTCCTCGTCACCCGCGCCAACAATCTCGGACGTGCCCATGCCGGCAACCAGATCGAGTTCGGCACCGATATCGCCGAAGTCGTCGTCGTCACCCATGATTTCTTCCCAGCTGGCCATGCTTGTTTCTCCTGTGCAGTTCTTGAAAATCGTTCAGTGAATGGAAGGCACCCTTGCCGCCTCGGGCGGGCGCCTGATTCAACGTGAGCAGATGAGCGAAGAGGCTCCGAGCCAGCGGCTCACAGTGCCTTGCGGAGGGCCTGGGCGAGCTCCGAGTCGGTCATTGCCGAGTTCACCGGGGCTGCACCAATGGCCGGATGATTGTGCGTCTGCGGCCCATACAGCTCAGGAAGCCCGGCCCAGAACTTGTCCGACTGCTTGCCGGCGAGCGAGTGCTTGCGGAAGTACATCGCGGTCGCACCGCTCAGCACTCCCGTGGAGAGATTGAACACCACGTCGCCGCCTTTTCCGACCTTTTCGGAAAACCCGAGCGCGATGCCAGCGAGTCCGATCGCGAAGTCGGCAGGGATGCTGGTGCGCGGGATGAAGAAGTTGCCGTCGGCGTCCTCGTACCGCCCGTGCACGAAACCCGCGAGCGCAGCTCCGCCGACGTTCGCTCCTGCCATCAAGAGCTCGAGCCACTTCTTGTGCTGCTCCTTCTTCTCGCTCTTGAACTTCTTCTCGCGGGACTCGTAGCCCTCGAGTGTGTTGGCAAGGCTCTGCACCTGCGCCTCAGTCATCATCGGCATGGGACGTTCTCCTCTCCTGTGCAGAGTGAACGCGCATGCACGCACTCGACAAGAAAACCAGCTCCACCCAATTGGGTATTACCGGCGCGTCAGCCAATTTGCACCGCCAAGATTTCTTGACGAAAAATCGCGGCTTGTGTCAGTTGTTACCGTGTTGGGTGTCGCGAACGCGACCGCCGGGCACGAAGCTCGCGCGGTCGCTCCGCATTCCATCTCGCGCTCCCGACCCACAATGAGGAGCCACTCATGCACATCTACCGCCTGAACCACGGAGAGTTCCGCGCCTGGCGCAACCGCGGCGCCCGCGCCGATCTCAAGCAGCGCATCTACGAGAACCACGGCGAAACCCAGCTTCGCGCACCGAGTGGCCGCATCTTGGGTACCGCGCGCGCTGCCGACAAATCTGGCCACATCCCGATCGAGAAGTCCGTGCCCCGAGGCGCCCACCACGCCATCTCTCCGCGCGAGTGCATTTGCCGCGAATGGCAAAAGCCAGCCGGCAAGGAACAGGAGCACCATCCGATCTGCGCCAACAAATCGCACTGGGAGGCCCAGCAACTACGAAGCCCGGACGTGCTTCGGGAGCGCGCGCTGCTCGGCGCCGACGCCGTGAGCGCTCCAGCGGTCGAGCCAACGACCGATGGCGCGGCCCGAGACACTGAGCGACCGCCCGCCGGGATTCCCGCGCAGGCAGAGCCGCCCGTTGCGGCACCAGCCGATTGCGTTTGCCAAGACTGGGCCGGAACCGAACAAGGGAAGCATCATGCGCTCTGCCAGTTCCGCGAACGTTGGGAGCGCGAGCACGGCGCGCCCACACCAAGCCTGGTCGAGCTCGAGACCGGCAAGTTCGTCCGCGAAGCGAGCCCCGAGGAGATCGAATCCAGCAAACAGAAGGCTGAGGAAGACGGCGTCGGTGCCATCGAGCTCAGCGACGGCAAGCTCTACTACGTGAGGAGCCCATGACCGAGCTCGTTCAAGTGCCGCTCGAGAAGCTGCGGCCAAACCCCGACCAAGTGCGGCGTACCTTCCACCGCATCCACGAGCTCGCCGAATCCATAGCCGAGCATGGCCTCCTGCAAAACCTGGTGGTCAAGCCGCCCGACAGCGCCGGCTCCTTCGAAATCGTCGCCGGCGAGCGCCGCTACCGCGCGCTCACCGAACTCGCGAAACAGGGAAGGCTCAAGACCCACGACGTCTCGTGCTTCGTGATCGGCACGAACGGCACCCTCGAAAACATCATTGAGAACGTGCTTCGCGAGGACGTGCCTCTTTGGGAGCTCGGCCGCAAATACCTGAACCTCTACGAATCCGGCCTCACCCAGCTCGAGATCGGCGCCCGCATCGGCCGCACCCAAGGCCACGTCTCGTCTGCCATGATCCTCGCGCGCAACCTCGCGCCCGCCGTGATCGTGCGCCTGTCGAAGCTCCCCCCGAGCGCGTTCCCCGCCCAACGCCTCATGCGCCTCGCCGCCCTCTTGAACGAAGACGGCGAACCCGACGAAGAAACCCAGCTCCGCCTCTTCCAACAAATGCTCGCCGTCCCCGGTCGCAAAGGCCGCCGCGCCTCGCGCACCCGCACCGAGAAGGAAGCCGTCTGGGACCGCTATCAACGACTGAAGCAAGGCAAAGTCGGCCTGGCCATCGACCCCGTCTACCAACCGTTCCTCGAAGCCGTTCTCAAGTATCTGGCCGGCGAGAATCGAGGGATCTCCGCATGACCCCCTTCTATCGCCTCACCACCCCGCTCACCCGCGCCTGGGCCATCAACCGGGAGGTGCGCCACAAGCTCGCGCGCTGGCTCGCGAAGACGTACGCGAAGACCGGCGTCGCCGTGTGCACGGATCGCCTCTTCGTTGTCGCGTGGGTCAACCCGCTCGCCCAAATCAAGTTCGCGACACCACCGTTCCGCAAGATCGAGCGCCACCAGTGCGCGAACAACCCGTCGTGGAGCGAGTGCCAATGCCGGACCTGGTTCGATCCGGAGAGCGGTGGGCCGTGGGGGAAGCGGCAGACGCCGGCGCATCATCCTCTGTGCATTTACGACGAGAAGGCGATGGGGCGGTGGCGGGAGATCGGGGTGCCCGAAAAGGTTGCGGAGCAAGCGGCGGAAGGAGGATTTCTGGAGCCGTTTTCCGCCGGGTAGAGCGCCGAAGCAAAGGTGACTCGCCACTCCGCGGGACCAGCACTCGCGGCTTGTCTACTGGAGCGAATGGCTAGACTTTTCTGAGGCCGTCGTGCAATCTTTGCCGATCGGTTCGGCATTCTTGCAGGGAAATCTGGATGGCCAAAGCAGTCGGGGGTCCGGCGTCCGCGGAGGAGGCTTCAAGCGAGACCGTCGTAATGAAGCCGTGTTGGTCCGAAGACTTAGTTGTCGATGGCAACTATGCCCGCCAGCTCCTTGTTCCTGCAGAGAGTGTGAAGCTCGCCGCGAGCGGCAGCCCTTCCACTTTCACGACGCGCTCTGGGGAGGTTTTTCGAGTAGTCCGCGAACGAAAATCGCGTCCGAATGAGCGCGCCCTGTTCGTACCCCCACGGGCGTTGCTCGCGAACTATCGCGTCCTGGCCGACATTGAAGGCTGCGCCTGGATTGGCGACCGCTCGCGCAGCCGGCCCGAGGACGTCCTCACTTCACTGAAGGACGGGTTTGAATTTCGCGAAGAGGGCTCGAGTAACAATCAGGTCGGTCTGCGCGACCCCCAGATCGGTGCCCTCCACACCATCCTGGGCTACTGGACCACCGATCCACAAGAGCCAGCAACGGTCGTTATGCCAACGGGCACGGGCAAGACCGAAACAATGCTGGCTGTCTATGCGCACCAACGGATTGCGCGTCTTCTTGTGCTCGTTCCCTCCGACGCGCTACGCGACCAGTTGGCGAGGAAATTCGAGAGTTACGGTGTTCTGCAAGAGTTCCAGGTCATCGCGCCACAAGCACTCAGACCGATCGTCGGGCAGCTGAAGCACGGCCTAGCATCTCGAAATTCGGCGCGGTCTTTTGCGCAAGGATGCAACGTCGTCGTCACGACGCCGAATGCCCTGGGCGCATCGAGCGGCGCCGCCCAGGGAGAATTCCTCGAAACCTTCACCCACCTTTTTGTTGACGAGGCACATCACCTTGGTGCGAGGACGTGGCAGTCCATCCGAGATCAATTCTCGGGGCGCCGCGTCGTGCAATTTACTGCGACGCCATTTCGCGAGGATGGTCGTCATTTGAAGGGGAAGACAATCTACGCATTCCCACTCCGCGAAGCCCAGCGGCAGGGATATTTTTCGACGATCGACTACATTTCGGTATTGGGTGCAGGCGACACCGATGCGGCGATCGCGACGACGGCGGTCAATCGTCTACGTTCTGATCTTCAGCAAGGGTTCGACCACATCGTCATGGCACGCGTACAACGCATTGGACGCGCCGAAGAACTGCTCGCGCTTTACAGCAAATTGGCGCCTGAATTTGCGGCTGTTGTGCTCCATAGCAATTCCACGGGTCGCGCCCGTCACGAGGCGCTGGCAGCAATCAGGAAGAGATCTAGTCGAGTCGTCGTGTGCGTGGACATGTTGGGCGAAGGGTTCGACTTGCCGCAGCTCAAGATCGCCGCTATTCACGATGCACACAAGAGCCTCGGGGTAACGCTCCAGTTTGTGGGGAGGTTCGCCAGGGGACACAGCACGCTGGGACCTGCAACTGTCGTGGTCGGGCGGCCCAACTCGTCGTACGATACGAGGCTGCACGAGCTCTACAGAGAGGACGCGGACTGGAACAAGGTCATCCGCAACCTGTCGGAGCAAGCGGTCGCGGAAGAGCAGGAAGTAGACGAGTTCGACCGAGCGTTCTCCAAGCGTTCGGACAGCCTATCGCCCCACATGCTTGAACCGAAGATGAGCGCCGTCGTGTACAGGACGAACGCGCGCACGTGGCGGATAAACGCCGTGCATGCTGCGTTCAAAGAAGGGCAAATCCTCGGAGATATTTCCGTCAACCAGCGAGACAGGGTCGCATGGTTCATAACTAGGAATACCAGTCCCGTTCGCTGGGGAGCGGCTCCTGACCTCACGGAAGTGAGCTACGATCTTTACGTCCTGTATTGGGACGAAAAGCAGAAACTGCTGTATATCAACAGTTCGAACACTGACGGTCATCACGAACTACTCGCGAAGAAGGTTAGCGGCGAGTCGGTTGCGAGGATCAAGGGTGAAGCCGTCTACCGGGCTATGTCTGGCATCAGTCGACTCGTGCCCACAAACGTCGGGGTGCTAGACAGCCGCAGCCACGCGCGACGTTTCTCCATGCATGTGGGCGCCGACGTCAGCGTTGGCTTTCCTGTGACGGAGCAGGTGACGAAGACCCAAACGAATATTTTTGCGTCTGGTTTCGAGAACGGCACGCGCGTGAGCATAGGCGCTTCTCTCAAGGGCAGGATCTGGAGCTACCGAATTGCCAGGTCCCTGCGGCATTGGGTCGGGTGGTGCGATCACATCGGGGGGAAGCTGTTGAATAGCAGTATTAATATCGATTCGATTCTCCGGAGCTTCATTCGACCTGAATCAGTCGACGCTCGCCCTGCATTGGTGTTCCTCGCCGTGGAGTGGCCGTGGGAGCTCTTTCAAAGCACGACCGAGGAGACAAGAGTCGAGCTGGGTGGCTCTGAGTGGCCGATCGTGGATGCGGATCTGCAGATCAAGACCTTTGGCACAACCGGCGCGGTCGCATTCGACGTGAGTACTCCAAGCTGGACAGTGCGCTACGAGGCGACCTTCACAGAAGCGGGCATCGCGTACGCAGCGATCGGAGCCGACGCCAACATGAAGAGATCGCGCGAGTCAGTGCCACTCAGTACTTTTTTTCGCCAAGTTGGTTTGACGTTTCACCTCGAGGGCGACGCTCTGATCGTGCACCCGAGCACGCTGCTCAGACCGAATAGGCAGCTCGCGCCTTTCGACGTGACAAGGATCGTCGCTCTCGACTGGACGGGCACCGATCTGCGTAAGGAAAGTCAGGGACCAGACAAGGATCCTGCTTCCATTCAGGCTCGCGTGATCGAACACCTTCGTGCTGAACCCGAGTGGCGAATCATCTTGGACGACGATGGAAGCGGTGAGATAGCTGACGTGGTGGCGATTGCGGCGACAGAGCACGAGCTCAGGGTGCTACTTGTCCACTGCAAGTACTCGGCCACTGGAAAGCCAGCGGCCCGCATCGACGATCTCTACGAAGTTTGCGGGCAAGCTCAGAAATCAGCGCGTTGGGGTCAGAGCTTTTCGCTCATGCTCGAGCATCTTGCTCGCCGTGAGAGGAAGCGGGCTCGAGCAGGCTCCACCGGGTTCGCGCGTGGCGATGCGCGCGTCTTGCTTTCGTTGCAGGATAGAGCGCGTGCGCTCCGACCATCGTTCTCGATTGCGATAGCCCAACCCGGTCTGTCCCAAAGGCGAGTCAGTCGTCAGCAACTCGAGCTGCTGGCGTCCACCGAGGTATACCTGAGCGAGACGCACCTTGCCGCGTTCGAAGTCTTCTCCTCACCCTGATGCTGACAGTGCAATGCTCTTTTGGTCGAAGGCGGGCCAGGACTAGGCCCGACCGACCTCTCGCAGTGCCGCTCCGGCGTCACGCGGCAAGCTTGTGCGGACCGGCTCCTAGCGCTATCCTTACTCGCAATGGCACGGCCAATCGAGCCCACCCCCGTACTTGAAGGCGAAGACGCCGAGCGCTTGCTTGAGCAGCTCGAAGACGTCTGCTCGCCGGAGGAAGCGGAGCGCCGTATTGCCGCTGCACGGAAGCTGCTCGCCAAGGTGCTAGTGAACGGCGATGAGCGCGCCGCCGCGGAATAAGGTCAGCGCCGATCAGCTGAAGGTACGGTCGCTCGGCGCTGCGGACTCAGCGGTCCTCGCTTCGTTCTCGTGCGGGGAGCCCGATCTGGACGACTTTCTGCGTTCCGACGCGCTGCGCTTGCAGGGCCATCGCGTCGTTCACACCTACCTGGCGTTCTTCGACACGACACTGGTGGGCTATATGTCGATGCTCGCAGACGCGGTGGTGCTCGAGACGAAGGAGCGCAAGCGCCTGTCGCTCAGCTCGCACGATCATCCGGGGGTGCCGGCTCTGAAGATCGCGCGGCTCGGTGTTGCGGAGTCCTTTCGCGCGACTCACTCCGGTGCCGGCGCGGCCCTAGTTCAGATTGCACTGGCGCTCGCTTTGGATACGGCTCAGCGGGTTGGGTGTCGGTTGCTCACGGTGGACGCTTATCCTCAGTCGGTTGCGTTCTACGAACGGTTGGGGTTCGTGTCGAACCGCGCCAAGGTTTACCAGGGGCGGCAACACCCGAGCATGCGGCTCGACATTTTTCCGTCGGTGCCGCACGCCTGGGTCACCTGATTCTCGAAGCGCATCACGAGTATGCGGCTATGTCGGGGTACGCTTGCTCTGCGCTTGGGGAGTGCGGAACAAGCTTGCGTCATGGAAAATCAGGTAATACAATGTTTTCCATCCCATGGTCGACCTGACCACCGTCTGCGTCAAATTCCCGCCCGAAGATCTCGCGATTCTCGAGGCACTTGAGCAATTCGAACGGCTCAAGCGCTCGGACATCGTGAGGCGCGCGGTGCGGGCGTATGCCGAGCAGCTGGGGGTCGGAATCGAGCAAGGGACGAAACCCAAACGATCGAAACCCAAAAAGTAACAACTGAGGTGGGGCCCGCGCTGCGGAAACAGCCGGACCCCTGGCCACGGAAGGGATTAGCTTCCATGACGAACGCGACGCTATCGCTGAACACGGACTCGATCCATCATCAAGTGCGGAAGGCAGTGGGGGAGCTGTACTCGGGCGCGGAGAATGTGCGGCTTGTGGCCGCGGCGCTGGGGGACAGCGTGGGCCAGCTGCTCGCCACGGCCGGACCCGAAGAGCTGCGCCAGGTGGCCGCCATCGTGAAGACGCACACGACGGGTGTGCTGGCGAGCGCAGCCGGCCTTGCGAGCAAGGCTGACCGCCTCGAGTGCATCGCAGACATTCGCGACGCCTGCGAGCCGCCTCCGAGCGCGGCCGACGAAGGATAGGCATCGGGATGCGGAGCGGGTCAGCGGGCGCAGAGGACCACCCGTCCCCTCGCATCTCTGATCCGCTGAACGACCAGGCCGCTGGAATGGGCTCGCTCGAGCAGCTCGTTCCAGCCTTCTGGCGTCGAAGGCCAATCGCGGGATTGGCCGCGCGTGCGGACTCGGCGGCGCGTGATGAGTGCGGTCGCGAGGCCGAGACACTCGGCGATTCTGAGCGCCATCAGGCTTTCGGACACGACGAAGGCGCGGCTGAGTGCTGGGATGCCGTCGCCGACGGTTCGGCGAGCCGCGTTGAAGGCGACACTCGGCACGCAGACGGCGGCGGTAATGCGGCCGACGAGCTCCTCGGAGTCGGGCTGGTGGTAGCCACGTTGGCGGAGGTGCCACTCGCCGAGCTCGTGCGCAGTGGCGTGGTTCAGCTGGCGCTCGTTGAGCCCCTCGCGAATGCGGATGACGGATTTCGCCCCGTCCCATTCGAGTGCGCTGTTCCCTGGCAGCGTCCGGCGCGGCACGATCTGGATACAGCCTTGGCCGAGGATCGCGGTGGCGAGTCTGACCGCGCCGCAGGGCTCCCCCGGAGCGAGCCTCGCCCGCCCAAACAGTTCCTCGACCGAGTTCTCGACGAAAGCCTCCATGCGCTCCCCGCCGACACTGTTGAGTGGCCGACTCCTTCCGTTGCGGGGAAGCCTTGCCGCCCGCTTCGGAGAAAATCAGACGCTCGCCGCCGCGCCAGCGCCCAAACCGCCCGCGGACACACACACCGATTGCGGGCAAAGCCTAGCGCGGCTTGCCGCCTTTGACACCCTGTTCGTTGGTAGCTTTGGGCCAGTTTGGACGCACGCGCTCCAACGCCCAGGTGGTGTCCTTCTTATTCCCCCGTTTCGCAAACTGCCTATCGTTCATCATCTTGAGCCACCATTCCGAGCCAGGGTCGCCGTCGTAGCGAAGGGAAGAGGCGAGCACGGCGCGAATCTGCTGAAGCGGTACGCCGTCGAGGTATGCCGCGCGGGCGGCGAGGATGCGGCTCGGGTAGCGACGCTCTTGATCGTCGACGAACTGGGGGGCGCTGCTGGCTCCGAGTACATCTTCAACCGTCCGATTCAGGAGGAAGGCAACGCGCAGGGCGAGTGCAGCGCCAGCGCCGACCTGGCCGTCGAGGAACTTGGAGAGGTTGCCCTGTGCCATGCCCAGCAATCGGGCCAAGTGAAGCTGCCGTGGAACCCGCGGGCAGAGCTCGTCCTTTACGAGCGCTCGGAGACGCTCGTTTTGCTGGTCGCTTAGGTGAGCGTTCTTGGTCATTGAGAAAAGGCGTAAAGGAAATGATCTTGGGAATGAGATTCAGGTTGCCGTGATTATATCCCCGAGCATAATACCGACAAGTGCTTTGATGGCTGGGGATCCACCGATGCCAAAGCGACCGCGAACGGGCGTGGAGAACGACGCGGCGATCGGTCTGGGCAGCGAAGAGCGGGTGGAACAGGGGAGCGGCACGATGCGTAAGGTGAGCGATTCTGAGATCATGAAGCGCTCGGAAGTCGCGCGCCTCTTGAGGTGCAGCGAGCCGCACGTCGTGGCGCTGATCGAGCGCGAGGGCCTGCCGGCGTTCCGCCTTGGGAAGCTCTGGCGCTTCAGTCGTTCCGAGGTTATCGCGTGGTGCGAGAGGAGATCGAATGGCCGTCGTACCGCGTAAGATCAAGAACAAGCTTGTCTTCCGCGTGGCCATTCGCTGGAAGGGCAAGCAGTACTGGGAGACTGCGGGCACGGATCGCCGCGAAGCGGAGCGGCTCGAGGCGCGGCGCAAGCGCGAGGTGAAGGCGGGCACGTACGTCCCGCCGGAGGCTCGCACGGGAGGCATTACGATCGGCGCATACGCGGAGCGGTTCTTCGATCGTCGGAACAACCGGAACGCGGAGAGCGAGCGCACGCAGGTCGAGCGCCACGCGCTATCGATCGAGTGGTTCAACGAGCTGAAAATGGAGGACGCGCGACCTCTGCACTTCGTTCAGCTCGTGAAGGAGCTGCGTGCGAAGACCCGCATCGAAAAAGAGGTGACCAAACGCGCGCTCGTCGAGAAGAGCATCGCGAACATTCTCGGCACGATTCGCACGATGTTCGGGGATGCTCAATTCAACGAGATCATCCCCGGCAATCCGTGCGTGCTGCCGCGCAAGACGCTGAAGCGACGGGGCAAGCCGCGAGCGCCGTACACCGGGGCCGAGGTCGCGGCATTGCTCTCCGAGCAGATCGACGTTTCGCGGCGCGCCTTTATTTGGGTCGCGTTCTACACGGGCATGCGCGAGGGCGAGGTCTGTGGACGGCGTTGGCGCGACTGGATCCGCGACAGCAGGCCGCTCGGCGCGCTCCTTTGCACGACCCAGTACAACGACCAACCGCTCAAGGGCGACGACACCGAGGAGGGCGGCGACAGCAGGCCGCGCGTGATCCCGGTGCATCCTGACCTCGCGAAGACCCTGACTTGGTGGTGGTCAAAGGGCTGGGAGCTCGTGCATTGCCGCAAGCCCCAGGCGGACGACTTCATGTTCCCGCTGCGTACCAATTCGAGCCACAACCACACGCGCTCGAGCGCCTACAAGCTTTGGCGGAAGGCCTGCGTCGAGGCTGGCGTGACGAACCACTCGCTACATTCGACGCGGCACACGTTCATCACCTTCGCGCGTCGTGGCACGCCGCGCACCGACGCGATCGAGGCCATCACGCACAACAAGCGCGGGGAGATGGTCGACTACTACAACCACTGGGGCTGGACGCCGCTCTGCGAAGCCCTGCTACCGCTGAGCTTCGAGGTCGATGCGGGCGAGGTGCATCCGCTCGCGGCCGCTCCAACCGCGCCCGCGAAGACCGCTCCGCAGCTACCCGCCGACGCTTCCAATGAGGCGACGAACGGCCAACCAACCCACGCAACCGTCGCCGCAACTGCGACCACAGAAAGCGCCGGGTGCACCGCCCCGCGAGGTGATGCATCCGACCCTTTTGCCGGTGCTAAACCGCCTGGTCAACGGTCCGAAGTGTTGCCACAACCGTTGCCAGGCTCGTCTAACTATCCGAAACTATTGTGGAGGCGCCGGGAATTGAACCCGGGTCCGCAAGGCGTCCAAAAAGCCTTCGTTCACGTGCGTAGCCGCTCATGTCCCTGGGCGGCTGGGTTCGCAGATTCGGCTACGACCTAGTCTCTGAGTTTCTTACCCGGGCAGCCAGAGGCGCACTGCACGAGCCAGCCTTAGTGGTTTATGCCCTTCCGTTACCAAGACAATCTCACGGTTGGACAGCTTCACGGTTTCTTAGGCCGCGAGAGCGATTGCGTTGTCGTTCGCAGATATACGGCCCGTTTTGTAAGGTGGACCAGGCGCCACCGCACGCAGACTTTCCTTCAGTCCCCACGTCGAAACCGATCGCCCCCAGATGCCCAGGGGTGTGGGTAGG